>CAWKDD010000001.1:0-1978326 GCA_963848335.1 uncultured Acidimicrobiales bacterium
CACACCGATTATCGGGTGCCATGAGGCCCCTTGCCACCGGGTTGGACCTCAGGCGACTCCGGCACATACAGAACGGTGTCAGCCCGTTCCCTGGTGCAGGACCGTTCGTGGCACGCAGTAGCTTGGACGAGACCCTCCAACGTTAGAACTTGAAGCGCGTTAGGCCACCCGGCTCCGTGCCCAAGACCACGGTCACTGAACGCGGCTCGATCCTATACACGTTCCAGGGCGGCGGTCCTTGCGAAGGTGCGTTGAACGGTGCAGTGATGCCGGCGCCTTCGTCGTGAAGCGCCGCCGGCCAGCCATTGTCCGCCCACGCCTTAGCGATGCGCGCCAAGGTGCCGGAGTCGGTGATACGAGCTGCGACTCCCTCGAAGACTACGTCAGCGCCTCGGATCGACACAGCGATCGAACAGCGCTGATCGCGCTTGACGTTGCGGGCCTTTCGGGTATCGGCTCCAGTCTGGAACCAAAAGGTGCCGTCCAGCCAGATAGCGCCGACTGCGGTCACCTGGGGGCTCCCGTCCTCGTTGATCGTCGCCAGCCATGTCGTGCGTGCGTTGTGCGCGCCCGGTGCCGGCGACGATCTGGCGTCTAACTGTTCGATGATAGTTTCCCATGGCACTGGCGGCAGCCCGTCTGCTGCACCCAGGTTGATGACCTCCATAACGCGTCCTCTCCTCTTATTAGCGGCGGACTTGTGACGACCGTCCAAACCTAGTGTCAGCACAGCGCATTTCACCCGTTTTGCTGCGGGCTGGAAGGGCGGAACTGCTTGACCTCGAGGGCGGGGTCCGGTGATCTGCTGGCTGTGCCCGCGCCATCCGGTAACGCGCAAGCGGAGAGCGGCGGCCAGGAGCCGACGCCGCCGCCTCCAACGCCTGGCATCCCGGTGACCATGACCGGACCGTCAAGGCGACCCTTCCGAACGGCCTCTGGGCCGACCATTGACAGCCCTCCCGTTGCGGTCTTGGGGTTTACGACCTTTGGCAGCCTCATTTTGTGGGATGCGTCAGTTGATGCTCGATCATGGCCTCCGGACAGTGGCGGACGTCACCCTGACCCCCCCCCGTTTGTGGCACGGTTACGCACCAACGAAGATTGTCATAGACGCGATAAAGTAGTGATATTCGTTGGAATTCACCCCCGAGCTAAACTCGGACCTTCCGGAGAAACCCTATCCGAGCAGTCTCTTCGCGATCACCACGCGCTGGATCTGGTTGGTGCCCTCGTAGATCTGGGTGTTCTCGACCCGTCCCTGGTTGGGAGCTTGACCCTGTCAGGGTGCACAGAACCCATTGTCGAGCGGTCAGTGGTCGTCTTCGGGCGCTCCGATCCCGGGTGTTCCCGACCGGCCTGAAGGTGGTATAGCGGGCCCCGTCAGGGCGCACACAACCGGCAGGTCCGGGCGGTATACGTCATCCGGTCTGGCGCTCGGAAGCAGGAGATCCCCGGTCGCCTCTCCAGACCTCACTGGGCCGTTCGTTCTTTGCCAGACTGGACCCGTGATCGAGGCCCCTGAAACGCACTACGCCAAGACACATGACGGCGTTCATGTGGCATACCAGGTAGTCGGAGAAGGTCCGATCGACATCGTTTTTGCCAACAGTTGGTGCTCTCACATAGAACTGTCCTGGGAAAATTCGACGATCGAGCGTTTCTATGAACGCCTGTCTTCCCTCGGCAGGTTGCTTCTGTTCGACAAACGAGGAACTGGTCTTTCCGACCCGATGACTGGCGTACCCACAATCGAGGACCGGATGGACGACATTCGAGCTGTCATGGACTCGGTGGGTTCCGAGCGGGCGGTTCTCTTCGGCACCTCAGAAGGCGGGGCTACCTGTTCCGTCTTCGCGGCGACCTATCCAGGACGAACGCTGGCGCTCGTGATGTTCAGTCCGTTCATCGTCGGTATCGCCGACGATGAGTGTCCATGGGCTTGGTCCGAGGAGGTCTGGGAGTTCCTGAGGTTCGCCATGGAGGAGACCTGGGGGACTCCCGAAGGCAGCGGCGTCGAGCTCGTTACTCCCAGCCTCACCGGCAATCAGCCCGCCAAAGAGTGGTACGGCCGCTACTACCGTGCTGCAGCTAGCCCGGCGATTGCCGCGACGCTGCTGCGGGTGAATACAAAGATCGATATCAGGCCGGTGCTGCCCACGATCCAGGTCCCGACTCTGGTCCTCCATCGGGCCGACGAGATCTGGGTCAACGTCAACTACGGCCGGTACGCAGCCGCCAAGATCCCCGGTGCAAAGCTCGTTGAACTGGAGGGGACTGATCACTTCCCCTGGGAGCAGGATGCTGAGGCTGTGGTCGGTGAGATCGAACAGTTCCTGACTGGACGGAGATCAGCGCCAGAGAGCGATCGAGTGCTGGCCACAGTCATGTTCACCGACATCGTCGGTTCGACAAAGCGGGCAGTCGAGCTTGGCGATCACCGGTGGCATGTCTTGCTCGAGGAGCATCATCGCGTCGTCCGCAGCCAGCTCGACCGGTTCCGAGGAAGAGAGATCGACACCGCAGGCGATGGATTCTTGGCCACCTTCGACGGACCGGCCCGCGCCATCCGTTGCGCCCGTGAGATTTGCCGGTACGTCCACAATCTGGGTATCGAGACGCGAGCGGGTATACACACCGGCGAAGTCGAACTCATTGGCGACGGCATCGGAGGAATCGCTGTCCACATCGGCGCGAGAGTGTCAGCCGTCGCGGGACCCGGTGAAGTTCTGGTTTCGCGGACCGTAGTCGATCTCGTCGCCGGTTCCGGCATCGAGTTCGAGGAGCAAGGTGAGCACGAACTTAAGGGCGTACCGGGCACCTGGAAACTGTTCGCCGTCTCTGGTTGACACACCAGTCGAAAGGTGGGGTTCCCGGTCGAGTTATGCTCAGGGTCGGGACGGGCTCCGATAGCGCATGATTGACGCTATGCGCTCCGGGTATCTTCCCCAGTGTCCGATAGATTGCACCGGAATCGGGTAACTGGGCCGATTGGCGACCGCTCGGTATCCGCGTCGCCGAGCGATTGCGCGTGGGTCGAATCGGGAGGCCGGTCCGCGAATGCGGCAGCGGCGGACCATGCGTCACCCCTCTTTCGCCCACCCTCGTCACGTGATCTCGACCGGTCTGAGGGCGTCAGGCCAGGCTGGTACCAGTCCAGATGCAGCCTGGAAGGGCCAGTTCAACAGCTAGATCTGATTCTGGCACCGAACCGCACGGCTGTGATCCTGCCGATAACCTCTGGGGTACGAACGGGTCTGGTGGGGGTCGAAGCAGATGACTGACGTCCACAAGGGCCTAGCCTTTACGAGTGATGGAAACGCCAGCTTGGCCACGACAAGCCCTCCGCCACCTCCGCATCGGTACGGCCTGACTCGATGACAACCCGTCGGGCGAGGGTGCGGTGCTCTTCTCTCTACGTCCGGATTGCGCTTGCTATCGCGCTTTTCATGGGGATTGCTGTGTTCCTGCCCATCGCCCCCGCTGGTGCAAACGGGAGGTTGAATGTGATCCCAGCTACCGGTCTGGTTCCGAGGCAGGTCGTCACGGTCACGGGCACCGGTCTAGCCAATCACGCGTACGGCTACGTCCTGGAGTGCAATGACACCCCCGGGGAGCCCACAGTCCCGGTTGGCCCGCCTTTCGACCGTTCGCTTCCCGTGGGATGCAGCCCACCCTCGCTGAAGCAGATTGTTTCGACGTCTGCGGCCGGGGTTTTGTCATCTGGCTTCAAGGTCCGCGGTGGCGACAAGGTGGGACCTCCTTGTGGGATGTCGCAAGTCCTCGGACGCTGTGTCCATAGTGATTCAAGTGGCAATCATCCGAGGGCTGATGCGCACAACTATCCGTGTCCTCCGACGGCCGCGGAGAGAGCGATTAGGGCTGCTTGCTCACTGGTCTTCTATGATACCGCCGGTCAGGTGGTGTCGACACCCATCTCCTTCCGGGTTGGCTAACGCCGCGGAACATTGACTCGGTAGCTTGAGCGCTCCTAGCTCTTTGAGAGAGAGCCCACAGGTGCACTCCACCCCAGTGCACAAGATTGCGGGTCCCGTCGACAGGTTAGGTCCGCGGGCGAGGAGTCGAAGCTCCCCCGCAGGGGATACCGATCGCATCGTGTATTCGTCTGACCGGACCTGGAAGGGCGCCCTCCGGCGCCCGCCGCCGGGGGTCCAGTCCGCACTGTATTCGCGCCGGATACCTATCCCACCGGTGCGTCACAGCCCCCATCATGCTGGTGACGATGACCGAGCATGCGCGAGCCCTGGCCGAGGGCCGAGCCGCACACCGGGCGTACCGGAGTGCGCTCCTCCAGGCCCGGACTCCTCGTGGAGAGACTCCCGCAAAGAGGAACCCGCAGACCGTCACCAAACTCCGCCAACGGGTCAAGGCCGCCGATGCCCGGTTAGCAGCGTTCCACCCGGGGTCGGAGCGCCCCTCAGAGAAAACGGCCCGAGCCAACCACAGCGAATAGGGTCTGAACTCTGAGTTGATATCTCAGTCCTGGCGAGTTTGCATTTCCTTGATCTGAACGAACGAAGGAAAAGAAATGGCGAAGATTGTCTGCGTTCTATATGAGGACCCCGTCGACGGCTACCCGACGACCTACCCTCGCGATGAAATCCCCACGGTGGAGTACTACCCAGGGGGCCAGACAGTGCCGTCACCCAGAGCCATCGATTTCACGCCGGGTCAGCTCCTGGGCAGCGTGTCGGGCGGGCTGGGCCTGCGCCGGTTCCTTGAGAATCAAGGCCACACGTTGGTGGTGACCTCAGAGAAAGATGGACCCGATTCGGTTTTCGAGCGCGAGTTAGTAGACGCCGACGTCGTGATCTCCCAGCCGTTTTGGCCCGCCTATCTGACCGCCGAGCGCATCGCCAGGGCATCCCGCCTGAAGCTCGCAGTGACCGCTGGCATCGGGTCCGACCACGTCGACCTCCAAGCAGCCATGGAGCATGGCATCACTGTCGCCGAGGTGACCTACAGCAACAGCATTAGCGTCTCCGAGCATGTCGTGATGATGATCCTGGCGCTGGTGCGAAACTACATCCCTTCCTACCAATGGGTGGTCGATGGTGGGTGGAACATCGCCGACTGCGTGGAGCGTTCATACGACCTTGAGGCCATGGTCGTCGGCACGGTGGGCGCTGGTCGGATCGGCACCGCTGTACTTCGGCGTCTCAAGCCCTTTGACGTGGACCTCCACTACACCGACCGCTACCGATTGCCCGAGGAGCTGGAACGCGAGCTAGGACTCACCTATCACACCACGGCAGTGTCGCTGGTGGAGATGTGCGACGTCGTCACCATCAATACGCCGCTTCATCCAGAAACCGAGGGTATGTTCGACGATGTCCTCATCGCTCGCATGAAGCGCGGCGCCTACATCGTCAACACCGCTCGCGGCAAGATTTGCGATCGAGACGCCATTGCTCGGGCTCTCGCTAGTGGGCAACTTGCCGGGTATGCGGGCGACGTCTGGTTCCCCCAACCTGCACCGCGGGACCACCCCTGGCGCACCATGCCCCACCACGGCATGACGCCGCACATCTCGGGCACCTCGCTGTCCGCTCAGGCTCGCTATGCGGCAGGCGTGCGCGAGATCCTGGAGTGTTGGTTCGATGAGCGCCCCATCAGGGAGGAGTACCTGATCGTGGACCGCGGGAGCCTCGCCGGTACCGGCGCTCACTCCTACAGCCCTGGCGACGCCACGGGGGGTTCGGACGAGGCGACACGATTCAGGGGCTGATCCACTCCGTTGGCATCAACCATCCTCTACGTGCGGGTACCGGTCGACGTCTGGCAGGAAGCCGTCCCCCGGGAGCCAGAGTCGTCAGCCTCCCGGGGGACGGTAGGTCGTCTTCTTGGCCGCAGCGGCATCCACCTCTGCAGGTGTGAGGAGCACCACGGTCTGCACCTTGGCTCCACCCCCAGCGCTCACGGTTAGCGCCGCCGCAGCAACGGAGACATTGTCAGGGTAATCGGCCACGACGTAGACATCAGTGTCACCGAAGGCGAAGTAGAAGGACTCGATCTTCCCACCGAGGCCCTCGATCGCCTGGGTGGCCGCCGCGACCCGGGCCGAGCCCCCCTCGGACTTGACTCCCTTGATCCCGTCAAGGGTGTAGCTCACTTCAAGTAGATACTTCGGCATGAGGCCTCCTCGTGAGATAGGCCTGCCCACCATATTCGGATGGCTCCCGCCTTGCTCAGGAGGAGTGGCGGCTATTCGCTGTCGGGGGCCTGGAAGGCGTAAGCAGTTGCGATCAGCAGACCTTAGGAGTGTGACACCTTGGCGTACTCGGTAGCGATCTGCTGGCCGATGAAGGTGTAGCCGGCCGTGTTGGCGTGGATGTGACCCTGAGAGCAGTACCAGGTGAGCATGCATACCTCGGCCACTGCCTTGGGGATCGTCCCGTAGGGCGCGAAGGTGGTCAGGTTGGTCAGTGCGGTGTATGCGCCGGTGGCCGCCGTGATGTCTAGGAACGTGCCTCCTGCCCCGGTGTAGGCGGTTTTGAGGGCCGGGTTGAAGAGGCTCTGGAAGGCGGTCACCGACAGCGTGGCCAGATCGCGGTCGGTCTTGCCCGGAGGGTAGACCCACAGCCCGAGGAACACATCTGGGTAGGTGAGCCCGATGATGGGCACCCCGGCACCGGCGGCCGAGCGCAGCCCGCGGGCCAGGACGGTGACGTTGGCTTTTATGGTGCCCAGAGCGGTGATCACGCAGGAGACGGGGTTTGCGGCCGTGACACACGAGGTGATGTCGTTGCCGCCGATGGACACCGTGACGAGGCCGATGGACCCTTTGTGTGCCCTGATGAACGCCTCGGCGGCGACCGCCTGAGACATGCTCGCGTAGGGCACCGAGTCCGTGGCCGCACCCGGTCCATAGGGAGCCGTGCACCCGTTGGTGTGGAGGATCGAAGCCGTGGTGGCCCCGCTGCAACCGAAGCTCTCCAGCTTCAGGTTCTCCTTCTGAGCGACGTAGGCGGTGTACCCGGCGGTAGCACCCGGTGTGGGTGAGGGCTGGTAGCCCACCGAGTAGGAGTCTCCGATCGAGACGTAGTACCTGAGGGGGGTCGCGGAACGCACCGGGGTGTCGGAATGAGCCGTCGAACACCCGGTCACCAGCAAGGCCAGCGAGATCGTGCCCAAGAACCCAGAGTGCCCGTTCAACGCTGCTCTCCATGTCACGCTCGAACAATCCCAGAGTCTCACATGACAACCTAATCGGGGCGCATCCGATGCTCAGGCTCGTCGACGCTCGTCCGCCGAGAGTTCCTGGTCTGATGGCGTGATCAAGAAGACATCCCTGGCGATGCGCTCCATGCCTCCACCGAGCCCGCAGACAACCCCGCTGCAGAAGTCGATGATGCGGCGCTTGAGTTCACGGTCCGCCGTCTGGAGGTTCACGATCACCGGCTGACCCGCCATGATGCCATCGGCGATCTGCTTGGCGTCGGCGAACTCGGTGGGCGTGACGGCGTCGACATGGGGACTCAGTGAAGTCGAGTACGTAGGCCTCTTGCGAGTGGTGACCAACACATGGGAACTCTGTGTCCGTTCCAGTGGGGTCACCGTCTGCACCGGCCGGGTGGGCAAGAGTCCTTCCTCATCACCCAAGTCGTAGGGGTGGAGGAGCGTGTCAAGGTGTTCCTCGGGGACGGGCCGTACGTCGTCGTCATACTCGTCTTCCGTAAGCCCGAGGTAGTTCATGCCCCGCTTGAGGAATCCAGTGGCCACTAGGCACCTCCTTGGAGCTTGAGGGTACTGGGCCACAGACGCGAATCGTTGGATCGGGAATAAGGGATGCCCGACACGAGCGACTCACCCGTACATTGACGATCTGAGGCCTGCACCTGGATGGCCTTCTTTATAGATCCCCATTCGTTCGCGAAAAGCCGCCTACGAGGAACTCGTCTTAGTCCTCGCGCGGGTACTCCAGCACCATCGACCGCATCCCCTGCCCGCGCGGCCCCACGTGCAGATGGCCATTGGTCGACGGGTCCACTATCACCCGTTCGGTCATCCCGGGCGGGAATGGTGGCCTCACTTTCCCCTCACACTGGTCGCCCCGTGTTTTTGGATCCACGCGGCGAGAGCGCCCGGCACAATCGGCCCGTGAGCGATTGCGATCGACTCACCCGCCCCCGACGTCGCCTGCACCGCTGTGGCCACCCAAATGAGGCGGCGTGCCGATCGTAGAGAGCGTTTCCTCCGAGTTGGACCATGCTAGCGTCAATGACACCGGCTATGCGTACTGAGGCATCGGGCACGATGGCGGGGTGGTCATCCGCCTCTCGATTCAGCCATCCACGATCCGACTGTGCGGAATGGGTCGAGACGCGCCAACTCTGTCCCGGCTGAGCATCCTGGCATCTTCTAGAATCAAGGCGCGTGAAGACGATCCACGAGGAGTTTCACTACGAACGTGCACCAGAAGAGCTGTTCGCGCTGATATCCAGTGGACCCTTCCAGCTCCAGATCATTTCCCATCTTGGAGGCAAGGACGCAGAGCTAGTAGAGCAGACGGTCGCCCCTGAGGGTGGCGTGAAGGTGGTGACCCGACAGCGCACTGGCGTCGAGCTACCCGGCTTCGCTAAGAGGCTGATCCCAGCCAGCACGACTGTCATCCAGACCTACGTCTGGGAGCCCGCCAGCGAGGACGGTTCCCGCGAAGGGATATGGTCTGCCGATATCAAGGGCGCTCCGGTTTCAATGGGAGGACCGACCGAACTGCGAGCGACTGGATCGGGCTCCGTACACGTTTTCAGCGGAGAGGTGAAGTCGTCGGTCCCGGTAGTGGGAGGCAAGTTGGAGTCGTTCGCCCTCGACAGCCTGCGCCGTGACTTGACCCGCGCCGCGGAGTTCACCGCTAATCGACTCGTCGAAACCTAGCGGCCACTAGCCCCGCGCCGCCCGCCCAAGGGAGTCTGATGAAAGTGCATCCGAAGCTACGTCTCAGATTCATCGGGATCGCGGTCGCCGTTCCCGTCGCCACGCTCTTAGCGGCATGTAGCTCGTCCCCCTCCTCGCCACCCACGACGACGAGCGCGGCGACGACCACCAGCCCTTCGGCGTCGCCATCGTCGACGTCACCGGCTCCGACGACGACCGCCGCCAGCACCGCGAACTTCAACTCCTGCTCAGTGGTAACCCAAGCCGAGGCAGCCAGTGCCATCGGAACGTCTGTGACCCAGGGCGTCCTCGGCAACGCCACCGTCGAAGGCGGACTCGCCTGCGTCTTCTACGGGCCGTCGGCGCCCACCCCTACCACCCCGAACGTGTCCCAGGCTGATTCCGTCCGGGTCGTCGTGGTTGAGGGCTCCGACGCCTTGACTTGGTACAACGACTACAAATCCAAGGTCAGTGCCCAGCCCATCAGCGGCTATGGCGATCAGGCATACTACGACGGCTATGCCTCGTTGAGCGTCCTCAAGGGCAACTACTACCTCCGGATCGCCGTCGCTCCTGCTGGTGCGCCGCCGTCGTTGACCGACGAGGAGCAGCTCGCCAATGCCATCCTCCCGAAGTTGTAGGCAGGACACCCAGACCCGAGGACCACAAGGTGATACGACCGAGCGCGGCACAACCTGGACCGGCACCCGACCTACGCCTGGGCGGGGCTCCTGTCTGAGTCCGCTGACCGATAGAAAGTACCCATGTCGGACCAGACCGATTCACAGAGTTCTCGGCCGTCCTTTGACACCTATGACCCAGCGGTCGCACAGGCCATGGTGTTGAGCATGCCCTTGACGGGGATTCCCGAGTATCTCGACATCCGTGTAACCGATGTCGGACCCGGCACCATGACCGCCGAGTTGGAAGTCCGTCCCGAGCTGCTCAATCCATTCGGCTCTGCCCATGGTGGCGTCTTGGCTGCCCTCATGGACCACGTTCTCGGGGCTGTGCTCTACCCCCTCATAGCGCCCGGAGCGTGGGCAGCAACCACCGAGCTGAAGCTCAACTTCCTGGCCCCTATCCGTGACGGTGTCCTGGAGGCACGCTCAGAAGTCATCTCGCTCACCAGGCGGACCGCTGTAGTGCGTATCGACGCCACCAATGGCGACCGCCTAGTGGGCGCGGCCCAGGGGACGGTGACCATCAGTGAACCGAGACGCAATCCGTCGTGAACCCCGTCGACGATCCCCTCGAATCCGGGCGATGATGGGGTCATGACCGTCATCCGCATCAACGCCATCACTGTCCCCGAGGGCGGGGGCGAGGAGCTGGCCCGCAGGTTCGCGGCCCGAGCTGGGGCCGTCGACAATGCCGACGGCTTCGAGGGCTTCGAGCTACTCCGCCCCATCGACGACCGGCTCACCTGGCTCGTGGTGACCAGGTGGCGCGACGAGGAGGCCTTCAACGCCTGGGTGGCCTCACCGGCCTTCGCCCATGGTCATCGAGGAGCGTCACATGAGGGGGAGGCTCCCCCTCCGGTAGGCACTCACAGCGAGCTTTGGTCTTATGAGGTCGAAGTCGAGGTGGGACGCCCTACCTGACGGGAGTTCGGCGCGGGGTAAAGAGCATTCTCGCCCAACGGGGAATGCGGAAGGCAGGAGACATGGGACCAATCATCAGAGTGCCCGACGAGGTCGCTCAGAGACTCGTGGAGGAGACCGACCTCGTTGAGGTGGACCCTGTGCTGCCAGACGCAGTGGACGAAGTCGACGTCGAGCTGGGAGGTTCGTCTGGCGTGGACGTGCTCCTCAAAGAGGACCCCAAAGACGGATTTGGGGTCTTGGTGAGCATGATCGCATTGTCTGACTATGCCAAGAGCGCTCCAAGCCCGTTCGAGCTGACAGTGCGGGATAAGGACGGCAATCCGCATGCATTTGCCGCGACTGCTGTGAACGGGCAGTCGATCCTGGATCACCTGAAGCTGGCCTTCTTCGGAGAGCCAGGAGATCGGCGTCCGCTGATCCCCACATGAGGCGAGCAGCGGACCCTCTCAAGGGATTCGTCGAGCGTTACCGGATGGGTTGTGCTGTTGCGAAAACCATGGGATCGCATGCAGGAACGGCGTGTGGCGGGCGCTCAGAGCCCCAAACAGGGCGACCGGGTCACGGTGATACCGCCTGGGCATGAAGGTGGTCGGACTGGCCCTGCCACGGCGCACAGCACCGGCATTTTCCGATCGGTTGCCCATGAAGATCGGCGCCTCCAACTAACCCAGAGCAATTTCGCGCTTAAGCGCCGGATGATAAGGGTCGATAGTCAAAGCGGTGAGTTGTTCCCAGGGCCGCGTCCATCCCCGTTCTGACGAGCTGCCGAGCCGAACGGAGCTGAACCAAGTCCACTATGGCACTGTCCCAGCGAACTAGTGGTGGAGACCTCTTCCTCACCCGTAAGGGAAGGCTCTCACGTGCACGTGAGCGGGGGAAGGGCGCGTCCGACCATTGGACACCCAATGGCCCAGTTTCCGAACGGGAGGGAGTCGAAGCTGCGCGCCTGATGGACCATCGGCAGAAGGTGATCCGTGACACCGTCGCCAACCAAGGCTTCGAGATCGTATTCCAGCCGATCGTCGACCTGCGGACTGGCGGGGTCGCGGGAGCCGAGGCCCTGACCCGCTTCGAGATGTCGTCCGATCGTCCGCCCGATGTCTGGTTCGCCGAAGCCAGAGAGATCGGTCTGGGCGTCGAGCTGGAAATGGCGGCCCTTCGTCTGGCACTTGGTCAACTCAGGCAGCTCCCGTCCGGCCTGTACCTGTCGCTCAACGCTTCACCGGACACAATGATGTCCTCTGAATTCCGTGCCCTCGTAGCGGAAGCTCCTGCTGAGCGTGTCGTGCTCGAGTTGACCGAGCATGACCGCATCGACGACTACGAGCTGTTTGAGAACTCCGCCAATGAGCTGAGATCCCACGGGTTACGGCTCGCAGTTGATGACGCCTGTGCGGGATTTTCCAGCTTGCATCACATCCTCAATCTCCATCCGGACATAATCAAGCTCGACATCGGACTTACTAGGGGCATCGACTGCGATCCGGCGCGTCGAGCCCTGGGACGGGCCATGCTCGCCTTCGGCCTCGATGCATATGGGGCTGCCATCGTCGCCGAAGGCATCGAAACCGAAGGCGAATTCAAGACGTTGCGTGGCCTTGGCTGCCGCTTTGGACAGGGTTTCTACCTCGGTCGTCCCGGCCGGTTACGCCTCCCCGGTCCGCAATCCCTCAGTCCTGAACAGGACTGGACTCAAGGTGAATCAGAGGAAAAGTCAACGTCGACCCCGGACCCGGTCGATGCGAGGACGGAACGAGACCTCGGACGAGAGAGAGTACCACTGGACTCTCAGGACGAACTCCTCGCTCTCGTTGCGGAAACCCGGAGTCGGCCGGGACAGGGCAGCCACACCTGGAAGGGCGATCGTTCCCGCGTCCAGCTTTCCCGCTAGCATCGATCGTCGTCGACAAGGGCCCCGAGTTGCTCGGGTTCGCCCACTCATGGGCCGGACGGGCCACTCGCTATATGCCGGTCGCGAGAGGGGTCTTGGCTGGAGGCGGACCCAGGCTTGGCCATCCTGTACTCGGGCTATGCGCCCCTCGAGCCAGATCAGCGGTATCAGCGACTCGTTCCGACCCGCTACCGTGGCCCCCGTGAGCAGCCCGCGAGTGCCCGGTGGGGTGGTGCACAAGCTCCCAGGAGACCTGCGCAAGGCGCTGATCGCCAACCCCATGGCACTCGACGCCTGGAAGGACATCACGCCTCTGGCCCGCAACGAGTTCATCTGCTGGGTCGAGGATGCCAAGCAGCAGATGACCCGAGATCGCCGCATTCGCCGGACCAAGGAGGAGCTGGAGGAAGGCCAGCGTCGGCCGTGCTGCTGGCCGGGGTGCGCACACCGCGAACGCACCGGCAGATAACAGCCGGGTTGGTACCCCTGCCAGTCGGGTACCCGAGCCGGACGTCGCAGCTACATGCGGGCCTGGAGCATCTGCTTTCCTGGGCCCGACAGGGCCTCGAGCGGCGCTGTGCGTCCTGCCATGACGAGGATCAGCGACGCCAAAGGGCCCTCGACGCAAGGACCGTCGCCCGCCGACCAGTCGACGTCGGTGGCCTCTATGCGCACACCGGCAATGCGCCTCTTGGCGTGGAGCGGGAAACCTATGCGCTTCACCGTCTCGGCCACCGTTCTCAAGGTGGATTCCGGCACCCTCCTGAACATACCCGTCGGTCGACGGATGTCCTCGCCGTGGCATACGAGGTCGGTGAGCATGATCTCGGGCTTCGTCCCCGGCGGCGTGCGACGCGTCCCGACCGTCTTCCCGAACTGCTCCCGGAGTTCGTCGGGGGAAGACGATCCCACCGCCAGGCCCTCACGGGCCATGCAACGGTTGAAGCTCATGCCGCTCTTGAGCATCCCCGTGAGAAACGGGCCGATCCTCACGTCCGCCCCGCCGATCAGGTGGCCCACGACGTGCCGGACCTTCCACTCGCGGCACAACGATTGGACGTCCCACTGGCTGTCGTCGAGCGTTGCCAGGTCGCCAGCCAGAGCCGACCGCTCCTCGTCGATCGCCTGCCACGTGTCCATGACCACCTCCAATGTCGTGTCCGCGACGTGCGGGGACGCCCGCATACCTGGCACGAGGGTAGCGAGATCCGGGCTGGGAGACTCCGCTCGTCGGCCGGCGTTGGAGTCACTCGTCGGTGAATTGCAGAAATGGCTGACCAGGGCGGTACTCGACCGGGACGTCCCGAATCCTCTTGTAGTGGCGCACCAGGACGACGTTGCTGACCGGTCGATTGAGTGCGGTGAGTCGAAAATGGCGCAGCGGTGCGTGGTCAGCCTGGAACACGCTGCAGAGGGTGAGCTCGGCGGCGTCGTCAAACGCCTCGGTCGGCGCCACCTCGCCGGCATTGAGCGTGGCGAGCAGGGCCGGGGAGCTCGTGCCGACTAAACAGTAGATGCACCCTTCACCGTCGCGCCCCACGCCCCGCCCGATGATGAGCCGCTTCACGCCGTCTTCGATGGCGTAGAGCGCGGCGTCGCCCGAACCGAAGCAGTGGAGGTGATGGTCTTGCTGGTCTGGGTCGGCCCGAACTTGGTGGTGCTGCAGGATCTTCATGGCCAACTCGACGTGGGAGGCGACCAGGGATTCGTCGTTTTCGTCGCCCGCGGCGGCGGGGTTGCCGGCGACCGGGGGCTCTGCCTCTGGAGGCTCGTCGAGATCCTTACCGGCCCAGGCCGGGGCGGTGTACGGCTGCGCCGCGGCCCAGTTGTGAGTCTCCGACGCCTCCCAATCCTTGGCCTTCCCCTCGTCCCCGCTGCGAGCCACACCGCACCGTATCTTCAAGAAGCCCGCTCCAGTATGCGCTGGGCCGATCCCGGATGGACCTTGCCCTTGGGCGAGTGGCGATCTACCGGATCGCACCTCTTTCGCCGCTGCTGCCCGAGAAGCCCGACTTACGAGAACCTCCAGCGGGTCTGGCTGTATGGACCGCCTTTGCCGAACCCGAACGCCACCGAGGGCACGACTCGATACAACACGACATTGCCTTCCCGAATCGCGTCACCGAGCTCCGCCCATGTTCCGTCAGGGGCTTCGAAATGCGGACCATACTTCGACTCAAAGGTGTCGGCGACGTTCCGACGCTCAACCTCGTCACTCACAGCCAGGGCGTGCCCCTCGACGACGACGTCGAGACCGTTGAGGTCGTTGCATCCCGTCGTGAGGACGCAACCCGGGTTCTGCGCCAGATTCTTCGCCTTGCGCTCGTTCGAACCAGTGCAGAAGTACAACGCACCGTCGAGCCAGACGCCAAGGAGTGGAGTGACGTGCGGTCGTCCATCTGGACGAACCGTGGACAACCAATACAGCTCGGCGTCTTCGAGGGCCCGGCGCCCTCGCTTCCAGGCCGTGGGGCTGGCATGTGGACTGCTGAACGGGCCCAACTCGGTCACCGGCTCTTGCGTATCCATATGGCCTCCTTGTCCATCATTGCCGATCGGGGGTTGGACCTCGGGCAATGAGCATCAGGCGGGAGCCAAGCCCTCCTCGGGAAGCGACGGACTGGGGAGCACAGCACCTACTACTGATGATGCACCCCAGAAGGCAATGGCGGCGAGCATGAACCCGAAGAACTCGAATCCGTAGGACACAGCGGCCACGATTATGGTCCGACCATTGTACGGCTGAGTGACCGCCTGGTCGGACTCGAAGTAGCTGATCGCTGCCACACCAACAGCCAGGCAAAGATTGCCGAGAGCGAAGAGCCTCAATACTCGTGTCATCCCCGCCAGCGGCACGCGGGACATTTCGATCCACCTGAACCAAGACCACGACGCTGCTGCGAAAATTGCATAACCGACGACGCTTGCGACGCCGAAGAGCAGGTTCGATCGAGTTGCCACGTCAGACGCCGAGCCAGTATGCCAGGTGAGTGCGGTATATCCCATCCACCCGACTGCGACGATGAGGAATCCACCAATAACGACCAACCGCTGCCACCTAAGCGAGAACGTCATGTCTGGCAGCCTAGGCAGGACTTCAATTCCTCGCTTTCTGTGCCACTATCCCCGGTTCGGTGGTGGTTTCCTTTCGTCGGATTAGCGTTCCGTGCTGCTTCAGGCAAGCGGTGCCGAATCCCTGGCATGATCGCGCGCAACTGCCAGATCGGCCTGCCCGGGCTGGTTAACTCTTGGCCGTAGTACCAGGTGGGATCACCCGCGTTGAGATGGTGGCCCAAGGGTGGCGGGCCACCCAGCTGTCATTGCGACCCGACCGCTCCGCCCGGGATTGCGCGACGTCGTCGATCATGAGCGCATGACCCCGAATCGCCGGCAGCTCCACGCGACCACGTTCGGAACGGCCATGGTGGGATGCGGTCACCGGTACCCCCGGACCGGCCCTTGTGACAGGACCGGCCCTCGCCGAGTTGGCTGCCTGTTGAGTTGACATTGAGTTTCGCTTGAGCAGTGTCATCTATCGTTGGACACGCTGTTCGGGGTGTCTGGCCACGAGCAAGCTCGGACCTGAGATGGAGGCACTGTGAAACTGGGCGACTGCCGACACGCCCTGCGACGAACTGGCCACGTCGCAAGTTCCGTGGCGATGGTCGCCATAGGGGTAGCGGGCTTGAGCGTGGTTCAGAGCACTCCAGCAGCCGGCGCCACCCCAGCGGCATCCAAGACAACAGCCCTCATCGTTCCCGCATATCAGTACCCGCTCAGCGCCCCCGGCACGCTCCAGGGCATCTGGGCCGACTTGGCGGCTAGCCCGCCTCCGGCTGGGAAGGGTTATGTCATCGCCAACCCGTCGAGCGGCCCCGGTTCGGGTTCGTTCTTCTCCAGCTCGGATTACACCAACTACCTCTATGCCATCGGCCAGGTGCAGGCGGCAGGTTGGACGGTGCTGGGATACACCTCCACCGGGTACGGCACGCGCACCCTCTCCGCCATCGAATCCGGCGTAGCGCTCTGGAAGTCCAAGTATGGAACCAACCAGGTTCGTTCGGGCAAGCTAAAGGCGCCGGTCACCAGCATCTTCTTCGACACCGCTTGTGCCGGCTTGAAGTGGACGGGGTCGAGCGCCGATGGTTGCGCCAACCGGCCCCCAGGATTCGGCGGCTCTCCTGCGGCATTCTTCACCAACCTGACCTCCTACGTGCACACCAACTTGGGAGGCATTGTGGTCGTCAATCCCGGCGTTCAGCCCCTCGACCCCAGCTTCCTTACGAACTCGGCCGTCGACGACGCAGTCATCGCCTTCGAGAACCAGTACTCAGCATTCATTGGACCACCCGGTTCGAGCAACAACGACGACTCTGTCAATCAGGTCGGTACGATCGTTTGGGACGTCTCCACGCTGGCCGAGGAGCAGCAGGTCATGCAGACGGCTCATGCGGACGGATCAACCCTGGTCTACGTCACCAGTGAGGACGATGACGGCTTCTACTGCCCACCGGGAGACGTGTACGCGGGTGCGCCTCCAGGGTGCACTGCGACGGTTCCAAATTTCTTCGAGTCAGAGTTGGCGTCTATTTCGTAAGAAGCGTCAGCTCGGATTGACGCCAAGCCATCGTTACCAGGCGGCCGGCTCGAGCAGCATCGCTCCCGAGCGTCGTTACCGAGAGCGTCGGCGACGAGGCGGGGCACTGATGATCGACATTTTGCGCGTAGGTCAGGGCAATATGTGACGGGACCGGCACCTCCGATGGCGGTGCGACCTGGAACGCTAAGTCGAGCCTCTCAGCCTGCTGGCGGAGTCCGATCCAAAGCCGCCCGCCATGGGGAGACGTCGAGCCCCGGGTACTGGGCGGCCATTGCGCCCACCGTCGCCTCGTTCCAGTACGCGTGTCCAGGCCGGGGAACACCGAACAAGGCCAGCTCCTCCGGTGACTTGCCGACCGCAAACGAGCGGAAGGTGGCATCGCCGCCCAGCCGCGGGAAGGCGTCATAGCCGAACCAATCAGCCTGAGCCGGCCGGAAGGCAACCACGAGCACGAAGCGGGAGGCGTCGGAGCGGGTGAAGTTGGTGCCGCGGTGCCAAACGTCGGAGCGGTACGTCAAGAGCGACCCTCGGCGGCCCGTGGCGACGACCTCACGCTCGTAAAGATCGTCGTAGGCGACAGCTGAACGGCTCCTCGGCACAAGCCGAGGCGGGGCGCAGTCCTTGTCGACGTCGGATAGATACAGGAACGATTCCAGGTGCCAGAACCCAGGCTCCATTCGGGGAGGAAGGAGCGAGTGGTTGCCGTCCTGGTGCAAAGGCTGTTCGTAGTTGACTTCCCCCGCCCACTTACCCCACACCGCGGCCTGATAGATCCGCAGGTCGTCGTCATCGAGGGCCAGACGGACGAACTCAATCAGCCGTGGATGCACAACGAGGTCATTCAAAGCTGGGCACCCTGGCTGTGGGAAGCCGCGCATACCGTTGAACTGGGTCGAGCGGAACTGGCGACCCTCCGGCGAGCCGTCACCGATGCCGGCACACCGGTTGTAGTCGGCGAAAGTGTCGGCGGCGAACAGGCGGTCCAGGTCGCCAGCTACCGCATCGACATCGCGCCCAGGGACCAGGCCGTCAACGAGGGCCCAGCCTTCGCTCTGCCACTGGTGCGCGCCAGCGAGCAGGCTGTCGGCCATGGGGTCAAAGGTAGACGAGCGACTCACGCCAGAGATTGTTGCCCATTCGAGAGCCCTTAGTCGCCTGGCCTCTCAGCGGGGCCGGAGACACCAAGAGTGGGGGCCGAGGCCGAGAGGCCGATCGGGTCCCCCGAGTACCGATCGACCTACTGCGCCCGTCAGATGCCGATCCGGAACGGCTCTTTTCGCTCGGTCCCAGTTGAATACACATGGCGACCGGGATCCGCGGTCTCGGGCGCCGTGAAGCGAATGAGACAGCATGAGATTCAACGTGCGCCACATCGGGAGACTCATGAGGCACCCGGAAGGCAGCGAGTACCTTGGTGGGACAACAATGTTTCGGCGGCCCGACCTTCATTTTGCGTCTCCTGGAGCCGGGGTACTTACCGGTATGTCTAAACGTTCGGACGGGTGGCCCTTCCCCAGGGCGGACCTCAAAAGGTTCGTAGGCTGCGGTGATGGACGAGGTGGCGCGAGCGTGGGCAATGGAGGCGCTCGGGGCGCGTCACGTGCGCGACACTCGATCTCTGACCTTCGGCACCACCTCTGACTTGTGGCTCATCGTGGCCGATGACAAGCCGCTCGTGCTCAGACGATATGAGACCAACGAAATCATCGACGTGCTTCCCAGGGTGGTCGAGTACGAGGCCATTGCGCTGACTGCGGCGCGCTCGGTCCTGGGCACCGTGGTGCCCGAGCCCATTGTCTTCGACGCCGACGGGGCGCACGCGGGTCGCCCCAGCCTCGTGATGACCTTCCTCCCCGGCACGCCAGTCATCCATGCCCTCGACCCACGACGCGTGGCATCGCCTTTAGCTCATCTGCATGCCAGCGCTGCCCCGAGCGACCTCCCTCGGTATCACCACTGGTTCGACGCCGAGAAGATCGCGGTCCCTGCCTGGACCAGGAGCCCGGGCGCTTGGGCGAAGCTGATCGAAGTTGTCCGAGGTGCACAGCCCGAGGCTCAAGACGTCTTCCTGCATCGTGACTACCACCCAGCTAATCTCCTGTGGCGCGGTGATTGCCTCAGCGGTGTTGTCGACTGGCCCTTCTCGTGTCGCGGGCCACGTGGAGTGGATGTAGCCCACACGCGGAGCAACCTTGCCCTCGTCGACGGCGTGGCGGAAGCCGACCGCTTCCTCGATGCCTACCGTGAACTCGTGCCCACCTACGTGCATCACCTCTGGTGGGATGTTGCTGACCTCTTCTCGGGAGACGACGGGTTCTCCGGCGTCATCGCCTTCAACGCCCTCGGCGGCAATCTCGATGTCAATCTGTTGAGGACACGCGCTGATGATTGGGCCGAGGCGCTTGCGGCCATGGTGTAGGCCGTCCACCGAGATCGCCTTCGGAGGTCACCACCACCTTGCGACCGGGTTGGGTGGTTATGGATTCCTTGGGAGCAAAGGGAGCCTGGCGGCAATACCGTCCAGCACACAACCGAGGCCGAACTCGAACCGTTCGTCTCTCGTCTCGGCCGCGTCGGGGTCGATCCCTTCGTCGAAGACCCCGAGAACGCCCGCGAAGAGACCCGATCGTCGGAGGCTCGCCCTCCACTCCACCATGCCTGCCTCGATCTCGTCCTGGCTGCGTCCTGTCCCGGCCCGCTCCTGCTCGACATGGATCTCCCGCAATTCGTTGAGGACCGAGCCGGTTACGTAGTTCAGGACGGTCATGAGGATGTGGAGGGTGGCTCGCATCTCGATGCCAAGGCCGTCGAGACATGCCAACGAGAGCTCGACCTTCAGGAGCCCGTTCGGTCCGAGCGACGGCCAGCCCGCCATGAATCGAGTTTCCAGCGATGGAGCAGCAACGAGGAACGCTCCTGACGGGCGATCCGGGCGAGGTCATCCTTCCAGTCACCGCTCGGCCCGGCGACGTCGCCCTCACTCTCGACGGCATCGAGCATGAGGTCCGAGAGATACTCCTTACCCCCACGTGCCAATACAGCGCCGACCTTCTCACCGAGGTCATTGCCATGGAATTGGCGACGGTCATGTGGTCGATCGGATTGATCGCATTGTTCGCATTGCTGGCGGTTCATCTCTACAGGCGTAGATCTCTTCGCTGAAGGTCCCCGGGTGCCCACTCCTCGCGCCCGTATCGGCGTTCCGGCACGGACCGGGACGCTCGGGTAGGTTCTCGACCCGGGGTGGACCAGTGAACGACGCCGGGCGGGACGACCGGGACGGGGCGGGGACGAGAGACACCATGGCGCACGTACGGTCACGCCGCTTCTTGATGCCACTGTGGGACGGAGGTGGGAACATCCCACCCGAGCTGGGCGTGGCCCAGAGGATGATCGAGGCCGGCCACACAGTGCACGTGCTGGCCGACCCGACCGTGCAGGGCGCGGCGGAAGCCGTGGGCTGCGCGTTTACTCCGTGGCGACGCGCACCGCACCGCGTCTCCCTCGATCCTTCCGAGGACCTAATCAAGGACTGGGAGACCAAGAACCCGCTGGTCATGTTGGGCCGGGCCCGCGACCGGTTCATCGCCGGGCCGGCTGCCGAATTCGCGGCGGACACCGCAGAGACGATCGACAGCTTCGGTCCCGACGTCGTCGTGCCCGATGCCTTCCTGTTCGGGTCGATCATCGCCGCGCAGGGGGCGTCGTTGCCCGTGGCGCTGCTCGTGCCGAACATCTGGATCATGCCTTCACGCGGCACCCCGCCGATGGGGCCCGGCTTCGCGCCCGCCAAGACGGTCCTCGGCCGGGCGCGCGACGCGGCCATGCTGGCGGTGGTCAACCGTCTGTTTCGCGCCGGCCTGGCTCCGGTGAACGCGGCTCGCGCCGCGCACGGGTTGGCCCCCCTGTCCTCGTTCTACGACCAGGCCCTGGACGTCGACCGCATCATGGTGTTGACCAGCCCGACATTCGACTACGCCGCTCCCCTGGTGCCGGCCAACGTCCGCTATGTCGGTCCGATCCTGGACGATCCTGGATGGGCACAACCGTGGACCTCTCCGTGGGACGCCACCGACCGACGCCCCGTCGTGCTGGTCGGCTTCAGCTCTACCTACCAGAACCAGGGACCCGTCCTGCGCCGAGTCGTCGAGGCACTGTCCACACTCCCGGTGCGGGCTGTCGTGACCGTGGGCCAGATGCTCGGCGCCGACGAAGTCCGCTCGCACCACAACGTCGTCGTCGTCGGCTCCGCCCCCCACACACGGATCCTCGCCGAGGCTTCGGTCGCCGTGTCCCACTGTGGGCACGGCACCACGATGAAGACCCTGGCGGCCGGAGTGCCCATGGTGTGCATCCCGATGGGTCGCGACCAGAACGACACCGCGGCACGCGTCGTATACCACGGCGCCGGGGTCCGGCTGTCGCCTAACGCGTCGCCGGCCAAGATCCGGACGGCGGTGCAGTCGGTGCTCGGCGACGCCCGCATGCGCGCCAATGCCTCGCGCCTGGCCGCAGCCATCGCCGACGAGTCCGGAACCACCGATCTCGTGGGCGAGCTCGAGGCCCTGGCACGGTGACCCTGCCGGGTGAGGGGGGTAGCGTGGCGGCCGAGGCCATGACGGGCCCGACCGACACGAGCGGCGCGCTTTGGCGTCACCGACCCGGAAACGAGGTTTCACATGGATCTGGTGGGCGCCCTCGACGAAGCCCGGGACGAGGTCTTGTACGACGCGTCCGAGGCTTTGCGGCGTGCGCACCTCGCGCACTACGAGGCTTCGGGCTCCGAGACCTCCAACCGCCGCCTGGCGGACCTGTTCGGCCTGGTCGTCGAATGCCTGAACGAGCGGACCCTCGGACCCATGTCCCGGTACGTCGAACACGTCGCCGAAGAGCGCTTCAGCGCCGGGTTCGACATCGGGGAGGTGCAGACCGCCTTCAACGTGTTGGAGGAGGCGATCTGGCGAGTGGTCATCCCTCGGGTTCCCCCTGAGGAGCTCGCCGAGTCCGCCGGGCTCATCGGTACGGTCCTCGGAGCGGGGAAGGACACCCTGGCGCGGGTCTGGGTGTCCATCGCCACCAGCCAGCATGTTCCCTCACTGGATCTCACGGCACTCTTCGAAGGTGCGGGCAGCTGACCCCGGCGTTGGGCGCCGACCCCGGGTCACGCCCCGGGACCGGGGCCGCGATCGCGGTCGGGCCCGATTCCCTCGAGGAGGGATCGGCCTGTCAGCGTGAACATGGTCTCGTCGTCGGACCGGCGCCACAGTTCCAAGAGCCCCATGGACAGCGGGTCACACCCGTAGCGCATGGGCCCGGCGTCGTCGAGGATCGCATCCACGATCCGGACCGCCGCCTCCCTCGGTGCCACCACCATGGGGTCGGCGGCCTCTTTGCGCAACGTGGCGGCCACCTCGGCCATGGGCCGGTAGCGCCCGAACCGAGTCGCGGACGGCTCGCCCGTACTCAGTTTGAACATGTCGGTGTCGATGGGGCCCGGCATGATCTCCACCACCCGTATCCCCGACGGCGCCACCTCCACCCGGAGGCTGTCCCCGAACGCGGAGACGGCGGCCTTGGTGGCTCGATATGCGGAGTAGAAGGGCACACTGGCGAGGATCGACGACGACGTGACGTTGCACACCACCGATGGCTGATTGGCGCGCAGCGTCGGGATGGCGGCCATGGTGAGACCGACCGTGCCGAGGACGTTCGTTTCGAACAGCTTCCTCCAGTCCTCCAGGTCGCCGTGCTCGACGGGTAGATAGTCCGTATCGATGCCGGCGTTGTTCACCAGTACCCGGAGATCACCGGGCAGTTCGTAGGTCCCATGATCGGTGACGTCCAGTACAGCGACCTCGAGCCGGCCGCTCGTTGCGCCGGGGAGGTCGTCGCCGGCAGACGGGTCGCGCATGGTGGCCACCGTGTCGAAGCCTCGATCCGCCAGCTCGATGGCGACCGCTCTCCCGATGCCGCGGCTGGCGCCGGTGACGAGCGCACTTCCTGTCGGGTTCATCGCTCCCTCAACCCTCGGTGATCGTCCCACCTGCCAGCAGGGCCAGTTCTGCGTTCTGCAGATGGGGCTCGTGGTCGGCGTCGGCTCTGGCTGAGGTGGACGACGGGATGAAGGCGGCGGCGACGACCGCCACCACCGTCATGGCGGCCAGGAAGGCGAAGCCCTTCGTGTACCCCGAGGCCGCCGGAAGCCCGTCGGCGCGCAGACCCGACGTGACGATGCTCGACATGACAGCTGCGCCGATGGCACCACCGATGGTCCGGATGTTGGCGTTCATGCCGCTGGCGACCCCGGTCTGGCCCGAGGGCACGGCCTGGACGATGAGGTTGGACATGGCGGAGAAGGCGAGTCCCAGGCCCACCCCGAGCAGGGTGCTGGCCGTGTAGATCTCCCACTCCTGGGTATGGGCGAAGGCCAGGATGAGATACGAACCGGACGACACGATCGACCCGATGATCACTGCCGACTTGGATCCGATGGCGGCCGCGATCCGGCCGGACAACAGCCCGAAGAAGAACATCGTCACGGTCAGGGGCAGCAGGAAGAGGCCCGACTGGATGATGTCGGCTCCGAATCCGTAACCCGCCGATCTCGGCGTCTGCAGGAATTCGGGAAGAAAGGCCATCACCGAGTACATGCCGATACCGAAGAGGAAGGCGACCAGATTGTTGGTCCACACCGCCGCGGCCCGCATCATCTTCATGTCGATGAGAGGCTGCCGCGCTCGGGATTCCACGAGGATCCACGCCACCCCGATCACCACCGCCGCAGCGATCAGCCCGATGACCTTGCCCGACGCCCATCCCCATGTGGGGGCCTCGCTGACACCGACGAGAAGGACGACCAGCCAGCCCGAGAGCAAGACCGCCGCCAACCAGCTGATTCGTCCCGGGGTGCGCACCGGCGACTCGGGAACCAGCAGGTGAGCGCAGACCGCCGCGATCACGGTGATCACCAACGGGATCCAGAACAGCCAGTGGTAGTCGAGATGGCTGACGATCGGTCCAGCCAGGACGATGCCCGCACCGCCCCCGACGGCGGCCATGGCGGCCACGACCCCGACCCCGGTGGCCACCCTGGCCGGCGGGAACTCGTCTCGGATGATCCCGAACGACAGAGGGAGGACCGCACCTCCGATGCCCTGGACCACGCGGCCCAGGATCAGCAGTCCGATCGATTGGGACAGCCCTGCCACGACCGAACCGAGTGCCAGGGCGGCGAGCGTGACCACGAGCATGCGCTCCTTGCCGACCATGTCTCCCACCCGCCCGAGAATGGGCGTGAAGACCGAAGCGGACAAGAGGTAGGCGGTCAGCACCCAGGTCACGGCGCTCTGGGATGTGTGCAGGTCGTGTTGGATCGTCGGAAGCACCGGCAGCACGAGCGACTGGAGGAGCGCGTAGGCCGACACGCCGAGCAGCAGCACGGCGAAGGTGGCCCTGTAGCTCGCCCGTTCGAGCGATCTGGTCATGAAGTCCCTTGGTTCATCGGCACGTGCACATCGACAGGTGGACGGACCCACCGTTCGGGCGCTCCACTATAAGCGGAACACGCGCTCCGTATTCGCGTCGTCCTCGGTGGCGGCGGATCGTCCCTGGGCTACCGTGATGCGGTCAGCCGGCCCGGGGGCGTCGACCGGGTGGCGAGATCGACAGAGGGGGACGATGTGATGCGATTCTCCGCCCTTAGCCCCGGTCCGGCGGCATGTGCCCCGGCCCGGCGCCTCGGATTGGCCCTGGCCTTGGGGCTGGCGTCGACAGTCATCGCGACGGGGATCGCACCGGCTGCCGCTTTCGCCGGTGGTGGTTCGGGGTCGAACTGGCTCGTCTATCACGGCAATCCCAGCGGATCGGGTGCCGCGGCAGGGTCGTCGTCGTTCCACGGTGCGACGAAAGCCTGGACGTCGCCCGCCCTTCGGGGTCAGATCTTCGGTGAGCCCCTGGTGGTGGGCAACGAGGTGATCGTGGCCACCGAGACCGACAAGGTGTACGCCTTGAACGCCACGGGTGGGGGCAAGATCCTGTGGTCGACACAGGTCGGGGTACCCGTGTCCGCCCACTCGTTGCCCTGTGGCGACATCCGCCCGAAGGTGGGGATCACCTCGACGCCGGTCATCGACCCCACACGGTCGGAGGTGTTCGTCGTCGCCGACGAGCGCGCCCGAGGGACGATCTCCCACCACCTCGTCGGTCTGGCCTTGTCCTCCGGAAAGGTCCTCCTCGACGAGATCGTCGACCCGCCCGGTTCGACCCCTGCGGCCCAACTCCAACGGGCGGCTCTCACCTTGGACGATGGCCAGGTGATCATCGCCTCGGGGGGCAATGCAGGGGACTGCTCGACGTACCACGGGCGCGTGGTGGCGGTCCCCGAGGCGGGCGGCGCACTCCGCACCTTCGCGGTCGACCCGAGCCCGGGCAACAACCAGGGAGCGATCTGGATGGGAGGAGCGGCGCCCGTCGTCGACAGCTCCGGGAACATCTGGGTGGCCTCGGGCAACGGGTCGAACACCTCGGGACCCTCTCCCGACTACGGCGACTCGGTCATTGAGCTCTCCCCGACGCTCGAACCACTGCAGTTCTTTGCCCCCTCGACATGGGCGACCGACAACGCCAGCGACTTCGACCTCGGCTCCTCGGCCCCGGCGATCCTGCCCGACGGTTTGGTGCTCCAGATCGGGAAGTCGCAGACGGCCTACCTTCTCGATCAGTCCGCACTCGGAGGGGTGGGGGGACAACTGACCGAACTGGGGTCGGTCTGCGGCGCCGACGTCGACGGTGGCGATGCGTTCGTCGGGCAGGTCGTCTACCTCCCCTGCTTGAACGGGGTCATGGCGATGAAAGTGCAGGCATCCCCGCCGGCGCTGACCGTGCAGTGGACCACGTCCAGCGCGTCGGGTCCGCCCATCGTGGCTGATGGCCTCGTGTGGACCATCGATCGCAGCGGGCGCCTGTACGGGCTGAACCCGCTGACGGGCACGACCACGGTGCAACTCAAGATCGGTGCGGTCGCCAACCACTTCCCGACCCCTTCGGTGGGAGATGGGCTTCTCCTGGCCGCCTCTGCCAACCGCGTATACGCATTCACGCTGACGCCCTAGGGACCAGGCGCCGCAGGGATCCGGCGGCCCGGCCGGCACGGGGAGGCCTTGAGCGGCCTCGAACGGGCCGGGCTTCGGGTTCCGTTGACATCGATCGGCCCGTGGCACGAGACTGACTGGGGGATGGAGGTCCGTTCCAACGGGCCGGGGGGGCAAAGCTCAGGTGCGGAAGGTGCTGGAGTCAGGAAGGCTCACGAAACGAGCCACCGTGATCGTCGTCCCGATGCTGATCGTCGCCGGTCTGGCTCTGCCCGTCACCGGCGGCACAGGGCCAGTCGCCTCCGCGTCAGGGGCGACGTGCGGGACCATGTCGCCGGCGTCGACCCACTACGAGCACGTGATCTGGGTGTGGATGGAGAACCACAGCGAATCCACCATCATCGGCTCCGGGCAGGCGCCCTATATCAACAGCCTGGCCAGTTCATGCGGCCTGGCCACGAACTACCACAACATCAGCCACCCCAGCCTGCCGAACTACATCGCCGCGACCTCGGGCCTGTCGCTGGGCTCGCTCAGCCCCTTCACGAGCGACTGCAACGTGTCACGGAGCTGCTCGACCACGGCGCCGAGCATCTTCGGGCAGGGGGAGAGCTGGAAGGCATACGAGGAGTCCATGCCCAAGGACTGCGACCGCCGCAACTCGGGCGAGTACGCGATCCGGCACGATCCTCCCCCCTACTACCGCACCCTCGCCTTCTGTAAGCCCAAGCGTGCAACACGTCACGGCGCCAAGGTCAGTTTCGACGTCCCCTACACTCAGCTCTCCCAAGACCTGAGGACCAACAGCCTGCCCGCGTTCGCGTTCATCACTCCCAACCTCATCGACGACATGCACGACGGCTCCACAGCGCAGGGCGACACCTGGCTGAGCCAGAACCTGCCGGCCATCTTCTCGAGCTCCGAGTACCGGGCCGGTCAGGTCGTGGTGTTCGTGACGTGGGACGAGGGTGAAGGCGGCTCGAGCGACAATTGCGCCACCAACACCTCGGACGTCGGATGCCACGTCGCCACCATCGTGGCGAGCCCCAGCACCCATGCGGGGACGCAATCCGGGGTGCTGTTCAACCACTACTCACTCCTGCTCACCACCGAGGAGCTGCTGGGTCTGCCCCATCTGGGCCAGGCCGCCTCTGCCAACAGCATGGTCTCGGCCTTCAACCTGTAACCGCCCGCCTCGCGGTGCCGGCCATGCCGGAGGTGCGGTCCTGGGAAAAGACCTCGATGAGGGCGATGGTGTTCCTTTCCGGATCGCCGAACGAGGCTTTGCGCCCGGCTCCCTCGATGGTCTCGATGGCGGGCACGTCCAGGCCCCGTTCGGTGATGTCGGCGAGAGCTCGGTCGAGGTCGGCCACGGCCACGGTCACCAACCCGTGCCCGGCGCGACCGGCGTCTCGGACGAGATAGAGCCAGCCGCCCTCGCAGATGCGCCACATGACTTCGTCGACGTTGACGACGATGTCGGCCGGTCGCCCCAGTAGCGCCTCGTACCACGGCATCGCCGCTTCGAGCTCCGCGGTGGCGACCCCGGCGAAGAGCACCGCAGGGGACCTCGACGTCGACACCGTGATCAGTAGACCCAGACCGACGTCCCGATCGGTGCGATGTTGTTCGCCCACACCCAGTTGATGGCCTCGTTGCTGATCCGGGCGCAGCCGTGGGACACGGGGTAGGGCGGTACCGACGTGTCACCGTGGATGGCGAAGCCGGCGTCGAAGAACTTGGGGCGCCACAGCGATCCGAGCGAGTCGACCACCAAACCGTTCACCTGGCGGTAGATCTGGAACTGCCCGGTGGGGGTGTCGGCCACCGATGTCACCCCGTCCTCGGTATAGGTGTAGCCACCACCGGTGGAGGTGTTGAGCACGTAGTCGATCTTCCCGTTGGTCACGATCATCAAGAGGTCGTCCTGGAGATCGATCTCGATCACGTAGCCGGCTGTGCTGCGGGGATGAGGTAGGACTCCTTCTGCCAGTGCTGCCTGGGTAGCAGGATCGACGTCACCACTCCGGCTGATACCCGCCGCCTTCTGAAGGGCCCAGACCGCCTGCTCGGTGGCGTCGCCGTAGGTGCCGTCCGGAGTCCCGAGCCAGTAGCCGAGCGCGGACAGCCGTTGCTGGAGCGCCAGCACGGCAGGGCCGCTCGATCCGGGTTTGAGGGTCGCCGAGGCGCCCGGGATGGTGGGCAGGAGCCAATAGCCGCCGCCGTCGGGCGTGGCCGCCACGGCGGTGATGGGGTTCGTGAGCGCCTGGGCGCCCATGGACCCGAAGAAACCGGCGTCGCCGAAGCTGAACACCCCGCCGTCGGAACCCACGAGCCAGTAGCCGTGTCCCGACGGGGTGGGGGCCATGCCCACCATGGGGGCGGCGAGACGGATGGCCCCCGTCGACCCCGAGTAGGTGGCATCGCCGTAGGCGAACACCCCTCCGTCCGCGGCGACGAGCCAGTAGCCGTGTCCCGACGGGGTGGGGGCCATGCCCACCATGGGGGCGGCGAGACGGATGGCCCCCGTCGACCCCGAGTAGGTGGCGTCGCCGAAGCTGAACACCCCGCCGTCCGCGGCGACGAGCCAGTACCCCCGTCCCGTGGGGGTGGCGGCGATGCCCACGATGGGCGCGGCGAGGTGCTTGCCTCCCATCGACCCGAAGAAATCGGCGTCGCCGTAGGTGAACACCCCTCCGTCCGCGGCGACGAGCCAGTAGCCCTGCCCCGACGGGGTGGCGGCCATACCCACCACCGGCGCGCTCAACGGCTCTGCCCCCGCCGAGCCGAAGTTCCCGGCGTCGCCGAAGCTGAACACCCCGCCGTCACCGGCCACGAGCCAGTAGCCCTTGGCGTCGGGTGTCGACGCCATGCCGACCACAGGGGCATTGAGCTGCACTCCGGCCATGGACCCGAAGAAGCCTGCGTCTCCGAACGGCACCGGCTCGGCGGCGATGTCGGGATAGGTCGTCGCCGAGGCGGCCGTGGCGGTGACCAGCCCGATGGCGGGGATGACCAAGACACAGCTCACCAGCACTGATCCCAGGGTCATCCCGAGTCGACTCGTGGCGTTTCGCATGGCACAAGGCAACCACCTCTGCCCATCGACCGCCAGCGCAGGATCGAGGAAGGCAGCGGACTCTGTGTCGAAGAAGACCGGGACGAAGTCGAAGGAGACGTGGACGAAGAACGTCGACCGGATCTGAGGACGGGCACCGTGCGGAGCGAAGCCCGGTGCCGACCGTCGACGAACCGGGAACGGCGCGCGGCGAGAGGAATGGCAGAAGGACGAGGACTCGAGCGCGCCGTGCCACTCCGATCCGTCGGTGCCAGTCGGTCGTCGCGGATGGTCGGGCTGGCGGGACAGACCACACTCGTTCAGTGGCCGGGTGGCTTTGTCCCGTGGCCGCGCCAACCGGAACCTCAGCGCCCCAAGGTCCGTGAGGCTGTCGGCGTGTGCCGGCGCGGTGGCGCGTATACCATCTGACCTGGACGTCACCAGCTGGTCCAGGGACGTTCCCGGGTCGCAAGAACATCGGCCCGGTTGGGGTGGTTGTGGGGGTCGAGGCCCATGGGTATCGAGGTCGGTTCGGCGGCGTCTCGCCGTTACCCTCAGCGCGCGGTCGAGTGCCCAGCGTGAAATTACGACGACTCCACCGCCATTCAGTGCTCGTGCATCGTGCCAGGGCGGTGTCGGCCGTCTCCGTGGCGTGCGCCGTCGTGGCCGGCTTCACCACGGTCGGCATGCTCTCGTCGAGCGCGGCCGGGGCCGCCACCGCCACCGGGGGAGCCGCCATCACCACCGTCGCGGGCGGAGGGACCAAAGCGCCCACCAACGGCGTCGTGAGCGTCACCGCAGCCCTGGGGTCACCGCTGGACGCCGTCTTCGACGCCCACGGCAACGTGGTCTTCGCCGACCAGAACTACAACGTCATCAGTGTGGTGGCGGCGTCCAACGGCACGTTCTACGGCCATGCCATGCTCGCCGGCCACACCTACAACGTGGCGGGCGACGGCAACCCTGCCGGCGGTGACGGGCCGTGGGGTACCATCGCAGCTCCTACCACGGTCGAGTTCAGCGACCCCAACGGGGTCGCCATCGACTCCGAAGGGGACATCGCCTTCACCGACTCGGGGAACAACGCCGTCCGGGTCCTGGCCGGGACGAGCGGCCCGCGCTTCGGGGTGGCGCTCAGCGCGGGCAGGATGTTCACGCTCGCCGGAGAGGGGGGGTCGGTGTCCAACGGCGAGCAGGCGTCGTCGGCGGGCCTTCAGGAGCCCGACGGCCTCGCCTTCGACGCCCACGGCAACCTGGTGATCGCCGACACCGGAGACGACGACCTGCGCTTCCTCCCGGCGCAGACCGGCGTCTACTTCGGGCAGGCCATGACGGCCGGGGACATCTACATCATCGCGGGCAACGGCAACTACGGGTACTCGGGCGACGGTGGCCGGGCGGTCGACGCCGCGCTGGCCATGGACACCTTCAACGGGGTGGCTGTGGACCCGAGGGGGGACGTCGTGCTCTCCGACGTCGACAACAACGTGGTGCGTCTGGTGGCTGCATCGAACGGGACCTACCTGGGCCATGCCCTCAAGGTCGGCGACATCTACACCGTGGCGGGGAACGGGAACCCCAACGGAGGCTTCAAAGGCGACAAGAAGTCGGCCCTCAAGGCCGAGCTCGACTCGCCCCAAGGCGTGGCCGTCGACAGCGCGGGCAACCTCTTCATCAGCGACTCGCTCAACAACAGGATTCGGTTCGTGGCCGCGGCCAAGGGGAAGTACGACGGGATGACGGTCAAGGCGGGTGACATCTACACCATCGCCGGGACGGGAGCGGCCAAGTACTCCGGGAACGGCGGGCCGGCCACGGCCGCTGCGCTCAACGCCCCGGCCGGTGTCAGTGTGGGTCCCTCGGGGAAGATCCTGCTCGCCGACAACGGAAACGACGTCATCCGGGAGATGGCGGGCACTGTCCCGACGGCATCAGACGTGCCCTCGGTGACCGCGGTCAAGCCGGCTTCGGGACCCACCACCGGCGGCCGGAAGGTGAGCATCGTCGGCACCGGCCTGTCGGGCGTGACGGCCGTGCTGTTCGGCGGGCGCGAGGGGACGAACGTCGTGCCGAAGTCGGACAAGAAGGTCGTGGTCGACTCGCCGGCGGCAGCGGCCGGCACCGTCGTCGTCAGGATCGTCTCGCCGGCAGGAGAGAGTGTGGCCGGCTCCTACACCTACGTCGCCAAGGCGGCCACGAAGCACCGGCGCTGACGTCGGCGCCGAGCTCGGCGCCGGGTCTCGGTGCAGCGCCGATCGGAGCAGATCCCTAACCGTGGTGGGCGAACTGCGGGAGCCACGGCCCCGTGGCCGCCAGGAGCTCGTCGGTCATGGTGACCACGTGCTCGTAGGGGAGTGATCCGGCCATGGGATCGGCGAGCATGGCGGCCAGGGCGGTTGTCGGGTCCCCCGAGATGGCGGCCTGCACCGTCAACTCCTGCGAGCTGACGACCCGACGCAGATGCTCGCCCAGGAACGAAGGCACCGTGGCCCGGTCCCGGGGCGCGATGCCGTGGGCGCCGGCAACCACCATGCACTCGACGACGACGTCGGGTGGCAGGTTCTCGACCTGGCCGGCGTTGGGGATGTTCCCGGGGATGGCGCGGTCCTCTCCGGTGACGAGGCCCTCGAGCAGCGAGGCCACGAATTCTCCCGAGGGCCAGGTCGGGATGTTCTCGGCCACCAGGAGATCGGCCATCTCGGCATCGTCGTCGGCCTTGTCGGACTGGTGGCCGTGCATGCCGTAGTGATGGACCCGCCAATCCCGCCCGTAGTCGGACGCGGCGGTCACGAACCCGGCGAAGAACTCGACCACATGGGTGTCCGACGAACCGGGTAGGACGCCGAAGCGGTCGAAGAGCTCGAACTTGACCCTGTTGTTCGCCACGACGTCGGCCTTCGTCCACCCCCGCTCGGGATCAGTCTTCTGGTAGTGCATGGCGTGGGGAGGGTCCATCCACAACGGCCCGGCGAGGTCGATGCCGTCGCCGGAAAGGGCCTGGCGCAGCATGGCGAACCCGTCGCCGTCTCCCATGCGGAGCGAGGTCACGAGGGGAAGGTGGTTCACGCCGGCCACGACGGGGTCGATCTTCGTGAAGTCGGCGTCCAGGAGGAGGCTGAGGACGAACTTGAGCCCCACGATCTCCGCGCACAGGCCGATGGTCTTGATCGGGGTCTCCCGCGTCACGGCACGACACAGGGCAGTGAGGGGGTTGCTCACGTTGACGAGGAGCGCTTCGGGGCACCGGCGCTCCATGGCCCGGGCCACCTCGAGGATGACCGGCACACTGCGAAGTGACCGGGAGATGCCTCCGGGCCCGACGCTGTCACCCACGGTCTGGCGGATCCCGTAGCGGGCCGGGATCTCGATGTCGTGGCGCATACTCGCGAACCCGCCCACCGAAAAGGCGGCGATCACGAATTCGGCCCCGCCCAGCGCGTCGTCGATGTCGGTGGTGGCGCGTGCGGAGAGCGGGATCCCCCTGCGCTCGGCCACATGCTCCACGACCTTGAGCGCGGGCGGCAGCGAGTCGGGGTCCACGTCGTAGAGGACCAGCTCGGCGTCGGTCAGCGCCGGGGTGTTGGCGAAATCGACCGTCAGCTTCGGTGTCCAGTGGGTGCTTCCGCCACCCACGAACGTGATCTTTGCACCCATCGGGGCGACGATACCCGCGTGGGATCGTCGGTGCCCCGCGGAGCGGTTCGAGGCGCCCACCTCCCCTACAGTGCGCCCATGGCCGAAGGCTTTGAACGGATCGTCGACGACTTGCGAGTCAGGGTGCATCCCGACGCCCGCGCTCTGGCCCGTGCCGTGGCCGACGACGCGGCCGAGGCGCTGCGGCAGGCGGTGGCCGACAAGGGCGTCGCCAATGCCATGTTCGCGACAGGGAATTCTCAGCTGGAGTTCGTCGAGACTCTCGTCACGGCCACGCCCGGGGTGCCGTGGGCCGACGTGGTGGTCTTCCACATGGACGAGTACGTCGGAGTGGGGCCCGATCACCCCGCCGGCTTCCAACGATGGATCCGGGAGCGGATCACGGCGCGCGTCCACCCCCGCCAGGCCCACTACATCGACGGGTTGGCCGACCCCGAGGCCGAATGCGGTCGGTACGCCAGGCTGCTTCGTGATCACCCTCTGGACCTGTGCTGTCTGGGCATCGGGGAGAACGGGCACCTGGCCTTCAACGACCCCCCCGTTGCCGACTTCGACGATCCCCTCGACATGAAAGTGGTCGAGCTGGACCGCGCCTGCCGGCTGCAGCAGGTGCACGAGGGGCACTTCCCCGACATCGAGGCGGTGCCGAGCCTTGCTCTGACGGCCACCGTCCCCACGCTGCTGCGCGCCGGTGCGGTCCTGGCCGTGGTTCCCGAAGCGCGCAAAGCCGAGCCGGTGCGGGCCGCCCTCACCGGCCCGGTGTCGACGGCCTGCCCCGCCTCGGTCCTTCGCACCAGGCGCAACGTGACCCTGGATCTCGAACCGGAGTCGGCGTCCCTCCTGGGGTGGTGAGCCCGGTGCCGGGGGTGAGGGTCGCCACCGTGGCGGGCACGGTCGTGATCAGCGTGCTGGCCCTGGCGAGCTGCGCCGGGGTTCGAGCCGGCCCGGGGTCGCCACGCACGGGGTCGCCACGCACGGGGTCGGCGGCACCGGTCGTGGGCGCGGACCACGAATGCGTCGTGGGCGCTTCAGGTGCCGCCCCCCGGGTGGCGTGGACGCAGCTGCGCAACCCCATCCTGAGCGAGCCCATGGCGGGGGTGAAGGACCAGGCACTGGTGTGGGCGGACGGGATGTGGCACATGCTCTTCAGCTCCGTGACGAACGCCGGCCCGACCCCGGGCGCCGAGCACTGGAACATCGCCTCGGCCACGAGCCCCGACCTCGTGACGTGGTCGGCCCCCTCGCCCTGGCCCGCCCAGGCCGGCGTCCTCGGTGTGGCCTCGCCCGACATCGTCCGCAGTCCTGCAGGCATGTTCGTGGCCACCTACGACTCCGACCCCGGCTCCGTCGGCGGCGGGCAGTCGAAGCTCTACTACCGGACCTCGACGGACCTCGAGACGTGGTCCGCACCCCGTCCCCTGGCCCTCAGCCTCCATCCCGGACCGGCGCAGCGGATGATCGACCCCACCGTGGCCTGGACCGGGCACGGGCTCATGCTCGGATACAAGTACGGCGCGTCGTCCCAGCACTTCGAGATCGCATGGTCGCCGAGCGGCTCGCTCGACGGGCCCTGGAGGTATGTGGGCCGACCCGACATCGTCGTCGACGGGGACACGGTGGAGAACCTCGAATTCGTGGCGGTGTCGGGACACTGGCGGCTGGTGGCGACGTCGAACACCTTCGACCAACCATGGATGTTCGAATTGTCGGGGGACCCGACCGACCCCGCCTCGTGGCTGCACTGGTCGGGGGGGCGGATGCTGGCGATCCCGGGGCAGGCCTGGGACTCCGGTCCCGGGTTGTCGAGCGTGGGCTACGAGCACGCCAACTCGGTGTTCCTGTGCGACGCGCACGCCGCCGATGGCGAGTACTACGTCACCTACTCCGGCAGCGACGAGCTCACGAGCTTCGGCGGATGGGGACACGCCGAGATCGGGATCGCCAGGAGCACCGACCTGGTCCACTGGGAGCTTCCGGGCTGAGCGCCGCCGCCGACCTCACCGACGAGAGACCCTCACCGATATCCGCCCGGTTGGCCAGGTCCGATCCACCGCTCGAGGAACGGGAACGCCTCGACACCGTGCCACTCGTGCACCCCTTCGAACACGTCGTGGACGAGGCGGTCGGCGGCGCCCGAACGACGCGTAGACGGCCCGCAGCTTCTCCACCTCGGCAGCAGCGACCGTCGCCGGGAACAGGTCGTCGGCGGTCCCGGACTCGATGAGCAGCGGTCGCGGTGCCACGAGCGCACCCAGGTCCACGTGCTCGAGCTCCCCGAGCATGCCGGGGAGGACCTGGGAGCCGCACATGTTCCACGGCATCTTGTGCGATTCGGCCCACGACGAGAAGTACCCGCTCACCACCGCCGCGGCCACCCGCTCGTCCCACGCGGCCAGGAAGAGCGTCACCGTCCCGCCGTAGGACAGACCCGCCATCCCGATGCGGCCCGGGTCCACCAGCGGATGGGCCTCCAGGACGTCGAGCGCCCGCGCCAGGTCCCAGAGGTTCTGCGTGAGCGGGTTGAACCCTGCCATCACGGCGTGGACGAGGTTGGTGTCACACGCGTAGTGGTCCTCGGGATTCCAGTCGAGGCGCTCGCCGAAGCAGCGCAGGTCGGGGGCGAGCACGACGTATCCCCGCAGGGCGAGCTGGTGCGCGTAGTCGGCGTTGGGGGTGCCGGTGCGTTCGAGCCCGCACGCCTCGGACTTCCCCGGCCCGTGGCCATGGGCGGCGAGCACGGCCGGACCGGTCCCCACGCGACCGTGGGGCACCAGGAGGTAGGCCGGTACCGACATCGTCTCCTCGGTGTCGAAGACCACCTTGTCGCGCCGGTAGTGCTCGCATTCCACCGACTCGAGCGTCTCGAGCCGGAGCGGGACGCGTTCGGGCACCGGCCCGAGCAGCGCCTCGAGACGGGCGCGGCACCGCACCTGCCAGTCGGCGAGCACCTCGGCATAGGAAGAGCCCCCCGTGTCGACGGGCAGGGGGTCGCTCTGGCGCGTCCGGCTCAGGCGCACCATCCACGAGTACCAGGGCGAGTAATTCCGGTCGGGGACGGGCAGGCCGAAGGGCGACCTGGGTGGTGCGCCGGCCCCAGGTGCATCGGTCACGGGTGCGTCGGCGGGCACGTCAGCTGGTCGGGGCCAGCGGAGTCCAGCTCTGCACCACGTGCCAGCACGTGCCCTGCGGCTTGCCCGTGTAGGTGGGCACGCACAGCGGCGACGGGGGGCTGTTGTTGTAGAGCTCGACGACCTGGTACTCGGTCGGCCCCGCGAACTTGTCCGGGCCGAAGCTCAGCGTCGGCGAGTAGGTGCCGGGGAAGTTCTGGATTCTCGACATCGACTGCACGAAGGTGCGGCGGTCGAGGTTGGGGCCCGCCCCGAGGGCGGCGAGGGCGAAGAGCCGGATGACCTGGCACCATCCCACGATGGGACCCTGCTCCTCGATGTAGGGAGACACCGACGAGGTGGGCTTGTTGTGCGCCTTCCAGGTGTCGTAGCAGCTGTTGACGGCGGGGTTGTACCCGCCCTGGCTCTCGGGGATGGGTGCGTCGGTCCCCCCCAGGGTCTCGACGGTCACCCCCTCCTGGTGGTCGAGGCCCTTCTCGTAGGGGATGGGGATGAGCCCCAGGGTCGTCTCGATGGAGGACTCGTAGTCCGACAGGAGGAGCTTGGGGTAGTAGTCCTGCCCGTTCTCCTGGGACAGGAACGGGAAGAACGAGTTGAAGGGGATGAGGGGGATCACCGACTTCACGCCCTGCGCCTTGAGCCGCTGGACGACCAGGGGCGCGGCCGAGTTGCTGGCCGCGGTGTCGGCGGGGTTCGAAGGCAGGGTCTCGACGAGCGGGTTGGTGATCCCGGCCTTGGCCAGGTCGGGAAGGAGGTACTGGTTGAGCGCCACCTGGTCGCTGGTGCGGTCACCGGCGACGATGCCGACGCGGTGCGAGCTGTCCAGGAGGCCCGAGCTCACCCCCCACGACACCACGGTGGCGAGGATCTGGGACTGGTCGGGGCCCGTCCACCACAGGTACGGCGCTCCTTCCTGGGTCCAATTGGTGACCGTCGTCCATTGCCCGATGAAGGGGGTGTGGCCTTCTTGGGTGATGCACAGCTCGTTGTCGCCGGTCCATGATCCCAACCCGTCGAGGACGGCGAACACGGGCGGGCTGCCCTCGGTCCACTGCTTGCACAGGGCCCGCATCCCCGCCTCGTCGGTGGGGTCGAAGTTCACGATGATGGGATTGATCTTGCGCCCGTTGATGCCCCCGGCGTCGTTGATGGCGTTGACGTAGGTGTGGATGGCCGCCTTCTGGGCGCCGAACTCGGTGTCCCCGGCGAAGCCGAAGTTCGACGCCAGCGAGGTCAGGTTCGACACCGGGAAGACCACGTTGATCGAATCGGAGGTCACCCCCCGGGTGCTCGTGGAGGCCTGGTCCACCCCGATGCCGCTGGGCTTGCCCAGCCCCAGACCGTTGTCGTTGCCCGATGTGCCGTCGGCGGACGTGCCGGTGGTGCCCGAGGCGGTGGTGTTCGACGGCGTCTTCTTCGACGCCGCCGTGATCCCGTAGACGGCTCCCCCGATCACGGCGATGACCACCACCAGCGCCACGACCTGCACGCCGGCTGGCCGGCGCCGGAGGCGTCGCCATTGCCGCCTCAGAGCCGCTCCGGAACCAGAACTCGCCATCGTCGCCCCTCCCCGTTCCCTGGGTGCCTAGCGCGCCCCTCCGGCGCGTCTGGCACCGATACCGCCCCTAGACCCCCCGCCCGTCCTCGGTCGGCCCCGGGTCGTGGCCACACGATATGCGGCTCCGGAGCCGCTCACCGGGCAGGTCGGGCGCATAACCGCGCGGGGGTTGTGGCCGTCTGCCTGCTGGGGCACGATGGACCCGTGACGTTGGCGACAGGGCTCGACATCAGGGCTGTCTCCCCGAACATCGGGGCCGAGGTGTGGGGTCTCGACCTCAGTCACCCTCTGGGCGACGAGGTCGTCGCCGAGGTGCGCGCCGCGCTGTGCCGTCATCTGGTGTTGTTCTTCCCGGACCAGGATCTCGCTCCCGATGTCCAAGCCGACTTCGCCCGGCAATTCGGCGAAGTCACTCCGGCACACCCGGTGATCCCGTCGCTCGAGGGGAACCCCGAGGTCCTGCCGATCGACGGGCGTGAGGACCGCGCCTCGTGGTGGCACACCGACATAACCTTCCTGCAGACCCCGCCTCTGGGATCGATCCTCCACATGCGCGAGGCCCCCACGGTCGGGGGCGACACCATGTGGGTGAGCCTCCAGGCCGCCTACGACGCGCTCGCCGCTCCGGTGCGCTCGCTGTGCGACCAGCTGATCGCCTGGCATCACGACCCGTGGTTCGCCGCCGACGTCGAGGTCAACGGCGGTTACGAGTGGGACGGCCGCCACCACGACAAGCTCTTCCCCGTGTCGCACCCCGTGGTGCGGACCCACCCCGAGACGGGGCGCAACGGCCTCTTCGTCAATTCGCAATTCACGCGATTTCTCGAGGGGGTCTCACCGCTGGAGAGCACTGCGTTGCTCGACATGCTCTACCGGCACTGCCAGCGGCCCGAGTTCAGCTGCCGTTACCGCTGGAAGGCGGGCGCCGTGGCCTTCTGGGACAACCGGGCCACCCTGCACTACGCGCTCGACGACTACGGCGATGCCCTGCGCGTCGCCCACCGGGTCACCTTGCGCGGGGACCGTCCCTACGGCCCGGCCCGTCCCCTCAAGCCCGCTGCCGAGGCCGCCCCGGTCGTCTGATCGCGAGGTTTGCGGCCCCCGCGCTCCCATCAGGGTGCGCCACCGGCACCGGCACCAGCACCGGCACCAGCACCGGCACCAGGGCCTGCTTCCGGGCTGGAGCTCGCCCCCGTGCGTGTGGGACCGGTCACGTTCAGGGCGGCGTCGCTCGCTCCGAGGTACGCGGCGAGAGCGCGGGGATCCTCGCGGACCTCTTCGGGCGTCCCCGACACCACCACGTTCCCGGTCTGCATGACGACCACGGTCGAGCACAGTTCGAACACGAGCGGGACGTCGTGCTCGACGAGAAGGATGGTCGACCCCGTCACCTCCTGCAGCCGTTGCAGCAGGGGGATGAACGCCTCGGCCTCGCGCTGGGCGATGCCGGCGGTGGGCTCGTCGAGCAGCAGGAGCCGGGGACCGGCCAGGATGATCGACGCCAGGTCGACGACCCGGCGCGTGCCCGTCGAGAGGTGCCCCGTGAGGTGAAAGCGAAATCGCTCGAGGCCGAACGACGCGATGACCCGGTCGACGGCGCGTCGCTTGTCACGTTCGGTGCGCCGGGCCCACGGGAGCTGCAGGGTCGTGGACAGGACGCTCACGGGCCGGCGGGCGTCCTCGCACAGCAGGAGGGTGTCCTCGACCGACAGCTCGGGGAAGAGCCGACAATCCTGGAACGAGCGCACGATGCCGAGCCGGGCCCGCTCCTCGGGGATGTAGTCGCCGAGGTCCTCGCCGTCGAGCAGGAGCGAACCCTCGGTCGGTGCCACCAGGCCCGAGACGGTGTCGAGGAGCGTGGTCTTGCCGGACCCGTTGGGCCCGACGAGCCCGACGATCGTGCCCGGTTCGACGATCATGCTGACCTGGTCGACGGCCCGCAACCCCCCGAAGGACACGACCAGGTCCCGTATCTCGAGGTGGGCGGGGCCTTGCCTGGGGGTCTCCTCGTCGGGAGGCCTCGACTCCCTCCCCGTGTCGCTGCCGGTGCCGGCGCCGGCCTCCGTGCCTGTGCCGGCCACGTCGTCGGGGTCGGCGGCGTCGCGTCGGCGACTCACGAGATCGCCTCGGCCACGGCTCCCGCGTCGGTCGAGGTGCCGGCGGTGCCATCGGATCCGGCGCCCGCCTGGGGGGTGTCGGTGGGCGCGCCGCCGCGCCGCCGGGCCTGCAGGCGCTCGACCCCGGCGGTGGCGAGGTCGCCGAGCTGGTGCATGACCTGGGCCATACCTCCCGGCAGGTACAGGATGAAGGCCATGAGCCCGATCCCGCTGGTGAGGATCTGGATGGACGGTGTGGACCCGAAGATGGCCGGCAGCCCCACGAGGTAGAGCGCACCGAGCACGGCACCGGGGACCGAGTCCAGGCCTCCGATCACCACCATCGACACCACCAACAGCGAGATGGTGGGGTCGAAGGTGTCGGTGGAGAAGCGCTCGGTGGCGAAGGCCAGGCACACGCCCGCATACCCGGCCATGAACCCCGACAACGCGAAGGCCATGAGCTTGGTGCGCACCACGGGGATCCCGGCCGCGCCGGCGGCGATCTCGTTGTCCCGTACCGAGATGAGGCGCCGGCCGATGCCGCGGTCACGCCACAGCCGCATCATCAGGATCGAGACGACCAGCACGGCCAGGGAGAACCAGGCGAAGGCCCGTTCCGAGGTCAGGCCGAGCCCGAACAGCGAAGGGCGCGAGATCAAGGTGGACTCGGGGTCGGGAAGGCCCGAGCAGATGGTCCGGTGCACCAAGGGAACGGTCCAGCACGACGTGGCCAGCACCGACGTCTGCATGAAGAGCGCGAACCCGAGCGTGCTGACGGCGAGGTAGAGGCCGCGTATGCGCAGGGCCGTGAGCCCGACCAGCACGGACACGACGGCCGTGGCCGCCCCGGCCAGGAGCAGCAGCAGCACCAGGTTGACGCCGCCCCCGAGGTGGGCCGTGATGTCCGCACCGACGGCGACCAACCCGAATTGTCCCAGCGAGACCTGTCCCGCCCATCCGGTGAGGACCGTCAGCGACAGGGCGATGACGGCGTAGATGCAGATCTGGGACATGAGGAAGGTGCGATCCACGCTCAGCACGAGAGGCAAGAGCGCGGCGACGACCACGGTCAGGAGCACCCCCGACGTCCCCACGCGCCGGCGCAGCCCGGCTGCGGATTGTCGGAAGGCGAGGGTCCCCGACGTCCACGAGGTCCGTTCCGCCGTGCGCGACCCCCTCTGCAACGACGCGGCCCGGACGATCAGGGCCAGCTGCAGCAAGACGAAGAGGATCAGCTCGACCGTGGCCGATCCCGAGGACGCGTTGTTGATGTTCCACTGCAGCAGTTCCTGCACGATGCCGACGCCGATGCCCGCCACGAAGGCCACGGGCAGGCTGATCATGGCACCGAGCAGCGCGGCGAGCAGCGCCAGGAGAAGGAGCCCCGGGGAGAGGACCTCGGTCAGGGTGCTGGTCTGGGTGGGGGAGGCGAGCATGGCGGTGACGGCCGACAGCGCTCCGGCCAGGGTCCACGCCACCGTCGAGGTGCGCCGGACCCACACGCCCGACAATCGGGCCGACTCGCTGTTCTCGGCCGAGGCCCGCATGGCCAGTCCCCACGGCGAGAAGCGGATGAAGGCGGCGAGACCGAGCGCCACCACCGGCGCCGCGATGAGCGTGATGACCTCGCCGGGCGGGAAGATGGTGGTGCCGATGTTGAAGGACCAGTGGACCGGTACGGGGAAGGCGCGGAAGAGCTGCTTGGGCCGGATGAAGGGCAGCAGGGTCAGCAGATACAGGACCTGGGACAGCCCGATGGTGGCCACCATGACCATGACCCGGGGGCGGTTGAACAGGCGCCGCAGCACGAGCTCGGACAACGCGCCGGCTCCTGCAGCCACCCCCAGGGCGGCGACGAGCGCGGCCCAGTAGTTGATCCCGAAGTCGTAGTAGAGCTTCACCATGAAGACCGCCGCCACCACGCCGAGCTGACCCTGGGCGAAGTTGATCACCCGGCTGGTGCGGTAGATCAGAACCAGCCCCACCGCCAGGAGCCCGTAGTTGAGCCCCACGATGGCCCCCTCGAGCACGACCGACGACGGGACCGACACCGCCGTCACGGGCTGTCTCCTGGTCCTGCCGGCCCGGGACCGCTTCCCGGGGTGGGCCCTCCCAGCCACAGCCCGTCGGTCCCGGGGGCGGGCCCCGACGCGCCGGGCCCCGACGCGCCGGGCCCGGAGGGGCTCGGGCCGACCGGAGTCGTCCCGGTGCCGCCCGCCGCGGCCCGGGCCCCGTTCCCGGACCCGTCGCCCAAGGCAGAGCTCACGGCGCCGAGGAAGACGGGACGCAGCAGGTCGTCGCGCTCGAGCAGCTCGGAGATCGAGCCGTCGAAGCGGACCTCGCCGCGCTCGAGGAAGAAGGCGTGCTCGGCCAGGGTCATGGCCCGGTTCACGCTCTGTTCCACCAGGATCACGGTGGCCCCGTCCGCGTTCACCCGACGGACGATGTCCATAAGGCGCTCCACGGTCATGGGGGCGAGGCCGAAGGCGAGCTCGTCGATCATGAGGAGCCGGGGCTTGGTCATCATCACCCGGGCCAGCGCCAACATCTGCTGCTCGCCGCCCGACAGCGTGCCCGCAGGCTGGTCGAGCCGGGGCTCGAGCTCGGGGAACAGGCCCACAGCCTCGTCGAGGGCGATCTTGGCCCGGGAGGCGTCGCGCCGGAAGGAGTGCTCCCCGATGCGGAGGTTCTCCCGGACCGTCAAGCCCGGGAACGTCATCTTCCCCCCCACGAGCAGCGCGGCGCCGAGGTCGATGATCTGTTCAGGCTCGAGGTAGGTGCAGTTGGAGCCGAAGATCCGGATCACCCCGCGATGGGGGTGGTCGAGCCCGGCCACGGCCCGGAGCAGGGTGCTCTTCCCGGCGCCGTTGGTGCCCAGAAGAGCCACGATGTCGCCCTCGGGGACTTCCAGGTTGACGTCGAAGAGCACTTGCTGGGTCCCGTAGAAGAAGTCCATGTTGTGGATCTGCAGGGCCGGGATCTCGCCGCCCGACTGACGCCGCTTTCCCTCGGCGTAGCGTTCCAGGACGTCCTCGATGACGAGGGTGATGTCGCGCCGGACAAAACGCGAGCCGACGACGAGCAGCAGCCCACCCAGGGCGCACACGGGCCCGATGAAGGTCAACGCGGTGGTGACGTTGCTGGCGTCGCTGATGGCACCCAGGATGATGCCGCCCGCGAAGCCACCGAAGACGGCCGAGTACACCCCGAACATGGCGAAGCAGATGGAGCGCATCTCGGGTGGGGCGGTGGCGGCCAGCGTCTGGAAGATGGCGATGGCGATGGGCGCCACGGCGGCGTTGGCGAGGAATTGGAACAGCACCACGAGCCAGAGCTTGGGCATGTAGAGCGACGCTGTGAACAGCGTTCCGTATGCGGTGATGCAGATCCCGGCCAGCACGAGCGGTGCTTGGGGGGCCCGCCGGAACAGCCGGTCGCCGACCGTGTAGGCGAGAGGGAGCCCGAGGAAGGCGGCCAGCCCGATGATGGCGTAGATGTGGCTTCGCTCTGCGGTCTTCAGGTGCCAGACCCGGACGAAGTACAGGTTGCCGAACAGCGACGCGCTGATACCGGCGAAGCCCAGGACCGCCACCGCTACCAGCTCGTAGTACAGCGAGCGGATGCGCAACAGACGCGTGACGGCCGGGCCCAGCAGGACGCGTGGGGTGTGCTCCTGCTCGGCCTGGACGTCCATGCCGGCGGCTTTGAGGATGTGGCTGGACTCGTTGGTGCCCTTGTCGGGTTCGCGGATGGTGAACAGTGACAGCGCGATGGGGATGCCCGCGGCTCCGAGGACGAGTCCCCACCGCCAGTCGTGGGTGTAGGCGACGACGGCTCCGAAGATGAGGATGCCCAGGGTCTGGGCGATGGGGTCTTGAAGGTAATGCCAGCTGAAGACCCGGCTGCGGGCCTCGGTCGGGTAGGCGTCGGAGAGATAGGAGTTGTGCACCGTGTTGTTGACCGCACTGCCCACCGACGCCAGCAGGTAGAGGATCACGAACCACCACACGTTGGGGGCCAGGGCCATGAGGGGCGCCAGCACGGCGAAGACGAGCAGGGCCACAGCCGAGACCACCTTGCGGCTGCCTCTGTCGGCCCACAGTCCGAGCGGGACGGCCCACACCAGCTGGGCCACCGAGGCCACGAAGGCCACCGCCCCCAGTCCGCTGTCACTGAGGTGGAACGACTTCTCGAGGTTGTTGCCCACCAGGTTGATGCCCTGCCCGAACATGTTGGGGACGATGGCGGCCAGGGTGAGCAGGACCAGGGGCGTGTACCCCGAGGCCCGCAGGATCCCCCGCAGCGGCGGGGGCTTGCCCTCGCCCACGCCGGGCATGAGGGCGACATCGGCCACGGCGTCTTTGTGGCGGCTCTTGCTCACCGCCTCCCGGAGCAGCTCGTCGGGGACGGTGAAGTTGAACAGCGGCTCGTCGCCCCCGTAGAGCTCGGCCGCGCCTTCTCCGATGAGCTGGTCCCCCGTCGCCGGCATCGCAGCGACACGCTAATCCCTGACGCATTCGTCAGACATTCGCAGGGAAGCATCCGCTGTGGCGGGCCAGCCACGGCCCGGGCCGATCCAGGAGACGGCCCGGGCCGATTCAGGACGAGGTGGCCGAGGCGACGGTGAGCGGTCCGAAGGGGAGGACGCCGAGCCGGGGGCGGCGCCCCGTGCCCAGGCCGCGACCCGCGGTGTCGAGGGCCTCGGCCACCGCCTCGCTCACGTCGTCGACCGGTCGGAGGAAGGCGGTGCGGACCTCGTCGTCGGACAACCCCCGGCTGTGGAGCCACACCTCGGCGTGGTGCAGGACGCGGCCCAGGACCTGGGCCTGCCAGCGGTCCGTCTCCGAGGGCCCGTCCCCGCCGCCCAGCGCGTCGGGGTTCGGCGCGCCCGCCAACAGGCGCGCGAAGGCGCCCCCCTCCGGCGTGCCGTCCGCACACTCGGCCGCCATCACGATGGTCCCCCCCGCCCGGACCACGCGTTCGGCCGCCGCCATGCCCTTCACCGCTTGGTACAGGTTGCGGTCGAGGGGGTAGCCGCCGTTGGTGGTGAGGACGACGTCGAAGGGGGCTCCCACCGACTGCACCGACGTCCGCTCGACGAACCGGCAGGCCGCGGCGTGCCCCGCCGGCAGGCAGCCGGCGAAGACGGCGGTGAGCTCACGGCGCTGGTTGATGGCCACGTCGAGGGAGATCGTCGGGGGTGCCAGCGCCACCGCGGCGCGCACGAAGTCGTGGACGGGGTTCCCCTCGGTGACGAGCCAGGTGGCGCGGGGGTCGGCGATCCGGCTCGGGCTGTGGGCCTCCAGGATGGTCTCGAGGGCGGCCAGGCCCGGGCAGGCGCCCTTCGGTCCACCGCTGAAACCGGCGAAGAAGTGCGGTTCGACGAACCCCGTCAGGATCCGCACGTCGGCTTGGACGTAGCGTCGATCGATCCTGACGGGAGTCCCGTCGACGAGGCCGACCTCGACGTGATCGTCGTCGTCGGCGCGGTGTTGATGGATGGCGTAGCGGGCGGCGATGTCGGATCCCACCAGCTCGACCATCTCGTCGGCCGTGGCCTGGCGATGGGTTCCCGTGGCACAGAGCAGCTCCACGTGCTCCGGTCCGGCTCCGAGTCGTTCCAGTTCGGCGAGCAAGGGGGGGAGCACGGTCCGGTTGGGCATGGGCCGGGTGAGGTCGGGGAAGACGACCACCACCCTCGGGCTGGGCGCCCCCGGCCCGGTGGCGGAACCCACCAGCTCCGAGAGCGGGGGGCCTTCCACCGGTGCCCGCAGCGCCTCGGTCACGGCCCTTGCCTGATCGGGCAATCCGGGCAGGTCGGTGGCGGTGACGATCACGGCGTCATCGGGCACCCGGGCCACGATCCCGTTCCGGCCGTAGGCCAGACGGACGTCTTTCATCTCGTCATCCCGTCATCTCGTCATCTCGTCATCTCGTCACGTCGCAATCGGTGGACTGATGGGTCTCTCCACGCCGTGAGGTCTTCACCCGCCGAGGGCCACGACCGCCTCGGCGGCGGCGTCGACCGTCGGTCGCAGCCTCCGGTAGCACGCCAGCATGGTGGCATCGGGCGCCATGTCGGCGTCGACGGGGTCGACGCGTTCGAGATACAGACGCAGGCGGTCGGGAACGGGTTCGTCGTGGGCCCCTTCCTCGTGGCCGAGTTCCTCTTGTCCGAGACCGGCTCCGGTGGCCTCCGCCACGACCATGGCGGCCCCTGCCGACGCCGCCTCTCCCGAGCGCCTGCGACGCGCCGGCAGCCCGGTGACGGCGGTCAGGATCTCGGTCCACAAGGCGTTGTCGGCTCCGCCCCCGCCGAGCACGAGGCCCTGAGGCCGGGACGCGTCGGGGCGCGCCCCGGTGACCGATTCCAGGCACCGTTCCACGTCCCACGCCACCGATTCGACGACGGCGCGGGCCATGTCGCCGACGTCGTGGTCGAACGACAGTCCCAGCACGGCCCCGCGCGCCGTGTCGCGCCACCACGGTGCCCGCGCCCCGCCGAACCAGGGCAGCGCGATGACGCCCGCGCGCTCCGGGCGGGCTCGAAGCGGCGCGCCGCATGAGCGCGCCGGCTTCCAGGCCGGCCAGGCGCGCCAGCCATTCGACCAGGGACCCGGCGGCCGACAGGCCGCCCTCGAGCAGCCACCCACCGAGGGCTCCCCGCGTGACGATCACCGATGGGGGAGGCTCCAGACGACGGCGGACGGGAACCGACACGTTGGCCGTCGTGCCCCACGACACCATGGGCCAGGTCTCCGACGAGCCCGCGCCGAGGACTTCGCAGGCGCGGTCGCCGGCACCGATCACGACGGGGATGCCGGGGGCCAGACCGAGCTCGTGGGCAGGTCCACCGAGCAGGCCGCCCAGCACGGTGTCCGACGGCACGGCACCGGGCAGGAGGTGGGCCACCGGGTCGACGAGCCCGGGCAACAGCGGGCCGATGCCGTCGTCGGACATCTCGAACAGACCCGTGGCCGACGCCAGGGAGTGATCGGTGGCCACCTCTCCGGTGAGCCGCCACGCCACGAGGTCGCGCGGGGCGAGGAGCCAGCGTGCGGCCCGGAGGGTGCGGGGTTCGTGGTGCTCGAGCCAGGAGACCTTGGCCGCCACGGATCCGGCCTCGAGCACCACCCCGGTACGGCTCCGCACCACGTCGGCCCCGTGGTCCCCGAACGAGCGGGCCAGGGCGACGGCCTCGGCGGCGGCGCGCCGGTCGGACCACACCAGCGCGGGCCCGAGGGGGGTGGCGTCGGCGGACACCGGGACGAAGGTCTGCCGGGCGGCCGCGAACCCGACGGCGGCGACGGCACCGAACGCGGCCCCGGCCCGCGCCCCGAGATCGGCCCGCGCCGCCGCGCAGGCGTCGACGACCGAAGGCCACCACGTCCCCGGGTCCTGCTCCACGCGGCTGCCGGCCGAGTACGTGCTGCGAAGGGCGCTGCGCCCCAGCGCCACCGGACCGCCGTCGCCCCACACCACCACCTTCGTGACGCTGGTGCCGAGGTCGACGGTGAGGATCACGCCGAGACGACGCCCGCAGTGCCCGCCGACTGCCCGGCTCCCCCGGCTCCGGCGCCACGGGCCGAAGCGCGCCCCGGTCGCGCCCCGTCGTGCACGGCCTCGGCGACCAGACGCGCCATCGTCGCCGGATCGGGGTCCTGGAACACCACGCGCCCGACGGCGAGCCCGGCGGCTCCGCCCGCCATGGCGTCCCGGATCTCGGCCAGGACGTGGTCCCGGGCCTCGCCGGTGTCGGGCTCGTTGCCGCGCCCCTCGACGCCGGGCCCGTGTCCGGCAACCCCCGGTCGCCGCGGTCCACCCAGAAAGAGGACGGGCACTCCCACGCTCGCCACGATGCGGGCCACGGCGTCCACGCGGGCCGTCCCGGGGGCGACGTCGGGGACGGGCACCTTGAGCACGGGGGCGCCGAGGTCATGGGCCACGATGGCCGCGTACACGATCGAGTCGGTGTCACGCGCCATCTTGCCCTCACGCCACGTCAGGGACTCCACCAGCGCCTCGAGCCCGGCGGCGCGCGCCGACTCCAAGACCTGGCCCAGCAGCTCGAGGGCGGGCGCGGTCAGGGGGTCGGCCAGGTCGATGCGCGTCATGTGCTTGATGCCCGTCCATCCCTCGGCGCCGGCACGCTCGACGCTCGCCACGGCACGGTCGTCGAGCTCGAAGGCGCTCGAGGCGAGCCCGGTGCGGTTGATGGAGAGGTAGGTGCGGTGCCGGGGCTCGACTGCGCCCGATGCCGCCAGGTCACGCAGGGGCTGGGTGCTCGCCAGGATCCCGTCGCAGAACGACAGGGCGGTCGTGAGGGCCCCGAGGTACTGCTCGTAGGGCTCGATGGTGATCACGCCCCGAGCGCGATGATCGGCGGCCAGGATCACCACCGGCGCCTCGAGCGGCCCTGGGGACGAGGGCACCGACGTCACTCCACTCCGGGCACCCCGGCCAGGCGGAGCACCACCTTGGCCAGGGCGGAGAAGTCCTCGCGCCCGTACCCGGCGCTCGACGCGGCGGTGAGCGCCTGGCGGGCGGTGGCGGTGGAGGTCATGGGCACCCCGGCCCGAGCCGCGTAGGCGAGGGCGAGGTCGAGGTCCTTGGCCATCAGGTCGGTCATGAACCCGGGTTGCCACCCGTTGGACGCCGGGCTGTCGGGGACCACACCGGGCACGGGCAGCCGGGTGCGCACGGCCACGCAGTCCCCCGTCGAGTGCACGAGCACTTCGAGCAGCTTGGCCATGTCCACCCCCGAGCGCAGGGCCAGGGCGGTGGCCTCGGCGGTGGCCACCATCTGGGCGGCGTAGATCAGGTTGTTGCAGAGCTTCACGACCTGGCCCATTCCCGGGCCCCCCACGTGCACGATCAGGCCCGCCATGGGCTCGAGTGCGGGCCGGGCGTCCTCGAGGGTGGCGGCGTCCCCCCCGACCATCAAGGTGAGCGTGCCCTTCTTGGCGCCCACGGTCCCCCCCGACACCGGCGCGTCGAGGTACCGGGCGCCGGCCGCGCCCACCCGGGCGTGCTGGGCCCGCTCGACGTCGGGGTCGATGGTGGAGCAGTCCACCACGATGGTGCGGGCGCCGAGGGCCGGCACCACGGCGTCCATCACCTCGACGACCTCGGGGGAGTTGGGGACGCAGAGGATGAGGACCTCGCTGGATCTCGCCACCTCGGCGGGGGTGCCACCGTCGAGGGCGCCGAAGGCGACGGCCTCCTCCATCGGTGGCCTGCTGCGCGAGGTCACGGCCACCTGATGACCGGCGGCGACGAGGTTGCGCGTCATGGGGAGGCCCATGGCTCCGAGGCCGACGAAACCCAGCTTCACGAGGACCTCCGCTTTCTGATTGGTGACCCAGTGCTCGACTGGGTCGGTGCGGTCAGCTGAACTGGGGGAGCCACCGGGAGGTGCCCTCGAGCAGCTCGTCGACCATGGCCTCGGTGTCGCGCAGGTCGCCGCGTCCCGCCAGCGGGTCGAGGGCGAAGGCCTGCTGTGCCAGGGCGCGGTCCCCGGTGAGCGCCGCCTCCACCGTCAGCTCCTGGACGGCGACGTGGCGGCGCAGGAGCTCGGCGAACGGTGCCGGCGCCGGTGCGACGTCGCGTCCGCGCATGCCGTCGCCGTCCACCACGCAGATCGACTCCACCACGGCGTCGGCAGGGAGGTCGGGGCACTGGCCCGCGTTGGGGAGGTTGAGCGGGAGCTCGCGGTGCGTGCCCGTCACCAGCGAGTCGATCACAGGTGCCACGAGCTCACCGGAGTCCCAGGTGGCCAGCTCCTCCTTGCCGGCGAGCACGGCGTCGACTTCGGCGATGTAGCCGTCCTGGTGCTCTTCCCGGCGGGCGATGGGGGTCAGCTCGATGCCCCAGGCCGCGCCCCAGCCCGATTCCTCGGTCAGCACCCCCGGCATGAACTCGGCCAGGTGGCGGTCGTTGGCGCCCAGCAGCGCCCCCCACCGGTCGAGGAGGGTCAGCTTCAGCAGGTGACGACGCGCGAAGTCGAGCTTCGAGAACGGCTCTGCCTCGGGTTGCCCCGGCGTGGGGGCCAGGGCGTCGAGGCCGCCGAGCTCGTCGACCATCTCGGCCAGCAATTCGAATCCGTCGGCGCCGTCCACGTCGACCTCGCAGATCACGGGGAAGTGGTTGACGCCCTCGATGACGGGGCGCACCGCGGTGTGCGGTTTCTGAAAGGCGATGGCCAGGTCCATGCAGAAGCCGCCGACCTCGTGGCACAGCCCGACGGTCTTGAGCCTGGTCTCCCGGCACACGGTGCGCGTGAGCGTCGTCATGGGGTTGGTGATGTTCAAGAGCCAGGCGTCGGGACACTGGTCTTCCATGTCGTGCCCGATGCCGGCCAGCACGGGGATGTTGCGCAGTGCCCGGTTGATCCCGCCGGGGCCGACGCTGTCGCCCACCGACTGGTGGATGCCGTGCCGGGCGGGCACGTCGATGTCGACCGCCATGCTCTTGAAGCCGCCCGTCGAGATGGTCACCACCACGAAGTCGGCACCGTCGAGGGCCCGGCGCTGGTTCGTGGTCGAAGACACCGTCACCTTGGACCCGAGCTTGTCGTCCGCGATGCGGGCGATGGCCTCCATCTTCTCGAGGGGAGCGGGATCGATGTCCTCGAGCACCAGGTGCATCCCCGCCAGCGACGGTGTACCCAGGAGATCGGTGATCAGCTTCGGTGACCACTGGTAGCTGCCGCCGCCGATGATTGTGACCTGCATGTCGTCATCCTCCCAGAGGGATCGGCGAAACTCCGCCGGTCCTGGTCCGGAGGCTAAGTGATCGAGCAGGCCGGGGGCCATACCCCCGGTGGCGAACCCGGGGTCCTTTACGGGAGCTGACGGCTGAAGCGGCGATCCCAGAGCCGGGCGCCCACGGCGGTGAGAACCCCCACGACCGCCGCCCCCGCCACCCAGAGATCGAGCCTGAACGTGAGGGCGACAAAGACGATGCACCCGATGGCCACGGGCCGTCCCCACACCCCGAACCGCGAGCGGTGCACGAGGCAGAGACTCCTGCGACGGGACGCGCTCTCCCCGGCCCGGGTTTCGTCGATGGTGGCGCGGGTCCAAGTCCCACGACGGGGCGCCCGGGCGCCTTCCGTAGAACAGGTTCTATACTGGGCCTCCTCAGGGCTCTTCGCTCAACGCGGGAATCTCGCTCACCTCGGGCCTCTCGCGCCGCGGACGTCACTTGATCCTCTCGGAGGTAGGGCAATGGCACGACCGGTGATCGTCGAGGCGGTGCGCACCCCCATCGGCAAGCGCAACGGATGGCTGTCGGGGTTCCATGCCGCCGAGCTGCTCGCCACCGCTCAGGTGGAGGTGGTCAAGCGGGCCGGTATCGAGCCGTCGGAGGTCGAGCAGATCGTGGGCGGGTGTGTCACCCAGGCCGGCGAGCAGGCCTCCAACGTCACTCGCACCGCCTGGCTCAGCATGGGACTGCCCTACGAGACGGCGGCCACCACCGTCGACTGCCAGTGCGGATCGGCCCAGCAGGCCAACCACTTCGTCGCCAACCTCGTGGGTGCCGGTGCCATCGAGGTCGGGATCGGGTGCGGGGTCGAGGCCATGAGCCGAGTGGGGCTGGGCGCCAACGCCCTCAACGGCCCCGGGAGCTCGCGCCCGGCGGATTTCCCGTGGGACATGCCCGACCAGTTCGGCGCGGCGGAGCGCATCGCCAAGAAGTACGGCATCACCCGCGCCGACGTCGACGCCCTCGGGCTCGCCTCCCAGCACAAGGCGGCGCGGGCCTGGGAGGAGGGTCGCTTCGACCGCGAGGTGTTCGCACTCGACGCACCCGTGGTGGGCCCCGACGGCCCGACCGGGGACCGCCAGCACGTCCAGCGCGACCAGGGGTTGCGGGACACCACCGCCGAAGGCCTGGCCGGGTTGAAGCCGGTGCTCCCCGACGGCATCCACACCGCCGGCAACTCGTCGCAGATCTCCGACGGCGCCGCCGCCGTGCTGTGGATGTCGGAGGACCGCGCCAAGGCGAGCGGGTTGCGCCCCCGGGCCCGCATCGTGGCCCAGGTGCTGGTCGGTTCGGACCCCTACTACCACCTCGACGGTCCCATCGCCGCCACCGAGAAGGTGCTCGCCCAGGCCGGGATGACCGCCGATGACATCGACATCTTCGAGGTGAACGAGGCCTTCGCCTCGGTGGTGTGCTCGTGGCAGAAGGTCCACGGCATCGACTGGGACAAGGTCAACGTGAACGGTGGCGCCATCGCCATCGGCCACCCCGTGGGCTCCACCGGCAGTCGGTTGATCACCACCGCGCTGCACGAGCTCGAGCGTCGTGACGCCAATCTGGCCCTGGTGTCGATGTGCTGTGGCGGGGCGCTCGCCACCGGCACCATCATCGAAAGGCTCTGACCAGGTTTGTCCGTCGGTTGTGGGCGCCCGACGGTGGAGGCCGAGCGTTGCACGCCTGGCGCGGACATGATGAGGGAATGAGCGCAAGGATTGCAGCCCCCCGCACCCGATCCGTTCCTTTCGGTGCCTTGGCCGCCGGCGCGCTGCTCGTGGCGTGCGGCACGGCCGTCGTGGCCGGGCTCCCGTCCGGTGCGGCCGCGGCCGCCCCCCCGGGTCCGGTGCCGCACACCGTGTTCGGCACCGCCTGGCCGGTGTACCACCACGACGGGCTCGGCAGTGGTCTCGACCCCACGAGCACCGACCTGAGTCCTCTCACCCCGGCATGGACCTCGGCCGCGCTCGACGGCCAGATCTACGGCGAGCCCCTCGTGGACGCGGGTCGTGTCATCGTCGCCACCGAGAACGACACCGTCGACGAGCTGGCCGCCAACACCGGGGCTGTGCTGTGGTCGACCCACATCGGTACCGCCGTCCCCTCGAGCCACCTCCCCTGCGGGGACATCTCGCCCACCGTCGGCATCACCGGGACGCCGGTGATCGACGCCGCCCGGTCGGAGGTGTTCGCCGTCACCGACGAAGCCGCCGGCTCCAGTGCCCAGCACTACCTGGTGGGCCTCGACCTCTACACAGGAGCGGTCATCCTGCACCAGGCCATCACGTTGCCCGGCTCTGACCAGGCCGCCCAGCTCCAGCGCACCGGCTTGGCGCTCGACGACGGCACCGTCGTGGCCGGCTTCGGAGGCAACGACGGGGACTGCGGCAATTACCACGGCTGGGTGGTCTCGATCCCCGAAGGTGGCGGCGCCCAGATGTCGTTCGAGGTGGCGTCCAACTCCGGAGACAGCCAGGGCGCGGTGTGGATGGGCGGGGCCGCTCCTGTCGTCGACGGCCAGGGCAACATTTGGATCACCACCGGCAACAGCGCCTTCACCTCTGCCGGCGACGCCTACGACGACAGCGACGGCGTCATCGAGCTCTCGCCCGACGCTGCAGGTGGCGCAGTACTTCGCACCGTCGACCTGGCAGAGCGACAACGGCAACGACTTCGACTTCTCCACCTCGCCGGCACTGGTGCCCGCCGACGGGCTCGTCTTCGCGGCGGGCAAGTCCCACATCGGGTACCTCCTGTCGCAGTCCCATCTCGGCGGCGTCGGCGGACAGCTCCAGTCGGTGGGGTCGTTCTGCAGCGGGGACGTCGACGGAGGGACGGCCGTGTCGGGCTCCACGGTCTACGAGCCCTGCCAGTCCGGGGTCGTGGCGGTGTCCACAGCCGCACCCAACAACGTCAACGTCCTGTGGCACACCAACACCGGTGCAGGTGGGCCTCCCATCGTGGCGGGAGGCCTGGTCTGGTCCATCGACACCGGCAACGACGTCCTCTACGGTCTCGACCCCGCCACCGGGGACGCCGTCCAACAGCTGTCACTCGGATCCGAGGCCAACCACTTCCCGACTCCCACCGTGGCCGACGGGCTGCTGCTGGCTCCGTCCTCCGATCAGGTGCACGCCTTCGACGGCCCCGCCGGCCTGCCGCCTGCGCCCCCGGCGCCACCACCTCGACCGGGCTACTGGACCACCGCCTCGGACGGGGGCGTGTTCAGCTTCGGGGGAGCAGGGTTCGGCGGCTCGATGGGTGGACGGCACCTGGCCGCGCCGGTCGTCGGCATGGCCGCCACCTCCGACGGCGGCGGCTACTGGCTGGTGGCGTCGGACGGCGGGGTGTTCTCCTTCGGCGACGCGGGCTACTACGGATCGATGGGCGGGCGAGCGCTGGCCAAGCCCATGGTGGGTATGGCTGCCGCTCCCAACGGGGACGGCTACTGGACGGTGGCGTCGGACGGCGGGGTGTTCGCCTTCGGCGGCGCCCGGTACTACGGATCGATGGGGGGAGACCCCTGGCCAAGCCGGTGGTGGGAATGGCCGCCACCTCCGACGGGGGCGGCTACTGGCTGGTGGCGTCGGACGGCGGGGTGTTCTCCTTCGGCGACGCCCGCTACCAGGGGTCGATGGGGGGCAAGCACCTCGATCAGCCCGTGGTGGCCATGGCGCCTGGCCCCGGCGGCGGGTATTGGCTGGTGGCCTCCGACGGCGGCATCTTCACCTTCGGCGGCGCGAGCTTCTTCGGATCGATGGGCGGCGTCCGCCTGACCAAGCCAGTGGTGGGCATGACGGCCACGTCCGACGGCAACGGCTACTGGTTGGTGGCCTCCGACGGTGGGATCTTCGCCTTCGGTGACGCGCCCTTCGAGGGATCCGAGGGAGCGGCACGGTTGGTCGCACCCATGGTGGGCATCTCCGCACCGCCCCTTCCCTAGTCAACGCAGCACCGGGTCCGCCTTCGTCGCAGGGCGGCGCGTTCCGGCTCGGCTCCGTGCAACAGTGTGCAACGGCATCGCCGGCCCGCGACAACACGCCGTGCACACACAACACGCGGTGCACACACAACACGCCGTGCACACACAACACGCCGTGCACACACAACACGCCGTGCACACACAACACGCCGTGCACACACAACACGCCGTGCACACACAACACGCCGTGCACACACAACACGACGGTGCACATGAGCACCGGGAGCCGACTTCATGATGCAAGCACGCGCCCGTGTGAACCCCTCGAAAAAGGGGAACAGGCATGCTTGGTGCCGAGGGCACTTGACCGTATAGTTCGACGCACACCCGGCACGGCCGGGCCCGCCGGCCCCAACTGGAGGTTGGAATGCATCTCGGATCACGTACCTTGCGGCACGCGTTGTTGGGCTCGGCCCTTGCTGCTGGAGTGGTGGGCGTCGCCGCCGCGCCGGCCGACGCGTCGACACCGCCCAGCACTCCGCCCCAGGCGACCGTCCACGTGGTGGCGACGGGACTGAACCAGCCCAAGAAGCTCACGTTCTCGCCCGACGGCAACCTGATCGTGGCCCTGTCGGGTGACGGGAACGCCCCTGCCACCTGCACCGACGGGAACGAGCCGTCGTGCCTCGACAGCTCGGGCGCCATCGACCGCGTCACCCCGTGGGGAAACGTGAAGACACTGCTCGGCGGGCTGCCCTCGGTTGCGGGTGGACCTGGCACCGGGCAGACGGCCACCGGGCCGGCCGAGGCGCGTGTCGTCAACGGCAGGTTGCAGGTCTTGTTCCAGAACACCGACATCGATCCGACCACGGGCCTCGAGAGCTACGGAACGGCGGGAAGCTTCCTCGGGGACCTGGTGAGATTCCCCGCCTGGGGCCAGTCAGGCTCGATAGAAGCGAGCTTCGGGCCCTTCGAAGCGGCCAACAACCCTGACGGGGGCGCAGGCAGCGGAGTCTCCTTGGGCCTCGAGTCCGCCATCGACAGCGACCCGTACTCGTTCGTCCCCTACCACGGCGGCTACGCGGTGGCCGACGCGGCGGCCAACGACCTGCTCTTCGTGTCGCCGGGCGGGAGGATCTCGGTGCTGGCAGTGTTCCCGGTGATCCCCGAGGTCGCCCCGCCGTTCTCGCTCGGGCCGACCCAGACGTCGCCGTTCTCCGGCACCGCTCAGGCCGTGCCCGACTCCGTGACGGTCGGCCCCGATGGCGCGCTCTACGTCGGCGAGCTGGGTGGTGTCCCGTTCAACACCGGGGCGTCGAGCGTCTACCGCGTGGTCCCGGGTCATGCACCGACGGTCTACGCCACCGGGTTCACCGCCATCGGTGACATCGCTTTCGATTCGACCGGGCACCTGCTCGTCCTCGAGATCGACCAGGCGGGGATCGACGATCCCACGCTGGCCTCGGGTGGGCTGCCGACCCCGGGTGCGATCATCCGTGTCGGTTGGCACGGCTCGCAGACCATGGTGGCGTCCACCGGCCTGGAGTTCCCCACCGGCATGGCGGTCGGTCCCGACGGTTGGGTGTACGTGTCGAACTACGGAGTCCTGCCCGCCACCGGCGGTCCCGGTGGACTCAGCGGAGAGATCGTCAAGCTTCACCTCGGCCCCGGGTACGGGGCCTGGTCCGACGGGCACTGAGCGGACCGGAACGGAACAGGGCCTTCGCCCCGGCGAACCTTCGATTTCACGGGCACCTTCGATCACCCGGTAGTGGGGCGGACCACCACTGTGCGGTCGGGTGATCGAACGGGTTCCCGGGTGTGTCGGAACTGTCAGGTGCTCGCGCGTGGCGCGTCAGGCCCTGTGGTGTCGGCCTTGTCTCGTGGGCCTTCGGCCCGGCGTCGGGATCGCTCGGCCGCGGTCTTGCGGAGGCGCCTGGTGTCGATGACCGCGAATTCGCCTTCGGCCTCCACGCACACGACGCCGTCCTGGACGAGACGCCCCTTGCTCGTGACGCGCCGTCCGTCGGAGGCGACCACCTCGGCCTCGAAGCGCGCCTCGACCCCGACCAGCGTGGGCCGGCGGAAGCGGATGGTCAGCCACACCGTTGGCCCCGCCGCACCGCTCATGTGGTTCGCAGCCGTGAGGACGATGTCGAAGGCGGCGGCGATGGCGGCCCCGTGGACCCAGCCCGGTCCCCCTTCGTAGGGCGTGGTGAAGCACGCGCTGCCGACGGCCAGCGGGGGTTGGAACGAGATGTTGACCGGGAGCGCGATCGGGTTGTAGCGGCCGACGACGGGGTCGTAGGGCATCGACCCGTCCATCGACGCGCCGCCCGTCTCCGAGCGCGAGCCTTCGGGTGGGTCGATGAACCGGGGGACGGGCTGCGCCGGGACATGGGCGGAGAGGACCTCGGCGGCGGACTCCAGCTGCGCCACGACGCCGTCGAGGACGTGGGGCGGAGCGACATTGGTCACGACGAGATCGACGAGACGGCGTACGGAGTCGGCGAGCTCCGCCATCGGTCGCTCACGACCGGCGATAGCGGGGTGGTGGCTCCCCGGGACGTCTTGGCTGTTCACCGTGTCTCCTCTGCGCAACGCGTGTCGCCGGCTGGCACCGTGCTCCGGACTGGCACTGTCTACCTTTCCCGCCACGCGGCGATCACATCGGCGACGGCCCGCACTGTGACGCTCGGTGGTCGGCTCGCTTCGCGGAGGGCGCTCCGGCTGTCGGGGGAACTGGAATTGGTTCTAATGTCGAGTCGCCCCGTGGTTGGGAGGGGGAGGAGCCACAAGCCAGGCGCACCCTGCGGCACCGACGCCGGGACGAGACGTGAAGGAGATGCAATGCCGGGTCCCGGGACCGAGAACCTGATCTTCGAGCGACACGGCGCCACGGCCGTGGTCACCATGAACAGGCCCGAAGCGAAGAACGCCCTCAGCCTGCCCATGCTCGTCGGCATGGCCGATGCCTGGGAGGAGATCGACGGCAACGACGACATCCGTTGCGCCGTGCTGACCGGGGCGGGCGGGACCTTCTGCTCGGGGATGGACCTCAAGTCGTTGGCGTCGCCGGAGGCGGAGCAGTACCGGCAGCGTCAGGAGGCCGATCCCGACCTGCACTGGAAGGCGCTGCTTCGCCACTACCAGCTGCGCAAGCCCCTCATCGCCGCGGTGGAGGGCTGGGCGGTGGCCGGTGGCACCGAGATCCTCCAGGCCACCGACATCCGCGTCGCCGGGGAGAGCGCCAAGTTCGGCGTGTTCGAGGCGCGTCGAGGCCTGTTCCCGCTCGGAGGGTCCACGGTGCGGCTCAGACGGCAGATCCCCTTCACCGTAGCCATGGACCTGCTGCTCACGGCGAGAGAAGTGAGCGCCCAGGAGGCGAAGGACATCGGCCTGATCGGCCGCGTCGTCCCCGACGGCGAGGCCCTCGACGAAGCACTTCGCATCGCCGAGGTGATCTGCGGCAACGGCCCTCTCGCCGTGGAGGCCATCAAGCGGTCGGTGCGCGAGACCGAGGGGATGCCGGAGGTCGAGGCGCTCAAGGTCGAGCTCGAGATCGGCTGGCCCATCTTCGCCACCGAGGACGCCAAAGAAGGCCAGCGGGCCTTCGCCGAGAAGCGCGTCCCCGAGTACAAGCGGCGCTGATGCCCGACGGAGAGCTGGGTGTCTCGGACTTCGGGATCTCGCCGGGCGGGTCGGGTGCCGATGCGGCCAAGAAGGCGGGGGAACCTGAGCGAGCCGCGGCCCGCAGCGTGTCGGAGGACGTCCGCTTCGAGCTGGCGACCCAGCTCCGGCGCATCACCAGTGCCATGGTGGGAATACCGATCGCCGACACCGAGATCACCGCCGCCGCCGCCGCCGTCAGGGAGGTCGCCGACGGTCTCGAAGCGGTGGCGGGCCCCGGGCGCCGGCTCCGGGCTCAGCCCGACCCGGTGGGGCATCCCCAGGAGTTCTTCCCGACCAGCCCGGTGATCGGCTTCGCGAACCCGGTGGCGCCGCCCGTCGTGGTGGAGGCGGTCGACGGCGAGCTGCGGGGCACGGCGTTCTTCGACTACCAGTACGAAGGGCCGCCCACCTGCGTCCACGGCGGTGTGATCGCCATGGTGTTCGACGAGATGCTGGGGGCGGCCAACATCATGGCGGGATGCCCCGGCATGACGGGAACGCTCACCATCAAATACCGCAAGCCGACGCCGCTGCGCACCCCGCTGCGACTCGAGGCCCGCTTCGTGGAGAGAGAGGGCCGCAAGATCCGGACCTATGGCGCCATCTTCCACGAGAAGACGCTGACCGCCGAGGCTGAAGGCATCTTCATCGAGCTCGTCCCCCAGAGGTTCCTGGCCATCGTGAGCGAGAACTCGGACTCGCCCGAGGCCGTGGAGCAGGTGCGGGCCGACGCCCGCCGTCTGGGTTTCACCGGCACCTGATCCCCTAGGCGCACGGCCACAGCGGCATCAGGCCGGGGCCGGGCGCCTCGGGGAGGGGCTGGGGATCGGACGGAATCCCAGGTCGAGCGGGTTTTTCACCCCCGGCCTGCGAGAGGGCACCACGCTGAGTGGCGCCCGTCTCAACACATCGGTGCCTCGCGCCGATACCCACCTGGATGGCCGGGCGCCGCGGTCCCGGTCCGACGCGAGGACGGCCGGGGTTGAGCGAAACAGCACGTCAGGGTGACACGTTCGTGTCGCGGGCCGGTGAGGCGCCCACCGTCGGTCCCGTCGCCGTCGGTCCCGTCGCCCTCGGCCCCGCGACGCCCCTCATCACCGCCCTGGCCGACGAAGACCTGGCCCTGTTCCTGGACATGTCGAACGAGATCTTCGGCGTCTTCGACCTGGAGCAGGGTGTGGTGTGGAGCAACGGTGCGGCGGCCGCCCTCCTCGGCTACGAGGAGCAGGAACTGGCGCAGGTATCGCTGGTGGACCTCATCCATCCCGACGACCTCCTCGAAGCCCTCTCCCTGTTCGATCACCGCCACGCAGACACCGAGCCGTCGGGGATCCAGTCCCGCTACCGCTGCAAGGACGGAACCTGGCGTTGGCTGGAATGGACGGCCCGCATCGCGCCCGAGACCGGCCTCGTCTACGGAGCCGCCCGCGACGTGACCGCCCATCACCTCGCCCAGGCCGCCCTCGGCGCCAACGAAGCCCGGCTCCAGGCGATCCTCGACCACTCGAGCGCGGCCATCTTCGTGAAGGACCGGGCGGCGCGCTACGTGCTCGTGAACGAGGCGTTTCTGCGCGGTGCGGGGCTGGGAAGTGACGACGTCCTGGGGAGGACGGCGAGCGAGATCTGGCCCGACGCACCCATCGACGACAGCGACGGGCGCGTGCTCGACGGCGGTGAGGCCTTCACCCGCGACGACATCGTCGTTCTCGACGGAGATCCCCACGTCATGATGACGGCTCGGTTCCCGCTGCTCGACACGTCGGGCGCGGTGACGGGAATGGCGGCCATCTCGACGGACATCACCGATTGGACCAGGGTCCAGACGGCCCTGGCCGAGCGCCAACGCCTCCTCGACACCGTCATCAGGGCCTGTCCGGACATCGTCACCGTGCTCGACGGTGAAGGACGGGTGCGGGAGATCAGCGAGGCATCGGCTCGGATCCTCGGGTACGACCTGAGCGATCCCGTCCAGGACGAGATCCAGGCTCTCGTCCATCCCGAGGACCTGGCCCGTGTGCAGCGGGAGGTGGCCAGGGTCTTCTCGGACCCCGAGGCGCAGCTCGACGTGAAATGCAGGGTGCGTCACGCCGATGGCCGTTGGGTCGTGCTCGACACGCGGGGGCAGGCGATCGTCGGTGACGACGGCAGGACGGCGGGGGCGGTGGTCGTGTCGCGTGACGTGACCGACGAGCTCGAGGTCGAGGCCGAGATGCACGTGGCCGTCGAGATGGCCGAGCAGGCCAGCAAGGCCAAGAGCGACTTCCTGTCCCGCATGAGCCACGAGCTGCGCACACCGCTCAACAGCGTGTTGGGTTTCTCCCAGCTGCTCGAGATGGACGAGCTGCCCGAGCACCACGTCGAAGCCGTCGGCCACATCATGCGGGCCGGACGCCACCTCCTGAACCTCATCGACGAGGTCCTCGACATCGCCCGGATCGAGTCGGGGAACCTCGAGCTCCTGTTGGAGCCGGTGGCCATCCGCCCGGTCCTCCGGGACGCGATCGACCTGGCCCGACCGCTCGCCGAACGGCGTGACATCGCCATCGTGGCCGACCTCGAGCCCTGTCCCGACACGCTGCACGTCCTCGCCGACCGGCGCCGGCTCCTCCAGGTCATGCTGAACCTGCTGTCGAACGCCGTGAAGTACAACCGCACCGGTGGCCGGGTGGGTGTCTCGGCCACGGCCCTGTCGTCCGACCTCATCCGGATCACCGTCACCGACACCGGCAACGGGATACGGACCGAGGACATCGACCGGGTGTTCGAGCCCTTCGACCGGCTGGGCGCGGAGTCCAGCGGGGTGGAGGGCACCGGCGTCGGGCTCACGTTGTCGCGGTATCTGGTCGAGCGTATGCGGGGAGCCATCGACGTGCAGTCGAAACTGGGCGAAGGAACCTCGTTCAGCGTCGACCTGCCCACTGCGTCGCCACCCGTGGATCGGGCCTTCGCCTCCGAGCCACGACCGGGTGGGGCGCCCCGTGTCGCCACCCTGCGCGTGCTGCACATCGAGGACAACCTGGCCAACCTCGAGCTGGTGGAACAGGTTCTCACGAGGTCAGGGGCGGTGGAATTGCTGGCGGCCATGTCGGGCAGCCTCGGCCTCGAACTGGCCCGTGATCAACGTCCCGACCTCGTCCTGCTCGATCTCCATCTCCCCGACATGCCGGGGACCGAGCTCCTCGACGCGCTGCAGGCCGATCCTCGGACGGCGGACATCCCCGTCGTGGTGGTGACCGCCGACGCCACGCCGTCGCAGGTCGAGCGGCTGCGCGACATCGGGGTGGCCGCTTACCTCACCAAGCCCATCGACATCCGGGAGCTGCTCGGCGTGGTGGAGTCGGTGACGTCGAACGGAGCTCCGGCGCCGGGGCCCGACGCGAGGGACATGGCGTGAGGTCCCGATCGACCCCGGCCGGCGCCGAGGCACAGGCCGCGACGCCAGTCCCGGTGCCGGCTCCCGTTCCCGCTCCGGTCGCTCTCCCCACCCTGGTGGCGCCGGGCCCGGGCGCGCCCGCCCCCGAGCGGGCCCGGCTGGCCGCCTTCTTCGAGCTGTCGGCTCAGATGTTCTGCATCACGGACTTCTCGAGCGCGCTGGTGTGGTGGAACGCCGCCTTCGAGAAGGCGCTCGGCTACAGCCCCGATGAGCTGAGGAGGCTGCGGCTCGACGATCTCGTCCATCCCGACGACCGGGAGGTCCGCCGGGCGGCCGAGGCCGTGCTGGCCGCCCAGGGCGAGGCCGGGTTGACCCAGGTCCGCGTGTGCACCCGGCACGGTGAATGGCGGTGGTTCGAATGGACCACACGCGTCGACTTCAACCGCCGCCGTGTGTACGGCGCGGCGCGCGACGTCACCGATCGGCGCCGGGACGAGCTCGCCCTCGCCGAGAGCGAAGCCCGCCTCCGGGGCATCATGAAGTACTCGCCGTCGGTGATCTTCGTGAAGGACCTGGAGGGGCGCTACCTCCTCGTCAACGACGAATTCTCGCGTGTGACGGGTGTGGCGGTGGACGACGCCATAGGACGCACGGCGCAGGATTGCTGGGGGGAGGGCACCGACGCCATCTCGGAAGCCGAAGGGATGCTGCTCGAGCAGGGGGAGGGCTCGGTCGTCAACAGCGAGGAGTCCCTGCCCACCGTCGACGGCCGACGGGAGTTCATGGTGAGCCGGTTCCTCCTCCGCGACGAGCACGGCGTGCCCTACGCCATCGGCGCCACGGCCTCCGACACCACCGAGCGGCGAGGTGCCGAGAAGGCCCTCGTGGCCCGGGACCGGCTGCTCGACTCGGTCATCAGTGCCAGCCCGGACATGATCACCCTGATGGACCGCACCGGGAAGATCCACCAGATCAGCGAGACCGAGCGCGCCCTGTTCGGACACCCGCACGAGGTGTTCACCCGCGGAGACGCCTTCGACTTCGTGCACCCCGACGACCGCGACGACTTCGCCTCGCTGTTCGTCCGCATGGTGACGGGCGCCGTCTCGCACCTCGATCTCCGTTACCGGGCCCATCATGCCGAGGGCCATTGGGTCGCGGTCGACTCCCGGGCCCAGACCGTGCTGGACGGCGAAGGCCACTTCGCGGGCGCCGTCGTGGTGTCGCGCGACATCACGGACAAGCTCGAGTCCGAGCAGCTCCTGCAGGTGTCCCGGGAGAGCGCCGAGCAGGCCAGCAGGGCCAAGAGCGATTTCCTGTCACGGATGAGCCACGAGCTGCGCACGCCCCTCAATTCCATCCTCGGGTTCGCCCAGCTCCTGCAGATGGACGAGCTCCCCGGCCAGCAGGCCGACGCCGTGGACCACATCCTCCGTGCCGGGCGCCATCTGCTCGATCTCATCGACGAGGTCCTCGACATCGCCCGCATCGAGTCGGGGTACCTCGAGCTGGCCCCGGTGCCCGTGGCGGTGGACCAGATCGTGTCGGAGGCCCTCGAGCTGACCAATCCCATCGCCGCTCGTGCCGAGGTGGTGATCAGGTCCGGTATCGACCCTCGAGAGGGCTTTGTGGTCACCGCCGACAGGCAACGGCTGATGCAGGTCCTGCTCAACTTGCTGTCCAACGCCGTGAAGTACAACGAGCCCGGTGGACGCGTGGACGTCAGCTGCGCATGGGGCAGCCCGGGACGGCTCCGGCTGGCCGTGGCCGACACCGGACGCGGCATCCGGCCCCAGGACATCGAGCGCGTCTTCGTGCCCTTCGACCGGCTCGGGCTCGAGCACACCGGCATCGAAGGATCGGGGGTGGGCCTGGCGCTGTCCCAGCACCTGTGCGAGCGCATGGGCGGGGAGCTCGGCGTGGAATCGGTGCCCGGGGTGGGAAGCACGTTCGTGATCGAGCTCCCGGTGCCCGAGCCGGCCCTCGGGGCCCACCATGGCCCGGGCGTGATGGACGTCGAGGACTCGGGTGTGAGCGGCGACACGGCCGTGACCGGCGACACCGTGACCGGCGACACCGTGACCGGCGACACCGTGACCGGCGACACCGTGACCGGCGACACCGCCGATGAGGTGTCGGGCGCCCGGCGTGACGAGGACGAGGACCTCGACCGGACCCTCGTCGCCGGCCGGTTGTTCCGGGTCCTGCTGGTGGAGAACAACCTCACCACCCTCGACCTCGTGGAGCGGGTCCTGTCCCGGCGTCCCGGCACCGAGGTCCTGGCGGCCATGCAGGGCGGCCTGGGCGTGGACCTCGCCCGCGAGCACGTGCCCGACATGATCCTGCTCGACCTGTCCCTGCCCGACATGACCGGCAACGGAGTGCTCGACCGCCTGGGCGAGGACCCCGCCACGGCCGGCATCCCGGTTGTCGTGGTGGGCGCGGAGGCACCGGCGCAGCTGGTGCGCCAGCTGCTCGGGCGAGGCGTCATCGGTTTCCTGGCCAAGCCGATCGACGTGCGGGGGCTGCTCTCGATCGTCGACGCGGTGCGCGCCGCCCGGGGAACCTGAGCCCCGGCCCGCGATCCCCGAGCAGCAGGCTCAGATGGCCCGTTCGCGCCCCTCCCAATAGGGGTCGCGCAACTTGCGCTTGTAGAGCTTGCCGTTGGGATCGCGCGGCATGTCATCGGTGAAGTCGATCGTCTTGGGCGTCTTGAACTTGGCCAGACGGCCCTCGCACCACGCCAGGATCTCCTGGGCGAGCTCGGGCGTCCCCTCGACGCCGTCGACAGGTTGGACCACCGCCTTCACCTCCTCGCCCCAGTCCTCGTGGGGGATGCCGAACACCGCTGCGTCGACCACCTTGGGATGGCCGAGGAGGACGTTCTCGATCTCGGCCGGGTAGATGTTGGCCCCTCCCGAGATGATCATGTCGGTCTTGCGGTCGCACAGGAAGAGGAAGCCGTCGTCGTCGAGATAGCCGACGTCGCCCACGGTGAAGAACTTGCCGATCCGGTTCTTCTGGGTCTTCTCCTTGTCCTTGTGGTACTCGAAGTCTCCCGAGTTCATGGCCATGTACACGGTCCCGATCTGGTTGGCCTCCAGGCGGTTGTCGTCGTCGTCGAAGATGGCGATCTCCGAGATGGGCCAGGGCTTACCCACCGTGCCCGGCTTCTGGAGCCACTCCTCGGTGTTGACGATGGTGCCGCCGCCCTCGGACGCCGCGTAGTACTCGTCGATGACCGGTCCCCACCATTCGATCATGGCGTGCTTGGTGTCGACGGGGCACGGCGCCGCGGCATGGATCATGTGCCGCAACGACGAGAGGTCGTACTTGTTCCGGACGTCCTCGGGGAGTGCCAGGAGCCGGTGGAATTGGGTGGGGACCATGTGCGAGTGCGTCACCCGGTACCGCTCGATGAGCTCGAGCATGCCCTCGGCGCTCCACTTGTCCATGAGGACCACGGTGTGGCCCATGTGGATGGAGGCACCCGAGAAGCGCAGCACGGCCGTGTGATAGAGCGGCGACCCCACGATGTGCACGTTGTCGTCGCGGGGGCTGATGCCGAACAGGAGAAGGATCCCCGCCAGCGCGATCGCCATCTCGTCGGGGTCCGCCCCCGACAAGGCGCGTCGCACGCCCTTGGGGTGTCCGGTGGTGCCCGAGGTGTAGTTCATGGTGTCGCCCAGGGTGCGGTCGGCGGGCCGGTCGGTCTTCTGGTTGTCGCGCAACTGGGCGTAGGAGGCGAAACCCGAGATCTCCCCGACCGCCAGACACCGTGACGCGGGGATCTCGGCCTCGTCCGCGGCGTCCAGGCAGGCCTCCGCGAAACGCTCGTGGCCGATGAAGACCTGGGCACCGGAGTCCTTCACGATGTAGGCGATCTCGGGTGCCACCAGGTGGTGGTTGATGGGGACGATGTACCACCCGGCCTGCATGGCGGCGAGATAGATCTCGAACACCTCCACGCTGTTGGGCAGCACGAAGGCGATGGTGTCACCGGCGCGCAGCCCGAGCTGGCGCAGCGCGTGCACGACCTGGTTGGCCCGTCCGAGCAGCTCCCCGGCCTTGAGCTCGGTCCCGTCGGGAGCGACCAGCGCCAGATGGCCCGGCTCCTCCTCGGCCATTGCCCAGAACCCGAAATCGGTCATTCTCGCTCCTCACGCTGTGTGTCGCGGCGCGCCGTCCCGTCCGAAAACGGTTCCCCCGGTCCCCTTCGCCCCTGGCGCTCACCGCCGGGACGTTACGAGACTAGAACGTGTTCTCGCTCGCGGCAAGCCGCGTCACGGCCAGCTTGCGCAGCTCGTCGGTGCGGATCTTGGCGTTGCCGGTGAGGGTGAGCTCGTCCTCGGCGAAGAACAGGACCTTGCGGGGCAACTTGTAGGAGGCCAGCCGCCCGCGCAGGAAGTCGCGCACCCCGTCCTCGTCGATCGCGGCGCCGGGCTGGGCCACGGCGCACACCACCACGATCTCGCCCAGAGTGGGATGGGGCACGCCCACCGCCAGCGCGCTGTGCAGATCGGGATGGCGCATGAGCTCGTTGTCGATCTCGACCGGGGACACGTTGGCGCCCCCGGTCTTGATGAGGTCCGAGGTGCGTCCCACCCAGTGGAGACGCCCTTGGCCGTCGACGAACCCGGCGTCACCGGTGGCGAAGAAGCCCTCGGGGTCGAAGACCTCCTCGGGGGCGACCTTGAGGTAGCCCTTCATGAGGGTGGGGCCCTTCACCCGGATCTCACCGGGGACACCCTCGGGCTGCTCCTCGCCGGTCACGGCGTCGACGATCCGCACCACGTTGCCGGGAAGGATCTTCCCCTCGTGCCCCTCGCGCTGCGCCGCGGGCGTGTCGGCGGGCATGGAGCTGATGATGGTGAAGGTCTCGGTCAGGCCGTAGGCGGCGCGCGGGCTCCAGGAGTCGTCGATGCTCACGGAGGGATGCCGGCCGAAACAGGTGAACGAGTCCACGTGGGCGACGGCGGAGAGATCACGGGTCTCCCAGTCGGGATGGCTCTCCAAAGCGGCGAGCTGGTGCGGCCAGGCGTGGGGGTTGGTGACGCGTTCGGACTCCAACAGCTCGAGCGCGTCTCCGGGCTCGAACAGCTCCTCGAGCACGAGGCACGCCCCGGCCGCCAGAGTGCCACCCATGATCATGCAGTAGCCGGCGGTCCAGAAGAACGGAAAGGCGCTCCACACCCGCAGACCGGGATGGAGGCACAGGTGCCGGGCGAAGCGCCAGCTCTGCACGGCCGCGGCCCGCTGCGCGTGCAGCACGCCCTTGGGCTTCCCCGTCGACCCCGACGTGTAGACGACGAGGGCGTCGTCATGCGGCGACACCCGGGCCGCCCGCCCCTCGCCCACCTCGTCGTCGAGTGCGTCCCCGGCGGCGAGGAAGTCCTCGTAGGACTCCGTTCCCAGGCACGCCAGCGTGGTGAGGTAGGGGAGGTCCGGCACCATGGCCCGCACCTGCTCGTGGTAGCGGTGGTGCGCCAGGTTCTCCTGGTAGACGAGCACGGCGCTGTCGGAATGCCCCAGCACGTGCTCGATCTCGGGCGCCTCGAACAAGGTGTTGACCGGGACCAGGACCCCACCCGCCAGCGCCACGCCGAAGGCGGCCTCGACCCATTCGGGCCGGTTGCCCATGAGCAGCGCCACCCGGGTGCCCTTGCCGGCGCCCGCCGCCGCCAGCGCCTTGGCGAACCGGCGGGCGCGCGCTTCGAGCTCGGTGTAGGTCCAGCGCACGACCTCGTCACGGGCCGGGGCGTGGGGAGGGTGGAAGCACAGCGCTTCGCGCCCGCCGTGCCGGGCGACGACCTCGGTCAGCAGTCCCCCCATGGTGGGCGCGCCGATCCCGGGCTCGGTCTCCGGTGACGGCCCCGCGAACACGGGCACGGACCGGTCCCCGTCCTCGAGCCCGCCGCCTACGCCGGCAGCTCGACCTCCACCGGGCCCTTGGCCATCACCGACCCGTCCTGGTTGGACATCGTCACCTCCAGGGTCACGAGGCCGGCACCGAGGACGTTGTCGTAGCGGGCGTCGGTGACCTCGGCATCGAGGAGGGTGAGGTCACCGTCGAAGGCGGGGAAGCGGTACTGCACCGCCGAGTGGCGCACCAGGCCGCGGTCGCCGGCCCAGGCCGAGACGTAGTCGAGGACCCACGCGCCCATCGACGCCCCGTAGCCGTAGCCGCGGGGCATGCCGATGAGGCGGGCGTGCTCCTCGTCGGTGTGGCCGCGCGACGGCCCGTGGTAGAGGCCGTCGCCGAGCTCGGGGTCCTCCTGGGCGCCTTCGAGGTCGCGGTCCATCTCCTCCAGCCACCCCGCCTCGCTCAGGTGGTCGGCGCCCTCGTGGTAGGTCGAGCCCCACACGGTGAAGGTGTAGCCGCGCCACTCCGAGGCCAGGCTGGGCAGGGAGTGGGGCCCGATGGGGCGGGTGAGGAGGCTCTGGCCGACCTCCACGGACTCGAGCGTCGGGCTGTCGTTCCCGGCGCGGCTGCGGATCCACTGCCGGCGTTGCGCCTCGACGGCGGCCAGGCGCTCCTCGGTCCAGGTGGGCAGGGGGGCGGCCTGCTCGAAGAAGCCGCGCTCGGCGCGCCACGTCGGCGCGGTAGCGCACCGCCGTCGACCACTGCTTGGCCACACGCTCGCCGCGCTGGTTGGTGTAGATGGTCTCGCCCCGGCTGAACATGGTGGGCCCGGCGAACTTGGTCTCCGACACCTTGTAGTCGACGAAGCGCCGCTTCATGCGCAGCAGGTCACCGGGATAGATGCGGGGGCCGGCGAACCACCACTCGTCGCCGCCGAAGATCATGTGGGTCCCGGGGATGTTGCCCACGATGGCGGGACCGGCTCCGTGGCCGACGTCGCAGCAGATGGTGAAGGACTGCGGCGCCACGATGCGCCCGAAGGCGCTGGCGGCGGCCACTTCGTCGTCGAAGTGCAGCGGGTTCGGGTACTGCATGGCCTGGACCCAGCGGCGGATGTCGGTGACGGACACGGGCTCTTTCAATTGCCCCCCGCCCACGGGTTGGCCGACATGGCGGTCGACGTCGGACGTGTCGAACTCGATGTGCTCGCTGACCTGGGTCATCGTGCCCTCCTGCTCGTTCGAAATCCTGACACAGGCGTCAGGGCCTTTCCATGGTCGCAAGATCACACCCGGGTCGGCACGGGAGAGGCACATGGACATCGACGGGTCGGTCTGCATCGTCACCGGGGCATCTTCGGGGATCGGGGCGGCCACGGCGCGCCTGTTGAGCGGAGCAGCGGGGCACGCGTCGTGCTGGCGGCGCGGCGGGCCGAGCGCCTCGAGGCCCTCGCCGCCGAGCTGCCGGGATCGCTCGCCGTGCCCACCGACGTCACCCTCCCCGGGGACCTCGATCGCCTGGTGACCCGCGCCGTCGACGCGTATGGCCGGGTCGACGTTCTCGTGAACAACGCCGGGCAGGGCCTCCACGTCCCTCTGGTCGAGCTCGACCCCGTCGACCTGCGCGCCGTGTTCGAGCTCAACGTGGTGGCCCCGCTGGTGGCCATCCAGGTCGGTGCTCCGGGCCATGGTGGCGGGGTCGGGGGGAGCGATCGTCAACGTGAGCTCGGCGACCACGCTCCGGGTCTTCCCCGGTCTGGGCGGGTACTCCGCCACCAAGGCCGCGCTGAACATGCTCTCCCAGGTCGGCCGGCTGGAGCTGGCGCCGGCCGGGGTGGCGGTGTCGGTCGTGTACCCGTCGGTCACGGCCACCGAGTTCCACCAGCGCCTCCGGGCCGGCCACCTGGTGGCGGGGGCGCGTCGCATCCGGCGGGACCCGCCCGAGCTGGTGGCCACCGCCATCGCCTTCGCCGTCACGACGGGCGAGGCCCACGTGCTGGTGGCCGACCCGCCCCGGCCCATCGTGCCGGGGGACAGCGACGCGTGGGGCGCCCTGCTGGCTCGACAGGGCGGCGGTGGTTCTGGGTCTGCCCCGCAGCACCAGTCTGAGCCGCCGGAGTAGGGGTCGACCGTGGGCAAGGCGATCGCCGGCCCGGACCGTAATGCCAGTCCGACCAGGGGGTCAGCCCGCTCACCGGCGACGATTCCTCGGCAATCGGCACGACATCTTCACAGCCAATTCATAGGCTCGGATGTTCGAATCGAGGTCACCTGGTCGATCACAGCTGCGGTGCGGTCCGATCCCCCCGGAGGGCCAGGCCGCGCAGGAGCCGAGCACCGGGATGCTTCGGCAGGGAGGCACGATGGACACCGACTGGATGAGGGAAGGCAAGTGCAGGGACATGGACCCCGACGTGTTCTTCCCCAGCGACGGGGTGGGGGTCCAGGTCGCGCAGCGGGTCTGCAACGACTGCCCCGCCAAGGCGCCCTGTCTCGAATACGCCCTCGCCCTCCGCATCAACGAGGGTGTGTGGGGCGGGACCTCCGAGCGCGAGCGCCGGCGTCTCCAGCGTCACCGGCGAGGAGTGACCACCACCAGCTTTCCCGTCCGGGACCCCCAGCCCGCCGGGCGGCACTGGACAGCGTTCCCTCGATCGCCGGAGGGCTCCGGCGGCACTGTTCCCTATCTCCGTCCGCACCCCCGTCCGCATCCCCGCTGACCTGCCCCAACGCCCTTCGCCGGGCCATGGCCGCGCGGCAGGGGGCCCGGGCCGATTTGTGCTGGATCGAACGCCCCGTCAGATTTCACTCCGGCACACAAAGACAGACAGCGAGACAGGAACGGGAAGCGTGGCTGGATATCTCCAAGACAAGGCGGTCGTGATCACGGGCGCAGGCGGCGGCATCGGCCGGGCCTGCGCGCTGGCGTGCGCGGCCGAGGGAGCCAAGGTCGTGGTGGCCGACATCGGGGTCGGCCTCGCCGGGGAGGATCCCACGAGCGAGGTCGCCGAGGCGGTGGTGAAGGAGATCGAGGGGGCCGGCGGCGAAGCCGTGGCGGTCGCCGAGGACGTGAGCACCATGGCGGGGGGCGAGCGCATCGTCGAACACCGCCGTCGAGCGCTGGGGCCGCATCGACGGCGTGGTGGCGGTGGCCGGGATCCTGCGCGAGCGGATGCTGTTCAACATGTCCGAGGACGAGTGGGACGCGGTGATCGCCACCCATCTCAAGGGCCACTTCACCGTGTTCCGCCACGCCGCCGCCATCATGCGCAAGCAGGAGTCGGGGTCGCTCATCGGCTTCACCTCGGGCGCGTACGCCGGGAGCGTGGCCCAGGCCAACTACTCCGCGGCCAAGGGCGGGATCGTGTCGCTGGTGCGCTCGGCCGCCGTGGGCCTGCACCGCTACGGGGTGCGGGCCAACGCCGTGGCCCCCGTGGCGCGCACCCGCATGTCGGCCAACGTCCCCTCGGAGCTGGCCGAGATGGGCGATCCCGAGGACGTCGCACCCCTGGTCGTGTTCCTGCTGTCGGACGCGGCCAAGGACGTGACCGGCCAGGTCTACACGGCGGTGGGCGGACGCATCGCGGTGTGGAACCAGCCCGTCGAGCTGCGCTCGATGAGCGTCGAGGGCCGCTGGACGCCGCGAGCAGATCGCCGAGCACGGTTCGACGAGGTGGGCCAGGAGCGCATGGGGCTCATCGACCGTCTCGAGCAGATCCGGAAGGCGGCCGCGTCGGGCGAGAAGCCCAACGCCTGAGCGCCCCGGCCGCGCCCCGTCCACCAGACCTCCCGTACCCTCACCGACCCGCCCCACCGATCCAGGAGACCGAGGCCCCCATGCGCTTCAGCTACGCCGAGTCCATGACCGACCCGGCGTTCTACGCGCCCCTGGCCCGCGGCCGCCGAGGACGCCGGGCTACGACACCTTCGTCGTCCCCGACAGCATCGCCTACCCCCTCGAGTCCGACACCACCTACCCGTTCAACCCCGACGGGTCGCGGGAGTTCCTCGAGGACAAGCCCTTCATCGAGCCCTTCAGCCTCATCCCCGCCCTGGGGGCGGTGACCACGACCCTGCGGTTCGTGACGTTCGTGGTGAAGCTCCCCATCCGCCATCCGGTGATGGTGGCCAAGCAGGCCGCGTCGGTGGCGGTGCTCACCGGCGACCGGTTCCTCTTCGGGGTGGGGACGAGCCCGTGGCCCGAGGACTACGAGCTGCTGGACGTCCCCTGGGAGCGCCGGGGCAAGCGCATGGACGAGTGCATCGCCGTCATCCGGGGGCTCACCGCCGGCGGGTTCTTCGAGTACCACGGCGAGGTGTTCGACGTGCCGGCGGTGAAGATGGCGCCCGGCCCCGCCGCCCCCATCCCGATCCTGATCGGCGGGCACGGGGAGGCCGCCCTGCGCCGGGCGGCCTTCACGGGCGACGGCTGGATGCACGGCGGCGGCGATCCGGCCGACCTCCCGGGACTGCTCGCCCGGCTGGGCGAGCTGCGGGCCGAGGCGGGTCGCGAGGACGAGCCCTTCGAGACCCACGTCATCTCCATGGACGCCTTCAGCGTCGACGGCGTGCGCCGCCTCGAGGAGCAGGGCGTGACCGACGTCATCGTGGGGTTCCGCTGGCCCTATGTGGTGGGGCCCGACAACGAGCCGCTCCAGGCCAAGATCGATAGCCTGCGGCGGTTCGCCGACACGGTGATCGCCAAGGTGACAAGGCGTAGCGTCGGCGGTCGGCTCCGGGTCGGTCCGGAGCTCTGGCACAGGGGAGGCGATCGATGGGAGCAGCACTCGAGATGTCGAAGAAGTCGATGGCAGATGTCCGAGGCCAAGGACCGCGACGGGTGGTTGGCGCTGTTCGCCGACGACGCCGTGGTCGAGGACCCGGTGGGCCCGTCGTTCGTCGACCCCGAGGGCAAGGGCCAGCGCGGCAAGGAGGCCATCACCGCCTTCTACGACAACGTGGTGTCGCAGAGCGAGAGCCTCAAGTTCACGATCCGCCGGTCCATCGAGTGCGGCGACGAGGTGGCCAACATCGGCGAGCTCCGCATCACCCTGCCCGGCAACCAGGTCGGGATCGTGCAGCTCGCCAACATCTACAAGGTGAACTCCGAGGGGAAGCTGGCGTCGCTGCGGTCGTTCTGGGAGCAGGACAAGCTCGAGTTCGGCCCGGGCTGACCGCCCGCCGTCACAGGGCGAGGTGGAGCCGGAGAGCTTCGTTGATCTGGACCATCAGGGGCGGGGGGACGACGCCGACCATCCTGCCGATCCGGTCCACGGCGATTGACCGCGCCTGCTCAGCTTGTGCTTTGGAGTCACGCTCCAATCCCGTGCGCGGTGAGGGCAACAGCACCTGGAACGGATAGACCCGCGTCACATTGGACGTCACCGGGACCACCGTGACGACCCCACGCCCAAGATGAGTGGCGGTTGAATTGGCGCCGTCGTTGCTGACGATGACGGCCGGACGCCTTTTGTCCGCCTCAGCTCCGCGTGCAGGATCCAACTCGACCAGTCGGATCTCTCCGCGCCGCATCAGGAAGGCCGCATCAGGAAGAGAGCCCATCGGCGCTCGCCGCCGCCCAGAACTCCTCTTCTCCAGCCCCTTCCCACTCCTGCCAGGCGTCCTCGTAGGCGAGACTCAGTCCAGAGGCGCGCAGGAGTCGGACTGCCTTGTGGAGCACGGCGGATCGGGAACCAAATCCCTTTTCATGGGCATATTCATCGAGGAAATCGACATCCTCCTGAGGCAGGCTCACGCTGACTTTCATACTTCGATCCTACCAAAAGTAGGAAGATAGTAGGACTAGACGGGGCCGTCCTCGGTCCCCCTACCTCCCGTCTTGTCCAAATTCGGTGCAGTCCCTGCTCCCCAAGTGCAAGGGATCGGGCCAGCAGGGCGTGGTAAAGACATGCACGCCGATATGGCCCTCCCGCGGGTCGGGGAACCGGGGTTGTGGCGCGACGGCACGGACCTCGGGGGACGGGTGGCCGCTTCGGATGCGTCGGCGTCACACGAGGGAGCCGGCGCCGTCGGGGCCAACGCCGACGCGCTCGGCGCCACCGAAGGCGACCCGCCCGCCGGCTTCGACGCGTTCTACCGGGCCAACTACGAGTCCCTGGTGCGGCTCGGCTTCCTCCTGACCCTGTCGGAGGAGGTGGCCCGCGACCTCGTCCACGACGTGTTCGTCCGGGTGTACGGACGGTGGGAGAGCCTCGAGGACCCGGCCCCGTACCTGCGGCGCAGCGTCGTCAACGCCAGCCGCTCGTGGCACCGCCGGCGTCGGCTGGAACGGTCCGAGGCCCAGTCGCACAGCACCGGGGACGCGCCCGTGGTCGCCTTCGACGCGGATGAGCTCTTCGACGTGCTGAGCAAGCTGCCCGCCCGGCAGCGGGCCGCCATCGTCCTGCGCTTCTACGAACAGATGAGCGACGCCGAGATCGCCGCGCTCCTGCACTGCCGGCCCGGCACCGTGGCGTCGCTCGTGCACCGAGGGTGCGCCCGACTGCGCACCGCCATGGCCGAGCCCGGGGAGGCGTCATGAACGACAGACACGGTACCCACGGGGGATTCGAGGACCGCCTGCGCGCCGCGCTGTCCCAACGTGCCGCCTCGGTGTCGGCCCCGGCCGAGCTCTCGGGGGCAGCCGAGGTCGTGGCGGGGGCCCGCCGGCGCCACACCCGACGCCGATGGGAGGCAGCGGCGCTGGCACTGGTGGTGGTGTTGGCGGCCGGCCTCGGTGTGGCGGTGAGCTCGGGCGGTGGCGGGAAGAAACAGATCGCAGCCACCGGTGGCGGGCGTCACCTCGACCGTCGCGACGGCGTGCTCGTCCTGCCGCTGTCGGGGACGGTCACGGCCTCGAGGCCCGGCGACCAGGTGGCCCACGGCGGCGGGGCGGCCAGTATCGTGCCGATGCCCGCCTTCAACGGCGCTGCTCCGGGGGTGGTCGGCGCTCCCACCCAGTCGAGTGCCCCCACCACGGCTCCCATCGACGTGGCGCCCTCGGCGTCGGCGTCGTTGCAGCGCATCTTCGGGCACACCTCGTCCGACGGCGTGCAGATCACCGCCTTCGACCAGCCCGCCGGAGCGGGTGGGTCGGCTCCGGTTCCGACGCCCAGCGTGATCACGCCCGCCCCGAGCGGAACGGCGAACGGGGCCGCCTCAGGAGCCGCCGGTTCGGGGTCTGCGTCGGTGCACTCGACGGCGGTACCTCCGGGGACCGTCGTCAGTCCGCCCGCCGACACGGGGACCACGGTCGGCTCCGGGACCAACGCCGGCCCGGGGACCGCGGTCGGTCCCGATGAGCCGGTGGAGCCGCCCCAGCAGCTGGGGTGTCTCACCACCACCCAGCTGACCCTCGAGGTCTCCGACACCGCCGCCGTGGGTACCGCCTCCGAGCCGTTGTTCAGCGGGGCCAGCGGGGTGCTGGTCGACGTCCAGGTGGGCGAGATCGGCAGCGCCGAGGGCGCACCCGCCACCTGGGTGCTGGCCCAGGCGGGCGCAGGAGCCGCCACGGTGGAGGTCCAATTCGCCGACGGGACCGTCGACCAGGCCGCCGTCCCCTCCTCGGGCGTGGTCGTGCTGGGGCACAAGGGAGCGCCGGGCGCCGCACTGGGGAACGGATCGGCGGCCGCCATCGACGTGCTCGGGGCCAACGGCCAGGTCCTGGCCGGCTACGGGCTCGGCACCACCACGTCGGTGGAGAGCGGCGGCCCGGTCCCCACGGCGCTGCCCGCTCCGGGCCCGGACCAACCCGCCGATCCCGGAGCGGCCACCGCCGCGGTCACGAAGGCCGTGAAGAGCGCCCTCGGATGCAGCGCCTCCCCCTTGCAGCGGATGCAGGACGTGTCCGGGGGCGGTGCCCTCGAGATCCTCCCCACCGATGGCAGTGCCGTGGTGACCGTCGACGAGGTGGTGTTCACCTCGGCCACCGCCGCGGTGGTCGAGTACCACTTGAACTCGGGGCAGGGAGGTCAGGAAACGGGACCGCTGTACGCGGACGCCACCTCCAACGGGAGCACGTGGCAGCTGTCCCTGTCCTCGGTCGCACCCGGGATCCAGGTGACACCGGCCAACCAGGTGGGCAACGTCACGGTTGCTCCCGGAGGTCCGCTGTTCGTCGAGAGCTGGCCGGGCGGCACCGCCGTGGCCGTGTACAAGGCGCTTCCCGGCTCGCAGTCGTCACCGGGCTACGGGACCGGCGAGGCGGCCTGCACCCCCGACGGCGGTGTCGTCGAGGAGGTCACCACCCCCGGAGCGGTGGGCGTGCTCACCGCCGCGTTGTTCCCCAACTACACGACGCCACTCATCAGCGCCGCGGTATCCACGGTGGGCAGCGCCGAGGGGTCCCCGGCCACCGTGGTGGCCGTCGAGGTCGGGTCCCCGGCCACCTCGCTGTCGGTCACGGGCAACGCGGGGACGGTGCAGGAGTCACCGGTGGGCGACTACGGGGCGATCGTCCTGGCCGGCGACCCGTCGAGCGCGCTCGGCTCGGCGGGCTCGCAGCTCCAGGTGAGCGACTCGGGGGGGACGGCTCTGGCCACGGTGTCGCTCCAGGTCGACGCCGAGCGCGCCGGCGGGCCCCTCCACCTTGCCGGCGACCCTTCCCTCTTCGGCCCCCGCCCAACAGCCCGCCGATCCCGCCTCCGCCACCCAGGCCATCGACCAGGCCTTCTCGGCCGTCTTCGACTGCAGCACCCCGCCGATCCAGCGGGTGCAGCAGATCCAGGACGGCAGCCTGGTGGCCGGCGCGCTGGAACAGCTCGACACCGGTCCCTACGAAGCCCTGGCCTCGTCGAGCTACGTGGAGGTGACCCAGGTCGTGTTCGAAAGCCCCACGACGGCGGACGTGGCCTACACCCTGCTGTTCCACTCCGACGCCGGCCTCAGCTTCCCCATGATCGGCCAGGCCGTGGTGGTCGCCGGTGCCTGGCGGGTCAGCTACGCCACGGTGTGCGCGGCGGTGCAGCTCGGGTTGGGTACCTGCCAGACCTGAGTACCGGGGCACGGCGCCGCGGCGTGGCGCGCCGCCCGACGCCCCGGCGTCAGGAGGTGTCTTTGGCCGCCCCCCGACCGGACTGGTCGAACTCCTCGAGGGCCTCGGCCAACGACGTGCCCGCGTCGACCTGGGGGAACTCCTCACGCGTGTTGAGGTGCGGGAACGGTTCGTCGGGGACCGCCACGCCCAGGGCCGTGCACAACGGCTCCCACCCGTCGCCGGCCTGCCAGTCCACGAGCCGGTCCGAAGGCGCCGAGGCGCGCACCTCGGCGTTGTGGCGGTCGTAGGCGGCGATGGCCGCGTCCCGGTCGGTCCAGTCCGGGGTGAAGCGGGCGGTGGCCACGGCCCGCCACATGGCGAACCAGTCGGCCATCTCGGGGGGAACGTCCTCGCCGTGGATGGCGAAGATGGTCTGGCTGGCGCTCTCCCACCAGGCCTGGCCGTCGCGTCGGGTGGACAGCACGACCACGGCATCGGGGTTGGCCTCGAGGATCTCGGGCCAGAACAGGCAGGCGGGGAAGTCGGAAGTGGCGCCGTAGGAGTCGAGCATCAGCGCCCAGTCGACGGGCTTGCCTTCCGCCGCGTCGCGCCACAGCGCGACGTGGTCGGGGTGCCCGAAGACCTCGAGCATGTGGTAGCAGGGACTCCCGGTCAGCTGTTCGAGCGCCGTCTTCAAAGACAGCGTCCCCGTCCGGCCGACGCCCGCGCCGACGACCTTCAACTCCATGATTCCCCCGCTCCCCGCGCCGGCCTCCGCCACCGACTCCCTCCCAAGGCTTAGCACCGCCGGGTGGGGCGTGCCGGGGCGAGCGCGGCGCGGCGCTGTGGCTCGTCGGGGGCCGTCAGCGGTCGGAGAGCTCGTCCACCAGCTTCTGGGGTGCCTTGCGGATCCAGGCGTCGGTGAGCAATTCCCCCACCAGCTCGGGATCGGCACGGGGTAGGTCCACCTCCACACAGGCCAGGCGCTTGCCCCAGTAGAGCTCGTGGCAGGCCTCGGGGTTGTCGGCCACCGCAGCGCGGATCTCGGGCTCGTCGACCATGACCCGCAGGTGGGTGTCGTCGGGGACCGTGGCGAAGATCTTCCCCCGGACCCGGAACGACGTCATGTCGTGGTGGGGCTCCTCGCTGACCTCCGGCAGGGCGAGGGCGAGCTTGCGGGCCCGGGCCAGCGTGGTCACGGGCCCGGGTTCACTCGTCGCCGGGATTGTCGAGAGAGGCCTGCTGGATGATCATGGGCCCGTCGTTGCGGGGACTGTTCACCGCCTTGTCGACGGGATGGCGCACCAGGGTGCCCTTGGGGGCCGGGAGCAGGAGCTTGGACAGCGCCTCGGGGTCGCGCTGGTCGGGATCGAGCCAGCGGTCGAAGTCGGCGCGCTCGATGATCACGGGCATGCGGTCGTGCACGTCGACCATGTCGGCGCCGGCGTTGGTGGTGATGATGGTGCAGGTGCGCAGCATCGTCTCGGGGTCGGGCTCCTCGGAGCGGGACTTGTCCCACCACGTCTCGTAGAGGCCGGCGAAGGTGATGGGCTGGCCGTCGGCCCGCCGAAAGTAGAAGGGGACCTTTCGCTTGGGGCTGGTGGGATCCGGGACCTGCCACTCGAAGAACCCGTCCACCACGACCAGACACCGGTGGTTGACGAAGGCGGAACGGTAGGCGGGCTTCTTGGTGACGGTCTCGGCCCGGGCGTTGATCATCTTGTAGCCCGTGCGGGGGTCCTTGGCCCAGTGGGGGACCAAGCCCCAGCGCAGGACGTCCATCACCCTCTCGTGGTCTTCGCTCTTCTCACCGGACTCGGTGCGGGCATGGCGCTCGGTGATGGCCGGGATGCCGCGGGCGGGCGGCACGTTCCAGCTGGGCCGCCCCTCGGGATCAACCCCTGCCGCCAGTTGGACCTCGAGCAGCCGTGCCAGCTGCGAAGGGGGCGTATGGATGTCGACTCGGCCACACATGGTCTCGAGCTTACGGGGGCGATTCAGACGACCGTCGGTCGCAGAAATCACCGGCGATCAGTGTCCTCTGGAACCGAAAACTCGGCGTACTTGGTTCGTTGCGGAGCACCAGCAAGGTCATGAGCAAGGTTGGTGGCAAGCCCCGGAACGGAATCTGGGACGGTGACGTCTCACACGGATGTTCGTCTTGTGCTCGCTCGCAGTCATTCAGCGTCGAGACATCCATTCACTCAGCTCTGGACCGGAGCTTGCATCGACCCCAGTCTCTTAGGAGGCCTGCGGAATTGCGCCGCTCTACCACTCCTCGTAGTCTCCCCACGTTCAGTGACCAACTAGCCGCCATGAAACCACTTACTCGGGGGAATTTGCCGTGACCCTTCCGTATTTGATCTCTTTAAGTGGTTATAACACTACGTCTCGTGTGAAGCAGGGCCGGCGTGATGGCCGGGGCTCGCCCTTCGAATCTGAGGCACGCGAGCGGACCGCGTCTCAAATCAATCGAACCTTCGTGCGAGCCATGACCGAACCGGAGGCGGCGTGTCACGCCGGATGAAGGCCCTTGTGGCAGCCACAGCGGTCGTGGGCTCGCAAGGGGCCTTGGTCGCATGGGCGGCGACAAATTCAACTTCAGCATCGGACGGCGGCAACACCGTCAAGGTCGGTGCTTCCAGCGCCACCTCGGAACCCGGAAGGGGCGTTCACCATGGTGGTGGCAAGAGCGGGAGCACTGGGCCTTCGTGCACCTACACGCCACTTCCTGCACAGAATGCCGCAACGTTCGGCCCAGGGGGTTCCACGCCAGGGAGCTGGTACTTCGTGAAGTGTTCTGGGAAAACACTCACCATCTACAACGGCGCACTCTCGTGGATTCCTTCAACCCCACCGACTCAAGACGAACTGGCGGTGACGCCAAACGCGCTAGCCCTAAAGGCGGCCGATTCACTCTCTTTACCCCCCCCAGTCATCGACCTCAATCCGTCGCTCTTCAGCGTCGTGAACCTCAGCACATGGCTCTGGATAGATCCCCAGAACTGGCACAGCTTTCGCGCCACCGCTACGGCGGGGGGTGTGAGCGCGACGGCTGTGGCCGCGCCTCAAAGTGTGTCGTGGTCGATGGGTGACGGGAATACCGTGGTCTGCGACGGTCCTGGGACCCCCTTCTTGCCCACGATCTCCTCGGACCTGCAGAAGACAAACTGTTCTTACACGTACAGAGCTTCGTCGGCCGGTCAACCGAGCAGTGATGGTGAGTCGAATGACGGGGCGTTTCGTGTGAGTGCGACAATTACGTGGGTGGTCAATTGGTCTGCCACTGGTGCCGCGGGCGGTGGGGCGCTCACGCCGCTTCACACGACTTCCACTGTTTCTGTTCGCGTTGAGCAGATTGAATCCGTCGGGACTGCAGGCTGACGCGGACAAGGACCTGGATCATATGTCTGCAACGTTGACCCGCCCCGGAATATCCCGGCAACCCAGAATCGATCCTCTTCGTTTTGTCGGCTCTGGACCCCGCAGAAAGCCAGTCGTGGCGATCGCATCGTTGGCCTTGGTGACCCTTTGCGTCGCGATCTTCACGAGCCTCTACCTCCATGCAGGCGATCGGATGGCGCTGCTGGCTGTGGCACGCGATGTTCCGCAAGGGCACCAAGTCACCTTGGGTGACCTCGACATCGTGCGAGTCTCGGCCTCACAGGGTTTGTCCCCAATCCCGGCCGATGACATCAGTCGTGTGGTGGGTCGTATTGCGGCGATTCCCCTTATTCGCGGGACGTTGATAAGTCCAACCGAACTGACCACTCATGTCGGTTTAGTGAAGGGAAAGGCGGTCGTGGGAATTGCCACCAAAGCCGGTCAACTCCCTGCTGCAGGAGTTCAGCAAGGGGACACCGTTGACGTGATCCTGACCGAATCCCCGGCCGCATTGGAAGGTGGTGCTTCACAAGGAATCACACCATCTGGCCCGTCGGCGACAGGTGGTGAGGTGGAGGTAGGTGGTGTTCTGGCGGCGAATGCCATGGTCACTGGGGTGGCAACGCCCTCATCGAGCCCTGACACCGTTGTCGTCTCAGTCTTGATTCCTGCCGCGCTGGCGCCGCTCGTCGCCAGCGCGTCCGCGGCGGGGCAAGTGGCGCTGGACATCGTGGGACCGAACTCATGACACTCGTCGCCATTTGTTCTGGGAAGGGATCACCCGGGGTTTCAACGCTCACTTGCGTTGCTGGGGCAGTTTGGCCTTCGGGCCGGCGCGTCTTGATTTCTGAATGCGACCCTTCGGGCAATGACCTTGCAGCCCGGTTTGGCCTGTCACAGCGCGTTGGTATCACAAGCCTTGTCCTCGCTCACAGGCATCCGAACAACTCCAAAACGGGGTTGAGCGAACACGTTCAATCTCTTCCCGGCGGCCTCGAAGCGTTGGTTGGTCCCGTAAACCCCGATGCCGCAATGAGTCTGGATCGGGAGCTTGGAGCCGTGGGTCCCATGATCTTTCCAAGAGAAGTCGACATCCTGATCGACTGCGGACGGATCCTCGCAGATGCACCGGGACAGCGAGGGATCCTAAGCGCCGCTGACGAGATCATCGTGGTGGCAAGGCCGGACACATCCGGAATGGCACATACGCTCTGGGCTCTCGACGTCGTTAGGAAGCTGGCGTGCCGAGGAGCGAGCTCCGTCGTCGTTGTGGGCCCAAGCGAGTTCCACAATGGAGAGATCGAGAGATCGCTCCGGACGACGATTCTCGGATCCATTCCCTTCGATGCCCCTTCGGCGGCAATGGCGTGTGGCAAACCCGGAAGGCCCAAGCGATTTGCCCGCAGCAGCCTGGTCTCTTCTGTCAGACTGCTTGTCGACCGGCTGTCTGCGGCGCAACGTGTTGAGATTATTGGCCCACAACGCGGTCCGCATGACGCTGAGGAGATTGTCGCGAACCCGCCTGACTCATCTTTGGTCGCTCCCAGATTCAACGGAGCTGCAATCGGGCAGCAGATTGCAGGTCTAGGACCATGACACTCGACGAGCTAACGCCAGTAATTGCCAGACTTCGCGTCGACGTTGCCGACGACTTGTCCGAGGCCACGGACTACGAGTTGAGCCCAGATGACCGCCGCGAGCTAGCCCGGGAACTCGTGCTCACTCGTCTTGAACGTGATGCGTCAGAGTGTGTCGCACAGGGAAGGACTCCCCTTGAGGTGGCAGATGAGGAGCGCGTCGCGCGCGCGGTTCTCGATGCGCTATTTGGCTTGGGGCGACTCCAATCACTGATCGATGACGACGACATCGAGAACATCGATGTCAACGGATGCGACCACGTATGGGTAACGTATTCAGACGGTACCAAGGCAAGCTGTGATCCCATTGCTGACTCGGATGCCGAGCTCGCAGAAATGCTGCGGTCGGCCGCGGCTCGATTCGGACTCTCAGAGCGACGATTCGACGTGTCCCATCCCGAGCTTGATCTACGGCTCCCCGACGGAAGTCGCCTTTCTGCTCTTATGTCCGTCGTACGTAGGCCTGTGATCTCCATCCGACGTCACCGGTACATCGATCTCTCGCTTGACGATCTCGTCGCGATGGGTGGGCTAGATGACACGCTGGCCAGCTTCCTATCGGCCGCGGTAAGAGCCAGAAAGAACATCGTCGTCGGCGGAGCGATGAATTCCGGCAAGACAACGTTGATTCGAGCACTTGCGTCGGCCATCCCTCAACGAGAGCGGGTTGTGACCATCGAGCAAGCCTTCGAGTTGGGTCTCGATTCAATGCCCGACCGACATCCGGACCTGGTGGCCTTGGAGGCTCGCCCCGCCAATGCCGAAGGCGAGGGCGCCATCTCTATGGCGCGACTCGTCCGAAGGGCTCTTCGAATGAACGCCGATCGAGTAATCGTCGGCGAGGTCCTCGGCGACGAGGTACTCCCGATGCTCAACGCCATGAGCCAAGGGCGCACGGGCTCGATGTGCACCATCCATGCTGACTCGTCACTGGGCATTTGTCGCCGGCTTGCGTCGTACGCTGTCCAGGCGCCGGAGCGTCTCCCCCTCGAATCCACCAACCTTCTTATCGCCGGGGCCCTCCACTTTGCGGTCTTTATCGAGGTTGCCGATATTGAGGAAATGTCGCCAGAAGCGAGATATCTGCAAGGCCGACACCTTGTTCGGTCCAACGAACACTCTGTCGCCAACGTCCGATTCGAAGCGGTCAGGCGACGTCGATTCATTTCTTCGGTGCAAGAGGTCGTGGGTGCCGAAGGACTCCATGTCATCTCGAATGAGGTGTTTCGAGCGGGCACAGATGGCCGAGTGGATCAAGCGGCACCGCTCCGTTCCTCGACCCTGGACGACCTGGTGAATTGCGGATTCGAGCCGTCCTTGCGCAATACCGAGGCAATACCGTGGTGAGCCCCCCGATCATTGCGGCCCTCGGAACTGGAATTGTCGCTGGAGTCTTCGGCCTTGCGTGGGCCCTCCTGCCTGAACGGCCTCATCGCGCAGGTGCTGGAAGCAGCGCTCATTCGTCGCGCGGCGAAGAAGCTCGTCTTGCGCCTCCAGGATTCCCGCTACGTGTCAGGAAGGCCGTACTCCCGGCGGCCGTAGGTGTCCTCTGCGTCATCGTTACCCGATGGCCAGTTTCTGCGATTCTGGGGACATTGGCTGCCGCAACTCTCCCCTATCATCTCCGAAAGGTCGTTCCGGGAGGATCCACCAAACGAGCCGAGGCGGTGGCGTCGTGGACAGAGCTCATCCGGGATTCGATGGCCGCGTCGGCAGGGCTCGCGCAAGCAATCGTCGTAACGGCCTCGTCAGCTCCGATCTCGATCAGACCTCAGGTGAGCGCTCTTGCTGCCAGACTGAGCAGTGGCGTGCCCCTGGACGCTGCTTTGCGGTGCTTTGCCAGCGAGGTCGACGAACCGGCCGCTGACTTCCTCGCCTGTGCGTTGCTCATGGCGGCAACGGCCCGGGCCCAAAAGCTGGTCGAGGTTCTGGGTGCGTTGGCCGAGGCTACGCGTGAAGACGTCGCGATGCATCTCCGCGTCGACGCCAGTCGAGCCTCAGCCAGGAGCAGCATGCGTACCATCGTGCTCTTTTCGTTGGCGTTCGCCTGCACCCTCACTGTTGTCGCACATTCATATCTCAGCCCGTTCGGAACGCCGGACGGCCAACTTGTGCTGGGCGCCGTGGGGCTCACCTATGCCATCGGCTTGACCCTTATGATCCGGCTCGTCCGTCCAACACCGCACCTTCGCCTCCTTGACGCGGAGCGGATGGGATGACCCTTGTCATCTTGACCGCGATTGCAGCTGGCTTGGGCGTGGTAGGCGCGTTGATCGGACTCCGAGGCCATCGGACAGCCTTGGAAGGCGTCTTGGTCGGACTGATGGCGGAGCAGGGGCACACGGGTCGGGCCGATCGCGCAACATCGCTCCCCAAATCTTGGCGGTTCGACCGCCGCATAGGCATGCGCATGGCGGAGTCAATGCGAGAAAGGGGCCTCTTCGAACGCGAATTGGATGCCCGGCTCGCACTGTCCAACTCCTCACTAGAGGACCTGTCCTCCCGATGCCTGTTGTGTGGGGCCGTTGGCCTTGCAGTCCCGGTGCCTTTTTGGCTGATCATGCTTGCCGGAGGTCTCCGGATTCACCCTTTCATACCGGTCATCGCTGCCCTCGCTCTGGCCATCGGTGGAGCCCTGCTCCCAATCGCGGAGATGAATGCCGCTGCCAAGCGAGGTCGGCGGCACGCGATGCGAGTCATTTGCTCGTTCCTCGATCTCGTCGTACTCGGTCTGGCAGGGGGCATGGGGATCGAGAGTGCCTTACTGGCAGCGGCTCAGCTCGGCGAGAACGCCGTGTCCCATCGCATGGTGGCAGCCCTTTCCGTGTGTCGAGATACGGGTGAACCGCCGTGGGAGGCGCTGGCACGAGTTGGGGCCACGCTCGGTATCGGAGAGTTGAGTGAGGTGGCGGTAACGGCCGGACTGGCTGGAACGGAAGGCGCCAAGGTGCGAGCGACATTGGCAGCGCGCGCTGCATCGATTCGGCGTCATGAGTTAGCTGACGTCGAGGCCGAAGCCAACGGATTGACCGAGAAGCTGTTCATTCCCGGCGCATTTCTGCTGGTGGGCTTCCTCATTTTCATCGGTTATCCGGCCTTCACGCGAATTGCGTCTGGTTTCTGATCGGGTGACCACGCACTTAGGGATGTCGGCGATATGAGAGGAGAGGTTGAGAATGATGTTGCAATTGAAAACGCTCTGGTCGGTCGCATCAGTCAGGTGGGCGGCCGCGTGGCAAAGCGAGGAAGGGACCGTGGTCGAGAAGGTAATTCTGACCGCGGTCTTCGCGGCACTCGCGATCGCTGTTGGCGCCATCATTGTGGCCAAGGTCATGGACAAGGCGAGTTCCATCAATCTCAATTGAGGCCGGCCCCAGCATTTCGGAGACAAGAGATGCTGGCATTCCTGCGATGGTCAGCTTGGGGGGAAGAGGGCTCGGTGGTTGAAGCCGCGATCGCTATCCCTGCAGCGATGTTGATCATCTTGTTGTCCGTGCAGGTGTGCCTTTGGGCGCATGCTTCGACTCTTGTTCAAGCTGCGGCCGCTCGAGGAGATCAGACGGCCTGTACCGATGGCGGCTCGTTGAAATCAGGTATTGCCGCAGCCCGCGTAGAATTGGACGAGACGGCAAACCACGTCGTCCTTGGCGCCTCAGTGGAGGCATCGACGATTCCAGGAGACGATGTACAGGTTCGAGTGACCGGGGATGCTGAGTCGATCGTACCAGGCATCCACTTCCCAGTATCGGCGGTCAGTGTCGGTGCGAAGCAGGAATTTCGTGTTTCAGGGTGAGAGGTGCGGGATTGGGCAGTGCCCTTCTCGTGCCGGAATAGAGCGCGGAAGCTTTACCGTGGAGCTGGTAATCCTGACCCCCGTCATCACACTCTTCATGCTGGTTACGCTGGCATTTGGCAGGTATGCCCTTGTTCGGGAGCAGGTCGTAAGCGGTGCGAGGGCGGCGGTAGATGCGGTCGCGATTGTCGCCTCTGAAGCTGAGAGCCAGCCGGAAGCTGTTGCAGCTGCGATGCAAGTGCTCGAATCGACGCACTCTTGCTCCAATCCGATTGTGAGGGTTAGCTCCCAGTCCTTCATGCCCGGGGCGGTGGTCCGGGTATCTGTATCCTGTCAAGTGGAGTTGTCGGATCTCCTTCCCGGGCTTCCCGGCTCTGTGACTGTTCAGACTGTCGGGTCGGCAGCCATCGATCCCTATCGAGCGGTTCTGGGATGACGCCCCGGATCGGACATATGGGAGACAGGCACCTCGTTCCCGGCCGCGCTGGCGAGAACGGATCCCTGACTGTCTTCGTTGCCGTGTTTTCGCTTGCCCTCTTTGCTCTGTTCGGCCTGGTGGTTGACGGTGGGCGCGCAGTAGCTGCGCAAAGCAATGCTGCTACCGAGGCTGAACAAGCGGCGCGCATCGGTGCCGGACAGATCTCGGTCGACGCAATTCGGATGGGGTCGGTGGAGGTCGATTCCGCGGCTGCTACGCAGGCAGCCGAGCAGTACCTCCGAACCTCAGGAAGCACGGGAACGGTTACGGTCGTTGGCCAGACAGTGACCGTCCATATCCAGGCCGAGGAGCCGACTGTCATTCTCGGGATTATCGACGTCAGGCAGATCGAGATCGCAGCGACGGCCAGCGCCAAAGACGTCCATGGAGTTACACGGGGAGACTCATGAGTCTGAGAAGAAGTGCGCGGGGCGCCATCCGGCGCAAGCCGGGCATCGTCCAGTGCGCGTTGGCAGTGGGGACGATAGCGCTTGTCGCAGGCGCACCCTTATTGCTCTTCGCGATGAAGACTGTACCGAATGCCGGCGACGTAATTCATGTGCTGGCTCATCCTGCTTTGCTTGCACGCACCTTGACGGGACCGGTCAGCGACGAAGCGATCGCGGGGATGATCTGGTTAATGGCCTGGGTGGCGTGGGCCTGGTTCGTTGCATGCATCGCCCTTGAGATCACCAGTCGCATTCGCGGGCGCACGGTGGCGAGGATTCCAGGCAGTCGGCACATCCAGTCGCTGGTGACGTACTTGGTAGGTGCCTCTCTTGCGATCGGGTCACCGGTCCGCCATATGGCACCGCTGAGACTCGAGATCGCCGGCGCCTCCGCCCCAATCCCCGCTTACCGGCTGCTCCCTGAGAGCACAGACGCATCCATGATTCCCAGGCGACCAACAGCACCGATCCACGAGGATGCCCTTCAGCTGTCACCGTCGGTGACGACATCAGCAGCTTCCGAGCGCCTCTATGTGGTTCGTCCCCGAGACACGCTCTGGTCGATCGCCGGGTCCGAGCTTGGTTCGCCTTTGAACTGGCCGCGCATCGCTGCCGCCAACTATGGCCGGATGCAACCAGACGGGGCTGAGCTCACTGATGATCATTGGATACGACCGGGTTGGCTGCTAGTGATCCCCCCTCTCGGAGAGGGTTTTGCTCTCGGCCCTCATTCAGAGGCTGCACCACCCGCCGATTCGACGACCGATCTCGAAGAGTCGACGGCTCCGATTGCAGCTGACCCAGCTTTCAGGAACCTAAGCACAGAGGGCGACATATCGGCCGCGGATACTCGCGGAATCGACAGAATCCGAGCCGGTTCCACTACGCCTCGCGACCAGCGAGTACTTCGCGGTACGGGCGCCCCTCATCTGCCGGTAGCGCCTATTGGCTATGGACTGATGGGGGCCGGAATCGTGGCCTTGCTCGATCGCATGCGCCGTGCCCAGCAACGACTACGCCCCACGGGCCTCCGGATCGCCTTGCCGAAGGGCGACCTAGCGGAATTGGAGCGTGGCTTGAGGGTTGCTGCCGACCCTGGATCTGCGGACTGGGTGGATCTGAGCCTTCGCCTTCTGGCAGTCACAGTTCAGCGAGGTCAGGTGCCGATTCCCGCGATTTCGGCCGTGCGTCTCCAAAGCGATTTGGTCGAGATCGTTCTCGACGCGCCCGGCCCGGCTTCGTTCGCCCCGCCACCGTTCGAGAAGAGCTCTGACGGGTCGAGTTGGCTATTGAGCAAGAGCGGGAAACTACTCGAGGAGCTGCAGAACGATCCGGAGGTCGTGGGGATCGATGCGCCACTACCCTCACTCGTCACATTGGGACGAGACGACCTCGGAATCGTCATGGTCAATATCGAAAAGGCGGGTTCCGTCGCCGTTTCTGGAGCCGAGACAGACCCATTGATCCAGGCAATTGCCGTCGAAATGGCGACGGCAAAGTGGGCGGATCAGATCGATGTCCTTCTCGTCGGCTTCGGACACGGAAACGACGGGCTCGAACGTGTTAGTCATGCGCCCTCCCTTCGCTCAGTGGTGGCAAGAATGGAGCGACGGACCCGGGAGCGCGCAGCTCTTCTTACTCTCGTCGACCGCGCCACGAACACGGAGACTCGTTGGGTGGAGGGTGGCGATGCATGGGACTTGTGTGTCGTCGTCTGCTCTCCCTCTGCATCTGCGAGTGACCCGGAGGCTCTGGACGACTTGATCAGAGTGGCCGGGGACGGATCACTGGGAGTCGCAGTTATCTGCGGTCGTGATATGCCTTCGGCGCGGTTGGGCGTGCGTGCCGATAACGGACGCGTGTCGATTCAGGGCGGCGGTCGTGGATGGTCGTCGCTTTCGCACCAAGCGGTTCCCACGAATTTTGCCGAGAGTGTCGCAGCCTTGGTGTCCGTGGCCTCCCAAACCGGAGGGGTGGCTCTCGATGAGGGCCCGTACGAGAATCTCCCACTCGCTACACCTGCGCAGGCGTCCCTGACCCGAGATCATCTGATCGAGAGTGCCGCGGAAAGCGATGCAGCTAATCTTGTGACGCAGCCAACCATCCTGGTCCGCGTTCTCGGACCAGTTGAGATCTCCGGCGCGGCTCGGCAGTTCACCCGTGCGTGGGCAATCGAACTCATCGTGTACTTATCCATGCACCCAGGCGGGGTGGGCAATGAAGTGTGGGCAGCAGCACTGTGGCCAGACAAGGAGATGGCGCAAGCCAGTCTCCACTCCACCGCCTCGGCTGCTCGACGCTCCTTAGGTACAAGCGCCTCTGGCGACGACCATCTACCTAGATCCCGAGGCCGCCTGGCCCTCGGGCCTGCAGTCCGGACCGACTGGGACAGTTTCGTGAATCTCTCGCGGTCTTCGCTTCCCGAGGATTGGCAGGAAGCGTTGAGCTTGATTCGTGGACGCCCTTTCGAAGGGCTACGGTCACCTGACTGGGTCGTGCTCGAAGGTGTGCTTGCGACTATCGAGGCGGTCGTGGTCGACTTGGCGTGCCGGTTTGCAGTGCACTGTTTGGAGCAGAGGCTCGATAGTCGTGGAGCTGATTGGGCGGCACGCCAAGGCCTCCGCGTGAGTCCGTATGACGAGCGGCTTTACCGTGTGCTCCTGAGGGCTGCCGATGCAGCCGGCAATCCGGCAGGTGTGGAGTCCATCATGACCGAGCTCATTCATCTTGTTGCCGACGATGTTGAGCCCTACGACGCGGTACATCCAGAGACCCTTGCGCTGTATCGCCAGCTCTCGCGGCGCTCTGTTGCTGCCCGAAATCACTGATGCTTCCCGAAATCACTGACCTTCGCCTGCCTCTGTTACACCCAAGGACAAAGGTGGGGCAAACGGGAGAATCAAGGGATTCCACTACCCGGCCCGTATCTGCCAGAGGCCCGTTGGCGGAACATGAAAGAGATTGGCGTGAAAGATCACGAAAAGTGAGAAAAGTGGGTTTCGAGGAGCATGTCATCCGGAGCGGATATTCGCCCGCACCCAAGTCGACTTGGACGGGGACCTTAGACTGTCGCGACGGGCGGACAGTCCGCTTGAGCGTGCAAGGGACATGGAAATGGTAGCTAGGCGACTCACCACGCCTAAGGCCAAGGGTAGCGGCGCTGCCGCTAAGTCGCGCCGTAGGGACGAGCCTAACGGTAAGCGGAAGGGGGCCGGCGGTGGCGACGGCCCGAGCCCGTCCGATCGTGAGGCTGCCAAGGTCGCCGATGATGTCAACATTCAGCTTCGCAACGCTGGATTTCCGGAGACGGCCATCAGTTCTTGGTGGCGACTTCTCATCGACAAGGACGCAAACAAAACGCCGCGCAGGATCTGGGATTCTGGCGACTACGACACCCTGTGGGTGATCGTTAACAAGACTTTGCAACAAAAGCCCGCCTACCGAGCGGCGCTCGAGAAGGTTACGTCTATGCATTTTGCGGAGCGCCTGGCAGCTAGCCAGGAAGTGCAAGACCGCTTACTCGGATTCAAGCGCTGACTCTTTACTGTCGTCGTACGTTCCATCACATGTCCTCGGATGGTGCGGATTGGTGGTTGGCCAAGTGGCAGGCAAGCGATCATCCCAGCGTTCAACAAGTTGCGACAATGCGGGCGTGGCTAGATCGATTGAATAACGACCCCAGGCAGGAACCATCCCAACTTGCTAGCCGAGAACATCCGCATAAGCAAGACGAATTGCGCCTCACTTGGATCATTGATACGGAAGCGTTTGTAGTTCACGCTTTGGATCAAGATGATCAGCCCCGCGTTCTATACATAGGCCAAACCATCCCCCCGGAATGGAAGTAGAACCCCCCTAGTCTACGAAGGCTCTGTAGGTGAGCTGACACGTACCAGCCTAGGCTCGGACCCGGCGCCCATGCGGGGGGCGTCCGACATCTCGTCGGCGCTGAACTTTCCTTCACGGCTTCACCGACTGGCACGGTCGGATGCTTGGCCGTTTCGCGGGCTGCCCTCGGTGCTGGAGTTCTTTGGCGCCGCCGCCTTCTTATACGACACTATGAGCGCCGACTTGCTACTCGCTTATGGGGACTTTCGAGTCCTCAGAATCGTGTTCACGAGGACCGAATACTGCTTGCGGCAGTGGCTCATTCTTTGCCAGCGGCGGTGGAAAACGGACCGCTTGGCGATTGTCCGCTGGCGCCCGCCCGGAGATTTAGAGAATGGTCGGGTCGGAACCACACTGGGGCACTCGGGGCCTTTCGGCGAGCGTATGGACTCGACCAACCCCGGGCACCGTCGTCAGAGGAGTGCGTGGCGGGGGGCCCCAAGGTCGATCGACTGCTGACGTGCATCAGAGCACCTGAGAGCTGCGATTTCGTTCCAGCAAGATTCCGTGAGAGCTACACAGCGAGGACGCCCGCAAGGTCTGCCGCGGACGATGCACTCGCCGCCTTGAAGGTGAGCGAAAACGAGGAGCATCGACCAATGAGTAATGCGACGACCCTGTCCGGCAACCTGACCCGAGATCCAGAGATTCGTTACACGCGAGATGGCCAGGCGAATGCGACGTTCGGTCTGGCAGTCAATCGTCGTTGGCAACCACGTGGATCCGACGAGTGGGAAGAGGCCACCTCGTTCTTCGACGTAGTGTGCTGGCGGGATCTGGCCGAGAATGTCGCGCTGAGCTTGGTGAAGGGAGCTCGCGTGATCGTCACCGGGAGGTTGGAGCAACACAGTTGGGAAACGGAGAATGGCGAGAGGCGCAGCCGAGTGGAGGTGACCGCAGAGGAGGTCGGTCCATCTCTGCGATTCGCCACCGCCGAGATCTCTCGGACCGAGCGTCGCGGTCCCGACCAGGCAGACCCTGCCGGACGCTCCGACCCAGTCGGTGAAGCCGAGGTCATCGGTATCGACGCATGACCGATTTGACCCGGACTCGCGATGGCAGTTCGTCATCGCGAGTCCGGGCGGGTCGGGCTAACCCACACGTGAGGGGGCGTTGTCGCAAGTGAGCGATGTCCCCGGAGGTGCAGAGGTAAACTCATTGTTGAACTTCAAGGAAGCACAAGTGAGCTTTTCGACCGCAGTCGTCCTCACAAAACGCGAGGCATTCGAGGCTTGTGAAGCTTGCGCCGAAGCCGAGCGGGCACTCCTTCGGACGGGCCGAGCCGCAGAGGCGGGTCGGGTTGCCGCCCTGTTCGAGCTGATCGAGGGTCGCCTCGTGTCGACCTGAGTACCCTGTCGGTTCGGTGCCTCCTTACTGGCCTTCGCCGGGCTCGAACTCCAGTGACAGCGAGTTGATGCAGTAGCGCTGGCCAGTGGGGGCGGGGCCGTCGGGGAAGACATGGCCCAGGTGCCCGCCACAGCGGGCGCAGGTGACTTCGGTCCGGCGCATGCCGAACGAGGAGTCGTCGTGCTCGTTGATCACGCCGTCGGCGACGGCCTTGGTGAAGCTCGGCCACCCCGATCCCGAGTCGAACTTGTCGTCCGAGCGGAACAGCTCGGCCCCGCACGCCGCGCAGCGGAACAGGCCGGGGTCGTGCACGTCGAGCAGCGCGCCGGTCCATGCCGGCTCGGTCCCCTTCTCACGCAGGACGTGGTAGCGCTCGGGGTCGAGCTCGGCCTTCCACTCGTCCTCGGTCTTCACGATCTCAGGTGCCACTAATGCCTCCCTCGGGGGTCGTACGGGTCTGGTGAACATCTTCTGGAGCAATCCCATGACCAGGTAACGCCGGCCGGGGGCCAACTGTTCCATTTCCCGGAGCAACTCAGGACCCCTTTGGTATCGTCACGCCCGAAACCGCTCCTGCCAGGGGGCACGCCCCGAAACCCACCCCATGGACCTCCACGACAGCCCCGAGGACGCCGCCTTCCGCGCCGAAGCGCGTCACTGGCTCGAGGCCAACCTCACCGGCGAGTTCGCCGAGGCCCGGGGTCTAGGCCGCGCCGGCAAGCAGCACGAGGGCCGGGAGCTGCGCACCGCCTGGGAGCGCAAGCTCGGCGCCGAGGGGTGGACGTGCGTGGGCTGGCCCGTGGAGTACGGCGGCCGGGGCGCCCCCATGGCGCAGCAGGTCATCTGGAACGAGGAGTACGTGCGGGCCGACGCCCCGGCCCGCGTCAACGTCATGGGAGAGGGACTCCTCGGCCCCACCCTCATCGCCTACGGCACCGACGACCAGAAGTCCCGGTTCTTGAACCCCATCCGTTGGGGGGTCGAGCTGTGGTGCCAGGGATACTCCGAGCCCGACGCCGGCTCCGACCTCGCCAACGTGCAGACCCGGGCGGTGCGCGACGGTGACGAGTGGGTCGTGACGGGCCAGAAGGTGTGGACCTCCTACGCCCAGTGGAGCGACTGGTGCTTCGTGGTGGCCCGCACCGACCCCGAGGCGCCGCGCCACAAGGGCCTCTCCTACCTTCTCGTCCCCATGGACCAGCCCGGGGTGGAGGTCCGGCCCATCCGGCAGATGACCGGCACCTCGGAGTTCAACGAGGTCTTCTTCGACGGGGCCCGCACCGACGCCGACCTGGTGGTGGGGGAGGTCAACGACGGCTGGCGCGTGGCGCTCGCCACCCTGGCCTTCGAGCGCGGTGTGGGCCTACTGGGCGACATCGTGGGATTTCGCCGGGAGCTCGACCACCTCCTCAACATCGTCCGCACCAGCAACCGGGCCCAAGACCCCTTGCTGCGTGAGCGCCTGGCCGACGCCTGGATCCGTCTCTACATCCTCCGGCTCAACACCCTGCGCTCGCTCACCGGCGTGGACGGTCCGGTGGCCCCACCCCAGGCCTCGATCTCGAAATTGTTCTGGGCCACCTGGCACCGCGACCTCGGCGAGCTGGCCATGGACGTCCTCGGAGCGCGGGCCGAGGTGGCCGAAGCTCTCCCCTACGAGCTCGGCGACCTGCAGCGCATCTTCCTGTTCAGCCGGGCCGACACCATCTACGGCGGCTCCAACGAGATCCAGCGCAACATCATCGGCGAGCGCGTCCTCGGGCTCCCGCCCGAGCCCAAGGTCGACGCCACCGCGAAGGGAGCCCCCACCCCATGACACCCCACGAGCCCCCGACACCGCCCATCCCCGTCCCGCAGCCGCCCGCGCCCCATGCCCTCCTCGAGGGCAAGGTGGTGGTGGTCACCGCCGCGGCCGGCACGGGCATCGGCTTCGCAACCGCCAAGCGCTGTGCCGAGGAGGGGGCGGTGCTCGTGATCTCCGACGCGCACGAGCGGCGCCTCGGAGAGGCGGCCGAGGCGCTCGAGACGGTGTCTGGCACCAAGCCCCTGGCGCTGCCCTGCAACGTGACCCTCGAGGCCCAGGTACAGGCGCTGTACGACACGGTGATGTCCGAGCACGGCCGCATCGACGTCGCCATCAACAACGCCGGCCTGGGGGGCAACGCCCCCATCGTGGACATGACCGACGAGCAGTGGTCGACGGTCCTCGACATCACCCTGACCGGCACCTTCCGGTGCATGCGGGCCGAGCTCCGCCGCATGTACGCCCAGGGGAGCGGGGTCATCGTCAACAACTCCTCGGTGCTCGGCTGGCGGGCCCAGGCCGACCAGTCGCACTATGCGGCGGCCAAGGCCGGAGTCATGGCCCTCACCCGCTGCGCGGCGGTGGAGGCCGCCGCCCACGGCGTGCGCGTCAACGCCGTGGCCCCCAGCCTGGCCCTGCACCCCTTCCTCAACCGCGTCTTCCCCGACGACGAGCTGGAGCGGCTGCGCCAGGCCGAGCTCTTCGGCCGCTCGGCCGAGACGTGGGAGGTCGCCAACGTCATGGTCTTCCTGGCCAGCGAGTACTCGTCCTACATGAGCGGCGAGATCGTCTCGGTGTCGAGCCAACACCCCTGAGTCAGGTGACGACGAACCCCTGGGCGGTGGCGGACCCGTAGGGAGTGGTCACGGTGAGGGGCCCGGTGCTGGCCCCGGCCGGCACGACGACCTTGATCCTGGTCGGGGTCTTGTTCTTGATGGTCCCGGGGACATGGTTGAAGGAGACGCCGGTGGAACTCCCCAGGCGGAGGCCGTTGATGATCACGACTCCCCCGACCGGGCTCGACATCGGCTTGTAGTTGGCGATCCTCGGGCCCGTGTTGACGCGGACCTGCCCGGTCGGGCCGACCGCCACGCGTGGCGGCAGGGTCGTGTACGGAGCGGTCGTGGCGGGCGCTCGCGGCTTCGTCGTCGCCGGCGCCACCGGCACAGGCTTCGGCGCCGTGGCCGGGCTCGACCCCGAGCACGAGGCGCCCAGCACCGACGCCACCGCCACCAGCACGGCGAAGCGCCACCGATGTCGCACCACGCCTGCTCTCCGGGATGACCGACCTGCCATCGCGTCCATCATCGCACCGGGGGCGCGGTACGGCCGGGCTGTCAGGGCGTGTTCGGGTTTCGATAGCCTGACGGCGTGTCAGATCCAGCGGGGGAGCGCGGCGAGCGGGGGGAGCAGTCCGAACAGGGGACCGAAGACCCCCGCGGCGACCTGCGCTGGGTCTCGATCCCGGGGCTGCTGTCCGACGCCGCGGCCCGCTTCGCCAACGCCGAGGCCGTGGTCGACGGCGACGTGCGCCTGTCCTTCGCACAACTCGAACGCGACGCTCGGCACGTGACGGGGGCGGCTATGGCGGCGGGCATCCACCCCGGCGACCGCGTGGCCATGTGGGCCCCCAACATGGCCGAGTGGATCGTGGCCGCGCTGGGGCTCGTCGGCGCGGGGGCGGCCCTGGTGCCGCTCAACACCCGCTTCAAGGGCCCCGAGGCCGCCTACGTCCTCAACCGGTCGCGCGCCCGGGCCCTGTTCACGGTGCGGGGCTTTCTCGGCATCGACTATCCCGCCCTGCTCGACGACGAGGACGTCCCCGACCTCGAGCGCATCGTGCTGCTTCGTGACGACAAGGGCACCACGAGCGAGGTGACCAAGAGCGACGAGGTCCCTATCTTCGGGTGGCACGAATTCCTGGCCGGGGCCGACGGCGTGGTGGAGGGCGACGAAGGTGTGGTGGGGGCCCCCGTCGACGGGCGCGCCATCCGGGAACGGTGGGAGGGCGTGACCGGGGACGACCTCTCCGACGTCATCTTCACCTCGGGCACCACGGGCCGTCCCAAGGGGGCCATGACGACGCACGCCCAGACCCTGCGCACCTTCGCCACCTGGGCCTCGATCGTGGGCCTGGCCGAGGGCGACCGCTACCTGGTCGTGAACCCGTTCTTCCACACCTTCGGGTACAAGGCGGGCATCATCGCCTGTCTCATGCAGGGCGCCACCATCGTCCCCGAGCCCGTCTTCGACGTGGACAAGGTGCTCGAGACCGTCGCCGCCCAGCGCATCACCGTGCTGCCGGGGCCTCCCACCCTCTACCAGTCGATCCTCGACCACCCCCGGCGCGCCGAGCACGACCTGTCCAGCCTGCGCCTGGCCGTCACGGGCGCGGCCGTGGTCCCCGTCGAGCTGGTGAAGCGCATGCGCAGCGAGCTCACCTTCTCCACCGTGCTCACCGCCTACGGGCTCACCGAGTCCACCGGCACCGTGACCATGTGCCGCCAGGGCGACGACCCCGAGACCATCGCCCGGACCTCGGGGCGCGCCATCCCCGGTCTGGAGGTGCGCGTGGTCGACGACAAGGGCGTCGAGCTGGCGCCCGGCGAGCCGGGTGAGATCGTGGTGCGCGGCTACACGGTGGTGCGCGGCTACTTCGAGGACCCCGAGGCCACGGCCGAGGCCATCGACGCCCAGGGCTGGCTGCACACCGGCGACGTGGGGGTCATGGACGACGCCGGCAACGTGCGCATCACCGACCGCAAGAAGGACATGTTCATCGTGGGCGGGTTCAACGCCTACCCGGCCGAGATCGAAGGGGCGCTGGCCCGCCACCCCGGCGTGGCCCAGGCGGCGGTGATCGGCGTGCCCGACGAGCGGATGGGCGAGGTGGGCTGTGCCTTCGTGGTGCCCCGGCCCGGCACCGACGCCGGCACGCTGGCGCAGGAGCTGCTGGTGTGGTCGAGGGAGCAGATGGCCAATTACAAGGTGCCCCGCCACGTCGAGGTGACCGACGCCCTGCCCACCAACGCCAGTGGCAAGGTACTGAAGACCGAGCTGCGCGAGCGCTTCGCGCAACGACCCGCGAAGGGAGCCTGATGCGAGGGATCGTCTACACCGGTGAGGATGCCACGGTCACCGACAAGCTCGAGGTGGCCGAGCCGGGCCCCACCGAGGTGAAGGTGAAGATCGTCGCCGCGGGCGTGTGCCACTCCGACCTGTCGGTGCTCGACGGCACCATCCCCTGGAAGGCGCCGTCGGTGCTCGGCCACGAGGGGGCGGGCATCGTCGAGGCGGTGGGATCGTCGGTGCGCTCGGTCAAGCCCGGCGACCACGTGGTGGTGGCCACCCTGGCCAGCTGCGGGACGTGCCGGGCGTGCAACACCGGGCACCCCACCATGTGCATCCGCAGCCTGGGCAACGTGTCGACACCCTTCACCTACGACGGCGAGCCGGCGTCGAACTTCGCGGCTGCTTCGGTGTTCGCCGAGTACACCATCGTCCAGGAGGTCCAGGCCGTTCCCATCTCCAAGGACGTGCCCTTCACCTCGGCCTGCCTCATCGGCTGCGGCGTGCTCACCGGGGTGGGCGCGGTGCTCAACCGGGCCAAGGTGGCCCCGGGAGAGACCTCGGCGGTCTTCGGCGTCGGGGGCGTGGGGCTCAACGTCATCCAGGCCCTGCGCCTGTCGGCGGCCAGCCGCATCGTGGCCGTGGACACCGTGGCCTCGAAGGAGGCCCTGGCCCGTCAGTTCGGGGCCACCCACTTCGTCGACGCCACCCAGGCCGACGCAGTGGAGGAGATCAAGAAGATCGTCCCCCACGGGCCCAAGTCCATGGCGCGGGCGCTGGGCCCGGGCGGGGTCACGTGGGCCTTCGACTGCGTGGGGCACCCGGCGGTGCTGCGCAACGCCATCGACGCGCTCGACTGGGGGGGCACGGCGGTGGCCATCGGGGTCCCACCGCGCGGCAGCGAGGTGAGCGTGGACATCAACAACCTCGCCTATGTCGACAGGGGACTGCTGGGATGCCGCTACGGGTCCTCTCGTCCCCACCATGACATCCCGTTGATGGTCGAGCTCTATCTCAGCGGCAAGCTCATGCTCGACGAGCTCGTCACCGAGACCCGTCCGCTCGAGGGGTTCCGCGACATCGTCGAGGACATGCACGCCGGCAAGCTGGCGCGGGGCGTGCTCACGTTGTAGCGCCCTCTGCGTGCGGGCGCGTCCGGGCGTGGGTGCACGCCCGGGATCGTTTCAGCCAGGCGGGGCGGGCCTGGTCGGAGGCTCCGGGTCGGCTCGAGGCGGGGCGGGCCTGGTCGTGGCCCGGCGGGCCTGGATCACCGGCAGCGCGTACGGCAGCGCGGCCCCAACGGCGGCGACGAGCCCGACGACGGCCCCGTATCCCCACCCGATACCGCTGAGGCCGGCGCCTCCCGGTTTGAAGGCGAAGGCGACCACGGTGAGCACGGCGTCGGCGCCGGTGGCGACGAGCAACAGCCGATCCCCGGACACGGGCAGCTCGACGGGCATCTCGGCGAACCCCGCCCGGGCCACCAGGTACACGATGACAGCCAGGCTGATCAGCAACGTGAGGTACATCCATCCGTGCCACAGGCCGTCGACGGAGATCGAGCCGAAGCCGAAGTTGTAGGTGAACCACGGCAGGAACAGCGACACGAACAGCACCGCTGTGGCGATCAGGGTGATCAGCTCGGCCGGCGTCCACCGCCTGGGGTCGAGCTTGAACGCGGGCATGGTGCCGGGGCGCGGAGACGGGGGTGCGCCCGGCGGTGGGGTGGTGGGTGGCTCGGGCGTGAAGCCCGGTGCCGGCCCGGCGGGCGGCCCGGCGGGCGGCGGTGCGGTGATGGCAGCACCGGGCGGTGGAGGTGGCGGTGGGGCGGCCCGAGATGGAGGAGGTGGGCGGCCCGGTGGAGGTGGGGCGGCCCGAGATGGAGGAGGAGGTGGGGCGGCCCGAGATGGAGGAGGAGGTGGAGGTGGCGGCGGTGGGGCCGGCGACGCCACCTGGGCGCCACATTGCGGGCACCGCGTCGAGCCGTCGCCAAGGTCGGCTCCACACTGCGAACAGAACACAGTCCTCCCCCTCGGCCGTTCAGGCGGACCCGTCGGTCAGGGACAACCTACCTTTCCCATCCTCGCTACCCCCGGAACCTCCGGCGCCGCACCGCGGCCCAGGTCGCGCTCAGGGCCGCTCCCACCGTGGCGGCGCCGGCGGCGACAAGGCTCACATACGCCCCCACGTCCCACGTCAGGCCGCCCGCCTTCTTGGCGAAGCACACCACCGTCAGAAGGAGGCTCCCGCCGCACGCCGCCAGAACCAACCAACGCCACAGCGGCAGGCGGAACCCGGCAACGGCGCCCTGGAGCACGACAATGGCGACGACGGCGAGCGCAGCGAAGAAGGGGAGGTACATCCAGGACCGCAGGGCCGTGGAGTCGAAGCTGTAGTACCCGGTGAGGTCGGAGCCGAACTCGAACCAGGGAAGGAAGATGCCGACCATGAGAGCGATGCTCGCTCCACCCACGACGAGATCCCCGGGGCCCAGCCGGCCGGTCCCGAACCCGGACCACGGCGTCCGTCCCGACGCGCGTGCACCTTGACGGGCGGGAGCGCTTCCCGCCGATCCCGCCGCCGCCTGGGAAGGCGGGCCCGGCGCCATGGAGCCGCCCCTCCGGTCCTCAATCGTCATCGAGCTCCCCGGGGCCCTCGACACCCCACCTGCGACGACCAGCCCCTTTGTCCAGCGTAATGCGAGGGTGTCATCAAGACGGGGCTCCGGGGCCCACGATCTCGGGGAGCCGCCGAGGGTCTTCGCCGCGGCGGCAAGGCGCGTCGTATGCTGCGACGTAGCGCCCCAGAAAGTAGGTGCATCGTGAGCTTCGACCGTCTCAGCCCGCTCGATGCCTCGTTCCTGCACGTCGAGGACGACGTCAGCCACATGCACATCGCGGCGATCGGGATCTTCGAGGGTCCCGCTCCCCGCTACACCGACGTGGTCGACATGGTCCGGGGCAAGCTCCCTCTCGTCCCTCGCTACCGGCAGGTGGTCCGCTTCGTGCCCTTCGACCTGGGTCGGCCGGTGTGGGTGGACGACCCGCACTTCAACATCGACTACCACCTCCGCCATACCGCGCTCCCCGCACCCGGTGGCGAGGCCGAGCTGCGGGCGCTCGTGGGCCGGGTCATGGCCCAGCAGCTCGACCGCTCCAAGCCGCTGTGGGAGACCTGGATGGTCGAGGGCCTCGAACACGGGCGCTGGGCACTGCTGGCGAAGACCCACCACGCACTGGTGGACGGGGTGGCGGGCAGCGACCTGCTGGCGGCGATGATGGACACGTCGCCTCAGCCGACGCCTCCGGTAGAGGACGACTGGCACCCCCGACCCGCGCCGAGCAGCGCCACGTTGGCGATCGGTGCCGCCACGGACCTGGTCCGCAGTCCCTACGAGCAGATCCGGGCGCTGCGGGCCAGCACGCGGTGCCGCGGGCCGCCCTGCATAGGGCCGGGGAGGTGGCACACGGGCTGTCGGCGATGGCGGGCCTGGTACGGCCGACGCCGATCTCGAGCCTCAACGGCCCTCTCGGGCCCCATCGCCGCTACGCCTGGGCGTCGACCACGGTGGACGACATCAAGCGGGTACGCAAGGGACTGGGAGGGGCCTTCAACGACGTGGTCCTGGCGGCCATCACCAACGGGTTCCGGGAGCTGCTCCGCTCCCGGGGCGAATCCGTCGACCGGGTCGTGCGCACCCTGGTGCCGGTGTCGGTGCGACCCCGCGGTCCCGGCGCCATGGCGGTGGGTGACGGCACGTTCGAGAACAAGGTCTCGGCCATGTTCGCCATGTTGCCGGTCGGCATCGAAGACCCCGCCGAACGGCTGCGTGCCATCTCGGTGCAGATGGCAGGGCTCAAGGAGTCCAAGGAGGCGGTGGCGGGCGAAGCGTTGACCTCGCTGTCGGGCTTCGCGCCGCCCATGCTGCTCGCGCTGGGGATGCGGCTGGCCACCCGGGTGGCCCAGCGCAACGTGAACACGGTGACGACCAACGTCCCGGGGCCTCAGCTCCCCCTGTACGTGGCGGGACGGCGCATGATCACCGCCTATCCCTACGTGCCGCTGGCCGGACAGGTCCGCATCGGCCTGGCCATCTTCTCCTACGACGGACAGGTCACGTTCGGGATCACCGGCGATTGGGACACCACCGAGGACCTCGACGTGCTGGCCCGGGGCATCGAGAACGGTATGCGCACGATGCTGGCCCTGTGCCGGTGACCGGGCCCGTCCCCGACCGGCGCTGACCCGTCAGCGACCCGCTCCCGACCGGCTTCGACCGGTCTCCGACTGCCGGGGGGATCGGGCTCCCGCCCCGGACCGAGGGTCTGGAGGAGCGCCCGGTAGCGTGGCCTGAGTGACGACGGACACGTTGCAGGTGAGGTTCTTCCGGGCGTTCGCGCGCCGCCACACCCGGGTGCTGGTGCGGACCCGCGGCCGCCCGTCGTGGTCGGGCCCGCGCCTGCGGTTCCTGGTGCTCGAGACGCGGGGCCGCCACTCGGGCCGGCAGCGCAGCGTCGTCCTGCTGTACATGCCCGACGGCGAGCACTTCGTCGTGATCGCCTCCAACTACGGAGGAGAGCAGCCGCCGGCGTGGTGGCTGAACCTGAGCGCCGATCCCGAGGCCCTGGTGCACGTGGCGGGGCGAACGGTTCCGGTTCGGGCCAGGGCCCTGGCCGGCGTGGAGCGCGAGGACATGCTGTCCCGGGCCGTCACCTACAACCGGCAATGGCGCGGATATGCCAAGACGGTGCGACGGGACCTTCCCATCGTGCGCCTGGAACCGAGCTCCTAGGGCGACGGGTCGGGGCTCACCATTCGGCCCATCCCGCCGGTGTCACCGACCCCGAGATGGTGCGGGGGTCGACGGGCCGGCGGGTGTCGGAGGCCTGGTAGACGGCGAAGCACAACTGCAGGACCTTGGCCGCCTCGGTGGCGGACATCGCCGCGGGAGTGCCCGAGCGCAGGGCGTCGACGAAGTGCGCAGAGGAGCGACGGAAGCCCGAGGCCCAGTCGGCGTCGATCTCGGCGAATTCGGTGAAGACGCGCTCGTTGTCCTTGCCCTGGTAGAGCACCACCGGAGCGAGGTCGAGCATCTCGCCCGTGGCCCGTGTCACCCACACGAACCCGTGCTCCCCCTGGATCTCGAAGAACTCGTCGGCTCCGAAGTAACCCGAGCGCATCCACATGTCGCGCGCGTACTGCACCTCCATGGTCCCGAGCAGCTCGGGGTCCTCGTACTCGAAGATGACCGCGCACGGCTCGAAGAAGATGTCACGGCGTCGTACCACCGCCTGGACCGAGGTGATGTCCTGGTCGACGAGCCACAGCGCCATGGCGTACTTGTGCACCATGTCGTCGAACAGGTGGCCTCCGGGGCTGCGGCTGTCGAGGCGCCAGCCATATCCCTCGGGGCGCAGCGCAGCCTGGAATTTCGAGTCGGTCTGCCCCACCACCGTGCGGATGCGCACCCCGATGGGCCGGCCGATGGCCCCGTCAGCGATCAGCTTCTTGGCCGTCTCGAGGGGCGGGTAGTGCACGAAGCACTCGCTCACCCGCAAGGTCAGCCCCAGATCATCGGCCAACTTGCCGAGCTCCAGGGCCTCGTCCACCGAGTTGGTGATGGGCTTCTGCACCGAGACGTGCTTCCCGGCCCGGAGGGCGGCGCGCACATGGGCGTGGTGCAGGTGTGTGGGTGTCAGGATCTCCACGGCGTCGATGTCGCCGTCCGCCAGGAGCTCGTCCATGTCCGTGTAGACGCGGGGCACAGCCCAGCGCTCGGCCGCCTCACGGGCGATCGGTTCGTCGACGTCGCACACCGCCAGCACGTCGCAGTGCGGATGCTCGAGGTACCCGGCCACGTTCAAGTCGGCGATGTTCCCCGCACCGAGAACGCCGAGACGGACCGTGTCCGAAGGCGCGCCCTTCCCCATGAGAGCCTCCCTTTCCGTGATCACGCGGCAGGCCCGCCGACCAGCAGGCCACGAATGTACCCCGCGTGTGGTGGGGGGGTCGCTTCAGACCGAAATCACCGGTACACGAGGGGCGGCGGTGCCCCTCCGCTCACGCCGCGGCGGCGTTGGTGTAGGAGCGCCTCAGCGCCTCATCGACGAAGCGCTTCACGGCGGCGGACCAGAAGAAGCCGACGTGTCCGCCGGGGTAGCTCTCGAAGGCGGGCCGGTCCCAGTGCGACCACAGTCGCCGGGCGTGGCCGAAGGTCGACATCCGGTCGGCCAGGCCGGCGAAGATGAAGCGGCGCTCGAGGGGGACCCTGCACTCCATGGCCAGCGGCGAGACCACCCGGTGCACCTCGTCGGCGGCGGGACCGAGCACGCCGCTGGTGTCGGCCATCTGGGCGATGTCGGGCGGGCTGTGGCGCCGGACCAGATGGGGCAGGTCGACCACGGGGATGCCGGCGATCACGCAGGCCAGGTCGTCTTCGAGAGCGGCCACGATGGAGGCCACGAGGCCGCCGAGCGAGTACCCGATCACGCCCACCTGCTCGGCGCCTTGCTCTTCGCGCAGCCAGCGGATGACGCGCCGCAGGTCCCAGGCGGCCTGGGCCACACCGTGCAGGCTGTCGACCATGTCGATGGTCATGAGGTCCTCACCCCGGCCCCGGCCCGAGGCCCGCGGTCCGTGCAACGGGAGGACCGGGACCACGACGTTGATGCCCCGGTGCCCGAGCTGCGAGGCGCGAAAGGCCCGCAGGTCCATGGCCGGGTTGTTGCCCATCCCGAGGCCGTGCGCGCACACCAGCCACGACCGGTGGTGGCGGCCCGGAACACGCGACACCCAGGCATGCACGGTCTGGTTGGCCTCGTGCTCCATCCAGCGGGCCCAGCCGGGCTCCAGGGGATCGGGCTCCCATCCGCTGGAGAAGGCGACGTGCTCGTACCCCATCCCCCCGCGGTGCTCGTCCCACGTCTCGATGTCGTAGGGAGGCGGCGGGTCGCGGTGGTAAGCGGCGGGTCGCTCCAGCCAGCCCTGGGCTGCGAACAGGGCCCGCATCCGCACCAGGTCCGCGGCCGCGGACGTACAGTCGCTCTCCTTGGGGAGCAACTCGGGGTGCCGCAGGACGGCGATGAGGACTTCGTCGAGATAGGCCTGCAGGGCCAGCACCGGTGTGGGGCGGACCGGCACCACGGTGTCGTCGTGGGCGGCCCCCGCGCTGCGAGCCCTGCTCCTGGCCAGGAAGTACGCCACGCTGGGGGCAGCGCGGAAGACACCGGTCAAGCGGGGATCCCCGGCCGCTCGCCGGGCACCGAGGTAGGTGCGGACGGCCAGGCGCCCCACCGACGCCAAAGACAGACCGCCCGAGGAGGGAACGTCGGGCTCGTCGTCGCCACGCAGCTCTGCGGGCGACGTGGCCACCGGCGCCATCGGCGCCAGGACCGACGGCACCAGAGACGCCGGCAACGCCGGCATCAAGGCGTCGACCTCACCGGTGGGCACGAGATCGAGGGTCTGGAGGTGCCGCTCCGGCCACCCCGCCCACATATCCGGGCCCGGTTCCCACAGCGCGGCCCCGTCGAGCCCTGGTGCGGGGAAGTCGGTCCACCCATTGGTCCGGGGCTCCCACAGTGGAGCGCCGTCGAGATCCATGGTGCGGATGCCGGCCGATCCGATGGTCAGCGGCTCCCACAGCGGCGCGCCGTCGAGACCGGCCTCGCCCAGGCCCGGCGGAGCCATCCGAGGTCCGGACTCCCACAGGGGAGCACCGACGACTCCGAAGTCGCCGACGTCGTCTCGGGCCTTCCACAGCGACACATGGCCGAGTCCGACGGCCGATTCCGGTCCCCGGATCCACAGCGTCTCGGGCATCGGCGTCAGCCTACGACGCGCCGTCGCGCAATTCGGGGTTTTCCGCCCGACGCGCCGGTCCGGCCGATCCCCCCGGCTACCCGACGGGGTCGAGGATGACGACAGGGATCTGGCGCGACGTCTGCTTCTCGTAGTCGGCGAAGCCGGGGTTCTCGCGCTTGTGAATCTCCCAGATCGGTGCGCGCTCGGCGTCGTCCGGCACACGGGCGACCACAGGGACGGTCTCCGTGCCCACCTCCACTACGGTCTCGGGATGGGCGACCAGGTTGTAGTACCAGTCGGGATTGGTCGGCGCACCCGCCTTGGAAGCGAAGATGGCCAGTGAGTCACCCACCCGCCGGTACATCACCGGGTTGACGCGTTCCTTGCCGGACTTGGCGCCCTTGTGGTGCAGCAGGAGCATGGGCGCGCCCTCGAAGTTCCCCGTGAGCTTTCCGCCGTTGGCGCGGAACTCCTCGATGATGTGCGTGTTGAAATCGATGATTTCGGCCATGTGCCCTCCAGATCGACAGGTCCGATGCACGTGGGTCAACGCCCCAAGGGCTCGACCCATTCCGATCAGTCCGTCAGGGCAGCACCCGGATCCTGGTACGTCTTGAGCTCGATGGCGTTCCCGCTCGGGTCCGCCACCAGGGCTTTGCGTTCTTGGCGGGGGGTACCGGCGTGGTCGGTGGCGGGCTCACGCAGGAACGGGGTCCCACCGGACCGGAGCTGCTCCACCAGCTCGCGCCAGCGGTCCTCGGGCAGCGCCACGCCGAAGTGCCGCACCCCCCGCTGTCGGGGGGACAACACCTCGTCGGGTCGCTCGTGCAGGGTCAGCTGGCACCCGAAGAAGAACACGTCGACGAAACCGTCCCGGACGCGCCCGAGCTCGCAACCGAGGACCTCGACGTAGAAGCGCCGCGCCTCACCGAGGTCGCGCACCGGCACGGAGAAGTGGAGGATGGGCGCACCGGGCTGGAACTTCACTGTTGCGCTCCTGCTCCTGGACGATCTTCGGCGTGGCCTTCCCGGGGACCTCGGGCGTGTCCGGGTTCGTCGCGCGCCAGTGTGCCCCTTTCTATGCCGTGGTCGCCCCTGCGTCGCAATACCACCACGGTGGCCGCCAGCGTCGCCGCGATCAGCAGGTACGGCACGGCGTCGACGGTGGCCTGAGCCAGGGCGCCGCTGGCCGCCGCCGCGATGCCCTGCCCGGCGGCCCAGGCCAGGTTCCCCAACCCGTAGGCCAGGCCGTGGTGGAGCCGGCGACGATCGGCGCCGTCCCCGATCATGGCGGCGGCGGGCACGAAGAGCGTCCCGAGCGCGGGCAGGCCGATCACGAGGAGGACCACGAGCACGGCGGCCGGCCGCAACAGCGGGGCGAGCACGGCGACGGCGATAGCGGCGACGAGCGAGAGGCGAACCGGGACCATGCGCCCGCGCCGGTCGGCGAGATGGCCCACCAACGGGGACAGCACCACTTCCACCGCGGCCGCGCCCAGGAAAGCGGCGGCGATGACCACGGCCCCGGCCCCCAGGCGGTTGAGGCGCAGGGGCGCCAGCACGTCGACGACACCGAGAGCCAGGCCGGCCAGGAACGTCAGCCACATCCCGACCGCGATGGCGGGCTCGCGGATGGCGGGCAGGGCGCTGCGCAGTGTCTGGCGGGTGCCCGCCAGCGGTCGGGGGACGAAAAAGGTGGCCACCATCATCGTCCCTCCTGCCACCGTGGCCGCCGCGAAGGCCCTTCCGGTGCCCACGTGACTGGCGACGGCTCCGATGACGGGGCCCAGCAGCGCTCCCCCCACGGCGGCGGCGAATGCCGTCCCCAATGCCGCCCCCCGGCGTTCGGTGGTCGCCGCTCCGGCCAGCCATGCCAGTCCCCCGGCCCATGTGCACGCGCCGGCGATCCCCTGGACCAGTCGGGCCGAGTCGAGCACCGCGATGGAGTGCGCGTAGCCGAACACGAAGCTCGACACGCTCATGGCCGCCAACCCGATCAGCACGGCCGGGCGCACGCCGAGACGGCTGGCGAGCAGGCCACTGGGAGCAGCGCCGAGCAGTGTCCCGACGGGGTAGGACGCGACGAGAATTCCGGCCTGGGACTTCGAGAGACCGAGGGTGTGGACGTAGTGCGGGAGAAGCGGCGTGAGCGCGGTGAAGAACACGGTGTCGACGAGCACCAAGCCGCACACCAGGACGACCAGGCCGGGCTGCACCCCCGATCGCCCGGGGCTACGGGCCCGACGTGTCATCGGCTCAGTATGGTCGCGATGGTGGCGCCGTTCCTGCGGTCCGGTTGAGGCGGGCGAACATCGGCTTCTGCGAGCGGTACAGCTTGGGGAATTCGCCATACAGCCGTCGGTAGGTGGAGGCCCGGCTGCCATCGGGGTCGAACCGGGTGGCGACTGGGACGAGTCCGGCGACCTCCTCGAGGTCGACCCACCCCAGCGCCACGGCGGCGAAGAGCGCCGCGCCGCGCAGATTGGCGTGCAACGGCTCGGCCACGCGTTCGATGGTTCGCCCCATGACGTCGGCATGGATCTGGCACCACAGGTCCGACGTGGCACCGCCGCCGACGACCCGCACGGGGTCGAGGCGTCGCTTGACGAAGCGCTCCACGGCTTCGTGGAGCCACCGGCTGTTGTAGGCGACACCCTCGAGGACCGCACGCACCAGGTGCGCACGCGTAGTGGCGAGCGACAGGTTGTGGAAACCGCCCCGCGCCTTGCGGTCGTCGACGGGGGACCGCTCGCCGGCCAGCCAAGGGGTGAACAGCACGTCCCCGCTCCCGGCCGGCACCGACGCGGCCAGTGCGGTGAGCGCATCGAAGCTCGGCCCGGAGGCCTCGGCGCCACCTTGGAACAGGCCGTCGGAGGGGCCGATCACGTTGTCCCTCAGCCACTGCAGGCATAGCCCGCCCGTGTCGTGGTTGTCGGCCACCAAGTACCGGCCCGGTCGCAGTCCCGGGACCGAGGCGATCTGGTGGACGGCGTCGGTCTTCTTCATCGGGACCGGACAACTGATCCACGACGTCGTGCTGATGGCCAGGTGGGCCTGGTAATCGAGAACGGCCCCCGAGCCCACGGCGGCGGAATGGAGGTCGGGCGTCCCTGTCACCACGACGACTCCGGGCGCCAGCCCCAGCCCCTGGGCGACCTCGGGACGGACCTCGCCCACGACCGAGCCGGTGGGCACCAGAGGGGGGAGCTTGTGGGCGGGGACCCCGGCGCGTCGGACGAGGGTGGGGTCGTAGTGCAAGCGGTCGAGTTTCCGGTTGTCGGTCAGCCACGCCGCGGTCATCGAGGCGTGCGAGGCGGCCGCCATTCCCGTGAAGCACATGGACAGGTAGTCCACGGGTTCCAGGTACCACCGCGCCCGTTGGGCCACATCGGGCCGGTCGTGCTCGAGGTGCAGCATGTGTCCGATCGGGTCCACTCCTGAGGTGGACGGAGCGCCGCCGCTGCGCCGCACCCATTGCCACAGGGCGAGCGGGGCGTAGCCCGCCACCGGCCCTCCCACGGCGCGCCGGGTGTAGGGGCCACCGCGGCTGTCCATCCACATGACGCAGTCACCGACCGGTCGGCCGTCCTCGGCGACGGGCACGGTGCTCGCCCACTGTCCGGTGCACGACACCGCCACGACCTGCTCGGGTCGTACCACACCGCTCCTCATGGCCCGGCGCGTGGTGCGGGCGACGGCATCCCACCACTGCGAGGCGTCCTGGACGGCACCACCGCCGGGCAGGAGCCGGGTCTCCAGGGGCACATGGTCGCTCCACGCGATCGATCCGGTGAACGACACGAGCCCGACCTTGGGCCCACCCGTCCCGAGGTCCACGGCGAGTACGAACCGCTCGTCGCGCCCGGCGGTCACTCCTCGGGGGGGATCTGCTGATAGCCGTCCATCATCTCGGCCATGACCTCCCTGATGAAGGCGTCGGCCTCACCGGTCATGCCGCCGGCCACCCCGCCGTAGATGGCCCCCGAACGGGGAGCCTCGTGCTCGTGCTCGTGGGCGTAGGCGACGGCTTCGCCGAGATCGGTGGCGAAGGCATCGGCCACGCCGGCCTGGGTCTGAGGCCTCGTGACCGCCATGTGCAAGGCGTTGGGGTACTGCTGGCCGTTGAAGCGCCATCCCCGCAGGCGCATGAAGTCGTTGACGTGGTACACGTCGAACACGTCGGAGGTGAAGCTGAAGAGGAACGTCGGGTGGCCGAGGATCCGCAGCTCGGGATGGGAACGGACCGCCTCCTGCATGGTCTGTGCCGTCTCGAAGATCCGCCGGGCGTGGTTGCGGTAGCCCTCGCGTCCCATGTGCACCATCGACGCCCAGGTGGCGGCCAGAAGCCCTCCCGAGCGCGATCCCTCCATGCCCGGCGAGCAGTACTTCCCCCCGCTCCAGTCGGTGACGAAGAAGTATTGGGAGTTGCGAAGGGCCTGGTCCCGAAAGGTCAGCACCGAGGTGCCCTTCAGCGCGTAGCCGTACTTGTGGGTGTCGGCCGAGATCGAGCTCACCCCGGGCAGGCGGTAGTCGAAGAGCGGGATGTCGTATCCGAGCTCCTGGCCGAAGGGCAGGATGAACCCGCCCAGACAGCTGTCCACGTGGAGCCCGACGCCATGGCCGAGAGCAACGTCCGACAGCGCCGCGATGGGGTCGACGGTCCCGTAGCCGTAGTTGCAGGCCGAGCCGATGATGGCGACGGTCTGGTCGTCGATGTGGTCATCGACCCAGTCCACGTCCACGAGCGTGGTGTCGGGGTCCACCGGGGCGCGTCGCAGCTCGATGCCGAAGAGGTGACAGGCCTTGTCGAAGGCGGGGTGGGCGGTTTCGGGCTTCACGACGTTGGGACGCGTGACGCCGCGCTCGTGGGCGGCATGGTCGCGATAGGCGAGCATGGCGTGGGCGATGCTGCCTGTTCCCCCTGTGGTCACCAGGCCTGCGGGGTTGGTGTCCCGCACCGCTTCGGCGTGCATGAGGTCGAGTGTCATGGCGATGATCTCGGCCTCGAACTTCGTGGAGCTCGGGCACATGTCGCGCTGGAGCGAATTCACGTGGGCGAAGAGTCCGAAGGCGTTGGTGAGGAAGTGATAATGGTCGTGATCGCCGCAGTACATGGTCCCCGAGCACTTCCCGGTCTCCCAGAAGGCGTCCTCTTCCTTGGCCATCACCTGCAGCTCGTCCAGGATCTCCTCCCGGCTCCGGCCTGCCTCGGGCAGGCGACGGTTGACCTCGAAGCGGTCGTGATACGGGAACGTGCTCATGGCGAGGTGCCCTCCCGTCGAAGCAGATGGCCTGGGGCCCTTGACGACGTGCTGTCCGACCCGGCCACTGTACGACACCCCTGGGCAGCCGCGGCGGGGCGGCGAGGGGTCGAATCCCCCTCTCGGTTGTAAGATGCACGCGGTGCTGGCCCGGGTCCTCTTCTCGACGCTGTGCAGGTGGGGAGCGGCTGCAACCCTGATCCAGCCCGATCTGGCCCTGGCCGTGACCGCCCTGGCCTTCGTCGCCGAGCTCAGCATCTCGTTGGCCTCGGCATGTGCTTCGTCTGTTGAGTACCGCTCGGGTCTCGTGTTCTCCTCGGTCGGCCACGTGCAGGCCGACGGATGGATACCCACCTGGGGATCGAGCTCGATCCCCCAACTCGTTCTCCTTTCGCAGCCTCGACGTTGACACCGCAGCGCCCTCGGGGGCGGCTGCCCATCTGTCAACCACAGGCTCGCGAAGGAGAATCCCGTGTCTACAGCTCACTACGTCGGCGGGCTACTTGCGCTCGTCGGAAGCACCCTCGGACGGATCTTTCAGCCCCTCTACCAGGCCATGGCCTGGATGTTGGCGGGCTTTTACGCTCTGGTCCCGAATTATGCGGTAGCCATCACGCTCTTGACCGTCGTGGTGACGGCGGCTTCGGCACCCCTCACCATCAAGCTCACCCGGTCAGGGCTGGCCATGCAGCGTCTGCAACCGGAGCTCACGAAGCTCCGGCAGAAGTACAAGGACGATCACGTCCGACGCAACGAAGCCATGCTGGAGCTGTACCGGAAACATGGAGTCAACCCCGTGAGCGGCTTCTTGCCGCTGCTGCTCCAAGTTCCGGTGCTGGTGGTGCTGTACGGAGTCATCCGAGGCCTGACCCACACGGTCGACCGTGGCCGGGTGGCAGCTCCCCTGTACGTCAGTCATTCCGCGCAGCTCGCCCGGAGCCTCCGCGCCCACCCGGGCCAGATGCACGCTCTGGGGATCAACCTTGCCTCCAGCTTGTTCGGCGCGCATGGCTCCTGGGCGGCCCACCTGCCCTATGCGGCACTGGTCCTGGTCGCGGTCGGATTGCAATACCTTCAGACCTGGCAGGTCAACCGCCGGACGCCACCGGGGCCCGGCCCGGGCCCGGGCCCGACGCCGTCGCTTCAGCGTTACCTGCCGCTGGTCTACGCCCTGGTCTACCTGCGCCTTCCGGCCGGGCTCAACGTCTATTTCGCCGTCTCCACCATGTGCCGGATCGTGACCCAAGAGCTCGCCCTGCGCCCCGGGTCCCTCCCCGTGTCGATCTGGCGACGCCCCCGCGTCGCCGGCGACGGGAAGGCCGGCCCTAGGTGAAGACGACTTCGAAGAGATCCGAGCCGTTTGCCGTCCACGGGCTGAGGTGGTCTCCGAGCTGCTCGTCGAGGACGTGGGCCGGTAGCGGGACGCCGAGCAGGAAACCCTGGACGAAGGCGCAACCCAGGGAGCGCAGCTCCTCGAGCTGGTGAGGCTGTTCGATCCCTTCGGCGACACAGTCGAGGCCCAAGGACCCCGCCAGCGCGATGACAGAAGAGACGATGGTGGCGTCCTCCGCCCCGCGCCCCAGTCCGCCCATGAAGCTGCGGTCGATCTTCAGCACCTCGACCGGGAAGTTCTTCAAGTGCCCGAGCGACGCGTATCCGGTCCCGAAGTCGTCGATGGCCAGGCGGATCCCCAGAGCGCGCAGACGACGCAGGACGCCCAGCGTCGACTCGGTGTCCGCGGCGAGGGCTCCCTCGGTGATCTCGAGCCACACGGTCTCGGGCGCGATCCCCGTTCCCGCCACGACGGCGGCCACCTCCTCGACCAGGGTGGGCTCGATCAGCTGCCTCGTCGACAGGTTCACGCTCACGCTGATGGGATCGCCACCGAGGCCGTCGATGCGGCGCTGCTCGGTCCACGCCACGGCCTGGCGACAGGACTCCTCGAGCACCCAGGCGCCGATGGGGGCGATCAAGCCACTCTCCTCGGCCGTCGACAGGAACTCACCGGGATGGAGAAGGCCCCGCTCGGGGTGCTGCCATCGCAGCAGCGCCTCCACGCACGCCACACGACCGGTGCTCAGCTCCACGATCGGCTGGTAGTACACGCGGAACTCACCTCGTTCGACAGCTCCATGGAGCTCGTTGCGGATGCGCATCTGGTCCAGCACCATGGCGTGGCTCTTGGGGTCGAACACCTCTATCCTGGCGCGTCCCCTCTCCTTGGCCATGTACATAGCCGTGTCGGCATCGCGCAGCAGGCTCGCCGCCGTGTCGCGGTCATCGCCGGACAAGGCCAGACCGAGGCTGGCGGTCACGAAGGTCTCGCCCTCTCCCAGAGAGACCGCCGGGCTGAGTGCCTCCATGAGACGCTCTGCCATCCGGGCGGCGACCGAAGGATCGGAGATCTCGTCGCACATCACCACGAATTCGTCACCACCGAAGCGAGCGACGGTGTCGCTGGGGCGCATCGTCCGCTGCAGACGCTGAGCGACGGTCTCGAGCAGCCGATCGCCGGCGGCGTGGCCCATGCCGTCGTTGACGAGCTTGAACCTGTCGAGATCGAGGAAGATGACCGCCACCTGCCGGCCGTGACGGGCGGCCCGGCTGAGGGCTGTTTCGAGGCGGTCCATGAACAGGACGCGGTTGGGCAGGGACGTGAGCGGATCATGGATGGCGGCGTAGGCGAGCCGTTCCCGCAGAGCCCGGCGCTCGGTGACGTCTTCGACCTGACCGATCAGGTAACTGGGCTCACCGCGCTCGTCGCGAACACACGACACGCTGACAGACACCCAGACCTCATGCCCGGCGGCGTGAGTGTAGCGCTTCTCGATCCGGTAGCCGTCCGAGGCGGTGACGACGAGCCGCTGCATCTCGCCGGTGCTCGCCTCACGGTCGTCGGGGTGCGTGAGATCATGCACGCTCATGCCGACGAGCTCGGCGGCGCTGCGTCCCACGATCCGCGCCATGGCGGGGTTGGCACCCATGATGTGACCCTCGAGGTCGGTCATCGCCATCCCGATCGGAGCGTTCTCGAAAGCGGAGCGGAAGCGTTCGTGTGCCTGACGGAGCGCCTCCTCGGCTTGCCTGCGTGAACTGACGTCGCGCAGGCGCGCCACCGTGCCCCGTACGTTGGGGTCCTCGAGCCGATCGGTGACGATCGCCTCGAACCACACCCACGACCCGTCGGCGTGTTGCAGGCGCATCTCGCTGCGCCATCCGTCGAGCTCGTGGCGCTCTTCGTCCCGTGCCTCGGCCTTCATCCGGGAAAGGTCGTCGGGATGCAGCAGCTCGACCGCTTTGGGGGTTCCCAGTCTCTCGAGCGAGATCCCGAGTATGCGCTCGAAGGCGGGGCTCACATAGCGAAGCGTCCCGTTGGGGTCGATGACGGCGATGATGTCCGACGAGTCACGCACGATGGCCTTGAAACGTCTCTCGGAATGCAGAAGCTCTCCCTCCACCTTCTCTCTCGCGGCCGTCGAACGACCCAGGAGTGTGATCGTGAGCAGCACCCCCAGCAGACCGAGCCCGGCCAGGCCGTGCACGAGGGGCTTGCGGATGAGGCTGGGGGCGATCCCGAGGGAGATCGCCAGCTCGCCCAGGGCCATGTAGAGCACCGTCCAGGCCATGGCGGGCTTGGCGGCGGCAGAGCCCGAGAGCTGCAGCACGTACGCGGCGCCGAAGATGAACCCGAGCGACAGGATGGGCCCCCACCCCGTGCTGTAAGCCACCAACCCGATGACCCCCATGACCCCACCCACCAGTGCCGCCAGCCGCGGGTCCGCTCGGTCCACAGCGCGGCCAACACGATGCTCACGGCCTGGGCGCCGAGCACGAGTGCCACGATCGCCCAATAGGGGATGGCGGCGATCAGCCCGGCCAAACGGCAGAGACACAGCGCGACGGCCACCGGTGGTCCGGCCAGGACGGTCGGGTCGAGCACTCTGAGCCGCAGTCGGGATGCGAACGACGAGGCCCCCTCGCCGTCGTGCCGATATCCGTCGATCCGAGCCACGACAAGGCATCGTCACCAGGGTGGATGATCTTGACGGGCCCCGAGCGGGTGTCGTCCTCTCACTCAGAGTGGTGGGTTTTCGCGCTCAGCGGCATCTGGGCAGCGCGCGCACGAGTATCCCGTGCGCGAGTGCCGACAGTTCGTAGGATGCGTACCAACCGGGCGGCCGAGTGTGGATCGGGGGCTCGTCAGTGCCGAGAGCGGGGACCACGGGTGATGGCTGACGAGACGGCGATGTCCGCCGATGAAGAGTTCAGCCAGGCAGCTCAGTCGTACATCCGAGCCGTCGGAGCCCGACTGCGCGTGGTGCGCAACCAACTCGGGCTCTCCCTCCAAGCCGTCGAAGCCGCCTCGAACCAGGAGTTCAAGGCATCGGTGCTCGGGGCCTACGAGCGGGGCGAGCGGGCGGTGTCGGTGTCGAGATTGCAACGGCTGGCCAAGCTCTACAGCGTCAGTGTCGACCAGCTGTTGCCGAACGAGAGCGACGCCACTCGATGGTGGATGTCCAAGGACGCCGAGGCATCGGGGGCGGAACCGCCCGAGCGCGCCGCCGTCCAACCGTGGCAGAACAGCGACACCGTCACGATCGACCTCACCCGGCTGCGCGATGTGAGCGGCCCCGAACGCGACCTCATCCGACGGTTCGTGAGCATGATCCAGGTCCAGCGCCAGGACTTCAACGGGCAGCTGATCACCATCCGGTCGAGCGACGTCCGTGCCATCGCCTGTCTGTTCGGGATGACTCCCGACGCCATGGGACGGCGGCTCGACGAACTGAGCCTGCGCGTCAACATCTGAGCCGGCTCGTCCGGGCCGGTATCGAGGACCTGGGCATCACTGCCACGGGAGCGCGGCCCTCCGGTTCCAGTACGTGAGGGGGTCTTCGGTGAGCGAAGCGAGCTCGTCCCGTTCCTCTTCGGTGAGCGACAGGTCCAGGGCGGCGAGGTTCGAGCCCAGCTGTGCGGGGGTCACGGCTCCCGACAGGACCACGTCGGCCCACGGCTGGCCCAGCGCGGCGGCGATGGCCACCTGGTCGACCGAGGCTCCGCGCCGGGCCGCCACGTCCTCCAACGCCCCCCTCGAGCGGTGGTCGCCCCGGCCCGTGAGCCTGCCGTTGGCCACGACCTCTTTCACGAGGACGCCCCAGCCCCGGGCGTGAGCCTCGGCCAGGGCAGGGCCGACCGACGACTCGAGCAGGTTCCAGGTGGCCTGCACCGTCGAGAAGGGGTTCACCCCCGCGACCTCGACCTCCAGAGCGTGGCGGACGACGTCGGCCTGACCGGCTCCGCTCACCGTCAGCCCCACCGCCACGCCGCGGTCACCGAGCTCGGCCAGGGCTCCCAGCACCGCAGCGTCATCGAGGACGCCGCTCTCCAAGGTGGCCGAGTGCACCTGGTACAGCGCGAGATGAGGACCGAGGAGACCCATCGTCCAGGGCAGCTGGTCTTGGAACATGGCCAGGGAGAGGTCCTTGGCCTCGTGGACCGCAGCGTGCATGTTCCAGGCGCCGGTGTAGCGGTATCCCCATTTCGATCCGACGGCGACCGCACCGGGTGTCAAGCGCCGTTCCCGCAACCACGACGCCAGGAACTCCTCGGCCCTCCCGTACGAGCGGGCGGTATCCACGTAGCGGACGCCCGCTTCGTAGGCGGCGTCGAGCATGTGGTGACAGCGCTGCTCCATGGTGATCCCGTCGCGGTCGGCTCCGAGGTCGACGTCGCGACCCAAGGTGATGTACGCAGGCCGACCCAATGCGGCGAGCCCCAACCCCATCCGTGTGACCTCTGGTCCAGATCGTCCGAGGGTCGTGGCAGGGAGCACCGTGTCGTTCACGGGCGATCGCGCTTCTCCGACGGGGGACAGGTGGTCCTCACCGTCCGGCGTTCGGGAATGTCTTGACGGGAGTCCGGGGGCGTGTCCGAGAGCCTACGTCGCCGTCCTCCGACTCGAGTCTCCAGCATGGCGGAAGGGGCGAAGTCCCGTCATGGCCGACCGATGGTCCCATGAGGGAAGCCCTTCGGTGGGGGTCCCGAGAGTCTCTAGAGCCAGTTCACCGGGAACACGGTGTGGTGGCCGACAATCCCTTTCAAGGCGAGCGCACGCCGCCAAGTGCGAAGGCACCATCCAGATCTCCTGGACCGCCTGCGATATCAAGATCTCGCCGCCAACGGCGGCGTTTGCGACGCGTCCCGTTCGTGTGGGAGGCGAAGCGGCCTGGTCTGAGGCTTGTCGTTGGCCACCACCTCAGCTCGGGAGGTGGCGGGGCGTGAACCTCACGCTCACGGTGGAGCAAAGGGGTCCAGTCGGGCGTCTGTTCGAAGCCGAAGGACACAAGCGACGGGCGGAGAGGCCTGATTGACGCCAGACCGTCCGCTCCCTGAGCGCTGGATCACCACGGGTGACGGGGGGTTCCCGGGAGTTGGAGTGCATCTGGGAAGTGGGCCCGCCTCGGGACTCGATCGTATCGATTTGGGAATGAAGATCGGTGGGCTGGCACCATAAGAGGGATGAACCCGGACAAAAGGCGCACAGCCCCGGGCTGGCTGCTCGACGAGCTTGCTCACGCCGGTCGGGAGAACCTTGATGGTGCCCACGTCGAGCGTTACGACCGCAAGATGGACGCCCGAGCGACAGAAGAGATCGACCTGCTGCGATCGTGGGGACTCGATGCCTCGTCGGTTGTCGTCGAGCTTGGGTGCGGCACCGGCCAGTTCGCCCTGACCGTCGCTCCTATGTGCCGACGCGTGGTGGCAGTCGATGTGTCGCCTGTGATGCGCGAACGGCTACGGAGCCAGGTCGACGAAGCTGCGATCGACAACGTCGAAATCACGGCCGCAGGCTTCCTTACCTACGACCATGCGGGGGATCCAGCCGACATCGTCTACTCCCGCTACGCCCTGCATCACCTGCCCGACTTCTGGAAGGTCATGGCGCTGCGCCGGATGCGGTCCATCCTGCGGCCCGGCGGCGTCCTTCGACTGTGGGACGTCGTCTATGGGTTCGACCCGTCCGAGGCAGATGAGCGCATCGAAGCCTGGTGCGCACCCTTCGGTGAGGAGGTTGAGGGCGACTGGGCCCGCTGGGAGTTGGAGGAGCACGTCCGCGAGGAGTACTCCACGTTTTCTTGGCTGCTCGAGGCGATGTTCGAGCGGACCGGGTTCAGCACCGAGGCCGTCGACTACTCCGACGACGGGTTCGACGCTCGTTACGTTCTGCGCTCCACGTCGTTGTAGGGCGTCGGGATGATCCTCAACGGCATCGTCAAACGGGTCCGATGGACGTCCGAAAGCCATTCGATCAATGCTCAATGAGCGCCGGGCCGTCGCACTGGGCTGCCCGACCCCGGACCCGATCGAGGAGCTCTTCAAGAGCCATGTGCCATGGCGCCCGACGGGGCCGGTTCTGGTGCCCGGACCGGGTGTGTCGCGCTCCGCAGGGCCGGCGGCGATGGTCCTTCGGGGACGTCCTGGACCCGGATCGGGCAATCCCGCGGGTGATCTGGAACTACCCTGCCCGACGAATCTGAACGAGCCGTCAAGAGGGGGTTCCTGCCGTGATCTTCATCGTCGTCAAACATCCGGTTCGCCCCGAGTACGCAGATGCCTGGCCCAGCCTGGTGGGGACGTTCACCGCTGCCACCCGTGCCGAACCCGGGAACATCTCCTTTGACTGGTATCGGAGCCCAGAGGATCCCAACCTCTGGCTCCTGGTCGAGGCGTTCCGTGATGGGGAGGCGGGTAAGGCGCACGTCGATTCGGACCACTTCAAGGCGGCCATCGACGCATTGCCGTTATGGCTCAGAGACGTCCCGGAAATCGTCCACGTCGAGGTGCCTGGCGAAGGCTGGGCTCGTATGAGCGAGATTCGCATCGAGTCCTGACGCATCCGCGATGGCGCCTTCTATGGCCCTGGCGAGTATCCGCTCGATATGAGTTCCTGGCCCTGGCCACTGGCGGCATCGAAGACGGTGACTCCCCAATCGCCGCATCCCGCGATGGTAGAGCTGTAGGGCACCGAGTAGACGACCCAGGCCAGCTCATCGCGGTTCAGAGGCGTCAAAGAGCCGTCTGGACTCTGCCGGGCCGGGAAGTTGGCCGAGTAACGGGTCAAGATGATTCGGTAGCGTTCAAATGACTCTTTGGGTCCGCTCCTGCTCCAGGCTTGCGCGGCCGACATGACTGCCCGATCCGACGAGATCGGGGGATTCAAGGTGATGTTGCCGCCGTCGAGCACGAGGGGTTCAACGAGCCTCTCCGGCGTGGGCATGACGTCTGGATCGGCTGAGCGCTGACATACACCGGCTGCCGGGGTATCAGGCGTACCTGGTGTGAAACCGATCGACTCGAAGATCGCCTGCGCTGTGCTCGGGTCGGGGCCGATCCCGATCTGGATCATCACCTGGTGGTACCAGAGGAGCATGTAATGGTCATCCGAGCCGGCGGACTCCTCGAGCACCCTCTGACCCGAAGAAGTGGTCATCGGCGTCGCGCCGGGGGGAGGATCGCCCGGCTGCAGCCAGACGCCGTCTCGACCTGTCGAGGAACCGTCCGGTAGAGGGGCTGGGCAGCTCGGCGCCCCATTCTGCTGTGGTCCGACAAAGGCTGTGGGGGTATCGGGAAACGGCCCCTCGCAGAAACCGGTGTGCATACCATCGACGACTGGCCAACCAGCGGGCACCTCGACATGGACTCCCTCATAGCTCACGGCCCGGAATCCAATCGTGGCGGTCGTGGCGGTCGTCGAGGGTGGCGGCGCCGTGACACTCGTCGAGGATCCCGCCGTCCTGACAGAGCCCGGTCCTACCGTCGTCGAGCACCCCGCGATCGCGCCCAACGCCAGGAGACACAGCCAAGGGCCGCTAGGCCGCATGTGAGCCACACCCCTTCGACGAGTGGGACACACGGCAAGTTCCCGGGACCTTGTCGCTGCCCCAACGGAGGTGCGGTTCTCCCTATCGAGACGCGAGGACTCGTCATCGATGAGGACACCGGTACCCAGATGACCGTGCTGTCTCCGTCTGTACCTCCGAGAACAGCTCCAACGTGGCGACAAGGGCGCCCCAGGCTCTTGCGACGTCATAGCTCGGCACGTTGATCGGGTCCGCATTCGACGCTAGCCTCCAGGCACCAGTCCGCTGTGGCATGACAACGGTGGTGCAGAACTGATGCGACGCTTCTTGGGACTAGGGCTCGCTCTTGCCGTCATCCTCCTCGGCTGCACCGGATGGCCGTCAAGGGCGTCAGCGACTCCTGCCTCGCCGTCGCTCATCGTGCAGCCGGCGTCAGGGCCGGTGGGCTCAGTCGTCACCGTCCGTACCTCTGCGGGGTGCGGCCAGGTCGTCTTCGGACCTGCGGGTGCGACCACTGACGTGAGTGCTGTCGGCACCGGCGCGCGAAGTGCCATGACCTATGTCATCCCCGACTTCGCGGGGATTCCCGGTCAGGCTGTCTTGCCAGGGAGATACGCATTCGGCGTGAGCTGCTTCGAGGCGGGCCCCGTGCCCTCCCTGAAGAACCTGGTCGTTCCTTTCACCGTCACCGCTGCGGCCGCGCCGACACGTTTCGTGGACATGGCAGCAGCTCCCAACTCCGGCGGTTACTGGCTTGTGCAGCGTGATGGGGACGTGCACGCCTTCGGTGACGCCGTTTCGTACGGTTCGTTGACGGAGTCGGGGGTGACGCCGGCCGCGTCCATCGTCGCTATGGCCTCCACGACCGACGGACGGGGCTACTGGCTGGTCGGTGCCGATGGCGGCGTGTTCGCATTCGGTGATGCCCCGTTCTTGGGATCGCTCCCAGGCATCGGGGTCGATCCCATCGACCCCATCGTGGCGATGGCCGTCACCGCTGACGGCGCGGGGTATTGGCTGCTGGGTGCCGACGGGGGTGTCTTCGCCTTCGGGGGCGCCGCGTTCTGTCCCGCTGACGAGGTCAGTGCCACCGGGCCCTTGCCGCCCGGCGCACTGGTGGGTCCGGTCATGGCGACCGGCATCACTGGATATCCCGACTCTGTCGGTTACGCCACCGTCGACAGCGGTGCTTCGGGAGCACTGAACCCCCTGCCCGGCTATCCCTGCGCGGAGCGAGCGGCGGGATTGCCAGGGAGCGGGCAGTTCTTTGTGTTCGCATCCACGACCTCGCCGATCACCGGGATCGCCGGCGTCCACGGCAACGGCGGAGTGTGGTTGGTGGGCGCCGACGGCGGGGTGTTTGCTCCGCCGGTGCTGGAAGAGGATACGACAGTGGCCCAGGCCCCGTTCTACGGCTCGCTACCCGCGCTCGGGGTCTCCCCTGCGGCTCCCGTCGTGGGCATCGTGTCGACTCCTGACGGCGGGGGCTACTGGCTCCTGGGCGCCGACGGCGGAGTGTTCTCTTTCGGAAACGCCAGCTTTTACGGTTCGGCTGCGCCCTGATCCAGTGACGGACAAGACATTCCGAGCGGACCTTGGCCAACCGGTGGTTCACGACCCCGGGCGAACCACGGTGATAGCTGCTAAACCCTGGCTCTTGAATCAGGGACGAGGCTGTTCCCAGGACGGTTGAGCACGGTCTCTCCCATGGACGGGAGGAGCGGCGGTGGTCGGTGTAAATGTGACATTCGAGTACGACGGTGATTTCGATCGCGATCGCGTCATCAACGTGGCTGACAAAGCTCGAGCCATGTTCGAAGGGATGCCCGGGCTTCTCTTCAAGTTCTTCACTTTGGATGAGAAGCAGCAGCAGGCGAGGAACTTCTACGTTTGGGAGTCCAAGGAAACAGCTGACGGGTTCTTCTCAGATGAGCTGCGCGAGCGCGTGACAGGACTCTACGGCGTCCGCCCCAGAATCGACTACGTGGAGATCGCTCAGATCGTCGATAACTCGAACTCGTAGGGTCTGTCGATCCGGCTCTGAGGGTCAGCTCTGCATCTCCGTGCGGACAGCCTGCGAGAGAGACTGCCACGGCTCGTCGTTGTGGAGGTCAACCCAGCCGTCGGTGGTCCGGGTTATGTCGGAGCCCGCATCCATCGGCCCTAGGTGTCGTTCTTCTCCCAGACCGAGACATGCGACGTGCTGTCCCCCGTGAACGGTGCGCGGCTCCAGTCGGCCCAACGGTCACGTAACGACATGCCGGCCAGTCTGGCCATCAGATCGAGCTCGGAAGGCCATGCATACCGGAAGGGTGTCTTGATCTCGCGTACACCTGATCCGTCGGCAGTGAAGTGGTGGGACATTGCCTGCTGGGCGACCAGATCGGTGTAGCGGTCGTAACCCACATACCCCGGAGCATGGGCAAACACGCGTGCGTCTTCGCCGGGCGGCAGACGGCGCAGTTCAGGAACACCAACCTCGATCAGGAAGGATCCACCGAGTTCGAGGTGGGCGGCCGCGTTGGCGAAGCACGCCACCTGTTGGTCCTGGGTGGTCAGGTTCCCGATCGTGTTGAACACGAGATACACGAGCCGGAATCGTCCTTTGATCCGCGTCGTCGCCATATCGCCGATCGTCACCTTGACGCGCTGCAAATCGTCCTTGGCGCGAAGCCGGTCGGCCATGGGGATCGACAGCTCGATCCCCGACACTGGCACGCCCCGGGCCGCGAGCGGCAATGCCACCCGGCCTGTGCCGACGGCGAACTCAAGCGCAGCTCCGTCACCTGCGAGCTCGGCCAGCAGGTCGACGGCCGGACCCAGTACGTGGGGACCGAACCACGATGCGGTGCCCTCGTCGTAACCAGCGGCCACTTCCTCGCCGAAATAGTTCTCGAGCACCTCCAGAATATTGGCACCACGCCGTTGCCAGGGCCAGCGCGACGTTCCAGAGGAGACCGATGCGATCTGCGGCGATTGAGCCGGGCCGGGGCATTCACCGAGGTCGCTCGCCGGTCAGCGGAAGGGGCGAACGCAAGCGGGTGTGTTTACGCTCCCCTGTCCGGACGCAGCGAGAGCGCCAGGCGTGGCACGACGAATGACGCGAGAAAGATCGGCAAGAACCTCTTTCCGGTGCATCGGAAGGCGACGACGTGGCCCTCGGCCGCGTCAAAGCTCAGTGTTCGGCTCAGGTTTCGGCCGTTGCGGACCTGCAGGGTGTGATGTCCAGCTTCGATCGGTATCCCGACCGCGTCGTTCATTTCGACCGATCCGATACGCTCACCGTCGACCACGACATCGTACGTGCCACGACGGACCTCCACTCCGATCGCTTTATGCGTCACCTTGAGAGTTGCGGACATCTTCGGTCCTCCTTGTCTACTGGGCCTTGATGTCTTTCAGCCCGGCGATTCGCTCCGTCGGGCATACTCGCGACCGCAAGCATGACCCGGAATCCGGGAGCCGCGATCTGCGGTGCAGCCCCCGATCGCGCATATCCGACGCTATGCGGCCCCGGTGTCCTTCCCTCCGCCCGACAGGTTGCACTGGCTTTGGGCGGCCCCTCCGCAGGGAGACCCGTCCGGGATACCTCCGCCGAGCAATACCGGCAGCACCGCGCCCACCAGGTGAGGCCGCCATGAGAAATGATGGACCAGAGCATCATACGAAGGATGAATCCGGCGCCGAACGGACTGGAGAAGGTTGATGATCTTCATTCAGATGAGTCTTGACATAGGGCCGGCGTTCCGCGAGGACCTGATCGACTTGGCTCAGCGGACCACCGACGCGACGCTTCAAGAAGATGGTTGCCTTCTGTACCGGTTCACAACCGACCTTCAACTGACGAATCGGTTCGTTCTAACGGAGTTATGGGAGAGCGAAGACGCCTTGAAAGCCCATTTTGCGGGAGACGCATTCAAGTCCTTTTGGGCAGAACCGCCGCCGGGTGGTGGCTCCGTCAGCTTCACCGGATGGCAGGGGCCACTGGTTCCGTACGAGCCTCCCACAGCGACAGAATAACAAGAGGAAAGGCAAACGACCCTCTAGAACAACTCAAGGGCTTTGGCGGCAAAGCTCTTGATCTCCTCGCGTGTGGCGTGTCGCCCCTGCCCCGAGCGCCAGGAGCGCTCATCTCGAACGCAAACGGTCAGCTCGGGCGCTTCAACCCATACGCACCGAATCGCCGTCACGGTCCCAGGTTGTTGCCCGGAAGCATGTAGCTCGTGGGCGAGCTGACGATACTGGTTGCCCTCGGTGAACGTGGCCGCCGTCGACGCCAACCTCACCGCGTCCGACCGCCGCTCACCCTCGGCGTCCGGAGAGTAGCGGAAGCGCACGTACTCGTCGCCTGAGGGGTCCTCTTCATACCGGGTATTGGTCAACTGACCGGCGATGACCGTCGAGATGAAGTCGTACGGGTGGTCGTGTACGGGTGGTTCCCCAACGAAATGGCTCGGGTCCCAGACATGGAGTCGATACTCCCGCCGGTCGTCAAGGCGCAGGCCCATGAGTCCGATGTCCTGCATCCTCCAAGGAAAGTCCTCCGCGTGTTGAAGGATCGTGAGAACCAGGGCCCTGTTCAGCGTCTCGCTCATCGCATTCTCCACACCACCCCGGGCCATTTGCCCGGCCATCAAATCACATCATTGTCATTTGATGGGGTCAGGAGGTCGATGGCGCAGCGGGCACGGTCCGGGGGCCGTCCGGCGCTGGTAGAGATGGAGGATCGCGCCAGAGGGGTGGGGCCGTCGGCGGTGGGGGTCCGCATTTCACGGGGTCCAGGCCCGTGTCGGGCACCGTGTGCCGGCGTCACCGACCGGGCGCGTCGAGCCGAATCTCTCCAGAGGGGGAGGAGAAGAAGAGATCGGTGGGCCCACAGGCGCCGGCTTCGGGGCAGAGACGTACGCCGTCGGGCACTTTGCCCCCGAGCCAAGCAGTCAATCCAGCTCGATCCGGAGTTGCCACGTCGAGCTGAGCGAATCCCGTGGCACCATTTCGATGAGTGACTTCGATCCGAGCAGGATGCAGACGAGGATCGTCCCAGGACATAAACGCACACCGCCAAGGTTCCAGCCACGCCGCGTCCACTCCGACTGCGCGCCAGCGAACTGTCTCGCCGGTGGGTAGCACACGGAGTCGTCGCTCGGCAGGCAATCCGACGCGTCTGGCCGTCACCTCGATGTCCTCGGGTTCGACGGACCAGCGGGCAAGACCGGGACCACGAGCCGACATCGCGGTCACAATGGGCAGACCTTGGGAAGAGGCAAGAGCCTCCCTCTCGTCGACGACAGCGAGAAGCTCCAGGTACTGACGACCAAAGGGCACGATGAGGTTCGCCGTGCCCCGGCCGGGATGATGTCCACCAGCCAAGACGACGAAGCCGAGGTTCTCCATGTGGTGCTGAGCGTCGGCAAGGTCGCTGACGAGGACGATCACCTGTACGAGCCGGTCACTCACAGCCCGATTCTGACCGAGACAAGCTCCCCGGGCGGTGATCGAGGGGTCCACCGTTGCGACAGACTGTGGAGGTGCGTGGGCCACCTCCTCCACCGCGTCCTCCCGGATGGCCCTCGGAGGCCCCTTGGCCGCCCGGACGTGGTCGGCACCGTTGGCATCTCGCGGGACGCAGAGGCCGATCTCCGTCGGCGAGGGCGCTTCTCACAGGGGCAAGAGGATCGCGGCGTCGACCAGTACCCCCATCTGGGACCCACGAGGACACCGAGATACCCGAAGAGGCGTACGGCAGGGTCACGAACCCTGAGCGCTACCGGATACTGCATTCCGCAGCCCTGACTCTCCTCGACCAGCTCTCTGAGGAGTTCGTGGTCGAACGGCTCGAGGGAGCCGGGATTGACAAAAGCCTGTCGGACGGCGTCGATGCCGACCGCACGGTTCGCCTCGTCCCCGCAAACGAAGCGGCAGGAGCACTCACCGTCGCCTTCAGTCGATTCCCGGGGCTGGTCGTCCGCTTCGGCGAGTGGCACGTCGAGGCCTACCCGGCATGCGGCTGCGATGCGTGTGACGAAGATCCCTTGGAACTCGTCCACAAGCTCGACGAACACGCGCACGACCTCGTTACCGGCCAGTTCAACGAAAGCATCGGAAAGGGACGGAAGACGTGGCTGAGCTTCCGGTTCTCGACGTCGTCGGGAGCGAGCCTGCTGCACGAGGAAGAGCCTCCTCTTCCTCGTGGTGCCGATCGTCATTGGCAGCCGTGGTTTCCGAGGAACCCGCGATTGCCTGCCGAAGCATGAGGGAAAAGTGCGGGCTGGGCAGGAGCACACACTCCGCCGGGGGTGACGGAAGATCTCGGTAGGGACGCTGTAGTCGTCGACGGTGCGGTATCAGGGCAGCGCGACGTCTCGGGGACCGATCGCCACCGTGACCTGCGGGTCAGGGCGGGGGAGCGGCCGGCCGTGGCTGATCCACACGGCGCGCATACCCGTCGCCAGGGCCCCGGTCACGTCGCGTTCCCAGCTGTCGCCCACCATCACCGCATGCTCGGGCGCCACGTCGAGGAGCTCGAGCGCCCGGCCGTAGGCGGCGGGGTCGGGCTTCCCGATCCCGATCTCGCCTGAGATGACCACGGCCGAGAGGTGGGAGCCGATGCCCGCCTGCTCGATCTTGAGCCGTTGGATATCGGGGGGCCCGTTGGTCACGAGCGCCACGGGGAGCGCGGCCGCCAGCCGCGCCACGAGCTCGACCGCCCCGGGGAGCACCGGATGGCCCGACCTCTGACCTTCGATGTAGCGCTCGGACATGGCCTCCGCGCTCGACACATCGTGCCCCACACCCAGCAAAGCCGAGCGCCAGGTCGCGGCTCGATACGTGGGCGCCCAGGACGCCAACCCCGCCAGGCGGGGGTGTACCCCCTCGAACGTCGCCCACAGGCCCTCCCAGGATGCGAAGCCGAGCGCGGCGAACTCGGGATCGTACTCAGAGGCGTGCCACAGCACGCGCGCCGTGTCGATCACGACCTGGTCCCAGGTGTTGCGGTCGATCCCCTCGGCCAGGTCGGCGGTGCTCCTCAGCTGGGCCCGGGCGTGGCCCTCCTCCTCGATGAGGGTGTCGTCGAGGTCCAAGAGCACCGCCCGTACCGAGCGCGAGAGGGCGTTGCTCAGGGCCCGGCGTCCTCGGCGGGATGCTCGACCACGGCTACGACCCGGGCTGCCAGAAAGCGTGCCGTGCGCACGGCCCGGCCTGACCGGGTGACCTCGGTGACCTCCACGGCTCCCCGCGAGTTGGCGATCTCGACCCGTCGGCCGGCGCGTGTGGCCCGGATGTCGAAGCGCTGGACGCCGTCACCCACGTCGACGACGACCTCCACCCGGTCTCCCTTCACGCTCCGATAATAGGACGGCGGGGGCCTTGGGGACACCGCAGGCGGTGACCTTTCCGGACGCCGAACCTCGGTCCGGTCGGGGCCGTTCTCCGAGCGATACGGTTCGGCCGTGGAACACACCGACATCACCACACCCGAGATCAGCTTCCCCGACGGCTTCCTGTGGGGTGTGGCCACTGCCGCCCATCAGATCGAAGGCGGCAACGTCAACAACGACTGGTGGGAGTGGGAGCACAACCCGGACTCCGGCTGTGTCGAGTCGAGCGGAGACGCGTGCGACTCGCTGCATCGTTGGCCCGAGGACATCGAGCTCGTCGCGGCCATGGGGCTCGGGGCCTATCGGTTCTCGCTCGAGTGGAGCCGGATCGAGCCGGCCGAGGGGGAGTTCTCGATGGCGGCACTGGACCACTACCGTCGCATGTGCGCGGCATGCCGCGACCGGGGGATCGTGCCGGTGGTCACCTTCCATCATTTCACGACCCCGACCTGGCTCAGCATGCGAGGGGGGTGGGAGGCACCCGATGCACCCGATGTGTTCGCCCGCTTCGTGGCCCGTTGCGTCGCTCATCTCGGCGATCTCATCGGGTGGGCATGCACCATCAACGAGCTCAACGTCATCGGCGTCATGGGCTACACCGTCGGGAGCTCTCCACCGGGGGTGAAAGACGACCTTGGCCGCCACCTGGCGGTCAACGAGGTCATGGTGCGGGCGCACCGTCTGGCCGTCGACGCCTCGCGGTCGGGGCCGGGCGATTTCCCTGTGGGGTTGACATTGTCCATGGACGAGCTGGTCGCCGACCCGGGAGGGGAGGAAGTCCGCGACGCGGCGCGCGAGATCCTGGAGGACAGGTTCCTGCGGGCCACCGAGGGCGATGATTTCGTCGGGGTGCAGTGCTACTCGCGCATGCATTTCGGCCCCGAAGGCCAAGCCCCCAACGATCCCGAGGTGCCCATCACCCAGATGGGATACGAGTACTGGCCCCAGGGGGTCGAGCACTGCGCCCGGCGCGCCGCGGCGGTGAGCGGCCTCCCGGTGCTCGTCACCGAGAGCGGCATCGCCACCGAGGACGATGCGCAGCGCATCGCCTATGTGGCCGCGGTCCTGCGCGGTGTGCGGCGTTGTCTCGACGACGGTGTGGACGTTCGCGGGTACTTCGTGTGGAGCCTTCTCGACAACTTCGAGTGGAGCCTCGGCTTCGGGCCCAAGTTCGGCCTGCACGGAGTTGACCGGGAGACCTTCGCTCGCTTCGCCAAACCCAGCGCGTCGTGGTTCGGTACCGTGGCCCGCGCCAACGGCCTAGTGCGACCGCCGACCTGAGCGAGATTCGTGCGGGATGCGAGACGACTCCCGGGCCGGCCTCAGACGATCAAGCCGTGGGCCTTCTGGCAATGCGGTCCACCCCAATGCTCGACGATCTGCCCGTCGCGGATCCTGAGGATCGCCGTGCCGTTGATGATCACCGGCTTTCCCGAGGCGGGGACGTCGTAGAACGGCGTTCCCGTGTGGGTGCCCTTCACCGTCCAATTCGACACCACGAGATCATCCGACTCGATCAGTAGGTCGACGGTGAAGTCCATGTCCGGGAAGGCCGACCGCGCTTGTCGCCACCAATGCTGTTCCTCGCCGCGCAGGTCTGTGCCGACTCGCTCTGGGCTCACCCGTTCGGTGACGTGGCTGTGGAAGTCCTCCGAGAAGAATTCGAAGACGGCGTCACTGTCACCGGACTGCATGGCGGCGCTGTACTTCCCGAGCACCCGTAGGTTCTCCGACATGTCTTCGCCCCTCTCTCCCCGACCGCCTGACACGCATCGCTCGACCACAGCGACACACGGGGATCCATCCCCACTGCGGGCCCGATCCTAATCGGCGCCGTCGGTCGTGACGAAGGGCCGGCTCATCTTCGGAAGGGGCCGCTCAGCGAGTCCTGGAGCTCGGCGTCCCCGTCGAGCACGGTGTTGCTCCTGGTACCGTACCGCGATGAACCGGGTACTCCGACACTGCTTGACATCAGGATTTGTGGTGATGGCCGTCGTGGGTGCGGCGCTCTTCTGGTTGCCGGCGGCAGGAGCAAGGGCAACCTCCGCAGCCAGCGCGTCCACGACGAGCCCGTCGGCGAAGAGCCCGTCCCCGGCCAGCCCATCGCCCACGAGCCCGTTCGTGCACGGGCTGCTGTCCGTCGGTCAAGGAGGGTTCATCTACGACCAATACGGTCGGGTGGTCATCCTCCACGGGGTCAATGCCGTGTACAAGCGGCCGCCTTACGAGCTGTTCGTCGACCCCGGCAAGCCCTGGAACTTCACGAGCAAGGACGCTTCGGCCATCGCCGGCCTCGGATTCAACATCGTACGGCTGGGGATCATCTGGGCCGGGATCGAGCCGGGGACGCTCAAGTCCAACAATCCCGCGATCTGTACGCCGGGGACGCCGAGCGATCCCGACCAGTGGAACCAGACGGTGGCCGACAACTACATCGCCAAGGTGAAGCAGACTGTCGATCTCCTGGCTCGCTACCACGTCTACACCCTTTTGGACATGCACGAGGACGTCTACAGCACTGCGTTCCACGGCGAGGGGGCTCCGGCTTGGGCCGTGTGCACCAACGGGTTGCCCATCAAGACGCTGCCCGGGCGCTGGTCCAACAACTACGCATCCCCGGCGCTCAATGCGGCTGTGCGGAACTTCTGGGCGAACGACGTGGTGGGTGACATCCAGGGCGAGTACGACCGGGCTTGGGCGGCGGTCGCGTCCACGTTCACGAACGATCCCTGGGTCGTCGGGTACGACCCGATCAACGAGCCGTTCACCACCACCCTGGACCGGCTGACCCCCGAGGAGCTGGATGTCCGGCTCGAGTGCTTCTATACGGGCTCCGCGGCACCAGGCCAGCTGATCGACTCCACGAAGACCCTTGCGTGTCCCTCCGACGTGCCTGCTCAAGGGCTGATCCCCACTATCCTCGCTGCCGATCCTCATCACCTGATCTTCCGCGAGCCCACGATCTTCACCAGCAAGGGCGCTCCCAATTACGTAGGCGCGATGAACTATCCCAATCTGGTGCTCAACTTCCATGACTACTGCAGCTATCGCAGCGGGGTGACCGGCAATCCGTACAATCTCGCCGCCTGTGTGGCCCAGGAGGAGTCGACGTTCATCTTGCGCTCCAGCGAGGCTCCGCTGGTGGCCACGCCGTCGGAGCCGCTCGGCTTGCCCCTGTTCATGTCGGAATTCGGTGCCACCCAGAGCACGGCGTTGCTCCAGAACCTGACGAGAGTGGCCGACCAATCGCGGATCGGCTGGGCCTATTGGTCGTGGAAGTACTATGACGATCCCACCGGCAGCTCGGCTGAGGCAATGGCCAGCCCGTCCGGGCAATTGCACCCCATCGCCAAGGCCCTGTCACAGCCCTACCCCGAGGCCGTGGCCGGAGCTCTGACCCTGGTCGACTACGACTCCGACATCGGCGCCTTCTACCTGAACTTCGTCGCCAATCCCGGTGTGCACGCCCCCACGTTGATCGACATCCCGTCGAAGGAGTATCCGAAGGGTTTCTGTGCCCGCACCTCGGCCGGCCGGCTCCGTACCTTGGCCGGAGCGGTGGAGGTGAGCAATCCCTCGACGATGGAGACGGTGGAGGTGACGGTGGTCCCCGGCCGGTGCCCCGGCCACTGACCGGCGCCGCTCAGGGGTCAGCGCTCTGGACAGGTGAAGTGACGTCCAGCTCCATGAGGTCCGTGGCCAGTACCACCGTGCCTTCGAAATGTGCCGTGGCTTGCTCCAACCACTCCTGCTCGGTGCCGGGTGCCGGGGCGGGCACGAGATGGGTGAGCACGAGGGTTCGGACACCGTTTCGCTGTGCGGTGCGGGCGGCGTCGGGCACCGAGGAGTGGTAGTCGAGCACGTCGGTGAGCCGGGGCAGGCCGACCTGTTCGATGAGGTCGCGCCGCACGACCGTGTGCACCAGCATGTCGGCCCCGGCGCACAGCCCGTCGAGGCCGGTGCACGGCACCGTGTCACCGGCGATCACCACGGACCGCTCGCCCTCGTCGATGCGGAATCCCAGGGTCGGACGGACAGGAGCATGATCGGTGGGTGCGGCCGTGACGCGCACGCTCCCCTCTTCGAAGATGACCCCCCCGTCGACTTCGGTCACCGTCGCCGCCGGTCGCCACGCCAGGTCGTCGTGGTGCGCCAGGCGGTACCCGATGTCGGCTGCGAGCATCGCATCGGTGGCCTGGAGCAGGGCGGCGGTGCCATCGGGCCCGAACACGGGCAAGGGACTGGGTACGAACGACGTGATCCACCGCGTCGTGAAGATGTCGTTCAGGTCCGTAACGTGGTCGCTGTGGAGGTGGGTCAGGAACAGGGCCCGGAACGCCCCCGCGCCCGACGCCACGGCGGCGGCGCGCAGCAAGACACCGCGTCCGCAATCGAAGAGCAGGTCTCCGATCGCCGTGCGCACCAGCGTCGAGGGGCCGGCACGGGTCGGATCGGGGAGCGGGCTGCCGCTACCCAGGATGATGGCTTGCATGGCGTCCTGCGCCCGGTGACCTACGCACTGCGCCTTTCCTCGCGCACCACCCGGAAGCGGTGCAGGAAGAGCAGAACCACCGCCACCACGGCCAGCGCGGCCAGCACGTAGCCGGCGTCGCTGAATCCTTTCAGGACGTGGTTGTAGCTGGAGCCGAGGGCGAATCCGAGGCTTGCCAACGCCGTGCACCAGAGTGCGCAGCCGATGATGGTGAACGCCACGAACTTCCCGATGGCCATCTCTCCAAGTCCGGCCGCGAAGGACACGAACGAGCGCAGCAGCGGGATGAACCGGCCGAAAAGCACCAGCGGTTCCCCGTGGCGAGCGAACCAGGCGTCGGCCCGGTCGAGATCCTTGTGGGTGAGCAATACGTACTTGCCGAACCGGTCGACCAGGGCCCGTCCGCCGTAGAAGCCGATGAGGTAGCCGGCCAGTGATCCCAGAAGTTCCCCCAGGGTGGCCAGGACGATGACGACGACCAGGTTGAGGTGATGGGGTTCATGGGGGATCTGGCCGCTGGCCAGCACCCCGCCGTAGATCACGGCCAACTCGGCACCGACAGGGAGGCCCATGGCCGAGATGAAGCTGAGACCGAAGACTGCGACATATCCCCAGGTCTCGAGAAAGTGCTCCATCACACACCTCCGGTTGGGCGAACTCCCTCGCGGTCGGTTCGATCCCGGCACGAGGCCGCCCAAATCTAGCCATCCCGACCTGACCTCGGAACGAGGCGGGAAATGAAGGCGCGGAACGGGGAGTTTGCTCTATGCGCCGCGCTAGCCTGGACCACGTGGGTGCGAGTGGCGGATTCGGCTCATGGCGCCACTTGACGGGGCGCTTCTTCGCCGCCCTCTCGCCGCGCGGTCCCGCCCCGCCCGACGAGTCCTGGGCGCTGGATCACCTGCTCGACGGCGAACGGGACCTGTGGCGGCGCATGTCGGGACCTGACCGGCGTCACGCCGTGGGCGTCGCCCGGGACACCATTCGCCTCCTCGATCCCGAGGAGCCGGGACGCGAGGTCGTGGCGGCGGCGCTGCTCCACGACGTGGGCAAGGTCGAGTCGTCGTTCGGGACCTTCGCCCGCGTGTGGGTCACCTTCGCAGCCCTGGCCGTCGGCCGGTCCCGGCTGACGCGTTGGGCCGGCGACGGTCCCGGAGGGGGGCGATCGTGGCGGGCCCGGGTCGGGCTCTACCTGACCCACGATCGCCTCGGCGCCGAGCTCCTCGAGCGTGCCGGCAGTCAGGCGTTGACGGTGTCGTGGGCGCTCGAACACCACCTGGCCCCCGAATTCTGGACCGTGGACGCCACCATCGGAGCCGCTCTCAAGGCTGCCGACGGGGATTGACCCTTCCGACGCCCGGCCTCCTCACCCCGGCGGCGCGGGAGCCGGCAGAGTGAGGGTGTTGGCCCTGGCCAGGTTTCCGAACCAGCGGGCACTGGGCTTGGGACGGCGCTCGAAGGTGACGGGGTCCACGGCACAGATGCCGAGCTTGGGCCCGAAACCCAGGTGCCACTCAAAGTTGTCGAGCAGGCTCCACACGAAGTACCCACGGACGTCGATCCCGTCGGCGATGCACCGGTGCAGACCCTCGAGCGCGGTGGAGATGAACTCCACACGCTCGGCGTCGTTCTCCGTGGCGAGCCCGTTCTCAGTCACCAGCACCGGGATCCCCGTGTATGCGGCGGCCCGCCGCACCGTGTACTCGACCACCTGGGGCCAGAACTCGTATCCCATCTGGGTGAGGCGCGTTCCCGGTGCCGGCTCGATCGGTCCGGTCGGGCCGAGGACGGTGCGCTCGTAGCACTGCACGCCGATGAAGTCGTCGCCAGCGGTGCCGTCGAGGAAGGAGTTCTCGAGGATCTGCTCGGCGGCGTCCCTCGTCTGCTCCCCGCCCTCCCCGGCCACCAGCTCTTCCATCGACAAGGTGATGCCGACGGGGAACGAACCAGGCCCTGAACGCAGCGCCTCGACGGCGAGCCGGTGGGCCCGGACCATGGCCTCGTTCACCGCGAAGTGCCGGGCGTACTCGTCCTTCATGCCCGGCGGGTAGATGCCGACGGTGTACCCCAGCACGGCCACCACGTTGGGCTCGTTGATGGTGCAAGCCCAACCGATGAGATCTCCGAGGTGCGCCGTGGTGCGCTCGACGTAGCGGGCGAAGCGCTCCGGGGCGTCGGGGGCCTCCCACCCTCCTCGTTGCGCCAGCCACCGCGGCGTGGTGAAGTGGTGGAAGGTGAGCACAGGTGAGACGCCGCGCTCGTGGCACGCCGCGCACATGCGGCGGTAGTGGTCGAGCGCGGCGATGGAGAACTCGCCTTCGGCAGGCTCGATGCGGCACCATTCGAGGGAGAAGCGGTACGCACCGAGACCCAGGTCCGACACGATCCCGACATCCTCGTTCCAGCGGTGGAACGAGTCGCAGGCATCCCCGCTCGACTCGACGCACCCCGAGGCGGGGTCGTGCTCCCAGTCCCACCAGTCGTTGTTGACGTTGCCGCCCTCGATCTGGTGGGCGGAGGTGGCCACCCCCCACACGAACCCCGGCGGGAACTCCAGGGCTCGGCCGTCCCTGCCTGTGGTGATCCCGGGCTTTCCTGCGGCGTTCCCTGAGGCGCTCATGCCCGCACGGTAGCGGCCCGGCGCCGGGAGGGCCGAGTCCGATCGGTAGGCCTAGGCGCTCGGCTTCACGGCCGCGGCTCGGTCGGCCAGGGCCGGGTCGCGCATGAACCGGGCGACGTCCTCGAAGTCGTCGGTCGGGCCCCGCCACCGGAGGTCCTCCACCGACGCCAACAGCGATCGGTCGACGCGCAACGTCGCCAGGTCACGGAACAACAGCGCCAGGTCCGTGTCCGACGCCAGGCGCTCGGCGAGCTTGGGCGCTCCGCGCACGACGCGTCTCAGCTCGGGATCCCAGTCCGAGACGCTCGCCGGGATCGCCTCGAGGTGCGGGTAGCGCCCGAGCACGTGCGATGCCGATTGCTTTCCCCAGCCCGACAGGCCCGGGAACCCGTCGGCGCTGTCTCCGACCAGCGCCAGCCAGTCGGGGATCGACTCGGGCCCGATCCCGTAGCGGGCGCGGACCGCCTCTTCGTCGGTGATCACGTCCTTGCGGCGGTCGAGCTGGACCACGCGCCGTCCCCGCACGCATTGGGCCAGGTCCTTGTCGGGGGTGCACACCAGTACCTGCCCGACGCCGTCGTCGTCGGCCGCCACCGCGGCCGCCGATGCCAGCGCGTCGTCCGCCTCGAGCTCGACCATGGGCCACACGACGACGCCCAGGGCTGAGAGAGCGGCCTCGAGGAGGGGGAACTGCGCCATGAGCAGCTCGGGAACTCCCTCGCCGGTCTTGTAGCCCGGCCACAGGTCGTTGCGGAACGATTCGATGACGTGGTCGGTGGCCACCCCGATGTGGGACGTGCCGGTCCCCAGCATCGAGATCACCGACTGCACCACGCCCCGCACGGCGCCGATCTCGCCACCCTCGGCACTGACCCGGGGGGGAGCGCCGAAGAAGTGTCGGAACAGCTCGTAGGTGCCGTCCACGAGGTGCACGGGCACCCGCTTCACCGGACAGGATCCCGTCGCATGTACCAGGTCTCGACGCCCAGGACGGTCTCCACCGATGCGAGCTCGAAACCCAGGGAGCTGTAGAACCGGACGTTGCGTTCCTTGTCGGTCTCGAGCCACGCCAGTCGATCGCCCTCGTCGAGCCAGGCGCAGACCTGCCGCATCATCCGACCGCCGATGCCGCGGCCCTGAAAGCCCGGCTCGACTCCGACGGGTCCCAGATGCCAGTGCTCCTCCCCGAGGTCGGTCTGTGCCCAACGCGCCCAGAAGGCATGGGCTCGCGCCGGGTCGCCCACGGGAGCCGGCTCTGCGCCGAGGAGCTCGGACACGTTTCCCACCATGAACGAACCGATACAGCCCCCCGGCGGTGCGACCCCCGCCGCCGCCACCACGCAGTCGCCGGCGAAGGCCGCGAATTGGGGAGGTGGGAGCAGTTCGAAGAACGATCCGAGCTCACGGTACAGGCCGGCCAACGCGCCGAGCGGGTCGTCACCGTACATGGCCACCGATGTCGGTGAGTCCGCCAGGGCGCGCGACGTCACGGCCGCCGCCGCCCGGTGCTCGTTCTTGCGCAGCGCGCGCACCTCGGTCTCGTGCACGACCCAATCATGTCCACAACATGGGCCCCGTCGCCTCTTCAGGCCGACCCTCGGAGATCGCCGCGACCGTACCGAGGCCTCCGGGGGGCCGCCACGAGGAGGCGTGCCCGGGGTGATGGCGCCGAGAGTCGTGGTGGCCGAGGGGTGTCGAGGCCACCGAGGTGAACCGCCGGGCTCTGGACGGCGCGTCTCCCGGTGCTGTTACCATCGGCGCCTCTATGACGGTGCGTCAGATCCGGGGGGAGCACGTCACCGTCAGCGACGTCCTGCGGGCCGCCGCCGAGACGAACGCCGAGGTCGAGGCGTACGTCGAGATGGCCGAGGCCGGTGCCGGCGGGCTCGTTCCGCCGGGTGCCGACGGCAGGAGGCGCCTGACCTTCGGGGGCTGGGACGAGGCCGCCGACGCGGTGGCCGGGTGGCTGCGGGCGCGGGGAGTGGCCCAGGGTGACGTGGTCTGCCTGCTCCTGCCTTCCTCCATCGACTACGCCGTGTGCTACCAGGCCGCCGCCCGGCTCGGGGCCGTCACCACGGGCGTGAACCTGCGCATGGGAGCAGGCGAACAGGCCTCGATCACCGCCCGGGTGCACCCCGCGGTGACCATCGTCGACACCGAGGCGCTGCAACCGGGCGCGATCCCGCCCGGGGCGGGCTTGGTGCTGGCGCGCCAGGCGTTGCCCGACGCGTGGGAGCATCGTGGTCCACCTCGGTGCGGCCTCGACGACCGCCATCCCGTCGCCATCGTGTGGACCAGTGGCTCCACGGGTGTTCCCAAAGGGGCGGTGTTCGATCACGCCAACCTTCGGGCCGTGGCGGCGGGGACCGACGTGCTGTCGCGTCCCGGTGATCGGCGGCTGTCGCCGTTGCCCTTTCCCCACGTCGGCTACATGACCCGCGCCTGGGACGAGATCGCCCATGGCGTCACCACGGTGATCACCCCCCAGCCGTGGACGGCGGCATCGGCCATCGAGTTGTTGAGCTCGGAGCGCGTCACGGTCGGACAGGGTGTGCCCACCCAGTGGGCCTTGATGCTCGCCCACCCCGATCTGGCCGGCGCCGATGTCTCGCACCTGAGGATCGCGGGAACCGGAGCGTCGCGTGTTCCGCCCGAGCTGGTACGGGCCATGCGTACCCGCCTGGGGTGCCCTGTCGTCGTGCGCTACACATCCACGGAGTCGTCGCTCGGGACCGGTACCCGGCCCGAGGACCCCGACGACGTGGTGGCCACCACGGTCGGCCGACCCGTGCCCGGTGTCGAGCTCGAGGTGGTCGACGAGCACGGGACGCCGGTGGCGGCGGGCGAGGTGGGGAGGGTCCGGCTGCGGTCCCCGGCCGTGCTGCGCGGCTATGTCGGCGACCTCGCCGCCGGCGAGCTGATCGACACGGTCGCCACCGCGGCGGTGCTCGACTCCGACGGTTGGGTCACCACGGGCGATCTCGGCGCCGTGGGCGAGGACGGCAACCTGAGACTGGCAGGGCGGGTCTCTGAGATGTACATCCGAGGTGGCTACAACGTCTACCCCGCCGAGGTCGAGGCCGTGCTGGGCGGGCTGCCCGGCATCGCCCAGGTGGCGGTGGTGGCGGCGCCCGACACCGTCCTCGGGGAGATCGGTGTGGCCTTCGTGGTGCCACAGGCTGCGGGCGCGGCCCCCGATCTCGCCGGTCTGCGCTCTGCGTGTGGTTCCGAGCTCGCCGACTACAAGGCGCCGGACCGCCTCTATCTCGTCGCCGAGCTGCCGCTCACGGCGATGGCGAAGATCGACAAGAAGGAGCTGACGGCGCGCGCCGCCGAGCTCGAGACTCAGCAAGTGAAGGAGCGAGTGAGCACATGACCGAGGCCAAGGACCCGGCGACCAAGAGCGACTCTCCGGCCCAGCCCGCCGGCGCCCGACCACCGCGCCAGCACCCCATCGTGGCGGGGGCGGAGCCGATCAAGCTGGGTTCGATGCTCTTCACGCTGGTCGAGCCGCGGCGCGGGCACGAGGTGGCCTACAACCGGTGGTACGAGCGCGACCATTTCTACGCGGGGTGCATGATCGGTCCCTACCAGTTCGCGGGGAAGCGCTTCGTAGCCACGGCCGAGCTCAAGGCTCTGCGCGACCCCGATCCCTCCGCCGTCACCGGCCAGCCGGGCCGGGGCAGTTTCCTCTCTGTCTACTGGGTGCTCGACGGTTACCACGACGTGTGGAACCGCTGGGCCGTGGACCAGGTCAAGGCGCTGCACAAGGCCGGGCGCATGTTCGAGGAGCGCGACCACGTCCACACCCTTCTCTACCGGTACGCGTGGGAGCGGGCACGCGACACCGACGGGCTGCCCGCCGAGCTCGCTCTCGACCATCCTTCGGCCGGGCTCGTGGCGGTGTTCACCGATCGCGCCGAGGGCGTCGATGCCGCCGAGTTCGAGACCTGGATGCGCGACGAGCACCTTGCCGAGCTGCTCCCGGGGACGGCGGCCCGCCTCGTGATCGCCGCGGACCCGTTGCCTCTGCTCATCGACGCACCGGGGGACGTGCCACGCTCGGAGTCCGACGACCGCCGCCAGCTGACCCTGTGGTTCCTCGACACCTCGCCCCAGGAGGCGTGGGAGTCGGTCGTGGTCGCACACCGGGCCGCGGTGGAGAAGTCGGGCAAGGCCAAGGTCGTCGCCGCGTTGCCCTTCATCCCCACGATCCCCGGTACCGACACCTACACCGACATGCTGTGGCCCGACCAGAGCGACAAGAGCCAGAAGGAAGCGAGCCAGAAGGAAGCGAGGAGGTCTTCGTGAGCCCCGACCCCGCAGTGGTCACACCGCCGGCACGCCGGTTCGAAGCAAAGACCGCCATCGTCACCGGGGCCGGCTCGGGCATCGGCAGGGCCACCGCCATCCGCCTGGCGGTGGAGGGAGCCTCGGTGGCCTGCCTCGACGTGGTGGCCGACAACCTCGACGAGACCGTCGAAGCCCTCGCCACCCTGGGGGCCAAGGCCGTCGCCTACCGTTGTGACGTCACCGACGAGTCACAGGTCAACGAGACCGTGACCGAGGTCGCCTCGGCGCTCGGAAGGCCCGAGGTGCTGTGCAACGTGGCCGGCATCGGGACTTTCGCCCATACCGCCGAGCTGCCCCTCGCCACATGGGACCGCATCCTCGCGGTGAACCTCACCGGCACGTTCCTCATGACCAGGGCGGCCCTCGCCTACATGCTCGAGCCACCGGGGGGGAGCATCGTCAACATCGCGTCCACGTCGGGCATCATGGGAGCCGCCTACTCCGCCGCCTACTCCGCTTCGAAGGGCGGCGTGATCATGCTCACCAAGGCTCTGGCCATCGAGTACGCGGGCCGGGGGGTTCGGGTCAACGCCGTGGCGCCCGGCGGTGTCGACACCCCGCTCATCGGCAGCTTCCAGCTCCCCGAGGGAGGGGACCGCAAGCACATCTACCGGATCACGAGCCGCATGGGCTTCTGCACACCTGACCAGGTCGCCGCCGCCATCGCCTTCCTAGCGTCGGAGGAATCCGCCTACACGACCGGTGCGGTTCTGGCCGTGGACGGCGGCATCACGGCCTAGCGCGTCGGGCCCAGCCGGTCACTACCATCCACGACCGTGAGCCGGCGCCCGCTGTTCATCGTCACCGACGTGTCCCCCTATCCCCACGGGCCGGCGGGCGTGCACGGTGTGCTCCCCCAGGCGGCGGTGGCATTGTCCGAGCTGGCCGGTCTGGTGGAGCTGGACGCCGTGCCCGTGCACGCCGTGCCCGACGTCGACCCCGACCTCCTCTCGGCGGGTGGCGTCCTGGCGCTGTTCACCATCGGCGAGACCCCGTGGTCCCCGGCGCAGCGAGCCGCCATCACCGACGGCGTGCGCTCGGGGCGCCTGGGGATCCTGGGGGTCCACGCCGCCACCGACGCGTGCATATCATGGGAGGAGTACGGATCACTCGTCGGGGCCCGCTTCGACGGGCACCCGTGGACCGAGACCTTCGACATCGACGTCGTCGACCCCTCGCACCCGAGCACGCAGCATCTGGGCGCGCCGTGGCGGTGGCACGACGAGGTCTACCTCTTCCGTGACCTTCGCCCCGACGCACGAGTCCTGCTGCGCGTGGCCGAGGGCCAGCTCGACATGAGCGTCCCCGGCGCCCGCCGGCCGTCCGTCGGCTTCCCCCTGGCGTGGTGCTTCGCCGAAGGACAGGGCCGAGTCTTCTACACCTCGCTCGGGCACTTCCCCGGGGCGTGGGAGACCCCCGCCTATCTCACCCACCTCCACGGTGGGCTCAGGTGGGTCCTCGGCGACGGGGGCTGAGCGCGGTGATGCACCTCGTCGACACGGTCGAGGTCGAGCCCGAGGGAGTCGAGCGCTATCTGGAGCTGGTCGGAACCCTCGGCAAGGCGGTCATGGCGGATGCCGGAGCGACTTTCGTGTCGTGTGCGACGACGTCGGGCGAGGTCGGCGAGCGGGTGCACATCCAGGTGACCTGGGCATTCGCCGATCTCGTGCAATGGAACGAGATCCGCAAGAACCTGGTGCTCGATCCCCGGTACCACGAGTACGGGAGCACAGCTGCCTCCCTGCGCGTTGGGGGGACCCGTCGCTTCTTCACGCCCGTGGCCCTCCCCACCATGCCGTGATGCTCCGGCGCTTCGAGGTCTACGCGCTGAGCCCCGACGCTCCCGCCGAGCGCGTCCGCGACCTCGAAGAGGCATGTCGTCGGTGCGGTCGGTTCATCCCAGAGGTTCTCGACTGTGCCGTCGGACAGAACCTGTCCGACGCGCCGGTGCAACTCGTGTGGGAGCACGCCTACGCGTCGCCCGAGGCGTACCGGCGCTACATGGTCCACCCGTATCACGCCGTGGTCGTGGACAGGTACTTGCTCCCCGATGCCCCCGGAAGGATCGTCATCGACGGTCCGTCGGGGGCGGGGCTCTACGGCTACGCATGCGACACGCCCTCGTACCGGATGCGCAGCGGCGTCCGCCGGCTCGTGCTGCTCCGCGTCGGCAGCGAATCGTCGGGGGCCGAGGTGTCGAAGCTCCGTGAGGAGCTCGAAGGGGCTCCCGAGGTCGTCCCCGACATGGTCGTGTCGGTGTTGGCCGCCAACACCATGGGCTCGGCCTGGTTCGACGGGGTGACGCCGGTCATGGGGCCACCGCGATGGACCCATCTGTGGGAACAGGGATTCCGGAGCCTCGACGCGCTCGAGGCCTATCGCCAGGGTGGCTCGACCCCGGCCGCGATGGAGCGCGTGGGCTGGGACCAGGGGACGGGGGGCGTCGTCTCCCGTGCGGCCGAGCTCTTCTACGAGGTGCGGGGAGGATGAGCGGGCCAAGGGGCGACGACGGGTAGCTCCTCGACAACCGGTCGGCGTGATCGGCATCGACCTGGCGCAGCCCATCTGATGTCGGCTCCGAGGCGTGGGCCCGCGGCGTGACCTGGGGCGCCGTTCCTGTGGGTCGGCTTGGGACGAGGGTGTTCCGGCCCGGTGCGCGGCGGGCGCCATTCGTGCCAGACCCGCCTGACAACAGCGCAGCGGACCCAGGTACGCTGCTGGGGATGCAATTGCGCCGCAAGGCACCGGAGCGCAGCGGGGAGCAGGTGTGGTTGACGCCGCCGCCCGTCCCGGTTCGGGCCCCGGTCTCCAGGCGCTGGAGATGGCCCAGCGGAGGGTCGAGCTCGCTCCTGGTGGTGGTGGCGGTGGCGTCGATCGCGACGGGGGGCGGCGCCGTGGCGTTCGACATGGCGGGAAGCTCCACTGCGCCCGGGCCGTCGGTCCATCACGACGCGGCCGCTGCCACCCACGGCGCGCCGCGCAGCGCCATCCCGGTCGTGATCCCGCCCGCCCCGGCGCCGGTCATCATCCCGCCGGCACCGACGACCACGGTGAGCCCTGTGGACGCGCCGAAGGACCGTCACCGACCGTGTGGAGGAGCTACGTCGTTCCCCCTGTGGCCCCCGTGGTCAACAGCGCCCCGTCGAACATCACCGATCCCTCGGTCGTCGCCACGGCCACGGTCCCCAACGTGCCGCTGTACTCGGCGCCGGGCGCAGCCAAGCCCGCCAAGAGCATCGCCAACCCGAACTACCTGGGCGCGACCGGTGGTCTTCCTGGTCACCGGCTATCAGCCAGGATGGGTACAGGCCTACATCCCGGAGCGTCCCAACGAGTCCACGGCCTGGATACCCAGTGCGGACGTGTCCATCTCCTTCGTCCCGGACCATATCGTGGTGAGCCTTTCGGCCCGCTTGCTGACCCTGTACCACGACAACGTGCCGGTGTTCCAGAGCGCGGTGGCACCGGGGGCACCGAGCTCACCCACGCCCACGGGGTCGTTCTACGTGGCCTACATCGTCAAGCTCACCGATCCCGGTGACGTGTACGGCCCCTACGCCATGGGCACGTCGGCTTTCTCCAACACGTACTACAGCTTCGACGGCGGTCCGGGCCAAGTGGGCATCCACGGGACCAACCAACCGTGGGTCATCGGCTCGTACGCCAGTCACGGCTGTGTCCGGCTCCCGAACGCTGCCATCACGACGTTGGCCCAGCAGGTGGTCCCAGGCACGCCCGTCGAGATCGAGCACTGAACGGTGACCGCACCGCGATGAGGGCGGGCTGACGAGGCGATGAAGGGGTACGTGCTCACGGTGGAGCGGGTGGTCCCTGCCGCCCCCCACGTCGTTTTCGATGTTCTGGCGGACGTGAGCCGGCACCACTTGATCGACGGCTCGGGAATGCTCCGGGGTGCCCCCGAGGACTACCCGCGACGCCTCGCACTGGGGACGACCTTCGGCATGGGCATGAAAATGCTGGTGTCGTACTCCACGGTGAACAGGGTGGTCGAGTTCGAGGAGAACCGGCTGATCGCCTGGAAGACCGGGCCCACGGGGACCATGGGGCGCCTCGTGGCCGGGAGGGTGTGGCGCTACGAGCTGTCTCCGGTCGAGGGGGGCACGCTGGTCCGGGAGAGTTGGGACATCACCGCCGACCATCAGCGCTTCCTCTTGAAGCTGGGGGACATCTACTCGGGCAAGACGCGGCGGGACATGGAGCGGACCCTCGAACGTCTCAGCCGTCTGGTGGCCGGCGAAGGCGCCCACCAGGACCACGCCAGCTGACCCTTCCGGCGCGAGCGGCCCGGGGCGACCGGTCTCCACCCACGCTACGGTGGGCGCTTCGCGGGCCGCAGCGGGCCGCAGCGGGCCTCGAGGAGGGTCGGGCCATGCCGGATATCGTCGCTGGCGTCATCGGGATCGCGGTGGTCTTCGTCTGGATCTACTGCCTCTATGACGTGTTCACCACCCACGACGCCCTGGTGCGCAACCTCCCCAAGATCGCGTGGTTCGTCATCGTACTGCTGCTGTCGGACATCGGATGCATCCTGTGGTTGGCCTTCGGACGCCCCCGCGCCCAGAGCGTCCGGATCGCCGGCGTCGAACGACAGCGGTCCCGCCGGGTCAGCTCGGTCGTTCCCGAGCCGGAGGCAACGTCGTTCGATCATCTGCACCCGGTGGTGCGTGCACGCGAGGAGATGGCCCGCATGCGCATGCTCGAGGCACAGTCCCAGCGCCGTGAGGCCGAGCTGCGCCGGCGTCAGCTCGGGGACGACGCCGGCACCTAGCCCGACGCCGGGAAGGTCCTGGAGCCGCTGTCGATGCCCACGGCCTCGGTCAACGGGATCGAGCTGCACTACCACCGGGCCGGACACGGTCCGCCCGTGCTCTTCCTGAACGGGTCCGGGTCGACCCTGGCCGACGTCGCCCCGCTCCTCGACATCGTCGCCGGCCAGCTGGAGGTGGTGGCGCACGACCAGCGGGGTCTGGGTCGCAGCGCCAAGCCTCCGGGGCCCTACACCATGGCGGACTACGCCTCCGACGCGCTCGCGCTCCTCGACCTCGTGGCTTGGCCGACGTGCCGCGTCGTGGGCGTGAGCTTCGGCGGAATGGTGGCCCAGGAGCTGGCCGTCACCGCTCCGCAACGGGTGGAACGCCTGGCCCTGCTGTGCACGTCACCGGGCGGCGCCGGAGGCTCGTCCTTCCCCCTGCACGAGCTGGCCGCGCTCACGCCGGAGCGGCGCGCCGAGGAGTCGACGCGGCTCCTCGACTCCCGGTTCTCGGCGGAGTGGCTGGCATCGCATCCCGAGGATGGCGTGCTCCTCGGCGCCATGGCCGAGAGGCGTTCTCGTCCGGCGTCCGACGAGGTGCGCCGAGGTGAGGCCCTCCAGCTCGAGGCCCGTCGCCATCACGACGTCTGGGACAGGCTCGGACGTGTCACCTGCCCGACGTTCGTGGCGGCGGGACGGTTCGACGGGATCGCCCCTGTCGGCAATTCCGAGGCCATCGTGAGCGCCGTCCCGGGCGCGACGCTCCACGTCTACGAGGGTGGCCACGCGTTCTTCGCGCAGGACCGGCGGGCCCTGCCCGAGGTCATCGAGTTCCTGAGGTCCTGACGGTCACGGCGAGGCCGCGCCGACCTCGGCGAAGTCGGCGACGATCCGCCCGAGCTCCTCGCCGCGTTCCTCGGGGACGAAGTGCCCCGCCCCCCTGATGGTCGGATGCTCCTGCCCTGCCGCGCCCGGCACGATCTCCTGGAACACCGTCTCCCATCCCCGGGTGGCCGGATCGCCGTCGGAGAAGGCCGTCAGGAAGGGCCGTTCGAAGGCCCGCAGCGCCTGCGTTGTGGCGCGCCCCATGCGCGCTCCGGGGTCTTTGGGGCTGATGGGGATGAGCCCGGTCATCTGGCGCAGCCCGGCCGTGAAAGACCGGTCCGGGAACGGGGCGTCGTAGGCGGCGAGCACCTCGGGCGACAGGGTCTTCGAAAGGGCGTAGAGAAAGGTGCTGGCCACCAGCTCCGGGGCCCGCTGGCAGTACTGCACGTAGTCGACCAGGGATTCCTCGAGCACGACCCGCCCGTCCCCGGTGCCGTGATTGGCCCAGGTGAGCTTGCCGGCCAGGGTGGGGTCCGAGGTGTGCAGGGCGGTGTTGGTGGCGACCACCCGGGCAAATCGATCGGGCACAGCGGCCAGGGCGCCGAGCCCGAGGGGCCCTCCCCAGTCCTGGACGACGAGGGTGACGTCGCGCAGATCGAGCTCCTCGACGAGGCTCGTCGTCCACTCCACATGGCGCCGGTAGGTATAGAGCGTGGGGTCCGTGGGTTTGTCGGAGCGGCCGTACCCGATGTTGTCGGGTGCCACGCTCCGATAGCCGCGCTCGGTCAACACGGCGACGACGGTGCGGTACAGGTACGACCATGTGGGCTGACCGTGGAGGAGGAGGACGACGGGGCCGTCGGGTGGGCCGGCGTCGACGTAGTGCATGCGCAGCGCATCGATCCCCTTGGCCCGCACCGACACGTAATTGGGCTCGAAGGGGTAGTCGGCCAGGGCGGTGAAGCGCTCGTCGGGGGTGCGCACCACCTCCGCCACGGGGCTAGTCGGACCTGCCGCCGGTGTGGGCCTTCTTCGCTGCCATCCAGGCCTTCACGACGGGCGCGAAGTTGGCCGGGTTGTAGACATCTTCTTCGGACGAGAAGCGCATGTCGCCCGCATACTTGAGGATCGTGATGTTCGCCGACTGGTACACCGCCCCGTCACCGGGGTCGTTGAAACGGTTCTCGATCTGGCAGATCCACCAGCCCCGCTCCTCGTCGCAGACGCACCAGTCGTGGGGGAACATCGTCATCTCGTTGTTGGGCCACTGCGCCATTGTGGCCGCGATCCAGTCGAGGATCTGCCCGCGCCCCTCGAAACGACCGTAGAGGTGCTCGATGTACTCGGCGTCCTCGGTGAACAGCTCGGCCCACGGACGCCAGTCGCCGCTCCGTCCCGCCTCGGTGGCCACCGCGAGGTAATTGTCGTGCGCCCGTTGCAGCTCGGCGCGGTCCCAAGTGCCCACCTGAACCTCCCGTGATCGTGCTCAGTCCAGCGCCAGGCGGGCGGCTCCGGCGAAGATGTCCCGGGCCAGGGCGTGGTCGCCGCTGACGACGGTCGTGAGCGTAGCGGGATCGGCCCGGTTGGCCACGAGCCGGCAGAAGTCCACCGCATCGAGCACGATTCGAACGTCGGCGCGGCCGGCGGGCCGGGAGTCGTCGACGGCGCCCAGATCCGTCTGCCAGGTCCCACCCCCCGGGCCCGTCAGGACGATCCTGGCCGTGCGCCCGTCGGCACGGCGATCGTTCCTTCGCATCCCGGCGGGGAGCATGGCGACGGCGAGATCGGTCATGAGCCGCAAGCTGGCCGCGTCGGGTGCCTGCAGCGGTAGGGCCGGGGCCCGCCTCTCGACCCCCGTGAGGTGGCCGACCAATTCCTGCACGGTGAGGCCGCGCAGCGCCGGCACCCTCCACTGCTCGGGATCGAGAGACACGAGGAGCCGGTCCATCGACGCCACGGCACCGCGGAACGCCTGGACCGGGGAGATGGGCTCGGGCTCGTTCACCGGACGACCCGCGGGTCGGCGCCTCAGTTCTTTGGTGGCGCGGGGCGCCGTTCTCGGTGCACGGAGGCTCCCTTCGGATCTCGCTGCGGTGCCGTCTCGTGGTGTTCGCCGCCGGCCGAGGTTCCGGATCACCATGCGCCCGGGGTGTCTGGGAAAGAGCTGGGAACCCCGAGACGGGGTGGGGGGGGTGATCCGGACGCGGCCGTGCCGGCGAACACCCGTCGGGCCACACGAACCCGTCGGGCCACACAAAGGAGCTCCCACCGCCGTCTTCCACCAGGCGCACGAGGTCTTCGTCCCCCGGACGGTGACGGTCACCACCCCGTGATCCCTCCCGTCTTGCCGAGCACAGCTGGTTCGTGAAGTGAACCGCAGCAGGGGCCGGCGGCGAAGACCACAGAGCCAAGGGACGCAGCCCACCGACGAAAGGGGATCCCGTGGTGCGTTTTCGGGGCAGGGCCCGGGGTACCGGCAAGCCGGTGGCGATGAACCTGCACCAATACTTCAGGTTCCGGGGCCCGAAGATCGAGTACTACCGCGGCACCGAGGACAGCGCTGTGACCGAGGCCGCCTTCCGATCGTGAGGATGTCCCCGCCGACACCGTGACGACCCTCTGACCCTCCCGGGAGGCCGCGGGGGGCCGGCTGCCCCGCCGTGGCGGGCCGCCGGCGCCTACCCTGGAAGTGATGCCCACGTGCGATCCGGGATCACCCCGGAGTCCCCGGTAGGCCCGTCGTGCACAGCGCCAGCATCGTGCTCCTGGTATCGGTGTTCCTGGCCAGCGCGGTCGAAATGGTCGAGGCGCTGACCATCGTGGTCGCGGTGGGTGTCACCCGGGGTTGGCGATCCGCTCTGGAAGGCGCTGCGGTGGCCCTGGGCATCCTGGTGGTCCTGGTGGTCGCCATCGGCCCCGCCCTCGTGCGCTACGTGCCCCTCGACGGGCTGCGGATCGCGGTGGGCGCGCTGCTGCTGGTCTTCGGGTTGCAGTGGCTCCGCAAGGCACTGCTGCGTGCCACGGGCCTCAAGTCGAGGCACGACGAAGACGCCATCTTCACGGAGCAGGTCGCCGAGCTCGAGGCCATCGCCCGACCCGCCACGGGGCGCGACTCGGCGGCGTTCGCCGTCGCCTTCAAAGGGGTGTTCCTCGAAGGCCTCGAGGTGGTGGTCATCGTCCTCACCCTGGGCGCCGCCGATCACCGCCTGGGTCTCGCCGCCGCGGGTGCCGGGGCTGCGGTCCTCGTGGTGGCGGGGGTGGGCGCGGTGGTATCGCGCCATCTGGCGGGCGTTCCCGAGAACGCCATGAAGATGACCGTGGGGATCATGCTGGTCAGCTTCGGCACCTTCTGGGCGGGAGAGGGGGTCGGGGTGCGCTGGCCGGGGTCGGAGCTCGCCCTGCCCGTGCTTGTCGGGGTCTACGCGCTCGTGGCACGGGCGACGGTGTCGATCGTCGGGCGCGGGGAGCGGTCCGGTGTCGAAGTTGCCTGATCCCCACCCGGCACGAGAGGGGGCGCCGGCATCACTCCTCCGGCGCTACGCGTCCGCCTTCGGCCGCTTCTGGTGGGAGTTCCTGGTCGGGGACACTCCCGAGCTCCTGGTGGGCGCCGTCGTGGTGGTCATCGTCGCAGCCGTGCTTGCCCACAACGGCGTGGCCCACGCCGTCGTGGTGGCATCGATGCCGGTGCTCGTCGTCTTGGTGCTCGGAGCCACGCTGCGGCGCGCCCGGCGCGCCGCTCGCGCCCCGCGGCCGCCCGAGAGCTAGTCGGGTCAGCCCGGAAAGGGCTTGTCCGCCAGCTCGTCGCGTAGCTTGTACTTGAGCACCTTGTTCAGGGTCTCGTTGCGGGGGAGGGCGTCGACCACCTCGAGCTGCTCGGGGACCTTCTGGGTCATGAGGCCCGCGCTCCGGAGGTGCGCCACCATCTCGTCGAAGCCCAGCGGCTCCGCTCCTTTGGCCGTCTCGACCACCGCGCACACACGTTCCCCGCGCTCGCGGTCGGGCAGTCCGACCACAGCCACGTCACCAACCTTGGGGTGGGTGTACAGGAGGTCCTCGATCTCCTTGGCGGAGATGTTCTCGCCCTTGCGGATGATGATGTCCTTGAGGCGTCCGGTTAACACGACGTGGCCGTCGGGCCGGAAGTGCCCGACGTCGCCGGTGCGGAAGTAGCCCTGGTCGTCGAAGGACTCGGCGGAGAGGACCGGATCGGTGTAGCCCTTGCACACCATGGCGCCACGCACCCGTACCTCGCCGTCGACCCCGGTGGGGGCGTCGGTCTCCTCGAGGGTCACGATACGGATATCCGCGCCGAAGACCGGCTTCCCCACGCTGTGCGCCAACTGGTCCTCGGTGTCCGACGGTGACCCCATGCAGATCATGGGGATCTCGGTCATTCCGTACCCGTGGGCGACGACCACGCCGATCTCGCGGGCCACCTCGTGGAAGATCTCCGGAGGCATGGGCGCGCCACCTCCCGTGAGGAGGCGCAGTGTCGGGATGATCTTCTTCCCCGGCTGCTTGCGCTGCTCGTTGAGGTACGCCATGTAGAAGGCGGTGCTGCCTCCGGCCATGGTGACCCCGTTGCGCGAGAAGACCTCGACGGCCACGTCGGGCACGAACGACTCGAGCAGCACGGTGGCGAAGCCGGTGGCCAGCACGGTGACCAGATAGTCGGGCCCGGCGATGTGCGCGAACGGAAAGGCGATGGACCCCACGTCCTGCTCGCTGAGCTCCACCGCCATGGCGAGCCCGCGGCCACCGGTGACGAGCGTGGTGTCGGTGTGACGCACGCCTTTGGGGTCCGAGGTGGTGCCCGAGGTGTAGTAGATCCACCTCACCTCATCGCCGCCCGGTTCCGGGGCAGCGGGGAGGGTGGAGGGATCACCCTCGGGGAGCGAGTCGTAGGCGACGACCACTTTGGGGGGCCGGGGCAGACTGGCACCGATCGAGTCCGCCATGGCCACGTAGTCGAAACCCTTCCACACGCCGGGGACGAAGAAGAACTCCGCCCCCGTCTGGGCAAGGGCGAAGGCCACCTCGCGTTCGCGGTAGATGTGGATGATGGGGTTCTGCACCACGCCGAGGCGGGCGAGCGCCATCGACAACACGATGGTCTCGATCCGGGTGGGGAGCTGCCACGACACAGCGGTGGACGGGCGCACCCCCATGGCGTACAGCCCGGCGGCTACGACTTCGCACCGGTCCCGGAACTCGCCGAAAGTGATCTCGCGGCCGGACTCGTCGACGAGCATGCGACGGCCTCCCGACGCAGCCGCCCGGGCCTCGACGAGCTCCCACATCGACCCCACGTCGTAGATGACGCCGGACACGCCGATTCCCCCTCTGTCCCGGTCGTGCCCGTACTACGACAGGCGTTCGACGACCATGGCCATGCCCTGGCCTCCGCCCACGCACATCGTCTCGAGCCCCCACGTTTTGTTGTCGTCGTCGAGGGCGTTGAGGAGCGTGGTCATGATGCGGGCCCCGGTCATGCCGAAAGGATGGCCCAGGGCGATCGAGCCGCCCTTCACGTTGAGCTTGTCCCAGTCGATGCCGAGGTGCTTCGCCGACGGGATGACCTGCGCCGCGAAGGCCTCGTTGATCTCGACGAGGTCGATGTCGTCCATGGTCTTACCGGCCCGCTTGAGGGCCTGGCGGCAGGCCTCGACGGGCCCGAGGCCCATGATCTCGGGGTCGAGCGCGGAGACGCCGCTCGACACGATGCGCGCCAGCGGGGTGATGCCCAGCTCGCCGGCCTTGGACTCCGACATCACCACGACTGCCGCCGCGCCGTCGTTGAGCGGACAGGCGTTGCCCGCCGTCACCGTCCCCCCCTCGCGGAACACCGGCTTGAGCCCGGCGAGCCCTTCGACGGTGGTGTCGGGCCGGGGCCCGTCGTCCTTGGTCACCACGGTGCCGTCCTCGAGGGTCACGGGGATGATCTCGCGCTCGAAGAACCCGTTCTTCTGGGAGTCCACCGCCAGGTTCTGGCTGCGGGCGGCGAACCGGTCCATCTCCTCGCGGGTGACCTTCTCGTACTCGGCCACGTTCTCGGCGGTCTGGCCCATGGCGATGTACACGTCGCCGAGGCCTCGGGGCGGCGTCCACGGCTCGGTGACAGCAGGAGCCCTCGCCGCGGTGCGCGCTTCGGCTTCGGCGAAGGCCGGGTTGTGGGGGCCGACGTCGGAGGCGCCGAACTGGAACCGGCTCACCGTTTCCACGCCCGCGGCCACGAACACGTCGCCCTCGCCGGCCCGGATGGCGTGGGCCGCCATGCGGATGGTCTGCAGCGACGAGGAGCAGTAGCGGTTGACCGTCACCCCCGGCACGTCGATGCCGGCCAGGAGGGCCGCCACCCGGGCCACGTTGTATCCGGCCTCCCCCGCAGGCTGGCCGCATCCCAACATGACGTCCTCGACGAGGGCCGGGTCGAGCTGGGGGACCTTGGCCAGCACCTCCTTCACGACCAGGGCGGCCAGGTCGTCGGGACGGCAGCTCACGAGCGAGCCCTTGTTGGCGCGACCGATGGGCGTTCTCCCGGTGGCGACGATGACGGCGTCGGGCATGTGTGGTGGCTCCTTGGATGTGTGTTCGGGGAAGGCTCTAGGTTGGCACAGGCCACCGGGTGCGGCCCAGGTGGCCCGGTGCCACGCGTCGGCCGAGGTTGGCTTCCGCCGAGGGCCGAACTGTAACCTGTTCCAAGTTCGACCCGGAAGAAGGGCAGGGCGGGCATGGAGATCGGCTACACCGACGAGCAACAGACGCTGCGCCAGGAGCTGCGCGAGTACTACGAGAACCTGCTCACGCCCGAGGTCGAGGCGGAGCTGGCCCAGAGCCACGGCATCGGGCCCACGGTCCGGCGGATCACCAAGCAGATGGCCAGCGACGGGTGGCTGGGGATCGGCTGGCCCAAGGAGTACGGGGGCCAGGGGCGCTCGGCCATCGAGCAGTTCATCTTCTTCGACGAGTCGATGCGCTCCGGTGCGCCCGTGCCCATGCTCACCATCAACACCGTCGGCCCCACCATCATGAACTTCGGCACCGATGAGCAGAAGGCCTTCTTCCTGCCCAAGATCCTGGCCGGGGAGATCCACTTCTGCATCGGCTACTCCGAGCCCCAGGCCGGGACAGACCTCGCCGCCTTGCAGACTCGGGGTGTGGTGGACGGTGAGGAGCTCGTCATCAACGGGCAGAAGATCTTCACCTCGCTGGCCGGGGACGCCGACTACTGCTGGTTGGCCGTGAGAACGGACCCCGACTCTTCCAAGCACAAGGGCATCTCCATGGTGATCGTCCCCATGAACACGCCCGGCGTTCGGGTGGTGCCCATGCAGCTGCTCGGGGACCACAACATCAACTACACCTTCTGGGAGGACGTGCGGGTCCCGCTCGCGAACGTGGTGGGCGGGCTCAACAACGGGTGGAGCCTGATCACCAACCAGCTCAACCACGAGCGCGTCACCCTGTGCTCGCCTGGGATCATCGAACGCGCCCTCGGTGACGTGCGGAGATGGGCCCAGGACACCACCCTCGCCGACGGGCGGCGTGTCATCGACCAGGAATGGGTGCGCATCGCCCTGGCCCGGGTGCACGCCAAGCTGGAATTCCTCCGGCTCATCAACTGGAAGGTGGCCTGGAACGGTACCCAGGGCCACCTCGACGTCGCCGACGCCTCCTCGATCAAAGTGTTCGGCACCGAGTTCTACATGGAGGCCCTGCGGACGCTGTCGGAGGTCGTGGGCCAGTCCGGGTACCTGCGGGGAGGGTCGGCCGAGGAGGTCCTGCGGGGACGGCTCGAGGCCTACACCCGAGGCCTGGTCATCTTGACCTTCGGTGGCGGGACCAACGAGATCCAGCGCGACCTGATCGCCATCTTCGGCCTCGGCATGCCGCGGTCGCTTCGCTAGAAAGGGCACACGACGTGGACTTCTCCTTCACCGAGGAGCAGGAGGCCGTCCGGGACCTGGCGGCACGGATCTTCTCCGATCTCGCCACGCCCGAACGCCTGAAGGAGGTCGAGGCCTCCGACGAGCGTTTCGACCGCAAGCTCTGGGGTGAGCTCGCCTCCGCCGGGTTGCTCGGCATCGGGCTGCCCGAAGCCGTCGGCGGAGCCGGTCTGGGTTTCGTGGCGGTGGGCATCGTGGCGGAGGAGGCAGGGAGGACCGCCGCCGCCGTACCGTTCGTGGCCGGCGCGGTGCTCGGCGCCGGGACGATCGCCGAGTTCGGCGACGCCGCGCAGTGCCGGCGCTTCATCGAGCCCTTCGTGACCGGCGACGTCGTTCTCAGCGCCGCGCTCGTCGAGCAGGGGGGCGACCCCGCCAATCCGGCCACGACGGCCACGCGCCACGGCGACGGTTGGCGACTCGACGGCACCAAGTCCTTCGTCCCCGCCGGGATGCTGGCGCAGGCCCTGGTGGTCTCGGCCCGCACCGACGACGGCATCGGACTGTTCGTCGTCGACCCGGCCGCGCCGGGCGTGTCGCGCCGCCCCCAGGAGGCCACCAGCCGCCAGATCGAGGCCGAGCTCGAGCTTTCGGGCGTCGAGGTTGGGCCTGACGGCGTTCTCGTGACGGGTCCGGGTGGGTCCGACGCGTTGCGGTGGCTGCTCGAGCACGCCGAGGCCGCGCTGTGCCTGTGCGTGGCGGGTGCCTGTGACACCGCGGTCAAGCTCACCGCCCAGTACACGTCGCAGCGGGAGCAATTCGGAAAGCCGATCGCCACCTTTCAGGCCGTCGGCCAGCGTGCCGCCGACGCCTACATCGATGCCGAGGCGGTCCGGCTCACGGCGTGGCAGGCGGTGTGGCGGCTGTCAGAGGGCTTGCCGGCGACGAGCGAGGTGGCGGTGGCGAAGTACTGGGCCGACGAGGGTGCGCAGCGCGTCGTGCACGCCGCCCAGCACCTGCACGGCGGGATGGGCGTGGACCGCGACTACCCGTTGCACCGTTACTACCTCCTCGTGAAGCACCTGGCGCTGACCCTCGGGGGCGCCACCACCAGCCTGTTGCGGCTGGGTGAGGTGCTCGCCGACGAGCCTGCGTAGCGCGCCGCGTCAGCCGATCCGGTTGACCTTGGCACCGTCGAGCTCGCCCACGAATTCGGCGCCGAGCGCCTGCGAGGGCGTGTAGGCGCCGGGCGCGATGGTGCCCGCCGACAGACGCTGGGCGACGCGCACCACCGAGTCGGCGGTGAGGTCGTAAGGGTCGAGCGTGGTCACGGTCCCGCTCACCGAGCGGCCGTCCCCGTCGGTCACCTCTCCCCACAACTGGCCCTGGGTCTTGCCCCGGGTCTCGGCCGACGGGCCGGGGAGTCTCCCGACGATTCGCTTCAACAGCCCCTGGACCACCCGGGTCCGCGTGGCGGCGCCGCCCACCTGTGCCAGCGCCATCATGGGGGCGATGGCGGGCGGAAGCGCCGCGTACACCACGATGTCACCGATCCCGGTGGAGTGATAGGCGGTGGCGACGTCGCCCCAGGCGATGGCGTGCGCGTTCGCCTTCCCGTCGGCGAACTCGACCTCACGGCGACGACGGTCGGCCGGAATAGGGCCGATCACCCCGCCGACGCGGGCCCGTCCCGCCGTCCCCAGCGATTCCATCGCCGTCTTGGCCGTTCCCGGGCTCACGCCGCCCGTGGCGCGGATGGCGAGCTCGAGGCGCACGGCTCCGGGTAGCGCCCGCGCCAGCATGGCGGCCAGGCAGTCCGAGGGCACCACGTCGAAGCCCGCTCCGGGCAGCAGCACCACCCCGGCGGCGCGGGCCTCGTCGTGGCGGGCGAGGACCGCCTCGAACACGTCGATCTCCCCGGTGATGTCGAGGTAGTGCGTCTTGGTGGCGAGACATGCGTCCACCATCGGCTCCGAGGTCGCCGAGAACGGTCCTGCACAGTGCGCGACCACGTCGAAGCCTTCGAGGGCGCGGCGCAACGCGGCAGGGTCGGTCAGGTCGACGGTGCGGTGTTCGAGCTCGAAGCGCTCGCCGAGGGCCCGCAGCCGGTGCTCGTCGCGCCCGGCGAGCACCGGGAGCTCCCCGCGCTCGGTCGCCAGCGCCGCCACCAGGCGTCCCGTATAGCCGTATGCGCCGTAGACCATCCAGCTCACGCGCCCACCTCGGTGCTCGGAACGACGGGGTCACCCTACCGGGCGTCAGGCTCCGGGTCCTGCGATGCCACTATCGTTGTATCGGCCCTGGGAGGTGCCCGTGAAGCACGTCCGGAAGGTGTTGGTGCTGGTCGCGGTCCTGGTCGTCTACTTCGTCGTGTTCGGTGCGATCTTCGGTTCCCATCGGCTGCGCGTGGACTTCTGGCCCCTGGACCAGTCCGTGGACGGGCCCAACGTGTACGCCTCGTTCATCTGGCTCCCCATTGCCTTCATCGGGGGCTGGATCGGCAGCGAGATACGTGGCGCACGCAATCTCGAGAAGCAGAAGGTGTTGTTCGAGGAGCACGCCAAGATCATCGACAAGAAGCTCGACGAGCACCACCTCCGGATGGCGAAATTGCTGGGCGTAACCGACACGGCCACCGCCGACACCCTCGACGCCACGCCGGGGGACCGCCAGCTCGACGCCACGACGTAGCACCGCATTCCGTCAGGGGTGGCGTGGGTCGGGTGTGTCGCCGACCAGGCCGTCGACGTCCGAGGGCAGCTCAACTCCCGGGCGGGGGGAGCAGAGGCCGAGTCACGAGCACCATGGTGGCGGCGAGACCTGCATCGCGGTGGACCAGCCCGGCCAGGTACCCGGGATCGCAGATCATGTCCACGAAGGCGTCGGTGTCGGGGTACTCCATCACCGCGACCTGGTTCCACGACGACGCCGTCCCGATCAGCACCTGCTCCACCTCGTTGACCATCGTCAGGCGTCCACCCCGACGGGTCACGTGGTCGATGGCCACGATGCCGTAACGACCGTAGGCCTGGGCCCCGGTCAGGCCGCTCCCGGCCAACTCGTGGCCGACGGGGTACCGGGCGAGATCGTGGTACGCGAGCAGGTTCACGAACTGCAGCGGTCCGCCCAGATCGGCCGCCACCAGAGCCCGGAGCTGCCCGGCGTCGGGATTCAGGTCACCCCCGCCATGCTCGCCCAGCCGGCCCAACAGTGCGTCGATCTCCTCATGGGTGCGCTTGGTCACGGTTTCCCTCGCTCGAGCCGGGCCCGGGGCCTCGGACCTGACTGGTGGCACCGTAGTGCCGGGTGTGCCCCCGTGCCTGAGGCGCACCTCACCACTTGATGCATGTCTTTCGACGCCCGCGAGCAACCTTTTGGGGTGCGACGACGGTTAATTGAAGTGATGAACCTCACGGGGCGGGACCGGGCCAGGGAGGAATTCGAGCAGTTCGTGACCGGCTCCGCCGACGCCCTGCTGCGGACCGCCTACTCGCTGGTCTGGGACCTCACCGCGGCCGAGGACCTCGTCCAGGAATGCCTGTTGCGGACGGCCCGCCACTGGCCCCGCGTGCGCTCCATGGACCACCCCCGGGCCTACGCCCGGCGGGTGCTCGTCAACCTGGCCCTCGACGGCTCCGGGGGCCGGCATCGCCACCTGTCGGAGCTGGACGTGGGCCACCGCGTGGCCCTCGAGAGCCGCCACGACGAGGCGGCGGCGCGAGCGCTGGGGATGGTGGAGACCACGTCCGAGCTGATCGACGCGCTCGGCACGCTCGCGCCGCGCCAGAGGGCGGTGCTGGCCCTCCGCTACTTCGAGGATCTCTCCGAGGCCCAGGTGGCCGAGATCCTGGGCTGCTCGGTGGGCAGCGTCAAGAGCACCGCCTGGCGCGCCTTGGACCGGTTGCGACACGTTCTCGTGCCCGCCGCCATGGACGGACCGCCCCTCGACTCACACCGGAACACCGAGACCAACGGAGCCCACGATGACGAACCAGCAACTCGAATCTGACCTGCGGGAGGCGTTCTCCCTCCATGCCTCGGACATCCCGGGCGACGCCGGTGCGCGCCTGCGCGGGATCGACTACCGGCCTCGGTCGAGCCGCATCTCGTCGAGGGTCACGGTGGGAGCACTGGCGGGCGCGGCCGTGACCACCGGCGCGGTGGTGTCGGCCGTCGTGTTCGGCAGCGCCCAGGCGGCATTCGCGGGCTGGAGCCCCTCACCGACGCTCTTGGTCTCGGCAGGGCAAACCTCCAGCGCCGACACCACCTGCCAGGCGCAGATGGCCGCGAGCCCGGGGTTCTCCGACACGACGGCGGGGAGCGGATGGAGCGCCGTGGCCTCCGACGTCCGGGGACCGTTCACCTTGGTGATCTACCAGGACGGCGCCGCCCATGCCACGTGCCTGACGGGACCTTCGATCACGGTGGTCTCGCGCAGCTCGGGCAACGGCGCTTCCATGACGGTCTCGGGCGGTGCCACCGCTACGCCCGGAACCGAAAGCCGCGGCTCGACCATGATCGGCAGATTCACGTCGGGAAGCATCACCCAGATGTCGGTCGACCATCTTGCGTCGACGAGCCAGGGCGCCTACACGGTCGTGACCGGACAGGTGGAAGCGGGGGTGACGGGCGTGACCCTCGTGCGCAGCGACGGTGAGCGCGTCCAGACCAGCGTCAACAACGGACTGTTCGTGGCCTGGTGGCCCGGGACAGCGGACGCCACCGCGGCCGAGATCACGACGGCCCAGGGGGAGACCACCCAGACGCTCGAGCCGGCGCCTCCGCTTCCCGCCCCCGGGAGCGGGTCGTGCAACGCGGGGTCACAGGCGACCTCGTCCTCGGTGGTGTGCACCGGTGGGACGGGCGACGGAGGGTCGGGAGGCGCTTCGGTCGACGGGTAGCCCGTCCCGACACGTCCATGGGAGTGCCGGCGCCTGCGGTGCAGTAGCGTGACCCGTCCGAGGTGAAGGGAGTCCGGGGATGTGGGCACAGCTGATCACGACGCGTCTGAAGCCGGGCAAGGAAGACGATCTGCCGAAGGTGACCGAGCAACTCCGGGCGGTCGAACGTCCGGGTTCAGGTCTGGTGCGGTCGTTGGCCATGCGGGACCAGAACGACCCGAGCCGGGTCTACATGCTGGCTGTCTTCGAGAGCGAGGAGAAGGCTCGCGCCCGTGAGAGCGATCCGCGGCGTCAGGAGGAACTGCATGGCGCCAGGGAGGCGATGGCCGAGATCTTCGACGGCGCTCCGGAGTTCGTCGACCTCACCGTGGTGGAAGAATTCACGCCGTAGGGCGCAGGAAGCCATCTGTCACCGGGTTCGCAGCCGGACGGGGTTCTCAGCGCACGCTCACGACCACCGAACCCACGGCACGGTCATGCCATGCCTGTCGCTTCCCGTCCCACAGGGGCGACAAGACGTTCAAGATCCCCGGGATCACGAACAGGTAGAAGAGGCCGACGTAGATGAGCCACCGGCCCAGGGCGCGGCCGAAGCCGATGGTGCTCCCCGTTGCCCGGGAGCGGACCGCGATCCCGAGCACCCGCTTGCCCACGGTCTGGCTCTGTCCGTCCAGGGTCGCGAAGTAGATGACCTCTGCCGCCAGGACCACCGCCGATGCGAAGTTGAACGGCGCCGGGACGTACCGGTGGGTGCCACCGGTGAACGGGTCGGTGAGCGAGGTCGAGGTCGTGGCGGCCACGATCCACAGGAACATGGCACCGGGGATCGAGATCACGAGCGTGTCTATGAGCAGGGCTGCGACGCGCTGGCCCCAGGTGGCGAGGGGCCGGCCCAACACGTCGAGCGGTCCGGACCGGGACAGGCCCTGACCGAAGGATGCGGGCGAGCCGAACGGATCGGGGGGCGAGGGCGCCGGCGACGGGAACCGAGGCGGAGAGCCCCGAGGCGGGGGACTGCCCGGGCCGTCCGGTCTCTGGTCGTCCACGACGCCTCCCGCTGATGTGGCTCACCGGCACTGTACTTCTCTGATCCACCTTGCTTCTCCGGTCCAACTCCTCCTCCGGCCCCCTTCGTCCATCTCCGTCGAGAGCCCGGCGGGGCGCCGATGCCGCCATCGCCCGCGGGGTACCCTCGCTCGATGACCGACAATGCCCAGCCCCATCCCCGTGACGAGATCCAGGCCGTGGTCGATCGCTACCACCAGTTGCGCCGGCGCATCGACGAGGGCCTCGAGCCCAACGGCTTCGGGGCCCTGGCCGACTTCTACACCGACGACGCCGTCTACGTGGACGCGGCGTGGGGTCGCATCGAGGGCAAGGAGGCGATCGCCCACTGGCTCGAGCACTCGATGGTCGGGCTGGGCGACTGGAAGTTCCCTGTCGAGTTCACGGCCATCGAGGGGGACGACGTCATCGTGAAGTGGACCCAGATCATCCCCGGCGTCCGAGCCGACGGGAGGCCCTACACCCAGTCGGCCTACTCACGGTTGCGCTACGCCGGCGGGGGGAAGTTCTGCTACGAGGAGGACACCTACAACATGGTCCACGTCCTGGAGGACGTGGCGGCGAGCGGGTGGGCGCCCACCGAGCCCATGAACGTGCCCCCGGCCCACCCCGACCGTGACTGGTCGCTGCCCCTGGATTGAAGGGTGAGCCCGCGCGCTCGTCTTGATACGTCGTCATCGCTGCACGGTCACGAGCGAATGGCCCCAGTGCCGACCAGGTCAGCGTCACGGCAGGCGGTACTGCCACGACGCCGACCCGAAAGGCTTGTCAACATTGGCGATGCGGCGGCCACGGGAGCAGGTCACTGTGTAGGGGCAACGTCCGTTGTGATTCACAAATGGACTTCCACGAGAGCGCATTAGGTCTTTCCGACTGGCGTGTCTTCCGGCGGAGGAAGGGACGCAATGAGAAGGATCCTATTGGCGCTCGCCGCGAGCGCGTTGATCGCATCCATGGGGGTAGCGGCATCTCCTTCGGCGTTCGCCAAGGCCCGCGTGTCTACAGCGGCCCCCGGAGCCGTGAAGGCCCAGAAGGTCAAGCACCACAAGGTCAAGAACAGCGACCCCACCATCTACGACAGCATCGTGGACCCCAGTCCGGGGAACCTGCCCAGTTGGGCCTTCCAGGCCACGCAGACCGCCGAACTCGGGAATCAGATCACCCTCGCCGGCACGGCCCGGGTCCTGGACAACGTCGTCGTGCAGATGGCCAGTTGGACCTGTGGAAACCTGGCTGGCGGCACGTCGTGTGCCACGACCCCCGGAGCTACCTTCACCGAGCCGATCACGCTGAACATCTACAACGCCCCTGCGCTCGGCAATGCCGCGCCTGAGGGCACCGTGGTCACCCCTGGGGCACTGATTGCATCCGATACCCAGACCTTCAGCATCCCCTACCGCCCGTCGGCCGACGCCAACTACGCCACGGACTGCCTGCCGTATGTAACCGTGGACGCCCCGATCAGCGACTTTGCGGGAACCTGGTACGACAGCGCCATCGATCAAGCGACCGGGCTGCCCATCGGGTGCCTCAACGGGCTCCTCGCCAACGTGACGTTCAACTTCGGTCATGTGGCACTTCCGAACAACGTCGTCTACGGGATCGCGTACAACACCACGACGTGGGGATTCCACCCCTATGGCAATACCCATGCCTGCGACGCCACGACGAGCTGCGGGTACGACGGGCTCAACGTGGCACTGACGACGGCCGCCACACCCAGTGTGGGCGGTGATCCCGAGCCGGGGTCCCTCTTCCACGACGCGGCCGGCACCTACGGGTACTGCGACGGCGGTACCTCGCCCGGAGCGGGAGTCGGGATATTCCGCCTCGACTCACCGGGGCCGGACCTGCAGTGTTGGGAGCCGGGAGCGAACGACACGCCTCCCTATTACATCCCCGCCGTGCAGTTCAACGCCTTGGCCAGTCCTTCGCCCACCATCAGCAGCGGGAACACCGCCACCGTGGTGGCCGGGACTCCGTTCTCGTTCACCGTGACCAGCACCGGCGTCCCCACGCCCACGGTGACGGTGATCGGCAAGCTCCCCAAGGGCTTGGTGGCGACAAGGGGTAGCGGGGCGGCGACCATCTCGGGAACGGCGCTGCGCACCGACCGCGACAAGACCTACACGGTCGTCGTCGTGGCCAGGAACGCCAAGAGGTCAGTGGCCAAGCAGCACCTCATGCTCACCCTGACCGGCGGCAAGAGCTAGCCGCCGACCGGTCCGCAGCGAGGGTGTCGTCCCCACGGTCTCTGCCCCCAGGGGCCGTGGGGCTTCGCCCTCCTTCTTGCCCTGTCCTGTGTTGCGCCGACCCGCTACCCCAGCTGGAAGCGAGATTCAGGGCGACCTGTGACGCCGAGCCCGTCCACGGCAACGAGCCATCCGGCCTCGATGGCGGGGGCGGCGTCTTCTCCCAGGTCGACGGCGATGGAGGTCACGAACAGGCGCTCGCGACCAGGCCCGCCGAAGGCCACATCGCTGGGATTCGCCATGGGGACGTCCACGACACGCTCCAGTCCGGTCTCGGTGTACCGGGCGATCTTCCCGGCGCCGAGGACGCAGCTCCACACTCCGCCCTCGCTGTCGGCGGCGGCGCCGTCGGGGGCACCGTTGAGGGCGCCATGGTCCGCGAACACCTGCCGCGGCCCGATGACCCCCTCTGCACCGTCGTAAGGGTAGGAGTAGACGACCCGTGCCACAGTGTCGGCGAGCACGAGCGTCGACTGCCCTTGGACGTCGATGACCACCGGGCCGTTGGCATTCCCGATGTCGGGGTCGAGAAGCCGCCAACCACGGCTCGCCGAGAACCACCAGGACGCCCCGGGCCCGGGAGCGAGGTTGAGCGTCCCGGTCACGAGGTTCCCGTGGCCGTCGGCATTGGCGTCGTTGGCCCGCCCATGCATGCCTCGGGGATAGGTCGCCAACAATTCGCACGTGCCGGCATCGGGGTCCACCACATGCAACCCGTCGTCAAGACTCGCCACCAACGGCCCCGTGTCGGTGAGCACCAAGCCCGCGGGCATGCTCGGCAGCACCAGGGAGTGCAGAGGAGGTTCAGCCCCCTCGAGCCAGTGCAGAGTCCGGGTGGCGCAGTCGACGAAGTAGAGGCGATGACGGCGGTCGTCCCATCGGAGGCTCTCGCCCCAGCTCAGGGTGAAGTCTCCGATGCGAACGAGGTCGATCATCGGTCGACCTTCGATCCGCGCTCAGCCCTTGACGTAGGACAGCTTCTCCGCGACCTTGCCGTCGCGCACACGGAACACGTCAACACCGCGGACGTGTCCCGTGTCCCAGGTGTACCTCCACAGCTGCACGACCCGGTCCCCGGCCGCGAAGGTCTCTTCGGCCTCGAATCGGGAGGTGGAGTCGTCGAAGATCTCTTTCCAAGCCTGGCGAAGCGCAGGTCGACCCACGTGGCGCATCCCGTCGGGGGCGGGTCCGGTGGCATCGAAGACGCAGTCGTCAATCACGAGGTCCAGGGCGGCGTCGAGATCGTGGGCCGCCCATGCCGCTCCGAACGTCTCGACCACGGCGACAGGGTCCATGACCCTCCTTCCCGTCTCCTTGTCTTCGGGGTGCCAAGCTAACGCGTGCCGACCTGACGCGTCGCCTGCCGGAAGTCAGGGAAGTCGGATGTCGCGGTGCTGGGAGGCGACCTGCTTCTCCTCCTCGGTCAGGGCTGTCACCTTGACGGGGGAGACGAGGCTCCAATGCTCGCCGACGGGGCAGCGCTGCACTCTCCACCAGCCCAGGCGGATCGCCTTCAGCGACGCCCCCGGAACCCAGATGGTGGTGAAGAGATGACCCTGGCGGCAGCGGACCACCGTGTTGCCGCCCATGCCGGAGTAGCCCCTGCGCCTCGCCACGATCGTGCCCACCACGTTGCCGGCCACGATGGTCCCGAGGACGATCCTCCTCTTCCTCTTCGGTGACGGGCTCAAAGCACGAATTCCGCCATCATGCGCAAGGTGTCGGGACTGCCCGCCACGAGCAGGGTGGTGGCGATCGACTCCTGCCAGGCGGAGAGCTCGTCACGGATCTTGGCCTGCGGGCCGATGAGGGCGATCTTCTCCACCATCGAGGTCGGAACCGCCGCCGCGGCTTCGTCCTTGTGGCCGTCGAGATACAGCTCCTGGATCTTGTGCGCCTCGGCCTCGAAGCCCATGCGGACGAACACGTCGAAGTGGAAGTTCATCTCCTTGGCGCCCATCCCGCCGATGTACAGCGCCAGCATGGGCCGGTACAGGTCGGCGGCCCGCTCGACGTCGTCGTCCACCACGGTAGGGCAGAAGGCGATGACCTCGAAGTCCTCGGAGCCGCGCCGGGCGCCGGGCCGGGCGAACCCCTCGTCGAGGGCGGCGGAGAACTCGCCCATGTGGGCGGGGGAGAAGAAGATCGGGAACCAGCCGTCGGCGATCTCGGCCGCCAGGGCCACGTTCTTGGGCCCTTCGGCCCCGAGGACGATCGGGATGTCGTTGCGCAGCGGGTGGACGATGGGCTTGAGCGGCTTGCCCAGGCCCGTGCCCCCGGGGTACGGCAACGGGTAGTGGGGTCCGGGGTTGGTGACCGGAGCCTGGCGGGCGAGCACCTGGCGGACGATGGACACGTACTCACGGGTGCGGGCCAGGGGCTTGGGGAACGGCTGTCCGTACCAGCCCTCGACGACCTGCGGGCCCGAGACGCCCAGACCGAGGACCAGTCGCCCGCCGCACAGGTGGTCGAGGGTCATCGCTGCCATGGCCATGGCGGTCGGGGTGCGCGCCGAGAGCTGGCACAGGGCGGTGCCGAGCCGCACCCGGGTGGTGCGCGAACCCCACCAGGCCAGCGGGGTGAGGGCGTCGGACCCGTAGGCCTCGGCGGTCCACACCGAGTCGAAGCCGAGACGCTCGGCCTCCGCCACCAGCTCGGGGGCATTGGCGGGGGGGCCTGCACCCCAGTACCCCAGTTGCAGTCCGAGCTTCAGGCTCGCCATCGGGGCCTCCTCATCGCATCTTGGCCAGGATCTCGTCGGCGAAGCGAGCCGACGCGTCGAGCCGGGCCTGGAGCTGCACCTCGGGTGGGTCCGAGGGGTCGACCTTGGCCACCATGGCCGGGGCGCACAGGGTGTCGGTGACGCCGAAGTCCTCCTCGAAGCTCCGGTACAGGTCGGCGTCGGGCCTGGCCCACAGCGACAGGTAGATCGAGAAGGGCTCGTTCTCTCGCCCCGCCACCCGGCGTTGCTCGGCCAGCTCGGTGAGGTAGGTGCGGGCCTGGTCGGGCTTGTACGCCCCGGCGGCCACCCAGCCGTCGCACAGCGCGGCGGCTCGGCGCAGGGCCGGGGCGGAGTGGCCGCCGCCGATGATGGGGATGGGGCCCGGAGGTGAGGGCTCCATGCGCATGGCGGGCACGTCGTAGTAGGGGCCGTGGTACTCGACCCAGCCCCCCGCCCACAGTGCCCGCAGCGCGGGGATCATGTCGTCGAGCCGCTTGCCCCGGGTGTGGAAGTCCTGTCCGGTGGCGACGAATTCCTCCTCGCACCACCCGACCCCCACGCCGAGGGCCACGCGCCCCGCCGAGACCACGGCCGCGGTGCCCACCTGCTTGGCCACCGTGACGAGGTCGCGCGCCGGCGCGATGTAGACGCCCGTGGTGAACTCGAGGCGCTCGGTCACCGCCGCCATGGCGGAGATGAGGCACCACGGGTCGGGCCAGTGCGTGTCGGGGTCCCAGTGGTCCCCGAACCCCGGAGCACCGTCCTCGCGCGTCGAGTAGGTGTAGCGGGACTGGCGGTCGCGGGGGAAGAACATGTGGTCCGACACATAGATGCCGTCGTAGCCCTGGGTGTCGGCGGCCTTGGCCAGCTCGAGGGAGTGCAGGGTGGGCAGGAACGTGACCGCCTGATGGAATCGCACGGAACCAGTCTCTCCTCGTCGTTGCCCGTTGCCTGTTACCCGTCGCCGCCGGCGACCGCTCGTCAGCGCCCGACCGGCGCGCCGGGGCTGAAGGCGATGGGAAGGTGCTTCACCCCGTTGATGAACGCGGACTGGAGGCGTTGCGGCTCACCGTCGAGGTGCAGGTCGGGCATGCGGTCGAGGAGATGCTCGAACATGACCCGGATCTCCATACGGGCCAGGTTCGTCCCCAGGCAGAAGTGCGGGCCTCCGCCGCCGAAGGCCATGTGCGGGTTGGGGGAACGCCCGATGTCGAAGGTGTCGGGGTTCTCGAAGACCTCTTCGTCACGGTTGGCGGAGATGTGGAAGAAGACGACCTTCTGGTCCTCTTCGATCTTCTGGCCGCGGATCTCGACCGGCCCGGTCGTCTGGCGGCGGAAGTTCATCACGGGGGTGACGAAGCGCAACATCTCGTCGGTGGCCCTGGGCAGGAGCGACCGGTCGGCCACCAGGCGCTGCCACTGGTCGGGGTTCTCGAAGAAGGCGTGCATGGCCCCCGAGATCAGGTTGCGTGTCGTCTCGTTGCCGGCCACGGTGAGGAGGAGGAAGAACAGCTCGAGCTCGAGCTCCGAGAGCTGGTCGCCGTCGACCTCCACGTTGACGAGGACGCTCATGAGGTCTTCGGAGGGGTCGGCCCTCTTCTGGGCGAAGAGCTCGGCCGCATAGGTGAAGAGCTCTATGGCCGCCCCTTCGGCGTAGTTCTCGCCCTCGGCGTTGGTCTGGAACTCGGGGTCCTCCTGCCCGATCATGCGGTTGGACCAGTCGAACATGTTGTGGCGGTCGGCCTGGGGTACGCCGAGGAGGTCGGCGATGACCTGCAGGGGGAGCTCGGCGGAGATGTCGGTGACGAAGTCGGCCTCGCCCTTCTCGATGACGACGTCGATGATGGCGTCGGCAGTGTCGTGGATCTTCTGCTCGAGTGAGTTGACCATGCGGGGCGTGAAGCCCTTGTTGACCAGGCGCCGGTAGCGGGTGTGCAGGGGAGGGTCCATGTTGAGCATCATGAGCCGTTGCTGCTCGAGCTGCTCTTCGGGCATCTCCCACAGCAACGTGGCCCGCTTGGCCGAGGAGAAGTGCTCGTAGTCACGGTTGACCGCCACGCAGTCCTCGTACTTGGTCACGGCCCAGAAGCCGGGGCCGTCGGGCTCCTCGTGCCAGTACACCGGGGCCCGGCGCCGCAGCTCGGCGAACCAGTGGTGCGGCACGGCCGAGACGAAAATTTCTCGAGTCGATGAGGTCGATCTCGCTGAGCTCCATGGCCGGACCCTCCTCGGTACGCATCGTCGACGCCCCGGCCCGGGATGTGCGGGCCGCCGCAGGCCGTGGCCCGCGCCCGCCACGAAGGGCCGCCCGCGTTTTCAGAACGTGTTCCAGTCATGATAGGTCGCACCCCGGGCACCGGCCAACCGGTGGGCGCCACGATTGTCGGGCTGCGGGTGCGGCTGGTACCGTGCCAAACTAGAACGAGTTGCAGCTTCGAGCGAGAGCAACGAGCCTCAGCGACGAGTCAATCCATGGCCGGGACCGGACGATCCGGCCCGGACCGGGAGTAGGACGGCGCCATGTTCCTGGAGGAGACCCCCGAGCAGCTGGCCCTGCGCCAGGAGCTGCGCGCGTACTTCGCGGACCTGCTCACCGACGAGGTGCGCCGGGGCATCGGCGAGGTCGGCGAGGGCGGCGAGCTGTGGCGCCAGGTCGTGGGGCGCATCGGCAAGGACGGCTGGCTGGGCATCGGGTGGCCCAAGGAGTACGGCGGACAGGGCCGTCCCGCCACCGATCAGTTCATCTTCTTCGACGAGACCCGCCGAGCCGGCGCCCCCTTCCCCTTCGTGACGGTGAACACCGTGGGGCCGACGATCATGCGCTTCGGCAGCGAGGAGCAGAAGAGCTACTTCCTCCCCGCCATCCTGGCCGGCGAGGTCAATTTCGCCATCGGCTACACCGAGCCCGAGGCGGGCACCGACCTGGCCTCGCTGCAGACCCGGGCCGTGCGCGACGGCGACGAGTACGTCGTCAACGGGGCCAAGGTCTTCACGAGCGGCGCCGACATGGCGGACTACGTGTGGCTGGCGGTGCGCACCGACTCCCGACGCCCCCAAGCACAAGGGCATCTCCATCCTGTGCATGCCGACCGAGTCGCCGGGCTTCTCGTGGAGCCCCATCGTCACGGTGGCGGGAGCCAGGACGACGGCCACCTATTACAGCGACGTGCGGGTGCCGGTCGAGCAGCGGGTGGGGGAGGAGAACGAGGGATGGCGCATGATCACCACCCAGCTCAACCACGAACGCGTGGGCCTGGCCGCCTGGAGCGGGTTCGCCTCGCAGCTCTACGAGGAGGTGGCGGCGTGGGCGGCGAGCACGGCCACCCCCGACGGACCCACCGTGCTCGACCTGCCGTGGGTGCAGTCGGACCTGGCCCGCTGCCGTGCCGAGCTCGAGGCCATGTACCTCCTCAATTGGCGCATGGCCACGGCCCTGGCCGCCGATCGCATGGGCCCGGCCGACTCCTCCACCGTGAAGGTGTTCGGAGTGGAGCGCAGCATCGACATCTACCGCCGCCTTCTCGGGATCGTGGGGGCGGGGGGCTATCTCTCCCCGGACTCGCCCGGCGCGGTGCTGTCCGGGCGGCTCGAGCGCACGGCCCGCCATGCCCAGATCAACACCTTCGGCGGTGGCGTCAACGAGATCCAGCGCGAGATCGTCGCCATGGCCGGTCTGGGCATGACCCGGGCGTCGCGGTGAGCGGTGAACCCATGAGCGCCCCGGATGCCGGCGCACCGGACGCCGCCGACGCGGATGCCGGCGACGCGCTGCTGGCGCGCCTGCGCGCCTTCGAGGGGCGACCCAGCGGCCCCCCCACCGAGGCCCGCGACGAGGTCAACCAGGCCATGATCCGGCACTGGACCGACGCCATGGGCGACGACAATCCCGTGTATTGCGACGAAGATGCCGCCCGGACCCACGGCTTCCCGGGGGTGGTGGCTCCGCCCACCATGCTGCAGGCCTGGATCATGCGGGGGTACCGGTCGCAGCCGGGGGGCGCCTGGCAGGCGCCCCAGGACGCATCGGGCGGTCCCTCGGCGCAGGAGCAGCTGTTCGCAGTGTTCGACGAGGCCGGTTTCACGTCCGTGGTGGCGACGAACTGCGACCAGGAGTACGTGCGCCCCGTGGTCCTGGGGGACCGCCTCACGGTGACCTCGGTGATCGAGTCGGTGTCCCCCCAGAAGCACACGGGCCTCGGCGACGGGCACTTCGTCACCACCCGGCTCGAGTTCACCGACCAGCACGGCGACGTTGGTGGCCACGATGCGGTTCCGCATCCTGCGCTTCCGCCCGGGCCGCCCCCAGGCCAAGGCCGACGTGGTGCTGCGCCCACGACCGGCGCTCACCCAGGACATCGCCTTCTTCTTCGAGGGCGCCCGGCAGGGCGTGTTGCTCATCCAGCGGTGCGCCGGGTGCGGGCTGCTGCGGCACCCCCCTCGCCCCGCGTGCGCGTCGTGCGGGTCCTTCGAGTGGGACACGGTCACCGCCAGCGGGCGCGGCCGCGTCTACAGCTACGTCGTGGTGCACCACCCCCAGGTCGGCGGGTTCGACTACCCCCTGCCCATCGCCGTGGTCGAGCTCGAGGAGGGCACCCGGCTGGTGGCCGACCTCATCGGCATCGACCCCGCCGAGGTCCGCATCGGCATGCCGGTGCTGGCCGAGATGGTGGCGGTCGACGACGAGCTCACCATCCCGATGTTCCGGCCGCAGGCCGCCCAAGGCCAAGGAGCGGCCTGATGGACTTCGACTTCACCGAGGAGCAGCTGGCGGTGGCGGAGGCCGCGGCGGCCATCTTCGAGGGCATGGCCGGCACCGACCGGCTGGCGGAGATCGAGGACAGCGCGGACCGCTTCGACGCCGCCCTGTGGTCGGAGCTGGCCAAGGCGAACCTGCTGGGCCTGGCGGTCCCCGAGGAGCACGGAGGCTCGGGGCTGGGCCTGACGGAGCTGTGCCTCGTACTCGAGCAGCAGGGCCGCGCCGTGGCCCCGGTGCCGCTGTGGGCCACCCTCGTCCTCGGTGCGCTCCCCATGGTCCGGTTCGGTAGCCCCGAGCTCCAGGCCCGCTGGCTCCCGGCGGTGGCGGCGGGTGACGTCAGGCTCTCGGCCGCGCTCAACGAGGTGGCGGCCAGCGCGCGCAACCACCCGACGGCGCGCGCCGAGCGCGACGGCGAGGGGTGGCGGTTGCACGGGACCGCCTTCGCCGTGCCCCAGGCCCACCTGGCGGCGCGCGTCCTGGTGCCCGCGGCTGTCGACGGCGATCCCAGTTCCGGCACCGTGGTGGTCCTCGTCGACCCCGCTGCCCCCGGGGTCACCCTGGAGCGGGCCACGACCACCGACCACCAGATCCATCCGCATCTCCACATGGACGCCGTGGCGATAGGGGCCGTCGACGTCCTGGCCGGACCCGGTGACGGCGCCACGGCGGTGGCGTGGATGCTCGACCGGGCGCGCACCGGTCTGTGCGCCCTGCAGCTCGGCGTGACCGAGGAAGCGGTGCGGCGGGCCGCGGCCTACCTCAACCAGCGCCACCAATTCGGTCGACCGTTGTCGTCGTTCCAGGGGACGATGCTGCGGGCCGCCGACGCCTACATCGACACCGAAGCCATCCGGGTCACGACGTGGCAGGCAGCGTGGCGCATCGACGAGCAGCTCCCCGCCACCGAGGCGGTGGCCGTGGCCCACTGGTGGGCGTCGGAGGCGGGCCAGCGTGTCGTGCACGCCACCCAGCATCTCCACGGGGGCCTCGGCGCGGACATCTCCTACCCGATCCACCGTTACTTCTTGTGGGGAAAGCAGATCGAACTGATGCTGCGGGGCCCGAGCGCCGAGCTCGCCCGTCTGGGATCGATCCTGGCCACGCGCCTGGCTGCTGCCACCGCGTCGTCAACCGGCGGTGGCGGCGCGGTGGAGGGCCCGTGAGCCCCGTGCGCGCCGCCACGCTGGGTTTCGAGGAGGTCGCTGTGGGCGACGCGCTCCCCGCCCTCGTCGTGCCCCTCGACCGGACCCTCATCGTGGCCACGGCCATCGCCTCGCGCGACTACCAGGACGTGCACCACGACCCGGGCCTGGCGGTCGAGCGGGGGTCGCCCGACATCTTCATGAACATCCTCACCACCAACGGGTTCGTGGGGCGTTTTGTCACCGACTGGGCCGGGCCCGGAGCGCGCATCGAGTCGGTGTCGATCCGCCTGGGCGCGCCCAATTACCCGGGCGACACCATGACGCTGTCGGGGACGGTCACGAGCGCCCAGGTGCCCCCCGGTCGCGACGACGGCCGGGGTGTGGTGGAGGTGGCGGTGCGAGGAGCCAACAGCCGCGGCGACCACGTCACCGGGACGGTCCGGTTGTCGCTGCCCCGTGACGTTGCGGGCACTTCATGAGGCCGGTGCCATGAGCGCGAGGTCCCCCCGTCACCACTCCTTCGCGGGCACCACCGCCATCAGCGGGATCGGTGCCACCGAATTCTCCAAGGACTCGGGCCGCAGTGAGCTGCGCCTCGCCACCGAGGCGGTCCGCAGCGCGCTCGACGACGCCGGCATCGCCCCGTCCGAGGTGGACGGTCTCGTCACCTTCTCGGCCGACACCAACCCCGAGATCGAGGTGGCCCGCACCCTGGGCATGGGGGATCTCACGTTCTTCAGCCGCATCCACTACGGCGGCGGTGCGGCGTGCGCCACCGTGCACCAGGCCGCCATGGCGGTGGCCAGCGGCGTGGCCGAGGTGGTCGTGTGCTACCGGGCGTTCAACGAGCGCTCCGGACACCGCTTCGGGACCGGCATCCAGGGCCGCGCCCCGGTCGCCAACGCCGAGAACGCCCATTTCTCGTGGTACGCACCGCAGGGACTGCTCACCCCGGCCTCGTGGGTGGCGATGTTCGCCCAGCGCTATCTGCACGCCACGGGCGCCACCACCGAGGACTTCGGACGGGTGGCGGTCGCCGACCGGGCCTTCGCGGCGACCAACCCCGCGGCGTGGTTCTACGGCAAGCCCATCACCCTCGAGGATCACCAGGCGTCGCGCTGGATCGTCGAGCCCCTGCGGCTGCTCGACTGCTGCCAGGAGTCCGACGGCGGCCAGGCCATGGTGGTGACGAGCCTCGAACGGGCTCGTGACGGCGCTCGGCCACCGGCGGTGATCGAGGCCGCCGCCCAGGGATCAGGCGCCCAGCAGGACATGATGACGTCGTACTACCGCGACGACATGACGCACCTGCCCGAGATGGGCGTGGTGGCGCGCCAGCTGTGGGAGACCTCGGGGCTCGGACCCGACGACATGCAGTGCGCCGTGCTCTACGACCACTTCACCCCGTTCGTGTTGTACCAGCTCGAGGAGCTCGGTTTCTGCGAGTGGGGCGAGGCCAAGGAGTTCCTGCGCGACGGCCACATCATGCCCGGGGGCAAGCTGCCCACCAACACCCATGGCGGCCAGCTGGGCGAGGCGTACATCCATGGGATGAACGGCATCGCCGAGGGCGTGCGCCAGGTGCGCGGCAGCGCCGTGAACCAGGTCGAGGGGGCCGAGCACGTGGTGGTGACCGCCGGCACCGGCGTCCCCACCAGTGGCCTGGTGCTCGGGGTCGACCGCCGCTGACGCCACGGGGCCAGCCCTTGACAGGGTGGGGAACCGGGTCCACAGTTCAGAATCATCGTCACCGATGAGGAGAACCTCTACCCGTTTCGATGGGAGGAAACCATGAGCTCTGCCGCCAGCCTGATCACCGTCCTCGCCTCCTGGGCCTTCGGCCTCATCGTCATCGGCGTGGGCGAGCGGCTCGTACCACGCGACGAATCCTGATCACCCACAGCGCTGGGTGTATCCCTCGCTCCCCGGTTGGTAGGCCTGCCCGGAATTCGCCTGCACCATGAGGCACGACTCGTCGACGGCCACGAAAGCCCCGGCGGGGATCTGCTTGAGCTGGTCGACCTCGGTGTCGGTCCACCTGGTGTCGGCCGTGCCCTGGAAGAACCAGTTGCTGCCGTTGTCGGCCAGGATCAATCCGTAGGTCTTCATGGTGGTGATCACGGTCTGGCACATGGCCGAGCAACGCGACGGGGGCAGGCTGAAGTCGGCCGACAACCTGAAGCGTGCTCCCATGGGCGGGCAATCGGCGTCGGCCCGACCGGCCTCGTGACGAGCCGGCCAGAGGTAGGACTGCTGGGTGCACTGCGCCGTGAAGCGGATGGCGTGGTCCATCGAGCCTGACGCCACCTCGTCGTAGTTGACGAGACCGGGGAGGATGGGCAGGCCCGCAGCATCGGCGGAGGTCCAGCCGGCGGGGCGTAGTGCGTCGGACCGCAGGGACCAGATGGCGCCCGAACCGGCCTTCGACGCCTTCTTCCCGTGGTAGTGCGTGTCGAAGAGCTCGTAGAGCGTGCACGTGGACGGGTTCACCATGATGGCGTGACGGTCGGAGCCCCCTTCGACGGGCGTCGACGCCGACAGCGGGTACGGGCCGGGGTTGCTCTCTGACGCGTAGCGGAAGCGCACCGAGACAAGGGGCTGCGACGGAGAGACGATCTGCCACGGGATGCCGTAGGGCTTGCGGACGTTCCCCGAGGGCCCGTAGTCCGGGTGCAGGTACGTCGCCGACGTGTCCATCGAGGCGAGCCACGTGGCGCTCTTGGCATTGACGGGGAGGTCGTTGATCGGCGTGTTCCACACGTTGTCGGCGGGGAACGCCGGGCATTGCGTCCGGGGAAGCACCGTCCCCCCCGACTGTGCGCCCGCTGGTGGCGCGGCGGCGATACCGACGACTCCCGCCAGGATGGCAACGGCGAGCACCGCTCTCGCCGGAGCTGCCCGCCGTCGCACGAGATCCCGTCGTCGCATCGCCGACCCCTCTCCGCGCCGAGCGTACATCGACGTGTCAGACAGCAGCCGGGTCTCTGTGGTCGAGGTCGAGGTGGAGCCAGAAGTGGAGGTGGAACCCGGGAACAACCGCTCACCGGCGCCGGAGGTGGTCCCGATGGCATGATCTAGCCCCGAGCCGCAGGCTCGGCTCCGCGGGCGGACGCGGAACGGTAGCGGGGGGCCAAGGGGGCACCATGCGGGGTCGTCGAGCATTTGTGTCGTGCGGGGCCGGGCTGTTGTTCCTGTGCCTGGCGGCGGGAACGGCCCTGACGGCCGGGGCGCCGGTCGCCTCCGCCTCAGGTGGTGTAGTCCAGGGCAACGGCTCGGTCGACGAAGCGTGGATGACGGGGGCCACACCGGGCGACTCGATCACCTTGCTGCAGGACGGCGCCCCGGTGTCCAACCCCGCCAACCCCGGTACGGCCGACTCCCTGGGCTCGTTGATCATCCGGGACCTCACCCCCGGGGCGGGCTATTCGTGGGACGACACCACCTCCGGGAGCCAGACTCCGACGTTCTCGGTGCTCGCTCCCGGGAACAACCCGGCCACCGGCTCGGCGCTGTACACCGACCAGCCCATGCACCAGGGCCTCAACTACATCACCATGCGCGACGGCATCAAGCTCGCCGCCACCGTCCGGTACCCCTACGGCGCCACGTGCAGCGCCAGTGCGCCGTGCCCCACCGTCATCGAGTACTCGGGCTACGGCACGGCCGGGCCCACCGACCCCATCCCCTACCTCGTGGCCCAGGCCACGGGCACCACGTGCACGGGGTGCGGCGACCCGAACCTCCTGCCCGACTCGTCCACCGAGGTCGGCGCGGTGATGGCCCGGCTCGTCGGCTTCGCCACGGTGAGCGTGCAGATGCGGGGGACGGGCTGCTCGGGCGGCGCCTACGACCTGTTCGGCTACCCCTCGGACTACGACGCCTACGACGCCATCGAGATCGTGGCCCACCAGGACTGGGTGGCCAACCACAAGGTGGGGATGGTGGGCATCAGCTACTCCGGCCTGTCGCAGCTGCCCGTCGGCGGGCACCGACCCCCCCGACCTGGCCGCCATCGCCCCCATGAGCCCGACCGACGACCTCTTCTCGACCGGCTACCCGGGCGGGATCTACAACGAGGGGTTCGCGGCGAGCTGGATCGGGCAACGGATCGACGACGCCAAGCCCGCCGCCGACCTACACGGGCGGGAACGCTGGCGCCCTTGGCGTCGACACCGGTCTCGGGCGTGGCCCAGCCCTGGACCTACTACGAGATCGACGCCGAGCTGGCGGCCAGCGGGGGATCATCCTCGACCTGCCTCGCCAACCAGGCCCTCCACGGGCAGTCCGAGAGCCTCGTCGACCCTGGTGGGGCCGCAGATGGTGGCACCCGGCACCGGCCCGGGCCGGGACCCGTCCCTCTTCGACCGCCGGTCCATGAGCCAGTGGGCCACCCACATCACGGTGCCGGTGTTCATCTCGGGCGCCCTCGAGGACGACCAGACCGGCCCGCAGTGGCCGGCCCTGCTCGACGCCTTCCCGAGCACAACGCCGGTGTACGCCAACATGGTCAACGGCGGCCACATCGACTCGACCGATCCCCAGATCATCAGTCGTTGGCTCGAGTTCCTCGACGTCTACGTGGCCGACAAGGTGCCCAAAGATCCCGGCGGCGCTGGGCGATCTGGTCCTCGACCAGTTCGCCAGCTTCGGCTCGGGAACCTCGGCCCAGGCACCGCTTCCGGCATTCCGCTTCACCTCCGCCAAGTCGACCGGCCATAGCGCCGCGCCGACTTCGCCAAGAAGACACCCCGGGTCGAGGTCCACTTCGACAGCGGCGCCGGCTCGGTCGGTGCCGGAGACCCGCAATCGACCTACGCGGCCGCGTTCAAAGCGTGGCCTCCCAAGGGCAAGGTCCTCACCTACTACCTCGGCACGGGCGGGTCGTTGAGCACCAAGGCGTCGAACACCTCGGCGAGCGCCTCGTTCCTCCTCGACCCGTCGGCGCGCCCGCTCACCGACCTGCCGCCGGGGAATCCCTGGGCCGCCGATCCCCCCTGGGACTGGACGACGGTGCCGGCGGCCGACGGGGTGGCGTTCCAGACCACCCCGTTCACCAAGACCACGACGATCGTGGGCCCCGCCACCGTCGACCTGTGGGTCAAATCGGCCACCGCGGTCGAGGACTACCAGGTCACCGTCACCGAGGCCCGGCCGTCGACCTCCCAGGAGGAGTACGTGACCTCCGGGTTCCTGCGCAGCTCGAACCAGGTGGACCTGGCCAATTCGACCAGCCTGTTCACCGACCCGTCGTACCTGGCGGGCCAGGCCAAGTCGTTGTCGCCGAGCTCGTACAAGCTGGTGAAGATCCCGATCGACCCCATCGCCCACACCTTCCGGCCCGGGACCGAGCTCCGTATCGTGATCTCGGCTCCGGGCGGCGACCGGCCGTCGTGGGAATTCGACACCCTCGACAGCGGTCAGTCGGCGACCGTCGGCATCGGCGGGATCGCGGCATCGGCGCTGGTGGTCAACAAGGTGGGCGGCGTGCGAAGCACCTCGGCGCTGCCCGCCTGTGGATCGCTGCGGGGCGAGCCGTGCCGAACCCTGCAGGCCGAGGGGAACCAGAGCCCTTCGGGCACGACCGTGGTCCGTTCAGGCGCGGCGCCGTCGCACCGCCATCGGCGGTGAACCACTAGCCGTGTGAAGGCTTCGGACCGGGATGCCCGGCCCCCGTACCCGACCCCGTCACGCGAGAGCCGAATCGGATGATGTTGCCGTCGGGGTCGACCAGCGCCCCTTCGTGCTGTCCCCACTCGGTGTCCTCGGGAGCTCTCACATCGGCCCCCGCCTCGCTCCACGCCCGGGCCAGATCGTCGGCATCATCGACCCAGACGTACGCCGACGCAGGGCCGCTCCAGGACCCGTCGGCTACCAGACCGAGATGGATCTCGACGCCGTCGCGAGTGGCAAAGCCGTATCCCCCCTTGTCGTATCGCCTGGTGGCGAAGCCGAGTCGCCGGTAGTGCTCCAGGGCTCTGCCCACGTCTCGGACGGGGAAGATCGGGGCGGTCCGCTTCAACGTGGCCATGAGGGCGAGATCGTAGTTTTTGGCGCCTCTTAGCCGGCGCGCGGCCCGGGCCGGCCTCTGGGAGCGGGCGCCGGCACGAAGGAGTTGGTGGCGGTCGTTGGTGTCGTAGCGTCGGGGCGAAGGACCCTGTTCAGGAGGAGTTCCCATGGCCGAGTGCCCCGACCTGCCCGGTGCGTGTTGAGCAGCGACTCCGTCCTCGTCACGGGGGCATTCGGTCTCGTGGGAGCGGCGGTCGTACGCCGACTGGCCGAGGAGGGCCGCCACGTGGTGGCCACGGACCTGGATGTCCCCGCCAACCGCCGGAGGGCAGACGGCCTACTCCGCTCGGGGCAGGTGGAGATCCGATGGGCGGACTTGACCGACGCGAAAGCGGTGGATGCCATGGTCAATGCGCTGCAACCCACGGCCGTGGTCCATCTCGCCGCGGTGATCCCGCCGGCCTGTTACTCACGCCGAGGCCTGGCGCGCAGGGTCAACGTGGATGCCACAGAGGCACTCGTGCGTGCCGCCTCGGCGCTGTCGTCACCGCCTCGATTCGTTCTGGCGTCGAGCGTGGCCGTCTATGGGGCACGCAATCCGCACCGCGCCACCGAGGTGTTACTCGCCACGACCCCGGTCGATCCCCGCGACATCTACGGGGGTCACAAGGTGGAGGCGGAGCAGGCGGTGCGGTCGTCCGGCCTGGATTGGGTGATCCTGCGCCTCGGCGCTGTGATGACCCCGGCACCGCGGCCCGAGGTGGGACTCGACCTGGTGTACTTCGAGGGCGCGTTGCCCGTCGACGGTCGCATCCAGACGGTCGATGTCCGCGACGTGGCGCATGCATTCTCCGCCGCGACCACCACCGGGGACACCAAGGAGGTCCTCCTCGTCGGGGGAGACGAGTCGCACCGGTTGACCCAAGGTGCTCTCGGATCCGCCTTGACCCGGGCCATGGGCCTCGTCGCAGTGCTGCCGCCGGGTAGGCCGGGTGACCCCAACAGCGACGGTGACTGGTTCGCCACCGACTGGATGGACACCGCCCGGGCCCAGGAAGTGCTGGCGTTCCAGCACCACTCCCTGCCGGCGATGCTCGCCGAGACCACCGACATCGTGGGCTGGCGTCGATGGCCGCTCAGGACGGCGGCGCCCACCGTGCGGGCGTTGTTGCGGTGGAGGGCGCCGTACCGCCGCGACGCCGGCGCGTACGCCGATCCGTGGGGAGCCATCAGCCGGAAATGGGGCGACCCCTCACCCGACCCGTCCTGGTCGACGATCTGACCGACCACCCGGGGTTGCTCGACCTCGTCATTATCGGCGCGCCGGCGCGCCCCCTCGGCTCCGGGCAGCTCCAAGCGACCACATTCGGAACAGGCCGGCCGGGATGCGGTCACCGGTACCCCGAAACCCGTAGGGCTTGTCCGGTCACCGATCCGAACTCGCCGGCCTGTCGATATCGGCTTCCAGGAGGGATCGGCCCCCGGGAGACGGGGGGTCTAACATCTCGCCGATGATCCGACATTTCGTGGAGACGGTGGGGGCCCGGGCGATCCTTTTCGGCTGCTCCACCGTCATCGCTCTGAGCGTGATCGGCGTGCCACAGCCATGGCCAACACTGGTCGGCTCGATGCTGGTGATCCAGTTCAGCAAGCCCTGGCGAGCGATTCAGCATCGTTGAGGTCTACCGGGACCGCTCCCGGGCGCGATACAGCTTGGATCAGGTCCGGCCCCGTCATCTGATTCATGTGAAGGCGTCGTCCGGCAGCGAAAATGGAGTGGGAGGGAGCCCGGGCAACGGGTTGTCCCACCAGATCGTCTCCTCAACCCGGTGATAGATCCTCCAGCCCTGGTCGGTGTGAACCATGCGGTCGTGATAGATGCCGCCGACCACGAACAACCACGGCTTCCCATCGATCTCGGCACCGTTGGGGTTGTGGAATGCAGACCGGGCGGTCGCCGTATCTGCTCCTGGGACCAGGTCAACGACGCGATTGATGATGAGATGCTGGGTCCAGACGAACATGGGCAGGACCGACGAGAGCCAGTCCCTGACCTCACCGAGGGATCCACGGATCCCCCCGGCCGAGCGATAGTCGAGCACGGCGTCGGCCGTGAAGACGCTGCCGAGGCTGTCCCATCGGCGCTCGTCGATGGCGCTCGCATAGCGGACCAAGAGGTCATCGATATCGAGCCGGTCCAGGAGAAAGCGTTGGGCGTCCGTCACGGCCCGACAGTAGCCCTCTCTGACGACCGCGCTAGAGAGGTAGATCAGCGGTCGGACACCTTCGCTCGAAGTCGTGAACGTCGGTGGGGACTCAGCTGTCGGGCGTGACGGCATCCAATCGGAGCCGAACCTCCGACGTGTTCACGCCGAGAGCGCCCAGCAGCACGGCCGCAGGATCTGGTGGTTGGAGAGCGAGGATCTGAGCCAGCACCTCGGGGCCGGTGACCTGGAGCTTCCGATGACCCTTGGGCTTGTACGCTTCCTCCAGCACTCTCTTTGCTGCGGGCGTCATGCGGAAGCGATCTTTTTTAGCGACGTCTCTGATCCTCGGCTTCTTTGGCACGGCGCGCATCGGCAGCGCGGGAGCGTCGGCGCCGGATCCCAGACCCAGCGAGGCCAGGGCTTCGCGATCAAGAGAGTCGAGGGCCTGGCGGGCTTGCTGCAGGCTCACGCCCAGCACGGCTTCGACCGAGGGATCCTCGAACAAGGCGAGCAAGATGTGATCGGTGCCCGTTCGGCGATCACCCCGGCGACGAGCCTCCTCACTGGCCCGCATGTAGATGGCCCAGGCGTGAAGCGTCTCGGGCGCAACGGGTTCGGTGGTCATGATGTCTCCCTGTTGTATTTGGTGTGCACGGATTGGCGGGTGACGCCCAAGGCGTCTCCGATCTGCTGCCACGACCAGCCCTTTTCCCGGGCCGATGCCACGTGACTCGCCTCGACCCTCTCCGCCAGGCGACGGAGCGCCAACGAGGCGCGAAGCCCAATTGCCGGATCATCCGACGAAAGACTCACGTTGAGATCTTCGATGTCCATGCCTGTCAGTATAGACTGACATCCTGATTAGTCAACCTAAACTGACACAGCAGATCGCCACACCGGAAGTACCCCAGATGGCGGGCGGGTCTGCGATCAAGACCGTCCCCGTCTGCCGGCTCGGTGTCATGGTGCCGCTGACCGCGGTCCCCGGCTACCCCAGCCGAGTCGCGGTGATCAGGACGGTCTCGAAGCTCATGGCGAACGAGCCACCCTGTTCATCGATGGCGGCGCCGATGGCTTCGAACAGGCGGTCTCGGACCGTTGGTTCGAGGGCGGCATGGTCGCTCCGGGAGACAAGCTGGTCCAGCCACTGATCCCGTTGGTAGACGCGCGTCCATGGGAACCACCTCTCTGTCGGCGCACCGAAGTCGGGCACCGCTGAAAGGGCGTCGATCTCCGCGTCGAGGCCGGTCCTCACGTCGGATGACCGATTGGCCGCATACCCCCGGAACAGACGGTGGCCGCCGCGCGGCACGACCCTCGCGTACACCTCCTCGAGAGCATCGGCCAGATCATCGGGTTGACACCCTGCGTTCCAGATCAGACCAAGCATGCCCCCCGGCCGCAGCACAGAGGCCGCCTTCGCGGTGGCGATAGGCAGGTCGAGCCAGTGCCAGGCCTGCGCCGAAGTCACGCGGTCGAAGGTGCGACCGGCAGCGTCCCAGGCTTCGAAGGCAGCGATTTCCACGTCGACCCCGTGGCCGCGGGCGATCTCCGCCATTCGTGGAGCGAGTTCGACTCCCAGCACCTTGGCGCCGCGCTGGGCCATCTGCCTTGAGGCGATCCCGGTTCCACAGCCCACATCGAGAACCTCCAGGCCCGAAGGCACCGGACCGAGCAGCTCATCGATCACCGCGTCGGGATAGGTCGGCCGGAACCGGTCGTAGGCCTCGGCTTGCTGGTCGAACAACCTCGAACGTTCCTGGGCTAGAGGTCGCGCTGCCAGGCGGTGGCGTTCCTCACGGGCATCCACAGATGCCAGCCTGCCCCAAAACGCCGGTTCGGTGTTCGTCCCCTGCCGTCGGGTAAGCGTCCGGTGCTTGCTCTGGTTGACTCTCCTGGCCGCGCACCAGGCGGGATCACCCGGGGTCCGACGACCTACCTAGCCCGGATCCAAGATCGATCCCGCCCCCGGATAGGGAGCGCCCCTCGGGCCGCCACGCGGCAGCGCGCCGGTAGCCCCGCCCTCCGATTCGCCTGATCGGGTGGGGAGGAGCGGAATCACGTTGGGGGCCCGGTGCCATACTGACGCCATGGTCCATTACCGCCGACCCGGGTGGTTCACCCGGGTCGTCTTCAACGGCATCGTGGCCGGGATGACTCGTCTGGGAATCAGCGTGTGGGGCTCCCGGGTGCTGCGCGTGAAGGGGCGAAAGAGCGGGCAGTGGCGCTCCACGCCTGTAAACCTTCTGAGCTTCGAGGGCCACCGATACCTCGTGGCACCCCGAGGTGAAACGCAGTGGGTCCGGAACCTGCTCGCTGCGGGAACCGGTGAACTCCTTCTCGGTCGACGCAACGAGCCATTCCGGGCTACCGGGATCCCCGATGCGGAGAAGTCGCCGGTCCTACGCGCCTACCTCAAACGTTGGAAGGCCGAGGTGGGGTTCTTCTTCGATGGCGTCAACGCCTCGTCCCCCGAGGAAGAGTTGAGGCGGATCGCGCCCAACCACCCGGTGTTCAGGATCGAGCCGATCTGACAATGGGACGTGCTTCCTCTCGCGAGCGGTGAGTGGGCGCACGCGATCGCCACCGCACATACACGACGGTGAGCGGCAAGCGGCGCCCGGAGAGACACGGCGGTCCAACCCGCCTCGCCCCGACCGCCGTGTCAGGATGACGGTCACGACGCACCCCGCCCGAGGACCCAACGTGGCACCTAACAAGAAACAGTCTGAAGCGTGGAATGGGGGCGAGTCGGTGCACTACGTCGCTCACGCCGACCGATACGACCGCCAGCTAGTGCCCTTCACCGAGGCGCTGCTCGAACAGGTCCGACTGACACCGCATCCTTCCGTGCTCGATGTGGGCTGCGGGTGCGGCGCCCTGACCCTCGCGGCAGCTCGCATCGCCGACTCGGCGGTCGGGGTCGACATCTCGGTGCCATTGACCGAGGTCGCGTCCGAGCGGGCGTGCAAAGCGCAGATCGACAATGTCGAGTTCGTGGTCGCCGATGCCCAGACCTACCCTTTCGCTCTGGACACGTTCGACCTCGTGGTCAGCCAGTTCGGGGTCATGTTCTTCGATGACCCCGCGAGGGCATTCTCGAACTTGCGACGCTCGCTCGTTCCCGGCGGCAGGCTCGCGTTCGTCAGTTGGCAGGGCCTCTCCGCGAACAAATGGCTCACCATCATCGCCGGCGAGGTGGCGAACCACGCCGAGATCCCCGAGTTCGGCGGTCTATCAAGGGGCCCCGGGATGTTCGCGCTCATGGACCAGGACGAGACGGCAGCGCTACTCGAATCGGCGGGGTTCACCGAAGTGGCGTTCGAGTCGCTCGCTCCGGCCATCCTCATCGGCGGGGGCGGAACGGTCGACCAGGCGATGGAGTTCCTGCTCGGAATGGGGATGGTCCGAGGTCTGGTCGGCCTGGCAGGGACAGACGCTCATGATGAGGTGGTCGAGGCTGTCCGCTTGTCACTCACAGAGCGCTACGAGCCCGATGTCGGTGTGCAGGTTGAGACAAGCGCATGGATGGTCACCGCGCTTACCTAGTGTCTCGGCCCGGCGAGGCCGCTGTCCCCCTCACCCGTCCTGGTAATTATCGGCACGCGGCTCCCGTCGCCGAAGGCTCGTTGGGACACCGTTCGGGAGACGCAGGCCGGGTGGCCGGCTGGTTCTGCGGTGGTACTCAGCACAGTGGCCTGCCGGCGGGCCGGTCGCCGTGGCAGATCCCACGGCATCGGCCCCGGTAATATCGGCTCGCCACGGACTCCGAACATCGGACCTATGACGCTGTTTGGAGAATCCAAGCGGCCATACCCGTGCGCACGGAATTTCCACGGCGTGACGGGGGAACAAATCAAGATATGACCGGATGCCGGCATCGACGTGCATGTGACCCAGAGTGAAACGAGGATTTTGGATGTCCGACAAACTGACGACCTGTTTGTGGTTCGATCATGGTGAGGCCCGAAAGGCAGCTGAGTTCTACGCCAGGACCTTTCCCAACAGTCACGTCGAGGCAACCCATCTGGCTCCGTCTGATTACCCCGATGGATCGACTGGGAACGAGCTTACGGTCGAATTCACCGTGCTCGGCCGATCATTCGTGGGTCTCAACGGTGGACCGAATTTCGTACCAAACGAGGCCGTTAGCTTCATGGTTCTGACCGATGACCAGGCTGAGACCGACCGGTATTGGAACGCGATCGTCGACAACGGCGGAGAGGAAAGCGCGTGTGGATGGTGCAAAGACCGGTGGGGCTTCTCCTGGCAAGTCACGCCTCGAGCCTTGCTAGAGGCGGTGAATAGCCAGGATGAGGCCGTTGCAAAGCGGGCGATGGATGCGATGATGACCATGAACAAGATCGACATCGCTGCAATTGAGCGGGCGTCGCGTTGAGACAGCCGGACGCCGGAAAGTCCCCGACAAGCCTTTCCAGGAGAAGCGCCGCATACCCGTTCATGGTGGGCCGTGTCTGACAGCCTTCCCCGGCTCGCCGGTCACGTCGTGCTCATCACGGGTGCGGAGAGCGGCATCGGACGCCAGACTGCCCTGCGAGCCGCGGGCGAAGGCGCCGACATAGCGGCGGTCGGTCTCGACAACAGCGCTCTGCAGACGTTGGTCGATCAGGTGAAGACGATGGGTGGGCACGCAGCAGCCAGGCCCGCCGACGTGTCAGATGCCGACGCCCTTACCGCGGCCATCGACGAGCTCGTCAGCGAGCTCGGATCGCTCAGCGTCGCGCACGCCAACGCTGGGATCCTGACCCCCGCGACCTCCATAACAGATCTTGAACTTGACGAGTGGAACCGGGTCTTGGCCGTCGACCTCACTGGCGTCATGCTCACCTTCCGCGCCGCTATCCCTCACTTCGGTCCGGACGGGGGCTTGCTGCTCGCCACCGGATCGTCGCTCGCCCTGCGTCCTGGCACCGGACTCCTGCCCTACGTGGCGGCGAAGGCCGGCGTGCACGCCATGGCCAGGAGCCTGGCGATCGAGCTTGCGCCGCGAGGCATCCGGGTCAACGTGATCGCGCCCGGACTCACCGAGACGGATATGACGCGTGGCGTGCCTGGTCACATCGAACGCCAGCTCCGAGGGGTACCGCTTGGTCAGCTCGTGCAGGCGGGCGATGTGGCTGCCTTAGCGGTACACCTCATGACCGACGAAGCACGTTCTGTCACGGGGAGCGTGTTCAGCATCGACGGGGGGAGATCGGCCCTCTGACCGGCCGGTCCGCCTGCCCGGCCCGAGGTCCTCTTTGTACGGCTTGACCGCACCGTGCCTGCGAAGTCAGGTGATCCTGAGGTGCTCCACGAGGCGCAGCGACCCGTCCGGCTCAGCCCTGCTGGAGAACGTCCCGTAACCGGCCAGGGTCACGGAAGTGGCGTGGTCGTGACGTCAACGATGCAAGACGGACTCTTCGAGATCGGCGACGTCGGCCACTTCGAGGAGCTGAAACGCCATGTCGTGGGCCCGCCCGGGCCGCCACCACACCGGATCGACCGTCTTCCAGCGCTCGGCCCGCAAGGTGCGCACGAGCACCTTCGACGTCGCGGTGACGGGAAGTGACGGGCACACGCGCACGAAGCGCGGCGCCCATTTCGTACCCATGTCGCTCTGACCGGCCAGGAAGCGCGCGAACTCCCCGGGGTCGAAGACCGCACCGGGACGCAGCTGCAGAGCCGCCATGACCTGGTCGCCCACCACCGGGTCGGGGACGGCGTACACCGCGGCGAGGACCACGTCGGGGTGGCGCTCCAGGACCCGGGCCACAGGGGCGGCGGCGAAGTTCTCCCCGTCCACCCGCAACCAGTCGTCGGCACGGCCCGCGAAGTAGAAGAACCCTTGCGCGTCGCGATAGGCCAGGTCCCCGGTCCAGTACCACCCGTTGCGCAGGCGCGCCAGCTCGGCCTCGTCGTTGCGCCAGTACCCCTCGAAGCCTCCGGCCCCGCCGGCCGACACCAACTCCCCGATGGCCTCTTCGGAGTTGACGAGCACGCCGTCGGCGTCGAAGCGCGCCACCGGGCACTCCCGGCCGGTGGCAGGGTCGACGACCATCGTCCCTTCCGGCGCCCGGCCCAGCGCACCGCGGGGGGTGTCGGGCGTCCGCTGCACCGAGGCGCCGCCCTCGGTGGACCCGTAATTGTCGACGACGACGCAACCGAAGCGTTCGCCGAAGCGGACGATGTCGGCTTCGGCCCCTTCGTTGCCGAACACGCGGACGAGGGGATTGTCGGCGTCGTCGGGCTGCTGTGGCGTGGCGAGGATGTAGGACAGAGGCTTCCCGACATAGTTGAAGTACGTGACGCCGTGACGACGCACATCGGGCAGGAAACCCGACGCCGAGAACCGTCCTCCGGTGGGAAGAGCCACGGTGGCGCCCGCGGCCAGAGCCGGAGCCAGCCCGGCCATGAGGGCGTTCGAGTGGAACAGGGGCATCGACACGTAGCAGACGTCGTCGGCGGTGATCGAGAACATCTGGGCGATGATCGTGCCGATGCGAGCCAGGCGTCCCTGGGTGCAGCGGCACGCCTTGGGCGCGCCGGAGGTGCCCGAGGTGAAGATCAGGTAGCCGAGGGTCTCGGGTGTGACTGGTGTCGCGTCCGGGTCGGCGGTGACGGCGCCCTTATGTGCCTCGAGCACGGTGTCGTAGCCGGGATCGTCCACCACCAGCACCCGTGGGCTGGCGTCGGACACCGTGTCGATGCCGGCCCCGAGGTCGAGCCCGTCGACGAGCGGGAGATGGGCTCGGTCAGTGACCAGGAGCTGACACTCGGTGTGGGCCAGGTCCCGGGCCAGATCGGACCCCCGGTGGGTAGGGTTGCCGCCCACCACCACCGCTCCCGACAACGCGGCGGCACCGAGCCACAACACGTGCTCGGCCACGTTGTCGAGGAGGGTTGCCACATGGAAGGGCCCCGGGGAGCGCCGCTCGGCCAGGAGGTCCGCTCGGGCCCCGCTGGCGGCGACCACCTCCGCCCAGGTCCACCTCCGGTCGGCCGCCACCATCCCGGGGCGGCCGTCCCCGGCTCGAGCCAGCAGTAGTTCGGCGATCGTGTCCATGGTGGGGGCCGTCCTCGGTGGGGCGCTCGGGTCACGAGGCCCTGGTCAGGACCCCTGTCGGCCGGCCGACCGGCCTGCCGCCAATATTGGAACACGTTGCATTTTCGATGGCAAGATGGTACGTTCCGACCGAGCGAGAAGGAGTATTGGTCATGGAGTTCGGGATCTTCAACGCCGTCAGCCTCCTGCCCAAGTACCGCCAGGAACACGGCGCGGCGGCCGAGCACGACCGGATCATGGACGAGCTGGCCTACATCAGGGCCGCCGACGCGGCGGGGTTCAAGTACTCGTGGTCCTCCGAGCACCACTTCCTCACCGATTACTCCCACCTGTCGGCCAACGAGTCCTTCATGGCCTTCTCGGCCGCCCAGACCAAGAACATCCACCTGGGATCGGGCATCTTCAACCTCACACCGCCGGCCAACCACCCCGCCCGCATCGCCGAGCGGGTGGCCATGTTGGACCATCTCTCCGAGGGCCGCTTCGAGTTCGGCACCGGCCGGGGGTCGTCGACCACCGAGCAGAAGGGCTTCGGCATCGAGGACCAGGAGCTCACCCGGGAGATGGTGGCCGAGACGCTGCCTCAGATCGTCCGCATGTGGAAGGAGGAGGACTACTCCTACGACGGCAAATTCTTCTCCATGCCCTCCCGCAACGTGCTCCCCAAGCCCTACACCAACCCCCATCCCCCCCTGTGGGTGGCGGCGGGCAGCCCGAGCACCTTTGAGCTCGCCGCCCGACAGGGCCTGGGGGTCCTGTGCTTCGCCTTCGGCAAGCCCGAGGGGTTCGCGCCGCTCATCGAGAAGTACAAGAAGGAGATCCAGAACGCCGAGCCCGTCGGCGGCTATGTCAACAACAACGTCATGATTACCACGCAGATGCTGTGTCTCGAGGACGGGGGCCGGGCGCGCCAGGCATTCACCAACATCGACACCGGGACCCACCTGAGCCTCGTGTTCCGCTATCTCGACACCTTTCCGCGGCCGCCCGGCGTCCCGGAGTGGCCCAATCTCATCCCGGACTCCACACCCGAGCAGATCGAGAAGAACATCGAGAGCGGCCTCATCGCGGTGGGCAGCCCGGACGAGGTGGCACGCTCCATCCAGCGCTTCGCGGACACGGGTGCCGACCAGTTGAGCTTCGGGATGCTGTCCTCATCCATGCCCATCGAGGTGTGCGAGGAGGCCGTGGCCACCTTCGGCAAGCACGTCCTCCCCCGGTTCGACAAGGACCCCGTCCACAGCACGACCCGCCAGCGCGAGGCGCAGGTCGGCACAGGCGCCTGAGCGAGCTCGTCACCGCCTGCGATCGTCCCGGGCCGGGACGGCCACCGGGAAGAACAGCTCGTAGGGCCGGTCGAAGTTCGGGAGGAAGTTGGGCCTGAGGCCCTCAGGGTCGTCGTTGCGAGCCGCCATCTGCGACCGATAGGCGCCCACAGCTCGGCGCTTGCGTTCCCGGTACCCGTCGGTGCGAACCAGCTCGGGACGCCCGCCACGCCACTGCTGCCACAGGCGCATGGGTCGATCGAACTGCCAGATGGGGTAGGTGAGCAGCCTGATCCCGCTTCCGGCCAGGGCCCGCCGTGTGGCTGCCCCGACCAGAGCGTGGTCCTCGTGGGGATCATTTTCGGCCGTGACCAGCACTTCCACCGGCCTGACGGCGCCCACCACCCCGGCGATGGCCTCGGTCAGGGCCTCCCCCTCGCCGGCGAGCTCGGCGTCGACGAAGGGGAGCCGGGTGACGTGGCGCGGGGACAGGCCCAGGACGTCGCAGGCGGCGGCCAGCTCGGCACTGCGCAGCGCGGTCACCTGGGCCGGATCTCCCGACGGGGACTTGCTCCCGTCGGTGACGACCGCCAGGTGCACGGGAGTGCCGGCCCGGATCTTACGCATGATGGTCGCGCCGGCACCGAGCGTCTCGTCGTCGGGGTGGGGCGCCACGACCAGGCACGCCCGGCGGGAGGAGGCTTCGGTGACGTCGACACCGGTGCGAGACAGCACGCGCCGCATCACGACCTGGAGCGCGGGGTTCAAGGGTGCGAGCGCGTCCTCGGCCCAGGCACTCGACGACGTGCTCGACACGGGGCGAGACACTACCGAGTACCGCCCGGCCCTCCGAGCGTCCCGGAAATCACGTCCACGGACGAACTAGCCTCGTCCCCGGTCGCCCTGTGCGTCAGTGCGGGGGGCTCGAGCGTTGTCGCCTGAGGCGGGTCCTCGTTGGTGCCGGCGCTTGGTCGGGTCGCCGCTGCTGTGTCACCCTCGGCCCCCCCGGGGTCGGCACATGCGGCGGCGGTCCGGCATGCACGCGACCGCATCCGACATGGCGCCCCGGTCACGAGAATGCAGCCATCACCTCGTCGGTCGTGGCGGACATCGCCACCAGGGAGAGGGTGTGGCGGAGCACCGCCTCGGCGTACTCGGCAGGGACACCGCACACCGCGTCGCGCACCACCACCACCCGGTACCCGAGATTGACCGCCTCGACGGCGAGCCCCACGATCCCGAGGTTCAGTGACACGCCCGTCGCCACCACGGTGCCGACCCCGAGGGCGCGCAGCGTGGGATCGAGGGTGGTACCGAGGAAGGGCGACACTCCGTGCGAACGGTGTGAGAACAGGTCGTCGGGCCCAGGACCGAGCTCGGGGACGAGCTCCACCGCCGGAGTGCCGTCGACGAGGTGCTGGGGCCGGCGCAGCATGGCGGAGATGAGCGGAGCGTTGGCGGCCGAGCCGCGCCGGTCGGGCCGGAACCCGGCCGTGCAGTGCACCACGGGGACCTCGGCGGCGCGTGCCGCGCCGATGAGGCGTGCCGTGTTGTCGATCACGCCGACATCCCGGGCGGCGGCGGCGAGCTCGGGGAAGCTCGACAGGTCTCCCACCACGCCCCGTTGGACCTCCATGGTGAGCACGGCGGCCCTGCCCCCGCCCACGAGCTCGGCGAGCGTGACAGGCATGCTCAGCGCGTCACGGGACGGGGGTCAACCCGCCGGTGGCTGCGAGGTGACGATGGTGTTGGCCCAGGGGTAGTCGGGCTTGCCGCTCGGAGAGCGCTCGATCTTGTCCACCACGTGCAGCTGCCGCGGCACCTTGTAGCCCGCCACGTGCTGGCGGCAGTGCTCCTGGACGACCTCGAGCGACGGGGCGGCGCGTCCGGGACGGGGCTCGACGATGGCCGCCACCCGCTGGCCGAAACGCTCGTCGGGCGCACCCACCACGATGGCATCCATGACATCGGGATGCGACCGGACCACGGCCTCGACCTCTTCGGGGAAGATCTTCTCGCCCCCGGAGTTGATGCAGATCGAACCCCGGCCCAGAAGCGTCACCGATCCGTCGGCCTCCACGGTGGCGAAGTCGCCGGGCATCACGAACTTCTTGTCGTCGACGGTGATGAACACCTCGGCGCTCTTGACGGGGTCGTTGTAGTAGCCGATGGGGATGTCGCCGGAGCGGGCGATCTTGCCGATCACCCCCGATCCGGGCTTCACCGGCTCGAGGTTCTCGTCGAACACGACTGTGCCGCCGGTCGAGGAGACGGTGGGGCCGCTCTTCATGGCCGTTCCGCCGGGCTTGATCATCGAGATGCCGTTGTTGCCGGCCTCCGAGGACCCGACGGCGTCGGTCATCACCAGGTTCGGGAACTGGGTGAAGAAGGCGTCCTTGACCGCCGGCGAGAACAACGCCGCCGTCGAGGTGATGCCGATCAGCGACGACAGGTCGTAGGAAGCCCCGGGCTCGGCGAGCGCCTCGACGAGGGGCTTGCCCATGGCGTCGCCGGTGATCATGACCATGTTGACCTTCTCGCGCTCGATCATGGCCCACACCTCGTGGGGATCGAACTTGGGCACGAGGCAGATCCTGTTGCCCACGAAGCTCTGGCCCATGACGCCCCACTGCGTCGCGCCGTGCATGAGCGGGGCGATGGGGAGGAAGGTGAGCTGGCCTCCGGCTGCCAACCCTTTCTCGACCATCTGCTGGGGCCGGTCCATGCGCACGCCGGTGAGGGCGTCGATCCCCCCGCCGAGAGCGTAGAAGACGTTGCGGTGAGGCCACACCACGCCCTTGGGCATGCCGGTGGTCCCCCCCGTGTACAGGATGTAGAGGTCGTCGCCCGACCTCGGTGGGAAGTCGCGCTCGGGGGACCCGCCGGCGAGCGCCTGTTCGAAGTCGACGGCGTCGTGGCGCGGATCGGTCTCCGTGCTGTCGTCGTCGATCACGATCACGTGGCGCAAGTCGGGGAGCTCGGGCAGCAGTGCCGCCACCCGGGGGGAGAACTGACGCTGGTGCACGAGGGCGACCAGATCCGCGTTGGAGAACAGGTAGCGCAGCTCGTCCTCCACGTAGCGGAAGTTGATGTTGATCCACACCGCCCGCAGCTTGAACACGGCCCAGGCCGTCTCCACCCACTCCACGCTGTTGAGCGCGTAGATGCCGACGTGGTCCCCGGGACCCACGCCCACCGAGGCGAGGTGATGGGCGAGGCAGTTGGCGCGCTCTTCCATCTGCCGGTAGGTGACCCGCCGGCCGTCGGTGACGAGGTACTCGCGGTCGGGGAAGGCGTCGGCGGCGGCCTCGAACAGGTCGGCGAGGTTGAAGTCCACGAGACCCAAACTAGAACAAGTTCCCGTCGAGGGGACAACCGGGGGGAGTCGAGGGGCCAAAAGGAGAACCAGGAGGAGAGGCGGCGTCGAAGGACGCGGTCCCGGCCGGGCCAGGGCCGGTCACGAGAGCTGCAGGCGGTCGCGCTCGGTGACCAGCGCCTCGGTAACGGCGGCGGCGATGCCGGGGCCGTCCAGGCCGAGGTCGGCGAGGATCCCGTCGGGCTTGCCCTGGGGGATGTAGCGCGAGGGCACCCCCAGCACGCACAGGGGGGGAAGGGGGTGGGTGATCTCGGTCAGCCGGCGCATGGCGTCGGCGAGGAACGTGCCCGCTCCCCCCACGCGGATGCCGTCCTCCACGGTGACCACCAGGCCGTGCGCAGCGGCGTCGATGAGCATGGCCGGGTCGGGGGGAGACACCACCCGGACGTCCCACACGGTGGCGTCGACGCCCTCGGTGGCCAGCTTGCCCGCTGCCTCCTCGGCCGCCTCGACCATCTTGCCCACCGCCAGCAGGCACACGGTGCCGTCGCCCCGGTGGATCCGGCGCGCCGAGAGGCCCCGGCCCACGACGCCGTCGCGCGCTTGACGGGCCGGTGTCTTGGGGAAACGGATGGCCGAGGGGCCCGCCAGGCTGAGCGCCTCCTCGAGCATCACCCCCACTTCCTGGGCCGAGGAGGGGGCGAAGACGGTCATCCCCGGGATGGAGAGGGTGAGGGACATGTCGAGGACGCCGTGGTGGCTCGGCCCGTCGTCACCGGTGATGCCGGCGCGATCGAGGGCGAAGACCACCGGGAGGCCGTGCAGCCCGACATCGAGGTTGGCCTGGTCGAAGGCGCGGCTGAAGAAGGTGGAGTAGATGGCGACGACAGGCCGCAGTCCTGCCATGGCCATGCCGGCGGCGGCCGTGGCGGCGTGTTGCTCGGCGATGCCCACGTCCAGGAACCGGTCGGGGAACTCGGCTTGGAACGGGAGGAGGCCCGTGGGCCCGGGCATGGCCGCCGTGATGGCCACGACCTCGGGGTGCCGCCGGGCGGCGTCGAGCACGGCGCGGGTGAAGGCGTCGGTGTAGGTCGCCGGGGCGATGGAGGCCGAGGGGGCGACGGCGGTGGGCTGCACCTTGAAGTCGTGGAGGCGCTGGACCTCGTCCTCCTCGGCGGGAGCGTACCCCCGCCCTTTCTGGGTGAGGACGTGGACGACGATCGGTCCGCCCCATTCGGTGGCGTGCGCGAGGGCCTGCTCCATGCCGGCGATGTCGTGGCCGTCGATGGGGCCGGCGTAGCGGACCCCCAGAGCCTCGAAGAAGGTGTGGGGGGTGACGATCTCGCGCACCGCGCTCGTGACCCCGTGGAGGCTCGAGTAGGCGAGCCCACCCAACCCGGGGATGGCGCGCAGGACGTGGCGGGCCCGCTCGCGGGCGTGGACGTATGAAGGGCTCAGGCGCAGATGGGTGAGACCGGCGGAGAGCCGGGAGATCGTGGGCGCGTACGACCGGCCGTTGTCGTTGAGCACGATGACGACGCGGGTGCCGGCATGCCCGAGGTTGTTGAGCGCTTCGTAGGCCATGCCTCCCGTGAGTGACCCGTCGCCGAGGATCGCCACCACCCGTCGGTCGTGCTCACCGCGGTGCTGCAGTCCCATGGCGATGCCGTGGGCGTAGCTGAGCGCCGTCGAGGCGTGGCTGTTCTCGATCCAGTCGTGGGGCGACTCGGCACGCGAGGGGTACCCCGACATCCCTCCGGGCTGGCGCAGCGTGGCGAAGGCGTCTTTGCGCCCGGTGACGAGCTTGTGGACGTAGGTCTGGTGCCCGGTGTCCCACAGGATGACGTCTCGCGGGGAGTCGAAGACCCGATGGACGGCCAGGGTCAGCTCCACGGCACCCAGATTGGACCCGAGATGGCCGCCGTTGACCGTGACCCGGTCGACGATGCACGTCCGGATCTCCGCGGCGAGCTCGGTCAACTGTTCTTGCGACAGTTCGCGGAGGTCGGCGGGTTCGTGGATGTCGTCGAGGAGCATGGCCACCTGTTCCGGGGGCGCCCGAACCGGCGACCCTGCGTCACGCTACCGCGGACCACGCCGAAGAGGCATTAGCCCCGCCCCCGTCGGGGCGCGGGCTGGTGGTGGCGGGATCCCGAGATGGCCAGGTGAGAGGGGCCGAGGACGAGGCCTGCGAGGCCGGGAGGGGCCGACCGGGCCCACCGACCGCCAAAGACGGGCGGACGCTGATGGGGAGGGGCAGACTCTGCGCGCAGGCGGCGTCCGTCGGCGGACGCCGGCCCCGGATCGAGAGGAGCGTGCCATGCAGGCCAACGTGAACGGGACCACGATGCCGATCCTGGAGATGGTGCTCGAACCGGGTGAGACCATCATCTCCACCCACGGGGACCTGTCGTGGATGACGGCCAACATGCAGCTCACCCAGACCGCCAACACCGGTTCGGGTGGCGGGATCATGGCAGGCCTGAAGCGCATGGCCGGGGGCGGAGGCCTCCTCCTGACGCGCTACGAGGCGACGGGGGGCCAGGGCATGGTCAGTTTCGCCAGCAAGGTCCCGGGGCGCATCTTCCCCGTGGACGTGAGCCCGGGCCACGGGTTCGTCGTCCACCGCAGCGGATGGGTGTGCGGAACCACGGGGATCACCCCGTCGGTGGCGTTGCAGCAGTCGTTCCGCGGGGGTCTGTGGGGTGGTGAGGGCTTCATCCTCCAGAAGCTCGAGGGTGAGGGCAAGGCGTGGATAGAGCTGTCGGGCGAGATCGCCACCTACGATCTCGCCGCGGGCCAGTCGCTGCTCGTCCACCCGGGCCACGTCGGCCTCTTCAACGACAGCGTCACCTTCTCGGTGATCCGACTGCCGGGGATCGTCAACCGCTACTTCGGAGCCGACGGGCACCATCTCGTCTCGCTCACGGGACCGGGCAGCATCTGGTTGCAGTCGATGCCGCTGCCGGTGCTGGCCCACGCGTTGTCGGAGTACCTCGGGGGCAACGACTCCGGGCGGGACGCGGCCGCCGGCGGCATGGTCGGGGGAGTCCTCGGCAACGTCCTCGGACGCCAGGTCTGACAGCTGACCCGAGGTGTGACGCTTCGAGTGGCTCGCGTCAACGGGCCTTGGCGAGGAATTCCCCTCTGTCGACCACGACGCGCATCACCTTCCCGGCGCCGACCAGACCGGCGGCGTCGGTGGCGGTGACGGTGAAGACCAAGCGCCGCCCCTCCACCTTCTCGAGGGTGGCTTCGGCCACGACGGTGGAACCGGTGCGGACCGGGGCCAGATGGTCGAACCGGACGCGCACCCCGACGCTGGTGCGGCCCTCACCGAGCCTCTCCGCCACGGCCAGACATGCCGCCTCCTCGCACAGGGCGACGATCCGGGGCGTGGCCAGCACCGGGACATCCCCCGAACCCAGGGACAGCGCCGTGTCCTGCTCGGCGACCACGAGGGACACCTGGGCGCTCAGGCCGGGCTCGACGGGCACGGCGGTACGATACGAAAAGTAAGGCGCCGCCGGCCACACGGCCGGCGGTCTGCGCGATCGGTCCAAGCCGGGACCACCCCAGAAGACGAAGCCGAAGCCGAGGTGCGTCGCCCACGGGGGTGGTCCTCGGGGTGGAGGTCCTCGGACCTCGGTCCCGGTCCGGGGAGGGACCCGGTCCGCGAAAGGAGAGCTGTCGGGTGAGCGAGAAAGGCCCGGGCACAGGGTTGCTCGTGGAGACTCCCGTCGTCGAGCGCGTGCTCGGTGCGGCGCTGCGCCGGGGCGGGGATTTCGCCGAGGTGTTCGTGGAGGACCGCCAGTCGACCTCGGCCGTGCTCGACGACGGACGGGTGGAGGAGCTGTCGTCAGGTCGCGACCGCGGTGCGGGGATCCGGGTGGTGGTCGGGGAGACCACCGGGTACGCACACACCGCAGACCTGTCCGAAGACGGGCTTCTGGCCGCGGCCGAAGCCGCCGCCGCCGTAGCCCGGCAGGGCGGAGCCGGGCGCACGGTGGCACTCGAGCAGCGCACCCCGCAGCGAATCAACGACATCGTCACGTTGCCCGAGGGGGTCCCCAAGGCTCGCAAGATCGAGCTCCTGGCCCAGGCCGACGAGGCGGCACGGGCCAGTGGGGACGCCATCTCGCAGGTGTCGGCCTCCTACGGCGACGGGAGGCGGCGCATCCAGGTCGCCAACAGCGACGGATTTCTGGTCGCCGACGACCAGGTCCGCACGCGCTTCAGCGTGTCGTGCGTGGCGGTCGGCGACACCGGCATGCAGACCGGTTATGAGTCCAGCGCATTCACGGTGGGGTTCGAGTTGTTCGACACCGTGGACGTGCGCGAAGTCGCCGCCACCGCGGCACGTCGCGCCCTGGTCAAGCTCACGGCGCGTCCGGCGCCGAGCGGGGAGGTGCCCCTCATCCTGGAGTCGGGTAGCGGCGGAATCTTGTTCCACGAGGCCTGCGGCCACGGCCTCGAGGCGGACCACATCGCCAAGGACGCGTCGGTGTACGTGGGCCAGGTGGGCGAGCAGGTGGCCAGCCCGCTCGTGACATTGGTCGACGACGGCACCCTCGGTCGGGAGTGGGGCAGCTTCGCCGTCGACGACGAGGGCAACCTCCCCCGGCGCAACGTCCTCATCGAGAACGGCGTGCTCACCGATTACATGTGGGACTTCCTGCGCGCCCGGAAGGCGAACCGCGAGTCCTCGGGCAACGGTCGGCGTCAGAGCTACCGCGACCTGCCCATGGTCAGGATGACGAACACCTTTCTCCTGAACGGCGAGGCCGAGCCCGACGAGATCCTCGCCCAGACCCCGACGGGCGTCTATGTCGCCAAGCTCGGCGGCGGCCAGGTCAACACCACCACGGGCGACTTCGTGTTCGGCACCGTCGAGGCGTACCTGATCGAAGACGGACGCATCACCGAGCCCCTGAGGGACGCCAACCTCATCGGCAACGGCCCCGAGGTCCTCCGTCGGATCGACGCCGTGGCCAATGACTTCGCCATGGGCCCGGGCACGTGCGGAAAGGACGGCCAGAGCGTGCCGGTCGGATGTGGCCAGCCCACCTTGAGGATCACCGGGGTGACGATCGGGGGGACGGCCGGTGACTGACACCGTGAGCCAGGCGGTCCGGGCCCCGGCGACCGAGGGTGAGCTCCTCGAGCTGGCCGTGCGCGTGGCGGGTGCCGCCAAGGACGGCGAGGAGCTCGAGGTCTACGTGTCGCGCGGGGTGGAGACCGACGTGCGTGCCTACGAGGGCGAGGTGGAGTCCGTGTCCTCGGCGGCGTCGGCCGGGGTCGGCATCCGGGTCGTGGTCGGTGGGCGCCAGGGATTTGCTTACGCGGGGACTCTGGAGGAGGCGGTGCTGAGGCAGACCCTCGCCGACGCTCGGGACAACGCCACCTTCGCCACATCGGACGAGCACGTCGGCCTGGCCGACCCCGACGGGGTGGCCCCGGCCTCACTGGACCTGTGGGACGACGAGGTGACACGGACCCCCAGCGCGGCCAAGGTCGACATGGCGCTCGAGCTCGAGCGCCGTGCGCGCGCCGCCGATCCGCGGGTGCGTCAGGTCGCGTTTGCCGACTACGGGGACATGGCGGCCGAAGCCGCCGTGGCCAGCTCGAGGGGGATCACCGCCACGGCCCGGCGCACCGTGTGCAGCCTGGCAGTGGAGGCCATCGCCGGCGAGGAGGCCGACAGCCAGACCGGCGTGGGCTTCTCCGCGGCTCGGGGCCCCGGAGCACTCGACCTCGACAAGGCGGTCGCCGACGCCGTGGAGCGCTCCACGCGAATGCTGGGGGCCACCAAGGCGCGCTCGGGGCGGTGCGCGGTGGTTCTCGATCCGCGGGTGACGTCCACGGTGCTGGCCATCGTGTCTTCTGCGCTGTCGGGCGAAGCCGTCACCAAGGGCCGCTCGTTCTTCGCCGACCGCATCGGGGAGGAGGTGGCGGGCCCGTCGCTGGTGTTGGTCGACGACCCCACCGATCCGCGCGCTTTCGGGGCGTCGACCCACGACGCCGAGGGCCTCGCCTGCCGGCGCAATGTGCTGATCGAGAAGGGAGTGCTGCGCGGCTTCGTCTTCGACACCACGGCCGCCCGGCGGGCGGGGGTGATGTCGACCGCCTCGGCGGTGCGCGGCGGTTATGCCACGACGCCCGTTTCGGGGTGCCGAGCGCTCCTGCTCTCGCCGGGGACGCTCGGGGCTCAGGACATCCTGGGCGAGATCGGAGAGGCCCTCTTCGTCCAGTCGATCACCGGAGTGCACTCGGGGGTCAACCCGGTGAGCGGCGACTTCTCGGTGGGAGCCGAAGGGCTCATGATCCGGGGCGGCGCGTTGGCCGAGCCCGTCCGGGAGGTCACCATCGCGTCCACCTTGCAACGCATGCTGCAGTCCGTGCTGCACATCGGTTCGGACGTCGAGTGGCTCCCCGGTGTCGCTGCCGGCCAGACGCTGGCCATCGACGGGATGGCGCTGAGCGGTTCGTGAGGCGTCCTCCCGTGGCGGCTTCGTAGGCCGGGAGAAGCCAGGCCGGACCGGGGATCGGGCTCAGGAGGCGGCGGCAGCCGATCCGGTGGAGGTCTTGGCCTCCGCTTTCGGTGCCGAGCTCGAGCCCGATGACTCTGAGGGCTTCGATCCCGAGGAGCCCGAGTCGCCAGAGGCCGCCACCTTGGTGTCGGACTTCTCGGTCTTGTCCGGTTTCTCCGATTTGTCGGACTTGGACTTGTCGGCCTTCTTGTCGGCGGCGCGGCTGTCGGTCTTGTAGAAGCCACTGCCCTTGAAGACGACTCCGACGGCCCCGAAGACCTTGCGCAGCGTGCCACCGCACGACGGGCACTCGGTCAGGGGATCGTCCCCGAACTTCTGCACGACGTCGTGATGCTGGCCGCAGGCCTTGCACTGGTACTCGTAGGTCGGCATGCGCGTCCTGGATCCTTTCCGACGCCGGGGAGGCCCCCTTTGGCACTCGTCACCTTTGACTGCCAAGTCTACCGCCGTGGCTCGGGTTGTCGCTCCTTCGGGGGTCGGTCAGGACGGGGGAAGGCCCTGGTGACGTAGACTTCCGGCGTGGTCGACCGAAGCCTGACGCACCTCGATCCCCTCGGTGGCGCCCGCATGGTGGACGTGACTCCGAAGGAGCCGACTCACCGCAGGGCCCTCGCCCGCTGCAAGGTCATGATGGCGCCCGAGACGACGGCCAAGGTGGCCAGCAACGCCATCACCAAAGGCGACGTGCTGGGGGCGGCCCGCATCGCCGGGATCCAGGCCGCCAAGAAGACGCCGGATCTGATCCCGATGTGCAGACCCCTCCTGGTGGGGGGGATCCACGTGAACTTCACCATCGGCGACAACTTCGTGGAGGTCGAGGCGCAGGTGGAGACGGTGGACCGCACCGGCGTCGAGATGGAGGCGCTCACGGCCTGCACCGTGGCCGCCCTGACGATCTACGACATGTGCAAGTCGTCGGACCGCTCCATGAGCGTCGGGGAATTGGCGCTGTGGGAGAAGACCGGCGGCAGCGTCGGCACCTGGCGGCGACCGGCGCTGTAGACCCCGGGGCCGTTCCCGCGGCCCCGAGCGGGCGGGCCATCGATGCCCCGAGGGGTCGGGACTCAGCTCCCGAGCCTCGACTCAGTGAAGGCGGAACCGCCTCTTGCGCCCGCGGGCGATCAGGGTGACGTCCTTGGTGATCAGCTCCGACTCGGTCTCGTCCGGAGCCTCGACCATGGGGATCTCGGGCGAGACCGCGAGGATCTCGGTGGCCATCGACGCCGCCGACGAAAACTGAGGGTCCGTCGTCCCCAGCGAGACGTCCTCCTCGGTCTCGGCGTACGCCGATGCGGCGCTGGGATCGCTCCCGTTGCCGTGGACCGGAGGCGTTGCCGACGTTGAGTTGTCGGGCGACGAGTACGGCGCGGCGATAGGTGCAGCCGAAGGAGCTCCGACATCGACCGACGGCGCCTCGCCGAAGGAGAACCCGGCGGGGCTTCCCGGAGCAGGTGTCGCGGTCGCCGAGGGTGCCACCGGTGCGGCGGGGTGGGGCGGGTCCAGGGTCACGAAGACCCCTGGTGCAGGGGGCGGAGGCGGAGGCGGCGGCGTCGGCGGCGGCGGAGGTGGCGGCGGTGGCGGAGGCGGAGGTGCTTGGGTGAAGACCGGCGCGGGCGGCGGCTGAAGAGGCGGAGCCGCTTCGGCGAAGACGGACCCGACCGGGGGCGAGGCCATGACGATGGTCGACTCCGGCGACGCAGCAGGCGGAGCCGGCGCGGTCGCGTTCGAGGCCGTGGCGCTCGGGGTCTCACGGGTGTCGAAGTTCGACTGGGCGCCCTCGGTCGAGCGCGACGTCCCGAGCAAGATGTCGAGGACCTTGTTGTGGTCCGTCGTCGGCGCCACCCGCGGTGGTGCGGGGTCGGCAGCCGGGCGCCCGACCGGATCAGGGTCCGGCGCCCTGGTATCGGCGTGCGCGGTGGGGACCTCGGGTTCGGCGTCGCTCCCGGTGACCGAGGAGGTGGCGGAACCGGGAACCTGAGCGTGCCCGGGACCGAATTCGGTGCCCAGCACGGCGTCGAGGGCACTGGCGCTGAGCTCCGCCACCGAGGTGGCGGGAAGGACTTCCTCTTCGAACGGAGGAACGTAGAACACTGGTTCGGATACGTCTGTCTCCACCGCTGGTTCTGGCACGTCTGCCGCTCCGCTCCATGCCCGCTGCGCCGAGGCCTCGACGCACGTGATGACACTGTCGGCAGGAGCGGCCGAGTCCTTGAATCGGGGACCGCCGCCGTCCGGCGGTGGCGACCCCGGCACGCCGTCCATGACCGAGGCACTACCCAATTGCGCGGAATCGACTCGTGCACCGGTCCGGGCACCTTCGCCCGCCGCGGGCGCACCGGCGGGCGGCGGGGAGGGCGGGGTCCCCGGCCCGTCGAGGAGCGCAGCGAGGCCGGGTCTCCCGAGGTCGGCGCCTGCCTCGGGGCCCAGGGCGTCTCGCACCATGAGACCGAGGGATTCGATCGATCCGGCCAGGTTGGCCTGGCTCTCCTGGACCACCCGGAGCCGTCCGAGGATCTCCTGCCACAGCTCGGCGGAGGACGAGGCCATCGATCGGACGAGATCAGCCGACGACGGCTGCGCTGTGTGGTGACCGTTCTCGATTGTCATGCCCGGGTTCTTCCCCCTGATGACCCGGCAGCCGTTGTCGGCGCGTCGAGATCCCGGAGCTGGGCCCCCGACCGCCTACGGCCAACCTGCCCAATGGCAACAAGACCAGGAGGAAGCGTAGTCAGCCGACCACCGAGGCAGAAAGTCCGATGCGGGTTCGGGAAGAGCCTTCAGCCCGGGCCGAGTGGGACCGGGAACCTCGTCAGGCGCGGGCGGCGCTCCGGAGATCGTCGAGGGACAGCTCGCCGGTCGCCTCTCCTCCACATTGCGCGCAGTGCTCCACGTGGCGCCAAGACCTGAGCAGACGCGTGCCTTCCGGGTTGAGCAAGACCACGAACGATTCCGACACGGGGTCGATGTCCAGCCCGAAGTAGGGGCGCCAGCCGGTGGAGGCAGGGTGGCTGTCGAGATCCAGGCCCTTCAGGACGCGACGGAAGCGCATCCGGTCGGTATCGAAGAGCCAGGTGCTGTGACAAGACTCCAGAACGAGCGGTTCCATGCGAGGATCATCGCCCAAAAGCGCGACGATCAACCCTCAACGGTATTGCGATTGTGTGACGATCGGGAAACCGTGGCTGGCTCGCCACGCTTCGTCGGAGGTGCCGGATGGCTCAAAACTTCACGGCACCGGTCGCGACCAGCACAGCAAGCGCGATACCGGCCACGATGACGACGGCGAGTGCCCCCGCGAGAACACCGGACCGCCCCGTGCCCCCCGGGCGCGACACCGTGCTCGGAGTCACCATGGTGCCCGCCAGCTGAGCGATCTCATGGCGGAGTCCTTCGGGATTGTCGCTCGGGACCACGAACCGGTGGGTCCGGGACGTGGTGACGGCTTCGAGGACGACGCCCTGGCTCCCCGCCGGCGTCCGCATCCTCCTGTCGGCGACCAGTCCCGACACCTCTGACCAGGCCACGAAGGCCCCCGTCGTCCCGTCCGGCTTGCGCACGGTGAGGCCCGACCCGTCGAGCTGGACCGTCAGGCCGGGCACCGCGGTCTTGCCCTGGCTTTCCGCGGTGAGCAGGTACACGTCGGACAGGACCAGAGGGCCGTCGCGCCGCGCCGGCGATGCAGGTTCCGCCGCTTTGAGCTCGTTGGCTGGCATCTCCGGTCCTTGCATCGCCTCGTCGTCCCTCGCGACCCGCCGGCGTGGATCTCTGGCCATGACCTTGACGCGTGCACGGTCCGGGGTCAACGACCCCGTTCCCCGACGGTGCGGATCTGGGTCGGAAGTCCCATATCCCCTGCCTGCAGGATCGGATTTATGCCACGAAGAGCGCTGAATTCGCCACGAAAACGGTTGGAGTAACGAGGGAGGTCGTTTAGACTGAGCCCTCCATGAACCACGAAAACCTCGACCGACTGCTTCACATCCTGGCTGACCTCGACGGCTCGGACATGCACATCAAGGCCGGCGCCCCTCCGCGCGTCCGCGTCGACGGACTCCTGCGCACCCTCGAGGACGAGCCGGAGTTCACCGAAGAGGACACCCTCGCTCTGGCGCGTGAGATCATGCCGGCCAAGATCGCCGAGGATTTCGAAGAGCGGCACGAGGCCGACTTCGCGTACAGCGTGCCCGGCCTCGGGCGTTTCCGGACCAATGCGTTCTACCAGCGGTCTTCGGTGGCCCTCGCCATGCGACGGGTGCGGACCACAGCGGCCAGCTTCGACGAGCTCGGTCTCCCCGACGTCGTTCGCCGCCTGAGCGAACATCACCGCGGCCTCGTGCTCGTGACGGGTCCGACCGGCTCCGGCAAGACCACCACGCTGGCCGCCATGGTGGACCACATCAACCACGTGCGGTCGTGCCACGTCATCACCATCGAGGACCCCATCGAGTATCTGCACAAAGACGACATGGCCGCCATCGACCAACGTGAGGTCGGGTTCGACACCGACACCTTCAGCTCGGCCATGCGCACGATCTTGCGCCAGGACCCCGACGTGATCCTGGTCGGTGAGATGCGTGACCCCGAGACCGTGCACACCGCACTGACGGCGGCGGAGACCGGGCACCTCGTGTTCTCGACGCTGCACACCACGACGGCGACCGAGACCGTCAACCGGATCGTCGACTTCTTCCCACCGCACCAGCAGGGACAGGTTCGCGTGAGCCTGGCAGGGGCGCTGACGGGGACGATCTGTCAGCGGCTCATCCCGCGCGCGGACGGCAAGGGCCGTGTCCCGCGCTCGAGATCATGGTGGTCAACGGGCGCATCCAACAGGCGATCCTCGACCCAGTGCAGACGTCGGACATCAATGAGATCATGGCCGAGGGCGAGTACTACGGGATGCAGACCTTCGACCAGTCGCTGGCCGAGCTGCTGCGCGACGAGGTCATCGATCTCCGCGAAGCGATGAACGCGGCGTCGAACCCCCACGACCTCAAGGTGAGGCTCGAGCGCATGGGGATCGTGCAGACGGGCCGCGGCTTCGTCTCCGCCGCGGCGTCCTGAGTCCGGCGTTCAGCGCCCGACAGGGCTCCCTGCTGCGAAGGCACTGATCACCGCCGCGGCGCTGCCGAGGGCGACAGCGAGCGCGACACCACCGAACCGACGTGCGTCCCCGTGGTGCGGGCGCGCTCGGAGCAAGACCGAGAGACCCACGAGGCACACTGCCGACGCCGACACGCCGACGCCGGCTCCGAAGCCTCCGACCCACCCCATCACGGCCCCGGCAGGGACCACCGCCCACAGTCCGGTCGACGTGGCACGGCGCCGGGTGACGATGGCGGTTCCTGCCACCACGACGCACCCCGCCGCGGCGATCCCGATCGCCATCCCGCCCAGATGCCACCAGCGCCGGTCGGCCACTGCCGCGGCCGACAGCAGCACCGCTCCCACACCGGCGCCGACGAGCCCGACCGACACCGGGGGCGCGAGCCCGTCGATCTCGATGGTGGCCAGGGCCAGCAGGGTGGCACCCAGGACGCACATGCCCGCGACGCCCCAGTGGGGCCCGAGCGCCCAGGCCACGGCGGCGAAGAGCACACCCGTGACCAGCTCCACCACGGGGTAGCGGGCCGAGATCGGCTCGCCGCAGTGCCGGCACCGGCCCCTCAGCACCAGCCACGACACCACCGGCACGTTGTCCCAGCTGCCGATGGCGGTGCCGCACGACGGGCACGACGACCCGGGACGGACGATCGACAGGGCACGGGGCACCCGGTACACCACGACGTTGAGGAAGGACCCGATGGCCAGCCCGGCCACAGCCGCCACGATCGTGACCGGGACACGGGCGTCGGAGGCGACCGCCTCCCCGACGATCCTGACTACCAACTGTGCCTCTGACCAGGGAAAAGGTCACGAGGTACCCGGTCATTCACAAGGCGGTCACGCTAGCACGATCACCCCCGGGCCCCGGGTGCTCAGGGCGGGCGTCTGATCGCCACCGACGGCGTTCAATCCGGGCTGGCTACGTGCCGATGCATCAAAGCATGAGCAACGTGGATGCCGTCCGGATGCTCGCGGACGCACACCACCTCGAGTTCGTGGATCTCGAGCGATTCAACGTGGACGCCTCGGTGTCGGCGGTGGTACCTCTCGCGGTGGCGCGCAAGCACCACGTCGTTCCCATCGGGCGTCGGTTCGGTGCCCCGGTGGTGGCCACCTCGAACCCTGCCGACGTCGTGGCCATGGACGACCTCCGGGCCGTGATCGGCCGCGAGTTCGTGGCCGTGGTGGCCAGCGACGAGCAGATCGACGAGTGCCTGTCCCTCGTCTACGGGGAGAAGGACAAGCGCAAGTCGTCACCGCCGGGTTCCAAGCAGCGCGCCCCGGCAGAGACGTCGAACGGAACGGGCCCACGGGTCAACGGGCAGTCGGTGGCGACTGCACCTGAAGCTCCGACCGAGACCGAGCCAGGGTCCGCCACGCCCCCGCCCCCCCCTCCGCCTCCACCGATGCCGCCCCTGCCGCCGCTGCCACCGTTGACACCCGCGGCCCCGGCTGCGAAGGCTCCTTCCGCCGCTCCTGCGCCCGCCGCGTCGACGCCGTCGAAGGCGTCGGTGGCCTCCGCCCCGGGCGCGGCGCCACAGCCGGAGCAACCCGAACGCCCCGAGGACGTCCTTGCCGCCGCGCTCGAAGCCATCGACACGTCGCTGGGGTCCTCCACGGTGGTGGGGAACCCCCCTGCTGCCATGGCCGTGGCCGAGGAAGGAACGGGAGAGGACGCAGGCCTCGTAGCCGCCGTCGTACCCGAGCCCGCCGCCGTCCCCGAGCCCACGCAACCCGAGCACTCCGGTGGCGAGCCGGTGGCCGACATGGTGCTGGCGGCCGACCTCGTCGACGAGGTCGTCGGAGAGTTCGAGCAGAACGTCGAGGTCTCGGAGGCCGACGGGGTCCCTGAGGGGCTCGCCGGGTTCCCACCCCTGGCCCGGGTCCTCGTCGAAGGAGAGCGCGTCTCGCTCGAGGACATGTCGGAGGTCCTGGAGGAGCGTGAGCGCACCGGCCAGGCCATCGCGCGGATCCTGACCCTGCGGGGCCTCGTGACCGAGGCGGACCTCATGTGGGGCATGGCTCAGGAGATGGGCCTGGAATTCGTCGACCTCGACGTCCAGAGCGTCGACTTCGCCGCCGCGTACCACCTTCCCGAGGCCACGGCGCGGCACCACAACGTGCTCGTCATGGCGCTGCGCGACGGCGTCCCCGTGGTGGCGGCCTCCAACCCCACCGACGTGTTCGCCATGGACGACCTGCGCACGATCATCGGCCGCAACTTCGTCACCGTTGTCGCCACCCGGTCGCAGATCAGCGCCTTCATCGACAAGGCCTACCACCAGGGCGGGGACGCCAGCGAGGTGGCCACCGCGGCGGCATCGGACTTCGAGGACCTGGGCGACGAGGACCTCGGCAACATCCAGGCCATCGTCGACGACGCCCCCATCGTCCGCTACGTGAACCTCCTGGTCCTCCAGGCCCTCAACGAACGGGCGTCGGACATCCACGTCGAGCCGACGGGGGAGAACCTGCGCATCCGGTACCGCATCGACGGAGTCCTCCATGACATCTCCACCGCACCGAGAGCGATCGCCTCGGCGGTGACCACTCGCCTCAAGGTCATGGCGGACATCAACATCGCCGAGCACCGGTTGCCCCAGGACGGCCGGATCTCGCTCACGGTGGGCAACCGTCCCATCGACCTCCGCATGGCCACCCTGCCCACGATCTACGGCGAGAAAGTGGTCATGCGGGTCCTCGACAAGTCCAATGTCGTGCTCGGCTTCGAGGACCTGGGCTTCGACCCCGATCTGCTCGAGATCTACGAGAAGATCTTCCACCGGCCCTACGGGACCATCCTGGTGACCGGGCCGACAGGTTCGGGCAAGACCACGACGCTCTATGCGACGCTCGCCGCGCTCAACAACCCCGAGAAGAACATCATCACGGTCGAGGACCCTGTCGAGCTCCGCATCAAGGGCATCAACCAGGTTCAGCTCAACGTCAAGGCCGGCCTCACCTTCGCCTCGGCGCTGCGGTCGATCCTGCGATCGGACCCCGACATCGTGCTGGTGGGGGAGATCCGCGACCGGGAGACGGCCATGATCTCGGTGGAGGCAGCTCTCACCGGCCACCTGGTGCTGGCCACGCTCCACACCAACGACTCGGCCAGCACGCCCATGCGTCTGGTCGAGATGGGTCTCGAGCCCTACCTCGTGACCTCTGCGGTGACCGGGGCCCTGGCCCAGCGACTGGCGCGCCGGCTCTGCAACCACTGCCGCGAACCCTTCGACGCCACCGAGGCCGACATCGTGGCGGCGGGCTGGAAGCCCGAGGAGGTCTACGCGGACGCCGACAAGCCGACGCTGTACCGGGCGGTGGGCTGTTCTGCTTGTTCCAACACCGGATACCGGGGACGCAAAGCGCTCCTCGAGCTCCTCGTCGTCACCGAAGACGTAGAGCGGCTGATCATCGAGGGAGGCACGGCTGATGACATCCACAAGCTTGCAGTCGAACAGGGCATGGTGACCCTGCGGCGGAGCGGCATTCGCAAGGCGCTCGAGGGTGAGACAACCCTCGAGGAAGTGCTCCGGGTGGTCGCATGAGCCCCTCCGCCAGCACTCGCGTCGAATGGGCCAGACGCCTGGCCAACTCAATCGTTTCCGACGGATACGCCGACGACAATGCCGTCGCCCCCATCCTGAGCGAGGCGACCGACAAGGGCGTGTCGTTCCCGGCCCTGCTCATCTCGCGCGACGTCACGTCGCAAGAGGTGGTGCTCGGTCTCCTCTCCCAGCTCACCAGGCTTCCGGTCGTCGACCTCGACCACGATCGCCCGAGCGACCAGGCATTGGCGGCCACGCCGCTGACCGTGGCGCGCGAGTACGGCGCGGTCGGCTACCGCCTGGACGGCGACGCCCTGACCACCGCGTTCGGAGACCCACCCGACGAGGACGACGTCCGGGCCATGTCGGTCCTCGTCGGCCACGTCATCGTGCCCGTGCTGGCCAACCCGATCGCCATCGAGCGCCTGCTGGCCTCGATGGAGCCACCGGCACCGGCACCGGCTCCTCCACAGGCCAACGGAACAGGGTCGACGGCGGGGGACATGACCTCCAACGGCTCCGCCCAGGCGTCGTTCGACGGCGGCCAGGGCGGCGGCGTGCACGCCACCCCGAACAGGGGGGAAAGCGGTGAGGCGGGGCTGCATCTCGACGATCTCCTTCGTTACGCCGTGAGCGTGGGCGCCTCCGACCTTCACGTCACCACCGGCTTGCCGGCGTGCATCAGGTTGCACGGTGCCATCCGGCCCATCGAGGGCTGCCCGGTTTTGGACAACGAGATGATCCGGGACATGGTCTTCGGCATCCTGCCCCAGTCGCTGCGGGAGCGCTTCGAGGCCGAGAAAGAGCTCGACACTTCCCACTCCATCGTCGACGTGGGACGCTTCCGCCTCAACGTGTTCCAGCAGCGGGGGACCGTGGCGGCCGCCCTGCGCTCGATCCCTCACGAGATCCCGCCCTTCGACGTGCTGGGCATCCCCGAGTCGATCCGGGCCTTCACCGACATGCGGCACGGTCTCGTCCTCGTCACCGGCCCCACCGGTTCGGGGAAGTCGACCACGTTGGCCTCGCTCGTCGACATCATCAACCGGTCCAAGCCGCTGCACATCGTCACCGTGGAGGACCCGATCGAGTTCCTCCACACCCACAAGCGGGCCATGGTGAACCAGCGCGAGGTCGGCCAGGACACGATGTCGTTCTCCGAAGCCCTCCGCCGGGTGTTGCGCGAGGACCCCGACGTCATCCTCGTCGGTGAAATGCGTGACCTCGAGACCATCTCGATGGCGCTGACGGCGGCCGAGACCGGCCACCTCGTCTTCGGGACGCTGCACACCCAGGACGCGCCCCAGACCATCGACCGCATCATCGACGTCTTCCCCACCAACCAGCAGGACCAGGTGCGCACCATGCTGGCCGGCTCCCTCGAGGGTGTGGTCACCCAGCAGCTGTTGCTCAACGCGGATGGCACCGGGCGACTGGCGTGCTGCGAAGTGATGATGTGCACGGCCGCCATCCGGAACCTCGTCAGGAGCGCCAAGACCCACCAGATCTACTCGTTGATGCAGACCGGTGGTCAGTACGGCATGCAGACGATGGACCAGGGTCTGGCCAAGCTGGTGAAGACGGGGCGGATCACCGAGGCCGTCGCCTTCGACCGGTGTCGCAATGAGGAAGACCTCCGCAACCACCTGAACTCGTAGGAGCAGCCTGTCATGGCGTTGACGTTCGATTACAAGGTCCGAGACCGCACCGGCAAGCTCGTCGAGGGCCAGCTGGAGGGCGACAGCCTGGCGCTAGTCGTGAGCAAGCTGCGCGAGATGGGGTACCTGCCCCTGTCGGTGACCCCGAAGTCGAAGATGAACGTCCACAAGGAGATCAACATCCCGGGATTCTCCAACCGGGTGAAGCTCACCGAGATCGCCGTCGCCACCCGCCAGCTGGCCACCATGATCGACTCGGGCCTGTCGGTGGTGCGGTCCCTCGGGATCCTGGGCAATCAGGTGGAGAACAAGGAGCTGGGCCGGGTCCTCAGCGAGGTCCGCATGGACGTGGAGCGCGGCTCGTCGCTGTCGGCGGCGTGTGCCAAGTACCCCAAGATCTTCAGCGTCCTGTTCATCACCATGGTCCAGGCCGGTGAAGCCGGAGGGCACCTGGACGCGGTCCTCTTGGAGCTGGCCTCCACCATGGAGAAGCAGGCGGTCCTGCGCCGCACCGTCCGATCGGCGATGACCTACCCCGCCGTGGTCGTGTCGGTGATGGTCGTCATCTTCCTGGCCCTGCTCATTTTCATCGTGCCCGTGTTCACCAAGCTGTTCGCGTCGCTCAATGCCAAGCTCCCTACACCGACCATCATCGTCATCGACATCTCCAAGATCATCCTCGGCCCCGGTTCGCTCGTGGTGGTGGCGGTGCTCGTGACCGCGGTGGTGCTGTTCCGCCGCTGGATCAAGACCGACGCGGGTCGCCTGAAGTGGGATGGGTTCAAGCTCAAGCCACCGGTGTTCGGACAGCTCATCCACAAGGTGGCACTGGCGCGCTTCTCTCACACTCTGGCTTCGCTGATCGAAGCCGGCGTCCCCATCCTGGAGTCTCTCGACATCGTGGCGGACACGGCGGGCAACCGCATCGTCGGCAATGCCCTGCTGGATGCCAAGGCGGGGGTCCGGGAGGGGCGGGCCCTGGCCGACACCCTGCGCGAGCACGAGGAGGTCATCCCCGCCCTGGTCACCCAGATGGTCGAGGTGGGCGAGCAGACCGGTGCGCTCGACACCATGCTCCACAAGGTGGGCCAGTTCTACGACGGCGAGGTCGAGACGACGGTAAACAACCTGACCTCGATGCTCGAGCCCATGCTGACCGTGGCCATGGGTGCCGGCGTCGGCACCATGGTCGTCTGCATGTACCTGCCGATGTTCAGCTACATCAAGCACATCCCGACCAGCTGACTCGACGGCTCTTTCGCACATGAGTGTGCTCGAAGGAGAAAGGCACATGACCTTGGCCGGCCGCGCTCGGCTCCATACCGTTCCCATCCTGGTCACCGTGGCTGTCGTGGTGTTGGGGATGACCTACTGCCTGGAGTGGGGCCCGGTCGTCCGCCATCGGGACGTGTGGGTGACGCCCGGAGACATCTGGGGCGCGTACCGGTCTGCCCATTTCATCGCCTGGGGATCGTTGGGAAGCGTGTACGCGGCGGACACGCGCATCGTCACCTTCCCGGGCATCCTGCTGCTCTTTGCGCCCCTTGCCCTGCTGACCGGGAGCCTCGGCATGAGTGAGAGCTTTCCTCATTTCCTCGCCCATCCCACCGCCTGGGTGCTCCTCGGGCCCTTCGAGATCGTGATCGGCTGCTCGGCGCTGTTCGCGCTCGACGCCCTGGCCACCCGACTCGAGGTCCCGCCCCGCCGGCGGATGGCGCTCTGTGTCGCCGAGGCGGTGCTCCTGTGGCCCACCCTCGTGATCTGGGGCCATCCCGAGGACGCCCTCGCCCTCGCCCTCGGCCATATACAGCCTCGTCCTGGGCCTCGATCGACAGGTGGACCGGTGCCGGATGGCTCTTCGGCGCCGCGGTCGCCGTCCAGCCCCTGGTGGTCCTCATGCTCCCCGTGCTGCTCGCCATGTCCGGGGCGACGACGTGCCCCGGCCCTGCTCGGGCGCACCGTCCTGCCCGCCGCCGTGCTGCTCGCCACTCCGTTGATCGCCCAGTTCCACGACACGGTCCAGGTTCTGCTCAACCAGCCGAACTTCCCCCACATCGACCACACCACCCCGTGGACGGCCTTCGCCCCGCGCCTCGGGGGGACCGGCAAGGACTTCGCCGTGGCCGCGGGCCCGGGACGTCTGGTGGCCCTCCTCGCCGCCTGTCTCCTCGGCTGGCAGGCGCGTCGCTGGCGTCACCGTCCCGAGCTCCTGGCGTGGGCGGCGGCCCTCGCCTTGGCCCTGCGCTGCGTGACCGAATCGGTGATGGACCCGTACTACGTCTGGCCCGCGCTGGCCCTGGGCCTCGTCCTGGTCGGCGCGGCTGGCGAGCTGGCGGCAAGGCCTGGCCTTGGCCGTCGCCGTCACGGTCACTGTGTGTGCCGAAAACTATCTCGGAAAGTGGTCATGGTGGTCGATCGTCACCGGTGGCCTGCTCCTGGTGCTCCTGCTGGCGTTTCCGGGCAGGGCGTCAAGAGTCCGGCAGGAGGTGCCGATAGATCTCAAAACGGCAGGAATCGAGCCCGTGCACGCGCCTGCGCGTGCCCTCGTAGGAGCAACCCGGTGACCAGGAGAGCGGAGTCATGGCACAGGTAGTCGGACTCGACATCGGCACCAGCGCGGTGCGGGCGGCGGAGCTCGAGTTCGGCTCGGGCGCCCCCGTCCTGGTGGCGTTCGGACAGGTGGGCCTCCCCCCCGGCGCCATCGTCGACGGTGAGGTTCAGGACCTGTCGGCGGTCTCCGACGCCATCGAGCGGCTGTGGCAGAACGGGAAGTTCCAGTCGAAGACCGTCGTCGTGGGCATCGCCGGGCTGCGGGCCATCACCCGTGAGCTCGACCTGCCGTGGGTGCCGGACGAAGACGTCGACAGCGCGGTGCGCTTCCAGTCCGAAGAGGTCATCCCGTTCCCGCCGGACAAGACGATCCTCTCGGCGCAGGTGCTCGCCGACAACACCGCTCCCGACGGGACGCGGACGCGGCGGGTCCTCGTGGCCGCCGCCCATCGCGACCTCGTCGACGGCGTCGTGGCGGCGGCGGAGAAAGCGGGTCTCATCGTCGAAGGCGTGGATCTCGTGTCCTCCGCCCTGGTGCGCGCCCTGGGGGATCCCTCGGTGGCGGCGGAGCGGCCCGAGGCGATCGTGTCCATCGGAGCCGGCCTGACCGTCGTGGTGGTCCATCAGCACGGTCGTCCCCAATTCGTCCGCACCATCGGCACGGGCGGCAATGCCGCCACCGCGGCGGTGGCGGGTGCGCTCGACCTCCCCCTCGTCGATGCCGAGGCTCTCAAGCGGCGTCTCGGTGAGGCCTCTCCCCAGGTCCAATCGGCAGAGAGTGCGGTCCAGGCGGCCATCGCCGAGCTCGTGGGCGAGATCCGGAACTCGGTGCAGTACTTCGCCACGCTGCCCGGGCGCGTGCCCATCGCCCGTGTCCTTCTGACCGGAGGGGGAGCTCGCCTGCGTGGCCTGGTCAAGGAGCTGCGCGCCCAGGTGCGCATCCCGGTCGAGCACGTCTCACCGCTGGCCCGGCTCGACCTGTCGAGGATCGACCTCGATCCCGAGCAGGCCGCCAGCATCGACCCCGTGCTGGCGACGCCCATCGGCCTGGCACTGCCCGAGCCCAACCCTTCGGTGAAGAAGTTCAACCTGGTCCCTCCCGAGGTGACCCAGCGTGCCTTCGAGCGCAACGTGGCTCGCAAGACCTTCGTGGCGGCGGGAGTCGTGGCGTTGCTCCTCGTGGCGGGCAGCGCATTCCGCTTTCTGGAGGTCCACAACGCCGAGAACGGGGTCAGCAACCTCAAGAGCAGCGTGGCCCAGCTCAACACCCAGATTCCGACCTTCGACAAGGTGGTCGCCATCACCAACGAGCTCCGGGTAGCCAAGGGTGAGGTCAGCTCAGATCTCGGCGACGGCCGTGGACTGGTCGGCCGTGGTGGCTCAGCTGCAGCAGCGCATCCCGGCGGGCCTGGCCGTGACACGTTCACGGGCACGAGCGTCGGCAACAACCGGCGCTGCCGTGCGCCGCAGCCGCTACGGTCGACGGCCGACGGCAAGCCCGGCTGCCGGCACGGCGCCGGCCGGAGCCATCGGCTCCCTCACTCTGGGGGTCTCGGGAGCATTTCCGAGCTCCGCGCACTTCGATCCCGTGGCGCAATGGATCGACGGCCTGACGGCGTCGTCCATGTTCAGCCCGCCCGGTGTGGCGTCGGTTACCAATGCCCCGACCGGGGCGAACACGACCGTGGCCTTCCAGTCCACGCTGTGGCTCACCGCGGACTCCAACCTGACCAAGAACGCAGGTTCGTGATGGAACAGATCACCCGCTACCGAATCCCGATCCTGACCGCTGTCGGCGCCTGATCGTCTTGGCGATCGTCGTCTACGCGGCGTGGATCTCTCCCGAGGGCGGCAAGCTCTCGAGCCTGCACGCCCAGCAGACCCAGCTCCAGTCCCAGCAGCTGCATCTGCAGACGGAGCTCACCAGCCTGCGCCGGGACAAGGCTCACCTGGCCGCCAATTGCCAGCAGCTGACCACGGACCTCACCGAGATCCCCGGCACACCGACGGTGGACAACTTCTTCAACCAGGTCACCGCCCTGGCGGTGGCCGCGGGCGACCCCAACACGCCGAGCATCAGCGTGACCGACACTACCGGGGGGACCGGCAGCGTCAAGCTCGTCGCCGTCGACCTGACGCTGTCGGGCACCTACGGCCAGATGTCGGCCTTCCTCCAGGGGCTCGACACCTTCCCGCGGCTGTTCTCCGTGACCAGCCTGGCCGTCAACGGCGGGGCCCTGGTGGCCGGCGGCGCGCCGGTCAATCCGGCCACGACGGGATACGAGCTGACCCTGGCGGGCGACATCTTCTACAGCGCCGGCCAGACCAATGTCTGCGCCCCGGCCACCACGACTGCTGCGCCCTGAGGCCGAGGCCCTCGGCGGGCTGTTGTGCCGTCATTGGGCCTAAAGGAGCGGCGTCGCAGTGCCGATAGTTGTCCCGATAGCCATTGCGCATTAAGGGAGGAAGTCCATGCTCAAGTCCACGCTCACGCGCCTGCGTGAGGCACGTATGCGGGAGTTCGAGGGAGCGGAAGCGGCTGATGCCGGTTTCACCCTGATCGAACTGATGGTGGTGCTGTTGATCATCGCCATCCTGCTCGCCATCGCCATTCCCACGTTCCTCGGCGTCACCGGGTCGGCCAACGACCGGGCTGCGCAGTCGAACCTGACCAACGCCCTCACCGAGCTGAAGGCGCTGTACCAGAACGGGCAGACCTACTGCGAGGCCAACTGTGCAGCCGGTGTCACTGCTCTGCCTCTGACCGGTGCAGGCAGCATCCAGTCCTCGGCGCCTGAGTTCACCTGGACCACGGTGCAACGTGACAGCCTGGGAACAACATCAGCATCGTGCCCCGGTCGACGTGGCGAGTGCTGGCGCTGGTGACGGCGTGATCATCGCCACCATGAGCAAGAACAACAACACATGCTGGTATGCAGCTGACCTCGAGTCCACGCCGGTGGCAGCGTTCACCGACGCCGGCAACAAGGACTTCGCCGCCGCGACCGCTTCCGGCAACGCCGGTCAGTGGGAGTCGGTGCCGACGTCCCAGGCTCCCTGGCCGGGGTGTACTACGCCAAGGTGCCCGCTGCGGGTACGACCTGCAACGCCACGGTTCACGGCTGACGGCCACGACGACCGTCTGGAACTGGGGTACGAGCTTCGCAAACGCCCCGACCAGCTGATCCTGAGCTGACGGAGCTTGCCGGAGCTTCATCCGGCGAAGTTGAAGACTGTGGCCCCCGCTTCGGCGGGGGCCACAGTCGCGTCCGTATCCGACAGCGTCGAGAGTGAAGTTCGCATTGGCGTGAATACCGCGATCACGCAGGTGGGACTCAGGTTGTATTGGCCCCTTTCCCAGCCAGAATCCAGGGACAGGAAAGGCAACTCAAGTTCCAGGTCAAGGGGGACGACCTTCAGACCATGCACGATTTCAAATCGACCGAAATGGTTGGAGTCCCACCGCGGGACCGAGGGCCTGCTGATGCCGGTTTCACTCTGATCGAACTGATGGTGGTGCTGTTGATCATCGCCATCCTGCTCGCCATCGCCATTCCCACGTTCCTCGGCGTGACCGGGTCGGCCAACGACCGGGCTGCGCAGTCGAACCTGACCAACGCCCTCACCGAGCTGAAGGCGCTGTACCAGAACGGGCAGACCTACTGCGCAGTCGCCAACTGTGCCGCCGGTGTCACTGCTCTGCCTCTGACCGGTGCGGGCAGCGTCCAGTCCTCGGCGCCTGAGTTCACCTGGACCACCGGTGCCAACGTGACAGCCTGGGAACAACATCAGCATCGTGCCCGTCGACGTGTCGAGTGCTGGCGACTGGTGCCGGCGTGATCATCGCCACCATGAGCAAGAACAACAACACATGCTGGTATGCAGCCGACCTGGAGTCGACGCCGGCTGACCAGCGTTCACCGACGCCGGCAACAAGGACTTCCCGCCGGCCACCGCTGCCGGCAGACGCACGGTCAGTGGGAGTCGGTGCCGACGGCCAAGGCTCCTCTGGCCGGCGTGTACTACGCCAAGGTGGCCAACTGCGGGTACGACCTGCAACGCCACGGCTCCGGTTGCGGCCACGACGACCGTCTGGAACTGGGGGAACGAGCTTCGCCAACGCCCCGACCAGCTGATCCTGAGCTGACGGAGCTTGCCGGAGCGACATCCGGCGAAGATTGAAGACTGTGGCCCCCGCTCCGGCGGGGCCACAGTCGCATCTGTATCGGATCGGTGCCGTGAGTGCCGCCCGATCGAGCGGACTCGGGTCCTCAGGTCGGCAGATGCGGAACGTCGCTCGAGACAGGCCCGGCCGACGCGATGACGTCGAGGATCTCCTTGCCCACCAGCTCGTCTCGGTCCAACAACGCGTCGCGCAGGGCTTCGACCACGTGGCGGTTGTCCTCGAGCATGGTGCGCACCTCGTCCTTGGCCCCGCGCAGGAGCCGCTCGACCTCCTCGCGGCCCGAGTCGACGGCGGTGACCTTGGTGACGATGTTGCCCGGCATGTCGAGCGCAGCGGCGGAGATGAGGGTGGATCCCATGCCCAGGCTCCCCACCATCTGGCATGCCGACACGGTGGCGGCTTGGAGGTCGGACGCCACCCCCGAGCTCGTCTCCCCGAAGAACAACTCCTCGGCCACCATCCCCCCGAAGGCGATCTGGATGAGGGCCTCGATCTCCGAGCGCGTCTTGGTGTAGCGCTCCTCTTCCTCCGAGTGCGACAGGAGCCCCAGGGCGTCCTTGCGCTTGATGATCGACAGGACCTCCATCTTGCGGCCCTTGCCCACCAGCCAGGCCACCGTGGCGTGCCCGGACTCGTGGGTGGCGATGGTCCGTCGCTCTGCCTCGGCGTACTCGACGGGCTGGGCCAGGCCGATCTCCTCGGTCATCTTGGCCTGTTGGATGTCGTCCCAGCCGAGCCCGGTGCCGTTGCGACGCAGCGCCCACACCAGCGCCTCGTCGAGAAGGTGCTCGAGCATGACCGGCGAGTACCCGAAGGTCATCGAGGCCAGGGTGTCGCGCTTGGCGGGGTCGTCGAGCTCGGGATCGTGCGCCTTCTTGGCCAGGTAGTAGTCGAGGATCTCGCGCCGTCCCGTCTTCGAGGGCAGGTCGAAGTAGATGGAGCGGTCGAATCGCCCCGGACGCACCAGGGCGGGATCGAGGTCCGCGGCCCGGTTGGTGGCCCCGATGACCAGGATGTTGGCGGGTGGGGTGGGTGGCTTGGTGAGGTGGTGGTGCGAGGGAAGCCACGCGTTGACCAGGTCGATCAGGGCGCCGCGCATGCGGACCGAGCGCGGCGGCTGGTCGAAGGACTGGAGCTGGATCAGCAGCTCGTTGACGACCCCGGCGACGCCGTCGTGGTGGCGGCCGGTCCCCATTCCCCCCCGCGCACCCCCGATGGCGTCGATCTCCTCGATGAAACCGATGGCGCCGCCCTCGCGCCGGGCGTAGGTGCGCAGCTCGCGGAAGTACGAGCGGATCTTGCGGTTCGTCTGCCCGTAGAACATGGACTGGAAGGCCGAGGACGACACGAACAGGAACGGCACGCCGGCCTCGGCCGCCATGGCCTTGGCCATGTAGGTCTTGCCCGTGCCCGGTGGTCCCTCGAACAGGATGGCCCGGCGCGCCGATCCCCCCATGTGCTCGGCGAAGGTGCGGTGTGCCAGGAAGAGGTTGAGGGTCTTGACGACCTCGTCGACCACCACCGGCGCGCCGCGCACGTCGTCGAAGCGGACGTCGATCTCGTTGGGGCGGTACAGGATGTGCGGGGAGCGGCCCGCCCCGAGGAGCGGGACGACCATCACACAGACGAAGAGAGTGATGAGGATGAACGCCGGCAGGTAGGGGGTGAGCCCCGACGGGAAGTGGGGGAGCCCCAAGGCCCCCCGGTGCAGCACCATGGCCCGCACCACCAGCCAGGCGGCGATGGGGACGAGCAACAGGGCCAGGCGGCGCATCTTCCCCTGGCGGACGCGCTCGCGGTGGGCTCCGACGTCCGCGCCGCGCACTCCCATGACCCCGGATTGCCCGAGGGACCGCAAGGCGACGGCGGCTTCGGTGTCACCCGCTGCGGTGCCCGCCGGCGGGGCCTCCAGGGAGGTGCTGTCCATGTGCGCACCGGCCGCGTCGGGCACACCGGCCGCGTCGGCCTGGTCCGTTCGCATGAGACGGCGGTCCCCCCGGCTCCCCTGCCTGCTCATGGACTCACCCTGCCCCCCGGCGCCGCGTCGTGCAGCCCCCGTCGACCGGGGCTCGGGCGCTAAGGCACCACTCTCCGCGTCCGTTCTAACTCCCCTCCCAACGACGGATCAACTCCGCCCCAATACCCAGGCGAGGACCCCGATGCAGGGCCCCGACGCCGGGAAAAGGTCTCATCCCGGACGGAGCCGCCCCGGCGGTGGCTCACATGGGGCCGGCGTCGTGCTTCCGGCCCGCCAACAGCTCCCGTCGCGAGGCCAGGATCTCGAGCGCCCGGGACAGGGCGGGCCGGGTCTCGGCGGGGTCCACGACCTCGTCGACGAAGCCCCGCTCCGCCGCCACCCAGGGGGTGAGGAGCTCGGTGTCGTAGCGCTCCTCGAGGACGCGGCGCTCGTCGGCACTGGCGTCGCGGTTGAGGATCTGCACCGCGCCCTGCGCCCCCATGACGGCGATCTCCGCCGAGGGCCACGCCAGGCACAGGTCGTTGCCGATGCCCTTGGAGTCCATCACGATGTAGGCCCCCCCGTAGGCCTTGCGCAGCACCACGCAGACCCGTGGCACGCTCGCCTCGGCGTAGGCGAAGGCGAGCTCGGCGCCGTGTCGGATCATCCCCCTCCACTCGAGGTCCTTGCCGGGGAGGAACCCCGGGGTGTCGACGAGGGTCACGATCGGCAGGTTGAAGCAGTCGCAGAACCGTACGAAGCGGGCGCCCTTCTGCGAGGCGGGGATGTCGAGGGTGCCCGCCAGGGAGCGGGGCTGGTTGGCGACCACCCCGACGGGCCTGCCTCCCACCGAGGCCAGCGCGGTCACGAGGTGCGCCGCCCACCCCGGCCGCAGCTCCAGGAGCTCGCCGTCGTCGACGACGGCGCGTGCGACGTCGCGCACGTCGTAGGACGCCGACGCCGCGGCCGGGACGAGGTCGCGCAGTTGCGGCGAGATGCGACCGGTGGGGTCGTCGCTCGGCAGGCGCGGGGCCTCGGCGTCGGTGTGGTCGGGGAGGTAGTCGAGCACCGAGCCCAGCACTTCGTCCACGGCCGCCTCGTCGGCGGCCACCAACGCGCACAGCCCGCTGGCACTGGCGTGCACGGCCGCACCCCCGAGGTCATGGAGGCTCACCCGCATTCCCGTGAAGCCCGCCACGGCGTCGGGCCCCGAAACGAAGGCGAAGGCGTCGGGGGTCATCACCGTGACGTCGGCCAGGCCGAGGAGCAGGGACGGGCCCGAGATGGCGGCGCCGGTCACCGCCGCCAGCACCGGCACCGAGCCCGAGCAGGCGGCCACGGCCGCAGCCGCCCGCCCCCAGCCGTGCAGGGCGTCGACGCCTTCGGAGACCTCCGATCCCGACGAAGACAGCACCATGACCAGAGGGAGGCGGTCATCGAGGGCGACGCGCGCCGCCTCGGCGATGGTGTCGCCGTCGGCCCGGGTCAGCGCGCCGCGATGGTGGCCCGAGACCGAGCGCACCTGCACCGTCCGGCGGGTGCCGATGGCCTCGACCCCGGCGCGGACCGTGCCCGGGACACGAGTGCGCAGCGGGACGTAGGACCCCGGGATCCGGACCGCCGAGGACGGGGACGAAGACGGGGACGAGGACGGGGATGGAGACGATGACGGGGACGGAGGATCCGGGCCCGAGGTCGCAGGTGCCGGGGTCGCGGTCGCCACTGGGGTCATGTTAGGAGGCCGGCATCGGGGGCCATGCGACGGGGGGTCGAAGGCGCTGTGTCACCATCTGGGCGCGGGTTCGAGGTCTCGAGCCGGCTGGGGCGGGGCCGGCACCGGGTGCGGCAGCGTCACGAGGACGACGAGGGGTGAGGGCGATGCGTGCGTGCGTGATGCGACAGGGTCGGCTCGTGGTCGACGACGCCGCCGAGCCCCGGCCCGAGACGGGCCAGATGCTGGTGCGCACGCTGGCGTGCGGGATCTGCGGGTCCGACCTCCACTTCCTGCGTCACGGCGAGACGATGGTGACGATGACCGACGAGATGCTCCCGTCCATGGGCGCGCAGGCCATGGGCATGGCGCCGATCGATCTGTCGCGCGACATCGTCATGGGCCACGAGTTCTGTGCCGAGGTGCTCGAGCTCGGGCCCGACACCTCTGGGCCCACGCCCGGCACACGCGTGGTGTCGGTCCCCGTGCTGCTCTCGTCGACGGGACTGCACCAGTTGGCGTACAACAACGCCTACCCCGGCGGCTACGCGCAGTACATGGTGTTGTCGGCTCCGCTGGCGCTCGAGGTCCCCAACGGCCTCGACACCCGGCATGCCGCGCTCACCGAGCCTCTGGCCGTGGGCATCCACGCCGTGGCGCGCTCGGGTGCCACGGCGCGCGACAGCGCCGTCGTGGTGGGGTGCGGGCCCGTGGGGCTGGCCGTGATCGCGGCGTTGCGCGCCGTGGGCGTGGAGTCGATCGTGGCCGCCGACCCCTCGCCGACGCGGCGGGCCATGGCGTGCACCATGGGTGCGGTCGAAGCCGTGGACCCCACCGAGGAGGGTGTCGTCGACGCCTGGCACCGTCTCGACGGGCGCCGGCCCCTGGTGGCCTTCGAGGCGGTCGGGGTGCCGGGCATGCTCCAGCAGCTGCTGCACGACCTGCCGCCGGGCACCCGGGTCGCGGTCGTCGGCGTGTGCATGGAGGCGGACCGGATCCTGCCCTTCTTCGCCATCGCCAAGGAGCTGTCGCTGCACTTCGCCATGGCCTACGGGGTCGACGAGTTCGCCGCCGCCCTGCGCGCCCTGGCCGAAGGCGACATCGACGCATCGCCCATGATCACGGGCACCGTCGACCTCGACGGGGTGCCGGGCGCCTTCGAGGCGCTGGCCCGTCCCGACGAGCACGTGAAGATCCTCGTGGAGCCCGCGGCCACGTGAGCCTGCCGGCGTCGGAGCGTTCGTGGTTCCGGAGCGCCTGGCCGTGGTTGAAGTACGTCGTGGGTCTGGCCCTGGCCGCCCTGGCCCTGTGGGCGCTGGCCGGCCGCACCGGCGAGCTCTCGGGGGCGTCGCACTATCTCGACCGCCTCCGCTGGTGGTGGCTGGCCCTGGCCCTGGTGGCCGAGGCGGGGTCGCTCGTGGCGTTCGCGCTGATGCAGAAGCGCCTGCTCGAGGCGGGTCACGTCGACCCGTCGACGTCGCGCCTCACCGCCATCACGCTGGCGTCGACGGCCATCGCCAACTCCATGCCGGCCGGGCCGGTGGTATCCGCGGTGTTCGCCTTCCGCCAGTACCGGCGCCAGGGCGCCGACGAGGCGCTGGCGGGGTGGACGTTGGCGGCGCTGTTCGTGGCCGCCTCGGTGACCCTCGCCCTCGTGGCCGCGGTGGGCGTGACGGTGGCGGGCGCCGAGGGGGCCGGTCTCGACCTGGTGGGGGTGACGGTGGGCGTGCTCGTGGGGGCGCTGGCCCTGGGTGCGGTCTTCCTCCAGCGGCGCGCCCTGGTGTGGCTGGTATCGGGGTCGGTGCGCGTCACCCGGCGCGTGTCGGGATGGCCCCGAGGTGAGCTCGCCGCGCAGGTCGACGCCATCATCGCCCGGCTCACGGTGGTCAGCCTCGATCTGCGCCAGGTGCTCTCGGTCGTGGGCTGGGGGGTCGCCAACTGGGTCCTCGACTGCGCCTGCCTGGCCATCTCGTTCCTGGCCATCGGGGCGGGGATCCCGTGGAGGGGCCTGCTGCTCGCCTACGGCGCCGGCCAGCTGGCCGCCAACCTCCCCATCACCCCCGGCGGCCTGGGCGTGGTGGAGGGGAGCCTCACCATCGCGCTGGTCCAGTTCGGCGGGGCCGAGACCTCGACGGTGGCGGCTGTTCTTCTGTACCGGATCCTGAGCTTCTGGGCCGAGCTGCCGGTGGGGTGGGCGGCGTGGGGGGCCCTGGTGTGGTCGGGCCGGCGCACCGTGGCCACCGAAGCAGTTCCTGACAGCGTGAGGGAGGCGGCACGGTGATCTCGTGCGGGCGGGTGTCGAGGGCGGGACGGCAGGTTGGCGCCGAGCGGGCGGGCCGCGTCCCGGCGGGATCCGGCGTCTCGCCGCCGTGGGGGCGGTGGCGCTGGGCTCGCTGGCGGTGGCGGGGTGCACCTCGGCGCGCGACACCCTCGGGACCAACTCGAGCCCGTGCTTCAAGGCCCTCGCCCTGGGCGCCGACGCCGTCCACGACCGGGGGAAGTTCGCCGGCGTGCGCCTGCTGTCGGCCCAGACGATCAAGAAGATCCCCCGCGTCGACGACGTGCTCTCGGAGCGCTCTTCCACGCGCCTGCACAACGTGTGCGCGGTGGCCTACAGCGGCACGTTCCGCCGCTCCCAGGTCGAGCGACCGGCGGGCCGGGTTCCCGCCTCGGGGGTCGGGCACTTCGCCATCGTCGTGGTGTCGACGCCGCAGAACGTCCTGTTGGCCACGTTCGTGCTCGAGAAGGAGCCGGTGCGGTTCCGCCACCTCGCCCTCGGCGTGCCCCACGGGACGGCCCCGGGGGGTACCTCAGACGTCGGGTGAGCCCGTGCCCTCGGTCGGGCTGCGCTCGACCGGGTCGGCCCACGGACGCGGCGGGCCTCGGGGATCGGCCCACGGATGGTGCCGCCGGGCCCGGGTGTGCCCCTTGGCCTCGGCCCGCGCGCGCGCGCTCGAGCTGGCGCTCGACCTCGGCCCACGTGAGGGGCTCACCGTCGTCGCCGTCGGCCGCGGCGTTCTCGACCCGCTGGGCGCGCATGAGCGCCACCCACGCCGCGCTCCACAGCACCGGCAGCGTGGCCACCTTGGCCACCACCCCGGCCAGCTGCTGGTCCACCAGGCGCGAGATCCCGAAGGCCACGCGCACGTTGCTGAAGGTGTCGTAGAGCGGGTGGCGGGCGAAGACGTAGATGATGGCCGGGAACGTCGGAATGACCGACTGGATGAAGAGGTAGGCCGCCACCCCCACGGGAACGGTGCGGTGCGCGCCCGGGATGTGGCGCAGCACCGGGCCCCACAGCACGGCCCCCGCGCCGCAGCAGGGCCACGTCGGTGAGGGCGCGCCACCACGGCGAGGACGCCTGGGCGGCGACGGCCGGGGTGACCAGGGTGCCCACGGCCACGACGGTGAAGGTCGACGACGGCCACGACCGGACGGGTGAGGGTCTCGAGACAGGCGTCGAGCGGCGCCGGGCGCGTCAGCGCGGCCAGGAGCGGGGAAGGCATGGCCAGCAGGAGCAGCGGTGCCGCGCCCAGTGTGAGCAGCAGGCGCTGGACGACGAGAGCGGTGAGCGACCAGTGCGCGGCAAGGTCGGCCAGAGGCCAGGTGAGCGCCAGCGCCAGGGCCACCAGCGCGCCCGCCAGGCACCGGAGCTGGCGACGGGTGGGCACGGTGGCGGGGTCCGAGCCCACGCCCAGGTGTCGCACGGCCGAGCGCGTAGGCGCAGCGCCAGCGCGACGATGGCGAGCCACGCCACGGGGTGGAGGTGAAACGCCCAGGGGTCGCCGACCCCCGCCCCGTCGGGGGTGCGCGGGCCCGCCGCCATGAGTGACGCGCTCACGCCGTGCATCGCCGGCGGGCCCCGACTCGGGCGACGGGGGTGCGCGTGGCGCCGCCTACGCTCTCGCCCATGGTGGACAGGCTGGAGCGGCTCACCGACCTGGTGCTCGTGCTGCTGCGCGACCAGCGTCCGAAGTCGCTGCGCGAGATCGCGTCCGAGGTGCCCGGGTACCCCGCCCAGGAGGGCGAGGCGCGGCGCCAGGCCTTCGAGCGCGACAAGCGGACGTTGCGCGACGGCGGCATCGAGGTCACGGCCATGCCCATCGACGGGCCCGAGCAGGTCGGGTACGTCATCCGGCCCGAGGACTACTACCTGCCCGACCTCAACCTGGCGCCGGACGAGCAGGCGGCCCTGAACCTCGCGGTCGCCGGGGTCCACCTGGGCGATCCTAGTGGTCGGGACGCGTTGTGGCGCCTGGGACTTCCGGCCTCCGCCGGGGCGCGTCCGGTGGCCGAGCTCCCGGCCCTGCCGGCGCTGCCCGCGCTGCACGCCGCGCTCGCGGGCGCGTGCCACGGTGCGCTTCGACTACCGGGGCGAACAGCGCCGTGTCGACCCCGCGCTGCTGCGGTTCCACGCCGGGTGGTGGTACCTGGTGGGCCACGATCTCGACCGCGGCGCCCCTCGGACCTTCCGGGTCGACCGCATGGAGGGCGACGTGTCCGCGGCCGCGCCGGGCTCGGCGGTCCTGCCCGACGGCTTCGACCCCGACGCCGCGCTCCCCGACGTTCCGTGGCGCATCGGGGAAGGAGCCCTCGTCACCGTGGAGGTGCGTGTGGACGCCGCGCTGGCCGCCCTCGTCCTCGACGAGGTGGGGGACGCCGCGCTGGCGCGACGCGAGGACGACGGGTCGGTGGTGCTGCACCTCGAGGTGACCAACATCGACGCCCTGCGGTCCTGGCTCTTCGAGCTGGGGGACCACGCCGAGGTCCTCGGCCCCGAAGAGGTCCGGGCCGGGATCGTGTCGTGGCTCGAGGCGATGAGCGGGGCCCCGTGAGCGGGCGCGCCGATGCCGGCTCCCGGCTGCTGCGCCTGCTGGCCGTGCTCACCTGGCTGGCGCGCCAGGGGCGGGCGCCGGTGTCGGAGCTCTCCGAACGCTTCGGGCTCGAGCCCGACGAGCTCATCGCCGACCTCGAGCTCGCGGCGTGCTGCGGGTTGCCTCCGTACTCGCCCGACCAGCTGATGGAGATCATCGTCGACGACCAGGAGGTGGTCGCCGATCTCGGCGCCGAGCTCGGACGGTCCCGGCGCCTGACCGCGGCGGAGGGCTTCGCCCTGGCCGCGTCGGCCCGCGCCATCCTGGCGGTGCCCGGCGCCGATCCCGACGGGGCACTCGGGCGCGCCCTCGGGAAGCTCGAAGCCGTGCTCGGTGGTCGCGGCATGCTGCGCGTCGACCTGCGCGAGCCGGCCCATCTGGCCGTGATCCGCGACGCCTGCGAGGCGGGGCGCCAGCTCGAGCTGCACTACTACTCGGCGTCGAGCGACCGGGAGTCGACGCGCATCGTGGACCCGGTGTCGGTGCGGTTGATCGAAGGGCACTGGTATCTCGACGGGTACTGCCACAACGCCCAGGGCATGCGGCGATTCCGCGTCGACCGGGTCTCGGCGGCCCGCCTCACGGGCGAACCCGCCTGCCACCGCGACGACGAAGCGCCGCGCCACGACGACCGCGCCGACCCCGCCGGCCAGCGAGGCCTTCGTCCCCGGGCCCGAGGCCACCGTGGTCCATCTGGCCGTCGACGACGACGCGGTGTGGATCGTCGAGCCGCTGCTCACCTCCCCGGCCGAACCCCGGCCCGACGGGCGCAGCGCCGTCACCTTGGCCGTGGCGAGCACGGTGTGGTTCGGCCGCCTCCTGCTCCGCCTCGGTCCGCACGCCGAGGTGCTCGACCCTCCCGAGCTCGCCGACACCGGGCGTCAGGCGGCCCGCCAGCTCCTGGCCCGCTACCGGTCCGGGTCGGGTCGCTGACCGGGGTTTCGGTTTGCCATCACGGTTTCAGACGGCTGGCACGGTTTCGACGGCTGGCACGGTTTCAGACGGCTGGCAAGGTGTCGGGCGAGGTCGCCGTCAAGGGGGCCAGGTCACGGTGGGCCACGGGGAGCAGCTGCGGCGCCGGGCCGGAGCGCCGCACCCCGGAGGTCAGGGGTGCTGCGGGTGGCCAAGGTGCGCAGGGGCGGCCACGGGTACTACCTCGAGGTGGCGGGGAACGGCGACCGGCACCGGCATCGAGGCCCCGGGCCGGTGGCTGGGGTCGGGGGCGGGCGCGCTGGGCCTGCAGGGAGAGGTGCACGGCGATGCTCTCGGCGCCGTGCTCCGGGGCGACGATCCCCTGACCATGCGCCGCCTGGGCCGGTGGCACGACCGGGTCACGGTGGCCGGCTTCGACCTCAGCTTCTGCGCGCCGAAGTCGGTGAGCATGCTCCATGCGTTGGGCCCGCCCGAGGTCGCCGGTGAGGTCCTCGCCGCCCACGAGCGCGCCGTCGACGCCGCTCTCGACTATGTCGAAAGACGCGCCGTGGCCGTCCGTCGCCCGTCGGGGGCGGCTCTGGTCCCGGTCCGGGCCGACGCCGTCGCTGCCGCGGGGTTCGTCCACCGCGTCAGCCGAGCCCTCGACCCCCACCTGCACACCCACGTCGTGATGGCCAACCTGGGCCGCGGGCCCGAGGGACGCTTCTCGGCGCTCGACGGACGCGGCGTGTACGCCCACACGCCGGCGGCGGGCGCGCTCTACCACGCCCAGCTGCGCCACGAGCTCACGGCGCGCCTGGGCGTGGCGTGGGAGCCGTTGCGCCACGGCCGGGGCGACATCGCCGGCATCGGCGTCGAGGCCCGCCGCGCCTTCTCGCAGCGTGCCGCAGCCATCGCCGAGCACCTGGCGGGGCGGGGCCTCGGCGGCGCCCGGGCCCGCACCATCGCCGGCCACGTCACCCGCCCCGAGCGCGACACCCGACGCGGCGCGGACGACCTCCGGCCGCTGTGGCTGGACCGGGCCCGGGCCGTGGGCCTGGGCCCCGGGGACCTCGGGTCGGTGCTCGACCGGGTGCCGCGCCGTCCGGGACCGGGGCCCGACCCCGCCCTGGCGGAGACGGTGGCGGAGGAATTGCGACGGCGCGGGGACAGCGCCACGCGCCGTGACGTGGTGCGGGTGTGGTGCGGCACGCTCGACGCGGGAGCCCCTGCCGTGGCGGTGGAGGAGGCCGCGGACCGCCTCCTCCACACGCTGCCCCCCACACCGGCTCATGCCGGGCGCGGCGAGCGCTGCGGGGTGGGGGAACGGCGTTACGTGGTGGGCGGGCGGGAGCTCACCGCCGGGCGCGGCGAGCTCCAACGGCTGCTGGCGGCGCGCGGCATGCAGATGGTGGTGGACCCCCAACGGGGACTGGGCCGAGGGCGCGGCGACGAAGTGGGACTCGGGTTCGGCTGATCAGGGACGGTTGGGCAGGATGGGCCCGGCATCGCCATAACCCTGGCGCACTCCCTGTCCGGCGCGTCGGGTGAGCTGGTCGGGCTCGTACAGCATCCAGTACGCGTTGCGGGCGTGCTTTCGGGCTCTGTCCACGCACACCGCGGCCAGGCGCTCGGGGTCCTCTTCCTCGTTCTCGTGGACGAAGACCTCGAGGACGTGAGTGTTGGTGAGCAGCTGGGCGAGCATGATGCCTTGCGACGCTTCGTGCGCACATACCTGGTCGATGGCCGCCTTGCCGGGCATGGCTAGTGCCACCACGATCGAGCAACCCTCTTCCTCGATCAGCTTCTTGCACTGCACCCCGAGGTCCTTGAAGCCCGGCACCGTCCGCCGCAGAACCTCGAAGCGGTCCCCGAAGCCCGGGCACTGCTTGAGCTCGTCGACGGCCTCCGCGCCCATGTCGTAGCGGGCGAACATGGTGTCGACGACGCCGATGCGGTCCATACCCCTATCCTCCCACGACGCGGGCCGGTCCTCAGCCCGAGCCCTCCACACCGTGGTCGCGACATTGCGCCGCATACCCCACGGGAGTGATCTTCACCGTCATGCGGCGCCCGCACGTCGCGCAGAACCGGGGCGGGTCGAGCTCGCGGCCGCAGCCCGCGCACCGGTCTGAAGGGCGGCCGCACGCGGCGCAGAACCCCGAGACGTCGCCGCCTGCCGTCGTGGCCACGTCGGGGCTCAGGGGCGTGATGCTCGAGCCGGGGCCGTGGCCCGGGCCCGGCCGGCACCCCCGAGAATGTCTCCGATCGCGCCTCTGAGCACGGCACTGAGCTCGTCGGAGGGGACATCTGCGAACGCGTCGCCCACGAGCACCAGCCCGCCCATGACCGCACCGAGCGCGCACGCCATGCGGACCCGCTGCTCGGCGGGGATCGAAGGATCGCGCAGGATGACCCGGATGCGTTCCTCGAGATCGGCATGCTCGGCGTGGTGCCGTTCGCGGTGCAGGTTCTCGAACGCGGCGCGGTTACGTTCGTGGAGGACGAAGAGCTTGCGGTGCGTCATCATCAACGAGATGAAGTCGTCGAAGAGCGAAACCCACAGCGCGACGTCGGTCGGCTCTGCGCTGAGGCGCGCCAGCGGTGCCTTGCCCACGTCGTGCAGCCGCAGGTGCAGCGCCATGAGGATGTCTTCCTTGCTGGCGAAGTGGTAGTAGAGGGCGGCCTTCGAGAACCCGAGCTTCTCGGCGATCTGGCGCAATGCCGTCTTGTCGAAGCCCTGCTCGATGAACAGGTCGAGCGCGATGTCGAGGATCCGCTCCCTGGTGCTGGTGGCCTCGGGACCGGGGTCGTCCGAGGGCCCTGGGCCCGGCGGCCCGGCGGCCGTGGTGGGGAGCGGGGATCCCGGCTGGCTTCGTGCCATGGCCCTACACTACTTGACGGCCGGTAAGTATCGACTTACCATGCGGCAAGTAGATGGAAACGGGCGGGAGCGTCATGCCGGGACAGCCGATGATCGAAGCCCAGGGGCTGACCAAGCGCTACGGCCACACGGTGGCTCTGGCCGGCATCGACTTCGAGGTGGCGGCGGGCTCCATCCTCGGGGTCCTCGGACCCAACGGGGCGGGCAAGACCACTGCGGTGCGGATCCTCACCACGTTGGCCATCCCCGACTCGGGGGTGGGGCGCGTGGCCGGCTACGACGTGGTGACCGAGGCCGCCATGGTGCGGCGCAACATCGGGGTGGCGGCTCAGGACGCCACCCTCGATGACGCCCTCACCGGTCGCCACAACCTCGTCATGGTGGGCGAGCTGAGCGGGATGCGGCGGCCGCAGGCCAAGGCCCGCGCCGGCGAGCTGCTCGAGCAATTCGGGCTGACCGACGCGGCAGACCGTGTCATGAAGGGGTACTCGGGTGGCATGCGGCGGCGCCTGGACATCGCGGCGAGCATGATGACGCGCTCGCCGGTGCTGTTCCTCGACGAACCGACCACGGGGCTCGACCCCAGCAGCCGGTCGGGCGTCTGGGACATCATCCGCGTGCTCGTGTCCGAAGGGGTCACCATGCTGCTCACCACGCAGTACCTCGACGAAGCCGACGAGCTCGCCGACCAGATCGTGGTGATCGACCACGGCCGGGTGATCGCCCAGGGATCACCCCAGGAGCTCAAGACGGCGACGGGTGAAGCCCGCCTCGAGATCACCCTGAGCGCGCCCAGCACCCAGGCCATGGCTGCCCTGCAGGGTCTCGTCGACGGGGCGGTCCACGTCTCACAAGGCGGGCGCCGGTTGACCGCCCCCGTGCGCACCGAGTCGGGGCTCGCCACCCGGGTGGTCCGCGCCCTCGACCATGCCGGGGTCCTCGTCGACGACGTGGAAGTGCAACAGCCATCGCTCGACGACGTGTTCTTCGCGTTGACCGGAGGACGCGCCACCGACGCCGCCGGTGGCGAACGCCGCCAGGAGGGAGTCGCATGACCGTCGGTACCGCCACGGTCCCGGCGACGTCGGGGGGCCGCCCCGTGGATTGGTTCGCCGGCAAGGTCCGCGACGTCATGGTGCTCACGCGCCGCAACCTCGTCCACGTGTCGCGTGAACCGCTGCAGCTGTCCGACGTGACGGTCCAGCCCGTCCTGTTCACGTTGCTCTTCGTATACGTGTTCGGCTCGGGCGTCGCCGTGCCCGGCGGCGGGAAGTACGTGAACTTCGCGCTGGCCGGCCTCCTCGCCCTGAACCTCACCACGTCCTCGATGGGCACCGCGGTGGGCCTCAGTACCGACCTCAACACGGGGGTCATCGACCGCTTCCGCACCCTTCCCATGTGGCGCGCCGCGGTGCTGGTGGGGAGGTCGATCTCCGACGTGCTGTCGGCTGCGCTGTGCGTGGGCATCGTGTTGCTGACCGGACTCGCCATCGGCTGGCGCGCCGGGGCCGGACCCCTGTCGGTGCTGGCCGGCGTCGGGGTGGCGTTGTTCTTCAGCTACGCGTTGTCGTGGGGCTGTGGATGTCTGGGCATCTTGAGCAAGAGCCCGGAGTCCGCCCAAGGGGTCGGCCTCGTGATCGTGTTCCCCCTCGCCATCGTCTCCAACTCACTGGTGCCGACCGCGGGGATGCCCGCCTGGATGCGCACCATCGCCAACTGGAACCCGGTGAGCGCCATGACCTCGGCGTGCCGTCACCTGTTCGGGAACCCCAACCCGTCCGCCGCCATCCACGTCTGGCCCATGCAGCATCCCGTCCTGGCCTCTTTGGCGTGGTCCATCGGCATGCTGGCGGTCTTCGCACCGCTCGCCACGGTCCTGTACCGGCGGCGGACGACGGAATAAGGGACGTGCCCGACACCGAGCACGGCGAACCGGTCGGGGAAGACGACAGCGCCCCCGACGGCGCCACCGACGGCGACGGCACCACCGACGGTGCCCCCGACGGCGAGGACGACATCCCGCCGGCTCCGCTCTGGGCCATGAAGGTCCGCATGCACACCCGCCGGCACTCGGAGCCGGGGGAGGAGGGCCGCATCCGGCGTTGCCTGGGTGAAGGCGACGACGCCCTCTACGTCATCGACGACGGACCCGACCACTGCATGGTCGGCCGGCGCGTGGGTCGGGCCTCGGACGGCTGCACCTACTGCCTGGTGGCCCGGGTCCCGCTGGACCGCTACGTCGACCTCGTGGCCGGCGACGTCGTCGCAGCCGAAGCCTTCTCCGGCGCCCGGGACATCTCGCTGTGCGGAGTCTTCGAAGCGGACCGGGCGGCGAACGTGTTCGTGGTCCAGCACTACCGCCACCAGCGCGACGTGCCCTTCGACTACCTGCCGCCCAGCCCCTTCATCGAGTTCACCGACGACTCCGACGACCAAGCCGAATCCGAGCCGGGCTCCGGGCCATTCTCCGAGCCGGGCTCCGGGCCATAGAGCCCAGAGCGCGATCCGGTCCGGGGGCGTCGGCCGGGGTGCGGGTGCGTTCGCAGCTCAGGCAGTGCCGAGGTGCTCGATGTCCCAGCCGGCGGCGACGGGATCGTCTTCGGCGGCACGGCGCGTGGCGCCGTACCCCGCGGCGTGGAACCCGTCCTCCACGCAGGCGATCACGGCCTCGGTGTCGGCGGGGTCCACCTCGAGGCGCAGCAGCTCCCGGTCGATCTGGCGGAATTCGGCATGAGCCCCGACGTCCCCGGGCGACGACCGGTAGTAGACACCCCAGCGGGAACCGCGCCACAGCAGGCGAGCGCTTCGCGCCGTGGGCGGGACACTGAGGTGGACGTGGGCGTCGATGGTGTTCCCCCCGGCGCGGTCGGTTTCTGGGACGCCTTGCAAATGTCGGCAGCGGGGCCCGCCGACTTGAAGCCGAATCGAGCAGCTTGGCCGGTCGCCCGCCGGCTCTTAGCATCGTGGCCATGGACCCGGACCCGATCGCAGAGGCCCTCTCCGTCTACCTGGGAGCCGCCGACGCCTACAGCGACTTCACCTTCCCGTTCTTCGAGGGACTCGGTGGAGACAGGGGGAGGCAGGTGGAGGCCCTCCACGATGCGTTGCAACAGGCGAGAAGCGACTACCTGGCGCTGGTGGCGCCACCCGAACCAGAGGTTCCGGGCGAGCCGCCTGGGCCCCCTGTCGCGCCCGGCGGGTAGCCCGCCCTGTCGCTGGCGACGCGTCCGAGGCAGGAAGGTGTCAGGCTTGCCGGCCGTGGTTACTCCCTGGTACTGGACGTCGGGCCCCGGCGCGCTCACACTTCAACCAACCTGGGGGGCAACGGTTGACCGGTGAAACGAGAGGGCTTCGGCCCTCTCCTTTCACGTTCGGGTCCCGATGCCGGTCCCCGAGAACGGCGGGAGCCCGGCCGGGTGCGCTGAGGAAGAGCTCCCTCCTAGTGTGGGGCGAGCCGGTGGGAGCCCTGCCTCCACGGCGCCGGGAGGGAGCTCGACATGGGAGAGCCGGACGACGCCTTCGACCTCGACATGGCGGCCGCCACCGTGCAGTCCAACGCCACCGACGTCCGCATCATGTTGAAGGTCCTCGCCGGCCAGCTCGCCGAGGTCCTCGGGCCCCGGCTGGTCGTGGAGCGGGCCGGAGGGCTCCTGCGCAAGTCCGGCGAGGTCAAGGCGCTCGAGGTGACGCTCGGCGACGACGTCTTGCGGGCCCAGGTCGAAGGAGCGTCGGTGCGATGCTCGGTGGCCCACTCCTCGGGCGGGATCCGCATCCGCAGCGAGTCCGTCGACCTCGACAGCCTGGTTGAAGAGGCTTCTCGCCGCCCTGCAACAAGAGGCGGCCCACAGTGAGGGTGCCCGTCAGGCGCTCGAGAGAATCGTCATCGGAGGACCTTCATGACCCAACCCCCGCGACCTCCCCAAGGAGGCGGGCCACCGGCTCGAGCAACTCGAGCACGGCCTGTTCACCTCGGACCTGTCGGTCAACGAGTTCCTCCTCATCAAGGAGGCCGGCTTCCACCCCCTGGGCTTCGTGATGGGCTCGTCGATCTACCACACCGGGATCCAGGCCCGTCGCTGGAACAAGAGCCAGGAGCTCACCAAGCTGACCGAGGCCATGTACAACGCCCGCGAGCTGGCCATGACCCGGATGGAGGAGGAGGCCGACGAGCTGGGCGCGGACGGCGTCGTGGGGGTCCGCCTCGACGTCAACTACTACGAGTGGGGCCGCGACGCGGCCGAGTTCATCGCCGTGGGCACGGCGGTGAAGGCCGAGGACGGCACCTCGCACCGCAACGCGCTGGGCAAGCCCTTCACCTCGGACCTGTCGGGACAGGACTTCTGGACCATCATGCAGACCGGGTACGTCCCCCAGGGCCTCGTGATGGGCACCTGCGTCTTCCACATCGCCCACCGCGGCATCGGCCAGGCGCTCGGCTCCGTCGGCCAGAACGTCGAGCTCCCCAACTTCACCCAGGCGCTCTACGAAGCGCGCGAGCTGGCCATGACCCGCATGCAGGACGAGGCCAACACGCTCGGGGCCACCGGGATCGTCGGGCGTCCGGCTGGAGGAGAAGTCCCACCAGTGGGGCTCGCACACCATCGAGTTCCTGTCCCTCGGCACCGCGGTGACGAAGGCGGGCGGGCGACGTGACGCTGCCCAGAGCCCACCACCATCATCTCCCTCGACAACTGATGGACGCCCCGGCGCCCCGACGGCGACGACGCCGCGCCCGAAGCCGGACGGGGCCGGCGCCGACGGGCGATCTCCCCGAGGCCGCGGGCCGCCGCCTGGGCAGCGGGTCGTTCTCCTCGGGCCTGACCGTCCCCGACTTCGCCGCCTGCCTGCAGATGGGGCTGCGGCCCGTCGGGCCTGGTCCAGGGGTTCTGCGTCATGCAGTGGGGCTGGTACGGGGCGGGGTCGCCCTACATGCGGGGGCATGACGCCCGTACTCCTTCGGCGGGGCCGCACCCCGGGGCGTCTACTCCGAGAGCTACCGCTGCCCGCACGGGGGGTACGTGTACTCCAACGAGCACCGCATCTGGGGGCAGAACTACCAGCAGCCGTGGGTCGAGTCGGCCTGGGGCCAGGGTTTCGGCTCCGCCTACACCCGCCTGGTCGAAGAGGCTCGGGAGGTCGGCGCCCACGGCGTCATCGGCGTCGTCGACACCACCCGGCACCTCGCCGACATGAACGTGACCGAGTTCCACATCCTGGGCACCGCCGTGGTCGTCGAGGACGCCGCCGCTCCGCCCGGCGGCGCGCCGTGGACGACGTACCTGGCCGGCCAGCGCCTGGCCAAGCTCATCGAGGCCGGCTACATGCCGGTGTCGGTGGTGGCCGCCCTGGCGTCGGTCCGGGTGTGGGCCTACTGCGTGACCGAGATGCTCATGGAGGGCACCCTGTCGACGTTCGGGGGCGGGCTACCTGCCGGTGTCGGAGGTCGAGCAGCTCTCCCGGGCCCACATCGCGGCCCGCTCGCTGGCCCGCGAGCACGTGCGCGGCCAGCTCGGCACCGACACGCCTCCAGGGCGCCCAGATCGTCGCCAACACCCAGAGCCTGGCCCAGGGCGACGAGGTCATCGAGTGCACCCTGCGCGGCACCCGGGTGCGCCGCTTCAAGGACTTCGACCCCCTCCCCGCCCCCCGCCCCACGGTGCGGCTGTCGTGAGCGGCATGCGCCGGGACGCCCCGACCCCGCCCGAGCTCGACCTGCGCGCCGAGATGCGGCGGGCGGCGGCCTCGCTGGGCACGCCCCGCGCACGACCCGCCCGGCCGGGCGGTGACCTCGGACCTGTCGGTCGACGAGGCGCTGCTCCTGCACAGCATCGGGTGGGAGGCGGTGGACGTCGTGTTCGGCTCGTCGGTGGTGTCGGTCCCCCCCGTGGTGTGGACCTGGGGGTCGGGCGAGATCACGGCCGCCTCGGAGGCCCACAACCTGGCGGTGCGGTCCGCCGCCACGCACCTCGGCGAGCAGTGCTCGACCGTGCCGCGGCCACGGCGTCGTGGGGGTGCGCGTCGAGGTGGAGGTGCAGCGCCACCACGTCGACGTCGAGCTCACCGGCACCGCGGTCCGGCCCGTGCAGGGCAAGGACAGCACCGGCACCGTCTTCGTGTCGGACCTCTCGGCCCGAGACTTCACCCTGCTGCACAACGCGGGCTGGGGCCCCGTCGGCCTGGCCTTCGGGGCGAGCTTCGTCTACGCCCCGCGGCGGTCGATGGGGACCACCATGCGCCAGTCGTCGCAGAACGTCGAGCTGACCAACTTCACCGAAGCCATGTACTCGGCGCGCGAGGCCGGCATGGAGCACATGCAGCGCTCCGCGCTCGACATGGGCGCGCAGGGCATCGTGGCCGTCCAGGTCGCCGAGGGCCCGATGTGGTTCGCCCACCACGCCATCGGGTTCACGGCCTGGGGGACGGCCGTGCGTCTGGTGGCCGAGTCCCACCAGTACCTGCGCCCCGAGGTGGTGCTGCCCCTCGACGACGCCATCGTCGAGTTCGAGGCCCAGTCGCTGCGATAGGGCGTCGGCGTCCCGTGGACCGGTGTGCGGAGTGCGGCTTCGCCTACGACCTCGACGAGCGCGCCCGACGCGGGCTCCGCCATCGTCGCGGGCGCGGCGCCGCTTCGCCGCCGTCCTGCGCGACGCCCCCGCCGGCGTGCGCGCACCGCCCGCGCCCGAGACCTGGTCGCCCCTCGAGTACGGCTGTCACGTGCGAGACGTCCTGCTCGTCCAGCGCGAGCGGGTGCTGGCCGCCCGGCGGACCGACGGCCCCAGCTTCGATCCCATGGGCCGCGACGAGCGCGTCGAGCACGACGGCTACGCGCACGCAGGACCCCGGCGCCGTCGCCCGCCAGCTGACCGACGCGGCGGCGCATGTTCGCCAACGTCCTGGACCGGCTCGGCTCCCGGGACTGGGATCGCGTCCGTCATCTACAACTACCCGCGTCGCCTGGAGCGGTCGCTGCGCTGGGTGGCGATCCACACCGTGCACGAGGTGCGCCACCACCTCGCCGACGTCCGCCGCCAGGTCGGCCGGGGCCCCGATGGCACCTGACGCCGCAGGGGCCGGAGCCGGGGACAGCGGGCACCGGGGCGCCCCCGCACCATGGCGGCGGCGGCGCGCCTGCTGGCCGCGCGGTGACCCGGTCGTGGCCGGGCTGGTGGACGTCCTTCGGCCTGCCCCGGCCGCGGCGGCCCGCCGACACCCACTTCGCGGCTCTGGTGCGGTCGATCGTCTACCAGCAGCTGGCCGGGGCCGCGGCGTCCACCATCCACCGGCGCCTCGCCGAGGCGCTCGGGGGCGACGTCACCCCCGAGGCGATGCTGGCCCTCACGCCCGAGGAGCTGCGGGGGGCGGGGATGTCGGGCAACAAGGCGGCGTCGGTGTGCGACCTCGCCGCCAAGGTCCTCGACGGCACGGTGGTGCTCGACCCGCGTGGCCTGGCCCGCGAAGGAGACGAGGAGGTGGTCGAGCGCCTGACGACGGTGCGCGGCATCGGGCGCTGGACGGCGGAGATGTTCCTCATGTTCCAGTTGCGGCGTCTCGACGTCTGGCCCACCGGGGACCTGGGGGTGCGGCAAGCGGCTACGGCGTGGCCTGGGCGGTCCCCATGCCGAGCGCCCGCGAGCTGGAGCCGCTCGGCGACCCCTTCCGGCCCTATCGTTCGGTGGTGGCCTGGTACTGCTGGCGGGCGGCCGAGCAGCCCGGTCAGGTCCCGAGCCCGGTGACGGCTGACGCCGATCCGACCGGGACGCCCGTGCACGCCCGACGACGACCCGCTGGTGGCGCAGCGGCGGTTCTCTACCAGGTGTACGTGCGGTCCTTCGCCGACAGCGACGGCGACGGGGTGGGGGACCTGCGGGGACTGCTCGGACACCTCGACCATCTGGCCTGGCTGGGCGTCGACGCGCTGTGGCTGAGCCCCGTCATGCCCTCGCCCAACGCCGATTGGGGCTACGACGTCGCCGACTACTGCGCCGTGCTCCCCGAGTACGGCACCATGGACGATCTCGACGAGGTGATCGCGGCGGCACGACGCCTCGGCATCCGGGTGCTGCTCGACCTCGTCCCCAACCACACGAGCGACCGCCACCAGTGGTTCGTCGACGCCCGCACCGCCGCTGGACTCGCGCCATCGCGACTGGTACGTGTGGGCCGACCCCAAGCCCGACGGCTCGGCGCCGAACAACTGGGTGGGGTCAGCTTCGGCGGCCCGGCGTGGACGCTGCGACACGGCCACCGAGCAGTACTACCTGCACAACTTCCTGCCCGAGCAGCCCGACCTCAACTGGTGGTGCGACGAGCGTCCGCAGACGCCTTCGACGACATCGTGCGCTTCTGGTGGGACCGCGGCGTGGCCGGCTTCCGCATCGACGTCTGCAACATGATGGTGAAGGACGCGGCGTTGCGCGACAACCCGCCCGCCACCGAGGACGACCCCTTCATCATGCAGATGTTCGGCCAGCGTCCGATCTACAACGGCAACCGTCCCGAGGCCCACGACATCCTGCGCCGGTGGCGGGCCATCGCCGACGGCTACAGCCCGCCGCGGCTCCTGCTGGGGGAGACCAACGTCGACACCCTGGAGAACCTCGCCTCGTACTACGGCGCGGGGGACGACGAGCTGCACCTGGGATTCAACTTCCCCTTCATCGAGGCCCCCTTCGAGGCGGGGGCACTGTCCGACGTGGTGGAGCGCACCCTGGCCCTGCTCCCCCCGGCGGCGTGGCCGGTGTGGACGGGCTCGAACCACGACGTGTCGCGCCTGGCCACCCGGTGGTGCGGCGGCGACCCCGCCAAGGTCCGCCTGGCGCTGCTCATGCTCCTCACCCTGCGGGGCACGCCCGTGCTCTACCAGGGCGACGAGATCGGGCTGACCGACGGCGACATCACCAAGGACCAGCTCCTGGACCCGGTGGGGCTGCGCTTCTGGCCCCACTACAAGGGCCGCGACCCCGAGCGCACCCCCATGCCCTGGGACGGCGGGCCCAACGCCGGGTTCACGCGCGCCGGGGGTGGTGCCGTGGCTGGCGCTGGCCGACGCCCCGGTGCACGTGGCCGGCCAGCACCACGAGCCGGGGTCGGTGCTGCACCTCGTGCGCGACGTCATCGCCCTGCGCCGGGGTTCGGCCGACCTCGTCTCCGGCGACTACCGCCGTCTGCCCTCGGGGGAGGGGACGTGGGTGTACCGACGCGGGACGGGCACGGTGGTGGCACTGAACCTGTCGGACCGCCACGAGGAGATCGATCTTCCCCCGGGGCTCGGGACCCTGGCGCTGGCCACGCACGCGCCAGGGGGAGGGATCGGCCGTCGGCGAGGTGCTCGGGCTGGGCCCGTGGGAGGGCGCCGTGCTCACCAGTCGAGGTTGAGCACCTCGCGCATGGCCTTCTCGAAGGTGGCGTCGTCCATGGTGGCGCGCGCCCCGAGCACCATCTCGGCGTCGACACCCACCGGGACACGCCACGCCGGGCCCGGGGACTCGATGGCGTCGGCGATGGCCCTGGCGACCACGTCGGGCCCGGGGGCGGCGTCCCGACCGAGCTCGGCCTCCACCCGTCCCATGATGGCTTCGAGCTCGTCGTAGGGCGGCGCGTCGACGCCGTAGTCGTGATGCGACTCCGAGAGGTTCGTCCTGAAGTACCCCGGCTCGATGACGACGGTGCGGATCCCGAAATGGCCGGCCTCGATATGCAGCGACTCGGACATGGCCTCGAGCGCGAACTTCGGTGGCGGCGTAGAAGCCCGACAGGGGCGCCGAGACCCGGCCCGACACCGACGACACGTTGACCACCGTGCCCGCCCCCCGGGCCCGCATCTGGGGGAGCACGGCCTGCATCATGCGCAGCGGGCCGAAGACGTTGGTCTCGAAGACGCGCCGCACCTCGGCCATGGGCACCCGCTCGATGGGCCCGCCGATCCCGATGCCGGCGTTGTTGACGAGCACGTCGAGGTCCCCGGCCGCGGCCACGGCGGCGGCCACCGAGGCGTCGTCGGTGACGTCGAGGGCGAGGCGCGCCGCCACGTCGATGTCGGCCAGCGTCTCGGGCCGCCGGGCCGTCGCCACCACCTCGTAGCCCCGCCTGGTGAGCTCGACGCGCGGTGGCACGCCCGAACCCGGTGGAGCATCCCGTGATGAGCGCCCGAGCCATGTGCCGCCTCCCGCCTGCCCGGCGGAGCCCGTCCCCGCCGAGGGCCCGAGGATAGGGGAGTGGGCGACGATGGTCAGGTGGAGGACGACCATCTCGACGCGCTGCTCGACGCCGTGTTGGTGGGGGGCCGCGAGCGGCGCGACGTGGTGATGGCCGAGCCCGACCCCACGTGGCCGGCCACCTTCGAGCGTCACCGGGCCGTGCTGGCGCGGACCCTGGGCGCCGGGGCCCGCCGGATCGACCACGTGGGGTCGACGGCAGTGCCCGGGCTGGCGGCCAAGCCCATCGTGGACATCCAGGTCACCGTGGTGGACCCCGACGACGAGGCCGCCTTCGGGCCCGCTCTGGAGGACGCGGGCTACGTGCTGCGCGTCCGCGAGCCCCGGCACCGGATGTTCCGCACCCCGGCCCGCGACGTGCACGTGCATGTGTGGGAGGCCGGCTCCGACGACGAGCGCCGGCACCTGCTGCTGCGGGACTGGTTGCGCGTGGACGAGGCCGACCGCACGCGCTACGAGGACACCAAGCGTCGGCTGGCCCGGCGCCGCTGGCGCGACATGAACTACTACGCCGAGGCCAAGACGCCGGTCATCACCGAGATCATGGCGCGGGCCGAGGCCTGGGCCCGCCGGGAGGGCTGGCGGCCGGAGTGACGGCGGCGCCCCGCCCCCGAGTGCGACCTAGAGCGCGGCGGTGAGCGCGCCGAGGGGCATGCGGAGGTCCTCGAGCATGCGGAGGTCCTCCTCGGGCGACCGCCCCAGGGTGGTGAGGTAGTTGCCGACGATGAGGGCGTTGATGCCCGCCGTCATGCCCATGGCCTGGAGGTCGCGCAACGTCACCTCTCGGCCCCCGGCGTAGCGCAGGATCACCCCCGGAAGGGCGAGACGGAACAGGGCGATCCAGCGGATGGCGTCCCAGGCCGCCACCACGGGCCGGTCGCCGAGGGGGGTTCCGGGCCGCGGGTTCAAGAAGTTGAGCGGCACCTCGGTGGGGTCGAGCTCGCGCAGCTGGAGGAGGAGCTCGACGCGCTGGGCGTCGCTCTCGCCCATGCCCAGGAGCGCCCCGCAGCACAGCTCCATGCCATGGGCGCGCACCAGGCGGCACGTCTCGGCACGCTCGTCCCAGCCGTGGGTGGTGACCACGCCGGGGAAGTAGGAGCGGGCCGTCTCGAGGTTGTGGTTGTAGCGGTGCACCCCGCCGGCGGCGAGCCGCCGCGCCTGGTCGTCGGTGAGGATGCCGGCGGACACGGCCACGTTGAGACCGGTCTGCTCCCGGACCAGGGGCACGAGCTCGAGCACGCGCGCCCAGGATGCGCTCGTCGGGGCCGCGCACGGCGAGGACGATGCAGAACTCCGAGGCGCCCAGGGCCGCGGTCTCGCGCCGCGGCCCGCAGGACCTCGTCGGTGTCGAGGAAGGGCGTGGCCTTCACCGGAGTGTCGAAGCGCGACGACTGCGAGCAGAAGTGGCAGTCCTCGGGACATCCTCCCGTCTTGGCCGACAAGATGCCCTCCACCTCGACGTTGGGCCCGCACCATGCCAGCCGTACCTCGTGCGCCAACGACGCCAGTCCCGTCACCGACTCGTCGGGCACCACCGCCAGGTCCCCCAATTCGTCGGCCTCCAGGAGGCGGTGCTCGTCGAGCAGGGCCACCGCGGCGGCGCCGAGGGCGGCCCGTGCCCCGGACGCGTCGAGAGGCGGGGGGAGCTGCACGGGGCAGGGCTCGATGGGCGCTCGCAGGGAGACGGTGCTACGCGTGGGGGAGGCGACGGCGTCGGCAGGCACCGGAACACGGTAGCGGCCGGCCCCGAGGGGCCCGAACAGGAGGCAGGCCGTGGCGTGGGACTTCGAGACCGAACCCGAGTACGAGGCCAAGCTGGCCTGGGCGCGCGCCTTGGTCGACGAGGAGGTCCTGCCGCTCGAGACCCTCGACCTCGATGGCGACGACCTCCTGAAGGCGATCCGACCCTTGCAGGAGCAGGTCAAGGGCGAGGGCCTGTGGGCCGCGCACCTTCCCCCCGAGCTCGGGGGCATGGGCTTCGGCCAGGTCAGGCTGGGGCTGCTGCACGAGGTTCTGGGGCGCTGCTTCCTGGCGCCGGTCGTCTTCGGCAACAACGCGCCGGACTCGGGCAACGCCGAGCTGCTGGCGGTGGGGATCGAGGCCAACGGGCGCCACGACCAGCGCACGCGCTGGCTCGAGCCCCTGTTGGAGGGCAAGCTCCGCAGCGCCTTCTCCATGACCGAGCCCGGCGCGGGGGCGGACCCGACCCTGATCGCCACCACGGCGGTGCGCGACGGCGAGGAGTGGGTGATCAACGGCCACAAGTGGTTCACCTCCAACGGTTCGGTGGCCGACTTCCTGATCGTCATGTGCGTCACCAATCCCGACGTCCACCCCTACGCGGGGTGCTCGATGGTCCTCGTCCCGGCGGACACCCCCGGGGTCGACATCGTGCGCGACGTGCCCACCATGGAGCACCCCTTCCCCCACTTCGGGAAGTTCGGAGGCCATTCCGAGATCGTCTACCGCGACGTGCGCGTGCCGGCGGAGAACCTGGTGGGAAACGAGGGCGACGGCTTCCGCCTGGCGCAGATGCGACTGGGGCCCGGTCGCATCCACCACTGCATGCGCTGGCTGGGCCAGTCCCGGCGCGCCTTCGACATGCTGTGCGAGCGGGCGGTGTCGCGCCATCTCCACGGGTCGCTGCTGGCCGACAAGCAGATGGTCCAGAGCTGGGTGGCCGACTCCATGGCCGAGATGACCGCGGCCCGGCTCATGACCCTGCAGGCGGCGTGGAAGATGGACCGCGAAGGCGCACCGGCAGCCCGGGTGGAGATCGCCATGATCAAGTACTTCGGCGCCGGGGTCCTCTACAACGTGATCGACCGCGCCATCCAGGCCCACGGCTCGCTCGGCTTCTCGACCGACATGCCTCTCGAGCACATGTACCGCGCGGCGCGCGCGGCCCGTATCTACGACGGGCCCGACGAGGTGCACAAGGTCACCGTGGCCCGTCAGGTGCTCAAGCGCTACGTGCCGGCGGAGGTACCCACCGAGCACGTGCCGACACGGCGCGAAGCGGCCCGGAAGAAATTCGCCGACCTGCTCGCCGAGGTGAGCGCCAACGACTGAGCGGGGACCGTATTTGACGATCTCGACGCCCGTCTGACCAAATCAACCCAATGACCTGCCCGACGCTGTCGACGCGCGCCCCCATCCCCGAGGAGCCCGGATGCGGGTGACGATCTGCGGGGCGAGGGGTTCGACCCCCGCCTCGGGCCCCGAGCACGTGCGTTACGGGGGCCACACCTCGTGCGTGGCGCTGGCGCACGACGGCGAGCGGGCCAGCCTCGTGCTCGACGCCGGAACCGGAATCCGCCTCGTCACCGGCCTCCTGGACGGGCATCCCTTCGCGGGGTCGATCGTGCTCGGGCACCTACACTGGGACCACACCCAGGGACTGCCCTTCTTCGCCGCCGCCGACCGCCCCGACGCTCGCACCGACTTCTACATGCCGGCGCAGGGTGACGCCGAGGAGATCCTGCGCCGCGTCATGTCGCCACCGCACTTCCCCATCACGCCTGCCGACCTGCGCGGGGCGTGGACGTTCTCAGGGCTCGAACCCGGCACCGAGCACGACATCGAGGGATTCACGGTCCTCGCCCTGGAGATCCCGCACAAAGGAGGCCGCACCTTCGGCTTCCGCGTCTCGGACGACACGGCCACGATCGCCTATCTCTCGGACCACTGCCCCACCTCGCTCGGCCCCGGGCCCGACGGGTTGGGCGAGTACCACGAGGCGGCCCTGGCCCTGGCGCGCCAGTGCGACCTCCTGGTCCACGACGCCCAGTACCTCGACGAGGAGCTCGAGAGGCGGGCCGATTTCGGGCACGCCGCTTCCGGCTACGCCGTGTGCCTGGCGGCGCGAGCCGGGGCCCGGCGCGTCCTGCTGTACCACCACGACCCGCCCCGCACCGACGACGAGATCGACGCCGTGGTGTCGTGCTATGCGCTGTCCCCGGTTCCGGTGGGCGCGGCGGCGGAGGGCATGGTCCTCGACCTCCCCTGATCCGTGCCCTCAGATCCGGTGCCGGCGCCGGTCGAAGAGCACGCGCCGGGCGCAGTTGTGCCCGGCCATCCCGTGCACGCCGCCGCCGGGATGGGTCGAGGCGGAGCACAGGTAGAGACCCTTCACCGGCGTGGCGTAGCGGAACCAGCCCGGGACGGGCCGGAACACCAGTTGCTGGTCGAGGGCGCTCGACCCCGCCCCGAGGTCGCCCCCCACCAGGTTGGGGTTCTCTTGCTCGAGGTCCTGGGGGGTGCGCACCGCGGTGCCGACCACCCGGGTGCGGAGCCCGGGGGCGTGTTCCTCGAGCCGGTCCATGACCACCTCGAGGAAGGCGTCCCTGGACTTCGCCCAGGAGCCGGTGCTGCGGGGCACGGGGGGCACGTGGGTCTCGATCCACAGCGTGTGGCCGCCGGCCGGGGCCCGGCTGGGGTCGGCCACGCTCTGCTGGCCCACGATGAGCATGGGCCGGGCGGGCAGGAGGCCGTGCCCGGCCTCGTGGGCGGCGGCGGCCATGGCGTTGAGGTCGCCGGTGAGGTGCACGACCCCGGTCTCGGCCAGGCCGGGTGCCGCCCACGGCGCCGGCCCGTCCAGGGCCAGGTCGACCTTGAAGACCCCCGTCCCGTAGCGGAAGCGCCGCAGCCCCGCCAGGTAGCGGGGGGGCAGGAGCTGCGTGTCCACGAGCCCGCCGAACAGCGCCCGGGGCCCGGTGTCGGCGAGGACGGCCCGCCGGGCGCGCAGGACCTCCCCGCCGGCGGTCTCGACGCCGGTCACCCGGTTGCGCTCGACGACGACCCGCGTCACCTCGGAGGAGGTCACGACGTTGCCACCGGCCCCGGTCACGGCGGCGACGAGGGCGCCCGCCAACCGGCGCGCCCCCCCGACGGGCACGGGCATCCCGAGGTGCTGGGCCGCCAGGGCGAGGATGAGGGCGGGGGCGCGCTGCCGGGGACGTCGACGGGGACGTCGGCGTGCGACACGCCCGCGGCCAGCAGGGCCCGAGCCGCGGGATCGGCGAGGCGCTCGGCGCACAGCGCGTCCAGGGGACCGAGCAGCATCTGCGTGGTGGCGAGCAGGCCCTCCTGTCGGGCCCGGCGGGCGAAGGCCACACCGGCCCCCGGTGCCCCCACCGGCCCCAGCATCATGCGCAGGAAGGCAGTGCCGGCGTCGCACCACCACCGGTAGAGCTCGAGCCAGGCGGGGCCGTCGGCCGCCGCGCGCCGGGCGAGCCCGGCCGCGGTGCGCTGCGGCTCGGCGTGGCACACGGCGGCGTGCTCGGGCGACACGGCGGCGGCCACCGGGGACGGGAACTGTGCCCACTGCACGGAACGGTCGAGCCCGAGCTCGGCCAGCACCGGGGAGGAGTGCAACAATCCGTAGAAGGCGGAGTACGTGTCGTGGACGTAGCCGGGAACGGTGTGCTCGGCGCTGTGCACGGCCCCGCCGGCCACGGCCGAGCGCTCGAGGACCGTCACGCTCCAGCCGGCGCGCGCCAGGAGGGCGCCGGCCACGAGCCCGTTGGGCCCCGACCCGATCACCACGGCGTCGACGTCGTCCACGGCCGACCGCCTAGGCGCGCCGGCGTGGTCGAGCGGGGTCCAGGGTCAGCGTCGTTCCTCGCGCCGGTGTCCGCTGCTGAGCTCGGCCAGGGCGTCGCTTGTCGATGGTGTCGGCCGACGCCACCGCCAGCTTGCAGGCCGTGACGGCCCGGATCGTCGAGGTGCGGCGTCCCCCTTCGAGCACGGCCCGCTCGCCGTGCATGGACCCGGGCCCGTACTCGGCCACGCGCTCCCCGTCGACCTCGATGCGCACCACGCCGTCGAGGACGAGGAAGAGGTCGTTCTCCTCCGCGCCCTGCTCGGTCACGACGGCCCCGGCCTTGAAGCTCCGGACCTTGGCCTTGGCGCCGCCCTGCATGAGGGTCAGCGAGAGCTGGCGTTCGAGGGCCGACTCCACCTCCGTGGTGAGCGCCTCGGAGTCGCGGTCCCCCCAGGGGCTGTGCTTGCCGAAGGCGCGGCGGTACCAGTTGGAGAAGTCGATCATCCCCGACTTGAGCGAGAGGTTGCCGCCGTGGTCGTAGACCCAGTGGCGGGGGAAGCTGCTGGCACCGGAGAGCGCGAACGACGAGGACCCGTCGGCGCGCACCGTGAGCGCCAGCGTGGTCCAGGCCAGCGGAGCCGCGAATTGCACGTACGGCGCCCGACGCACGCGGCGAGGGGCGGGCACACCCGTGCGGCCCCCGGCGGTCTGGAAGAAGGTCACCTCTTTGGCGCTCACGACGGGATCGGGCTGCAGGTCGGGCAGGGAGATCGCTTCGAAGGCGACCTGCTTCTTGCCCAGTTGCAGCAGGGTCGAGCAGATGAGCCCGCCACCGCCCTGGCCCTGTCCCACGATGCGGCCGCCGTCCACGTCGACCCAGGCGGTCAGACGGTTGGCGAAGCGGAAGCGCCCGTCGCGCTGCAGCGCGTCGAGATCCTCGATCACGTCGGGCGGCGGCTGGTCGTAGTGCGCCACCCCCGTCTCGAACGGCATCTTGGTCATGCCCCCCACGGCCTCCGACGGGATCCAGGAGATGGACGTGACAGAGGACTCGATTCTCATGGTGCCTCCCCGCTCGCTCGCTCCCCGAAGAGTACCGAGCCCGGCGCCCGGCGCCCAGGGTTGGGGCTCAGGCCGCCACGAAGCGCAGCTCCGCCCGGCGGACCCCGGTGACCACCGAAGAGGGGCTGCGCTGCACCGTGCCTGCCCGGGACACGTCGGCGAAGCGGTCGAGCAACAGCTCGAGCACCACCCGACCCTCGAGCCGGGCCAGGGCGGCCCCCAGGCAGAAGTGGTTCCCCTGGCCGAAGGCGAGGTGGGGGTTCGGGTCGCGCCCCACGTCGAAGGTCGAAGCACCGGCGCCGAAGACGTCCTCGTCGCGATTGGCCGAGGCGAACAACATGAGCAGCGTGCTCACCCTCGGCGACGGGCACGCCGCCCACCTCGGTGGGGCGCGTGGCGGTGCGCATGAACGACACCACGGGCGAGGACCACCGGAGCATCTCCTCCACCGCCCCGGGGACGAGGTGGCGCTCGGCGCGCAGCCGGCTCCACTGCCCGGGATGGTCGGCGAAGGCGAGCAGCCCGGAGCTGATGAGGTCGCGGGTGGTCTCGTTGCCGGCCACGAGCAGCTGCACCAGGAACATGCCGAGCTCGTCGTCGCTCAGGCGTTCCCCGTCCACCTCGACCTGGGCCAGCTGGGTGAGCACGTCGTGGCGGGGCCGGGCGCGCCTGTCCTTGGCCGAGCCGACGAGGTACTCGACCATCTCGGCCATGAGCCGGGCGCGCCGGTCGGCGGGCCAGTCCGTAGCCCCGGGGATGACCGCCTCGGACCACTCGTAGCAGCGCTCCCACTCGTCGTCGGGCACGCCGAGGATCTCCCCGATGACCTGGAGCGGGAGCGGCACGCTCAACGCGGAGACGACGTCGGTGGCCGCACCACCCTCGAAGCGCTCCACCAGGGCCGTGGTGCGGGCGCGGACCACGGGCTCGAGGGCGCGGACCACCGAGGGTTTGAAGGCGGGCTGCACGAGCCGCCGGTACCGGGTGTGCACGGGCGGGTCCGAGTGCATGATCGTCGGCGGCGACTCGTAGGTCGTCCCGATCTCCTCGACCAGGATGCCCCGGCCGGCGCAGAAGGTGTCGTGGTCGCTCTCGATGGCCGACACATCGGCGTGCTTGGAGACGGCCCAGAAGCCCTTCTCGGCGTTCCACGCCACCGGCGCCTCGGCGCGCAGACGGGCGTAGAGCGGATGGGGGTCGGCCGTATAGAGCTCGGGGTCGAGCAGCCGGGCGGCCAGCGCCACCCCCGGTCGTCCCCGCTCCGACACGGCGGTCACCCTACTCAGCCGCCGCCGAGGGTGGGGCGGGGCCCCCGGGATCGGCGAAGTGCGGTGGCCGGCGCGCCGCCAGTGCGGCCACACCCTCTGCGAAGTCGGGGCCGGCCATCATGGACCGGAGCCGCTCCTCGGCGTCGCGCGCCGCGGTGGCGGCGTCGCGGTGGAGGTCGGCGTACAGCTGGAGCTTGGTGGCGGCGAGCGACGCCGGAGACACCTCGGTGGCCAGGACACGGGCGTAGCCGTGGACGACGCCCAGGAGCTCCTCCGCCGGCGTCACCCGGTTCACCAGCCCCATCTCGGCTGCCTCCTCGGCCAGCAGCACCCGGCTCGACAAGAGGACGTCGGCGGCCCGGGTGAGGCCCACCAGGCGGGGCAGGAGCCACGACAACCCGAACTCGGCGGGGAGGCCGAGGCGTCCGTGCGCGGTGGTCAGCTTGGCTCCCGCGGCGGCGAAGCGAAGATCGCAGTAACACGCCAGCGCGAACCCCACGCCCGCCGCCGCCCCGTTCACGGCGGCGATGACGGGTTTGGGGATGCCGAAGTGGTACGCGAACTCGGCGTCGAACTCGGGGCGGACACCGAACCCCGGGCTCTCGAGGTCCGGTCCCGTCCCCGGGTCGTAGGCACCGCGCTGCACGTGCCCCTCGAGCGCCCGCGTGTCGGCTCCGGCGCAAAAGCCCCGGCCGGCGCCGGTCACGACGATGACGCGCACCGAAGGGTCGGCCGCCGCCCTCCCCAGCAGGAACCGGTACTCGGTGTTCATGCGCCCCGTCCAGGCGTTCAACCTCTCGGGCCGGTCGAGGGTGATGGTCGCAACCGCCTCGGCGACCTCGTAGCGCGTGACCTTCAGCTCGTCGAGCTCCACGTCACCTTCCCTCCGGACCGGGCTCGGGCCTGCAACGCAATGTCGTCCGGCGCACTGTTGTCGGGCTGTTGTGCGTCGAGGGGCTCAAGTTCCCCCCGGCACTGCCGATCATTCTCCACGGACACCTTCAGTTCCAACCCCACACTCCAGCATCCCCAATGTCGAGAACCCCCACCGCCCGGTGGGGGTTCTCGCGTCCGGGGACGTGTGGCGCCGGGCCCGCCCCACCACGTCGGCCCCCGGGCGCCCGCCGCTCACCGTCGAGCGGCTCGCGTACCATCGCCGAGGTGTCACCCCCGTCGCCCCCCGTGCTGGGGGCACTGGACCCCCACGTGCCGCCGCCCTTCGGCCGTGACAGCGTGGTCCGGGCGGTCGTGGCCGAGCCCGTCACGGCCCTGCTGGTCCAGCGGGCACTGGTCATGGACGTCGCCCACCCCCAGGTGGCCGGGGCTGTCGCCGACCACAGCGACTTCCGGAGACGGCCCCTCACCCGGGCGTGGGCCACCGCTGATGCCGCCCTGCGCCTCGTCTTCGGCGACGAGCACACGGCCCGGGGTGCCGTTGCGCAGATCTACGCCGTCCACGATCACGTCAACGGGCCGAACCTCGGGCAGGACCTCGGACAGGGCTCCTACACGGCACACGACGCCGCCGTCCTGACGTGGGTGTGGGCCACGCTGGTCGACACCGCCGAGACGGCGTTCACCCGCTGGGCGCGTCCGCTGCGCCCCGTCGAAGCCCGGGCCTTCTACGACGAGATGCGCGCCTTCGGGCGCTTCTTCGGCATTCCCGACGAGCTGCTCCCCGTCGATCGCGACGCCTTCTCGGCCTACCTGGAGGACATGGTGGAGAGCGAGCTCCTCGGCGCCAGTGCGGCCAGCCGGTCCCTGGCCCGTCAGGTCCTGTGGTTCGAGCACCGAGTCGTCCCCTCCCCCCTGGTCCGGGTGGAGCGGGTGCTCGCCCTGGCCACCCTCGACGCCCGCCTCGTCGATCGTCTCGGGATCCGACCGGAGCGGGCCGACGTCGACCTCGGTCGCCGCCTCGACGCCTGGTTGACCTCGTACTACGGGCGCCTGCCCCGTCCCCCTCGGATCCTCCCCGCCCTCTACGTCCTGCTGCGCCGGCCCAGCGTGGGTCTGGCGGCACGGGCCCGGGCCACGCTGGGCCGGAGTCCGGCCCGCAGCCCTTGAGTGGAGGTCCTCCATTTAGTCACTATCCATGGTTACAAGGTCGCTACAAGCGGTGAAAGAGGCCGGCGACTCTTGTGCTGTTGTGCAGAAATAGGCCAGTATTCTCACTGATGCCATATACATCGGCACTCAGAGTGAAGTCAGAAGGAGAACCCCCCAGGGGTCATGGGGCGAGGAAGGGGCCGGGACAGGACCGGTCTGGGAAGATGCCGCCCTGGTCGTGGTTCCTGGTCCTGGGCCTGGGGCTCATCAGCCTGGCCATGTCGGGACTGCTCGGCAGCTTCGAGCCCACGGCCGTGTTCGTGGCGGGCATCGCCACCCTGGTGGCCCTGGTCGTCTCGATCCGCCTCAACCGGCCCGCGCTGACCTGGCCGTGGTGGGCCATCGCGGCGTCGATGGCCCTCTTCCTCGTCGGTGGCGCACTGCGGGTGGACCTCCACACGTTGGGCAACATCACCCGAACTCGGTCCCTCGTCCCCGACCTCCTCTCCCTCCCCGGCTACGCCCTGGGGGCGGCGGGCCTGCTCGGGTTCGCGCGGGCGCGCCACCACGGGCGCCAACGACATCTCGGCGTCATCCTCGACGCCGTGATCGCCGCTCTGGCGATCCTCGCGGTGGCCTGGGTCTACGTCATCGACCCGGTCCTGTTCCACTACCACACCCCGCTGACCATCCGGCTCGTGCTGACGTGCTACCCGGCGATGTCGATCTTCCTGGTGGTCGTGACCGTCCGGATCGCCTTCAGCCCCGAACAAGACCGCGTCCCGGCGTACTGGTTCCTCCTCGCCGCCATGACGTGCATGTTCGTGGGCGACACGCTCTACATGTTTGCCGACACCGACCTGATCAACGTCCCGGGGCGGCTCCTCGACCTCCCCTACGCGCTGGCCTTCATAGCGACGGGGACCTTGGCGTTGCACCCGTCGATGCGCGCCTTCACCGAACCGGCTGGCAACCGACCTCAGGCGTCCTCACCCGGGCGCGTCGTGCTGGTGGCCATCGCCCTGCTCGTGCCGGCCTTCATCACGCTGCAACACCCTTCGGGATCGCTGCAGGACCGCGTGGCGCTGTTCACCATCATCATCCTCCTCACCCTCACGGCGGTGGTCCGGATCATCCAGGCCCTGCATATCGCCGAGCGCTCCGAGGCGAACCTGGCGTACCAGGCCATGCACGACAGCCTCACGGGGCTGCCCAATCGCCGCATGATGCAACAGCACCTGACCAACGTGCTCGAGAGGGCCTCGGTGGACGACACCCACGTCGCCCTGCTGTTCCTCGACCTCGACCGTTTCAAGCTCGTGAACGACACGCTGGGCCACACCCACGGTGACGAGCTCCTGGTCGCCGTGGCGCAGCGCCTGAACGAGCACGTGCGCCCGTCGGATCTCGTGACCCGGATCGGTGGCGACGAGTTCATGATCGTCCTGGGCCAGGTGGTGAGCGTGTCCCAAGCCCTCGACCTGGCCAACCGGCTGCGCCACAGCCTCCGGGCGCCGTTCATCGTCAACGAGATGGAGTTCTACGTGTCGGCCAGCATCGGCCTGGCCTTCGCCTCGGGTGACGATCCCGGCGCCAACGCCGAGGTGCTCGTCCGTGACGCCGACACCGCCATGTACCAGGCCAAGGACGCCGGGCGCGACGCAGTGGCGGTGTTCGACGAGACGATGCGGACGAAGGTGTCCGAGCGCGTCGAGCTCGAGCACGACCTGCGCCGGGCCGTCGAGCTGCGCCAGCTCCATCTCGTCTACCAGCCCATCGTCCGCATCCCCCACGGACCCATCGAGGGGGTCGAGGCGCTGGTCCGTTGGGCCCATCCGACCCTCGGCATCATCCCGCCCGTCAAGTTCATCCCGCTCGCCGAGGAGAGCGGCCTGATCATGGGCATCGGGGAGTGGGTGCTCGAAGAAGCCCTCCGCCAGCTCGCCGCCTGGCGCCACCAGACGACGGGATTCGAGGACCTGTACGTGGCGGTCAACCTCTCGGGCGCGCAGCTCCACGACGAGCACCTGGTCGAGCGGGTCGGACAGGCGTTGGCCCACCATGGGATCGAGGGCAACGCGCTGTGCCTGGAGCTCACCGAGTCGGTCGTGATGGACAAGCCCCTCGAAGCCGCCGCGGTGCTGACGGCACTGCGGAGCCTCGACGTGCGCCTGGCGATCGACGATTTCGGGACCGAGTACTCCTCGCTCGCCTACCTGAAGCGCTTCCCCGTCACGAGCCTCAAGATCGACCGCTCCTTCGTGGACACCCTCGAGGACGAGGACAGCTCCGACGCCACGCTGATCGCAGCGGTCGTGGCCATGGCGCACGCGCTGGGCATCACCACCATCGCCGAAGGCGTGGAGACCACCAGCCAGGCGCACCGGTTGATGGACCTGGGGTGCGACGCCCTGCAGGGCTTCCTCTACTCGCGGCCGGTACGGCCCGAAGGCCTCCCCTACGTGGTGAACTCGCTGTGGAAGCAGGCCGAGGACGTCCTGGAAGGATCGGTCCGCTGAGCCTCGCCCTTCCCGGCCCGCCGTCGACGCCGGTGGCTAGGCGACGAGGCTGACGGCGCTGTCCACGTCGAGGGGCCGAACGGCGGGCTCCATCCCGACCCCTTTGAAGTACAGGTCGTGGAGGTCCGGGTCCGACGCCGCGATGCGGCGCTCGGTGTCGCTCACGCTGCACCACACCGGCATGCTGGCCGGCGACCCCAGGTACGGCCGGGCCGTGACGCCTTTGAAGCCGGCCATGGGCATGCGCAGCTTCCACCGGATCATGCGGAAGACCGGGACATCGAGGATGGCAAGGAGCCATTCGATCCCGCAGCGCGGCGTGGCCAGGGCCAAGGCCTGGTAGAGGCCCATGCTGACGAGGCCCATGGTGGCCTTGCCCCGGTACTCGGGAGCCACCGCCAAGGTGGCGATGTCCCATGTCCGGGCGAGATCGATGTCGACCCCGGTGCGCGCCGCCATGGCCTCGATGCTCTCGCCCCACACCGGCAAGGTGTCGTCGAGCGTCTTGAACCCGAGCTCCGAGGGCAGCAGCACCCGCATGGTTCCCGCCGGCATGTGCCGGAGATGGTCGACCACGCACAGGAAGACGCTGGCCTCTTCGTAAGGGGCGTATTCCTTGTCGAGGAGCTCGGGCGTGTTGCCGAAGGTCTCGAGGAACACGGTCCGTTCCACGTGGCGCGCCAGCGCGGAGGCCGGGTCCGAGGAGCGGAACAGGTAGACGCCCAGCGGCGCGGACGTTCGCGGTGCGCTCACGCGCTGCGCCAGTCGACGCAACTCGACGTCGTCGAGGGCGGTGACCGTGGTCATGTGCCCATGTTCAGATCGCCTTGGCGACGATCTGCGTGGCGCCGAAGAACGTGCCCGTGTACTCGACCGCTTTCTCCATGTCGAACATCCGGCAGGTGTACACGTCGACGCTGAAGAACAGGATGGGGGTGTCCCAGGCGTACACATGCACCCCGGAGCCCTCCCAGTGGACCCACCCCGCCCAGCCGAAGCGGTCGGACCGGTGCGTCACGGGATCGAGCAGGATCCGCATGTCACACACGTGTGACAGGCCGACCAGATAGTCCCGGATGTCGGTGTCGGAGATGGGTGTCTCGCACGTCCCTTCGATCACCAGGCGTTGCCGGCAGATCATGGGCGCCAGGTCAGGCATCGTGTCTGCGAACATCAAACCGGAGAATCCCACGTGCAAAGCGTACGAACGGAGCGGGTGCCCGAACAAGAGGCGTTCGCCCTCTCACTCATAGTGATGGACAAGCGCCCCACTGTGGTCTATGTGGTCGGTGTGATTGCTGTGCTCGGTGCGCGTCGACCGTTGGCGTGGGGCGCGACACGGGGCGCGCCGAAGCGGCGAGGACCGACCCGACGTCGCGTCGTCAGAGGCTGGCCAGAAGGTGCTCGACCTCGCGTCCGACCGCGGCGCGGGTGGCCACGGCGTCCTCGGCATTGGCGACGAGCATGGCCGCTTCGTTGAGGGCGGCCAGCACGATGTGGGCGAGCGGTTGCACGGGGCGACGCGCCATGACCCCCGCCTCCATGCAGTGCTCGAGCGCCTCGGTCACCAACCCCAGCCCGTAGGTGGATTCGAGATCGCGCCACGCCTGCCAACCGAGCACCGCGGGGGCGTCGAGCAGCACGATGCGCCGAACGGCGGGGTCCAAGGCGGCGTCGAGGAAGGCGAGGCACCCGAGCCGGAGGTGCTCCATGGGGCCGTCCCCGAGCATGGCGGCGGCGCCGATGTACCCGGCGAGCTCGGTCTCGACCGATTCCACCACGGCGCGGAAGAGCCCCTGCTTCGTGGCGAAGTGGTGCGCCAGCGCCCCCCGCGTCACCCCGGCCCGCTCGACGATCTCCTCCTGGCCCGCCCCGGAGAACCCTCGCTCGGCGAACAGCTCGCGCCCGGCGTCGAGCAGGGCGCGCCGCGTGGCGGCCCGGCGTTCGGCCTGGCTGCGCCGCGCCGGCTGCATCAAAGGACCACCGTTGACATCCATGCCGACCCTCATTATAAATGCATGCAACCCGCATGTAAGTGGCTCCCCGAGGAGGACGTGATGACGCTGTCCCGCACCGAGGTCGTACCGGGACTGGAGGCCGAGCTCGTGGCTTTCGGGGAGCTCATCGGTCCGCTGGACGCCTCGGACTGGGCGCGCCCCACGCGGTGTGCGGGTTGGTCGGTGGCGGACGTGGCCGCCCACGTGATCGGCTCGATCGCGGACGTGGTGTCGGGACGGCTCGAAGGCCTGGGCTCGCCCGAGGCCACGGCGCGCGAGGTCGCCGAGCGCAAGGGCCGCAGCCCCGCCGAATCGGTGCAGGAACTGGCAGCGGTGACGAAGCTGGCCGCCGACCTCGGTGCCGCGTTCGACGACGCGTCGTGGGAAATGGCGGCTCCCGGCGGCTACGACGGCACGCTCGGCCAGGGTGTCGAGGCACTGTGGTACGACACCTACCTCCACGCCGACGACGTGCGCGCCGCGCATCGGCCGGCCATCGCTGCGGGGACCGGGCCTGCGTGCCAGCGTCCACCACGTCGCCCACGAGCTGGGAAAGCGGGGTTGGGGTCCGGCCACGCTCCGCTTCGACGGGATCGAAGCGGTGGCGGTGGGGGCGGGCGGTGCCGCGCACGAGGGCGACGCCCTCGAGTTCGTGCTGGTCGCCACGGGCCGTGCCGATGCCTCGGCACTCGGGCCCGAGGGTCCCCTCGACATCTACTCCTCGTAGCGCCGGGACAGCTGTCGGGGCGCGGCCTGCGGTCCGAGGCGGCGCGTCAGCGCCGCCGTCCACCTCGACGCAGCCCCGCGAGAAGGCGAAGCCGGCCAACCAGAACACGAAGAACACGGCGGCCACGAACCACAGCAGGTGGACGGCGAACCCGACGCCGGCGAACACCACGGCCAGCACCAGGAACACGACGATGAGGCACCCCATGGCGCGCGTCGCCGGCGCGACGGGCCGGCTCAGACCTTCCCGGGACGGGCCGCCGCCTGGTTGAAGTTCTCGCGCACGTCGCGCAGGTGCGACCGGATGCGCGTGACCGAGGGCGCCGCCTCGCCGTCGAGGGTCTTGGCCATCTCCTCGACCGCCTCGGTGAGGTGCGCCACCGCCAGCTCCAGGGCGGTCAGGCGCCTGGAGAGCTCTCCGTCGTCCATGGGCCGGAGTCTACGGCGAACCCGACGAGGTGCCCCCTCGGCGGGATCCGGGACCCGGTCCCAGATTTTCGCTCAAGTCGGGTGCCCGGCGTGCCGATATACCAACGGGGAGGTGCCGCCCGAGTCGCCCGGCGCAGGGGCCTCGGCACTCGGGCCCCTGGCCAACACCGAGCGTGAGCTGGGTGTGGCGACTAATGGGGACCACGGCCCATGCCGATGCTGTTGGCATGGGGAGACGTCATGCCAGGGCTCCGGAATCGGAGGGTTCCCAACCCGACGACCAGCCGAGCATGACGCCGAGTCCGTCGACTGGCCCGTCACCGAAATCTTCACCGGGCCCGTCACCGGGCACGATGGCGCCCCCTCGGCGAGGACTGGCCCCGGTCCTGTTGTCGCTCTTCTTGGTGGTGGGGCTTCTGGCAGCAGCCGGTGCGGGGTGGAAGTGGACGGGCACGGTGAACGGCGGCGCCCGCCAGTCATTCGACCAGCGCGCCGCAGGGGTGGCGTCGCGGGTCACGATGGCGCTGCAGGGAGCCACCGACCTCACCACGAGCACCCGAGCGCTGATCGGCCAGAACCCGGACCTGACCAACGTCGAGCTGGCGGGGTGGTTCTCCGCGCTGAGCGGTTCGCGCCAACAGTCCACGAGCGGAGTCGCCTATATCGAGAGCGTGTCGGCCTCCGAGTTCTACTACTTCCGCGTGGCGATGGCCGCCGACCCCACGAGCACCTTGTCGTCGGGCGTGCCGTTCACGGTCACTCCCAGCTCCGCCCAGGCCCCGTACTGCTTCACGCGCCTGCAGGCGCTGCGCAGCTCGTTGCAACATGCCGCCGGCGTGGCGCTGCCCCCCGGTCTCGACTGGTGCGACACCTCGGTGAACGGCGCGCTCGAGCGCGTCGCGTGACACGGGCCAGATCGAGGTCGCGCCGCTGCTCGGGTCCGACGAGGTCAAGGCGCTGGGGCTCGACGCGGGGACCGATCTCACGTCGGGGAACGCGGTCGCCCACGTCATCGCGTCGATCGACCAGACCTTCGGCTCCACCGTCGTGATGGTGGCACCCGTCTACGATGGGCCCGCGCCGACGACCCTCACGGGACGGCGCGACGCGCTCGAAGGGTGGGTCGGCTCGGTCGTCGACACCGGCGAGGTCCTGACGGCGGCGCTGGGTGCACAGCGCGGCCTGCAGGTGACCCTGGCGCACAAGTCCGCCGGGCCCGCGGGGTCCAAAGCTCAGGTCATCGCCACCACCGCCCCCGCCAACACCAAAGGCGGGCTCGTCGACGTGCTCCGCCTCCATGGCAACGGTCGTTGGGTCGTCACCGTGCGCCAGCCGGGATCGGTCGGCACGGCGAGCGGGCGTGCCCAGGGCATGGCCGTCGGAGGCGCCCTCGCTCTCGCCACCCTGGTCGTCTTCTTCGTGCTGCTCGCGCTGGTCCGGTCCCGGCGCCGCGCCCTGCACACGGCCCTGCGCCACACGGGCGAATTGGAGCACCTGAACCTCCACGACGTCCTGACCGGGCTGCCGAACCGCTCGTTGGTGCTCGACCGGGCCGAGCAGATGCTGTCTCGCAGCCGCCGCAGCCAGTTGCCCACCGCGGCCTTGTCCCTGGGCATCGACGGGTTCAAGGAATTCAACGAGAGCCACGGCTACCAGACGGGGGACGAGTTGCTGAGGGCGGTCGCCGAGCGCCTGGTCACGGTGCTCAGGGAGGCTGACACCGTGGGGCGCGTGGGCGGCGACGAATTCATGGTGCTGACCGACGGTGCCTCGCTGGCGGCGGGGCCGGAGCTCGTGGCCGAGCGGATCCTCGAGGTCCTGCGCGAGCCGTTCTACCTGGGCGACGAACACGCCGAGCCCTACAGCGTGTCGGTCTCGGTCGGCATCGCGTTCGGGCCGCGCGTCGACGCCGACCAGCTGCTGAGCGACGCCACCACGGCGCTCTCCCAGGCCAAGGAAGCCGGCAAGGGTCGCTACGTGCTGTTCGGGCAGGACATGCCGCAGGCGATCGAGAGCCGCCTGGCCTTCGAGAACGAATTGCGCAGCGCCGTGGCCACGGACCAGTTCTTCCTCCGCTACCAGCCCATCTTCGACATCGACTCCCGGACCACCACGGGGGTGGAGGCCCTGCTGCGCTGGCAGCACCCCACCCGCCGGGTGATCCCGCCCGACCACTTCCTGCCCTTGCTCGAGGAGAGCGGCCTGATCGTGCCCCTGGGCCGCTGGGTGCTCAACGAGGCGTGCCGGCAAGGCGCGGCCTTGCACCACAGCGGGTACCTCATCACCATGTCGGTCAACGTCTCGGCCCGCCAGCTCGAGTCCGAGACGATCGTGGCCGACGTCGCCGACGCCCTGGCGGCATCGGGCTTCGAGCCCACCGCCCTGGTCCTCGAGATCACCGAGACCACGATCATGCGCGACACCGCGCTCATGGTCGACCGGCTCATCGCCCTCAAGGGCCTCGGAGTCCGCATCGCCATCGACGACTTCGGAACCGGCTACTCGTCGCTCGCCTACCTGCGCCAGTTCCCCGTCGACATCCTCAAGATCGACCGCTCCTTCATCAGCTCGCTGGCCACGACGCGCGACTCTTCGATGCTCATCCACACCCTCGTCCAGTTCGGCAAGACCCTGGGCCTCGAGACCATCGCCGAGGGGATCGAGGAGGAGGGCCAGATCGACCCCCTCCTGGCCGAGCAGTGCGACACCGGACAGGGCTTCCTCTACGGGCGCCCGCTGTCTCCCACCCAGCTCGACATCTTCCTGCGCACGCACCTGACCCAGGAGCCTCCGCTGTGGGTGGTGCCCCCCAACCCGGTGGCCCGCTAGGACCGACATCAGCCCGTGGGGAGCCCCCGCGGGGTTCGGGTGTCATGATGGACGCCGGGAGGGGAACAGTGAGAAGGACAGCGCCGGTCAGTGCCTGGGAGAGCGACTTCGACGTGCTCGACGCCCGGTACGTGGCCGACCCCTTCACGATCTGGGACCAGCTCCGCCACAGCTGCCCCATCGCGCACACCGACCGGCGGGGGAGCACGTGGTTGCCCACCCGCTACCAGGACGTCACGGCCATCGCCCACGACATCGAGCACTTCAGCTCGCTCGAGGTCGCCGTGATCCCTTTCGAAGGTGAAGAGCCCGAGGAGCCCGTCCTCCCCTACGGACTGCCCCCCATCTCCGCAGACCCGCCCCTGCACACCTGGACGCGCCGATTGCTCTTGCCGTGGTTCTCCCACAAGCGCGTGGCGAGCTACGAGACGATGACGCGCGGGCTGTGCTCGGGGTTGATCGACGGCTTCATCGCTCAGGGCCGGGCCGACGCCGCCTCGGACTACGCCCAGCAGATCCCCGTCCGGGTGATCGCCCACATCCTCGGCGTGAGCCCCGACCTCTCCGACACCTTCACCGGATGGGTGCGCGACGTTCTGGAGTTCGCCGACGACCACGACCGACGCGTGCACGGGGTGCAGGGACTGCTCGAGTACTTCATCGACGAGGTAGCCAAGAGACGTGCCCAGCCCGGCGACGACCTGCTGAGCGAGCTGTTGCGCACCGAGGTCGATGGCGCACCCATCGAGGACAGCCTCGTGCTGGGAGCGGCCGCCCTCGTGCTGATCGCGGGCGTCGACACCACCTGGAGCGCCATCGGGTCCTCGCTCTGGCACCTGGCGACCCACCAGGCGGACCGCACCCGCATGGTGGAGGACCCCGAGGTCATGTCGCTCGCCGTGGAGGAGCTGTTGCGGGCCTACTCACCTGTGACCATGGCCCGCGTCGTGACCACCGACGTGGAGTACGCCGGGTGCCCCATGAAGGCGGGCGACAAGATCCTGATGAACTTCCCTGCCGCCAACCGCGACCCCGAGGTGTTCGAGGAGGCCGACGAAGTGGTCCTCGACCGCACCCACAACCGCCACGTGGCGTTCGGCTCGGGGATCCACCGCTGCGCCGGGTCGAACCTGGCCCGGATGGAGCTGCGCGTCGCCCTCGAGGAGTGGCTGCGCCGGATCCCCGAATTCCGCCTGGCCGAGGGCGAGGAGGTCACTTGGGCCGGGGGCCAGGTCCGGGGGCCCCGCCTGCTGCCGGTGGTGTTCGCGTGAGGATCCACGTGGACCCCGACAAGTGCCAGGGCCACGCCCGCTGTTACGGGTTGGTCCCCGAGCTCTTCGAGATCGACGACTACGGCCTGTCCACTGCGGTGGGCGACGGCTCGGTGCCGCCCGAGCTCGAAGAGCGCGCCCGTCTCGCCATCGCCAACTGCCCGGAATTCGCGGTGGAGGAGGTCCCGCCCGCGTAGGGCCACTCCTCGCCGGCGAGGCCCGACACCCCGGCGTCGGGTCTCGTGAGGGCCGGGAGCCTCAATCCTGGTTGGCCATCTTCGAGTACGGCCGGCACGGCTCGCCCCGCAGCGCACCGCACGCCGGCATCGTCGTCGTGGGGTCGACGCCGTGGACGACGTTGACGACGAGCGACGAGGGTATGGCGCCACCGAGTGACACCGTGTCGGTCACCGAGCCGTGGGTCGCCGGGGTCTCGAAGGCCCACGATGGCCGGTCGCCACCGGGCGCCGAGATGACGATGCGCAACCGGGTGCCGGCCCGGAACGTGTGGGCCATGGGGTCGATCGGGATGCGGACCAGGGTGTAGCGGCCCGCGGGCGGGTCGACCCGGTCCGACTTGAGGTAGGACGGGACGGGGTCGAGGACCGTCGACGACTTCGCCGGCGTGTGGTACGCAGCGCGCAGGAACCCCGAAGTGACGTACTCCTCTTGGGTCTCGCCGGACCGGACCTCGGTCACGGTGACCTGGAGGTCGGTGTCCGACGCACTGGACCGCAGCCAGAGGGCGAGGCTGGCGGGGCCCACCACGGTGGTGGCCGACGCCAAGGGGGGGTCTCGAAGGCGATCCCGTTGGCGCCGGGCACCGTCGTCCAGTCGTAGGGCGGCTGGGCGGCGAAGGCGTTGCCCGAGGGCAGGTCGGTGGCGGGACGGACCGAGGGGTCGGGGCGGAACGTCGCCTTGGCGGTCGCACCCTTGGACGACGACAGGGTGCCTCGCGAGCCGAGGTAGAGCCGGGTGACGGTGCCCGACGGTGGCCACGAGGAGTAGTCGGCCTCGTAGGTGGGCTGCAGAGCCCCGGGCCCGAGGTCGCCTCCCCCGTTGTCGAAGAGCACCCTGACTCGGGGGTCCTGGGCCGCGAAGTCGGCTTGGGCCGCGCCGACCGAGGAGGCGTCGGTGAAGCGCAGCGCCGGCACGGGCATGGACTTGGCCCCGCCGGTAGCCGTGGCGTAGACGTCGGGGGCGAGCAACGTCAGGAAGGGATTGGGAGTCGGCACCTGACCGGCCACGTAGATGTCGAGGAATTCGAGCCAGCGCGACAGCGTGTCGGGCCCGAGGGAGTCGATGTGCGTTCCGTTGAGCATGGTGACGTAGACGTTCTTGTCGTGTCCCAGAGCCGAGATCAGCGCCGGCCACTGCGGACCCGTCTGCTCGTCCTCGAGGGCCCCCACGAGGAACACCGGGACCTTCACGTGGGTGGCCCACATGGCGGGAGAGCGCTGGTCGAACAGCGACGGGACCCGGGTGAGGGCCGGTCCCACCAGCGACGCCAGCTGCTGGGCTTCGGGGTGCAGGCTCTGATTGGCGAGGCACGTGGTGTCACCGGCCGCGATCTCGGCGGTCGCCCACGGCTGGCCGCCTTTGGGGGCGGCCTTGGCGTCGGAGATGCGCTGGGCCACCCAGCTCTTGGCGAACCCGCTGTTGTAGATCCCCCCCGGGTAGCCCGTCGAGAAGAGGTCGTCGGTCGAGCTGAGAGGGGTGATGGCCGCCAGGTCCGGAGGGTCGGTGCCCGCCACCTCGAACTGGGAGATACCCGAGTAGGAGATGCCGACCATGCCCACCTTGTGGTGCAGCACCCAGGATTGGGCCCCGACCGTCTGGATCACGTCGTAGCCGTCGTAGTCCGAATCCAGGCCGAAGAGGTCGAACGCACCTCCCGAGCACCCGGTGCCGCGCATCTGCACGCTGACGGTGGCAAAGCCGAGCAGCGGTGCGATCACGCTTCCGACCACGGTCGCCGTGTCGGGGAGCAGAGGGTCGCTCGTCGGTGCCGTGCCCTCGAGGGCGTCGATGAGGCTGTGGGGGGCGGCCGTGGCATAGCCCGAGTACTCGATGACGGTGGGGAAGGGGCCGTCGGCCAGGGTCTTGCCCGGCGGCAGGCGCACCGTGGCGGCGATGGTGATCCCGTCGCGCATCGCCACGTAATTGAGCCCGGCGTGAAGGTGCTGTGACGAATAGAAAGAGGGGGACGGCGTCGAGTCCGTCGACAGCACCGAGAACGGCGCCGTCTGGCGCGGTCTGGGCCCCGTCTCCTCGAACCGAAAGCCACGACCGGGCGTGAGGTTGCGGATGATGAGCCCGCCCAGGCTGTCGACGACGCCGGTACCGACCTTGGAGCCCGATCCGTTCACCAGGGTGAGGTGGGCGCCGGGTGGCGCCCCCAGGACGTAGGCCTGGTCGATCGATCCATGGCCCCGGAACCCCGACGGCGGCGCCGCCAAGCTCGGGGTCGAGGTGGTGGCGACGAGCATGCCGGCCGTGGCGAGGGCAGCCAGAACGGCGGCCGTGAGCCGCCTCATGGGAATACCCCGCACGAACCACCCCGATCGCGCCGGCCACCCCGATGGGTCAGCGTCGGGTCGCCAGGGTAGTCGCCTCGGGGTCTAGGCGGCCTCGACGATCAGGCGAACGAGCCTGCCGTTGACCCGGCGGACCACCGAGGCGGGGCGATGTGACTCGGCGACGGCGGCGAGAGCGAGCACGTCCTGGCCCAGGTCCTCGGCCAGGCAAGCCTGCTCGTACTCGCTCGCCGCAGTCTCACCTGTCGCCATGGCAATCGCCCCCCGGTGGCCGATCTTGGGACGCGGGGATCAACGCGTCTCCAAAGGACGGTCAACTTCTGGGCAACGGAGGCGGAGAGCCCGTGCCGAAGGGTCCCACGTCGAAGCCGACGACGCCGTAGGTGAAGCGCAAGGGTTCGAGGACCAGCAGCGGGCTCACCGTCTTCGGCGGGGTGATCTGGAGCCACTTGCCCTCGTAGCAGGCGTCGGGGATGGCGGTGGGGCCCGCGCCCGGGGTCAGGATGTCGTTGCACACGTCGGGGTACGAGAGCTCGAACCAGGCCCGCGCTTCAGGGGCGACGACGACCCGCGTCGGGCCCGCTGGTGCGGCCCCGGAGCTGGTGCCCATGGTGGCCACGTCCTGGGTCGCAGCGGGGAGGGCCGTGCCGTTGTCGCTGTTCACGGCGAGCCCGGGGTAGCCCAGCAACGCGCACGGGGACAGCGAGATATTGGTGAGCGACACGGTCTGGTACATGGTGCCGTTGATGCCCTGCCAATTGGTCACGGCCCCACTGAGCTGGCCGCTCACGCAGTTGGGCGGGCCCGACGCGGCCGTGGTGGTGGGCCCGCCGGAGGTGGTGGTGGTGCCCCGGGTGACGTGAGCGGGCGAGGCGTAGTACTTGCGCAATGCCACCACCATCCGGTCGATACCGAAGGCGGCGCCTCCTGCCGCGATCGCCACCGTCACGACCAGTCCGGCGACGCGGGCCCGGCGCCACAGCCGGCGGCGCCGGACGCGGCGCCGCACCATCTCTTGGACCTTCGATGGGTTCTTCATGTCCTGGTTCTTCGTGTCCTGGGTCTTCACGTCGGGCTCTTCACGTCGGGGTCTTCACGTCCTGGGGTGGGCCGATTCTCGACAAGACGGCGCTCTTCCGGATCCCCCTGGGGCAGGGGCCGGCCGGAAGCTGACCGGTATCTTCGGTCACAGAGTGCCTCGGCGCGTAGTCGGAGGCCTTCCCGGCACCCCGGGGCGGCCTCCGGGCTCGGTGGGCAGCCCCGCCCCGGGGTGCGTCGAGGGCGCGGCGGGAAGGTTCGAAGTGTCGGGCCGGGGACCGAGGCAAGGGGCAATTGCGGCTTCGGGGGGTGCCGCGAGATCCTGGGCCGAGCGCGGCGCACTCGACCGCCTCGCCGGCCGGGGGAGGGCCATGGGCGCACGACAGGCACGGGATGACGAAGTCGCCAGGTGGCGTGAGCACGGGTGGGTCCTCCTCGAAGGCCTCGTCCCTGGGGAAGAGATCGACGCCGCCCAGGCCGATCTTTACGCGTTGTTCCCCACGGCCGAGCAGTACCACGCCGATCCCGACGGGGAGACCGAGCGCCGCCTCGGGCGCCCCGCCCCGGTCCACGAGTTCCCCTGGCCGGCACAGGGACCGGGCTTCCGACACGACCAGCACCGCTGGATGGGCGAGTTCCCGTTCCCCGGCGCAGGCCTGCTCAACCGGCTCGTGGTCCATCCCTCGATCGTCGACTTCGCGGCCCGGGCCCTCGGCGGTTCCGACATCCGCCTCTACCAAGCGCAGGTGTCGGCCAAGTACGCGGGCATCACCAATTACGAGCAGCCCATGCACACGGACCGGAACCATTCGTGGCTGCCGGCGAGGGGGGAGGCGCCGTGGTGGCACCTGGAGGGCTTCCTCTACCTCTCCGACGTCAGCCCGACCACTGCTCCCACGCACCTGGTGTCGGTGCTCGATTCGGCGCGGCGACGCACCACGGTCCCGCTCGTGATGCCCGAGGGTGACCCCGAGCTCTACGCCGCCGAGCGGGGAGCCCTCGGGGTGCGAGGTTCGTACCTCGCATACCGGCCTGACGTCTTCCACCGGGCTGTCGAACTCACCGAGCCCGGCGGTGCCCGGTTCCTCCTGAACGCGAGCTACAAGCTCGCGGGCCAGGACTGGGTGGGCTACCACACCATGCAGTCGCGCTCGACCTCGCCTCACTGGGTGGCGTTCGTCGAGGGTTCGACCCCGGCCGAGCTGGCGTTGTTCGGGTTCCCGCCTCCCGGGCATCCCGTGTGGAACAGCGCCGTCCTCGACGCCACGCAACGCCTCTACCCCGGTCTCGACACGGCTCCCTGGCGATCGCAACTCGAGGGCTGAGCCACGACGGGCGGGCCCGTCGTCCGGCCCGGGCGGTGCAGGGCGGATTCTCAGCAAATCGACAGCAAGATCCGGTACTGCTTGTGCCGGGAGGCCGATTCGGCCGGAGAGGGCACCCGCCTTGAAGACCACCGGTCCGGGGGGCGGCCTCGATGAGCGCAGGAGGAGTCGTGACCGAGGGGACAACATGTCACGGGGGATCGGTGCGAGCTCGCCGCTCCCGGCGCTACGTGGTGCTCGTCGGGGCTCTGGGCCTGCTCGCTGCGGCGTGCTCGAGCGCGTCCGGGTCGTCAACCTCGGCTTCCTCGGCGACGTCGACGACGATCCCGAGCGCACGACCGGTGGCGTCAGGATCGGTCACGGCGGTGTCGGGGTCGTCGATGACCGTGGAGAGCCAGTTCGCGGGCGCGAGCACCACCTCGGTGCAGTGGACGTCGTCCACCACCTTTTCGCAAACGGTCTCCGCCACTGCGCAGGACCTCACGGTGGGCAGCTGCGTGGCGGTCACGGGGACCCCGCCCACGAGCGGATCGGCCGGGGGCCCCGTCGCGGCGCGCTCGGTGGCGATCACCGGCTCCGGCTCCCCGTGCCCGTCCCCCGCGACGGGCTCCGGCGGTAGGGGATTCGGCGGCAGAGGCGGGGGCGGCGGCGGATTCGGCGGGGGTGGTGGTAGCGGCGGCGGATTCGGCGGGGGCGGCGGCGGATTCGGCGGCGGGAATTTCTCCGTGGCGACGGCCTCGGGCAAGGTCGGTGCAGTTTCGGGCTCCGGCGTCACGTTGACCGGCACCGGACGGATCGTCGGTTCGAGCGGAACGACGAGCGTCGGCACCTCGTCCAAACCGGCCCAGGTCCAGGTCTCGACCTCGGCGACCACGGCCTACACCAAGGTCGAAGCGGGGTCGCGTGCCTCGGTCGTGGTGGGCCGATGCGTCACCGTGATCGGTTCGAAGGCGTCGAGTGGCACGGTGACCGCCACCTCGATCTCGGTCCGGCCGGCGGGAGCCAACGGATGTGGCGGCTTCGGAGGCAGAGGTGCAGGTGCCGGGTTCGGCGGGAGCAGCACCGCCTGAGCCGTGGGCTGCAGGCCCCGTCAGATGAACCTGACCAATTCGACGGCCACCACCACCCAGCTCCCGGCGACGAGCACCGCCGGCACCGTCAATCGCCGCTGCGAGGACAACAGGACGATGCAACTGAACACGTAGAGGTCGTCGAGGCTTCGAAAGCCGACGTCGCCCAGCCAGATCCCGGGCGCAAGCGACAGGTCCACGATTCCGTACAGGAACCAGGCAACCCGTTCGTAAGGGTGGGCCGTCGTCGTTCGTAGAGCCCGAGCCGCGCAGATCACGACGACGGCGAGGATGGCCAGCTCCGCAAACCACAACAGCGCCGCTGTCGAGGGCAGCCGGCCGAGATAGTGGCGAAAGCCCCGGGCGAACCCGACCAACGGGACGTCCAGATTGTGCTGGCCCGACGAGAGAAGCGGCCACGAGCCGGTCGCCACTCTCACGACGACCTGCCACCCGATGAACACGACAGCGGGAGCCAACCACGAGACGACGGGAGCGGCCCCGGTGCGCACGGGCGTCGCCTCCACCGCAGGTCCGGATCCGGAGCGCCTGACGACGAGGCGAGCGCGCAAGATGGAGACGGGACGCTCGAGCGCCAGCAGGGCAATCACGAGCAGTGCGGTCTCCCGTCCCAAGACGGCCACGCTGAAGGCGGCGGCGGCAACGATGTAGCGGTGCCGACGGAGCGCCAGGACCCCGGCCACGACGAAGGTGGCGGTCACGATCTCGGCCAGGTCGCGAGACAACACCCAGACGAACCCGAAATAGCCCGGCAACAGCAGACCCCAACACGAGTGACGACGCGCCTCCCTGGCCATCACCGCCCCGAGCGCTCCCAGGGCGGCAAGCCCCAGGACGTTCACCAAGACCAGCGACCACGGAACGACCTGCTTCTGCCCGGCCCCCACCAGCCATGCGAAGATCGGATAGCTGATGCGCTCGAACCGACTGAGCGTGTCCATCCGAATCCCGTTGGCGGTGCGGCTGAAGTCGAGCGGGCTCAGAGCCATGCGGTAGTAGAACTGGCCGTCGTATCCCTGGCCGGACGTGACCGGGACACCGGCCGGGATCCGTCCTCGCACGTGATCGGTTCCGACCACGACGAAAGACGCAACGTTGCCGTGGCCCGCCACCAGGATCCTCATCCCTGCGACGAGTCCTGCGGCGACGCCGGCGATCCCACCTGCCCACCCGGGGCTGTCCGCCCGAAGAGATACCGAGGACAGGCGCGCCTGGGATGACAGCTCGGTCAAGGGACGGGTCCCGCGCGCCGCCGGCGCGCCCGGGGCTTCACGACATCGCGCATACCTGTGAATCTCCTTGGACCTGTGAGGAGCGGGTGCGACAGCCTTCGGCAGTATGCCCTTCACGCCGGTGCCAGACGGGCATGGGGCGCAACCTGGCGAGACATGCGGCGCCGCGACCGGTCGTCGCGTGTGTGCGGGAGCCGATCGGGGGCGTGAGCGATAGACGACGGGCAGGGGGGCGCGAGCAAGGACCGAGGGCGGGACCATTTTCCAAGAGGCGGGGGTGGGCGGTAGATTTCTCCGTCGAGACGGGTCGCAGTTGGTGATGCGGGCCTTCGGGGGGTGGCAGGGGGGCAATGGAGCTTGACGGCTGGCGGCCCGACCCGTACGGAGCTCACGAGGAGCGGCTCTTCGCCCATGGCGAGCCAACTCCGCTCGTCCGCGACCATGGGGTGGGGTCCGTCGACGGGCCCTCCGCCGCCCCCATCCGGGCCGTCACGGCCCCCGGTCCGGAGGTCGAACCGGGTGAGGCTCAGGAGTCCTCGGTCTGGATCGTCGCACCGCAGGCCGAGGAGCTCTCCGAGGACGCCACCACAGGAAGGGCACCGGCCAAGCCGTGGCTGACGGCCGCGGTGTCGTTGATCGCAGTCGGCGTCGTGGTGGGGTTGCTCGGGATCGCCGGCGTAGGCCGAGGCGGTGGCGCCGGGACGACCACGACGTTGGACCCCCTGGCGCGGGTCCTGCTCAACCTGCCCCACGTCACGACCGAGGTGCCAGCCCGGCACGCCCCCGAGAGTTTGCCCACCACGACGACCGAAAGCCCGATCGAGCGCGCCCTTCGGGCGCTTCCGAAGACGCCGACCACCGAGGTGACGACTCCGGCACCGACAACGCCGGCGCCGACGGCCGCCAACGCGATCTCCCGGCCGCCGGCCACGCATGTGCCCCAACCCAGCCCGCACCCGGTGGGGGCCGCGCCGACACCCATCATCGCAGCCACCACGCTTCCTTTGACGACGACGACCACCTCAGTGGGCGCCGCCGATCTGGCGTGGTACCTGGCGCACGGGACCATCTTCAACACGTTGCAGACCGATATCGAGAAGCTCGATCGCGTGCTCGCGTCGACCAGCCAGAGCAACTATTCCACCGTCATCCCGTACTGGAAGGAGCTCTTCGACGACGCCGGACAGGCCGAGACCCTGCCTCCGATCCCTGACGCCGCCACCCAGTCCGAGTGGGCGAGCGCATTGGGTGACTTCAGCGAGGGTGCGACCGAGTGCATCATCGGCAGCTCCGGTACCTTCGGCGGATCGGGTGTGGCGGTGTCCATCCCTCCGATCTTCGCCCAGGGAGCAGCCTTCATCACCACCGGGACGACACAGATGGACGGCGCCGTTCAGGCGGTGCAGAGCTCGGCGGCCACGATGTCGGCCGGCTCTCGCAGCCAGGTGACCGGGTGGTACCAGTCCCATGGAGCCACCTTCACCACGCTCCAGGCGGACATCGCCAAGGTCGACTCCGCCTTCGGGTCAGCGGGCTCGACCGGATACTCAGCGGTCGACCCCGACTGGCAACAGCTCCTGAGCGATGCGCAGAGCGCCCAGGCACTCCCGGCCGTCCCCGACCCGTTCGTCGAGGATCTTTGGACCACAGCGCTTCAAGATCTCACTCAGGGCTCGGCTGACTGCCTGGGCTCGGCGGAGGCGCTCCCGCCCAATCCCTTCGACCAAGGTGTCGCCCTGCTCCAATCCGGGAGCAGCTACTTGAGCGCCACGCTGGCCACGGTGCAGAGCCTGACGCGCTGAAGTCCCCGGCCCCGGAACTTCGGGGGCGCGCTCAGTGGCTGTGCTGTCCGCGCTTCATGGGGACCCGGCTCACGACGGCGGTCTTGGCGATCTCCCACCACGACGGCCCTCGATCCGCCACGACGACCGTTCTCCGGGGGGAGGGGTCCGGGGCAGCCACCCACGGAGGGTCGTTGAAGAGGTCCACCCTCTGGGTGTCGGCGAAGACCTGGGAGGGGTCGAACCAGGATGCCGACCCGATCGAGGACGTGCGCTGCTTGGCCATGCGCGGGAATTTAACGCCGCCGAGATTCAGGTTCGGGGATGGTGGGCCTCGACCGTGGGGGAGATCCGTGGCTCCCCGTCCACCTTCGGTCGGCACCGGCGCCCGCGATCGTCCCGGGAAGCCAGCGCCACGGTGCGCACCGCTACCGGGTCTCGGCCACGACTCCCTCCCATGCCCGTAGCGTCAACCCGTCGTCGAGATCCTCTCCGTCCCGGATGCGATCGGTGCCGATGCAGACGCGGCCCCGCGTCTCTCCGAGGGTGACACCGTGATCGCTCATGTTGAGTGCCACCACCATGTGGTCGCCCCTGCACCAGGCCCACACCCCTTCGGGGGCCGCCATCGTCTCGTAGCAACCCGCTTGCAGCTCGGTCCTCTGTCTCCGCAGGGCGATGAGATCCCGGGCCAGGAAGAGCATCGATGCGGGGTCGGACCGTTGGGTCTCCACGTTGCACCTCCCCGTCGGCCCCAGGGGTAACCACGGTCGAGTCCCCGGACCGGTGAAGCCCCCACCGGGGCCGTCGCGCCACGGCATGGGGGTCCGCATGGCGTCGCGCCCGGCGTAGGCGGGCCAGTAACGCACGCCCAAAGGGTCGCGCAGGTCGTCTCGAGCCACGGGGGAGTCGCACTGCCCGATCTCGTCGCCCTGGTACAGGACGGGCGTCCCCCGCAGGCACAGCAACATCATGAGGGCCAGGCGCGCCTTGCGCTCGTCCCCGTTCGCCCATCTCGAGGCAAAGCGCGACATGTCGTGGTTCGATCCTGTCCAGGCCGGCCATGCGCCCGGCGGCAGCAGCGCCTCGGTCTCCTCGACGACCTGTCGCATGGCCCCGGCGTCGAGAGGGGCGGTGATGAAGGGGAAGTTGAAGGCGAGGTTCAGCTCGTCGCTGCCGTCACCGTAGTACTCGATCAGCGTGTCGACCTTGACCGGCGTCTCCCCGATGAGCACGCGGGCGCGCGGTAGGACTCCGCCAGCCTCCTCCAGCGCCGGATGACATCGTGGACCTCGGGTCGGTTGCCGTTGTACACGGGCCGCTGCCCGAACAGCTGAGCTTCGAAGTCGTCCTCCTCGGTGGCAGGCGGATTGTCCCGGAGCAGAGCGTCTTTGACGATGATATTGCACACGTCGATCCTGAATCCCGCCACTCCCCGGTCGAACCAGAACCGGAAGATGTCGTCGAATTCGGCCCGGACCTCTTCGCTCCACCAGTTGAGATCCGGTTGTTCCGACAGATGGTTGTGCAGGTAGTACTGACCGGTCTCGGGGTGAAGAGTCCAAGCCGGCCCCCCGAAGCTGCTCACCCAGTTGTTGGGAGCGCCGCCTTGCGGCCCGGGATCCGCCCACACGTACCAATCGCGCTTGGGATCGTCGGTCGACGACCGGGAGCTGATGAACCATGGATGTCTCTCGCTGGTGTGGTTGGGGACGATGTCCAAAAGGACTCGTATGCGGCGCTCGCGGGCGCGAGCGACAAGTTCGTCGAAGGTCTCCATCGTTCCCAGATCGGGTTGCACCGCGCAGTAGTCGGCGACGTCATAGCCCCAGTCCGCATTGGGTGAGACCGTGATCGGGCTGAGCCAGATCCCGTCGATTCCCAGCCATTCGAGATGATCGAGATGGTCGATGATGCCTCGGAGGTCCCCCGTGCCGTCGGCGTCCGAGTCGGCGAAGGAGCGAGGGTAGATCTGGTACAGGACCGCCGATCTCCACCACTGTGCCTCCTCGGTACCCGACGGCGGGGCCTGCTGGTCCGACGCCTCGGTCATCCCGGGGTCGGCAGCGGCTGCCAATTCTGCTCGACGACCCAGCACACGCCCTGAGGGATGTGGTCCATGGGGAACTTGCATTCGCTCGAGGGCGGCGAGTTGGTGTGCAGTCGGACGATCCGGTACTCGGTGGGCCCGTAGTACTTGTCCGGTCCGTAGGACAGGACCGGGGAGAAACCCCCGGGGAAGTTCGAGATGGTGGCCATGGCCGCCACGAACGTCCGTCGATTCAGGTCCCGTCCCGCCGCGGTGGCCGCCGCGGCGAAGAGCCGGATCTCCTGGCACCAGGCCTGGACCGGACCCTGCTCCTCGATGAAGTAGTTCTGGTTGCCCGGAGGTATCTCGGGATAGGCCTTGTGCCAGGCATTGAAGCAGCTGCGCACGCCGGGGTCGTACCCTCCCTCGGACTCGGGCCGGTTGTCATCGATGCCGCCCAGGGTCTCGGTGGTCAAGCCCTCCTGGCCGTCGATGGCTTTTTCATAGGGGAACGGGATGAGCCCCAGTGCCGATTGGATGGAGTTCTCGTAGTCCGACAACAGGAGTCTGGGAAAGTACCCCTGCTGGGTCTCGGCCCCGAGCACGGGGAAGAAGACGTTGAACGGGATGAGCGGGATCACCGAGGTGACACCCGCAGCCTTCAGCTGCTGGATGACCAGGGGGGCCTCAGCGTCGGTAGAGGCGGTGTCGGAAGGGTTGGCGTCGATGGTCTTGACGATGGGCGTGATACCGGCACGCTGCAGATCGGGCAGAAGGTACTGGTTCAGCGCCACTTCGTCGCTTGCCCGGTTGCCGGCGATGACGGCCACCACGCGGCCGTCGCCGAGCAGCCCCGCGCTCACCCCCCACTGCACGGTGGCCTGAAGGATGGCCGCATCGTCGGGCCCTGTCCACCACAGATAGGGCGCGCCCTGTTCGGTCCAGTTGGTCACCGTGGTCCACTGGCTCAAAAGCGGTGTGTGGCCTTCTTGTGTGATGCACAGTTGGCTGTCGCCCGTCCACGTTCCGATCCCGTCGAGCACGGCGAAGGCGGGGTCGCTCCCCTCGGTCCACTGCTTGCACAGGGCCCGCATCCCCGTCTCACTGGTCGGGTCGAAATTGACGATCTCGGGGTCGATCTTCCGGCCGTGTATGCCGCCGCTGTCGTTGATCAACTTGACGAACAACTTGATGGACTTGTCCTGCTCGCTGTATTCGATGTCACCGGCGAAGCCGAAGCTCGATGCCAGGGACGACAGGTTCGAAACGGGGAAGACGACTCTGATGCTGTTGCCGGTGACTCCCGCGTCGCTCGTGCTGGCCTGGCCGGGAGTTGCGGTCTTGGTCGGCGCACTGGTCGTGGTGGTTCCCGAGGTCTTGGCCGGGGACCCGGCCCCGACGGCGAAGATGAGAGCGACCACCAGCGCCAGCGCCACCACCCCTGACACGACTTGCACTCCCGGGGGTCGCCGCCGGAACCGTCGCCACGATCGCCCCAGTCGCCCACCCGGGCTCGCCATCGACCCCTCCTTCGCCGGTGTGACCAGCGCCCTGTCGGGCGGTCTGTGTCGTCGGACAAACATAGGCCGCAGGAGGCGACCACATAGGGCCACGTCCTGAGGGTCGCGGCGGCTACCGCCCCGTGCCCGAGCAGGACGTCCGGGCACGGCGGTTGGAGCGCGGGAGGTGTCTTCGGTGCCGACTCCGCCTGCGCAGCGCCGTCGCACCGCAGCGCCACGGAGATCGCCAGGCATGGCCCGTTCGTGCCCGCCAGCAGTGTCGTCGCTGCGCCCGCAACGGCAGCTCGAGCGTCCGAAGCCGCATCGCCGGCGGACTACTCTTTGGGCTTCGAGGTGTGCCGGGAAGACTGGTCGGCGACCAGGAGGCCGCGCCCCATGACCGCATCTTCTGTCTCTCGGCGACAACGCCGTCACGGGGTCGCCGACGCCGCCTCTGCCAGGTCCCCTAGGCCCGGAGCCCGATCGCGGCCCGGGTATGGGACATGGAGGGAGGCCTTCGATGATCGACGGTGAGACGTCGAACGCCGAGGCGGACGCACAGCGGGAGTGGGACGGGCGACGGAGGCTCCCCAGTTGGCGGTGGGAGGCGCTGAGGACGACCTTCTGGCTGGTGCCGACCGTCCTCGTGGCGGTGGCATGCGTGCTGTTCGTGGTCACGTTCGCAATCGACTTCGCGGCCTATCACCACGACCTGACCCTGCCGACGTGGATCCGCTTCGAAACAGGGAATCCCGACGCCGGAAGGCAGGTACTGATCGCCATCGCGGCCGCCGTCATCACCGTGGTCGGCGTGGTGTTCTCGATCACGATCCTGGCGTTGACCCTCGCGTCACAGCAGTTCGGTCCACGCATGATGCGGAACTTCGTCCGAGACGTCGGCAACCAGGTGACCCTGGGGATCTTCGTCGCCACCTTCGTCTATTCGGTGCTCTGCCTCGGCTCGATCAGCGCGCCGAATCCCGCCTTCATACCTCACCTGTCCATCGTGATGGCCGAGGCGCTGTCGCTGTTGGACCTGGCGGTGCTCATCTACTTCATCCATCACATCGCCAAGTCGATCCAGCTGCCGGAAGTGATCGCCGGCATCGCCCATGACCTCATGCATGCCATCGACGCCGAGTTCCCGGAACCGAAGGGGGGGAAGGCGAACGACCCGCCATCGGGAGAGGCAGGTCTGTGGCGGAATTGCTCCAACTGATCGACGAAAGGGGTGTCGTCGTCCCCGCCGATGCGAGCGGGTACCTGCAATTCGTCGGGTACGCCCAGTTGGTCGACATCGCAGCCCGTACAGACGCGGTCATTCGCCTCAACCATCGGCCCGGACACTTCATCGTGGCCGGACGCCCACTTGCGACCGTCTGGCCGGGGGGCGCCGCCGGTCAGGTGGCCCTGGCCCTTTCCAAGGCGCACGTGACGGGCCCGCACCGGACACTCATGCAGGATCCTGTGTTCGCCATCGATCAGCTCGTGGAAATCGCCATTCGCGCCCTGTCACCGGCGGTGAACGATACGTTCACCGCCCTCACCTGCATCGATTGGCTTGCAGCCGGACTGAGCCGGGTCTCGGGCCGGAGCCTCGACGAAGCCGTCTACCGGGACCGCTTCGGACGTGTCCGGTTGATCGAGTCCGACCCGTCCTACACCCGTATGGTGAACAGGGCCTTTGACAAGGTCCGCCAAGCGGCGCGTGGCATGCCGGCGGTGATCATCCGGATGATGGACGCGTTGATGAACATCATGGGGCAGACCACGTCGCCCGAGCAGCGGCGCATCCTGGCCCGCCAGGCCGAGATGATCTTCCGGAGCGCCCAGGAGTCGGTCCCCGAGGCGAACGACCTGGACGACATCGCCGTGAGGTACCAAGGCGTGCTGAACAGGGTCGCCCTGGACGCTTCCTGACCAGGGACGGAGCGATTCCGGCCGGAGCCGGAAGAGTCGAAAGTCCCTATCTTTTGACAGTTACTTCCACTTAGGATCGTCTCGTGGTGACGGCGACAACCGGGGCACGGCGGTGGTGGGCGCTCGGAGCCGTCATGCTGGCGGTGCTGACGGTGGGAATGGACCTGACGGTCCTGAGTGTCGCCCTCCCGACCCTCGCCGGGGTCCTCAAGGCTTCCGAGTCGGATCTCCAGTGGTTCTCCTCGGGCTACGCCCTGGTGCTGGCGGCAGCCATGTTGCCGGCGGGGCTCTTGGGTGACCGTTACGGCCGCAAGAAGGTCATGCTCGGCTCTCTGGCCCTGTTCGCTGCCGGCTCGCTGGCGTGCGCGTACTCGCGTACCGCGGCGGAGTTCATCGGCGCTCGGGTCCTGCTGGGGCTCGCCGGGGCCGGGTTGGTCGTCATGGCCGTGTCCGCGCTCACCGTGCTCTTCACCGAGGAGGAGCGTCCGAAGGCGGTCGGCATCTGGGCGGCATCCAACATGATCGCCTTTCCGATCGGTCCCATCCTCGGAGGTTGGCTGCTCTCGCACTACTGGTGGGGATGGGTGTTCTTGATGAACGTTCCCGTCGCCATCCTCGGCTTCATGGCCGTCGCCACGCTGGTACCGGAGTCTTCTTCTTCCCAGCGACCGGGAATCGACACGGTGGGAGTGGTGAGCTCGAGCGCCGGGCTGGTCGGGGTGACCTACGGCCTCATCGAGGCGGGACAGCACGGATGGACGTCTTCAGGAGCACTGGCTCCTCTCGTCGTGGGATTGGCCGTGATCATGGGCTTCTTCTTCTGGGAGCGCCTCCTCGAGCAGCATCCGGGCGGTCAACCCCTCGTCGACCTCAGCCTCTTCCGATCCCCTTCGTTCACCTGGGGCGTGGTCCTCTTCGCCGTCCTGACGCTGTCTTTGATCGGTCTCCTCTTCACGATGCCCCAGTACTTCCAGGGCGTCATCGGCACGAGCCCGGAGGGATCGGGCATCCGACTGCTGCCGGTCGTGGGCGGGATGCTCGTCGGCCTCCTCCCCGCGGCGCGCCTGGCCAAGGCCATCGGTGCCAAGCTGGCGGTGGCGACAGGCTTCCTCGTGCTCGGAACCGGCCTTGCCATCGGGGCCACGGCCACGCTGTCGTCGGGCGAAGTGTTCATCGCAACGTGGATGGCGATCGCCGGTGCCGGCACCGGGCTCACCATGGCGACGGCTGCGTCGGCCGCCCTGGCCGAGCTGTCAGAAGAGCGGGCCGGGGTGGGCTCAGGAGTTCTCCAGGCACTCAAGAACACCGGCGCCCCCCTCGGGAGCGCGGTCCTGGGGAGCGCGTTGACGTCGGCATACGTGGCCCGGCTCCAACTCGCCGGCCTTCCACGATCGGCCGCCCAAGCCGTCCGAAAAAGCGTCTTCGGAGGGGTGGCCGTGGCGCACGCCCTGCACTCGGCAACACTGTTGCGGTCGGTGCGCGGCGCATTCGTCCACGGCACCGACGTGGCCCTTGTCGTGTCGGCAGGGTTCGCGGCCGTCGGCCTCGTCCTGGCACTGCTCTTCCTTCCCGCCCGAGCCCGACCACCGGTCCAGGTCGAAATCGAAGAACCCGGAGGTGAGCGCGTTGCCGTCTGAAAGCAGCCCCGTCGTCGGTCTCAGAGAGCGCAAGAAGGCGAAGACGCGTGCCTCCATCCAGCACGAGGCCCTCCGGCTCTTTCGCCAGCAGGGCTATGAGGCCACCACTGTCGAACATATTGCCGAGGCGTCGGAGATCTCGCCCTCGACCTTCTTCCGCTACTTCCGCGCCAAGGAGGACCTCGTACTCACCGACGACTACGACCCGCTCATCATCGAGGCGTTGCGGGCACAGCCGGCCGAGCTCGGGCCGATCCAGGCTGTCCGCGCCGGACTGCGCAGCGTCTTCAGCGGGCTCAGCGATGCCGAGCTGGCCGACATGCGCGATCGGGCGGAGCTGGTCCTGGCCGTGCCCGAGCTTCGCGCCGGGATGCTCGACCAATTCGCCCAGATCATCCGCCAGATCACGGACCTGGTGGCCGAACGCGTCGACCGCAGTGCCGACGACTTCGCCATGTCCACACTGGCTTGGGCGATCCTCGGAGTGATGATCGCGGCCGAGTTCTACTGGGTGGACCATCCCGGCTCCGACCTCGTCGAGCTCTTGGACGATGCGCTGGCGCACCTCGAGGTCGGCTTCCCGCTCTGAGGAAGTCGGCGATAGCCACGAAACTCAGGTGATGGCGTGCTAAGAACGAGCTGGTGCCCAGTACGAAGTCTGGTGCGTCGAAGCGTGTTGGATTCTTCTCCCGCCACAAGCACGTGCGAAACGTGTTGATCGGCGTTCTGGCCATGGTGCTCGTCGTCGTCGGGTTGATCGTGTATTTCAACGTCAAGACGACCCGGCAGCAGAATGCCCTGCAGCCTTTCTATGACACCGCGGGCCTCCCCACGGCGGGGCCCCTCGGCCAGGTGGTTCGCAGCGAGCGGCTCGACGTCACGGTGGAGCATGGGGTGGGACTGCGGATCCTGTATCGGACCCAGCGAGCCGACGGTTCCATGACCTTCAGCTCCGGCCTGGTGTTCATACCCGACAACGACGCGGCCGGCACGCCGCGACCTGTGGTCGCCTGGGCCCACGGCACCGTGGGCATGGGTGACCAGTGCGCACCGTCGAGGACCCCGAATCCCGTGGCCGACATCCCATGGGTGTCTTCGATGTTGGCGCGGGGGTGGGTGGTCACCGCTACCGACTATGCCGGGTTGGGCACTGCGGGTACCGAGGGGTATCTCGTGGGTGACGACGAGGCGCACGACGTGCTCAACAGCGTCCGGGCCCTCAACTACATCCCGTCGGCCGATGCCGGGAACTCGTTTGCCGTGTGGGGCCATTCTCAGGGCGGCAACTCGGCGCTGTTCACTGCGGCGTCGGCCGGTTCCTACGCACCCGATCTGCACCTGGTGGCAACGGTCGCCTCCGCTCCTGCCGCCGAGCTCATCCCCCTGTTGAACCAGACTTACGAGTCGTCGCTGGCGTGGGTCATCGGACCAGAGGTGTTGACGTCGTGGCCGACGGTCTACCCGCACCTATCCGCGAGCCAGATCACCACCAGCGCGGGGTACAACAACTACAGGAGAATCGCTCGGATGTGCATCACATCGGCGGCGGTGGAAGGCCTCATTCGCAACGCCGTCAAGCAGCGGTTCTTCAAGTCCAACCCTGTGAGCAACTCCGGATGGAGACTGGCGGCAGAGGAACAGACAGCACCCCTGCTCTCGCCGAGCCAACCCTTGATGGTGGCCGAGAGTCTGAACGACAAGGTGGTCCTGCCGAACACCACGGCGCTCTACATCCAGCGAGCCTGCCGTGCCGGGTCCGACCTGACGTCTCTGTGGCTCGCCGACGTCGGACACATCCAGCTTTCCTCCACCATCGCGCCGGAGGTCATCAACTGGCTGGGCGACCGGTTCTCGGGCCGGCCTACGGCACCGACGTGCAACCAGCCGCTGCCCATCGCGCCGGCCCGCTAGGCGCGGGTGGCGACAAGCGCGACAGCAACAACAACCCGTTGAGGGTGGGAGGTGTGCGGTGCTCCGTTGGGAGAGTGGCGAGGGACTGCGCCGTGAGGCGCGAGGGAGCGAGATGTGGTTCAAGGCCACGGCCTCGAGCACACAGGGTCGGTTCTCCCTGATGGAGAGGACGCTTCCGCCCGGCGGGCGAATGCCCCCGGCGCATCGCCATGTCGGGAACGATGAGGCCTACTTCGTCCTGGACGGCGCTGTGGAGTTCCGGGTCGGGGAGGAGGTCTTCCCGGGTACGCAGGGGACGTTCGTATTGGTGCCCTCGGGTGAGGCCCACACCTTCGGGAACACCAGCGGATCGTCGGCCCGGCTCCTCGTCCTGCACGTCCCCGCCCTCGACGGCTACTTCGAGGACCTGGAGCAGCTGTGGGCGCTCCCCCAGCCGCCGGACCGGGAGTCCGAGCTCACCTTGATGCGGCGCCACGGCATGGAGCCGACGTGAGCACCGCAGGGAATCGTGGTACCGGGTGGTCGGGTCAGCCCAGCTCGACGAGCGCAGGCCGGTGTCGTTCACCACTACCACGGGCCAGGTAGCCGTGGGTCTCCTCGCCGGGCATGGGCGGCGAGAAGAAATAGCCCTGAATGTGGGTGCATCCCAGGGTGGCGAGCGCATCGAGTTGTTCGAGCTGCTCCACACCTTCCGCCGTCGTCTCCAGGTGGAGCGTGTGCGCGAGCTGCATGATGGCGTTGACGAAGCCCCGCCCTTGATCGTCGTACACCAGGTTGTCCACGAAGCGCTTGTCGATCTTGAGGATGTCGATGGGCAGCTCGGCCAGGGCCGCAAACGACGAATACCCCGTGCCGAAGTCGTCGATGGCGACCCGGACCCCCGTTCGGCGCAGTTCATCGAGGGTTGCGATGACGTGCCCGGACTCAGAGGCAAGAATCGACTCGGTGACCTCGACGATGAGGGAGGACGGAGCTAGCCCGGCGCGTGCCAGCGCGTCGGCGACGTCCTCGACAAAGTTGCGGTTCGCGAGCTGAAGTCGAGAAGCGTTCACCGAGATGCTCGGGCGGATCCCGGGAAGCCTGTCGTGCCACAGCCGAGCCTGCTGACATGCTTCGAGCAACACCGCTCGTCCAAGGTCGATGATGAGCCCGGATTCCTCGGCCAATGGAATGAAGGTGTCGGGTGGGACGAACCCCCTGGTCGGGTGCGGCCATCTCGCCAGCGCCTCGAAGGACGTGATGAGGCCACTGCTGGTGTCGACGATGGGCTGGTAGTAGACGGTGAGCGCTCCATCGCGGATCGCAGTCCGGAGCTCCTGTTCGAGGTTCATGCGCTCGACTGCAGCCGTGTGCATGGCGGATTCGAAGATGCGGTAGCAGCCCTTGCCTTCGCGCTTCGCCCGGTACATGGCGGCATCGGCATCGGCCAGGAGCCTGTCGGCTCTGGTGGCGGCTTTGTCGGTGAGGGCGATACCCACGCTCGCGCCGATGGCGACTTCGCGCTCGGGAAGAGGCAGGGGACTCACGAGGGCATCGAGGACCCGTTGTGCGACGCTTCCTGCCTGGTCTGCCGTGTCGAGCTCATCGAAGAGGATGGCGAACTCGTCACCGCCGAGACGTGCGATGGTGTCGAAACCCCGGAGCTGGGCCTCGAAGCGGTCGGCGACCGCGATCAACAACGCGTCGCCGGTGAGATGACCGAGACTGTCGTTGACGTTCTTGAACCCGTCGAGATCGACGATCATGACCGAGACGAACCCGGCGATTCGCGTGCGTCGGCTGAGCGCGTGCTCGAGGCGGTCGTTGAACAGAGCGCGGTTGGGCAGGCCCGTGAGTGGGTCGTGCATGGCTTGGTGACGAATGGCGTCCTCGGCGCCGAAGCGCACGGTGGCCGACAACAGGATCCCTGAGACACTTTCGACGAACTGCTCGTCCCCCGCCGAGATGCCTCCATCCTTGAAGACCTCGATGTAGGCAAGTGGCTGCTCGGGGTCGCCCACGGCAACACGGAGGCTCGGTTGCCCGCTCGATTTCGGCATCAACGCTGCGTGGCGCGACCGGGATTCCACATCTGGTGGTGGTCCGTCCGGTCCCATGTCCAGGGCGCCGACGATGCGGCACTCGCCAGCGTGCAGGATGCGGCTGATCACACCGGAAGCCGACTTCACGGAGGCTTCGAGGGTCGTTGCGCGCAGCACCTCGCGACCCAGGTCGGAGAGGGCGGTCTGACGTTCCTGGCGGGCTCGGCGTTCGGTGACGTCGCGGGCGTTGATGACCATCCCGGCCACCGCCGGATCGTCGAGCAGGTTTGTCGCCAGACCTTCGAGCCACCGCCACGTTCCGTTGTGGTGACGGACCCGGATGCAGAACTCGACAGATTCTCCGGGGACCCCCAGGGTGGAGAGGAGCGTGGCGCGCAGGTCCTCGATGTCGTCCTGGTGGACCAGTGTCCCTGCCTCGGAGCCGAACAGCGACTCGGGCTCGTATCCCAGCACCTTGGTGCAGGCGGGGCTGGCATAGGTCACCGTCGCGCTCGGGTCGACGGCGAACACCAGGTCCGAGGAGCTCTGCACCAGGGCACGGAAACGACGTTCCCGGCTTTCGGTCAGGGCAGCCGCCTCCTCCCTCTCGATCAACGCCGAGCGCAACGACCGGTACGAGAATGCGATTCCGATCCCCATCAACACGGCGAGCCCGTGGACCTCGGGCACCGGAACCAGGGACGGAGCCCAGCCGAGCGCGATCATCCCCTCCCCGGCCGCCAAGCACGACAACGTCCATCCCAGGATGACGCGTTCGGAGGACGAGCCCGCCACCGCCACCGTCTCCTGACCCACGAGCACCAGTCCGATGGCCAGCGCCGGTCCCCAACCGGTGGCATAGATCGTCGCCGTCACCAGGATCGCCTGCGATGCGATCCAGACGTGCAAGCGGACACGACTCTGCCGTCGGTTCCACCACAGGCCTGTGACCGTGGTGAGGAGCTGCCCGCCCACGAGGATGAGGGGAATCAGCCAGATCGGGGAGCGGGCCACCAGGTGCATCTCCCGCAGCGCCAGAATGGCGACGGCCGCGAGCGGCCCCATGAACAGCACGGCCGCGAAATGCACGCCCTTGGCCTCGCCCGACACGAGCCGACGCAGCCGTCCCAACGCCATATTCGGTGATCGACCAGGTCAAGGGTATTCTTGAGCCTGCCCGGGGCGACACCCCTCCAACGGGTCGGCGATCCGTTGCACCAAGGCCGCACCCAGGCCGGCTCAGCACGGCACCAGTCCTGAACGTGCGGGCAGGGCGTGCCGGGAGCCTTTGCAGACCGGTGCCCGGTCGCCCGTGCTTGCATTCGCGAGCAAGCCCCCACCAGCCAGAGCCGTGGCCGACCCTCGGGAGGCCGGGGATGGACCCGGGCCTCAGGGACAGGCCCTCAGCGGTGGGGCCGGTGGGGCCGGTGGGGGCGCGGGGCCGCGGGGCCGCGGGGGCGGCGGTGCGCTTGGGTGTGGCACTCACCTTCGCGGGGCGCGAGTGACCTCGGCGATCTCGAAGCGCCTTCCGACGAGGCGGTGGTAGTAGAGGGTCGTGCCGTCGGCGCTGATCGACGGTGCTTCGGCGTACCCGGTGATGGCGGCCACGCGTTGCACCAGACCGAAAGGCCGACCAAGACGGCCGCGTACGGCTCGGTAGATGGCAGGGCCTCCCTGATCCGGGTCCACTCTGGTGAAGAAGAGCTCCAGACCATCGCTCGACACGGACGCCCCATAGGTGAGCTCCCCGGGGTGGTTGACGGCGTGCAGGATCTCGGTACTGGCGCCATTCGGGGTGAAGCGCTTTCCAACCTTGTTGAAGATGGCAAGGTTGGCGCTCGCAGGTGAGGACCCACCGTCGAAACGGCCGACACTCACGTAGAGGGTTCTTCCGTCCGTGCTCACCCCGACGTCGAAGTCGACGATGCCCCGGATCCTGGGTGAGATGCCGGGGACGAGATGGACACCTGTGACCCTTCCCGACGTGAAGCGCCCGGAGTAGATGGTCGAGAGCGACCGCGTGTAGCTGCGCGAAGACACGAAGTACAGGGAGTCCTGGCGGTCCATCGTGGGCGTCCCCGACAGGGCATTGGGCCCATTGGCTCCCCGGATCTCCCCTTGGTAGGCGAAACTCTGAGCGTCGAGGCGCGTGGCGAACTGCAACGAGGGGATGTCGGGCGGCACGTTGGAGGTGTTGAAGAGGAGGAACCGACCGTCACTGGAGATGAACGGTTCCATGGCGCTCTTGGAGTATCCACGGATCGTGACGACGTGCGCGTCGCCGAACCCGTGATAGAGAATCGACGTCGATGCCGATCGATGGACGGAGGCTGTCCCGACCACACACCCCAGGACCGACATCCAAACGGTTGCCACGGCCAGGCCGGGCAGTGCCTTGCCACCCCAGAGGGTCCGCGCCCGTGGCTTCGGGATCACCACACGACGAGGCCTTGTTGCGGCGAGTTCGAGGTGCGGGTCGTGTCAGGAGCCGAGAAACCGCAACACGGCCAGGACCCGGCGATGGTCGGACTGGGATTCCGGCAGGTCGAACTTCATGAAGATGCTGGCCACATGCTTCTCCACCGTGCCTTCGGAGATCACGAGCTCGCTCGCGATCGCCGCATTGGTACGACCTTCCGCCATCAGGGAGAGGACCTCCTTCTCACGGGCGCTCAACACCGAGATCGGGCCCGCTCGCCGAGACGCCCCCAACAGCTGGGTGACGACCTCCGGGTCGAGCGCGGTCCCCCCCGAAGCGACTCGTGCCAGGGCATCGACGAAATCGCTCACGTCGGCCACACGGTCTTTCAGCAGGTACCCGATGCCGGCTGCATCGTCAGCCAACAGCTCGGCGGCGTATCGAGTCTCGATGTATTGGGAGAACATGAGGATCCCGAGGCCCTTGTGGAGGCGGCGAAGCTCGATCGCCGCTCGCAAACCTTCGTCGGTGAAGGTCGGCGGCATACGGATGTCGACTATGGCCACATCTGGGAGGTCCCGCTCGATCGAATCCCGCAGCGCCCCGGGCTCGCTGACTGCATCGCTGACCACGAAGCCGCGATCGACCAGCAGTTGGACCAGGCCGTCCCGAAGGATGGCAGAGTCCTCGGCGATGACGACGCGTATCGGCTTGGTCATCTAGGCGTGTAAGGGAAGATCCACGGTGACCACCGTGGGTCCGCGCAATGGGCTCACGATCTCGAAGCGTCCGTCCACGGCGCGTACTCTCTCGGCTAGTCCGGTCAAACCGCTCGAGGAGGATCCCTGGCTCGAGGGTTGCGCCCCACCCGTTCCGTCGTCGCGCACCACCAGGCGCAGCCACCGCCCGTGCTGGGCGCAGGTGATCCTCGCCCGGGAGGCATTGGCATGCTGGGCAACGTTCGCAAGCAGCTCGGCCACACAGAAATAGGCGATCGCTTCGATCGCCGCCGTGGGGCGATCGTTCAGCTCGAGCGTGAGTTCGGTCGGCACCGTACTGCGGGCCGCCAAGGTGGAGAGAGCCCCTTCGAGCCCGATGTCCAGCGCCGGGGGGTGGATCCCACGGGCGAGATCCCGCAACTCGATGATGGCCTCCTTGGCCCCACGGTGAGCATCGCTCACCAGCTCCGACACCTGGTCGAGGTCGAGGTGTTCGGGGTCGGCCAACTTCTCCTTGACCATGCCCAGGCGCATGGCGACGGCCACCAATTGGGCTTGGGTGCCGTCGTGAAGGTCCCGCTCGATCCGTCGTAGCGTCGCAGCTGACGCGTCGACGGTCTGAGCCCGGGCGTACTCGAGGGAACGCACCCGAACGGCCACGGCGTCGGGACCCAGCAAGGCGCGCATCAGGACCCGGTCGATGTAGAGCACGACCCGCACTGTCCACGGAGCCGCGAACAAGAGGACAAGTCCTGTGCAGAAGATGGCAAACCCGTGCAGCCATCCTGGACTCGCGATCGAGAAGTAGCCCGGCGGGAACAGCCAACGGACCAGGCCGAACACCTTGGGCTGATATGCCCCTCCCCATGGGGTGATGAGACAGGTGAACGCGTCGAACCACACGCTGAAGGCGGTGAGGATGGCGAAGAACACCAACGGCACCTTGATGACGATGTAGGCCACCGCCCTCCAACTCGTCCGGTCCCGCAGCACGGACTGGAGCCAACCCAGGAATCCCGGGCGCGGTGAGAAAACGGCCGGCTCCTCGATCTCCTCGTCGAGGAGCACCAGGGCCAGGCGGCGTTGGATGGCACCGAACCAGCGGGCACCACGGAGAGAGAGCCCGATGACTGCCAGCCCGAAGAAGGTGATGGCGAAGAAGACCCCCGCTGTCAAGGTCAGCACCACAAAGGAGAAGGCACAGGACGCGATCACGGCTCCTACGACGAGGTAGCAGAGCTCCGACCACGTGCGCCTCGTGAACGGTGTGCGCAGGACCGTTCGGGCCATCTCCCGGGCCCGAAGCTCGAGCTCCTCTGAGACCACGATCACCATGTCGATAATCCAAACACGAACCCACACCCCGATCTCAGCGGTCCGCCCGTTTGACCCTGGAGGCCGGCAACCGGCGCCCGATGACCCAACCTAAGGCTCCCCGGCCGCCGTGAACAGCCCGCTAGCGGGTCTCTTTTGGCTGGGGGATACCCCCCATTTCGCCGGCCACGAGCTCGACGACCACCACCGCGATAGTGAGTGGCTCCTCGGGCTCCTCGGGCACCTCGACACATCGGCTCCTCGGGACCTTCTCCTCAGCTCCCATGCAGCGGCGCCCGGTCTCGATGAACGTCGCCACAGTCGCACGCAGGATTCATCTGGGTGTGTCGCTTCCGTTGCAGGGCGTTCAATCGCGCCTTCTATCCTGCGACATGTGACCGTGACATCCGATTCAGCCCATTGGCGGGCAGGGCCAGGCAGTGGCGTGCGCGCCCACTCGTCACGCCGGGCCGGGCGAACACTTCCGGCCCCTGCAGCTTGGCGAAGGACCATCCTCTACATCGGTGTCGATCCTGATTGCCGTATCGTGCTCACTCGGATCGTCCGACGCATGGCAGGCGTCCACCTGGCGGTGACCTGTACCGGACGTGAAGGTCGACTGCTGGCAGTCTCGCTGACACCCGGCTTGATCCTGCTCGACACTCACCTTCCAGCTTGCGATGCCCACGAACTTCTGGTGTACCTCGGGCGCTCAGCGTTCACTTCCACCATCCCGTTGGCGGTGGTGTCGGGCGATGAGGGAGATCGTTTGCGGTTTCTCAGAGGCGGTGCGGCGGCTTGGATCACCAAGCCGTTGAATATCGCCGAGGTCGAGCGCGCCACGATGGGTCTTCTCGAGCTGGCATCGTCACGGTAGAGCCCGCAGGAGCACCGGGAGATGGCTCCGCATTGCGGGCCACCCAGAATCCAGGGGTTTTCTCGTGCCACGCGACCCGTGGTGCGATCTCCTCCACCTCGTGCATCGCCTGCTGAATCGAGTGACAGCTGAGCGCAAACCCGTTACCGACGACGGTGCAGGTCTTGTCGACACATTCGATGACAATCGCCGCCAATCGACCCTCGGTCGTGACGGGCTTCCGGGCGATGCGCACGTTACGAGGGCTGCTGGCATCGATCGTGGAGGCAGACTGCCGTCCCATGTTGTCTTCGTCGGCCACACCTGCACGGGACTTGAACCACATCACTCATGGTGGGCGTGGTCATCACATCGCATGCACGTGGGACGGTGACGACGGGCCAACAGTCACGCGGTTGTCACGTGTTGTTCACGAACCGTCGGCTCTGTAGCCCTGGCGAATGGGGCGGCCCCACTGTGCGTCAACCCATCGGGGACGCCACGTGAAGAGCCTTGCAACGGGCCAGAGTGCGATGACCCCTCTAGGCCGGCATCGCGGTCACCACGTGCGGGAGAGCGAGAATCGCCTCGAGAGGCTCGCCCGGCTCCTGCCCCAGCGCCCGGCGGGCGAAAGCCGCCAGGGCCTCCTCGTGGGCAACGTACGCCTCGGCGATTTCGCGCTCAAAATCGTCGGAAGCCGAGCGCGACGAGCTGCCTGTACTTGGTTAGGAAATCGGTGGTGATCGGTTCGAACGAGGCAAGAAACTGTGCCCAAGTCATGCCCGCCACGGCGGTCGCCATCTCTGTGGCGATAGCGACCGTGGCGCTCGAATCGCCTCGGTCGCGCTCTTGTCGGTCGAACACCGGCTCCGCGAGCTCCTTGGTGGCTCGCTCGAGGAGCGTGAGCACCTCCAGCTGCCGCCGCCGCTCGGCGTCCTTCTCACGCGCGGCCAGCAGACCGAAGAGCACCTCGCCGAGCACTTCCCCCTGGTAGGACTCGACCCACAGCTCATCTTTGTCCATGGCCCCACTTTAAGAGGGCGGTCCCGAGCTCGCCAGCGCTTCGGGTCGGGCTTCGAGGCGGCGCCAATCCGTAGCTTCACGATGGTCTCGACGCGAAGAAGCGACTCGGACAGACTCTGTGCCGTGACGACCGGAGTTGGTTCCGACGCGGGTCGTGTGCCCGGGCACACGGTGACCTTGACGACGATCGTGATCGTCCTTGCCATGGCCGCGTCGGGATGCGCCGGCGCCCAACGGAAAGCGGCCCCGGCGACCGCCTTCACGACGACCGCCCCTCCGGTGCCGATCCCGGCCACCGGAAACCCGATGACGGGGCCCGTTGGACCTCTCAGCGCCCCGGGTGGCCCCTTTCTCGAAGACCGGTACGGTCGTGTCGTAGTCATGCACGGCGTCGATCTCGTCTACAAGGTGCCACCATTCGAGGTAGAGGTTGGCGGAACCGGTCCCAATGTTCTCACCGTGCCAGAGGTCGAACACATGGCGTCTCTCGGGTTCGACGTGGTGCGCCTCGGGATCATCTGGAAGGGTCTCGAGCCTGGAAGCGCGCCGATCAACGATCCAGATATCTGCACTTCCGGAAAGCCCCGGGCGGGCGGTCCCGGGCAGTTCGATTCGTCGGTGTTCAATGCCTACATGTCGAAGCTCGATTCCACCGTTGCCCTCTTGGGGAGCTACGGCATCTACTCGCTCATCGACATGCACCAGGACGTCTACAGCGAAGCCTTCGGCGGTGAAGGCTCTCCTGATTGGGCCGTGTGCACGAACGGAGCCCGGCCCGCTCCCAAACTGAACGTCCCCGATTGGACTGTGAATCTCCGCGGCCCGGGAGTCTCGACCGCCTACGCGCACTTCTGGAACAACGATGTCGTGGGGAACCTTCAGGGCGAGTTCGACTCGGTGTGGACCAAAGTTGCGGCTCACTTCAGTCGGAACCCCTGGGTGATCGGTTATGACCCGTTCAACGAACCCTACGGACCGGGCGTTCCTCCACAGGGGAACGGCTCGTCATTCGACGCCAAGCTGCAGTGCTTCTACGCCGGACGGGCCCATCCGGGCGAGAGCCAGTCGGGCAAGAGGGTCACCTGTCCTCCCGATGACCCCGAGGTCGGACTGATCCCTCGTCTTGAAGCCGCTGACCCCGATCATCTCGTCTTCTACGAAGGGAACTACACCACGGACTCGGGTCCGGCCAATCACATCGGCCCGATGCCATCCCCGCGCCTTGTCCTGAACTTCCATGACTACTGCTTCCTGCATGTTCCGAATGGTCCGGAGCCGCCGAACTTTGCAAGCGTGTGCGCTCCCAGCGAGAACCTGGTCTTCAATGAGCACTCGTCTGAACGTGTTCGGGACTCCACACCCGAGCAACCGGGCGGGCCGGCCTGGCTGTTGACGGAATTCGGAGCAACGACGGATGCCAACGACCTCGCCAGGATCACGGCGGATGCCGACTCACACCTGGTGGGCTGGATCTATTGGCAGTGGCTCGACTACGACGACCCAACCGGTTCCCATGCGTCGGGACTTTGGCCCCCGAGCGCACCCACCCAGGCCATGCTGGAAGTGCTCTCGCGGACGTATCCGGCGGCCATCGCCGGCACGCCGACAAGTGTGTCCTTCGACCCCACTTCCGAAGACTTCACCCTTCGGTTCCGGGCCAATCCTCACATCACCGAGCCCACCGTGGTCTTCGTACCGGTCGCCATGCATTACCCGAACGGCTACTGCGCGCAAGCCACGGGCGCCCACATCGTTTCGGCGCCCGACGCCGGCTACCTGGACGTGGTCAACGGTCAAGAGGCAACCGAAGCAACTGTCATGATCACTCCCGGGAGTTGTTGACACGCGAAGCTGCCCCCAGGCCTATCGGCGGGGAAGTCCGGATGGGAGAGCCGGGTTGCGGTCAGCACAGAACGGACCCAAGGGGTGGAGGCGCATGAATAGTCCGAGGGTCCCGACCTCACACCTGTTCGGGGTGCGAAGACGGGGGAGGATGGCGCTTGGGCTGAGTCTTTCTGCGCTGTTTTGCGCTGCGTGCGCCGGCCACCCATCCCCCACGTCGAGCAGCAGTACATCACCCCCGCAATCGGCGAGTTCTGTTCCCGCCCCGCCCTCAGCAAGCGTGTTCGAGGGCTGGCAACTCCCACCCTCGTCGACCCGCATCGGCACTCCGAATCCCTCGACCGAGCTCGATGTTCTGTTGGCGTTGTCGCTCCAGGATGCCGATCTCCCGGAGCTCGTGCAATCGGTGAGCGAGCCCGACACCCCCGACTACCGGCATTACGAGACTGTTTCGTGGTTGGCGGATCACTCGGGCGCGAATGTCACCACCATCGATGATGTACTCGACTACCTGAGATCGCAGGGCACGGCGGGCCACCTCGACCCAACGGCGTCCTATGTGGAAGCGGCGCTCACTGTCCGACAAGCCGCGAAGCTGTTCGGCGTGCGGTACGGGACGTACCGGGTGACGAGCCGTGGCACGATGACGCTGGCGGCACCTGAATCGGAGCCTTACCTCCCGCGTCCACTGGTGGGGAGCGTGACGCTCGTTCTCGGCACGGCGGATGTGCTCTCGGCCGCTCCGGTCCAGCCAGCCCCGTTCAGAAAGACGCCGTCGGCACGCTCGTTGCTAGGGCCGACGTTCGGAACGATGGGAACCCCCGGTGGATGTCCGGCCGGGAATCACGTCGCCCGGGGCACCACCAGCATGTTCACCCCCCGGCAGTACCTGAGCGCCTACGGAGTCGAGAGCCTTCAGGACGAGGGTGTCTCGGGGGACGGCCAGACGGTCGCGATCTGGTCAGGCGTTCCGGGACGACAGAGCGACCTGGCCACCTTCACACACTGCTTCGGGCTTTCGACGCCGCAGATCCACAACGTTCCCATTGGCCTCGGTACTCGAGCGTCGTTGAAGTTCGCATTGGCCCACGACGAGGAGTCCCTCGATACCGAGATGGTGGCGGCAATGGCACCACGGCTGAGCGGGATCGATGTCATGAACACGCCGGACGAGACCACAGCTGTCGGCATCACCGAACTTCTCGACGCACCTCTCGATCGTTCGCTCTTCCATGGTCCGATGCCCAAGATCGTGTCGATCAGCCTCGGGTTCTGCGAGGCCGGCGGAACGTTCTCCTACCGCCAATACCCGCTCGCCTACGCACTCGACGAGCATCTTCTCATGGATGCAGCGGCGACCGGCATCAGCACCGTGAACAGCTCAGGCGACACCGGATCTTCCTGCAACCTGGCAACACCGGCTCGACCCTCAGGGGCCCGCTTGTCGGTGCAATATCCGTCTTCCTCCCCGTTCGTGACGGACGCCGGGGGCGCCCTGCTCGGGCTCAATGCGGATGACTCGATCAGGAGCGAGGCAGCGTGGGACGATCTTCCCCTGGGTTTCGGTCTCGCCAGTGGTGGGGGCGAGAGCACCGTGTTCGCTCGTCCTTGGTACCAGGCGGCCCTTGCGGTCTCCGGTGCTGACCGCCTGGTGCCTGACGTCGCCCTCGAGGCCGATAGCTTCTATCCGATCTCCACGTATTGCTCGCTGGGGTGCACCTCCTCGGGGTGGCAGCCCGGGGGTGGGACAAGTGCGGCCGCACCGCTTCTGGCGGGCGGGATGGCATTGGCGAACGAGGAGGCGGCAGGACAGCACGAGGGGTCACTCGGGCTCCTCAACCCGCTTCTCTACCAGCTCGGCCAGGAACATTCGAGTGCGCTCGTCGACATCACCAATGGCAGCAACGATGTGTACGGGCTTGGCTGCTGTACGGCTCTACCGGGCTACGACGAGGCGACAGGCTGGGGGTCGGTCAACTTCCCGCAGTTCATCCAGGCCGCGGACGAAGCGGCACGATAGTTGGCGCGCCGAACTCCCTGGCCCCAGGTTGCGGTCCGGCAATCGACGAGGGACGGGTCAGCGCGCATCACATTCGTAGGCTAGGAGTCGAACGGGGCCGCCACCCGTCGGAGGAGCCCGGCCAGCGTGGCGCGTTGCGTAGCGTCGAGCGTTCCGAGAATGGCGTTCTCGCGAGCCACCAGATCGCGCAGGGCGAGGTCGACGCGGCGGCGTCCGGCAGCGGTCAGCTGGACACGGACCGATCGAGCGTCGTTTGGGTCGGGCCGACGGCGCACGAGGCCGCGCTCCTCGAGATGGTCGATGCGATTTGTCATCGTGCCCGACGTGACCAACGTCTGGGCCAGCAGCTGGCCTGGGGAGAGGTGGTGGGGCGGATCGGACCGGCGCAAGGCCGACAGCACGTCAAAGGTCCAGGTCTCGAGGTCGTGGCGTGCGAACACCACCGTGCGTTGGCGTTCGAGGTGACGCGCAAGGCGAGCCACCCGCGACAGCACCTCGAGGGGCGAGACATCGACATCGGGTAGCGCCCGGCGCCAACCGGCGGTGAGACGGTCAACCTCGTCTTCCATCCGGCCTCCCGGTCACGGCTCTTACCCAAACTCTATCTTGACATCGAGAGACACCAGGGGTAATTCTCTTGATATCAAGAGAGAGTGGAGGAGACGCCATGCCAGTTGCTCCAGAGGATCTGCACCGGGACGGTCAGGCGCGGGGCAGTGCTGGGCCCGTGACGTCGTCGACTCCCAAGGGGCTCGTGCAGCCGATCTACGCCCGGTGGCACGATGCCGTGGCCGGGGGACGCCAGCGCCTGGGACGGCCCCTCACCTTTGCGGAAAAGGTGCTCGTCGCCCATTTACGCGATCGGCGTGGTCAGGCGCTCGAGCGCGGGCACAGCTACGCGGACTTCGATCCCGACCGGGTCGCCCTCCAAGACGCACTGGCCCAGATCGTCGTGCTCCAGCTCCTCGTGGCCGGGCTCGATGAGGTTCTGGTGCCGACCACCGTGCACTGTGATCACCTGATCCGGGCTCAGGTGGCCTCAGCTCCCGACCTCCGCGCCGCCCTCGACCTCAATTCGGAGGTCTACGAGTTCCTCCGGACCGCCTCGGCTCGATTCGGCATCGGTTTCTGGAAGCCGGGCTCGGGGATCATCCACCAGGTCGTCCTGGAGAACTACGCCTTCCCCGGCGGCATGATGATCGGCACTGACAGCCATACGCCCAACGCGGGCGGCCTTGGCATGGTCGCGGTCGGAGTCGGTGGTGGTGACGCCATAGATGTGATGACCGGCCAGGCATTCAACCTGCGCTGGCCCCGGCTCATAGGCGTGCATCTCACGGGTTCGCTGTCCGGCTGGTCGTCGCCCAAGGACGTGATCCTCAAGGTCGCCGAAATCCTCACCGTGACAGGAGGCACGGGGGCCATCGTCGAGTACTTCGGGCCCGGAGCCCAATCCATCAGCGCCACGGGCAAGGCCACGATCTGCAACATGGGCGCCGAGGTCGGCGCCACCACCTCCCTGTTCCCCTTCGATGCCGCCATGGCGGCGTACCTAACGGCCACCGGGCGCGCGGAGCTGGCCGAGCTGGCTTCCACGATCAGCGATGATCTGTGTGCCGATCCCGAGGTGGTAGCCGATCCGGCACGATTTTTCGATCGGGTGGTCGAGATCGATCTGTCTTCGCTATCTCCCATGATCAATGGGCCGGATTCCCCTGATCTGGCTCACCGTGTGAGCGAGGTCGGTGCCTGGGCACGTGACAACGGGGTGCCTCCGGAGATCTCGGCCGCTCTGATCGGCTCGTGCACCAACTCCTCCTACGAAGACATGACCCGCGTCGCCTCCATCGCCCGACAGGCAGTTGCGCACGGGTTGCGGTCCAAGGCCCCACTCTTCGTCACGCCCGGCTCGGAGCAGGTGCGAGCCACCATCGAGCGCGACGGACTGCTTGCCGATCTCGAATCCATCGGTGCGACCGTGCTGGCCAACGCCTGTGGCCCTTGTATCGGCCAGTGGGACCGCGACACCGGCGCCGGGGAGCTCAACACGATCGTGAGCAGCTTCAACCGCAACTTTCCCAAGCGCAACGACGGGAATGCCAATACCAAGGCCTTCGTCACGTCACCCGATATGGTCATGGCCTTCGCCCTGGCGGGCACGCTCGACTTCGACCCACTCGCCGACTCGGTCAAGGTCGACTCCGGGCAAATCGTGCAGCTCGAGCCGCCCCATGGCGAGAGTCTTCCCGGGCGCGGCTTCGATCCCGGTGAGTCCGGATTCGAAGCGCCTCCACAAGACCGCCGAGGGATCGCCGTTGCCGTCTCTCCCACCTCGGATCGGCTCCAGGTCCTGACCCCATTCCCGCCCTGGGATGGAAGCGACTACATCGACCTGCCCCTCCTGCTCAAGGCGCAAGGAAGGTGTACGACCGACCACATCTCGGCTGCCGGTGCGTGGCTCCGCTACCGAGGGCACCTCGAGAACATCTCGGGCAACCTGTTTCTGGGTGTGGTCAACGCCTTCACCGGTGCGACCGGCCGAGGCAAGGATCCCTCCGACGGCCGCACCCGCTCGTTCGCCGACATCGCCAAGAACCTGTCGCACTCCGGAGTCCGGTGGTGCGCGGTGGGTGACGAAAATTACGGCGAGGGCTCATCTCGCGAGCATGCCGCCATGGAACCCCGTTACCGGGGCGGCGTGGTGATCCTGGCCCGTTCCTTCGCCCGGATCCACGAGACGAATCTGAAGAAACAAGGCCTTCTTCCCCTCACCTTCGCCGACCCGGGGACCTATGACATCCTCGACGAGGACGCCCGCATCTCCGTTCTCGACCTCTCCTCGCTCGCTCCCGATGCACTCGTGCGGTGCCGTGTCACGAAAGCCGACGGCAAGCAGCTCCACTTCAGCTGCACTCACACGTTCAGCCCCGAGCAACTCGAATGGTTCAGAGCAGGAAGTGCTCTCAATGTCATTCGCCGGAGGACTACGTGAGCCGAGAGTTCTGCCCGAGCTGCGCATGCTCCCCGAGGCCGGTCAACCCGTGCACCGTTGGACGGACTTCTCTTGGGCAGTCCGCCCCGCGCCCAACGGGCAAGCTAGGGTGCTGCGCCGTGAGTGGTCAAGGGGCCGATGCCCGACAACCGACTGACCCGGCTGTGACGTCGGCGATGCGAGGCTGAGGTGTGGAGCGGCTGACCTCGCTGGTCAAGTTCCCGCCGAGCGTCCCCGTCGGCGTGGTGGTCGACCAGGCCCCTCCCTGTTCCCGGGATGTCGTGAGAGCGGCTCCGTATTTACGCCGTGCATCGGCGAGGGTGTCCCCGATTCGCAGTCCTGCCAACGTGGCCAGGTCGGGGATCTCTCGGTACCCCGGTCCCCCTATGAGAGATCCGGTGGCGTATCCCACGAACCGCTGGTGGTCGAAAAAGGCGGTCATCGTCGACCATTGGAGGTAGGAGTCGATGGTGCAGTTGTCCGACGGCACGGGCGCGGAGCTTCGTGGACGACCGAGCACCTCCTTCAGATCGGCTATGGCGACGGACTCCCTCTGCCCGAAGCGTGCCGTCCCGATCCCGTTCCCCTTGAGGACGAAGTGGCCGGCTGCCGGAGAAGACGCTCCACTGTCGCCCGAACGCATTCGACCACCGGATCGCTGCGGCGGGGCACCTCCGAAAGAGATCCTCAGTCCGAGCGCGATCCCGATGACCGCGAGTGTTGTCAGGACGATCAGCCAACGGCGCCGGCGTCTCCGCCGAGCCTCTTCGAACAGGGCTTCGGCCCAGGAACCGATCTCTTGCTCGATGGACGAGACACCTTGTGGTTTGACGCCGGCGTTGGTGCTCCGCTCGGACCGGTCGATGCTGGCAGGGAACATGGTACTAGCCATAGTAGCTCTATGATCGGGGATCGACCAGGGGTCACGTGCCGGTCGCCGAACAGAGTCATGGGCGCCCGTTGCTCTTCGGTCTCCCGGTAGTCGCAGTCGCCGCCGTTTCGACGACCGGTGATCCGCTACCAGCGAGCGTCGGGGAGGTGGAGGAGCTCGAGGAGTTCGACGTGCAGCTCGTCACCCGCGCTGGCGACGAGAGTCCCCGAGTCGATCGTCCAAGGCATGCCGCCGAAGTCGGTCACGACGGCGCCGGACTCGGATGCAAGAAGCGTCCCGGCTCCGCAATGGAGAGCCGGACTCAAGAAGTGGATGCTCGCCGCGATGCGACCCTCGGCAAGGTACCCGAGGGCGAGGGTTGTGCCGAGTGAGCGGATATCCCACCGGTTGGCGCGGATCGAGGCGGCTGCGGCGAGAGCCGCGCGCTCGCGCTCAGTTCCGGAGAGCTCGGCCGTGCTTCCAAAGTTGACGATCCGGCTGTCCTCGTTGGCTCGGAGCTGATCTGGAACACCTTGTCCAATGGTCCAGGCACCCTTTCCACGTTCTGACACATGAATGTCGCCCGTCGAGCCGTTGCCAACCACGGCAATCACGATCTCGCCGCGCTCGACGAGCGCCATGTTCACAGAGAACAGCCGTATGCCGGATGCGAAGTTTCGTGTACCACAGATGGGATCAACCAACCAATAGGACTCGCCGGGTGTTACCTGACCTCCACGCTCCTCGCCGACGACAGGAAGACCTAGGTCATCTTCGACCTTGGCGCGAATGAGATCCTCGATTGCCACATCCGTGTCGGTGACCACATCGCGTTCGACTTTGAAGTGGATCTTGCCCGAACCCTTCCCCGCCATGAGGAGCGCCGTCTCCACGGCGCCGATTGCGACAACGGTTTCGGGTCGAAACTGCTCCACAGCAGCATCTTGCCCTATTGGGAGCCTCGACGGCGCATCTCCGAGATCCGGCATCGGCGGACCGGTGGCAGGAATCCATCAGGGGGTGGATGATTCGAGTCATGAATCAGTCAGGCGGTTGGATCGGTTACGGCCCTGGCGGACCGGGTGCGGATGTGCCTCAACCTGTCCGGGACGAACTTCTGCGAAGAAGGGCGGAGCGAATTGCGCGAAGAGGTCGTTTGCTTGCTCGGGTGGACGTGTATGTCTGGGAGAACGGCGAGAGTGACCCGCAGGTCACCTTCCCCGAGGGAAGTGCCCTCTCGCCGCTCGACGGGGGAGAGCAGATCGCAGAAGTGGTCCGCATTGCCCGGGACGCCCTCACCGATTGGCGATGAGAGTGGAACAGGCGGTTCCTCATGGTTGCCGAGTGTCTGTGGTTCGCCCGGATCTGGACGAGCTCGACCGGATTAGCGGCATATCGACCCCAAGGAGTGCGAGGTCGGACGGACCTGGCCCTTGGGCTACACCTGACACCCTTCTCGCGCCCGACTACGCCTGGAGCTTCAGATGGGCGCTGGTTGTGACATTCCACTGCCCAACCGGTGGCAGAGTATGAGTCAAGTGATCACGCGCAAGGTTCAACTGGGAGAGATCGAGCTCGCCATCGCCGAGGCGGGCAGGGGCGGACGACCTCTGTTGCTCCTGCACGGATTCACGGGGGCGAAGGAGGACTTCACTGATTGGGTGGATGCTCTCGCCTCGCTTGGTTGGCACACCGTCGCCCCCGATCACCGGGGCCACGGTGACAGCTCGAAGCCCGCCAGCGCCGAGGCTTATTCGATGTCCATCCTGGCTCAGGACGCCACTGCCCTCGTCGACGCACTCGGTTGGGATGACTACACGTTGCTCGGACATTCGATGGGTGGCTTTGTCGCTCAGATGATGGCCTTCGCCGATCCAGCTCGGATTTTCGGCCTCATTCTCATGGACACCGGCCACGGGCCGGTCGAAGGTATCGATCCCGACCAGATCGGCCTGGCGGCGACAATCGCGGTCGAGTCAGGTATCGACACCTTGGCTGACCTCGTGGCAGAGATCGACTCACCGCTCGACACCCCAGCCCATCGACGTCTTCTCGAAGAACGTCCGGGATACGCGCAGTTCGAGGATGGCAAGTTCCGCTCGACGTCCCCCTATCTCTATGCGAGCGTCGCGCAGGAGCTCACATCTTGTCCGGACTCGCTCGCGGACCTCTCAGGAATGGACCCGCAGCCACCAACGTTGGTGCTCGTGGGTGAGCAGGACGCTCCCTTCCTTGGATCGGCGCAGCGGATGGCCGGAGCTCTTCCCAAATCAACTCTGGCAGTGATTCCCGATGCTGGCCACAGCCCACAATTCGAGAACCCTGATGCTTGGTGGCGCACCGTATCGTCCTTTCTGGAGTCGATCAGCGAGCACGTATGCGGATAGCAACCTAGAATGTGCCTGGAGCCTCCAATTGGCAGTCAGAATCTGACCCTCCCCGTCTGCCGCGGGCACCCCGATCCGGTTGGAGGATCCAGCCACGCGTGCCGACCCGGCGCGTTCCGTTGCTGATCCCACCAAGGATGTCAGACTCACCGCTTCTGCGACAAGGGAGAAAGTCATGGCGAAGTACCTCGTCCAAGGGTCCTATGTCGGCGATGGGGTCCAGGGACTCCGACAAGAGGGCGGTTCGGCCCGTCGAGCCGTCGTAGAAAAAGCGTGCGCGAGCGTTGGGGGCAAGCTCGACGCGTTCTACTACGCGTTTGGCGAAACGGATGTGGTGACAATCATGGATCTGCCGGATAACGTGACGGCTGCAGGTGTGGCTCTGCTCGTCTCCGCCGGCGGCAAGGTGAGCATCAAGACCACCGTGTTGTTGACTCCGGAAGAAGTCGACGCTGCGGCGAAGGTGGGAGGGAGCTATCGCCCACCCGGGGGGTGAGCGGCTGGCTCGTCGCCCCATCCGAAAACGTGCCGTGATCGGGACCTGCTGCCAGTCGTTTACCGGCGATACCACCCGGAACCAGCGTCATCGTTCGCGTTCTTCGCCTCAGCACCGGTGCGATTGCACATCTGTAAAGTCCTGAGCCTTAGTAAGGTCTTGCGACATGGTGGCATCGTTCCCGTGTTCCGGGCGGCCATGATGACGGTCAAGTCCGATTCCGGGTCTGCGGAGCCGACCGACCCCCACGCTTCGCCCGAGGCCATCGAGCCCACTACCGAAGCCCCAGCGGCGAAGGCTCCGGCTGAGATCATGAAACGTCTTGACGGCGCGCTCGCCACGGCCGAGAGGAGACTGCTGTGGCCCGTTCGCAAGATTGCGGAGGGAATACGAGACATTAGGGGCGACTCGCAGCGCGAGCCCCTCTATGTTACCTACCTGAAACTGCCCCGTGCAGGACCCGTCACCGCACTCATGGCGATGATGCTCGTGTATATCGCAGTGTTCGGGACGCTCTCCTATCAGCAGCAGTCGAACTTCGGTACGTATGGGTTCGACATGGGCATTTACGACCAGGGGATCTGGCTGGTCTCCCATTTCAAGAATCCGTTCGTCACGATCCGGGGACTTGACTACTTCGGCCACCATGTGAACATCATCACGCTGCTCTTCGTGCCCGCTTACTGGTTGGGGGCAGGCCCGCACTTTCTCTATGCCGTCGAGACGGTGTGCCTAGCAGCCGGTGCTATTCCCATTTGGCTATTGGGCCGCGACCGGTTGGAGAGCTCATGGATGCCACTCGGTCTGTGCGCGGCATACCTTCTCTATCCGTCGGTGGAATGGATCAACCAGTGGCAGTTCCATCCGGACGCCCTGATCATCACGCCTCTGATGTTCGCATACTGGCTGGCGACCAGGAAGAGGTGGGGTTGGTTCTGGGTTGCAGTCGCCATCGCCCTTTCTTGCAAAGAGGATGCAGGTCTGGCGGTGTTCGCCCTCGGGATCTGTCTCTGGCTCAAGCATCGTCAGCGGGCCCAAGGGCTGGTTACTGCAATAGCCGGGGCAACTTGGTTTCTGATCTGTACCAAGCTCATCATCCCTCTCGCCAACGGAGGTGGTGCGCCGTTCTACGTCACCAACTTCCCAGAGCTCGGCTCATCGGTCTTTTCGATCATCGGGAACTTTGTGTTCCATCCCAGCAGGTGGATCAAGCCGGTCTTTTCCCATTCGCGGTGGACTTACTATGCCCAGGTGTTCTGGCCGGTGGCGTTGCTGGCCTTGCTAGAGCCTCTGGTGCTGCTGATCGGGATACCACAGCTCCTTGTCAACACCCTTTCGGTGGCTGGTAACTCCTACAACATCCACTTCTTCCTCACCGCGATCGTTGTTGCCGGGGTCTTCTTGGCCACCGTCGAGGCTTGCGGAAAGCGGGGCCGCACCGCGGCCGGTCGCCGGTTCATGGTCGGGCTGACAGTGTCCGCCGCCCTCGCCAGCAATGTGGCCTGGTCGCCCTCGCCGATCAGTGTCAACTTCCACAAAGGGTTCTGGGTCCAACCCAGCCCCGAGGACGAGGCAATCAACGAGGCGATCAGCATCGTTCCCAAGAGCGCGTCTGTGTCCGCAACATTCAATATCGACGATCACATGACTCACCGGGTCTTGATCTACGAGTACCCGAATCCCTGGGTCGTGACAAACTGGGGGATAAGCCTCCGCAATCCGCCCGACCCTTCGAAGGTCGACTGGCTCGTCCTCGACACGAAGGCGACCGGTGACCAAGGGGTTCTCTACCAGGCGCTGATCGCAAAGAAGGAATTCGCGGTCGTATTCAATGAGGAAGGGATTTTGGTCCTCCATAGGGTGAGGCCGGGCGTTCCCAACGACCACCATTGGCCTTGAACCCGACTCGGCTCGGTCAAGACGATTCCCAGGCCCACGGCCCCTGGCAGCGTCCAGTTGCTCCTCCTGGGGTCATTCGACCGACAGGGCGTGCGTCGAGAGGGTCGCCGTCGTACAGTTCCGGCGATACCACCAGAGGAAAGGCGTCCGCCCCATGACCGTCCGCATCCACACCACTCTTCCCGGCGTCAACCAAGAGCAGTTCGACGCTGTGCACAAGGTCATCATGGCCGGAGAGCCGCCGAAGGGTCTCTTGTTCCACTCGTCGGCGCCGGTCCAGGGCGGATGGCTGGTGATCGACTTCTGGGAATCGCGGGCAGACTACGACGCCGGCATGGGTCGCGTACAAGAGGCAATGGGAGCAGCTGGCGTTACGCCTCAGGGACCCCCAGGCATCGAGGAGTTCCCGGTGCACGAGACCTACCAGCCTTAACCTCACACCCACCCGAAGGTGCTGGAGTGGGGCGGGTTCCTGGCCAGGAAACCGACGAGGGCTTGGACATCCGGCACCCGGGGATCGCTCATCTACCATGAGTCCCGTGGCAAACGGTAGGGCGGTTCACCCCTGTCCCAAGTAGGCCCGCTCTCCTTGCGAAACGAACTGGAGCACAGCTACAAACGAGGGGTTGGACGACGGGTTGTGCATTGGGCCGGGGCCATCCTGGCACTTCTCCCTAAGGGCGACCGTGAGGGCGCCTTCGGGCGCGCTGTACCCGGCATTCTCGGACGGTTCGAACTGAGTTCCGCTCTGCCCGATCGGAGGGCGATTCGTTTGGCAGCCGAGCTGGGTCTCGAGCTTGTACGACGTGGCAACCCGGCTAACGCCAGGCACCCTTGCCAAAGGTCCGACAGCCTTGAAAGGCTGCGAGGATGCCGGCTAGCGCGACTGGTGGGACCAGCGACGGACAGGAGGGCACCCAGCCGGAGGGCCATCGCGCAACGGCGCTGCGCCCGCGTCAGCTGGTAGGGAGGGCCAGCGAGATCACCGAGGTCATCGAGCGCCTTGCGTTAACGCCATTGACGACGGTGACCGGCCCCGGTGGCGTTGGAAAGACGGCGCTGGCGCTGGCCGTGGCGGCCGCGGCGGCGCCCCAGTTCCCCGGCGGTGTGTTCGTCGTGTGGTTGGCATCTTTGCGGTCGGCCGAGCACATCGCAGGTGAGGTGGCGGCGCAGGTCGGGATGCAGAAGTCAGGCGGTCAAACTTACGAAGATTCGCTCTCCCAATGGCTGGCCGATCGTGATGTCTTGCTCGTGCTCGACAACTGCGAACACGTGGTATCCGCCGTGGCCGATCTCGTCGAGGGCCTCACTGCGCGGCTCCCACGCCTTCGTGTGCTCGCGACTAGCCGAGAGCCGCTGTGGGCCTTGGACGAGTTGAGCTACCGACTCGAACCACTGGCCGTGGTGGGCCGAGATGCGAGCCGTGCGGAGATCGACGCTAGCCCGGCCGTGCGCCTCTTCCGAGAGCGAGCGGGCAACAGGACACAGGCATCGCTCGACACCGATCACGCCGGCCGCCTCCTCGGTGAGATCTGTCGGCGCGTCGACGGCCTTCCGCTCGCCATCGAGCTCGCCGCGGCACGAGTCATCGGACTCGACTTGGAGGACATCTCTCTTCACCTCGACGATCTGTTCGACTTGCTCCCACAAGCGGCGCGGAGGGCCGACGGTGCGCAGCGGTCGCTTCGCGCGACGGTGGAGTGGAGCGATGCCCTCCTTGGTGAGGAGGAACGGTGCCTTCTGCGGCGGATGGCAGTGTTCGCCGGTGGGTTCGACCTGGCGGCGATCAAAGAGATCTGTGCGACCGACGGCCAGACGTCGGCCCAGATCACGGACCTCACTGCCCGGCTCGTCGAGAAGTCACTTCTCCTGAAGCAAAGTGACAGCGGCCTGTACCAGCTGCTCGAGACGATCCGTCAGTACGCCGCCGAGCAACTCGCCATAGTGGGCGAGCTTGACGTAATCCGTGAGCGCCACGCCCGCTACTACCTCGATGTCGCTCTGCACGAATCATCGGCGACGCTCACCGGGCCGGAGAGGCCACACCTCGAGGTGCTCCGTCGTATCGAGGACAATACTCGCATCGCGCTCGAGTGCCTCCTCAGAATCGATCCTCAGGCGGCACTCGCACTCGCGGCAAGCCTCAACTTCTTCTGGTGGACCCAAGGCAAGCTTCAAGAGGGCATCGGCTGGCTCGGGCGGGCGCGCGAGGCAGCGCCGGATGCGCCGGCCGAGCTCCGGGCGACGAGCCTCTTTTGTGAAGGGTTTCTCGTCGCGCATGACACCGACGACTGGCATGCCGCCGTCAAGCTCGTCGACGACGGAATCGATGCCGTTGCCGACGTTACCGAACCACCGCTGGTCCTCGGCATGCTGCACTGCCTGCGTGGAGAGTGCGACGTCTTCAGCGGCGATGCGAAGTCCGGCGTCCTTCGCACCCAGACCGGGCTCGAGATCGCGTCGCTGTACCCAGGGACGTGGGGCCAAGGTTTCTGCTTGTGGAGTGCGGCCCATGCACGGCTCGCGGTCGGGGACGAGGACGCTGCCATCGCGCTCTTCACGGAGGAGATCGAACTAGCGCACACAGGCGGCTACGGCATCGGGGAAATGTGCGGGTGCAGCGTCATGGGTGAGATCTGGGAGGCGCGTGGCGAGCTCGAGACGTCCCGCGCCTTCTGGGAGCGGGCGCTGCACCTCCGGCGCGAGGTCGGTGCGATTGCAGTCCCAACCTTGATGACGACTCTGCACGGCGACCATGTGCATGGTGCGATGCCGACGGCGCTACTCGCAGTGGCACGCCTGGCCGACAAGCAGGGGGACCTGACCACGGCGTCGAAGCTTTTGCGCGAGGGCCTTCCGCTCGCGGAGGAGATGCGCGACGTCGCCACGGCACAGCAGATGGTCGAGCTCTTGAGAAAGACGTCGCGAGTTGAGCCCACACAGCGTGCCACGCTTCGGCCCGAGGGTGGCGTTTGGCTCATCGACTTCAAGGGCACGACTGTCCACGTGCCGGATCTGAAAGGGCTCTGGCACCTGCGCGAGCTCGTTTCTCGACCGCATGAGTTCGTACCCGCCTTGGCGCTCATTGGAGCATCGAGTGAGGAGCCGATTCCGAGCGGCGACACCGGCCCTCTGCTCGATCGAGAAGCGCTCAGAACGTATCGGCAGCGTCTCGCTGAGCTGGACGATGACCTGGACGACGCCGTGGTCCACGGAGATGCCGGAAAGCGGGCGAAGCGAAGCGCCGAGCGGGACGCTCTGATCGCAGAGCTCAAGCGGGCCACGGGACTGGGCGGCAGGCCGCGGCGGTCGGGCTCGCCGGCCGAGAAAGCGCGCCTCAACGTGACCAGGACGATCCGCCACGCCATCGCCGATCTCTCGACCAAGGTTCCCGAGCTGGGCGAGCACCTGGAGGCATCGATCGTGACCGGTGTCTCGTGCTGCTACGAGCCGCTGACCAACATCGTCTGGACAACATGACCCAAGAGCCCGTTCGTTCAGAACGAACCAGGCCAGAGGGGGAACGAACGCCTCCTCTTGGGGTGGCAAACGGCCGCCCGTAGAGGAACGGACGGTGAACCCATGTTTGTGACAGTCATCCACCGAATTCACGACCCCAAAGGCTTTCAAGGCGCCAAGGACAAGGCCATGGAAGGTGGGCTTCCTCCCCACGTTGCGTTGCCAATCTATGCAGCTACCAACGATCACGGACTCGGCATCTGCATCTGGGAAGGCGAATCAGTCGACGCTGTGCGTGAGGTGGTTGAAGGCGCGGTGGGACCATGGGCCAAGAACGAGTACTACGAGATGCACGTGGACGGCCTCACCCCCCAGCTCGGAAGGTAGCCGGCTGATTTCGGCGAACCAAATCTGAACTCAAGCGCGGATCGCCGGCTGGGAGCCTCCGAGGGGTGCCTGGTCGGCGATCTGCGCTCGGATAGGTATCTCATGACGCCCCGATCGTACGCAGGCGTGCGACAGCGTTGACAGCGGGGTAGCGCAAAAGTGCCCGTACCGGGCGGCGTTCGGAGCCTCGCCAGTGGGTCGGAGAGTATCCGGCACTAGGTGTTCCGGATACCCCATTCAGGCGGGCCATCCCGAACTGGGTCCGGTGGAGTTGTTGGAGACTCAAGGTAACGCGCTCATAAACGCGAGTTCGCGCAATCCGGGCGGGCCGGTCGGATCAGCCAGCGGCGGATCGTATCGCCCCTGCACTCGGCCTCCATCCGAACGCGGGAGTTCTGCGTTCCCCTCGGTGCACCCTGACGCCCTTTGGGGGCGCACAGAACCGGCCAGCAGCCCGGGTGGCGTGACCAACGGCGCTTCCTTCGGCAAGAGCGACCCGTGCGTGGTCAGTTCTCTTCGAAATGATGGGTCGCCGCCCTGCGAGCTTTGTGCTCACCTTTGTAGGGGCCGCGCAGCTTCTGGACGACCTCGGTCTGCAGCTCCGCTGGACCATCCGCGTCACCACATTCAGCGCAGAACACCTCCCAGAGATGATCGTCCTCGCCGCTGAAGTTCCAGTTTCCATCCGCGAGCTGGGACCAATGGAGCCTCACTCGCCGGGCATAAGGAAAGTGTTGATGGTCTCCTGAGAGGTCTGCCTGAAGGGAGGGCGGTTCAGGCCGAAGATGAAATTGCCAAGGAACAAACTCCTCACCCCATGAAGTGTTGTCGGACACAACGCCCCCTGACCCCGTGCAAGACGCTACATGTCTCCATCCGGCAAGAGTCCGTCCCGACCGGGGCCTAGCTCGACGGCAAGGGGCGGTTCAGTCAGCGCAAAATCGGGTATCTGGATCGGCCTGAATCAATTCTCCAAGGATCCTCGGCTTCATCGGAGGGTGGGCCGACATCCGATGCCTCCCAATCCATCACCCCGACAGGCGCTCATCCCGGGCGGGTCGGCTCGAAAAGCCATGGGGGAGCGGAGGTTTCCATCATCCTTGCCGTGGCGTCCCGGTACGGGTATTCCCGGTCGGGATGAGAGTGCCCGGGGCCGGCCCCTGAGGGCGCACCGCTTGCAAGCGGCGGCACCGAACGTTCATCCGACGGTGGATGATGACCACCGAACGGGTGTTGGGGGCATTCTGATTGACAGTGACTCTTCTACTCAGGTGATCGTGGAGCCTGGGGGTGGATGGTTTCACCCCGGGCCAACATGTCGACAAACTGGTCGATGCGCCTGGAGCGGGTTTCGAGCTTCTTTGCGTTTCCGATCCTGTGGAGAATGGAGTACCGATTCGCACTTGTGAGCATCTCAAACATCGCCTTCGCACGGGGATTGGCACTCAGGGCAGTCACAAGATCGCTGGACACCTCCATGCTGGCTTGCCCGGCGTAGGCGGTCTCCCATCGCCCATCCTCTTTCGCCTCCCGCACCTCGTCTCCGCCGGATTGATGCATTCGGCCGGAGGCGATCAGCCTTTCAGCGATGGCGGCGTTCCGTTGAGACCATGGGCTGCGAACAGTTCGGGGCGTGAAACGCCGTCGAAACGTTGCGGTGTCACGACGCTCTAGCTGACCGTCAATCCAGCCAAAGCAGATCGCCTCGTCTAGAGCCTCATCATACGAGAGCGTTGTCGGATCGGCCGTTCCCTTCTTGGCCAGGACCAGCCAGACACCTAGTGCATCGGCGTGATGCGCACTCAACCATCTTCGCCATTCGTCAGCGTCCGCGACCAGTAGCTCTGGAAGCTCCACGACTTCACTGTATTCCCGAAGTGCCGGTCGGAGAGCGCAACGAGCTGGATCTGGTCGTCGGCGAGGGCGACATCGCCGTCTCCTACGGGCGTATCATCGGCACCAACGACGGCGAGACAATGGGTATGCCCGCCACCGGCAAGCGAGTCGAGTGCGAGACAATGGGAATGCTGCGCCTCGCTGACGGCGAGGTCGTCGAGAGGTGGGGAGTCGCGGACAATATGACGATGATGCAGCAGCTTGGGATTTTGGCTGACCAGGGGCCAGCCCCGGATGTGCCGGTCCCGACCGGACTCTGAAAGATATCGGCGAGGGCGGTAGCGCGACCGCCAACCATAGGGGCGCTGTGTCAGGAGCGGAGCATGGACGATAGGGCGGTGGTCGTGCTCGACAAGGACGGCATTGTGCGGTTCTGGAGCGGCGGGGCCGAAAAGATTCTTCGCCGTCAGTCGCACGAGGCGATCGGCAGGAGCGTGGACTTCATCATCCCGGAGTACTTCCGGGATCAACACTGGGCCGCGTTTCGACGAGCGATGACCGCCGGAGTCCTGCACGAGGCTCGCGACCGGTTCGTAGTCCCGGTCCAGGTTTCCCAGGAAGAAGTCATGCCCCTCGTTGCCTCCCTGGCGCTGATCACGGATGCCGCGGGTCACCCGTGTGGCGCAGTGGCTGTCTTTGTGGAGCAGGAGTGATGATCGAGTAGCCGCACCGACTGAGGCTGCGAAACGTTGTGCGTCGGGCTTGGTACCACTCACGGTGCGCTGCGCGTACTGCCTCCGACCGATGGATGCGTCGGAGCCCAGATGGACGCTGATGCGCCACGAATCGGCACCACGGCGCTGGAGGTGCCCCTGCATGGATGACCTCCTGGCTGGTGTCCGTGTCGCCACGAGTCGTTCGCGAGTCCGGATGGCCAAGAGGGGTGCGGCGGTTCCTCTCCGATGAGAGGGAAACCGCCTCTACCAGGGATTTCGAGTGGAGGCGAAGGGACTCGAACCCTCGAACCTCTTGACTGCCAGTCAAGCGCTCTACCAACTGAGCTACGCCCCCGGGACGAGCGGCTACGTTACCAGCCCCGCTCGGCCGGACCGGTGGGTCCGAGCCGCCGTGACCGCGTCCTTCTCGCTGCTCGGGCCCTCGCCTGCGGACCACCTGACTCGTCGGGGAAGAGGTTGGCCGTGGCCTTGGGCCGGTCGGGCGCTCGGAGGTGACCGGGGGGCTACGCCCGGTTCCCTAGAATCCGGACATGGCGCGGGTCTACGACGTGCAAGAAGTCGAGCTCAAGTGGCAGGCGCGTTGGGCTGAGAGCCGCATCTACGAGGTCGACGCCGACGACCCGCGACCCTCCCAGTACGTGCTGTGCATGTACCCCTATCCCAGCGGGGCCGCCCACCAGGGGCACGTCAGGAATTACACCTACGGAGACCTGCTCGTTCGCCATCGCACCATGTTGGGATTCGCCGTTCTGTCGCCCTTCGGCTTCGACTCGTTCGGCTTGCCCGCCGAGAACGCCGCCATTCGTACCGGCGAGCACCCACGGGTCTTCACCGAGGCTCGCATCTCCGAGCTCAAGGCCAGCGTGCAGCGACTCGGGGCCGTCTACGACTGGCGACGCGAGATTCGCAGTCACGACCCGTCCTACATCCGGTGGAACCAGGTCATCTTCTTGCGTCTGTTCGAGGCGGGCCTGGCGTACAGGGCCCTGGCGCCGGTCAACTGGTGTCCGGGCTGCCAGACGGTGCTCGCCAACGAGCAGGTGCTGGCGGACGGGACCTGTGAGCGCTCCGGAGACCTGGTGATCCAGCGCGAGCTCGAGCAATGGTTCTTCCGGACGACCCGATACGTCGACGAGCTGCTCGATTCCCTCGACGACCTGGATTGGCCCGAGCGGGTCAAGACCATGCAGCGCAACTGGATCGGACGATCCGAGGGTGTCGAGTTCGACCTTCCGGTCGTCGGAGCGGAAGGGGAGGGGCTTTCCCTCAGAGTGTTCACCACACGTCCTGACACGAGCTTCGGGATGACGTACGCGGTTGTGGCCCCCGAGCACCCGCTGGTGGAGGTGCTGACCACCGAGGACCAGCGCCCCGAGGTCGAGCGACTGCGCAGGACGGCGGCGGCCAAGAGCGAGCTCGATCGCACCTCGGAAGAGGGCGTGGACACATTGGCCAAGCGCGGCGCCTGCACGGGTGGCTATGTCGTCAATCCGTTCACCGGTGAGGCGATCCCCGTATATGTCGCCGACTACGTCCTCATGCGATACGGCACGGGCGCCATCATGGCGGTCCCCGCCGAGGACGCCAGAGACTGGGAGTTCGCCCAGGCTCACGACCTCCCAGTGGTGCGCACGACGCAGCCTCCGGCCGGGTTCGACGGCGGCGCGTGGACCGGGGAGGGCGCCAAGATCAACTCGGGCTTCCTCGACGGCCTGGACATAGCCGAGGCCAAGGAACGTGCCATGCATTGGCTCGAGGAGCGAGGCATCGGGCGGCGTACGGTCAACTATCGACTGCGGGACTGGTTGGTATCGCGCCAGCGGTACTGGGGCTGCCCGATCCCCGTTGTCTTCTGCCCCGACCACGGGATCGTGGCGGTCCCCGAGGACCAGCTTCCGGTCCTCGCCCCCGACGATGTCGAGTTCCTCCCGACCGGTGAATCGCCGCTCAAGCGCCATCCGACGTTTCGGCACACCACCTGCCCCACGTGCGGGGGCCCGGCCGAGCGCGAGACCGACACCATGGACACCTTCGTCGACTCTTCGTGGTACTTCCTGCGTTTTTGCGACCCGTGGTCCGACGACAAGCCGTTCGACCCTGCATTGGCCCGGCACTTCATGCCTGTCGACCAGTACATCGGGGGGATCGAGCACGCCATCCTCCATCTGCTGTACGCGCGCTTCTACACCCGGGCCCTGATCGACGTCGGGCTGGCCCCGGGGGTGCCCCGCGAGCCGTTCAGCCGGCTGTTCACCCAGGGGATGATCCGGATGGACGGCAAGAAGATGTCGAAGTCCCGGGGAAACCTCGTCACACCGTCGCGTTACTTCGACACCGTGGGCGCCGACGCCCTCCGGCTCTTCCACCTCTTCGCCGGACCCCCCGGCGACAACATGGACTGGACGGAGCAGACCGAGAACGTCATCGAAGGCTGCGGCCGCTTCCTGGACCGTGTCTGGCGGCTCACGGTCGACGGTGAGCGCGGCCACCGGGAGGGCGATCTCTCCGACGAGGACATGGGGATCAAGCGGGCCACGCACCGGCTCATCGCCAAGGTGAGCGACGACATCGAGCGATGGTCGTTCAACACGGCCGTGGCAGCCTGCATGGAATTCTCCAACGAACTGCAGCGTTACCAGCGCGACGCGCCCGGGGGGCCGCACCGGGAGACCCAGGACGAGGCCTCGGATGCCCTCTTGCTCCTGCTGGCTCCTTTGGTGCCCCATTTCGCGGCAGAGGCGTGGGAGCGCCGACGCGGGGAGGGGGCCATGGTGCACGCCGAGCCCTGGCCCTCGTTCGACGCGGAACTGGCCCGATCCGAGAGCGTGACCATGGTGGTCCAGGTCAACGGCAAGGTGAAGGACCGGATCGAGGTCTCACCCGACATCACCGAGGAGGAAGCGCTGCAGGTCGCCCGGTCCTCCGAGCGCCTGGTGGGCGCCCTGGCGGGGGCCGAGCCCTCCCGGGTCGTCGCCCGCCCGCCCCGGCTCGTCAATTTCGTCGTCTGAGCCCCGGGCCCGGGATCTGCTCGCTCCCCGTTCCGCTACGACTTCCTGAATCCCGCCAGCAACTCCTGGATCAGAGCGTGGTCCATGCGGTACGGCGCGTAGAAGCTCACGCGCGTGACCATGTCCCCGTAGCGCTCGATGATCTTCGCCGGGATCTCCCCGATGTCCCCGCTCACGGCGAAGGCGTCGAGCATGTCGTCGGGGATGAGTGCCGCCATCTCCACCCACTCTCCCCTCTTCGAACGCGTGTTCAGCTCGCCGAAGAGGTCCCCCCACCCGTGGAGGTCGAGCACCGGTTTGTAGGCGGGCGTCGAGGCGTAGAAGGCCAGCTGCGCCTTGACCGCTTGCGTGGCTGCCTGGACTTCGCCTTCGTTCGTGCCCGTGACCATCATGGCCGGGTACGAGATCTCGAACCCTTCCAGGGTCCGTCCCGATCGAGCCAGACCTCGATGCAGTGCCGGCAGCGTCTTCTCGCGCATGTAACGCGCCGTGGTGAACCCGTGCGCCAACAGCCCGTCGGCTACCTCGCCCGCCACCTCGGTCATGAGCTCGCCCACGGCGGCGAGGAAGACCTTGGGGGGACCATAAGGATTCGGCCCGGGATTGAAGAACGGGGTCATCAGCGTGTGCTTGTAGAAATCTCCCCGGAACGCCAACTTGGTGCCGTTGTGCCACGCCGACCAGATGGCTCGCATGGCCGTGATGAATTCACGCATTCGGGGAGCGGGGTGAGACCAGGGCATCGAGTAGCGCTTCTCGATGTGCGGCTTGATCTGCGAGCCCAGCCCGAGCATGAACCGACCCTGGGAATACGACTGCAGGTCGTTGGCGAGCACGGCCGTGCTCATGGGGTTGCGGGCGAAGGCGACGGCGATCCCGGTGCCGAGCTCGATGCGATCGGTGTGCTCGGCCGCCAGCAGGAGGGGCAGGAACGGGTCGTGACCCGTCTCCGCGCACCACAGGCCGTCGAAGCCGTCTCCTTCGGCCTGGCGCGCCGTCTTGACCGCGTCACCCGGGTCGAACCCGATACCACCGTCGACTTGCATCGGCGCACCATATCCGAACCCGCTGAGCGTGATCGGGGGCGGCTGCGACGGGCCGACAGGTGAAAGAGGCCGGAAACCGTTGCAGTTCTGCTCGAGGGTGGCCGAGAATTCCCAGATGGGAATATCCGGACCGTCGTTCGAGGACGAGCCTCGGCACGTGGCTGAGGGAACGCAGCCCGACGGGAGCCTGGCATGGCGCGAGCCCTTCTTGCGACGCGTCATGGACGAGTTCGAGGCGGGGCGTCTCGAGCCCTACGAGTACACCCGGTGCGTGCTCGCCATCAATGCCGCTACCTCCACCGAGGAGATGGCGGCCGTCGTCGAACGTCTCTCGGGTGACCCCTCGGGCGCCGGTGCGGGCCGGGGAGAGCCCGTGGTGCGCCGGCAGCTGGACGCGGTCGATCTGGCCCTCCTCCGGGCGCCGCGCCCGTCGGGCGCCCAGGCCCAGACGCCCCGGTTCGTGGCCCTGGCGGTCGTGTTCGTGTTGTTCGCCGTGCTCATCCTGGTGGGGATATGGCTGGCGACCCACGTCCACGCCGCCACGTCTCCCGGCGCACTGGTCGGTGGCGCCATCGCAGCAGTGTCACCGGCATGGCTCTGAGAGGAGACCGCGCCGGCTCATCGTGACCCCACGGTGCCCGCGCGCCACCGGTGCACCGCTTGCCCGGGCCTCCGTGGCTAATCTGCCCGGCGTGGCGCGTCGACTTCTCTTGCCCGTGGTGGCGTTGTTGGCCGTGGTGTTGACGGCGTGCGGGTCGAGCACCCCGTCGTCGACCACGTCGACGGCCTCGGGGAGCCCGACGGCCTCGGGCCCGTCGACGACCACGGGCCCGGCGACCACGGGCCCGGCGACCACGGGCCCGGCGACCTCGTCGGGCCTGGCTTCTGCCAACCCGCCCGCAGTGAGCGATCCCACCAACCTCAAGGTCGAGCCGGTCATCGGCCCCGGGTCCCCACCGCCGCCCACCAGCCTCGAGACCAAGGACCTGGTCGTGGGGACGGGTGCGGCCGCGGTGGCGTCGAGCACGGTCGACGTGTTCTACGTCGGTGCCGACTACTCCAACGGCAAGGTCTTCGACGACACGCCCTGGAAGCAGCACCAGGCGAGCCCCTTCCCCCTCAGCGGCGTGGTGCCGGGCTTCGGCCAGGGCATCGTGGGCATGAAGGTGGGCGGGCGCCGCGAGATCGTCATCCCTCCCGCGCTCGGCTACGGCGCGACGGGAGACTCACCTGCCGTCGGGCCCAACGAGACGCTGGTGTTCGTCGTCGATCTCGTGTCAGTGAAGTGACGACTGCGGCGGCTGCGGTTGCCGAGTGGGATCGCCACCGGCTTCGACACCGGCTTCGACACCGGCGGTGCCCGGCGCCTCACGCGTCGTCGGAGGACCCGCCGTCGCTGCGCTCGTCCCGCAGGTAGCGCTCGAGCTCCGCGGCGAGCTCCTCACCGGTAGGGAGCGTCCCCACGTCGAGAGGATTGCCCTCCGCGGCGTCGACGCTGCGCTCGAGTTGCCGCACCATGGCGGTGTGCTCGGTGCTCTTGGCGATGAGGTCGTCGACCTGCTGCAGCGAAGCGTCGGCTGCGGTGTGCAGCTCCGTCGAGTCCAGTGACAGGTTGCCGACGGCGGCCAGGCCGTCGATGAGGGCGGCGCTGGCGGAGGGGAAGGCCATGCCCGACACGTAGTGCGGGACCCGGGCCCACAGCCCCACGGTGGGGATTCCCGCGTCGCCGAAGGCGATCTCGAGTGCTCCCCACACCCCCGACGGCACGTCGATGTCGCCCTGGACGATGCCTACCCGGGCCACGAGCTCGGCCGAGTCCTGGGGGGCGGTTGCCGCCAGCCGAACCGGCCGGGTATGGGGGGCGGGCGCGGGGAAAGCGCCCAACCCCACGACCATTCGGACGCCGAGCTCACGTGCCAGCGCCACCACGGAGGTGACGAAGCTGGGCCAGCGGAAGTCCGGCTCGGGACCGACCAGGTAGCAGACGTCCGCACCGGCCCGGTCTGTCCCCGCCCGCAGCTGGATGACCGGCCAGGTGAGCCCCTCGTTGACCCCGTGGGAGATGTGCACCACAGGACGCCGCGCCCGCTGGTCGATGAGAACCTCGCCGTCGAAGGTGGCGACCAGCTCGGTCGGGTCCGCCGACAGCAGAGCCGTGATGGCGCCGTCGGCGCCCAGCCCGGCGTCCACCCATCCGTCGAGCGCCACGACCAGCACGGGACCGTCGAGGGCGCGTCCGGTGTGTCGCTCGTAGAGGGTCATCCCACTCGCTTTCCGCTCATGCGTCGTCTCACGCGCCGTCCAGCGCGCCGAGGGCCATCTCCGCCAGCCTGACGACGCTGCGGCCGAAATCGTCCACGCTCGATCGGTCTCCCGCCGTCGCACCCCCTACGTAGCGCGGCGTAGACACCCTGCAAGATGCAGGCCAGCTTCCAGTACCCGAAGGCCACGTAGAAGTCGAGGTGCTCCAGGTCGCGACCCGAGCTCGCCGCATAGCGCGCCCGCATCTCGGCGCGGCTCGGGAACCCGGGAACCGTGGTGGGCGTGACCCCCAGGAGCGCGCCCTGGTCGCCGGGATCGGTCCAGTACACCATCAGGAGCCCGACGTCGGCGAGCGGATCACCGAGGGTGCAGATCTCCCAGTCGAGCACGGCCCGGACCGCTCCGTCATCGCCCAGGACCGTGTTGTCGAGCCGGTAGTCGCCGTGCACGATCGTCGTGCCGACCTGGGCTGGGACCTGCGCGGCCAGCCGGTCGTGCACGACGCCCACGATCGTGGCGGTGTCCAGTCCCTCCACTTGCGAATTGCGGAACTGCTCGTACCACCGGCGCAGCTGTCGCTCGATGTACCCGTCGCGCTTGGCGAAGTCCCCCAAGCCGACGGCGTCGACGTCCACGGCGTGCAGCGTGGCGAGTGTGTCGGCCAGCGACTCCCCGGCCCGATGTCGCGCCGTGGGGTCGAGGTCGTGCTCGGCCGCCGGTGCGTCGCGGATGATGTGGCCGTCCACGTAGTCCATGACGTAGAACGGCTGTCCGTTGACGTCGGGGTCCACGCACAGCCCGAAGGTGGCCGGCACGGGGACCGCGGTCGGACCGAGCGCCGTGATCACCCGGTACTCGCGGGCCATGTCGTGGGCGGTGGGGAGCACGTGGCTGAGCGGTGGTCGGCGTAGCGCGTAGAGCTGCCCCCGGGCGTCGGCGACCTGGTACGTCAGGTTGGAGCGGCCTCCGGCGATGAGCGCGAAGGACAGGGGGGGCACGCTGCCCGCCACATGTGACGAGAACCAGGCCGTCACCCGGTCGGTGTCGATGCCCTCGACGCCGTCGACGAGGTCGGCAGTCGGCATGGCTGCACGCTACCCGCCGCACACGCGGCGGCCTGGCTGGCGGTCCGCGCCCGGTATCGTCTCGGGCGTGATCGACGTCACCGACGCCACCTTCGAGCAGGACGTTCTCCTGCGCTCCGAGCAGGTCCCGGTCGTGGTGGACCTGTGGGCACCGTGGTGCGGGCCCTGTCGCACCCTGGGGCCCATCCTGGAGAAGGTCGTCGAGGCCAAGGGCGGTTCGGTGGAGCTCGTCAAGGTGAACGTGGACGAGAACCCGCGGATCTCGGCCACGTTCCAGGTCCAGTCCATCCCGGCTGTGTTCGCCCTCAGGGACCGCCAGGTCGTGGACGGGTTCGTCGGTGCGGTCCCCGAGCCCCAGGTGACCGAATTCGTGGAGCGCCTCGCCCCCCAGCCTTCGGAGGCCGACATTCTGGCGGCGGCGGGCGACGAGGCGTCGTTGCGCCGCGCCCTGGAGCTCGAGCCCGGTCACCCTGGCGCCGTGGTTGCCCTCGCCCGCCTGCTCGTCGACCGTGGGGAACCCACCGAGGCGCTGCACCTGCTGGCCCGGATCCCCGAGACGCCCGAGATCCGTCAGTTGGCCGCCGAGGCCCGGTTGGCGGCCCAGCAGGTCGAGGTGCCCGCCGACGGCGTGGACGTGCTGCTGGACTCGTTGCTGGTCAAGGTCAAGGCCGACGAAGAGGCGCGCCAGGAATTCCTCGACCTGCTCGAGACGCTCGGCCCCGACGATCCTCGCACTGCGCAGTACCGCAAGGCGCTGGCGGCGCGCTTGTTCTGACGGTCCCCCGGTTCGATCGGCCCGGAAGGGCCGGCGCCCCCCGGGGACCGCACCGGAGAGGGGAGTGTAGGTTCTCGAGGTGCGCCTTCGCCTCGGTGACCGGACCTTCGATCTGGCCACCCGGGCCTTGGTGATGGGCATCTTGAACCGCACGCCCGACTCCTTCTACGACAAGGGCGCCACCTTCTCCCTCGACGCGCTCTGGCGCGCGCGCCGAGCAGCTGGTGGCAGACGGTGCCGACATCCTCGACGTCGGCGGCGTCAAGGCCGGTCCCGGCCCCGAGGTGACCGAGGCCGAGGAGCTCGATCGCGTCCTCCCGGCCGTCGAGGCCCTCCATGCCCGGGTCGACGTACCGATCTCTGTCGACACGTGGCGCGCCTCGGTGGCGCGCGCCGCCTACGAGGCGGGAGCGGTCATGGGCAACGACATCAGCGGGTTCGCCGACCCCGAGTACCTTCCCGCCGCCTCACGGGCCGGCGCAGCCGTGGTGGCGACCCACATACGGATAGGCCCCCGGGTGCCGGACCCCGCGCCCCGATACGACGACGTGGTGGTGTCGGTGCGCGACTTCCTCCGAGACCGCGCCACATGGGCGCGCGCCGCCGGTGTGGCCGCCGATCGGGTCGTCCTCGACGCCGGGCTCGACCTCGGAAAGACCGCGGCACAATCGCTGGAGTTGTTGCGTGCCTCGGCTCTCCTCTCAGGGCTGGGCTACCCGTTGCTCCTCTCCGCCTCGAACAAGCCGTTCCTGGGTGCTTTGCTCGACCTCGACATCGACCACCGCCGAGACGCCTCACTGGCCGCCGCCGCCCTGGGCGTCTCCCTGGGGTGTCGCATCGTGCGGGCGCACGACGTCGTCGGCACCCGGCGCGTCCGTGACGCGCTGGGCGCCGTGCTCGAAACAGCATGAGCGCCGCTCCCCGAGAGGGGCGTCCTCCCGGGCCGGCCAAGTCCGCGGCGAGGGCCTCCGGGAGCCAAGCGCCGGGTACGGCCCGGCAGCCGGTGTACCTCGTCCGTGGCGACGACGCCTCGCTCGTCGGCCAGCACCTGCACGATCTGCTCGGCACCCTGGCCGGTGAGCACGACGCCGCCATGGTCGTCGAGGAGCACGGCGGGTCCGGCACCGACGAGCTCGACGTGGGCGTGGTGGTGGACGCCTTGACGACCCCCCCGTTCCTGGCCGACAGGCGGATCGTGGTGGTGCGCGACGGGGGGCGCCTGGTCGCTGCCGACGCCGCCCGGCTGGTGGCCTGTCTCGAGGACCCTCTGCCCGGTGTCAGCCTCGTGCTGGTGGCCGGGGGAGGGACGATCCCCGCCCCCCTCGTCAAGGCGACCGAACGCCACGGCATCGTGATCGACACGGCCGTCGGTACGGGTCGGGCGCGCACGCAGTGGCTGGTGGAGCGCCTGCACGAGGCTCCCGTCAAGCTCGACGCCCGTGCCGGGTCCCGGGTGGGGGAGCACCTGGGTGGGGACGTGAGCCGCCTGCGGGGCCTGCTCGACGCGCTCGCCGCGGCCTACGGCCAGGGCGCGTCCATCGACGTCGAGAAGCTCGAGCCCTTCCTGGGCGAAGCGGGCACGGTGGCGCCGTGGGACCTCTCCGACTCCATCGACTCGGGCGACACCGCCGGAGCCCTGGGGGCGCTGCGCAGACTGTTCGGTGCCGGCGCGTACCACCCGCTGCAGGTCCTGGCGATCCTGCACCGCCACTACCAGGCCATGCTCCGCCTCGACGGGTCCGGTGTCACCACTCCCGACGAGGCTGCGACGCGACTCGGCATGCGCAGCTCCTACCCGGCGAAGAAGGCGCTCGAGCAGAGCCGCCGGTTGGGCCCGGCGGGCATCAGCCGCGCCGTCACCTTGCTGGCCGACGCCGATCTCGACGTCCGGGGGCGCAGCGGGCTGCCGGCGGAGACGGTGCTCGAGGTGCTCGTGGGCCGCCTCAGCCGTCTCGGCGCGGCCCGGGAAGCGACGTCACGGCGACCTGCGTCGGGGGCGTCGCGCCGACGGTAGAGGGGCTCAGGCCTCCCCGGCCTCGACCGCGTGAGCCCGGCGCATGAGACGGGACTTGCGGTTGGCGGCTTGGTTCTTGTGGATCACGCCCTGGGCGGCGGCCTTGTCGATGCGCCGCACCGCGGCGCGCGTGGCTTCGGCGGCGTCCTCACCCCGGGCGTCGAGCGCCGACACGGCGGTCTTGGTACGGGTACGGATCTCCGAGCGCACCGACTTGTTGCGCAGCCGGCGCCGCTCGTTCTGACGGTTCCGCTTGATCTGGCTCCGGATGTTGGCCATGGGACTCTTCGCTGCTCCGAGGCGGGGCTCCGCTGTGGGCGGACCGCCGACGATCGAGGTGGAGAGGAGGATGCTCCTGGCCGGACTGCAGGGTCCGGACCGGTGGCTCCACCGGGCACCACCGAAGGCGACGATCCTAGCAGGGCGCCGGAACCGGTTCCCATGGGACCGGGGGCCGATCCCGGCGCCGGTACGCTCCGAGTGCCGTGCTCAGCCCTGACCTCTTCCGCAATTTCTCCATCATCAGCCATGTCGACCACGGGAAGTCGACACTCTCGGACCGCATCCTCGAGCTGACCCATGCCGTCGACCCCCGTCTCATGCGTGAGCAGTACCTCGACTCCATGGACCTCGAACGCGAGCGCGGCATCACCATCAAGGCTCAGAACGTGCGGGTCCACTTCAAGGACCATGTCCTGCATCTCATCGACACCCCCGGCCACGTGGACTTCGGCTACGAGGTGAGCCGGTCGCTGGCCGCGTGCGAGGGGGCCGTCCTGCTCGTGGACGCCTCCCAGGGCATCCAGGCCCAGACCCTGGCCACGTGTTACCAGGCGCTCGAGCACGACCTCGAGATCGTCGCCGCCCTCAACAAGATCGACCTGCCCGCCGCCGAGCCCGAGAAGTACGCGGCCGAGATCGAGCGGGTCCTCGGTATCGCGGCCGAATCGATCCTGCGCGTCTCGGCCAAGACCGGGGAGGGGGTCGAAGCGCTCCTCGACGCCGTCGTGGCCCGGGTGCCGGCTCCGACGGGCGATCGCGGCGCGCCCCTGCGAGCGCTCATCTTCGACTCGGCCTACGACCAGTACCGAGGGGTCGTGAGCTCGATCCGGGTGATGGACGGCGTGCTGCGGTCGGGCTCCAAGGTGCGGTACATGCAGGCCGGATTCGCACAAGAGGTGGAGGAGATCGGTGTGCGCATGCCGGTTCCCACCCCGGTGGACGAGCTCGGTCCCGGCGAGGTGGGCTACCTCATCGCCGGCATCAAGGACGTGGGCCAGGCCCGCTCGGGGGAGACGGTCACCGACGCCGTGCGCCCGGCCCCCGATCCTCTGGCGGGCTACCGGGACCCCAAGCCGATGGTGTTCTGCGGGCTGTATCCCATCGACGGTGACGAGCTCACGGCCCTGCGCGAGGCGCTCGAGAAGCTCCGGCTCAACGACTCCAGCTTCACCTTCGAGCCCGAGTCCTCCGGTGCGCTCGGCTTCGGTTTCCGCTGCGGGTTCCTCGGGCTCCTGCACATGGAGATCGTGCGGGAGCGCCTCGAGCGTGAGTTCGACCTCTCGCTCATCGCCACCGCGCCGTCGGTGGCGTACGTGGCGCACCTGACCGACGGGGAAGACCTGCGCTTCGACAACCCCAGCGAGATGCCCGACGCCAGCCGGCTCGACCACATCGAAGAGCCCGTTCTCCGGGCGACGGTCATCGTGCCGTCGGAGTACATCGGCACCGTCATGGAACTGTGCCAGGCGCGCCGGGGCGACCTCGACCACATGGAGTACCTCTCGCCCGAACGCCTCGAGCTCGTCTACCGCATCCCCCTCGCCGAGGTGGTGGTCGACTTCTTCGACCAGCTCAAGAGCCGCACCAAGGGCTATGCGAGCCTCGACTACGAGGCCCAGGGGTACCAGACCGCCAATCTGGTCAAGGTCGACCTCCTCATCAACCACGTGCCCGTCGACGCCTTCTCCACCGTGGTGCACCGCTCCCAGGCCGACTCCTACGGGCGCCGGATGACCGAGAAATTGCGCGAGCTCATCCCGCGCCAGCTCTTCGACGTCCCCATCCAGGCGGCGGTCGGGGGCAGGGTCATCGCGCGCGAGACGGTCAAGGCCAAGCGCAAGGACGTCCTCGCCAAGTGTTACGGCGGGGACATCACCCGTAAGCGCAAGCTCCTGGAGCGGCAGAAGGAGGGCAAGAAGAAGATGAAGTCCATCGGGCGGGTCGAAGTCCCCCAGGAGGCCTTCATCTCGGCCCTGCGCCTCGAGGACTGAGGGCCCGACCCAGGACCACGACGCCGGGTTCTTGACGGACCGGCGAAGCCTGTGGCCGAACCCGGGTCACCGGGTCGACCCCGGCGGTCTCGGGCCGTTTCGGGCTCCGGACGCGGCTTGCGCCCTGGTCGCGGGCCCGGCCCCGGCTCGCGACCCCGGGTCCAGCCGGTGGGAGTGAGGTAGCACTCGGTAGACTCGACTGCCAGGACGACGATGACGGTGAACCCGCCCAAGCGCACCGAGCGCAGACAGGACACGACTCGCGCCACCAAACGGGCGGCGAAGCCCGCGCCGCGCCCGGGCGCGAGCCGCTCGGTGCGTGCCGGGCGCGACGTGGGACCGTCCGAGCGCGACGCCGTGCACCCCGGGCCCCTCGGCGCCGACCACATCGAGCTCGACGGGGACGACGAGCTCGATCACCGGAAAGCCGCCATATTGAACGCGGTGGTCTCGGAGTACATCGAGACCGCGCAGCCGGTGGGTTCCGCCCACATCACCGGCACCCCCGGCGTCGAGGTGTCGTCGGCGACGGTGCGCAGCGAGATGGCCGCCCTCGAGCGCGACGGGTACCTCGCCCAGCCCCACACCAGCGCGGGACGCATTCCCACCGACAAGGGGTACCGGTTCTTCGTCGACCATCTCGGGCGCCCCGGCGCGCTCGGTCCCCACGAGCGCCACGAGGTCCGCAGGTTCTTCGCCCACGTCCACGGGGAGGTCGAGGACCTGCTCGGCCGCACGAGCGGTCTCTTGGCCAGTCTCACCGACTATGCCGCCGTGGTGGTCGGGCCCAAGCACGAATCTGCCACCATCCGGTCGGTGCAGCTCGTGGGACTCTCCCCCCGCCTCGCCCTGTTGGTCGTGGTCCTGTCGGACGGGGCGGTGGAAAAGCGCGCCGTCGACCTGCCCGCCGACACCTCCGACGACCTCCTCGCCCGGGCGGCCGGCCACATGGCCTCCAGCGCGCGGGAGGGACCCTGGCCAACCCGGGGACGTTCCCCGAGCTTCGCGACCAAGAGCTCGGTGCCGTCGTGCGATGCGGGGTCGCCGCACTCGGGGAGATGGCGGCGATGGGGGAGCCCGACCACGTCTTCGTAGGGGGGTCGTCGCACATGGCGTCGGCGTTCGACGCCGTGGAGACGGTCCGCTCGGTGCTTTCGATCCTCGAGCAGCAGCTGGTGGTGGTGGGGCTCATCGAGGACATCCTCGACCGCGGGTTGTCGGTGGCCATCGGAGCCGAGCACGGCTTCGAACCGTTGGCCTCGTGCGCACTGGTGCTGGCACCGGTCGCCATCGAGGGTGAGGTGGCCGGCACCATCGGCGTGGTCGGTCCCACCCGGATGCACTATCCGCGTGCGCTGGCCGCGGTGGAGCTCGTGGGCGAGCAACTGGGCGAGCACCTCGGGGCCGGCACGTCCACGGGACGCCCCGGTCGGGATCGTGCCAAGGCATCGACACCCGGCGCCGGCGCCCGCCCGGCGCGGAGACGGAGGGAACCCCACGGTGGCGGTTGACCATGGCGACTGACTATTACGCCCTCCTCGGTGTCGCCCCCCAGGCCTCGGACGACGACATCAAGCGTGCCTACCGTCGCATGGCCCGGGAGCTCCATCCCGATCGCACCGGAGGCGACGCCGCCGCCGAGGCTCGATTCAAGGAGGTGACGCGGGCCTACGAGGTGCTCCGTGATCCGCAGCGGCGGGCGCGCTATGACCGGTTCGGCCCCGAGGCCGCCGATGGTTCGATGCCGGGAGCCGGCGACATGTTCGGAGGGGGCCTGGGGGACCTGTTCGACGCGTTCTTCGGCGGAGCGGGGGCCGGTGCCCGCCGCCGGGGAGGTCCGGTCCGGGGCGACGACAGCGAGATCGTCCTCGAGCTCACGTTCCGAGAGGCGGTGTTCGGCGCCACCCGCGAGCTCACCTTCGACACGGCCGTGGGCTGTGCGACCTGCGGGGGGTCCGGCGCCCGGGCAGGCACCACGGCCGTGCGGTGCACCGAGTGCCAAGGGTCCGGAGAGCTGCACCGCGTGCGTCAGTCGATTCTCGGCCAGGTGGTGACGGCGATGCCCTGCGGCCGGTGCAACGGGAGCGGCGAGGTCATCACGAGCCCGTGCCCGGACTGCCGCGGCGACGGGCGCGTGGTCGAGACGCGCAGCTTCAGCGTCGACGTTCCCGGTGGTGTCGACCACGGGTCGACGCTCCGACTGTCGGGCCGGGGACCGGCCGGGCCGCGCGGTGGTCCTGCCGGTGACCTCTACGTGCACCTGGCGGTGCAGCCCGACGACACCTTCGTCCGCGCCGGCGACGACCTCCAAGCCGAGCTGCACGTGTCGTTCGCCCAGGCCGCATTGGGAGCCACGCCGGAGTTCGAGACGCTCGATGGCACCGAGAAGCTCGCCGTGCACCCCGGCACCCAGACCGGGCACCTGATCCGGCTGCGCGGGCGGGGGGTGCCCCACGTCCGGGGGCGCGGACGTGGTGACCTCGTCATCCAGGTCGTGGTGGACACCCCGACGCGTCTCACCCGGGCGCAACAGGACCTCCTCCGCCAATTCGCGGTCGAGAGCGGGGAGGACGTCGGCCCTCCCGACGAAGGCCTCATGGCGCGCCTGCGCTCCGCGTTCGGCTGATCGGCGGGCCCATGGGCAGCGGGGACCCCGGGGCCGGCTCACCGTCGGGCCGCCTGCCGGCCACGCCCGCCACGGTCGGTGCCGTGGCCCAGGTCTTCGTGGCCGATCTCGAGGCCCTCGCCGTGGAGGACGACGACGAGCGCCATCTCACCCAGGTGCTGCGGCTGCGCCCCGGAGAGGCCGTGGTGGCCTGTGACGGAGCCGGCCGGTGGCGCGTGTGCCGGTTCACCGGCTCGGCGGGGCGCGCCGCACCTCGCCCCCCTGTCCTCGAACCCGACGGGCCCGTGGTGACGGCGCCACGTCCCGAGCCCACCGTCACGGTGGCGTTCGTGCCCGTGAAGGGTGGCCGTCCCGAGTGGGTGGCGCAGAAGCTCACCGAGGTCGGCGCCGACCGCATCGTGGTGCTCGATTCGCGGCGCGCCGTGGTGCGTTGGGAGGGCGGGCGCCGGGACCGGGCCGTGGAACGGCTACGCCGGGTGGCGCGCCGACGCCGCGGCGCAGTCCCGGCGAGCCTGGCTCCCCGAAATCGACGGGGAGACCGGTCTCGACGGCCTGCGGGCTCGACTGGCCCCGGTGCCCCTGGCGCTGGCCCACCTCGGGGGCGACCCCCCCGGCTTGGCGGCGCCCGCGGTGGCGGTGGGCCCCGAGGGAGGCTGGGAGGCGTCGGAGCTCGCCGGGTGCCCCCTGGTGGGTCTGGGCCCCCAGGTCCTGCGGGCCGAGACGGCCGCAGTGGCCGCCGGCCTGCTCCTATGCTCGCTGCGCGCCGGCCTGGTGGGGCCTGCACCGCTGCCTTCGGGGCCGTCGGGACAACCCTCGCACCGCCTCTGACCCGGTCCTGCGCCCCGGACGCGTCCCGAGCGGCGGGGTTCGGTCCCGGCTCGGCGGGCGGCTCGGGAAGCGTCCCGGCACCGGAGAACCCACGGCGTACAGGGGGAACGAGGCGCCGGGCGCCGAGAACCGGTTCTTGCAATCGTCACGCTGAGTGAGCGAGACTGACGAGGATTATCCGCGCATGTGCCCGGCGGTGGCATCGGTGGGATCAGGCACGGTTGTCACGCTCTCGCGGGATCCGCCCGGGGGCCGTCGGCAAGCACGGGACGAGCGGCGAGGATCTGGATTCATGGTGAACACGGTGTTGCCTGAAGAGGACGAGCAGGAAGAGTCCGCACGGGCGGCATACGCCCGTGCGGTCGGATCCCGCCTGCGCGCGGTGCGCAAGCAGATGCGGCTCTCGCTCCAGGCGGTCGAGGCCATGTCGGACCAGGAGTTCAAGGCGTCGGTCCTCGGCGCCTACGAGCGCGGCGAGCGCGCCATCTCGGTGCCACGGCTGCAGCGCCTGGCCAAGCTGTACGACGTTCCCGTCGACCAGCTGCTCCCGCAGGACGACGACGCCACACGTTGGGGCCCCAACGGGGAGGGCAACGGCAACGGGGAGAGCCCGGGTCGCGCCCGGCGCCAGCTGCGGCCGTGGGACGGCCATGACAAGGTCACCATCGACCTGACCAAGCTCAATTCGGTGAGCGGCCCCGAGCGCGACCTGCTGCGGCGGTTCCTGTCGATGATCCAGGTGCAGCGCCAGGACTTCAACGGCCGCATGATCACCATCCGCGCCGAGGACCTGCGGGCCATCGCCTGCCTGTTCGGGGTCACCCCCGACGCCATGAGCCGTCGCCTCGACGAGCTCGGCCTGCGCGTCGTCACCTGACGGTCACCCCGCCCCCACGCCGGGCGCGGGCCGACGCCGCCCCGAGGGTGCTCCTGCCGTTTCGCCCCCGGGTCGCGGTCGGCACGTCACAGGCACCGGATAGCATGACGATGCACGGTGCGATACGGAGCGCCGGGGCCGGCCTGGAGAAGCGGTGAGCGAACAAATCCGGTGGATGAGCACCAAGGAAGCTGCCGAGCACCTGGGAGTGACCTTGCGCAGCCTCTACCGGTTCATCGACGAAGGATCGCTGGCTGCCTTCAAGTTCGGGCGCGTCATCCGGCTCAAGTCCGACGACGTCGACGCTTTCATCGAGAACTGCCGGATCCCGCCGGGCAGCCTCGAGCACCTGTACCCCGAGGTGAAGGGCTCGAGTGCCGGGCGCGGCCGCACCGAGGCCCTGTAGGAGGCGGATCGACCCGGGGTGACCGACACCGCTGACTGCCTCTTCTGCCGCATCGTCGCCGGCGAGATCCCCTCCGACGTCGTGCACAGCACCGGCCTCGTGGTGGCGTTCCGCGACGTCAACCCCCAGGCCCCCGTACACGTGCTCGTCGTGCCCCGTCGGCACATCGACGACGCCGCCGCCATCGGCCCGGGCGACGCCGAGGTGCTGGCCGACATGTTCGTGGCCGCCCGGCAGGTGGCCGAGGCGGAGGGCATCGCCGAACGTGGGTACCGGCTCCTGTTCAACCTCGGGGAGGACGCCTCGAACTCCGTTCCCCATCTGCATCTCCACGTGGTCGGGGGACGGCGCCTGGCCTGGCCGCCCGGGTGAGCCCGGCCGGCGTGCTCCGGACCTGCTGGTAGCCTCGGGGCCGAGCGCCGTGTCGTCCACCCAGGTCAAGATCCTCGTCCCCGGGAACCACCTCATGGTGGGCCTGCTCGGTCAGAGAGACGAGCTGCTGCGACTGATCGAGGAAGCGTTCCACGGGTCGCGCATCGTGGTGCGCGGCAACGAGATCACCATCGACGGTGACGACGCCGAGCGGGTCGGCAGGCTCTTCGACGAGCTGGTCACGCTCCTGGAGCAGGGCCAGGGTCTCGATGCCGGCGACGTGGGCCGGACCATCACCATGGTGAAGGACGACGTGAGCCCGGCCGAGGTGCTCACCACCGAGCTACTGCGCTCGGCCCGGGGCCGCACGGTGCGGCCCAAGACCGCCGGCCAGAAGCGCTACACCGACGCCATCGCCGCCAACGTGGTGACCTTCGGCATCGGTCCGGCCGGCACCGGGAAGTCGTACCTGGCGGTGGCGCTGGCGGTCCAGGCGCTCCAGGCGCGTGACGCCGACCGGATCATCCTGACCCGGCCGGCGGTGGAGGCCGGAGAGCGCCTCGGGTTCCTGCCCGGCGACATCATGGCCAAGGTCGACCCCTACCTCCGCCCGCTCTACGACGCCCTCTACGACCTGCTGGGCCCCGAGGGCGCGCAACGCCTCCTCGAACGGGGGACCATCGAGGTGGCCCCGTTGGCGTTCATGCGGGGGCGGACGCTCAACCGCAGCTTCATCATCCTCGACGAGGCCCAGAACACGACCCCTGAGCAGATGAAGATGTTCCTGACGCGCATCGGGTTCGGGTCCAAGGTGGTCGTCACGGGAGATGTCACCCAGATCGACGTGGCCGGCGGCCGGTCGGGGCTGCCCGGGCTCGAGGCGGTGCTGGGTTCGGTGCCGGGCCTGGCCTTCGTGCACCTGACCCAGCGCGACGTGGTGCGGGCCCGGATCGTGGCGGACATCGTGTCCGCCTACGAGAGGGCCGACGACGCCAACGGCGCCGGTCGCGGCGCAGGGGCCCGCACCGGTCGCGGTGGTGGTCGGCCCTCACGAGCCGCTCGTGCCGAACAGGGAGGCCAGCACGGTGGTGGTTGACGTCTTCGCCGCCGACGAGCAGTCCGAACGCGCCGTGGATATCGGGCGTTGGGTGAAGCTCGCCCGTGACGTCCTCGGCGCTCAAGGTGTCAAGGAAGACGTCGAGGTGTCGCTGCTCTTCGTCGACGAGCCCACCATCGCCGAGCTTCACGAGCGGTTCCTGGGGGAGCCCGGTCCCACCGACGTGCTGGCCTTTCCCATCGACGAGGAGCCCGAGCTCGGCGGACGTTCCCCCGACGAGGGCGGGACGGGGCCCGGGGGCGGGCTCCCCGGCGACGACAACGACATGCCCACGTTGCTGGGAGACGTGGTGGTGTGCCCCTCGGTGGCGGCTCGCAACGCCGCCGAGCATGGCGTGAGCGTCGAGGACGAGGTGGCGCTGCTGGTCGTGCACGGCCTGTTGCATCTTCTCGGGATGGACCACGACCTGGACGAAGAGGCCGAGACCATGGAGAGCCGCGAGCGGGAGCTGCTGGCCCGCTTCCATCGGGCCGCTCCGTAAGCGCAGACGACGTGTCCACCGTGCTCGCCGCCGGGCACTTCGGGACGACCGATGCAATTCTCGTGGTGGTCGTGGTGGTGCTGCTCGTGGGGGCGGGCCTCCTGGCGCTGGCCGAAACGGCGCTGTCACGGACCAGCAAGGCCAAGGCGCTGTCGCTCCGCGACGAGCACCGCCGCGGGTCGGGCCGGTTGGTGCGACTCGTGGAGCACCCCCAGGCCTTCCTCAACCCCATCCTGCTGCTCGTGCTCATCTGTCAGCTGGTCACGGCCACGCTGGTCGGCATCCTGGCCGAGCGCTTCTTCGGCGCCTGGGGGGTGCTGGCCGCCACCTTCTTCGAGGTGGTGGTCATCTTCGTGCTGGCCGAGGCGCTCCCCAAGAACTGGGCGGTGTTCAACCCCGAGAGATCCGCGCTCTTCGTCGCCCCCATCGTCTCGGCCTTGGTGAGCTTCCCGCCCGTGCGGATGATGTCGCGGGGCCTCATCGGGCTGGCCAACCTCCTCATGCCGGCGCACGATCGGGAGGTGGGGGGGATGCGCGAGTCCGAATTGCTGGCCATGGCCGACGTCGCCATGGCGGAAGACGTCATCGAGACCCAAGAGCGCGAGCTCATCCACTCCATCATCGGGTTCGGCGACACGATCGCGCGCGAGGTGATGGTCCCCCGTCCCGACATGCGGACCATGGAGGCCGACCTGGCGGTGTCGAAGGCCCTCGACGTCGCCATCGCGGCGGGCTTCTCTCGCCTGCCCGTGCACGAAGGCAACCTCGACGACATCGTGGGGATCGCCTTTGCCAAGGACCTCATCCGGGCCGAGCGCGAGGGCCACGGGGAGCGTCCCGTGCGCGACTTCGTGCGGTCGCCGCACTTCGTTCCCGAGACCAAGCGCGTGTCGCGGCTCATGCGTGAGATGCAGGAGCAGAAGTTCCACCAGGCGGTCGTGGTCGACGAGTACGGCGGCACCGCCGGCCTCGTCACCCTCGAGGACCTCATCGAGGAGTTGGTGGGCGAGATCGTCGACGAGTACGACGTGGAGGAGCCGCCGGTCATGAACCTCGGCGACGGCGAGGTGTCGGTGACGGCCCGGATGGCGGTGGACGAGCTCAACGAGCTGCTCCACTCCGAGCTCCCCGAGGGTGACTGGGACACGGTGGGGGGACTGCTCTTCAACGTGCTCGGCCGGGTTCCCGTGGAGGGCGAGGCGGCCGAGGTCGACGGTGTTCGCCTCGTCGCCGAGAGGGTCCAGGGGAACCGGATCGGCCGCATCCGGGTGGCGCCCCTGCCCGCGGCGGAGTCGGGCCACGGCCTCGACAGCGCCCCGGGAAACGACGCCGGGCACGACGCCCCCTCTCGGGGCGCCGCGGGCTCGGGGGCCGAACCGGAAGCAGCCCGCGTGCCGCGTCCCACCGGCTCGGACCGTGCCGCCTCCCACGACCGGGACTGAGTCCCCGGTGCCCGAAGGCTCCGGGGACGGCGAGGCAGAGCTTCGCTCGGGGTTCGTCACCGTGGTGGGCCGCCCCAACGTCGGCAAGTCCACGCTGGTCAACCGGATCCTGGGCACCAAGGTCACGATCACCTCTCCCCGGCCCAACACCACCCGGAGGGCGGTGAGGGGCGTGCTGCACCGCCCCGGCGTGCAGGCCGTGTTCGTGGACACCCCGGGCCTGCACCGGCCCCGTACCGCGCTCGGGACGCGGCTCAACGAGCAGGTGGCCGACGCCCTCGACGACATCGACGTGGTGGTGCCGGTGCTCGACGCCACCGGCCCCATCGGCCCCGGCGACCGGTACGTGCTCGAGCGGGCCGCCGCCACCTGCCGGGGACACGCCGCCTCCGGCGCCACCGGGCCCCTGTCGCGGGTCCTGGTGGCGGTCAACAAGGTCGACCGCGCCTCTAAGGCCCAGATCCTCGAACGGCTCCAGGGCGCGCACCGCGTCCTCGAGGGAGAGGGGGCCGACGCCGGGGTGGAGTACTTCCCCGTCTCCGCGCTTTCGGGCCACGGTGTCGACGCCCTCGTCGACGCCGTGCTGACCCGGTTGCCCGTCGGCCCGGCCTATTTCCCGCCCGGGATGGTGACCGACGTGCCCGAGGCCTTCTGGGTGGCCGAGCTCGTGCGCGAGCAGCTCCTGGCCCACGTGCGCGAGGAGCTCCCGCACTCGATCGCCTGTCACGTTACGGAGTGGGAGTGGCCGCGGGTGCGCATCGAGATCGTCGTGGAGCGCGAGTCGCAGAAGGGGATGGTCATCGGCAAGGGCGGGGCCATGCTCAAAGAGGTCGGTACCGCCGTTCGGGCCCAGCTGCCGGCGGGGGCGTTCGTCGAGCTCCGGGTGCGGGTCGAAAAGCACTGGCAGCAGCGTCCCGACATGATCGAGCGACTCGGCTACTGAGCCGACGCGTCTGAAGTGGCCGACGCGTCTGACGTGGCCGACGCGCCCGCGCCCGACGCGTGTGACGCGTCCGACGGGGGGGCTTCGGCGCCCCGGGCGATGGCCTCGAGGAACGCCACCACCTGGTCGTGGTCGACGGTGCGTCGCATGGGAGGCAACGCCGCGGTGAGCACGTGCCGGTAGCCGGCGGTGGCCAGGCGGGAGTCGAGCACGGCCACCACGCCGCGGTCGGTGGACGACCGGATGAGCCGGCCCGCCCCCTGGGCCAGCAGCGTGGCCGCCCGGGGAAGGTCCACCATCCGGAACGCCGCCGCGCCGGCCCGATCGCGGCGGGCCTGCAGCAGGGGGTCGTCGGGCCGCGAGAAGGGGAGGCGGTCGAGGGCCACGAGCGACAGCGTGGGCCCGGGCACGTCGACCCCCTGCCAGAACGACATGGTGGCGAACAGGCACGCCGCATGATCGGTGGAGAAGGCCTCGAGAAGCCGCGCCTTGGGCTTGTCGCCCTGGGCCAGAACCTCGAAGGGCAGCTTCGGCCGCAAGGCGTCGGCCGCCTCGTGCATGGCGCGCCAACTCGTGAACAGCGCCAGCGTCCGGCCGCCGGCCGCGGTGATCAGGGAGGCGCAGCTCGTCGTGCAGGGCCTGGCGCGCGCCGGGCCGGCGGGGATCGGGGAGGTGCTTGGCGCAGTACAGCAGGGCACAGGTCTCGAAGGGGAACGGGCTTCCCACGTCGAGGTGGTCGGTGCCCCGGGCCGGCAGCCCGAGTCGGGTTTCGAGCTGCGGAGGAATGGTGGCGGAGGTCAGCACGGCGGTGACGTGGGGCCACAGACGCTGGGCGAGCAGGGGCCCGACGTCGACGGGCGCGGCACGCAGTGTCGTGGTGCGCCCCCCCGGCCCCGAGGCCTCGACCCACGCCACCTGCTCGGCGCCCAACGCCAGGACCCTGGAGAGCTCCTCGCCGAGATGGCCCACCGCCAGCAGGGTGCGGCTGCGGCGCGCCCCCTCGTCGGCGGCGCCGTCCTGGGCGCCGGCGCCTCCCGCCCGCGCTCGGGCTTCGGCCCGCCGCAACGCGCCGGTCAACGCCTCGAGGCGTCCCCCGGCCAGCTCGAGCACGGCCGCCAGCTCCTGGGACTGGGCCGGGGTGCCGGGGCTGCTCGTCCTCTGTGCAGCACCCGCTGCCCCGACAGCGGGTTGAGCACGGCGTCGAGACGGTCGGCCACCTCGGCGACGCCGTCGGCGACGCCGGCCCCGTCGGAGCCCACGAGACCGCGCGCCGCCTGGGCCACGCCCGCGCAGCCGGCCGGCGGTGATCTCCACCCCCAGTGCTTCGGTCATGACGTCCTCCACGGCGTGGGCCTCGTCGAGGACCACCACGTCGTGCTCGGGGAGGACGGCTCCGTCGCTGGCGACGTGGGTGGCGTACAGGTGGGTGTTGACCACCACGACGTCGGCGGCCGCGGCCCGTTCGCCGCGCCCTCTCGGCGAAGCAGATGGTGCCCGAGGGGCAGCGGAAGGCCCCGGGGCACTCCCGGGCCGACACCGACAGCGCCGACCAGGCCCGGGGGTTGGGCTCGAAGTCGAGCTCGGCGCGATCGCCGGTGGGGGAGGTCTCGGCCCAGGCGATGAGGCGGCGCAGCTGCCCGCCGAGGCGTCCCAGGTCGACGGTCTCGGCGCCTGCGGAGGGCCCGGCCCCGGCCCCGGCGCCCCCGCCCGCCCCGCCGCCGCCCCCCTCGTCGTCGAACAGGGCCATGCCCGCCAGTCCCGCCTGCTCGGCCCCGCCCACCTCGGTGGCGCGCTGGCGGCACAGGTAGTTCGAGCGGCCCTTCAACACGGCGAAGCGCACCGTGCGCCGCGGCCTGAGCCCGTCGGCCACCAGGGGCAGGTCCTTCGTGGCGAGCTGGTCCTGGAGCGCCTGGGTGGCGGTGGCGACCACGACCGACCGGCCCGACAGGACCGCCGGGACCAGGTAGGCCAGGGACTTTCCGGTGCCGGTGCCCGCCCCCACCACCAGGTGACGGCCCTCCTCGATGGCGCGTCCCACCGCTTCGGCCATGGCCAACTGCCCGGGCCGGTCCTCCCCGCCGCCGGGGAGAGACGCCGTCACCGCCTTCAGCACGGCGGCGACATCGGTAGGGCCCGGCACCGCTCCGACGGTAGTGGAGCGGGCCCGGCGCGCGTTCTCCGGGGGCGGTCCGCATGTGTCGGTGGCGGCTGTGTGAAAAACGCGTGAAGCTCCCGCGAAAATGGCCCTCGCCGCCGGCGCGGATCGGTACGATGGGCGCACCAGAGAAAGGAGGTGGTCCAACTGAGCGGATATCAACTTGGGACCCTGGAGGTGGCTGGCCGCTGAGGCGGCTCGCTGGACCACCTGGCGAATCCCAGCCAGTTACCCGCTGAGCACCCCGGCCGGGAAGTCGTCCCGCCCGGCGAGGTACGGGGACTCGGTGCCTTTCCAGCAACAACTCGATCGAGGGGCGTCCGCAAGGGCGCCCCTCGATCATGTCCGGGCTCCCGGCCGGCACCCGGCAAGGGCCTGGCCCCCCGGTGCAGCACCGCTGGGCCCGGCCTCACTGGCTCGGTTCGGCCTGGTCAGTGCACCCGGGAAGCAGCCGGCGACGTCGCAGCCGCAGTCGGCGCACTCCGGAAAGACTCGACGCCGGCGGGGGGCCTGCTGCTACGATCTTCCGAGCGTTCGGTGGATCACGCAGGCCGTTCGTCGTTGTCGGTTGACGTTCGTGTCTCCCGCAAGTGTTCGTGCGTGGAGAAGCGAGGTACGGCAATGGCCGAGGGCACGGTGAAGTGGTTCAACGCAACGAAGGGGTACGGGTTCGTCACGCCTGACGACGGTTCGCCCGACGTCTTCGTCCACTTCTCGGCGATCGATGGCACCGGCTACCGCGAGCTCATCGAGGGCGAGCGGGTGGAGTTCGAGCAGACCCAGGGCCAGAAGGGCCCGCAGGCCACCAAGGTCCGCAAGCTCTAGGGCAGTCCGATCCGACGCGGGGCAGCCACGGCTGCCCCGCATCGTCGCGTCCGGACCCCGGCGACCCGGGCCCGGCCGCATCGGTGGCGCTCCGGAGCGGATCGCCCGAGCAGGTAGGTTCGGTGTGTGGTGCTGCCTCCCAACGGACGAGTACCGGAGGGCATCGACACCTCCGACGTCCCCGCCCACGTGGCCTGTGTCATGGACGGCAACGGGCGGTGGGCGGCCCAGCGTGGCCTGCCCCGCACCGAAGGGCACGCCGCCGGCGAGGAGGCGCTGCTCGACACCGTCAACGGGGCCCTGGACATCGGGGTCCGGTGGCTGACGATGTTCGCCTTCTCCACCGAGAACTGGCGTCGGCCCCGCGACGAGGTGCGCTACCTGATGGGGTTCAACGAGTCGCTGCTCATGCGCCGTCGCGACGAGCTGCACGACAAGGGCGTCCGCATCCGGTTCGCGGGCCGCAGGGACTGGCGCGTGCCGCGCCGGGTGCTGCGACGCATGGACGAGTCCGTCGCACTCACCGAGGCCAACCGGCGCATGACGCTCACCATGGCGTTCAACTACGGAGGCCGGGCCGAGATCGTGGATGCGGTGCGGGCCCTGGTGCAAGAGGGTGTGGCCGCCGCCAAGATCGACGAGCGCGCCATCCGCTCGCATCTGTACTACCCCGACCAGCCCGACCCCGACCTCGTGATCCGGACGTCGGGCGAGTACCGCATCTCGAACTTCCTCCTGTGGCAGCTGGCGTATTCGGAGCTGGTGTTCACCACGGTGCTGTGGCCCGACTTCCGGCGCGCCCACCTGTTCGAGGCCGTCGCCGAGTATCAACGCCGCGAGCGCCGCTACGGCACGGTGAAGACGTGAGGATCGCTGGCCGTCGTCCTCGGCCTCGCCGCATTCGGCGGCCCTGATCGTCCTGGCCGTGGCGGGCGTGTCGGGGGCCACCGCCGTGCTCATCACCGGAGGGGCCGTGGTGGCGATGATCGGTCTCGGCAACGCCGTCGGCGGCCGCCACACCCCCAACCGCGCCCCCTACGGCGTCGCCGGCCCCGTCCGACGCTCGCGGGCTCCCGAGGACGAGGGCGGGACCCGGCGGAGCGAGCGGTGAGCCTCTATCGCGACGAGGGTGTGGTCCTGCGGACCTTGCGCCTGGGGGAGGCCGACCGCATCGTCACGATGATCACCAAGGACCACGGCAAGGTGCGCGCCGTGGCCAAGGGGGTGCGCCGCACGAAGTCCAAGTTCGGTGCCCGCCTCGAGCCGCTCAGCCACGTGTCGCTGCTGTGCTGGCAGGGGCGCGAGCTCGACATCGTCAACCAGGCCGAGGTCAACGACACCTTCCGGACGGTGCGCGAGGACCTGGCCCGGGTGTCCAAGGCCTACACCGTGCTCGAGGTGGCCGACCAGCTGTCCCAGGAGCGCCACGCCAATCCCCGCCTCTACGACATGGTGGTGGGGGCCCTGCGGGCCCTCGAGGCCCGGGACGCCCCGCTGCTCGTCCCCGCCTTCTGCCTGAAGGTCCTGGCGCTCGAGGGCTCGGCCCCGGTGCTCGAGGAGTGCGTGTCGTGCGGTGCGCGCCAGGGACTGGTGGCCTTCGACCTCGTCGAGGGGGGCGTGCTGTGCCGGTCGTGCCGGCGGGGGCGTCCCATCTCGCCCGGCGCCCTCGAGCTCGTGCGCCGCATCCTCGGTGGGGGCCTGGCCTCGGCGCTGGAGGAGCCCGACGGCCCGCTGGCCGGTGAGGTCACCGATCTGGCCACCGAAGCGATGGAGGTCCATCTCGACCGGCGGCTGCGCAGCGTGCGCTCGAGCCCCATGGCCTAGAGCTTCCATGCCGTCGCCGTTCGGGGTGTACGTGCACGTGCCGTTCTGCGCGTCGCGTTGCGACTACTGCGCCTTCGCCACCTGGACCGACCGCGACGCGCTCGATGGCCGCGTTACGCCGCAGGCGTGCGCGGCCGAGCTGCGCCGCGCCACGGTCGAGGAGTGCCTGCCCCCGGCCACGAGCGTGTACGTGGGGGGAGGGACCCCGTCGCGCCTGCCCGGCGAGCTGCTCGGGACGATCGTCGAGGCGGTGGTCCTGGCCCCGGGGGCCGAGGTCACGGTCGAGTGCAACCCCGAGGACGCCTCGGCGCCGCGCTTCGCCCGCTGGCGTGACGCCGGGGTGACCCGGGTGTCGTTCGGGCGTGCAGTCCATGGTCCCCCACGTCCTCGACAGCCTGGGACGGCGCCACGGGACGACGCAGGTGGCCTGTGCCCTGTCCCTGGCGGGCGAGGCCGGGTTCGACTCGGTGAGCGTGGACCTCATCGTGGGCGCGGCGGCCGAGACCGACGCGGACCTGGCCGCCACCCTCGACGCCGTTCTGGCCCTCGAGCCCCGGCCGGCGCACGTGAGCGCCTACGCCCTCACCGTCGAGGCCGGGACGCCCCTGGCCCGCGACCCGGCCCGCCATCCCGACGACGACACCGTGCGCCCGCCGCTACGCGCTGGTGGACGCGACGCTGGGTGGGGCCGGGTACCGGTGGTACGAGGTGTCGAACTGGGCCCTGCCCGGCCACGAGTGCCGCCACAACGCCTTGTACTGGGCCCAGGGCGACTACCGGGGCATCGGGTGCGCGGCGCACTCGCACCGGGGGCGGCGCCGGTGGTGGAACGTCCACACGCCCGAGCGCTACATCGAGGCGGTGCGGGCGGGGCGGCCCACGACCGCGGCCGAGGAGCTGCTCACCCCGGAGCAGGCGGCCTTCGAGGGCCTGGCGCTGGCGCTGCGCACCTCGGTGGGAGTGCCCGCATCGGTGGTGCCCGACGACCCCGATCTCGACGGCCTCCTCGAGCGCCACGGCGACCGGGCGGTGCTCACCGTGCGCGGGAGGTTGCTCGCCAACGAAGTCACGGTGCGCCTGCGCACCCCGGAACCGGTGCGCCTGCGCACGCCCGGTAACCTCCTCGCATGACCGATCAGCCCACGGAGGGTGACGCCGCGCCCGGGGTGGCGGCCTACCCGGACCTCGTGGACCGCATCGTCAACCTGTCCAAGCGGCGCGGCTTCATCTTCCCCTCGGCCGAGATCTACGGGGGGTTCCGCTCCACCTACGACTACGGCCCTCTGGGCGTGCTCATGCTGCGCAACGTCAAGGACGCCTGGTGGCGCTCGATGGTCCAGCTGCGCGACGACGTCGTCGGCATCGACGCCGCCATCCTGTCGTCTCCGAGGATCTGGGAGGCCTCCGGGCACCTGGCCAACTTCACCGACCCGCTCGTCGACTGCCGCAACTGCCACGAGCGGTGGCGTGCCGACAAGATCGACGGGACCTGCCCCAACTGCGGGTCCGGCGATCTCACCGAGCCCCGCGCCTTCAACCTCATGTTCAAGACCTACGCGGGGCCCGTCGAAGAGGACGCCACCGTCGCCTACCTGCGACCAGAAACGGCCCAGGGCATGTTCGTGAACTTCTTGAACGTCCTCACGACCACCCGCAAGAAACCCCCCTTCGGCATCGCGCAGGTGGGCAAGTCGTTCCGCAACGAGATCACCCCGCAGAACTTCGTGTTCCGCACGCGGGAGTTCGAGCAGATGGAGATGGAGTACTTCGTGCCTCCCGACGAGGCCGACCAGTGGTTCCACTACTGGCTCGACGAGCGCATGCGCTGGTATCTCGACCTAGGCATCCCCGCCGACAAGCTGCGTCTGCGCCACCACGATCCCGACGAGCTCTCGCACTACTCCACGGCGACGGCCGACGTGGAGTTCCTCTTCCCGTGGGGCTGGGACGAGCTCGAGGGCATCGCCAATCGCACCGACTACGACCTCAAGGCCCACGCCGCGTACTCCGGTGAGCGCCTCGAGTATTTCGACCAGTCGACCGGCGAGCGCTACGTGCCCTACGTCATCGAGCCTGCCGCCGGGGCCACACGCACCATGATGGCCTTCCTCCTTGCCGCCTACGACGAGGACGAGGTGGGCGGCGAACGCCGCACGGTGCTGCACCTCGACCCTCGCCTGGCGCCGTACCAGGTGGCCGTGCTGCCGCTGTCGAAGAAGGACGACCTCATGCCGCTGTCGCGCCAGGTGCTCGGGCTCTTGCAACCCGTCGCGGTGTGCGACTTCGACACCACCCAGTCCATCGGCCGCCGCTACCGCCGCCAGGACGAGGTCGGCACCCCCTACTGCGTCACGGTCGACTTCGACTCCCTGGAGGACCGCTCTGTCACGGTGCGCGACCGCGACACGACCGAGCAGGTACGGGTGCCGATCGACGGCGTGGCCGAGGAGATCGCCCGGCGTCTGCGCCGCTGAGCGCCTCCGCCCGGCCGGTAGGCTCGGGGCGTCCCTGAATCGCCACACGTGCCCGGCGCGGCACGGCCAGGAGCCTCCGATGCCGTTCGTCTTCGACTTCGACCACAAGCACCGCCGGCCGCCCATGGAGCTGAAGGACCTCCTCGGCGGCAAGGGCGCCAACCTGGCGGAGATGACGTCGGTGTTGCGCCTGCCGGTCCCCCACGGGTTCACCATCACCACCGACGCCTGCCGGGCCTACATGGACGGCGGGTGGCCCGAGGGCCTGTCGGCGGAGGTCAAGCGGGCCCGGGCTCGCCTCGAGAAGAAGATGGGCAAGCGCCTCGGGGACCCCGTCGACCCCCTGCTGGTCAGCGTGCGGTCGGGCGCGAAGTTCTCCATGCCCGGGATGATGGACACCGTCCTCAACCTCGGGCTCAACGACCAGTCGGTGCAGGGGCTGGCCAAGCAGACCGACGACGAGCGCTTCGCCTACGACTCGTACCGGCGCTTCGTCTCGATGTACGGGCGCATCGTGCTCGGCATCGCGGGGGAGGCCTTCGACACGTTGCTCGAGGAGTCCAAGGAGCGCTCGGGGGCGGCCACCGACGCGGACATCCCGCTCTCCCAGCTCCACGGCCTGGTGTACGCCTACAAGCAGATCGTGCGCGACCACACCGGCACGGACTTCCCCCAGGATCCCGACGACCAGCTGCGGGGGGCCATCGAGGCCGTGTTCGGCTCCTGGAACGGGCCGCGGGCCTTTGCCTATCGCGCCCACGAGGGCATCGCCCACGACCTCGGCACGGCGGTGAACGTCCAGGCCATGGTGTTCGGCAACCGCGACGACCGGTCGGGGACGGGTGTCGGCTTCACTCGTGACCCCGCCACGGGCGCCAAGGGCGAGTACGGCGACTTCCTGGTCAACGCCCAAGGCGAGGACGTCGTAGCCGGGATCCGCAACACCGAACCGCTCTCGGCGCTGCGCGACAAGTTCCCCAGGATCCACGCCGAGCTCCTGGCCATCTTCGCCCGCCTGGAACGCCACTACCGCGACATGTGCGACACGGAGTTCACCATCGAGCAGGGCAAGCTCTGGATGTTGCAGACCCGCGTGGGCAAGCGCACGGGGCGCGCCGCGCTGCGCATGGCGGTGGAGATGACCAAGGATCCCGGCATCCGCCTCACCCGCGGTGAGGCGGTGCAGAGGGTCACCGCCGAGCACCTCGACCAGATGCTGCACCCCCAGTTCGCCGAGACCAGCCACCCCGTGCTCACCAAGGGCCTCGGTGCGTCGCCGGGTGCGGCGGTGGGCCGGGTCTACCTGACAGCCGACGACGCCGCCGCCGCTGCCGAACGGGGCGAGCGCGTCGTCCTGGTCCGCACCGAGACCTCCCCCGAGGACGTCCACGGGATGCTCGCCTCCGAGGGCATCCTCACGGCCCGGGGCGGTCTCGTATCGCACGCGGCGGTAGTGGCCCGCGGCTGGGGCAAGCCTGCGGTGGTCGGGGCTGAGAAGCTGCGCATCTCGGGGCGCTCGTTCTCGGTGGGGCCGACGGTGGTGCAGGAGGGGGACTGGATCTCCATCGACGGCACGGCCGGCGAGGTCATCCTCGGTCAGGTCCCCCTGGCCGAGGCCAAGGCTTCCGAGGAGTTCGAGACCCTCCTGGGCTGGGCGGACGCCATCCGCAAGGGCCATCTGCAGGTGCGGGCCAACGCCGACAACGGTCCCGACGCCGCCAACGGCCGTCGTATGGGAGCCGAAGGCATCGGACTGTGCCGCACCGAGCACATGTTCATCGCCGAGGACCGCCTGCCCATCGTGCGCCGGATGATCCTGGCCGAGGACCCCGAGGCCGAGACCGCCGCGCTCGAGGAGCTGCGGGTGGCCCAGCGCGCCGACTTCATCGAGATCCTCGAGGCCATGGACGGTCTGCCGGTGACGGTGCGCCTCCTCGACCCGCCCCTGCACGAATTCCTGCCCGACACCGGCGAGCTCGCCATCAAAGAGGCCACCGTCGGGCTGAGCGCCGAGGAGCAGGCGCTGTTCGAGGCGGCCAAGCAGTGGCACGAGTTCAACCCCATGCTGGGCACGAGAGGAGTGCGCCTCGGAGTCCTCAAGCCCGGCCTCTACGCCATGCAGGTCCGGGCCTTGATGGAGGCGGCGGTGCAGCGCGTGGTCGACGGGGGCCGGCCTGTGATCGAGATCATGATCCCTCTCACCGTCACCCGCGAGGAGCTCGCCCTGGCCCGCAGCTGGGTGGAGGACGCCGTCGAAAAGACCCTCGCCTCGTCGGATCGCTCCACGCGACGGCGCCTCGAGGTGCTCATCGGCACCATGATCGAGACGCCACGCGCCGCGCTGCGGGCGGACGAGATCGCCGAAGTGGCCGACTTCTTCTCCTTCGGCACCAACGACCTCACGCAGATGACCTTCGGCTTCAGCCGCGACGACGTCGAGGGCCGGATGATGTCGGCCTACCTGGAGAAGGGCCTCCTCAAGCGCAACCCGTTCGAGACCGTGGACGCCGACGGAGTGGGCGAGCTCGTGCGGCTCGGGGTGACGCGGGGCAGGGCGACGCGCCCCTCGCTCAAGATCGGCGTGTGCGGCGAGCACGGTGGGGATCCCGAGTCCATCACCGTCTTCGCCGCCGCCGGTTGTGATTACGTGAGCTGCTCGCCCTTCCGCGTCCCCATCGCACGGCTCTCAGCCGCCCAGGTGGTGCTGGCCGACGCCGCCGCGGCCGCCCCCGCTCTGACGCGTCCCGCGGCCAAGAAGCAGTCGCCGGTGACCAAGCCGGCGGCCCGAAAGAGCACGGCTCGCAAGGCGGCTGCCGCCAAGAAGCGGTCGCCTGCCCGCAAGGCCACCGCACGAACCACCACCGCCCGCAAGACGGCGGCCCGAACCGCCACCGCCCGCAAGACGGCGGCCCGCAAGACCACGGCTCGCAAGACGGCGGCCCGCAAGACCACCACAGCCCGCAAGACCGCGGCCCGAAAGACCACCACAGCCCGCAAGACGGCGGCCCGCAAGACCGCCACTCGCAAGACGGCGGCCGCCAAGAAGCAGGCCACGGCACGGGTCGTCGGGCGCCCTGGGAAACGAACCCGAGCCGCAGCCCCCGGTCGCTCCGCACCCCGTCGGCGGCCGGCGCCGTCGAGGGCCAGGTAGCGGAGCCAGTAGCGCCCCCGGTCACCACCGACACCCCGGCGCGGTACCGTCCCGGGAGTGGCCATTCCCGACGAGGACGTCGCCCGTGTGCGGGCCGCCACGGACATCGTGGCGCTCATCAGCGAGCACGCCGCGCTCAAGAAGCAGGGCACACGATGGGTGGGCCTGTGCCCGTTCCACCAGGAGAAGACTCCCTCGTTCAGCGTGAACGCCGAGATGGGGGTGTTCCACTGTTTCGGGTGCCAGCAATCGGGCGACGCCATCACCTTCGTACGCGAGATCGAGCACGTCGACTTCGTCGAGGCGGTGCGACGGCTCGCCGAGCGTTGCGGCGTCACCATCACCGAGGACCCCACCGCCACCGCGGACCGCCAGCGCCGTGCCCCGTTGCACGAAGCCATGGAGAAGGCCGTCGACTTCTACCACGAGCGCCTGCTGTCGGCACCCGACGCCGGGCCGGCGCGCGACTACCTCCGCTCGCGCGGCTACGACGGCGAGATCGTGCGGAAATTCCGTCTCGGCTGGGCTCCCGACGACTGGGACGCATTGGCCAAGCACCTCAAGGTGTCGTCGAAGGTGCTCGAGGACGCCGGACTCGGGTTCGTGAACCGGCGGGGTCGGCTCCAAGACGCCTTCCGGGCGCGGGTGATCTTCCCGATCTTCGATCCCTCGGGCCGGCCCATCGCCCTGGGCGGTCGCATCCTGCCCGCTCCGCTCGTAGGCGAAACGACGGCGACGGGGGGAGGGGGGCCCGGGCCCAAATACAAGAACTCCCAGGACGGCCCGATCTACTCCAAGCGCCGCACCTTGTACGGGCTCAACTGGGCCAAGCACGACGTGATCGAGAACGGCGAGGTCATCGTGTGCGAGGGGTACACCGACGTCATTGCCTTCTTCGTGGCCGGGATGCCGCGTGCGGTGGCCACGTGCGGCACCGCGCTCGGAGAGGAGCACTTCCGGCTCCTGCGCAACTTCGCCAAGCGCGTCGTGCTCGCCTACGACGCCGACGCGGCCGGGCAGGAAGGTGCCGGCCGTGTCTACGAGTGGGAACGTCACCATGAGGTCGACGTGGCCGTCGCCGCCCTTCCGCCCGGCGCCGACCCTGCGGACCTCGCCCGAGACGACCCCGCCGCCCTGCGGAGAGCAATCGCCGAGGCCAAGCCCTTCCTTGCCTTCCGGGTCGACCGGGTCCTGCAGTCCGCCGACCTGCGCTCGGCCGAAGGGCGGGCCAAAGCGGCCGAGGCCGCTGTCGCCGTGGTGTCCGAGCATCCCAACGAGCTGGTGCGCGACCAGTACCTGATGCTCGTGGCCGACCGCTGTCGGCTCGAACCCGACGCCCTGCGCGCCCTGGCCGGACGGGTGGCACAGCGGGCCCGCAGCGCACCGGCCCAGGCCAACGGCTCCCGGCCCGAGGGCCCCGGCGCCTCGGGGCCGAGGCCCGGAGCCGGCGCCGAACGATCCGACCTCGGCGAGGGGCGACGGAGGAGAGGAGCCGACGTCTCACGCCCGGGGCTCGAGGCCCTGCGCCTGGCCGTGCACCGGCCCGAAGAGGTTGCCGACCGCCTCGAGGCGACCCTGTTCCCCGACGAGCTCCAGCGCGCCGCGTTCGCGGCTCTCACCGGGGTCGACGACCTCCACGAGGCGGTGGAGGCCGCCGAGGCGACCGACCCCCGGGTCGCCGACCTGCTGCGACGACTGGCGGTTGAGGAACCCGCCACCGATGCCGATGACGTGGTGGTGACCCTGGTGCGCAACGCCTCGCGCCGGGCCCTCGCCGTCGCCGAGGCCCAGGCCCGACTGTCGCCCAATTCGGTGGGCGAGATCGCCCCCGTGATCGCGCGGGTGCGCCGCGACCTCGATGAACTCGACGATGGCGATCGGAGCCTCGTAGCCGCGGACCGGTTGCTAGCCTGGCTCGTCGGAAGGGACGACACGAATGAGTGAGGTTCACCAACCGACCGGCTCGGTCCGGCCGCCCCCCCAGGGTGTTGCGGTCGAGGGGTTCGAGACGCTGCTGTCGGTCGGGCGCCGGCGCGGCTATCTCACCCAGGACGACTTGATCCTGGTGCTCCAGTCGGTCGAGCTGACCCACGATGTCATCGAGGACGTGGTGTCGCGCGTGCGGGAAGAGGGCATCGAGTACGTCGAGGAGACCAGGAGCGGCGCGGCCCCGGTCGTGCTCGAAGAGGCGGTGGCCGAAGCCGTTGCCGAGGTGGTGGCCGAGGAGGTCGTCGAAGGGCTCCCCGCCGACCTGGGCACCGCCGCGCCGGCGGCCGTGGCCGACGAGGCCGCCACCGACGAGGCCGGCGAGGACGGCGAGGGTCCGCTGCAGCGTTTTCGACGCCGAGCGTTCAAGCGCGAACCTCCCGACGAGGTCATGGACCGCCAGACGCCGCGCCCCGGCCGCGGCCGGATCGCCTCCTACACGTCGCCCGACCATGGGGGTGGCACCGCCGCCGACCCGGTGCACACCTACCTCAAGGAGATCGGCAAGGTCCCGCTGCTCACGGGCGAGCTCGAGGTGGAGCTGGCCAAGCGGATCGAAGCCGGGAACGCGGCGGCCGAGGAGATCGCCGTCCACGAGGCCGCGGCGGGGACGCGCGAATTGCCCTCGGAGGAGCGCACCAGGCTCCGCATGCAGGTCCGGCGCGGGCAGCAGGCAAAAGAGGCTCTCATCGAGGCCAACCTCAGGCTCGTCGTGTCGATCGCCAAGCGCTACCGGAACCGGGGCCTCGCCTTTCTCGACCTGATCCAGGAGGGGAATCTCGGGCTCATGCGGGCCGTCGAGAAGTTCGACTACACGAAAGGCTTCAAGTTCTCGACGTACGCCACGTGGTGGATCCGCCAGGCCATCACGCGTGCGCTGGCGGACCAGGGACGCACCATCCGCATCCCGGTGCACATGGTCGAGACCATCAACAAGGTGGTGCGGGTGCAACGCCAGCTGCTCCAGGAGCTCGGCCGCGAGCCGACGGTCGAGGAGATCGCCAGCCGTGTGGAGTTCCCCATCGAACGGGTGCGCGAGATCCAGCGCATCAACCAGGACACCGTCTCGCTCGAACAGCCCATGGGCGACGAAGAGGACTTCAGCTTGTCGGACCTCATCGAGGACCAGGGGGCCGAGGTCCCCGACGACGCCGCCACGCGGTCGATGTTGCACGAGGCCGTGCGCGACGCCCTGGCCACCCTGCCCAAGCGCGAGCGCGAGGTCATGGAGTTGCGCTTCGGGTTGGAGGACGGGCGTGTGCGCACCCTCGAGGAGGTCGGCAAGGCGTTCGGGGTCACCCGTGAGCGGATCCGCCAGATCGAGGCGAAGACGCTCGCCAAGCTCCGGCACCCCAACGCCGCTCAACCTCTGAGGGATTTCCTCGACGAGGTCTGAGAAACCGCACTGCTATCGTTGCCCGACCGGCACACGATTGCACCTTGCCGTTCCGGGGTAGCTCAACTGGCAGAGCAAGCGGCTGTTAACCGCTAGGTTGAGAGTTCGAGTCTCTCCCCCGGAGCTGGGCCCGCGCTGTGCGTCTCCGGACGACGCAGCACGGCTTCGGGGACCGTCCCCACTACGCTGATCTCTCCGATCGTGCCGGGTTGCGTCATCGGGAAGACGTGAGACGGAGGAGAGGTGCGGGGCCGTAGCTCAGTGGTCAGAGCAGGGGACTCATAATCCCTGGGTCGGAGGTTCGATCCCTCCCGGCCCCACGCTCATCGTGTCGTTTTCGAGTGCCGGGTCACGAGACTCGGAGTGGGTTGGAGATCTTCGGGCCGACGCCGCCACGTCATCGGCTCGGGGTGATGCCAATAGGAGGATCATGGACATCGAGCAGTTCTACGAGGCCGACGAGCGCCGACGTCGCTCCGAGGAGGTCGAGCTCGGAACGGAGTGGCACGACCGTGACGGGGTGCGCTACGAGGTGTCTTGGGTTGGCGACACCGGAGAGCTCTACGTGATGCGCGAGCCGGCAGCGCGTATGGCCGAGGACCTGTTCGGCGACGAGTTCTCGGGCTCCTTACCGGTCGACTCCGTCACCGTGGCCGTGGTGGGATGGATTCCCGAGCGCGACCGTTTGGAGCAGGTCCTGGCGGGCTGGCAGGACGCCATCGTCGGTGACAACAGTTTGTCGTGGTTGGCGGGACGCCTGCGTGACGAGGCGGTCCCCAAGACTCCGCCGGCAAGCTGAGGGCGGGGGACGCCGCCGTGCAGGGGAGGCCACAGGCGCTGCCCTTCGTCATCCTCGGCGTGTTCACGATTCTCGTCGTCGGCGCCATCGTGCTCTCGCTGTCGACGGCGCCGCGAGTCGATGATCAGCAGCTCCACATCGGCGCCACCGCCACCCTCGACGCGTCCGGGTTCGTCGTCGTCGACACCAATTCGGTGACGGCGCCGGGATCGGGGGCATCCGCCTCCGGCTCGCAGACGATCATCGTGAACGTGCTGTACCAGGCCCCCGATGCCATCGAGGAGTCCGAGACGGGTCCCGGCGGCCAGACCGGTGCCGTGATCCTCATCGGCGCCCGGCGCTTCCGGGAGAGCGGGGGCCAGTGGACCGAGCTCGCCCCGACCCCCGGTCTGGGCGTCCGGGTCGTGAGGACCATCCAGTCGCCGCTGAGGGCGGCCTCCGGCGCCGTCGTCGTCAGCCGCCACGGTGATCTCTACCGCTTCGTGCCGAAGGGGCTCTACAAGTTCCTCACCTCGGTCCTGGGGGTCAGGCCCTCCCAGGTGTCCTCGCCGCTGCTCACGGCCGAGGTGCAAGGAGAGTTCTTGACCCACGAGCAGATCACGGCGCTGGTCGGCGCCCAGCGTCTCACCGTCGACCTCGTGTTCTCCGACATCGGCTCGGCGCCACCTGTCGAGGCGCCTCCGACGTCCTCCCCGGTGCCCGGGTCCACGTCGGGCGCAGCCGGGACGCCCTGAGCCCGGGGCCGCGCCCGGCGGGGGCCGGGGGCTGGCCCCCCGGCTGTCGGAGGCCGGGGTGGGTGGATAGCATCGGGGAAACAGGTTTCACTTTTGAGGAGGGGACGTGAAGGCCTACGACCGGCTGTTCATCGGTGGCGAATGGGTGAGCCCCGCGGGGACCGGCACCATCGACGTGATCAACCCGACGACCGAGGAGGTCGCGGGCCGCGTCCCGGACGCCACCGAGGCCGACGTCGACAAGGCGGTGGCGCTGGCGCGCGACGCGTTCGACAACGGTCCCTGGCCGCGGATGACCCCGGTCGAGCGGGCCGAGATCCTCACCAAGGTGTCGCAGGCCATTCAGGCCGACATGCAGTCGTTCGCCGAGCTCATCACCACGGAGATGGGATCACCCGTGGCGTGGGGCACCATGGCCCAGGTCTTCGCCCCCACGATGATCCTCGACTACTACGCCGGACTGGCATCGACATTCCAGTTCGACGAAGTTCGTCAGGGCCTCATGGGCGAGGTCCTCGTGGCCAAGGAGCCGGTCGGTGTGGTCGGTGCCATCAGCCCGTGGAACGTGCCCATGTTCATCGCCGCCGCCAAGCTCGGCCCCGCTCTCGTCGCCGGATGCACGGTCGTGTTCAAGCCTGCTCCCGAAACGCCGCTCGACGCCTTCCGCCTGGCCGAGCTCTTCGAGCAGGTCGGCCTGCCCAAGGGCGTCTTGAGCGTGCTCCCCGCCGGCCGCGAGGTCGGTGAGCACCTCGTTCGTCACCCCGACATCGACAAGGTGTCGTTCACCGGTTCCACCATCGCCGGCAAGAAGATCGGCGGCATCTGCGGCGAGCAGCTCAAGCGCTTCAGCCTCGAGCTCGGTGGGAAGTCCGCGGCCGTGCTCCTCGACGACGTCAACCTCGCCGAGGCCTTGCCGATGCTTCTTCCCAACGCCCTCATGAACAACGGTGAGGCGTGCATCGCCCAGACGAGGATCCTCGCCCCGCGCGACCGCTACCAGGAGGTCGTCGACGCCCTGGTCGAGTCGGTGTCGGCCATGAAGGTCGGCGACCCGCTCGACCCCGCCGTGGAGGTGGGCCCCCTCGTCGCCGAGCGCCAGCGTGACCGGGTCGAGGGCTACATCAAGCTCGGCCAGGAAGAGGGCGCCAAGGTGGCCGTGGGCGGAGGCCGTCCCGCCGGGATGAGCAAGGGCTGGTTCGTCGAGCCCACCGTGTTCGTGGACGTCGACAACTCCATGCGCATCGCCCAGGAGGAGATCTTCGGTCCGGTGCTGGCCGTCATCCCCTACGACGGAGGCGACGCCGAGGCGGTGTCCATCGCCAACGACTCGAGCTACGGGCTGTGCGGATCGGTGTGGACGAACGACCCGGCGCGCGGCCTCGAGGTCGCCCGTGGCGTCCGGACGGGGACCTACATGCTCAACAGCCCCATCCCGATCGACTTCTCCACTCCCTTCGGCGGGTACAAGGAGTCGGGCATGGGACGCGAGTTCGGGCCCGACGGCCTGGAGCTGTTCCTCGAGAAGAAGTCCATCAACCTGCCGGCGGGCTTCAGCCCCTCGGTCTGACGGGCGTCAGCCCCTCGCCGGCGGGGCGGCCCCGACGCATCGGCGTCAGAGCCCGGTGGGCGGCGGGTGCGTGGAGGGTGTCTCGGCGGTGGACGGGGGCGAGGGAACGATCCCGCCGTTGGAGTCCGCGGCCGCACACTGCTCTCCGAGCGAGTGGACCAGCAACGACTCCGGGAGCTGGCCGCTCTCGGCCAGGGTGGCCATGAGGGCCTGGTACTGGCCGGCCTCACCCGCGGCGGTCGCCGCCACTGGCAGGGCGTCGCGCAGCTGTGCCACCGCCTCGGACTGCTCGCCCTTCGCCACCGCGGCACTCGAGGCGTGGAGCGAGGCCCGGTAGAGGGTGATCGAGCGCTCGACGTGGACGCAAGCCTGACGAGCCAGGTCGGTTCCGTCGTGGCTGGCACAGCCGGCCAGGCTGCAGGCGAGGACCGCCGCCGTGCACGCCGCTACCGAGGCGCGCCCCGCACGGGGGAGCGAGTCGCCGCCGGGGCGACGATCCTTCCGCCGCGTGGCGCGGCGGCGGGTCATCCGTCTAGCCACCCCGGGGCGGCGTCGAGCAGGTACCGGCTGACCGCCAGGCAGCGGTCGAACACCTCGCACAGCAGCTCTTCGCCCCCGAGGACGCGGGCCAGGGACACGGGGTAACGGGCCATGATGGAGAGCCGGCGCTCGGGGGCATCGGTGGCCGAGGCGAACGAGTCGATGGCCGATACCTCGAGCGGGAGGTCGATCCCCCCCACCCCGGCCAGGTCGATGGCCAGTCGCAAGAGGTCGGGGCCGCGGGGGAGCGGGGGAAGCCCCCACGTGAAGGTCAGGGGGAAGTGGTACTCGTCGGGTGGCTCGGAGTCCTCGGGCAGGTCGACCACGGCGTCCTCGAACGACAGCAGGGTCCTCGGGTCGACCTCGAGAGCGAGATGGAGGTCCAGGGGCCCGCCGCAGCCCTCTTCGGGGTGCAGGTCGACCTCCCAGGTCTGGCGCAGCGAGTACGTCTCCACGAAGTGGCGCTCGTCGTGCACGTGGAAGCCGTGGTCGACCGAATGGTCCTTGAGGTCCGCGACATAACCCGCGACGTCGATGACGGCCACTGTGCCCAGAGCCTACCGGGTCGGCCCCACCGCCCCGACGGGCCCCGTCTGCTCGGCAGGGGAGATCGCCGGTCCGCGGGAACGGTCTTCACGCACACAGCCCCGGGCGCCACGGATCTTGATTGTGGGACCATGAAGGAGTGGGCCGAGGGTGGCTGGGGCGGGCGGGGCGCACGAGCCTGGTCGTGATCCTGGCCGCCTTTTTCGCCCTGGTGGGTCTGGTCATGGTGATGGCGATCACCGGCTTCGGCATCGATATCGCCCGATGTGTACCCGGGGCCCGGAGCGTCCATGGACTCACCCCGGCGGTCGGCGGCGGGGAGATGGCGACCCGCTTGTGTGGGGCGCACGCCCCTGCCGGACTGTGGCCTTGGCCCGTGGTGAGCATGGTGGTGGGAGCCATGGTCGGGGGGGTGTTCGGGTTCGGCCTCATCCAGGTGATCCGAGCGGGGATCGGGCGCCTGAGACGCGTGGGCATGGCCCCGCTCAGGGCCGGTTCGTAGCTTCGGCCGGGCGGGTGCGGATTCGGGCGGCCCCACTACCCGACGGCCACGCCGGGTGCCGGTATGGTCCCGTACGTGGACGACGACGCGCTGCTGGCACTGTGCCACCGGGTGGTCGACGCCGTGCCGGTGGCCCTGGCGCCGGTCGAGGACTGGCGGCCGCGCGGGGAGCGGCCCGGGCAGTACGCCATCGACGTCACCGCTGACCGGGCCGTGCTGGCGGTCCTCGAGGAGTCGGGGATCGGCGTCGTGTCCGAGGAGAGCGGGGTGCATCGCCCGGGATCGGCCTTGGTGGCGGTGGTGGATCCCGTGGACGGCTCGACCAACGCCGCTCGAGGCATCCCTTGGTACGCATCGAGCATCTGCGTGCTCGACGAAACCGGCCCCCGGGTGTCGGTGGTGGCCAATCTCGCCAGCGGAGTGCGCTACCACGCCGTGCGCGGCGGCGGTGCATGGCGGGGGACGACCCGTGTGGAGCCGTCGGGTTGCCAGGCGCTGCGACAGGCCGTCGTGGCGATCTCGGGCATGCCCGGCCGGCACCTCGGTTGGGCGCAGTTTCGGGCCTTCGGTGCCGCCGCGCTCGAACTGTGCGCGGTGGCCGACGGCACCATCGACGCCTTCGTGGTGGGGATGCACGCCGCCCTCGCTCCATGGGACTACCTGGGTGCCATGCTCGTGTGCCAGGAGGCGGGAGCCGTGATCGGCGAGCTGCAAGGCCGTGACCTCGTCGTCCGGGACCCCGTCGCCCGCCGTGCCGTGGTGGCGGCGGCCACGACCGAACTGCTCGGCGAGCTCGAGCAGGCGGTCGCCTCCGGTGCCGGGCCCGGCGCCCGCCGTACCGGGCCATGACGGCCAGCCGCCGCCGACAGCGCCGCCAGGCGCCACCGAGCCGGGCTCGCCTCCCGCACTGGCGCGCCGACGGGCAGCCCAAGACGCGCTTTCGCACCGAGCAGGAGGCCAACCGGGCTGCCTTCGGGTACCGGCTCGACCACGGGGCCGACCTCGCCGCCTACCAGTGCGAGATCTGTGGAGGCTGGCACCTGGGCAACAGCCCCGGGGACTGAGCGGCTACCGCAAGGGACCGGGTTTGCGGGCCACGAGGACCCACACCCGATGGGGGACCGCCAGGGGCTCGTCGGGGAATTCCCGGGCCAGGAGGTCGGCGAGCTCGGTATCGAAGGCCACGACGGCATCGGGTGGCAGGGAAGCGGCTACTCCCGCGCTGGCGCGGATGCGGCCGCGCCACGCGTCGTGACGGTAGGGGACGTCCACGTCGAAGGAGAAGGTCTCGAGCGCGCCGAACCCCGCTTCGGCCACGTCGAGAGTCCACAGGGGGTACATGCCCAACCCACCCGAGAACGCCCACTCGGGGTTGTGCTGGAGGATGAGGGTCTCGGTGGCGGTGACCACGTTGCCGGGCACCGGGAGCCAGTCGAAGTGGCAGATGCACAGCGCGCCACCGGGCACGAGCACCCGCATGCACTCCGCCGCCGCCGTGGCACGGTCGAACCAGTGCCAGCACTGGCCGGCGGTCACGACGTCGTAGGCGTCATCGGCGGAGTCGATGTCCTCGGCCCTTCCCACCCGGTAGTCGACCCGCACGCCCTCGTCCTCGGACAGGCGCCGGGCTTCCCGCAACAGCGGCTCGGCCGGGTCGATTCCCGTCACCGTCGCCCCCCGCCGTGCGAATCCCCGAGCCAGCGTGCCGGTGCCGGTGCCCAGGTCGAGCAGGCGTTGCCCGGAACGGCCGATCCCCATGGCGGCGAGTCGGTCGAACAGGGCCTTGGGGAAGCCGGCCCGGTGGGCGGCGTAGTCCTCCGCCGTCTTGCCGAAGTCGACCCCCACGGTCCGAGTCTCGCGTGGATCGAAACCCTTGTCGCGCGGGCCCATACCGTGGAAAGGCACTCGGCATTGCGACAACATGGGGGTGAGGGTCGTCGGACCAACGCGCCACGAGGAGGGAGTGATGGGAGAGCCTGCGGCGAGCCGCCCCCACATGCCCGGCTACGGGATCGTGGGCCCCCTCGACGGGGGCGGCCTGCTGCCGTGGAAATGGGCCGAGGAGCGGCTCGTCAACTCACACGACTACTGGTTGGCGACGGTGCGCCCCGAGGGGAGTCCTCACGTCATGCCGGTGTGGGGCGTGTGGGAGCAGGGGGCAGCGTGGTTCAGCTCGAGCCGCCAGTCCCGCAAGACCAGGAACATCGAGGCCGATCCCCGTGCCGTCATGACCACCGACAACCCCCTGCAACCTGTGGTGGTCGAAGGAGTGGTTGTTCCCGTGGCAGGGGACGAAGCGATCGAGCGGTTCACGGCGTGGGTCAACGCCAAGTACCAGACCGATCTGGCTGTGGACTTCTTCGCCGCCAATGCGTGTTTCCGGCTCGAGCCTCGACGGGCCTTCGGTCTCGACGAAGCCGACTTCACCGGTACCCCCACCCGGTGGGTGTTCGGGGACGGGCCCTGACGGCGACATCCGTTTGGCGTGCTCAGCCGGTTTTGGCGATGATGACGTGACAGGGCGACCGGTGCGCGACGCTGTTGGGTACAGAGCCGATGATCCGTCGAGCTCCCCTCATCCCCTTGGAACCCACCACGATGAGGTCGGCACCGACCCGTTCCGCCACACCGATCAGCACATCAGCGGGAGCACCGGCTATGGCATGGGTCTGCACGGGGACGTCCCCGGTTCCCGAGGCGATGTGGGTCAGCAGCTCCTCGCTGGCGCTCTTGGCAAGGGCAGCCGTCAGGCCGGTGTCGGGTACCGCCACCGCCCCGGCATGGGCGACGGTGATCGAAGTGACGGGATCCTTGTAGGCCGAGACCAGGTGAAGGGTGGCACCGCTGCGACGGGCGAGATCGAGCGCCAACGCCACCGCCCCGGCCGCGGTATCGGAACCGTCGGTCCCTACGACGATCTCTGAGAACATCGAAGACCACCTTTCACCGGTGTTGGATACCGACCATGATGGCACCGGAAGGCGACGCCGCGCCCGGTATCGGATCGGTCGTGTCGATCAGCTCGACCGCCTTGGGCCCGACATTGTCGTGCTCCGAGATATGGGCTCACGCGGCGACAGGTAGATTGATCCCATCGGGGCGCTTAGCTCAGCTGGTAGAGCAGCTGGCTTACAACCAGCAGGTCGGGGGTTCGAGTCCCTCAGCGCCCACCATAAAAGTCCAGGTCAGCGGCTTGCACTCGGAGGCGCTCGTCTGGGCTAACCTAAATCCCAACACGAAACCCAACAAATCCCAACAAGGCCGAAGGGGTGGGTGGTGGCGGGCAGCATGCGGGCGAAGAGCGGGGAGAAAAACGCGTGGGAGTTACGCGTCTTTCTTGGTCGCGACGAGCACGACCGAATCAAGCACAAGAGCGTGACGTTTCGGGGTGGGAAACGAGCTGCAGAGAAAGAGCTCGCGCGCTTGGCGGCAAAATACGAAGGAACGCTCGGCCCATCACAGGTGATCTCAGTGCGGTGGGGTGACAGCACGACGATCAACGAGGCGCTTGAAGCGTGGAGTAACAACGGTTGGCAGGACCTGAGCCCAACGACCGTGCGGCACTACCGCGAGTTGTGGGACGGGCACATCCGCAAATCCATCGGGCGTCGCACTATTGCGTCGCTGAATCCTTACGAGGTCGAGCGATACTTCCGTCGGCTGAAGGACGCCGGAGTGGGTTTCACAACGGTCCGTCATATCAGGGCACTTCTGAACCGCGCGTGTCGATTGGCCAGGAAGTGGAGCGCTAACACCTTGCCGAACCCGATCGTGGACACGGAGCTTCCCGTTTGGTCGCTCACCCAACGTGGGGATCCGGTACGCTCGCCCGAGCTCACGGAGGTCCAAGCGATCCTGGCCGCTGGCGCCAAGTTCGACGAGCGCTTCGGGGCGTTCGTCCGGCTCGTGGCGGCTACCGGGATGCGCCGGGGCGAAGCGTGTGCGCTCAGATGGACGGACATCGACTGGGAGGGGGGTTCGGTGGTCGTGGACGAGTCCGTCGTCGCTGCGGCCGGGGGTGCTGAGGTCAAGTCTCCGAAGACGAGGGCGAGCATTCGTACACTGGCACTCGATCCCGGCACCTTGGCGGCGTTGCATACGTTGCGGACCAGCCAAGAGGGGCTCGCTCGGATGTGCGACGTGGTGATTTCCGAGAACGGCTTCGTGTTCTCCTACGAGCCCGGTGCTGCTGAACCTCCGCATCCAGACACGATGAGCCACATGTTCACCAAGGTCAGGAAGCGGGCTGGCGTCGCGTCGGACGTGCACCTGCACTCGTTGCGTCATTTCCAGGCCACGGTGCTCGACTCGGTGATACCCGAACGTCAGAAGCAGGCCCGTCTCGGTTGGTCGACCGTGCACATGGCTCGGCACTACACCGATGTGGTCGCGGCCGAGGACCTCCGGGCGGCCGAGCACGTCGGGCGCCTGCTCGAAGGTGGCGAAAGTAGCGCCGGCGAGGGTGTGCCGCACGCCGGACAACGGTCGAAGGCCGCGGCAAGCTGAACCGAGCTCGCGTCCTGGGCGTGGACGACGCCGTCCATTAGTCGTTCGACGGCGCGACGAGGGATGCGAATTCGCCCGCCCAGGCGTACGAAAGGAAGCGGGAACTTCTCGCTCCGGATCGCTCGGTAACACGTCGCCCGATCTACGCCGAGGAGCAGAGCCGCTTCTTCGACGCTCAAGAGGGACTTGGCGAGCGGTGCAGTTCTTGATTTGCCTTTCCCCACCGACGGACTCCTTCCGAGGATGGGTTCATCATGCGGAAGGGCGTCACCCTCGACGTCACCCCCCATGTACAAACGGTGAAGAATCCTCCGAGCAGGACCGATGTGTCTCGAGGGTGACGTGCTTGGCTAAGTGGGGCGTGGTCGATGGTCACCTCGTTTCTTGATTGGCGATCTCCTCGTATCGCCAGGAACGTCACCCTCAGAGTCCGAACCCGTCATCGAGGCCCACGTCGCGGTCATAGGAGTCGTAATCCCATGCGGGCGCGGAGCGCGCCCGGGCCCTCGGTTCGAAACGGTCGAGGGAATCTTCCAAGTCCTCAAGCGATTTCTGAAGGGCATCGAGTTTGTCTCCGAGCGAGGACAACCCGGCGGCGATGCTGGGGGAGTCAGGCGCGATCTCGGGTCCCAGGGCGTGCACCTCGACGCTCGCCACCAGCTGATCTGCGACGGTGCTGTGCTGCCCCGGCGTCGACAACTCTGCCCCCGCGGGGTGCCGATCGGGGAGGTGGTCGAGGGCCATGGTCTGTTCTTTCGTGGCGGAGAGCGAAGTGACGAGTGACGCCATGGCGTCGCGGCGCTCGTCACGGACCTCGTGACCGATCTCTGATCGGATGTCGTCGGCCGTCGTGGCGTAGAGATGGTTGGTCAGCCTCCCCCGTGACATGGCCGTGTAGGCAGCTTCTTGGAACAGGCTCTCATCGCCGAGAACGAAGGCGTGGTCCACCGTGACTCCCTGAGCGCGGAACACCGTGAGGGCGTAGCCGAGACTTGTGAAGTCCTCCACGTAGTTCTGCGGGAGAGCGACCCGTCCTCCCGCGTCGAGGTCGACGACGAGCACCGGATCGTTGCCTCGAACGTCACCCCCAGCCCGGGTGACGTCACCCTCCCTGGTCAGAGGCTCGGAAATCGGGGTTGCGAGGGTGACGACGGTCCCGAAGGTGCCGTTGCGTATTTGTAGCGATCGACTCCTCGGCACCGACTGCACCGCGAAGTGCCGCCACTCGTTCGTTCTTCTCGAAAAGCACCCGGTCGCCGACAGAGAACGCCTTGCCCGAGGCCAGGCGCAGCTCCTCACCCAGCTCGCCGGCGGCGCTGCGCCGCTCCCGGGCCAGGTCGTTGAGCGCGGCCACGTCGGAGCGGGCCACGGCCAGGATGGCCGTCGACTGCTCGTGGACGGCCCACCACACCTCGATCAGCTGGGCCCGGGCCACTTGGACGTCTTCGGCCAGGGTGAGCCGTCCGTGTTCGACGTAGGCGGCGACGGCAGGTGCGATGTCACCGTTTCGGAGCCGGTCCAGGGCATCGCGTTCCCAGGCCTGGTCCACCCCGGCCTGGCGTCGGTTGGTGGTGAGCTCGACCACGTGGGTCCCGAGCTCTCGTGACAGGGTGCGCAGCGCCCCGCCAGCGTCGATGGAGGAGAGCTGGCGGTTGTCGCCCACCAGGACCACCTTGGCGCCTGCGGCATCGGCGTAGCGTTGGACGAGATCGAGCGAGCGGCTGCCCACCATCGACGCCTCCTCGACGACGACCACGTGGTGAGCGCTGAGACCGACGCCACCGGGAGCTTCGAGGTCCATGAGCAGACGGGCCATGGTGGAGGACCGGATCCCGGTGGAGGCTTCGAGTGCGGCGGCGGTGCGCGAGGCGATGGCCACCCCGATGACCTCGTAGCCCTCTTCCTCCCAGCCGACCCGGGCCGCGCCCAGCATGGTCGACTTGCCCGTCCCGGCCTGGCCGATGACCACATCGAGACCGTTACCAGAGCTCAGGAGCGATCTCCACTCCCCGGCGCTGCTCGAGGTCGAGATGGGGATGTGAGTGAAGCGCCCGTGTTATCACCTTCGGCGCTCACCTGTCCCGAGTCGGCACCGATGCGACCCTGGGCGGACTCGGTGATGTGACGCTCGACGCTCAGCATCTCCATCGTCGAGTAGCGGCGATCTCCAGGGCTCGTTCCGACGAGGGTCCCCAGTCTGGTTGGCATCTTCTCCAACTCGGTTCCCGGGCCGGTGAGGACGCGGACGACGCTCGGGCGGGCGAGCAGCTCGTCGGTGAGGGTGACGACCTCGGCGGTGGTGGCGTCGAAGGCCTTGGCCACCGCCCACAGGGCGTCGCGGCGGCTGAAGGTCGAGGCCAACAGGGTGAGTGGAACCGCTCTGGTAGCCGACGCCCCGTCGAGGTCGTAGTCGGAGACTGAAACCCCGTGCTCCCCGGCCAGGACGGAGAAGATCGCTTGACGATCCACCGCGGTGTCACGCGTTTGGTGGCTGTCGACCACGCCCAGGACGTCGTCGACGCCCGCAGGTCTGAAGCCACCGATGTCGTCTGGAACCCGGACGGCGGCGAGCTCGGCCTCCCAGCCGCCCCGCAAGCTCTCGGTGGGCCCGGCCACCTCGGACTTGGCACTCCGGGTGCAGAGCACGGCCACCTCCGCGGCGCGGGCGGAATCGAGCCCTCGATCGGCCAGGGCTTTTTCGACCTCAACCCGGCGTTTGGAGAACGCGCGAAGGACCTCCCGGGGGACACCTGCCACTTCGCCCAGACCGCTGTGCCGCACCTCCCAGGCGAGGCCCAGAGAGGAGAGCTCGGCGCGTAGCGCTGATTGGTAGAGGGCGCTCGCGGCCTTCTGCCATCGGTAGAGCTGACGGCCGTCGGGAGCGCTCCAGCGCCCGTCGCTGCCAAGGACGACGTTGGGCACGAGGACGTGGGTGTGGAGCTGCGGATCACCGGCCCGGCTGGTGCGATGGCGAAATGCCGCCGCGAGGAACCCTGACCCGGCGTAGGTGTCCTTGCCGTTTGCTCCCCGACGCACCACACATGCCTCACGCGACAGCTGGTCGATGACGCCGACCACGGCCCGGTCATGTGCTCTAGAGATCGTGTCAGGGACGTCGGGTGAGCCGAACGTCCACAGGAGCGAGACGCTCTTGGGCGCGGAGAACGTGAGGTCATACCCGGGGCGGCGCTTCTCCCGGCGCACGATCCCGAGGTCAGTCCCGTCGGCGGCGCGGCCGTCGAGCAGGTTCCGCAGCGCGGCGGGGTCGACCTCCTCGGTGAGCCCCAGGCTGGCCGACGTGGCCCCGATCCACTGGCCCGGTGCCTCACCGTGGCCGAGGTAGTAGTCGTCGACTGAGTTGGCCACACGTTCGAGGTAATAGTCCGCGCCGCTTGTGACCCCGAGGCGTCCTATCGAGAACATCGAAGCGGACAGGATGGAGACGCGACGAACAGAGACCCGGCCATGGGGCTTCATGATCCGTATGGACGTCACCCCACGTGTCACCTTCCCAGGCCACAAGGTGGTTCGTGCTGCTCGAAATCATCGGCGCCCCAACACGCTCAACGTCACCCTCCCTGGTGGAGGAGGCTTTTGGTTATTAAGGCGCTCGCAACGTCACCCTGGGGCGACGCCCTCTCCGGCGATCAACCGACCCGACCCGCGCACGGGTCGGAACCGCCCGAAGGGCGGGGCATTGCACAATGCAGGCGTGTGCGTCGATGAGGAGTTGACGCGGTTGGTGGCACCGCCGATTTTGGAAACTGGAACGCCCTGGGTTTCGCGGAATGTCTGGAATAGGAGGGAGCTATGCCAACCAAAGGACATCTCATCGTCGCCGCGTGGTAGGCCAGTGAGTCCTCTTCGCCTTCCCCGCACAGCCCTCGGAAATCGATGCCCCTCGGGCTTCGCTCATGACTGTCACCGCCGCGAAACGAAACGAAACGAAACGAAACGAAACGAAACGATGATTCCTGTTGCACCTCAGGTGATGGTCGCCGAGACCTAGATGACGTGTCTCAATCAATCATGAGCAGGTAAAGGCAGGTTGCTCCTCACTCATCTCAAAAGAGAGCGTCGTAATGATCCAGCGCAATCGAGTCCCAGTCCCCTGCGGAAACTTGAGCCCACTGCCAAGCGATCGCGTCGTTACTGCTCTGCGTTTGGCCGCCGAAGAACTGTGCGGATATTCCACCTGAACCACCCGAGAAGCGGGTGGGGCATGGCAAGACAACACCGTTGTCCCCTTGATATGTCCACTCGATCTGTCCGACAGTCTCGTTGCCGAATGCTTGCGTCCAATTGTCCGGGTCAGAATAGAGCCCGACGTTATAACCCGCTCCCTGTAGTCCGGTATAGAAGCCCTGCCAAACGGCTTGATTTGCTGCAAGCGCAGCTCCCGTTGCGCCCGGATAATTCCACCCATGGAGGTGTGTCGGATCCATCTCTATATCCGCCATGATGAACCCAAAGTCGAGATTGCCTTCGACTGCTAGAACTTCGTCATAGTATGCAAGCGCGGCGAACCCTTGTTCCTCTCCGTACTGGTACGGCGTCAGGTTACTGGGTGCATAGTTTGGACCACCCATGAAATAGTAGATACCCGTTCCTAAGCCGTCACCGAGAAAGTAATTGAATTCGGCGTCGTTGGCATAGGTGGAGTTGTCTGTAGTTGAGCTACTTGCGGGCGGTATGTAAGAAGTTGTTCCGTCTGAATTCGAGATCCCATCCTCGGCTAGGTAGAAGAAATAATCCCACGAGGAGCCACAAGTGGGCTCCGTATAGGCTGAACTCGCGCCTTCGTAGACAGGCGATGGGTTGCTTCCATCACTCCCGTATTCGCCGATCTCACAGCCAGACAGGGTCACGACCGCCACTCCAACCACGAGGGCTTGAAAACGTCGACCACGAACCCACGGTATGCGGTGGAGTATTTGGCGTCGCATACTTTTCCTTAAGGCAGGTACTGGGCGGGGTCGTTGCCCTGCTCGATCGCCGACACTTGTATTGGGCTGCAAACGGTCCACCCGGTTTGGTCGCCATTCACTGGACTCAGCGAAACCGGAACATCGGGTGTTGAATCGACTGTGCCGATGAACATGTCCGTCGCAACAGGACAGTAACTGAAGTCCTGATATTGAAGAACAAAGGATCCAGACTCGTTGGGTCCGAGAGCAACAGCACCAGGTGAACTGAAGCTCCCATCAGTCCCACCATCATCGATAGTGGCGCTGAGCGGTTGGGAATTTGAAAAGCTCACGTTGAGAAACCCACTAATTGAACATGGGGTTAACGAAGTCACAGTCACGATGTCCTGATCAAAATTCATCGATTGAATGCCATATCCCGTAACTGACGCTTCCAGATTTGAATCCACACAAGCATTGGCCGGGATAGTCGAGATGCGAGGAGGACTAGTTGGCACCCGCTGGGGAAGCGTTCCAATCGGGCCACTTCCGGTATCGCCAGCCGGTATGGGCGGACCTGGAGGAGGCAGGGTCGTTTGCGTTGGTCCCGCTGGTTCTGTTGGCAACGACGTGACAGCTTGCGTCGAATTTACCAATGCGCCTGCAACGCCAAACTGGATCAATAGGAGGCCCGCAATCACCACGGCGCCAACCACGCTCGTTACCACGACGACTCGGTCGAATGGCGACTTTACGCTCTTCATCTGGCGCTCCCAAATCTTTATTGATGGTTGCACCGTTTGCCACAGCCGTCAAGGGCCTATCGGATCCCGGCCAAAGGCGATTTCGGGTTGAGAGGTGTCCCCCGAGTCTCACCATTGAATGTGACCAGGAACCACCCTCGGTGACCACTCCTCGGGCAGCCCCAGGATATGGTCAACCCGCCTGCCTTCAGTTGCGTCAATAGGATCTGTGAGGGTTGGCGTGTTTTGTCAGGTCCGCACAGGGAGCTACAACATGGCAGACATTTCGTATCACCAACTCACCAAAGCCGGCTAGGAGATGCCTCCGGTCGCACGCATCCTCGCCGTCACATTGGTTGCTGCCGAGCTTGCAGTCATTGCCATTCTGATCTTCAACCACAATGCTAGGAGCAGCGGAAAGTACTATCTCTCGTTAGGGGATTCGTATGCGATTGGGTACCAACCTGTCCCCGGCGGTCCAACTCCTGGATTTGCAAGCTTCGTCGCCGAAACAGAAGGATTTCGACTCGTCAATTTTGGATGCAGTGGAGCGACGACGAGTTCAATCCTGACTCGGCCAGGTTGTGGATCGCCAGCAATGGATGGAGCCACCTATGGCGGATTGAGTCAAGCTGCGGCCGCTGACAGATTTATCAGGACGCACCGGGGGCAGATTGGCATGATCACCGTGTCGATAGGAGGTAATGATCTCGTCGCCTGTGCCAGCGACCCCCAGCCGACCACATGTGTTGAAACTGCAGACTCACACATAGGAACTAACGTCACCAGGCTAGCGAAACAACTACGAGCGGCGGCTGGCCCGGACGTTCCGATCATTGGACTGACGTACCCCGATATCATTCTTGGGGCATGGGTCTACCCCCGCTCTGAGCCAAACCGAAACCTCGCGGTGCAATCTGTGACTGCTTTCAAGTCGTTGATCAACCCCACGCTTAGTCGCGTATATGGGTCAGTTGGCGCGTCATTTCTGGATGTCACAGCTGCCACAGGTGGCTACCGGCCTCTATCTGACCGTGTGCTAACCGCCTCTTACGGAAGAATTCCTTATGCCGTGGCACAGGTCTGTTCCCTAACCTGGGCTTGCTCGCGAGGTGATATTCATGCCAACACTCTTGGGTACGAGTTCATCGGGAAGATGATTGTCTCTGATTTCTCAAGAATCACACAAGCACGACCTAGATCACATTTGAACACGACGCCTGGCTCCACTGGTGTTGACGGACCCCGATAGTCAGGAAGCGGTTGACCGTAAGGAAATGCGGTGGTGATAGGCCTCCACAGCCCAATGTGTCGCTGTCGTAGGCCGATCAACGCTTCTGGCCGCAGACAGAACTTGGGTCGGCCCTGGTTGCGGTCTCGTATTTTAGCGTGAACATCAAATCCACGTTGTGGCAGCAAGCCATTTGCCATTGATCCGTGCACATTGGGCAGCGTTAGCATCAAGTTGGCATTACCTCTCCAACTCGAGAGGCTCGCCTGACAACAAGCTCCTTCATACAGAAATGAGTCGCCGCCCCGGCACGAAGAAGATGCATGATCCGTTCTCCGGCAATGCGATTCACATCTCCGCGCCATCGTCCGTGTCGGGAACTACTTCGACCTCGATGATGAGACGAGGAGGTAAGGACGTGTCGCGGTGGGTTTGGCCAGGCCGCCCTGACAATATGGCGTCAATGGATAGATCAGACGGCGTGAATCGACTGGATCAGAAGGGCTTCTCATCCCAACACGCGTCCCGAACAATTGTGAGTCAGTGTGTCGCACTAGGTGTCGCAATGCCACAAGAGGATCGCCCGCAGACACGATCTGACCTGCGATAACGCAACGAGCTGCGACGGAGTTCCCCATGCTGTTCCTGCCCTGACCGGCCTTACAACCAGCAGGTCGGGGGTTCGAGTCCCTCAGCGCCCACCGGTCAGGGGGTTCAAGGGGGTTCTAGTAACGGTTGCCAGGGTCTTCCCCGAAGCCTGTATTCGAACCAGGTTCCGCCATGAAACCTCTTTTCGACTCCGTCAAGCTCGACCGACCATCAGTTGCTGTAGATCCGATCCGGCCGGATGAGCACGGCGACCCTGCGTTCTTCGGCCATTACCCGGTCGTACTCGTCCCAGTTGTCATGCTCGCCGCCGGCAGCGGCGAAGATCTCGCGACGGAGCTGCCGTAGACCTTCAGCATCAAGCCACGGCTGGGGGTCATCGGGCCCGATGAGCTCAGCGTGCCCCTCGACCGCTGCCCACTGCCAACCGTCGCGGAAGGTTGCCGTCACCTGGGGACGGGCGCGGAGGTTGGCCAGTTTAATCCGGCCAGCGGTGACCAGTCCCAGGACGGTCTCGCCCGTTGCGGGGTGAGCGATCACACCGGCATTGACAACGGACGCTTGGATCGTCCCGTTGGACCGCAACGTCGAAATTACAACCAATCCGCGGTCATGAAGGGCGAGGGCTGCCGCTTCCTCAAGTGTCGTCATCGGACCTCCTCGCGTCCAGAGTCCCCTCGATAGGAGCAAAGCGCCGTTCATCGCTCTCGGACATGACGAACCGATCTTCACCTCTCCGAACTTCCGACCGTCTGTCGAGCCCATCAGTTCCTCCTTGCGGTTCCTGACTCAGTTGCCGTGCGCGGGTTCGGCGCTAGCCAAGGCAGCTGCGATCCGGTCAAGGTGACGCGCCCAGAGTTGCTGATAGAAAGCGGCATCCTCCGCACTTAGGCCGGAGAATTGCACCCTCACATTTGTGCCGTCACCCGTCGGGGTGAGCGTGATCTCAATGAATGTAGGTGTCGGCGTCGCTGTGTCGGTTCCTTGACGGTCCCATCTAAGCAGCATGCGGTGCGGGGGATCGACTTCGATGTAGCGGCCGGCAATTGCCGTCCCGTCGAGGTCGAGGTGGAACGTCTCCCCCACGCGAGGAGCTGTCATCGAATTCCGTCCATCTTGACGAGGCCGGTCCACGTCCAAGAGGCACGAGCAGTCAGGGTCGGCTGAATGAGCTCACGGAAAGCCAGCCCTGAGCAACCCACTGGAGCGACGATGTGTCCCGCATCACGAATGGCAGCGGGTCCGCAAGAGCATCGTGTGGATGCACGTGCGTCGTCCAAGTGCCGTGAGCCGACTTCGGCGATGGCTGTGAACGAACCCGGCTTGGGCTCATCTGCCGATGGCAAGGGCGAGAAGGGTATTGACCGCAGTCTCGAACGGACGGGGACTCCGCTGTACCTGGGCGAGTAGAAGTCCCCCTTGGAGCGTGGCGAGCAGAGTAATGGCGAGGTCGTCCGGGTCGATGTCGGACGGGAGTTTCCCGTCGGCATGAAGGGATCTGAGTCCATCGCCGATGGCGGCTGCCCACTGATCGAACCCTGCCGCGATGAGCGCTCGGGCCTCGGGGTCACTCTCGGCGAGTTGACCAACGAGCGAGCCAAGTTGGCAGCCCCCCTTTGCTTTGGTGCGCTTCGCTGCGGTGATCACCATGTTCCGCCAGGCTTCGACTCCGTTCGCGCTGCTGAGCGCGTGCCGCTGGCGATTGACGATGGTGTCGGCTTGGTAGTCGATGACCGCCTGCACGAGTTCGTTCTTGTCGGGGAAGTAGTGGTACATCTGAGAGCCGCTGACTTCCGCCGCCACCTTGACGTCTTCCAAGGTGGTGCCCGCCACCCCGCGCTCATGGATCAGGGCGGCGGCCTCCTCCACTATTCGTGCCCGGGTGCGTGCTCCCTTGGGGGTGAGCCTCGGCCGGTCACTCGTCTCGTTGACCATGCACCAATGTTAGCAGGATTCTGAGTTTGACAACCCAGAATCCGGTGTCATAGTGGGTTGCGCAACCCATTTTTAGCGAGAGGATAAAGCAACGTATGACTGACCTAAAAGGGCAAGACAGCTCTGGTAACGGGCTCGACGAGCGGGATCGGCAAGGCGACGGCCATCGCCTTGGCCGCCCGCGGCGCTCACGTACTGGTAGTCGGGCGCAACGAACAACGAGCCAAAGACGTGGTCGCCGAGATCGAAGGCAGCGGCGGCAGCGCGACGTTCCGGCTCACCACGTTGAGCGACCTCGAATCGGCCCAGGAGCTGGTCGAGTGGGCCACTGAGGCAGGCGACGGTCACGTCGACATCCTCATCAACAACGCTGGCGTCGCCTTGCTCGGACCAAGCAACGCAGCCACCGAAGCAGAGTTCGACGAGACCTTTGCACTGAACGTCAAGGTTCCGTTCTTCCTCGTCGCGTCACTGGCGCCAGCCATGGCCGAACGCGGATGGGGTTCGATCGTCAACGTCTCCACGATGGTCGCGAGCTTTGGACAGGCCGGCATGGCTCTGTACGGCGCCAGCCGAGCGGCTCTCGAACTGTTGACGAAGGCCTGGGCCGCCGAATACGGCCCGCTTGGTGTTCGGGTCAACGCCGTTGCCCCCGGCCCGACGCGCACCCGGATGATGGAAGCAGTCCCCGAGGAGATGGTGAATCAGCTCGCAGCACTAGCACCAGCAGGTCGCGTAGCTGAGCCCGAGGAACTGGCTGCGGCGATCGTCTTCCTCGCCAGTGATGATGCCAGCTTCGTCCACGGCGTCACTCTTGCGGTCGACGGGGGCCGGGTAGCGACGTAACGCCTGTCGGCGGTGACGTTTAAGAGTGAAGACCTAGAACACAGATCACAACTAACAACTGAGGAGTATCCACATGAGCGCATACGTAATTGTCGAATTCACGGTCAAGGACCCGGATGTTTATCGTGAGAAATACAGCCGCAACGCTGGGCAGACGGCCAAAGAGCACGGAGGCGAGGTTCTCGCCAACAGTAACTGGGAGATCCTGCACGGCGATGGCTCGCTCACTTCAGGGGCACTCATGCGGTTTCCGGACCATGAGACGGCCGTCGGATTGGTACAACTCGCCTGAATATCAGCAGCTGATCGATGTCCGAAGTGTCGCGATGGATGCCCGTTTCAGCTTGCTCGACGGCCTCCCAAGCTGATCGAGGTGGCTCCAGATCCCACCCGGTGCCCACGTGCTCGTCGACCCGCTACGGGTCGATAGCAACCCGGGAGCACCGGTGGACGCAACCCGGCAAGAGCTGTCCTGCCTGACTAGGCCCACAGAAGACGAGAGGAAATACCAATGAGCACACTCCCAGGAAAGACGGTGCTCATCACGGGCGCCAACGCCGGGATCGGCAAGGAGGTGGCCCGGCAACTGGCATTACGTCCCGAGATCGCGCGGATCTACCTGGCGTGCCGGAACCGAGATCGGGCGACAACGGCAAAGGCCGAGCTCGAAGCCGCGACCGGCCGGCGCATCTTCGACATCGTTCTCATGGACGTCGCCGATCTGGGTTCGGTCCGCGCCGGCCTTGCGGCCATCAACGGATCCGTCGACGCGCTGGTCATGAACGCTGGTGTCATTGGCCCGCAGATCGATGGACTTGACCGCTGACGGGGTCACCACCGTGTTCGCGACGAACGTCCTTGGCCACGTCGTCCTCCTCGAAGGGCTCCTGAGCCGAGGATCGGCTTGGCGAGGTTGCGGTCTTCGCCGGAAGTGAAGCAGTCAGGGGGGTTCCGAAGTTGCGGATGAAGGGGCCAACGTTCGTCTCAACCTCCGCCGACGAACTCGCCACCGTCATCGACGGCAGCTACTTCGCCGGCAAAAAAGCTGACTTCAACCTAGCCTTCGGGCAGGCCAAGTACATCGGCGCCCTATGGATGGCCTACCTGGCCCGCCAACACCCCGACCGCCGCTTCATCACCGTGAGCCCCGGCAACACCACCGGCACCCAAGCCGCCAGCGACCTTCCCCTACCGATGCGGGTAGCCGCCAAGTACGTCATGCCCGCCCTAGGTCTCGCCCACAAACTCGACGTGGGAGCGAAGCGGCTCGTCGACGGCGTCACCGACCCGACCCTGTCGAGCGGCGTGTTCTACGCCAGCGCGGCCAACACGCTTAAGGGTCCCATGGTCAACCAAGCGGACTTCTTGCCCGATCTGGCCAACCCGTCGTTTCAGGACCACGCCAACGAGGCCATCCACCGCTTCATCTCCTAATGACGTTTGCGCGATAACGCGCCGGCCGTGTCCCTGTTCGATTTGGCGAAGACACGAAGAATTCGTGGATAGTCAAGGTCTTCAGAGAGGTGGTTCCGCCTGGGGCCACCCCCTCGTGGCCGCAACGTGACCCCACCTCTCCGTAGGGCACGGGCGACGGTGTCGGTGGCTACGCCAAAGTGCTTCGATAGCTTGGCTAGAGACTGACCCGAGAGATAGAGCCGGGCAGCCGCTTCGGTCTGATGTGGCCCAAGCCGAGGGGACCGTCGGGGTAGGCCGTGCCGCCGAGCGTGCTCTGGACCGTGCCCTGGTCAAGCTGAAATCTGCCAGCCAGTTCGTCGACGGGAATGCCGTCGGAGTAACCCTGGATCAGCTCCTCCACCTTGGATTGCTCGAGGCGTCGGCAGACCCGTCTCTGGGTTCGAGTTTTGGCCGTTTTGGGCCCAGATGGGACCATTTCGAGGAGGTTCCGGAGACATTCTCCCTGGTCAGAATGGTTCGAGTAACGTCCCATTACCTCCACTCGTTGTCGAAAACACAACGTTTTCTCTGGTCAGAGGCCATTTTTGTGTCCCGTCGCTCAGGTGGGTTCGTTTCGTTATTCAAACCCTCCAGCGTCTGTTTAGGTCCGGCGTCACCAGGCGATTCTCCGATCCAGTTGGAACGGCTGTCGCGATTATCGTGCGCCTCCCTTCGCAAGGGCATCATGCTGAGCCCAACGCGTAACCGGCACGTCCCGACCGCGACACTCAGATGCACGAATCGAAAGGGATCGAGACTTTGAAACTCCTAACCGCAAGTGGGCGTGGCCTGGTGTGTCAGCGGGTCGGAGCGGCGCGCTATCTCTTTGGCTAGCTCAATAGATCCGGGCACGTGCGCACGTCGGCGCGCTTCGGGTGGGATGGCTAGAGAGAAAGGCTGGGTGAGCATCCGTCTATTCCGTCGAAACGCGGAGGGGGGCATTCGCAGTTGTCAGATTTCCTTCCGTTCATCGTCATAGGCATCACCACCGGAGCGGTCTACGGCCTGGCGGGCGTGGGCCTGGTGCTGACCTACAAGACGTCGGGGATCTTCAACTTCGCCTACGGCGCCGTCGCCGCCCTAGCGGTGTTCGTCTTCTACTGGTTGCACACCGAGCACGGCATGCCCTGGCCCTATGCGGCGGCCCTCTGCCTCTTCGTGCTCTCGCCGCTCGAGGGCCTGGTCCTGGAGTTGGTCGCCCGCACGCTCGAGAACGCCACGGCCACCTTGAAGGTGGTCGCCACCGTCGGGATCCTGCTCTTCATGGTCGGCCTGGGGGAGATCTGGTACGGCAACTCCAACACCTCCTTCCCGTCGTTCCTCGACACCAACACCGTCCGGTTCCTCGGCGTCAACATCGGGTTCGACCAGATCACGGTGATGATCATCTCCGTCGCTGCGACGGCGATCTTGTACTACTTCTTCCGCTTCGTGCGCCTGGGGGTGGCCATGCGCGGCGTGGTCGACAACCCCGACCTCGTCTCGATGACGGGCACCAACCCCGTGGTCGTGCGCCGCTGGGCCTGGATCATCGGCACGATCTTCGCCTCCATGGCCGGCCTGCTCATCGCCCCATCGCTGAACCTCGATGCCTACACGATCGCCCTGTTGGTCGTCTCGGCCTTCGGCGCGGCGGCCATCGGCTACTTCTCCAACCTCCCCCTCATGTTCGTCGGCGGCCTGTTCATCGGTGTGGTCGGACGCCCTGGCCACCAAGTACGCCGCCGGCATCTCGTGGCTGGGCGGGCTCTCGGCCGGGCTGCCCTTCATCATCTTGTTCATCGTCCTGATCGTCATGCCCCGGGCCAGGCTGGCCGAACGTCGCGTGGTGACCTCCGTGCCGCTGCGCCAGTCGTGGTACGCGCCGACGCGGATGCGGCTGGTGGCGGCCGCCATCGCCCTGGCCTTCTTCGCCTTCGTGCCCGCCTTCGTCGGCACGCAGCTGGTCACCTGGTCGAGCGGTCTGGTCTACGTCATGCTCTTCTTGTCGCTCGGCCTGCTGGTCAAGACCTCGGGTCAGATCTCGCTGTGCCACCTGGCCTTCGCCGCCGTCGGGGCGGCGGCGTTCGGGCACTTCGCCGTCGACTGGCACGTCCCGTGGCTGGTGGCGCTGCTCCTGGCCGGGCTGGTGGCCATGCCGGTGGGCGCCATCATCGCCATCCCGGCCATCCGCCTCTCGGGGGTCTTCTTGGCCCTGGCCACCTACGGGTTCGGGATCCTGCTCGAGCAGATGTTCTACCAGACCGGCCTCATGTTCGGGCCGACCACCTCGGGCATCCCGGCCCCCCGGCCGGACGTGACCATCCTCGGTTGGCAGCTCTTCAGCGACAAGGGGTTCTACTACGTACTGCTCGTCTTCGTGGTGCTGACGGTCGTCGTCGTGCAGTCCATCTTGCGCGGCCGCATGGGACGCCTGTTGAAGGGTCTCTCCGATTCGGCGGTGGCCCTCGAGACCCATGGGGCGACGACCAACGTCATGAAGGTCCTGGTGTTCTGCATCACGGCCGGACTGGCCGCCATCGCCGGCGCCCTGCTGGCCTCCCTGTACGACTACGGCCTGGGCACCAACTACAGCTCGTTCTCCTCGTTGACCATGGTGGCCATCGTCGTCCTCATCGTGATGGGCGATCCGTGGTACGCCATCGTGGCCGGGATCGCCTTCGAGGTCATTCCCGGCTACATCAACCTCGGCAACATCAACTACTACGAGTCGATGCTCTTCGGGCTCTCGGCCGCCACCTTCGCGGTGCAGGTGAACCGTGTCCCTTCGGTGCCCCTGGGTCTGCGCAGGGTCATCGACCGCTGGGGCGGCCGAGCACCCGAGACCGTCCTGGCGGAGGGCGAGCTCGAAGAGCTGGTGTCGGACGCGGCGGCGGAGGAGAAGCAGAGCGCCCGGGCAGATCGCGAGATGGCCCGACGCGTGGCGGCGGGCGTCCCGGACAAGGCCGGTCTCGCGGTGCGCGAGCTGTCGGTCCAGTTCGGCGGGGTGCGGGCCGTCGACAACGTCAGCCTCGACGCGCCGATGGCGCGCATCACCGGGTTGGTCGGGCCGAACGGGGCCGGCAAGACGACGACCTTCAACGCCTGCTCGGGTCTGCTCAAGCCGACCGCAGGGAAGGTCCTCCTGCACGATCGCGACGTGACGGGGATGGGTCCGGCGGGGCGGTCGCGCTTCGGGCTCGGGCGGACGTTCCAGAAGGCCGAGCTGTTCAACTCGCTCTCCGTGCGCGAGAACGTCGTGCTGGGGCGCGAGGCGGCCATGGCCGGGGCCAACCCCATCACCCAGTTGGTCGGCGAGACGTCGCGATCGCGGCGTGGTGCAGCGGGCGGTCGACGAGGCGATGGAGCTGACCGGGATCGGCCGGCTCTCCGACGTCCAGGCCGGGCTCCTCCCCACCGGCCAGCGCCGCCTGGTCGAGCTGGCCCGTGTCCTGGCGGGGCCCTTCGACCTGCTGCTCTTGGACGAGCCCTCCGCCGGGCTCGATGCCACCGAGACGGTCCAGTTCGGCAACGTGCTGACCGGGGTGGTGGCCGAGCGCGGCACCGGCATCCTGCTGGTCGAGCACGACATGGCCCTGGTGCGACAGGTCTGTGCCCACATCTACATGCTCGACTTCGGCCGCCTGGTCTTCGAGGGCAGCCCGGACGAGATGCTGGCCAGCGACGTCGTCCGCGCCGCCTATCTCGGCTCCGAGAGGGTCGCGGCCGCGGCCGGCACGCCGCGGCGCCCGAGGAGGTCGCGGTCAGCCAAGGCGTCGTCGAGCCGGCATGAGCACCCGGGCGGCGCAGGCGGGAGGGGGAACCTGAGTGCTAGAGCTGGAGCACATCACCGCCGGCTACGGCGACACGGTGGTGCTGCGCGACGTGACCCTGTCCGTTCCCGACTCCAAGGTCGTGGCCCTCCTCGGGCCCAACGGGGCCGGCAAGACGACGCTGTTGCGAGTGGCTTCGGGCCTCATCAAGCCCATGAGCGGGCGGATCGATCCTCAACGGGGAGGACGTCACCGGGAAGCGGCCGTACTACATGTCTCGCAAGGGCATGTGCAGCCTCCCCGAGGGACGGGGGATCTTCCCCTCGCTGACGGTGAGGGACAACCTCATCCTCCAGTCGCCCAAGGGCAAGGAGTCCGCCACCATCGAGCAGGCCGTGACGTCCTTTCCGGCGCTCGCCACCCGCTTGAAGCAGATGGCAGGGAGCCTCAGTGGGGGGGAGCAGCAGATGCTGTCCCTGGTGCGGACGTTCGCCTCCGAGCCCAAGATCGTGGTCGTCGACGAGGCCTCCCTCGGGCTCGCCCCCATCATCGTGGACCGCATCTTCGAGACCTTGGCGGAGATCGCCTCCACCGGGGTGTCGGTGCTCCTGGTCGAGCAGTACGTCACCCGCGCCCTCGCCCTGGCCGACTCGGCCTGCCTGCTCAACCGCGGCGAGGTGGTGTTCACGGGATCGGCCGACGAGCTCGAGGGCGACGAGATCTTCGAGCGCTACTTCGGGATAGAGATAAGCGCCATTCAGTGATCGAGTTTCAAGGGGGAGACGGCATGGTTCGTAAGGTATCGCTGTTGGTCTCGATGCTGAGCATTTTCGTGGTCAGCTTCCTGCTTTCTGGCTGCGGACCGGCCTCTGCCTCCGCTGTATCGCCCATAAACGTGGGGTTGATTTGCAGCTGCACGGGACCATATGCCTCGAGCTTGGTCGGCGACGAAGCGACATACAAGGCTTGGGCGAGTGCCACCAACGCGGCAGGCGGAATCAACGGGCACAAGGTCGATGTGTTCTTTTCCGATGACCTTACCAACCCGGCAACGTCACGCAGCGAAGTTGAGACGATGATCACGGCGGATCACGTGGTCGCCATCGTGGACGATAGTGGTGTTGACACTGCGTGGGAGGCCTTTGCCAATCAGCACAACGTTCCCGTCGTGGGCGGAGGTCTAGGGGGGGCGATCTTCAATACCGACCCCGATTGGTTCCCTGAGGGTCAGACTGTCAATGCGTTGGAAGCTTCAGTCGTCGTAGCGGCAAAGAAGGCAGGCGCCAAGAGCACCGCCTTCTTCTATTGTGCCGAAACGCCGGGCTGCGCCGAAAGCGTTCCCTACATAAGAACCTTGGCGAGGACCCTCAAGACGCCCTTGGTCTACACCACACAGATCGCCTATGCAGCACCGAACTACGTAGCGCAGTGCCTTGCGGCCAAGCAAAGTGGGGCACAAGCCCTCATCGTGGTCGAGGCCGCTGTGGTCGTTCAACACGCAGTGGCGGACTGTGCAAAGCAGGGCTACACCCCGATCGACGTGGTGGACGGGAGTGCCGTCGCTCTCAGCGATACCTCGACGCCGGGTCTGAGAGACAACCTGCTCGCCATCCAGTCGGACATTCCATTCTCGGTTACGGCGAACCCAGGAATGAAGGCAATGAGAGCCGCTCTGCATAAATACGCCCCTTCGGTACTCACCTCTCCTTTGTTTGGCGAGACGATCGTTTTCCAGTGGGTATCGGGTCAACTTCTCGCTGCGGCTGTCAAGGCCGCTCACGTAAAGTCCGGTGAAGCCGTGACGTCTGCTGAAATCAAAACCGGTCTGTATTCACTCCACGGAGACACTCTCGGCGGCATGGCTCCGCCGTTGACCTTTAAGAAAGGTGCGGCGCATCGCGTCGACTGTTGGTTCTGGATGAGGCTCAAGGGCGGCGTGTTCACGACGCCCTATGGGCTGACGACGACGTGTTACAGATAGCCGCCGCCACGTCCGCGTTGGTCAGGTTCGACATGTCAACTCCTCTCATGTGGCCTGACGGGCCAGGGGACGTGGATTGTGGGCGCCGTTCGGGCCGGCAGCCCGGCTGTCCGGGGTGTGCACGGCACGGATCCTTCGGAACTGGAGCACGCCGATGCGTGACAGAACTTCGCCGTAGGCCATGAGCAGCAAGGCGAACTGCCAAATGTGCCTACCGGTGATGTCGTGGCGGAAACGAGAAGCGTCCGACCGCTTCAGCTCCGGTGTGGGTGACCCAGATGATGAAGGCCAAGCGTGCTCCCATCCCGAGTACCCAGAGGAAGGCGGCGAGGACGGCGGCGCGGGCCAGAACACCGTCGCCCTGACGCCAGACGCTGGTGGTCATGCCGCTTAGGGTCCCGAGGGTAAGGCCGCCGGCAACCAGCACCGCGATCAACGTGAGACTGTTGCCAGCCGGGGAGATGGGGCGCAGGTAGGTGATGCCCACCCCGACCACCAGTCCCAGTGGTAACAGTAGCGAGCGCAGCGTCAGTGTGCGGACCCGCATCTGTAGACGAAGACGGCGATGAGCGCGATGTCGGTGATGTAGTCGAAGGGTGTCATGGAGTCTCACTTTCGTGAAGTCGGCTCTTCTCGAAAATGACCGAGTGGGTGGGTTAAGCCTCAAGTCCGGAACAGATGGCCTTTCGGCATCAGTCGAGGGCCTGTTGCAGCGGGTCGAGGCGGCGGTGCCCGGCGCCCCCCGAAGATAGTTCGTGGGATGACTGGGGCAAACCACCGAGTCAGGCGTCGCGGTGCGCTGCGCGTATCGAAGCCGCCGCCAACGCGATCGCCGCATACACCCCGAGGACCACAACGGCAGCGCCTGGCGTCAGGAGTCCCGCCGAATGGTTGACCGTGACGGCGGCCTGGAGCGCGGTCCCGGGCACGTACTGGCGGAGGCCGGCCGGAAGCAGCTGGCCGATCGTGACGCCTCCCACGATGACGAGCACCAGTGCCGTGGTCGCCGCTGCGGTGTGTCGGATGAGGCCGCCGAGGCCGACCCCGATGACGGCAATGAGGCTCACCGCCAGGGCACCGAAGACCACCGCTTGGAGGACGCCGGGATGAGCGAAGGACACTTCGAGGTGCTTGCCGGTGAAGATCCGCTGGCCGACCTCGAAGCTGACCACCGAAGTCAAGCAGCGCCACAGGGAACACGAACGCCGCAGTGACGCCAGCCTTGGCTGCCAGTACCCGCCGCCTCGTGGGCGTGGCGGCAAAGGTGGACCGAATCATCCCCGTCACGTACTCGGCCGTCATGGCCCGTACCCCAAGTGCCGCAAGCAACACGGCACCGACGAAGACGAGGCCGAAGAGGGAACAGGCGGTTGGGTCGAACGTCTGGCGCTGCCCCGCTGTCATCTTCGACCACTGTTGGACTTGGGAGACACAGAGGATCGCCCCCAGGCCAACCGAGATGACGAAGGCCATGACCACTGCCCTCCAGGTGGAAGGCAGGGTGCGCAGCTTGGTCCACTCTGCCTTGGCAATCCTGCGGATCCTGGGAGTCCGCACCGGTGGCGCGGGGCGAGTGAAGAGAGTCGCATCGACGGTGTGGGTCGCAGTGGTCATGTCAGGCTCCTTTGGTTGCGCCGACCAGCTGGCCGGCGTGGTAGTCGGTTTGGTCCTTGGTCAGGTCGAAATACGCCTCTTCGAGCGACGATCCCAGTGGGGCCAGCTCGACGAGGGTGATGTCGTGGGAACGAGCGGCTGCGCCGATCGTGGCGGAGTCCATTCCGGTCACGACCATGGCGCCGTCAGATCCACAGTCGATCAGCGCGCCTCGCTGGGTCAGGGCCTCGGCCAGATCGGCTTGCTCCACGGCCCGGACCCGGACACTCGAGGCGGTGTGCCGGTTGATGAACTCATCGGTGCCGGCGTCGGCGATGATGCGGCCCCGACCGATCACGATCAGGTGATCGGCGGTCTGGGCCATCTCGCTCATGAGATGGCTCGAGAGGAACACCGTGCGGCCTTGTGATGCCAGGGACTTCATCAGGTTGCGGATCCAGAGGATGCCCTCGGGGTCGAGCCCGTTGATCGGCTCGTCGAACATCACCGTCTCGGGGTCGCCAAGCAGGGCGGCGGCGATGCCGAGCCGCTGGCTCATGCCGAGCGAGAATGTCCCGACCTTCTTTCCAGCCACGTCGCTGAGTCCGACGATGTCGAGCACCTCGGCCACCCGTCGGCGGGCGATGCCGTTGCTGTCGGCCAGCCACATGAGGTGGTTGGCGGCACTGCGGCCGCCGACAATGGCTTTGGCGTCCAAGAGCGCCCCGACCGACCGGAGCGGGTCGGCCAGCTGGTGGTAGGGCTTGCCGTCCACCCGGACTTCGCCTGAGGTCGGGGTGTCGAGACCCAGGATCATGCGCATGGTGGTCGACTTGCCGGCCCCGTTGGGGCCGAGGAAGCCGGTCACCTGCCCGGGCCGGACTGTGAAGGAGACCTCATTGACCGCCACGGTCTTGCCGTAGCGCTTGGTGAGGTGCTTTGCCTCGATCATGGTTGCTTCCTTTCCTTGATGGGCTATGTGGGTGTGATGCGTGACTACTGGGCAACGATGGGTGTCTCGTCTGGGCCAGTCCGGTCCAGGGCCGCGACCGAGATCAGCGTCAGGCCGAGGTCGCGGATCTTGTCGAGCAAGCCGTGCAAGGCGGCCTGATCGACCGCCCGAGCGCGGATGGTGGTGGTGCCGTCGCCTTCATTGGTGAGGCTCAAGACCTCGAGCCGGGTCGCCCAGCGCGGAGCGAGATGGCCCCGCAGGCGGATCTCGTAGAACCCGACCTCTTGCTGGCTGCCAGCTCCCGAGGGTGTCTGGCTCATGGCGTTCCTCCCTTGTTCTGGTCGGTTGCGAATCTCTCGCTCGCTGATGGCAAGGTATGAGCGAATGTGGTGACCAGTCCTCACCACATGAGGTGATTCACCTGGTGAAACACGGTGGATTGGCCGTTGGAGGATGCCGACGGGCGAAGGAGGCCCTCTTATGACGGGGGTGGCTCTGTTGCGCCAGGGAGGGCCGAGTTGCCAGGTGGGAGGGCTCCCCGGCCTCGTCAAGAGGCGTGTCTGACAGGATTGGTTGCCCGGATCATCCACCGGCCGACTCGAGAGAGGAGACGCCCGTGGAAAGCGCGCTGGTTGCGACCAAGTTGCACGTGCCCGCACCGCGGTCGGGACTCATCGGGCGGGCGAGGCTGATTGATCGCCTGGAGCGTGGGTTGGCGTCGAGACTGGTCCTTGTCTCGGCGCCGGCCGGGTTCGGCAAGACATCCCTGCTCACCCAGTGGCTCGCGGCGGTTGCAGGCCACGGCCACACCGTCGCTTGGCTGGCCCTCGACCAGAGCGACAACAGAGCCCCTACCTTCTGGCCTCATCTCGTTGCCGCCGTCGAGACCGCCGTGCCTGGGTTCGGCGCCGGCCTCCTCCCGCTCCTCGAAGCAAGCGGGTCCACGACCGAGGGGGTGCTCGCCGCCCTGGTCAATGAGCTTGACGCGCTGTCAGGCGAGTTGTACTTGGTGCTCGACGATTACCACCTCATCGATGACCAGGGCATCCAAGAGGGCGTAACCTTTCTGCTGGAGCACCTCCCGGCCCACGCCCACCTGCTCATCACCACCCGCGCCGACCCGCCGCTGCCGCTGGCGCTGCTTCGCGCACGGGGAGATCTGGTGGAGATCCGCGCCGCCGATTTGCGCTTCACTCCCGAGGAGGCCTCGACGTACCTCAACGAAGTCATGGGTCTCGACCTACGGCCCGAGGCCGTTAATGCACTCGAAACCCGTACGGAGGGCTGGATCGCCGCCCTGCAGCTCGCAGCGCTTTCGATGCAGGGACGCGACGACGTTGCCGGCTTCATCGCCGGTTTCACCGGCAACGACCGCTACATCGTCGATTACCTGGTGGAGGAGGTACTCGCCCGACAGCCCGACGAGATCCGAAGCTTTCTCCTGCGCACGAGCATCCTTGACCAGCTCAGCGGGCCGCTGTGCGACGCCGTCACCGGATGCGCTGGTGGCAAGGCCATGTTGGAGCGGCTCGAGCGAGCCAACCTCTTGGTCATCCCGCTCGACGACCGGCGCCAGTGGTACCGCTACCACCACCTCTTCGCCGACGTCCTTCGCGCCCACCTCGAAGAGGAGCAGGCGGAGCAGATCCCAGACCTGCACCGTCGGGCGAGCGAGTGGTATGAGCAGCAGGGGGAACGCTCCGAGGCCATCCGCCACGCACTCGCTGGTGGAGACTTCGAGCGGACCGCGGAGCTCGTCGAATCTGCGCTCCCTGAGATGCGCAAGGCGAGGCAAGAGATGCAGCTGCGGGCGTGGGTGGATCCGCTCCCCGACGAGGTGGTCCGTCGTCGTCCGGTCCTGGCCGTAACCTTCGCCGGGGCGTTACTGATGAGCGGAGAGTTTGCTGGCGTTGAGGGCCGCCTGGACGACGCCGAGCGACGGATCGACGCATTGCCCGGATCCGGAGTCGGCGATGAGGGTGAACTGCGTCGGGTCCGGGGGGACATCGAGGTGTACCGGGCGTCGCTGGCACAGGTTCGAGGGGATGTGCCCGCCACGGTCGAGCACGCACAGCGGGCTAGGGAGCTGGCTCTCGAAGACGACCACGTGGTGCGGGCGGGGGCTGCCGGCTTTCTCGGCATCGCCTTCTGGACCGGGGGCGACCTCGAAGCTGCCCATCGGGCATGGAGCGAGTGCGTGGCGCGGCTCGAGCAGGCGGGATACGTCGCCGACGCACGTTGGGGCCACCCAAGCCTTGGGTGACATCTGCATAGTGCAGGGGCGCCTCCAGGATGCGCTGGGCACGTACCAGGAGTCCTTGGAGCTTGTACCTGAGCAGAGCCGGTCCCTCGTGCGAGGAACTGCCGACATGCACGTGGGGATGAGCGAGGTCTTCCTCGAACGCCTCGACCTGGCGACGGCCAACGAGCACCTCCAGGAGGCGCAGGAGCTCGGTGAGTACGCCGGGATGGCGAAGTTCCCGTATCGCTGGCGGGTCGCCACCGCACGAGTACGGGCAGCGGAAGGGGATCTGGACGGAGCCCTGGCGCTTATCAACGAGGCCGAACGCCTCTACGTCAGCGACTTCTTCCCCAATGTTCGACCAGTTGCGGCACTCAGAGCACGCCTGTGGATCGCCAACTGCACAGCTGCGAGAGGCTCTCGGGTGGGCCCGCCAGGCGGGCGTGTCGGGCGACGATGAGCTGAACTACCTGCGCGAGTTCGAGCACATCACACTGGCAAGGCTGCTTCTAGCGCGAGCCAAGTCGGAGCACACGGAAGCCCTGATCGGCGATGCGCTCGCCCTGCTCGGGCGTCTCGGCGAGGCGGCCACCGCCGGGGCCAGGGCCGGCAGCATGATCGAGATCCTGGTACTCGAGGCGCTCGCCCTCCAGGCTCAGGGGGACACCGCCGCCGCGCTCGGTGCGCTGGAGCGCGCCCTGACGGCCGCCGAGCCCGAAGGCCACGTGCGTGTCTTCATGGAAGAAGGCCAGCCAATGGCCTCCCTGCTCAGGGAGGCTGCTAGACGCGGTATCGCTCCTGCCTACATCGCGGAACTCCTCGACTCCGTTGCTGCACCAGGGCGTCTTTCGCCGAAGAAGCAGGGGCTTATCGAGCCGCTCAGTGAGAGGGAACTGGACGTGCTTCGGCTGCTTGGGTCCGAGCTGAGCGGCCCTGAAATCGCACGCGAGCTCATGGTTTCCCTCAACACCCTTCGGACCCACACGAAGAACATCTACATGAAGCTCGGCGTGAATAATCGTCGGGCGGCCCTTCGTCGGGCCCAGGAACTGGACCTGTCGTCGAGGACCCATCACGCCTGAGGTAGAGCCGGCCCGGGCCTGAAGTACCCCCTGACCAGGTCCGATGTGAGATCACCACCCCGGTCACATCACCTGGTGATGTCGGCGTCACCACATCCCTTCGTACCGTCCACAACAGCGTCGGAAACCTCCCCGCTCAGGACGAAGGAGCCCACCATGTCGATCACCCCTTCCAAGCTCACCCGGTCCGCCGGCATCAGCGCTGCGGTCGCCGGCGCCATCTTTATCGCCGTGCAAATCCACCACCCAGCCATGAACGTCAGCTCGGTTACGACCCACGACTGGTTGGTGCGCAGCACCGCCAAGATGGTGATGGCAGCGCTGGCGTTGGTAGGCATCACCGGGCTGTACCTGCGTCAGGTCCACCAGACCCGCGTGCTGGGGCTGGTCGGCTACCTGGTGCTCGGTGCCGGCTACCTCCTCATGCTCAGCACCGAGGCCATCGCCGCGTTCGTCCTCCCCGGACTGGCGCACTCGTCGCCCGGCTACGTCAACAACGTGGTTGTCGCTGCCTTCGGTGGCACGCCTGCCCATAGCATCGGCGGAATTCGGGACCCTCTTCGTCATCGCTGGCCTCGCGTACCTGGTTGGTGGCCTGCTCTTCGGTATCGCACTGTTCAGGGCCCGTGTCCTGTCTCGGTGGGCGTCGGCGCTCCTCGCTGTGGCCGCCGTCTCGACCGCCGCCCTGAAGGTGCTGCCGCAGTCCTTCAACCGCCCGATGGCTGTTCCGATGGGTGTGGCCCTCATCGGACTCGGGGTCTCCCTGTGGCGTGACCAGCGCACCACCGCACCCGAGATTGGTCCCTCGATCAGCCGCTTGGAGTATGTGGCGGCCCCATAAGCCCGGATTCGTATCCAACTTCGTTCTCTCGCACTTACCTCAACCCAGACTGGAGAAACCCAAATGAAAAACGCCGTCCAAACCCGCCAACGCATGTTGGCCCTCACCCTTCCCCTCACCGCCGCGCTCTACATCGGCGCAGAGGGCTTCGATCCCAAGGGTACGGACCAAATCATTACGACAACGGCGATCGCCTTCAAGGTGCTGCCGATCGCGGCGAGGCACTCAAATCAGCTCTACATATCGGGCTCGCTTAGCGAACTAGCGCTCGGTGCTGTCGCCATCGCGTATGCGGCGATCGCCATACTGGTCCGCAAGCGTGGTTCGACGGCCGCCACCGTTGCGGCCCTGATTGGGGGGATCGGTGCCCTCTGCGGTGTCATCGTCAACGTCTTCGTCGGCATCAATCTTGCTGCTGCTGCAACAGCTCACGTGACGCGCGATTCCGCTGCACGATTCCTGATCGCGAACTTCAAATCGGGTCCAGGGCAAGCATTCACTGACGTCTATGCGTTCAGCGAGTACCTCGCCCCGATCATCATGGGGGTTGCCTTGTGGCGAAGCCGTCGGGTGCCACGTTGGCTAGCGGTCCTCTTTGCGGTGGGTTTTGAACTCGCCGAGCAGACGGCGTCCGTCGGTCTCTCCAAGGTCGTCTTGCTCATGGCGCCATTCGCGGTAGCGATGGTGTTGCTTGCCGTGCGCCTCTGGAAGACAGAGGAGTCAGCTCTTCCTGCCTCCGATATTCGGGAGAGGAACCTCGCATCTGTCTGATGCCCTCCTCGGTTACCGCAAGGCCGCGGCGGGAGTACCTTCACAGTAACGGCCAAGTGTGCCCCAGAGCCACCGCTCTGGGGCACACTTGCGCAATGAGAGACGGTGACGTCTGCTCCCGCCTCAAGCGGCGAGGCTGAACGGCGGGTAGTGATCGCGAGATCGCATCGTCGGGAGGCTGGATCGCGGCTCCTACCATCCGACGATTTCGATTCCTACTTAGGTAGGAGGCGGGAACGGAGGGGGCGGAGTACGTTCAGCGCGTGAGCCGAATCGAACATCTCGCCCGCACGTACTGGTTCGACCTGCTGATCGCGCTGCTGGCGATCGTGGCGATCCTTAACGTGGTGCTCGGACGCGGCTCGTCCGGAGCTCCGACAACGACGCTGTGGTTCTGCCTTCCCGCGCTCGCGATCCTGGTGCTACCCGTGTTCGCGCGGCGATGGTTTCCGTTTGCCGGACCGGCGGCGTACTGGCTTTTGGCCGCGGGAATCTCGTTCGTCGACCCGCTGCTGATCCCGTACCCCGAGGCCCTCTTCCTGATCGGGCTGGTGGCCGCATTCCTGCTCGGGAACCTTCGGGACGTCCGGCGGGCCGGCCTCGGACTGGCGATCGTGGTCGGCGCTACGGCGACCCTCGTCTACAACATCCCCGGACACTCGGTCGACCAGCTCGTCTTCATTCCCGTCGACTTCGCCGTCGCCTGGGTTGCAGGCCTTGCCGTCCGCGCGCGGGCCGAGCAGGCCGAGGTGGCGGAGTCACATGCGACACAGGCCGAGCAGGAGCTGGATGCAGCGACGCGCGTCGCCGTGGCCGAGGAGCGGGCGCGGATCGCGCGCGAGCTGCACGACATCGTCGCGCACGCCGTCAGCGTGATGGTGCTGCAAGTCGGCGCTGTCAGGCACCAGCTCCCCGACGCGATGGCCGAGGATCGCGATGCCCTCAGGGGTGTCGAGCAGGCCGGGCGCGGCGCGCTGACGGAGATGCGCCGTCTGCTCAGTGTGATGCGCCGTGACGGCGATGGCGTCGAGCTCGCGCCTCAGCCCGGCCTTGACGGCCTCGACTCGTTGGTGAAGGAGATCGGCCGCGCCGGGCTCCCCGTCGAGCTGCACCTCGACGGGGAGCGTTTCCCGCTCCCGCCAGGGATCGACCTCTCCGCGTATCGGATTGTTCAGGAGGGTCTCACCAACGCGCTCAAGCACGCCCGCGCCAGCCACGCGGAGGTCACCGTCCGGTATGCGCCGGACGAGGTAGGGATCGAAGTGCGCGACGACGGCACCGGCGCGACGCCGAGCGACGGCCACGGCCACGGACTGATCGGCATCCGCGAGCGCGTCAAGCTCTACGGCGGCGAGATGACCGCAGGCACGACAAACGGCGGCGGGTTCACGCTCAGCACCCGCCTCCCACTCACCCCAGACCGGCCATGACGATCCGAGTCCTCATCGCCGACGACCAGTCCATGGTCCGCGCCGGCTTCCGAATGCTGCTCGCCGGCGAACAAGACATGGAAGTCGTCGCCGAAGCAAGCAACGGACTGGAAGCGGTGGCCAAGGCGGCGCAGTTTGACCCGACCGTGATCCTGATGGACATCCGCATGCCAGAGCTCGACGGGCTCCAGGCCACCCGCCGGATCCTTGCCACAGACAACACCGCGCGGATCCTGATCCTCACCACCTTCGGACTCGACGAATACGTCTACGAAGCACTCAGCGCCGGCGCGAGCGGATTCGTGCTCAAAGACGACCCCCCCGAACAGCTGATCGAGGCGGTCCGCACCGTCGCCGCTGGAGACGCGCTCCTCTCACCCGCGATCCTCAAACGCGTGATCAACCAATTCACCCGCATCCCTCGCCACGAGCCGCCGAAAGAACTCGACGAGCTCACCGCACGCGAGCAAGACATCCTCCGGCTCATCGCCCGCGGCCTGTCCAACGCAGAGATCGGCGCGGAGCTCTACATCAGCGAGACGACCGTCAAGACCCACGTCTCGCACATCCTCCAGAAACTCGGCCTCCGCGACCGCGTCCAAGTCGTCGTGCTCGCATACCAGACCGGGCTCGTACCGGGAGCCACGCCCACCTAAGCCTCACAGGGGCCCGCAAGCGCGACTGCCGCCGTTCCGTCGATCCCGCGACGCAGGACCATCTCTGAGGTCACCTCCGCGCGTCGCCGGAGGGCCGTCGCGACGCGAGGGACGACCGGCATCTGCAAATGGCCGCAGAACAGCCGAGGACCGTCCGACATGGTCTCCGCGGCTGCTGGATGCCGGCCCTCGGGCGACCAGGCGTGGGACAGCGCCGAAGCCCTCGGGTTCGCGGACCGTGACTCCTCCTCAAGGACGAGTCTCGAATCCGCCCGCGGGACGAGCGCGAATCGCACTCGCGGCCGACGACTCCGCCGGGCCCGGTCGTTACCGTTCGTGTTGCGGGATCCACCGCGTTTTCCGCAGGACCGAGGGAAGGCATCGTCATGAAGGCAAAGCGGATCTACACCCCCACTCGGATCGTTGCCCTGGTGGTCATCGGGGTGATGTTGCTCGGCCTGACGTACATCCGGTTCGCACCCGGCGACGCCGCGATCTCGGTGCCCGCCGGAGCCAAGGCCGGTGACCTGACCATGCACGCGTGCACGTACGCGACCGAGAAGGGTGCGATGCCCGCGGACTGCGGCACGTTGGTCGTGCCGGAGAACCGAGCGAGCTCGAAGTCGCGGCTGATCGCGCTGCCGGTGACCCGGATCCTGGCTCGCTCATCGCACCCGCTGGCGCCAATCTTCTACCTCAACGGCGGCCCGGGCATAACCAACATGACGTTTCCCCAAGCGAGCCGCCTGGCCGCCCAGCACGATGTCGTCATGGTCGGCTACCGCGGCGTCGACGGCTCTTCGGTGCTGAACTGTCCCGAGGTGACGGCGGCGCTGGACAACTCCGCGGACTACCTCGGCAAAGCGTCGCTGAGCGCGTACTCCCAGGCCTTCGCCTCGTGCGCGAAGCGGCTTGAGCGATCCGGCGTTGACCTCGCCGGCTACACGCTGGCGGAGCAGGCCGACGACATCGATGCCGCTCGCGTCGCGCTCGGCTACAAGCGCATCGACCTGCTCAGCGAGAGCGCCGGGACCCGTCTCGGCGATGATCTACCAGTGGCGGTACCCGAACAGTGTCGACCGCTCGGTGATGGTCGGGGTCAACCCGCCCGGGAACTTCATTTACAGCGGAGCCGAGATCGATCAGGGGATCGAGCGTTACTCGGCGCTGTGCGCGAAGCAGCCTGCCTGCCGCGCCCGCACCGCCAACCTCGCCGCGAGCATGAAGCACACGGCGGCAGCACATGCCGAGCAGTTGGTTCTCCCTGCCGATCAAGCCGGGCAACGTCCTGGTCGGGACGTTCCTCGGGCTCACGGAGGCGAACTCGCGGCGGATTCGCCACTGTCCGGGCCGATGACCCTCGACTCGTGGATCTCCGCCGCGCAGGGCGACCCGAGCGGCCTGTGGCTGCTATCGATGGCTGTCCGATCTCGTCCTCCCCCAGTCGTTCACCTGGGGCGAGTTTGCAAGCATCGGGATGGCCGACGCGCAGCCCGTCGAGCGCTACTTCAGCTCCGGCGCGGACCGGGGCTCGATCATCGGCAATCCCCTCGGGGAGTTCTTGTGGGGGGCAGGAGGCCTTGTGCACGCCTGGCCGGCCAACCCGGGTGAGAACCAGTACACCAGCGTGCAGAACTCGAGCGTCCCGACGCTGCTCATCGGCGGGACGCTCGACTTCGAGACACCGGCCCAGAACGCCACGAAGGAGCTGTTGCCGCACCTTTCCAACGGGCATCAGGTCATCCTGTCCGGGCTCGGGCACGTGGACGACTTCGACTCCTACGAGCCGAGCGCCAGCACGCAGCTGCTGACCACGTTCTACGCCACCGGCCAGGTCGACACGTCCCGCTACACCCCGAACGTGGTCAGCTTCACCACATCGCCAATCGCAGGCAGCGATTGCCAAGGACATCCTTGGGTTTATGATCGGCTTCGCCTTGTTGGCAGTGATCTGGCTCGTGGTGTTGGCGATCCGGATCCGCCGCCGAGGCGGTACCGGCCGCAAGACGGGCGCATGGATCCGTTCGGCCGGTCCGATCGTGTTCGGACTCGGCGGATGGTTCCTCGGCGCACTGTTGGTACTGCGGTTCTGGCCGAGCCGGCCGCTCGACGACCAGCTGCTGGCAGTGGTCTCGGTCGCGGTGCCGATCTGGCTCGGGGTCTACGCCGGCTGGGTCCGCACCGACACGCCGAAGGCGATGCGGGCCAAGGGCATCGGTGCCGCGGGTGTCGGTGCGGTGGTCGGAGCCGCACTCGGTTTCCACGCGACCAGCGGGCTCATGGCGTTGATCACGGCGATCATCGGTGCGGCGGTCGTGTCGAACCTGAGTCTGCTCGTGCTCGACATCTGGACCGAGCGGGCCGCCTCCCGGGGAACGGCCGCTCCGGCGGTGGATCTGTCGGAGACGGAGCACCTGGAGCCGGAGCACCTGGAGCCGGCCCTGCACTGATCGCCCGAACCGTGTCGGGGAATCCTTGGAGGATTCCCCGACACCGCTGAACGAAAGGAACATGCTCATGTCAACCGGGACCGATGTCTGGACCGACGTTAACCACGAACGCCAAGCCCTATTGGAGCTGCTCGAAACGCTCACGCCCGCGCAATGGGACGCCCCCTCGCTCTGTGCTGGATGGCGAGTTCGGGATGTCGTCGGACACATGGTGAGCGAGACCCGCATGACCGTTGCTCAGGCTGCCTGGGGGTTCATGACATCGGGATTCCGAATCAACCGGTATATCGCTAAGGATGCCCGACAGCGAGGCGCGACTTCCGTCGCGAAGCTTCTCGAGGACTTCCGAGGCGTCGTTCTTGTTCGCACGCATCTGCCTGGCCTCTCGTCGTTGTCCATGCTCGAGGACATAGTCATCCACCAAATGGATATCCGCCGACCACTGGAGCGAGCCCGCTACATTCCCGATGAGCGAATGATTCCCGTCGCCCGGGATCTCTGGACTAACCGTTTCTTTCCCGGCGCGAAACTGTTCCGGGGCATTCAAGCCATCGCAACCGACGCGGATTGGTCGGCCGGCGACGGTTGGATGTCACCGGACCCATCGAGGCGTTGGTCCTCACCTTGGCCGGCCGCTTCGCCGCGCTCGACCAGCTGCAAGGTGATGGAACAGCGACCTGCAGTCGTCGAGCGGCCTCAGGGGGCAGTGAGGGGTTGATTTCCGAAGGCCAACTGGCCGGCTAGTCGGAGGATGTGCTAATTCGCGCGAGCACCGGGAAGGTGCTGCTATCGCCGGTTCTGTACGCCCTGACGGGTCCAGCCCGACCAATCAGGCCGATCGAGATCACACCCGCTTCCGGACGGCTCATCCGGTGGCTTCGTGGTCGCTCGCACATGCCGAGAGGAAGCCGGGTAGGGGAGTACCTCCGGTGTTACCAACGCGCCCGGTATCGACAATCAAGTGGTTCAAGACCCCTTTGTGGCTCGTGGGCGCCCGGGCCTGCGCATGGCCACGCCGGCCTTCAACAGGGCCTGGCGGACGGTCTCGGGATTGACCTGGAGCTCCTTGCCGATCGAGGCACAGGAGCGTCCCGACGAGTAAGAAGAGACGGCTCGTTCAATGTGGTCAGGGGTCAGCACCCGCCCTCGTCTGGATACCCGGTGGCGTTCGAGAAGGGCCAAGACGGTGGTCCGGTGAATGGAGTGCTTGCCGGCCAAGGCGAGTGCCGTCGCTCCGGCCAGGTAGGCGGCGACGAGCTCCTCGATTTCCTCGGGCGGAAGTCGGCGCTGGACCTGTCTCGAGCCGTCAGGCGGAACACGACGGCACTTGATCGTTGCGCTGTCTCGGGACGCACCGAAGACATAGTCGTAGAGCTCGCCGATAGCTGCTCGGACCCGCGGATTGATCAAATCAGGCCATGTGACACCGCTCTGATTCGCCGTTTCCCCTGGTGAAGGGGGGTTTGAATAGTGTCCTCTAGGGTCCACCACAATGTGGTCTTTCACTGACCATCTCCATCCTCATCCCAAAGAGCGTCACGTGGGGTCGGATCTCGAACAGCGAACGGCATGCTCGTGACGAACCCAAATGAGCGGGAGTCAGGCGGGTGAGACAACCTCGATGCCTGATTCCGTTGCTGCGGAACAGAGACGGCGGTCGTATGCGACCAGAGCGTTTAGATCCGCCTTCACCGACAATGCGCTTGCCAAATGGATCGCATCAAGACTTCGGAGGTCGGTCGGGAAGAGCGACGCGGCCTGCTCGACAATGGCACGATCCACGGGAAGCAGGTCCAGACCTCCGAGCAAGACGTTGGCATTCCCAACAGCACCCGCGTCGACGCGTCGACACGTACGGAGAAGTTCAACAGTGGAAAGATCGCTACTGATCTTGGGGACGTCCGGCCTCAGGGTCACCCACTCTGCGAGGGCCGCGCTTTCGGCTTCTTCGAAGATCAGCTTCACCAACGCTGACGTGTCGAAGTAGATCACGCAAGTCGTTCCCGGCGTAGGTCGGCAAGGGCGTCACTGGCGGTTGTGTCCTCCGACTCGACCTGTCGGCGCTCCGGAAGTTGGAACGCGCTCTTCGCAGGCTCGAGGCGACCTGAGGCGATGAGTTGGTCCCGCACCGCGACCGCCGGGGTGGGGGGAACCAAGAGGGCGACGAGCTTCCCCCGTTCTGTGACCTCGACGATTTCGCCCGCCTTCACTTGTTGCAGGTAGCGGCTTGCGTGTTGGCGAAGCTCTCGGACTCCGATCCGGGTCATCCTGCAAATGTAGCACAGTACGTGCTACATTTGCAACCCGATTCTCATCCCAGCACCCGTCCCAGCAATTGCGGGTCGAGCGCGTCGCTTGCCGTCGCAGCATTGTGTGACTCTTGCGCAGCACACCAAGGGGCGTGATCATCTCCGTGAGGCCGGGGCACCTGAGAGCGCTATGAAGCTCCATTCATGCTTCGGTGAAGATGGCCAGCTTCAGGTCTTCGATGTCTGGGAGAGCCAGGAAGCGGTCGATGAGTTCCTGACATACCTCGGGCCGGTCATGGAGGAGCTGGGCATCGAGCTGGCGCAGCCACCCGCCATCATGCCCATTGTGGACCTTGTCAGCAATAGCGGCTAGAAGCGCGAGTCCGGGCATCGGTGCTCGGGCCGGCGGCACCTGTCGACTGCATCGGCCCATGCGAGCGACTCGACGGCGCATCCCAAACACCAGCGGCGGCGCCCGTTATGTCCCTGGGCGCCGCCGCTTGCTTGGGTCTTCTCAGAAGGCGACGATGCCCTCGCCGCCGACCGCGCCTGGCACAGTCACTGATCCGAGTTCGGTCAGGCTTCCATCTGCATTGATCTGGAACTCGTCGACAATCCCCTTTCCGCCGGTCTGGACATAGAGGAACTGACCGTCGGCTGTGGCCGCCCCGTCCACGGTCCCCGGGTCGGTGGGAGTGAATCCGAGCAGGGTGAGTTGGCCGTTGGGGCTGGACTCGTAGCCACTCGTCGAGTTGCTGGCCGTGTTGCCCGTGAAGAAGAACTGGTCGGCCGGTGTGACCCAGCACAGGCCCGGCTGTCCGTTGGCCACAGAGTCGAGCTGGGCCACGGTGCCGTCTCGGTGGAGCCTGAACGTCACCACCGCGCTGGGTCCCGCCTCACCGATGACCAGGTGACCTGCCTGGTCGAAGGTGATGGCGAAGGGAACCGTGCCGGGCTCAGAGTTCACCACCGGGGAGTGCGAGAGGCGGCCGTCGGACCTGACGCCGAAGACGTCGATGTCGTTGCCGACGACGTTGGCCTTGGTGGTCACGATCAACTGCGTTCCGTCAGGCGAGAAGGCCACCTGTCCCGGCGTGTGGGTGAACTGTGTCGTGTCGGTGGGGATGGTGAGTCCCAGCGAGCGCGTTGACCCCCAGATCGGGTTCAGCCTGCCGTCGGCAACCCAGTAGCCCGACACACTTCCGCCGCCTTCGGCGTTGAGGACGTAGACGAGATCGTCGTGGACGGCGATGCTGACCGGGAACGTGCCGCCCGAGTCCACGATCTGGCGCAGGCTGAGCTGGTCGCCGTCGACCGAGAAGACCGACACCGTGTTGCTGCCGGCGTTCACGGCGTAGAGCAGGCCGTGCGTTGGGTCGGAGGCCAGCGAGCCCTGTGAGCCCAGATGGTCGACGGCCGAGCCGTTCAACACGCCCCCGAGCCCTCCGGTGGCGTAGGTGTTGGCCGGATCCAGGCTGCCGTCGTGATCCCGGTGATAGGCGACGATCTGGTTGCCGGCGATGTTGTCCGTCTGGACGAAGACGGCGTGATTGCCACCCTCGCCGAAATGTGATCCTGGCGGGAACCCTTCGGCCCCGGCGACAGGCGCCACCCAGGCTGAAAGCCCCAGGGCCGCTCCGGCGCCCAGCGCCAGACGAGTGAATCTCCTCATGTGCATCTCCTTTGTCGACGACTCACGGTGTCGACATACAGTCCCGAAAGGGGGGCCAGGCGTTACGTTGGTGCCTGGACCAGACGTGGGAACCCTCCCGATGTAACGCCTCCGAGGGGACTGAGGACTGAAGGGCGATGCCCAGGTGCCAGGGGACCGGCCGCAATCCGAGACACCGAAACAGTGACTGCTGGGCGCGACCCGCGCCAGGTCGTGGAGCCCTACGCTTCGCGCCGTGGAGATGGACGGCGAACTGCTCAGCCGGGTCCGCACCGGTGACGAGGAGGCGTTCGTGATGCTGGTGGCCCGCTACCAGCAGCCCATGTTTCGCCTGGCCTGTTCCATAGTCTCCAACCAGGCCGTAGCCGAAGAGGCCGTCCAGGACACATGGCTGGGCGTCGTTCGTGGTGTCGAGCAGTTCGAGGGACGTTCTTCGTTCAAGACCTGGCTCTTTCGGATCCTCGTCAACCGCGCCCGCTCGGCCGGGGCCCACGAGCCCTCCGATCCCTCGATTGAGACGCTTCGAGCTGTCGACCCGACCCGTTTCGACGCTCAGGGCCAGTGGGCCGATCCCCTCGACCGCTGGACCGAGGAAAGCGAGGACCGTCTCGACGCCGCCACCTGGGTGCCGATCCTCAAAGCGGCCCTCGATGAACTGCCTCCCCGTCAGCGTCAGGTCGTCGTGTTGCGAGATGTCGAAGGACTCTCCCACGACGAAGCGTGCGCCGTGCTCGGAATCAGTGTCGGCAACCAGCGGCTCTTGCTGCACCGGGGACGCTCGCGACTGCGAGAGATCCTCGACGCCGAGATGGGGAAGAGCTGACCGTGCTATCGCTGCGACGGAGAGACATCGTGTGCCAGCAGGCGGTCGAACTCGTGACCGACTATCTCGAAGGGGCTCTCTCCCGGCGGGACCGACGCCGATTCGAAGCCCATCTCAAGGCGTGCCCCAACTGTGCCGCCTACTTGGAACAAATCAGGACGACCATTCAGTTGGCCGGTGCCATCGAACCTGATGACCTGTCTTCAGAAGCGAAACAGGATCTCACCGATCTCTATCGACGGTGGCGCTCCGAGTAATTGCGTCCTGACGGTCGGGGATGTCAATCAGGCCGGGGACCCGATTCGTGGCTCAGAGACGCCGTTAGCGCGCATGGTTCCGGTATCTCTGGAGCGGACATAGCACTCAAGCGTTTCTCAGACCCAAGTAGTCGCCGGTGGGCGTGCGATTGACAAGAGACAGGAGTCGATGTAGGCACAACGGCTGTGGAAGGACTCGCTTGGACGAGTGGTGCACCTGCCGGGTTCGGACGATCGGCACTGCGTCGCTGTTTGACGATTGGCTGCTACTCGTTGTGCCACGGGTCGTCGAGAACCCCCAGCTGAATGAACAGGCCGAGCTTGTCGGCTCCGATCCATTCCCTTACGACCTTGTCGCCCTCGAAATGCATGATGGTGACCACCCATTCCTCCACGACCCGCCCCGTCGACGCCCGTCCCACGTATCCCCCTGTGTCGGTGCCGCGGAATATCGCCCTGAGGACGACCGTGTCGTCAGCCACGATCAGATCCTCGACGTCCAAGTGAAGATCAGGAAAAGCCTGGTGGTAGGCGGATGGGCTTGACTCTGGCTGAGGGGCCTGTCCCAAACGTGTTGACATAACTCTCGCCGTAGAGGTCGGCGGCCGCTGCGTAGTTTCTGCGGTTCCAAACCTCGTCGACGAACCTCCGCACTCGCTCCTCGCGCTCGGCAACGTCCATTCCGCACTCCGTTCTCTTGTGGTGTGTTGCGGATTTGGCGATCCGGTTGAGGGTGGCTTGCCCGCGGACGCCTTGTCGAGGATCTCGTCGACCGATTTGGTCCAGACGAAGGGCTCACCACGGCGGTTCCCTCCCCGGAGGACCGGTTAGGCCACTGACAGAGAGAAACGGGGTGTGGACGCCAACCGCTGCCGACCCGTCATCTCCCAAGCCCCAGCCGCAGCCACCATCCCACACTACGGCAGTCCACTAATGGAGTGACACATCGACGGTGTAACCCGTCGGCGGTACTCTTGCGAAATGGGACCCCTTCGGTACTCCATCAACGTCACATTGGACGGGTGCTGCGATCATCGTGCAATTCCCGCGGACGAAGACTTGCATCTTCACGCGGTCGAGAACCTCAACCAGGCCGGTGCCCTTCTCTTTGGCCGGGTGACTTACGAAATGATGGAATCAGCGTGGCGGCCGCCGGCGCCGAAGGAAGCGAGACCTGATTGGATGAAAGCCTTCGCCCAGACGATCAACGCGGCAAAGAAGTACGTCGTGTCGAGCACCCTGGAGCAGGTCGATTGGAACGCGGAACTCGTGCGCGGGGATCTGGGCAAGGCCGTACAGCAACTCAAGCGGGAGTCGGGCAAGGGGCTGTTCGCGGGAGGTGTGAAGCTCCCATTGGCGTTGACGGAGCTGGGATTGATCGATGAGTACGAGTTCGTGGTGCATCCCAGGCTCGCGGGCCACGGGCCGACGTTGTTCGCCGGGCTATCGAGCCACGTCGACTTGAAGCTCGTGAGCCGGCTGGAGTTCGGCTCGGGGGCAGTGGCGATGCGGTACGAGCCGAGAAGGTAGCCATCGGGCTTGCCAGCCCGAGCCCATCCCATGCAGTCTTCCCGGCCTGTCAGCCGCGACCCTCCGCCCGATCGTGGGGGATTGTTCCGGTGCCTTCGGCGCACAGCATAAGTCCGGGGCCCGACATCGTTCGAAGATCAATCTTCCGATGATCGAGCACCTTCTCGAAAACGGGTTCGGTGTGTTCACTCGTTTCGCGCGACCTCGGGTCCAGTCATCCGGTTGAGGAGTGGGAACGTCGAGCCGATGATCGCGAGCGCAACAGCGGCAGGGCACTCTCCAATGCAACGACGCCTCGCAGGACGCCGGTCGAGACATCAGTGAGCCGGAGCAGCGGGCAATACAACCCCTGCCTGCAGCCAACCTCGGCGTACGGCAGCGTGCCGAGGCTCGTCACCCGTGGCGATGTCGACCCCGGGTACCCCTCGGTGGCCAGCCGCAGGAGGTGGACGGGTCTGGGACCGTCGGAGGCCTCTCCCGGCATTGGCTGATGGACGGTTCAGGACCCGAGGACCCGGGATCAGTGAGACCTCTCTGGATCCGCGCCGGCGCTACGGAGTTCGGTGGACACAGACCGCCGCCCGGCGGTGCCGGCATTCAAGCGGGGACTCGCTTGGCTTCGAGGCCATCGATCCAATCTTGAATCCATGTCTGGAGCTCGCGGTGTCCTTCTTCGACGCCCGAGAGCCCTTCGACGATCATTCCGAGCTGGTAGCTCGTGACGGCGGCCACGATGACTTTGAGCGGGAACTTGGATTCGTCAAGTCCGTAATCATGCATGGCCTGGCCGAAATGACGCTCGAAGATGGCGCGAAACCTGGCGTGAACCTCGGTGAGTCGCATCCGGAGAGACGGCATGTTCCAACCCATGGCGAGAAGCTCGAGCAAAATCTTCGGGAAGCGAGACGTTGGTTCCTCGACCCAGAATTGCGAACCGAGCCGCCACTTCTCGGCAAAGCTGAGACCTGGGTCTGCATATAACGAATCGAGAGCCTCGGCGAGTTGCTCGACAAAGCGTTGGAGGGTCTGGGAGAGCAGTTCGTCCATCGAGCCGAAGTAGTAGTGCACGAGCCCATGGTTCAAGCCGGCCGCCTCGGCGACGGCCCGGGTGGTCACCCCGGCGTAGCCGACCTCGTAGAGAAGCTGCTCGGCCGCGTCCAGCATCGCCACCGTTGCCTGCTGACGTGCCTCTGACACCTGTCTTTGCTCTCTGGCCCGGGCCATCAACGGATCCTAAGGAGTGGCACAGCAGCGACCGGGCACCTTGACGCGCCCTTGACTTTTAGTCATATGCACAAGATACTAGCCTAAGTCGTTCGACTAGTCCGGACGACGGCCCAAAAACCCTGGTCAATCGCCCTGGTGGCGGAGGTGATGAGACATGAACGAAGACAAACTGATGGGGTACGTGCATCAAGCGGTAGGGGACTTCGGGTCCATCTTGACGGGTGCGCTGGTCAACCTTGGCGACAAGCTCGGCCTCTTCCGGGCCATGGTGGGCGCCGGCGCACTTACACCCGCCGAGCTCGCCCAGAAGACCGGCACCACCGAGCGCTACGTGCGGGAGTGGGCGAGCGGCCTGGCCGCAGCGGGGTACGTCGACTACGCCGGGGCGGGCCGGTACCAGCTGAACGAGGAGCAGGCTGTCGCCCTGGCCGACGAGACGAGCCCGGCGTACGTCATGGGTGGCTTCCAGGCCATGATGGCGGCCACGCGGATCGTGCCCAAGGCAGTGGACGCGTTTCGCACCGGGGACGGGATCGGCTGGCATGAGCACGATCCCGATCTTTTCCAAGGGACGGAGCGGTTCTTCCGGCCCGGCTATGCCGCCAACCTGGTCCAGTCCTGGATTCCCGCTCTCGACGGGGCCGACGCCAAGCTCCGGGCCGGGGCCAAAGTTGCCGATATCGGTTGCGGGTATGGCGCGTCGACCATCATCATGGCCGCCGCCTACCCGGCATCGCAGTTCTGGGGCTTCGACTATCACGAGCCCTCGATTCGTCACGCCGCCGAGCAGGCGAAAGCGGCCGGTGTCGGAGACAGGGTTCACTTCGAGGTGAGCGCGGCTAAGGAGTATCCGGAGACGGACTTCGACCTGGTGTGCCACTTCGATTGCCTGCACGACATGGGCGATCCGGTGGGGGCCGCCAGCTACACCCGACAGTCGCTCAAAGATGACGGGCATTGGCTGCTCGTGGAACCCTTTGCCAACGACGACGTGGCCGACAATTTGAACCCCATCGGCCGTGTCTTCTACGCCGCATCCACCCTCATTTGCACCCCGGCATCGCTTTCACAGGAGGTTGGGGCCGGACTGGGAGCCCAGGCGGGCGAGGCCAGACTCCGAGAGGTCGCCAAGTCGGCAGGTTTCACGTCGTTCCGCCGGGCCACCGAGACGCCGTTCAACCTGGTCTTCGAAGGGCGCCCATGATGTTGCGCCCGGGCCGCTTCCATCGCGGCATCCTCGTCGACAGCGAGGCAGTTTCAGCCTGACACACGCCGAGACCGGCATAGGGTGGGCTCGACGCGAGATTCACAAGGTGGGGACGGCGCCAGGACATGGAAAACGGCACCCGCGACGAGCTGCTCGGTCGCCTGGCCGAGGCGGTCGGATCCGTCACGATCGGGCACCCTACGCGGGTCGCCATCGACGGACCGCCTGCCGCCGGCAAGACCACGCTGGGCGACGAGCTCGCCGTCGTCCTGCGCGCCCAGGGCCGCGAAGTCATCCGCGCGTCGATCGAGGGCTTCCTTCTCCCCCGGTCACTGCGCTATCGACGCGGCGAATACTCTGCCGAAGGCTGCTATTACGACAGCTTCGACTTCGACGCGCTGCACCGGGTCCTGCTCGATCCGCTGGGCCCGAGCGGAGACCGAAGGTTCCGACAGGCGGTCTACGACCGCTCCACGGAGATCGCATTGTCCCAGCCCCTCACGACGGCACCCGCCGATGCCGTGCTGCTCTTCGACGGCGTGTTCCTCCTGCGCCCAGAGCTGATTGACCGTTGGGACCTGCGCATCTTCGTGTCCGCCGCGGTCGAGGAGACACTGGATCGCGCCCGGACCCGAGATCTGGCGCTGTTCGGATCCGCCACCGAAGTCGAGCGACGCCACCGCGAGCGCTACAGACCCTCCCAAGAGTTCTACTTCGACACAGTCCGCCCGACCGATCACGCCGACATCATCGTGCACAACGACGTGCCCCGGCAGCCGGCATGGGAGACCCGAACACTGGGTGGATGGGGGTGCCAGATGGGGACGTCGGCTGCCCCGTCGCGGAAAGAGAGGCCATTCTGAAGATGCCTAGTGGCAGGCTCACGGGGAGCCTGCGGTGCCCAAGACACTTGTCCGACCCTGAACTGAGTCGTATGGTCACGGCGGTGAACAATCGCATGTCTTTGGCAGCTGGCGCTGTGATCATCGGTTTGGTCCTGACCGGCTGTAGTTCGGGGAGTAGCAGCCCCAGCGCCAGCTCAACGTCCTCGCCGACCACTGGCGCCTCAACCACCTCTGCGCAACCAGGAAGCACGAGCACGGTGGCCGTCCCAACCACGGCGGCTACAACGACAGGCGCCGCGATCTGCCCGACGTTGGCTCAGGCAAATGCAGCGCTCGGAGCCACCTACAGCGGTCCGATCCAAACCGCAACAGCGGGCGGCGGGGTCGTCTGTGAGTACACGAGTGGATCCGGCAATGCGGGCGTCACCATTTTTGCGCATCAGAGCCCTGCGGTCTTCTCCGGGCAGGTCGCGCACGCCCCCGGAGCGCCAGCCATGCCACCGCTCTCCGGTCTCGGCGACGGCGCCTTCGGCCAAAGCGCAGGCGGACGTTCGATCGTCAACGCCTATTCCAATGACAGCCGGACCGTCGTGGCGGCCCAAGCCCCCGGCGCCCTGGCACCAGTTGAAGCTCTGGCCCGGGTTGCGCTCACCGACAACTAGCTGGCCGACGAACGCCGACTCTCCGAGAACCAACAGGCCAAGAGCAGGTTCAGTCAGGTCACTCGTCTGAGGCAAGGATCTCAGCCGCAGCTCGTTCGCCCGAGCGCACGGCGCCGTCGACCGCTCCGTGCGAACGGGTGGCGGTTTCGGTACCCGCCCAGTGCACCCGTCCGAAGGGCGTACGGAGCAGCCACCCAAAGCGGCTGAGGATGCCGGGTGGGAAGTGGGCCATGCTGCAGCCTCGGGTCCAGGGCTCGGTCCACCACGCCGTTTCGACGAACTCCACGGGTGTGCTGGCCTTGGGACCGAAGCGCCGGACCATGGCCTCGAGCACGGCACGGCGCCGTGCCTCGGCCGCCATGGCGTCAAAGCGCTCGGCCACCGCCCCGAAGGTGAAGCACGCCAGCACCCCCGGCGTGCCATTCGTCGGCGTCGCGTCGATGGTGACCTCGGCGGCCGATCCAGGCTCGGCGCTCTGGCCGCTGAAGCCCTCGGCTCGCCAGAAGGGTTCGTCGTAGACGAGCAGGGTCTTGGTCTCCGAACCGGCGATGGCGCGCCTGTAGAGGGTTCGGCGGTCCTCGGGAAGACCCGGATCGAAGTCGATTTCCAGCGCGAGGGCGGGCGGTACGGCCAGCACAGCCCGCGTGGCGACAACCTCCCGTTGGTGCGAACGGACCCGCACACGATCTGCCTCCTGGGCCACCGCCTCTGCCGGGGTCCTCAGGTGGACGGCGTCGCCCAGCGCCTCGGCCAATCCTTGGGCGATGGCTCCCATGCCCCCGTCGACCAGGTTCTCCTGGGCCCCACCCTCTATGGAGAACAACGTCGTGGTGTTGTCGTGGGCATGCACCAAGAAGAGCAAGTCGAGCAGGGACACCGCGCCTAGATCAGCGGCGAACAAGCCGCGCACGGCCATGTCGAACAGGTCGCGCCCGATGCCGTTGCGGATGCCACTGTGCTCGAGCCACGATGCCACGGTGCGCCCGTCCCACTCGACGGCCCGTCGAGCTGTCCACGGCGCCTCGATCGGCACCTTCTTGGCCAGGCGGTCGATACGCAGCTGGGCCAGCGCGATGGTGAGGACGGCCAAGGGACTGATCTTGGGGATGAGGCCGGTGTAACGCCGGACCCGGCCATTGTCGACGAGCAGGTGAGAGCCGTGTACCCAGGTCCTGTAGGTGGAGACGCCCATCTGGCGCGCAAGATCGAGCGCAGCGTCATGGTTTGGGGCCAGCCATGCTCCACCCCGGTCGACAACCGCTCCCCCCGAAAGTCGGTCGGTCCATATGCGCCCCCCGATCCGGTCACGGGCCTCGAGGACGACGACCGACTTACCCGCCTGGTGCAACCGCCACGCCGCTGTCAGGCCGGCAAAGCCAGCCCCGACGACGCAGACGTCGGCCTCCAACGTTTGGCCCGCCATGACGCCACCTCCTGCCGGATTCGAGCGACAAGGATCCCATGCTCTGCTTCGGTGCGCTCGGCATCCGGCCGGGCACGAATCGCGAACATGGACTTCCGGCCTCGCGCCAACCTTGGCTGTCGTGCACAATGGGCTCCGGGCGGCGGAGTCCCGGGCTGATTCGACATGAAGGAGAGACGTATGGAGATCCGGCCCAAGAAGCCGACCGTCAAAGGGGCGGCCGAGACCTTCACCGGCGATGTCTGGATCGACTCGGTCGTCCAGGGTGAGGAGCCCTCACGGGTGAGGGCCAACCTCGTGCGGTTCGCCCCCGGAGCCCGCACTGCCTGGCACTCCCACGCCGTGGGCCAGACCCTCTACGTCACCGAGGGCGTGGGCCGGATGCAGACCCGGGGAGAGGAGATCGCCGAGATCCGCCCCGGCGACATTGTCTTCATTCCATCAGACGAGTGGCATTGGCATGGGGCTGCCCCGGACAACTTCATGGCCCACCTTTCCATCACCGAAGGTGTCGGTGACAGCCCGAAGCCCGAGGCCGACTGGGGACCACACGTAACTGACGCCGAGTACCAAGGCACAACCTGAGGCCAGACCCCGACGGCGCTTCCGCGGTGCGCCGGGGTTCCCACAGGCCCTGGAGAGGCGATTCACGAAGGAGAAGCAGTGACGATGAAGCACATCAACCTGGGAGCCCTGGAGGTTTCCCGCGTCGGTCTGGGCACCATGGGCATGTCCACCGCTTACACCGGCGCCGGCGCGGATGACGCCGAATCCATCCGCACCATCCACCGAGCGCTCGATCTGGGGGTGACCCTGATCGACACCGCCGAGGTCTACGGTCCGTTCATCAACGAGGAACTCGTCGGCCGAGCGATCGTCGACCGGCGCGAGCAGGTAGTGCTGGCCACCAAGTTCGGCTTGATCTCCCATGCCGGGCGTAGCCCCGGCACCCCCGACAGCTCGCCCGCGAGCGTCCGCGTCGCCCTCGAGGGGTCCCTCCGGCGGCTCGGCGTGGACCACATCGACCTGTACTACCAGCACCGGGTTGACCCGAACGTGCCCATCGAGGACACCGTGGGTACGCTCGCCGAGCTGGTTTCCGAGGGGAAGATCCGACACATCGGGCTCTCCGAGGCCGGCCCCACCACCATCCGTCGAGCCCATGCCGTCCACCCGATCACTGCTCTGCAGTCCGAGTACTCGCTGTGGACTCGAGATCCCGAAGCCAAGACGCTGCCCGTGCTGCGAGAGCTGGGCATTGGCTTCGTGGCCTACTCACCGTTGGGTCGCGGCATGCTCACCGGGAAGGTGCGCTCGATCGACGACTTGGCGGATTCCGATTTTCGCCGGACGAACCCGCGCTTCACCGGGGAGAACTTCCAGCGCAACCTGAAGAGCGCCGACGAGGTCCGAGCAATTGCCGCCGAGGTCGGGTGCACGTCGGCGCAGGTCTCGCTGGCCTGGCTGCTCGCCCAGGGCGACGACATCGCCCCCATTCCAGGAACGAAGCGGGTGTCCCGCGTCGAGGAGAACGTAGGTGCCGACGACGTCGAACTCAGCGCCGAGCAGCTCGACCGCCTCGACAGACTCACCCCCGTTGCCGGCGATCACCACAACGAAGAGCAGATGCGCCTGATCGAACGCTGAGACCGGTTGCGTGCCTCTCGGCCGGCGGGCCGGCCGGAGGAAAGCCGATTTGTTATCGTCCCAGGAGCCAGGTCGCCGTCGCCACGCCACGCCGCCATGAGGTCAGAGCGAGACGATGCGCTCTACCCATCCACCGCGAGGAAACGGCGACAAAGTGCCGGTCGGAATCCGCATAGCTGGAGTACCAGAAGGTCCGGCTGTCGCCGGCCTCCTGAAGGGAGACTCCTGCCGGATTGATGAGTAGGGCAAGAACGATGAAACCGATAACGATGAGGATTCCGACGAGCGTGGCCGGGAGCGCGATGCTCGAGCTCGAGGCATTACTCGCCGACGCCAGCGGTCCGGAGGCGGATTCCGACCCGCTACCCCCCGATCCGTCTCCCGCCGGGGTGCTCGGTGACGCGGCGTTCCCCGAGTTCGGCACAAGGGGCGTAACGCGGGTCGGAACGGTGGTACTGGGTGCCACGGAGTTCTGTGGTCGGACAGTGGGGGACTGAGGGGTCGTGTCACCGGCGGGTTTCGAGGTCGAAACCTGATCAGCGGCGGCAGGCTGTGGTGCTTTGGTCTCGGGAATGTGGTTGCCGGCTACCGGTGTTGAAGCCGTGTCAACTGCCGATGGAGATGCCGAGGCGGTCGAGCTCGAGTTCGCCGGTCCGGGTGTGGACGGACCCGACGTCACCGGACCGTCTGATGGAGAAGGGACGGGAGCCGTCCCCGCCGGAGACGATGCTGGTGTGGTCGAGGCCTGGGTTGGGGTGGTGGACGTCTGGGTGGGTTCCGTCGGGGGAGTGACGGGGGTGGGGCTTAGGTTCGTGGTTCCAGGTGTGGACGGACCTGATGTCGACGCACTCCCTGATGGCGCAGAGACGGGAGCCGACCCCGGTGACGATGTCGGTGTGGTCGAGGCCTGGGTCGGTTGCGTCGAGGATGCGACAGGGGTCGGAGTTCCTGTGGCCGGCGCTGAAGTTGGCTGCTGCGTGGAGGCGGGCGTCGGCGTGAGGGTCGGTGGCTGTGCTGTTGCAGTCGGCGGGACGACGTCGAAGACGAACGCATTCCCGCTGCTGTCGACGGCCGCACAGGACGAGCTGGAGAAGCATGAGACTGCGTTCAGACTACCAAAGAGGTCGAGCAGTGTGGGCGTCGACCACGCAGAGCCGTTGTAGGTCAAGTAGTTCCCGAAATGGTCCACTGCCGTACAAGACCCCGCAACACATGCAACAGCCGTCAACCCGCCGAGGGGGTCGATCTGGCTCAACATGGACCATGTCGACCCGTTGTAGTTGATCTCATCTCCGTAGGAGTTCACGGCTACACAAAATGTGCTTGACGAGCAAGAGACCGACGGGAAGGCGAGGCCGAACGGGTCCATCGATCGTAGGGCTGACCAGGTTGTCCCGTTGAATGTGGCCGCTTGGCCAGAGAAGTCGACGGCCACGCAGAACGAACTCGTCACGCACGAAACCGAGCTGAGCAGACCCGTGGGGTCGACGAGCTCCGGAGCGGACCAGGTTGTCCCGTCAAAGGTGATCGCTTGGCCCGCGTAGTCGACGGCTACGCAGAACGAGCTTGATGCGCATGAAACCGAGCTGAGCAATCCCGTGGGGTCGACGACGTTCGGAGCGGACCAGGCTGTCCCGTCAAATGTCATCGCCCGGCCCGAGTAGTCGACGGCCACGCAAGACGTAGAGCTGGCGCACGAGACCGAACTGGGGCTCCCTGAGGAGTCGACGGGTGTGGCCGATGACCAGGCCGAGCTGTTGTAGGACCACCCTTGTCCATTTGCGCCCACGGCGATGCAGGTGGACATCGAAGTGCAGGCAACCGAGGTGAGCAGGCTTGTTTCGGAAGAGCCTTCGCTGGCGCTCGCCTTGACGGGAGTTGTGAATGTCCAGGCGGTGATCAGACCGGCGACGACGAGAATTCCCGCCAATGCCCGTGAGGCACACGTTCGGGCTCGAAGAAGATGACGGTTGTTCGATGTCCCCCCGTTACGCATTTCGAACTCCAGTCGGCAGCCCTGTGACCGTTCACGGCGGCACGGTCCAGCGTGGTGCCACTCTTGATTCTTCAAGTCCTGAAGCTAGTGTCAAGTGGTACCACGCAGGGTCCATTGTCCGCCTCTCTCGAGCGCGCAGCCCAAACGGGCCTGTCGACGCCACGGAGAGGCAGATTCACGAGGGCTATGGCTTCGACAAGGAAACTGCCCCCTGCCCGTCGACCTCCCTGGGTGCGGCCGACGGAATCGGTTCCCGGGCGAGTCTGTTAGTGGGACGAGTGTCGTTCGAGGAAGTCGAGAATGGCGGCAGTGAAGGCGTCGTTTCGATCGCCTGCCACCATGTGTCCCGATCCTGACACGTCGACGAACTCGACTGCGGGGAACCGCCCACAGAATTCCGCTGCTTTCTGTGCGCTCACGAGGTCGCTGACCCGACCACGGACCAGCATGACCGGTACATCGGCGACCATGCGTTCGGCTGCGGCGTGAAGCCGGTCGACATCGAGGATCTCTGTGGGACCCGATCCACCCTCGGCGAACATGAACCTGGGGTCCCAGTGCCAGTAGAAGCGGCCGTCCCGCTCGCGGAGGTTCTTCCTGAGGCCGGCCAGGTCGGTGGGCCTGCGGCGGTGCGGGTTGTATGTAGCGACGGCGTCGGCGACCTCCTCGAGTGACGAGAATCCGGTGTTGGCACGGTCCACCATGAACGCCCCGATGCGCCGCGCTCCCGCTTCCTCCATGTCGGGGACGATGTCCACAAGTACGACACCGCGGGCCACTCCGGGATCGAGCTCTCCTGTCAGCAGGATCGAGGTCAATCCGCCGAGCGAGGCACCGACCAGCACGGGTCGCTCATCGAGCTCTGCCACGACGAGACGGGCATCCTCGGCGAAACTCGAGAGCCGGTAGTCACCGATGTCCGACCACGCCGAGTCGCCGTGACCACGAGCATCGAGCGTCAGCGCTTGCCAGCCCCGCCTGGCAACCGCTGCCGCGGTTCCGCCCCACGAGTAGCGCGTCTGGCCGCCCCCGTGCAGGAAGACGACCGGAGGATGTCGGTGGTCGCCTCGACTGTCGCCCACGAGGGGGAGGCCATCCCTACCCGCGAAGTGAAGGACCGTCGTGCCTGGGCTCATGCGGGGAGAGTGTCTCGTTCCCTGACGGACCTTCGCAAGCCGATCCCATTATCGGACAGAGCTCAGGACTGTTCGATGAAGATGCATTCGCCCGGGCATTCCTCAGCGGCCTCGCTGACGGACACTTCGAGCTCTTCGGGAACGAGAGCCGTTCCCGCTGCGCCGCCTGGCTCACTCCGAACGTCGTCGCTTTCTTTCACATAGGCGAGGCCGTCGTCGAGCAGCGTGAACACCGCTGGGGCGATCTCTTGGCACAGCCCGTCACCCGTGCAGAGATCCTGGTCGATCCAGACCTTCATCGGTCTGTCTCGCGACATGCGGACAAGACGACTCGGACGCGGGGATCGCTGTCCCGTCGCAGGCGCAAAATGGTCAGAGCCGACGCGGAACGGTGCACTGCGACAGCTACGCGTACGGCAGCGTCAACGTGGTTGGCCAGAGCCGCCAGGCGCCACGGTGAGGTGTCGGGATCATTCGCCTCCCTGAGGGCGACGGCGAGATCCCTCTCCTCGCTGGCCAGGGTGGTTCCTCCATCCTCTTCGAGCAGTCCGAGAGTCGCTGTCATGAATTACGAATCGACGCGCGTCCGGGGGACCTTGATGGCAATCACTGTGCGTGTCGGAAACCGGTGCTCACCGTGTCATCGCTGAGGGGCGGTGTCACGTGCTCAGTCACCGCTGTCTGATCGGATCCCATCCTCCTCCCCGAGGTGCCCGGCGACGATGGTCCCCACTGTCGCCGCCGCAACGGTGTGGCCGGTCACGGCCTGGACGAAGAGTTCCTTGTGAAGCGAATAGAGCGAGGCATCGGTGACCGCGGTCACCGATGCCTGTCGAGGCACGTCACGGATCAGGGCTATCTCGCCGAAGCCATCGCCTCGTGAGACGATCTGCACGAGTCCACCTTGGCGGGAGATCGCCAGTTCGCCTTCCGCGACTGCGTAGTAGCAATCGCCGAGCTCACCCTCGTTGATCACGACCGTTCCCTGTGACACCGTCACCGCCTGGAGCTCTCGCGCGATGGCCTCGAGCGAGGGTGCCGGCAGAGCAGCGAAGATGGGTATCGATCGCAACAACTGGATTTCCACCTGAGGCACGGTCGCCGAAACGTCGATCCGCTTCAGTCGACGCCACAGGCCAACGATGAGGAGAAGGGCGACGACGGCGGGGGTGAAGAGGGCTGCCCTCACACCTCCGATCGCGATCGCCACACGCACGAGGACAACCCCCAGAGCAAGGCCGAAGTCCATCAGGGATTCGAGGATCGAGAACGATCCCGCGATGGCGTCAGATGGGGCCGACCGCTGCAGGAGGGTCCGACCGGTGATGTCGAAGACCGAGCCAGCGAGACCGACAGTGCCGATCAGGAGTATGGCGAGTGTCACGCTATGGATCGCGCTGATGCACGCCAGGGCGGCCACCGCGACCGACAGGGCGACGGTCAGGGTCGTGACCAGGTGGGGGCGGCCCACGAGGAAGGCCGTGACGAACCCGGCGAGCAGTGCGCCTCCGCCGATGGCCGCATTCAGGAATCCCGGGCCGCCCGGTCCGGTGTGCAAGAGGCTCTCGGCCAGGACGACACAAAACAGGTCGAGGGCGCCGACGAGCACGAAGTAGAAGGTGTGCAGCATCAGGAGTACCCTGATCTGCGGGTTGCGCGCCGTCACCACCAGATTGGAGCGTGCGCCCGTACTCATGGATGCGAGAGTCCGTCGGGCATCCGAGATCGAATCGACAAGAGAGCGGGCCTCCCTATTGCCGCCGTCCGCTCTGTCACGGGTACCTCCGGAAGCGACCGCGGCCGCCGGCCCGGTCACTCGGGCCACGAGAATCATCGAGATCACCGTGATGGCCGCCATCGCGCTCACCGCTGCACCGGTTCCGCGCCAGGCGAGGAGGACTCCGACTACCCCAGGGCCGGCCAAGGCGGCGGCCCCATCGGTCCAACCGCTCATCACATTGGCGGCGGTCAGCTCATCGGGCGTGCGGACGATCGCCGGCAAGAGAGCGGCCTGGGCCGGTCGTGTCACCGTGAGGCTCAGTGATGTGAGGGGCGCCAGTACGAAAACCACGATCGCCGGGGCACCGATTCCGATGGCGAGAGCCACTCCCGCCATGGACACCGCCTGAAACCCGTAGCCCACACACAACACACGACTGGGACGTCTGCGATCGGAGAGTGCACCGAGGAAAGGACCGAGGACGATGCAGGGGATGAGCTGGACCAGAACCATCAGCATGCTCCCCGTTGACCCGCCGTGCCCATAGGCGAAGACCAGGAGGGCGATCCAGATTCCAAACTCGGCCGAGCCGAACAACGCGTACGCGACGCCGACCCTGCGGAGTATCGGGTTTCCGAACGCGGCACGGAATACCGAGAGGACGGTACGAACCCGAGGGAACATCGAAAAAATCCTGGGCTCAGGTTTGAGGCCGAGGAGCGGGGTTGAGCAGTGCCTGTTTCCCCAAGAAAGAGACGTTCATGCCGAACAGTCTTGCAACTGGCAACGCTCTCCGCCTGGTAACCGGCAGGGTCCGGCGCCCAAGTCGGGGAAGGTCCCGAGCAAGGGTGCCGCTCGCCCCGGGCTCAGGGCGCCATCGGTCCTCGGGGGATAACCTGTCGTACGCCGATGGGTTTCGCCACGGATCGGGGCCTCGTCTCAGCGAGGGCGGGAGGACGACATTGCCATCGAAAGCGCCGAACATCGTGCTCGTCATGTCGGACCAGCACCGGGGCGACATGATGAGCTGTGCCGGGGACCCGGGAGTCCTCACTCCGGCCCTGGACCGTCTTGCGGGTGAGGGCGTGAGGTTCTCCCGTGTGTCGTGCCAAGGACCACTGTGCATGCCGGCTCGAGCGTCGTTCATGACCGAGCGCTACGTCCGGGATCACGGTGTCTACACGAACTGGGCGGAGATAGCCCCTGATTCACCGACCTACGTATGGGCGTTGCGCGCCGCCGGGTATCACACCAGCCTCGTGGGGAAGGCCCACCTGTACCGGGATGAGATTGTGGAGGCCAAACACGTCGACGAACTGGCCGGACGCCTGATGAGCCTCGGTTTCTCCGAGGTCCTCGAGACCGGCGACAAATTCGCGGGGGAGACACCAAATCGCTACACGGACTACCTCAACGAGCGCGGCATGCTCGAGATCTACAAGAGGCACATCGCGGACCGCAGTTATCAAGGGGACAACGAAAGTGGTGCGAACGCCACCAAGAGGGTCCCCATGTGGGACTCGACGCCGATGCCGCTACCGCTCGACGCCTACATCGACACGTGGCACGGGCTGGAAGCGGTGCGTTGGATCGAGCAATACGACCGGAATGAGCCCTTCTTCCTATTCGTCGGGTTTCCCGGTCCCCATGATCCGTGGGATGCGCCGCGAGAGGCCGTCGATCGTTACCGCCACATCGACATATCGATGCCACGATCGACCCAGCGGCCAACAGTCGAAGGGACCGGTCGCTACGGGTCGTTGCTCAGCTCGTTCATGTGGCTGTCCGACACGGAAACCATGAACGACGGCGCCATTCGTGGCATGCGACGTGCATACAGTGCAGACATCTCGATCGTCGACGACGCGGTAGATCACATCGTCACCGCACTCGAGGAGAAGGACCTCCTCGACGACACATGGGTGATCTATACCAGCGACCACGGCGAGATGGGTGGTAATCACGGCCTGATGTCAAAGTGCGTGCTCTACCAGCAGGCTGTGCGCGTTCCGCTGATCGTACGGCCACCTGCCGGTTGTCCGCCGCGTGTCGTCGATGCGCTCGTCGAGCACATCGACGTGCCGACGACCTTGCGCGAGATCGCCGGAGCCCCCGACCTGCCGGCCAGCGACGGGAGGTCGCTCCTCGATCATCTCGGCGGCGAGGTGCCGGCGCCCCGATCGGTAGCGGTCAGCGAGAACTGGGGTTTCGCATCCTTCGAGACCGAGCAGTTCCGGATGGTCGTCGACGAGGACGCCTTGGTGCCCTGCCAGCTCTTCGATCTGTTCGAGGACCCCGACGAGGATCACGACCTGGTGCAGGATCCAAGCTCCAAGGCGACGGTGGAACAAATCATGGAGACCATCGTCCGGCCGTTCCTCCGCACCCCACCTGCCCGCCCACACTCGAGCCCCTTCACGAACTGACAGGCGATCGCCCCTCGGGGCGACGGGTGCAGACGCCGGTAGAGAGTTTCGTCGTGTCGCCCTCGACCTGACACGAGAGCGACACGATGATCAGCCCGGCACTGATGCCGGAAGGGAGCCCGGACACCGGCCCCCGCCGAGCTTTCGGTCGGCGGTTGTTGCTCTTGGTGGAGATGCGGTGCCGGGAGGGCCACCGGGCCCTCGTGACATCGGTGAATTCCCGTCCGAGGGGAGGGAAGGGTGGTACCAATAGTGGTGAACCTTCCGTTGACGGAGGCACCATGAGTGACGTTTCGCAGGGACCGGATTGGTGGTTGGCGTCCGACGGGAAGTGGTATCCCCCCGAACAGCACCCCGGCAACGCACCTCCGCCCGGCCCACCCCCGTCGTCTGGGCCGCCCCCCACCTACGGCGCCTACGTCCCGCCTGCCGGATCCGCCCCTCCTTACGGCCAGCCGTCGGTGGGAGCCCCCTTCGGCTACACCCCGGGTCCGATGGACAGCCAGGGCCGTCCTTTGGCCGAATGGTGGCAGCGCCTGGTCGCCATCCTGATCGACGGGATCATCATCGGAATCGCGTACTCAATCCTGATCGGGATCGTCGTCCGCCACTCCATCAGCCACGGCTTCACCCACTTCGGCCTGGCGGCGTGGATCGTGGACTTGATCGTCGGCATCGGCGGCATCGCCTACTTCTCGCTCCTCGAAGGCAACGAGCGGGGACAGTCACTCGGTCAGATGGCTCTCGGGATCGCCGTCCGTGATGCAGCGACGGGTGGTCCCATCGACCCCAGGCGCGCCGGTATCCGGATGGTGATCCTGTACCCGTGGTTGGTGCTGATCTGGATCCCGGTCATCGGCCCCCTCCTCGCCTTCGTGGGCGACCTATGGGGGATCATGTGCGGCTTGTCGCCCCTGTGGAATCCAAACCGTCAGGGATACCACGACCTGGCGCAGCGAACGACAGTCGTCAAGGTCCGCTGAGCGAGACGCTCGCTACCGCTGAACGCGAGTCCGCCCGCCCCACCGTTGTCGGCGAGACGGGCGAAACCATCATATCATTGCAATCAGCGACCCCGTGCCAATGCCAAACCGAGGGGCGGACACTCAGCGAAGCCTTAGGCGCTACGACCTCGTGCGGACCGGCACCGTTACTCCGGACAACGCACCTGTCACCGCTGAGGAACATCCCGGCACACCATCACCGGACACCTCCCTGTAGCTATTCACACGGCAGCGCTGTGGATTGAGCAGGTCATCATAGGCAAACCTCCCTGCCGCTCCTGACCCCGTCTCCGGAGCCCTTGACACTTGGTACAACAGCGGACATCGCCGATATCTTCCGCAATTTCGTATCAATCGGTCGAGGAGCGGCCCAGATCAGCTATGGCGGGGCCGTCCCGTGGCTTCGACGCATGAAGCACAGACCCATGAAACACAATGGAGGTTTCTCGGAGGTAGGGTCGTCTGTCGAAGCCGCGCCGTGCGGATGCCCGATCGACCGGACAGAGAACGAGCCGGATATGCCGACGATTCAAGCTCGCGCATTGACAAAGCGCTTCGGTGGCAACGTGCTCGCCGTCGACCACCTCGACTTCGAGGCACAGCCCGGCGGGGTAACCGGTTTTCTCGGGCCCAACGGGGCCGGCAAGACGACCACGTTGCGGATGCTCCTCGGGTTGGTGCGCCCGACCTCGGGCTCCGTGCTGATCGACGAACAGGACTACCGGCACATACCCAATCCCACCATGCGGGTGGGTGCGGTCCTCGAGGCATCGGGGTTCCACCCGGCGCGTACGGCCCGCAACCATCTGAAGCTCATCGCCACGGTGGCGGGCATTCCCTTCAGCCGGGTCGACGAGTGCCTCGATCTCGTGGGGCTGTCCGACGCCGGAGCTCGTCGGGTGGGCGGCTTCTCCATGGGGATGCGTCAACGTCTGGAGCTGGCCCGCGCTCTGCTCGGCAAGCCCGACATCCTGGTCCTCGACGAGCCGGCGAACGGGCTCGATCCTCAGGGCATCGCCTGGCTCCGTGACTTCCTCAAGTGGTACGCCTCGGAAGGGACGGGGGCCGGGGGTTCGGGACGCACCGTGATCGTGTCCTCGCACCTGCTGTCGGAGGCACAGCTTGTCGTGGACGACGTGATCGTCCTGGCGGCAGGACGCCTGGCCGCGCAGGGGAAGCTCCAGGACCTGCTGGCCGGCACCAAACAGGCCGTACGGGTGCGGACGCCTGACGCGGACCGCTTGGTACAGGCTCTGCACGCGGCGAAACTTCCAGCCTCGGTCCGAGACGGCTACGTGGTCTGCGAAGGCTGCGCCCCCGAGGTGGTGGGTCCGATCATGGTGGAGAACCGGATCGAAGTCCACGAGATGGCCTCGTCGACGGAGTCGCTCGAGTCCCTGTTCTTCGAGCTCACCGGGGGAGAGGGAATGCACCCGGGTCACGCTGCCGGGTTGATGGGCGACTACCGGCAGCTCGGTGACGGACCACCTGCTCCTCCCGCGCCACCGCCGCCATTGCGCCAGGCCGATCGATAGTCCCGATGACCCGTTTGCTCGCTGCCGAGGTCCGCAAGCTGTGGACGATCTGGTCGACTTTCGTCCTCTTCGGCATCCTGGTTCTCATCGACCTCGCGTTCGGATTCGCCATCGCATTTGCCCCCGGCGGGCGGCGTGGCGGCACCGCCGGCATCGTCCCGCATGGATCCTCTCAGTGGTTCACCAACGTCTTCTCCGTGCTCGACAACTCTCGTCTTCTGGCGCTGGTGCTCGGTGTGCTGATCATCACCGGCGAGTACCGCCACAAGACCGTGACCCCGACGTTCCTGGCGGAGCCGCGTCGCGGGCGCGTCGTGACCGCCAAGCTGGGGATCGGCTTCGGTGGCGGCATTGCGCTGGGCGTGGTGACGATGGTGATGGGTCTCGTGGTCGGCTTCGTGCTCGTCGGCGTGAAGGTGCACTCATGTGTCACGCTGGGGGGCCTGCCTCACGGGATCGAGGTGGCGCAGGGGATGTCGCAGGCCCTGTGCCGCTCTCAGCACGGTCAGTACTTCGTGGCCAACGTGCACAACATGTGGCACGGCTGGTCGCGGATCGCGCCCGGGGTCGTGCTCGGGACGGGTCTGTTCGCCATCTACGGGCTCGGGCTTGGGGCATTGCTGAAGAACCAGGTTGTGGCCATCGTGGTCGGCCTGGGGTTCACCTTGGTGGTGGAGACGATCGTCGGGGCCATCTGGCCAACGATCGGCGAGTACCTCCCCGGTCAGGCCGCCACGGCGCTCGAGGATGCGGGACGCACGACATTCCGAGGAGGCGCCACTCAGTTGTTGCCTTGGTGGGGAGGCGCCGCCATGCTCCTGGTCTACGGCGTGGCCCTCGCTTTCGTGGGTACCTCCACCACTCTGCGCTCCGACATCACCTGATCGGCATTCCGTCACCAGGCCGCACTGGCCCTTCGTGCCGAGCACCCCTCGACCGGAAGCCGACCGGTGCCGGCGGGTGGCCCGCCGTGGCGGCTGGGAACTTCTGGTGGGCGCCGCTCGTCCAAGCCTGTGCATACGAGCGAGCCACCGGTCCCGGTGGTGGAGGTGATGGCGATGCGCATGGCAGGCAGAGGTCGGCCGGGCAGAGGTGGAACGCAAGGCCACCAGATCACCCACGACATCGCCTCCCTCCGGGGTCGTCGTCACCACGTGCGCCTCCTGGGGGTGGGGGCCGCAGCGGTAGTGGTGGCCGCCACCGCGGGCGGGTACCTCGCGTTCTCGGCCGCAGGCGCAAACCCGGCGGACCGAGGCGAACTCGTGGCTCCGGATGCCGGCTCTGCGACGGCGGCGTCGGCTCTGGCAGGCTCCGGCGCCATGGCCTGCCCGATGGTCCCCGGAGTGGCCGACCCCGCAGGGGGCACCGCCACCTTGGGCAGCGCCACCCACCTCTTCACACGCACCACCGCGGACGGTGTGACCATCCGGGCCTACCGCCTGCCCCCGGCCGGGACGTGCACCTGCGGACCACTGCCGGTCGACCCGAACGCGGCGTCCTCGTCGGGTTCGTCATCGAGCCCTCCTTCTTCCGGGAGCGTGGTGGGAGGGGGTGCTCCGACAGATCCCGGAGTGTCGCTGGAGCTCTCGGATGACGCCGCCGTTGGCCAGGGGGTCTTGTTCGAAGAGCCGGACCTCTCGACGACGCCGGGTCCCGCAGCCATGCCGATCACCACGGTCTCGGACGCCTTCGGAGTAGTCGAAGGGGCGCCGGTGTGGTGGGTGGCGGCTGCGGTCGGGCCTGAGGTGGCCAGCGCGCAGATGACGTTCGCCGACGGATCGACCGACGAGATGGCTCCGGTAGACGGTGTGGTGGTCCTCGCCCGCCAGATCGACCCGTCGGTGGCGTCCTCGGGAACGGGGCCCTACGACGTGCGCGGCACGCTCCAGATGTTGGACCCGTCGGGCGCCGTCATCGACACCGCCACGTTCCCGGCGCCCACGCCCGTCCCCGTGCCGACGCCCGTGCCGACGCCCGTGCCGACGCCCGTGCCCGCACCGGTGCCCACATCCACGCCGGGGAGCGCACCGACGTCCGCGTCCGTGCCGGTACCCGTACCCGTCCCTGAGACGTTGCCTGCGTCTGTGCCGGGGTCCACTGGATCGACGTCGGTGCCCACGGCGACATCACCACCGGCGCCGGCCGGATCGATGATGGCGTGCCCGGCGATGGAGGCACCGTCCGGTAGCCCGGCCGGATGACTCGCCGTGCCGCTGGCCACGGCGTGCCCGGCGCGAGGCCGGCCACCGGAGATCAGCTGTAATCGACCTTGCCGGCTCCCGGCACGCCGATGGCGAAGGCCAGGCCGCGAAGAGGCGCGTTCTCACTGGCCGGCCAGATGCTGTGGGTCGTATCGGGCGGTGTGTAGACGAGGTCGCCGGGGTGGACCTCGCGCTCCTCGTCGCCGATCTTCATGATCCCGCGCCCGGAGATGATGTAGTAGAACTCATGGGTCGGGTGGGAGTGCGCGTCGACAGCTCCACCACCGGCGATCTCCCATTCGCTCACGAGCTCGAGGAAGCCGCCCTCGGTGGCGGCCCGCATCTCCTGGGGTGGGACCAGCCACCACACCGGCGTGGTTCCGTTGTGCTCGATGGTGGGGGCCATGTCCTCGATCGACCTGACGTCCATGCTCGCGATCCCCTTCCTCCGTTACGGCCGCCAACCTAGGCTCGACAACAATACGCTGACCACCAGACGGCGGAACGGAGTGGGCATGGGTGAACTCGTGACGTACGGGCTCGATGGGTCCGTCGCCACCATCGTGATGGACGACGGCAAGGTCAACGTGTTCTCCATCGCCATGCTCCGGGCCATCCATGGCGCCTTCGACCAGGCTGAGCGCGACCGGGCGGTCGTGGTACTGACGGGTCGCGACGGCTACTTCTCTGCCGGCTTCGACCTGAAGACGATCGCCGGGGGCCCCGAGCCGCTCCTCGAGATGTTGACCTTGGGTGCGACGCTGGCGGAGCGCATCCTCTCCTTCCCGAGGCCGGTGGTCGCTCTGTGCACAGGTCACGCCTATCCGGCAGGCGCATTCCTGCTCCTCGCCTCGGACATGCGCATCGGGGCCGACGGCCCCTTCCGTATCGGGCTCAACGAGGTGAGAATCGGCCTGACGGTCCCCTGGTTCGCGATCGAGCTGGCCAGGCATCGGCTTCATCCTTCGTACTTCGACCGGACCGTGGTCAACGCCACGATGTACGAGCCGCAAGGAGCTGTGCCTGCCGGATTCCTCGATCAGGTGGTCCCGGCAGCCGACATCCGGACCGCCGGGCTGGAGGCGGCGGCGACGCTGGCGGAGCTCGATCCCGCGGCCCACGCCGCCACCAAATTGCGCGCCCGCCGCCACGCCCTCGACGCGCTACGCGCCGCCATCGAATCCGAGCTCGTGCCCTAGGAGCGCAGGGCTCAGAGGGTCTCTCCCCCTTCGGCACGAGGGCGCGAGATCGCCCATGGGTATCGCGATGGTCATGGCAACCTCACCGCCACGTGGTTCGTGAAAGGAGCATGCACCAGGAACCTGGACGGTGAGCTGCTCGCTCCCGTCCGGCGCCCGTCTGTGGCCCCGACTGGTGGTGACGGCGGCGCTCGGAGCCGCCCTGATCGTGGTGGCGGTGACCGTCGTCTCGATGGCGAAGGCCTCGCCCCGGCTCGGTGACGGCGATGCCGTGGCACGCCCCGCCATGGCGCCAGAGAACGACCAGGCGACGACCACGGACCACGGTCCGGAGCCTGCCTCCGCTCCTTCCTAGCGCCGCCTCGCCCCTTCGCGTGCTCGAGATCGGGGATTCCCTCGGGATCGACCTCGGAGACCAGCTCCGGTCCCAGCTCGATGCCACGGCAATGGCCCGCATTGTCGTCGCCTCACTGGGTGACTCGGGCCTGTCGAATGTCTCGTACTACGACTGGCCGGCGCACCTCGCCACGCTGTTGGACACGGACCGTCCCCAGGTCGTCGTGGTGTTCATCGGTGCCAACGACGACCAGGGCCTCAGTGTGGACGGCAACGCCGTCGTTCCGGGCACCCCGGCCTGGGTCGCTGCCTACTCCGGGCGCGTCGACGACGTGGTGAGGGAGGCCACCGGGGCAGGTGCCCGGGTCGTATGGGTCGGTATGCCCCCCATGGCGGATCCCGACCTCGATGCGGCCATGGACCTCGAGGACGCGATCTACCGGAGCCAGAGCGCCGCGTTCCCCGGGGCCCTCTACGTCCCCTCCACCCCGGTGCTGGGCAGTCCTTCGGGTGGCTACGAAACCACCGGGCCCGGCGCCACCGGCCAACCTGTGGTCCTGCGGACCCCCGATGGCGTCCACCTCACGCCGGCGGGGGCCGGAGTGCTCGCCCACGCCGTGATCGATGCCGTCGACGAGCGTTGGCATCTGATGCTCGGGCCGCCGCCGCAGTCCGCGACCACCACGCCGGGCTGAGAACGTCACAGTTTCGGGGCGGGACTGCAACCGCACGGGTCACCGGGGCGTGTGTGGACCATGCGGTGTGGCCGCTGGATCGCAGATCGAGGACGCTTGGGTGCCTACGACGAACTTCACCGACCTCTACGCCTCGTCCTTTGCCCGCCTCGTCGGGCAGGTGACGGTCGTGACCGCCGACCGTGACGCGGCAGAGGAGGCCGTCCAAGAGGCCTTCGGCCGGCTCTGGAAGCGATGGGAGTCCCTCGGCGCCTACGACCGGCCCGAGGCCTGGGTGCGGCGAGTGGCCATCAACCTGGCCATCAGCCGCTGGCGGCGTATGCGCCGGCTCCGGCCTCTGGCCGACAGGCCCGGGGCGGCCCGTGAAGACGACCCGGCCATGCGCCACGACGTGCAGAAGGCGCTGCGGGCGCTACCGGTGAATCAGCGTTACGCCCTGCTGCTCCACCACGTGGTGGGCCTGCCCGTGGCCGACGTGGCCCGGGAGATGGGTGCGCCCGAAGGCACCGTGAAGTCGTGGCTGTGGCGCGGGCGCGATGCCCTGCAGCGCTCGCTCGGCGTCGAGGAGGCCCCTCGTGGATGACGATCGACGTCCCGATCCGACGAGCCGGCTCCTCGGGGATTTCGTGCGCCACGTGAGCGAGCACGTCGTGGTGCCCGAGTTCGCCGCCGGACGCGGCGGGCCTCGGCGCCGAAGCCGGTCCCGCCCGGGGTTCCGTGTGCTGGTCGCCGCCGTCGCCGCCGCCGTGGTTGTCGTCGCAGCCGCCCTCGTCGTGGTGTACGGGCCGCGCAGCTCGCGCCTCGCCCCCGGCCCGACACCGGCCACACAGCCCGCTCCCGGGACCACGCAACCGACGCCCGTGTCCACGTCGACGACCTCCGTCACACCGCCCTCGGTCGGGACCCGCCAGGTCACCTACAACCCGTTCACGGCGACCGGGATCGAAGCGAGCCTGCACGTGACGAGCCAGGTCACCGGCACCTGCATCCGCTACGGCGGCGGCGTTGCCGGGCGGTTCTCCTACCGCTGTTTCGGCACTCCGGGGGGCATCTACGACCCTTGCTTCGCCGGTCCATCATCCACGACGGCGCCGCTGGTGTGTCCGACCAGCCCCACCTCCGACGACGTGGTCCGGTTCACCGTGACGTCGGTCACCGCCGACGAACCGGCGCCGACGTCCAAGATCCCCTGGGCGATGGAGCTCTCGGGCGGAGAGGTCTGTCTGCTCGTCTCCGCCGCCTGGGGTGGCCTCGGGCCTTATGCGTGCCAGCGTGCTGCGCCTGCGCAGTCCGTGGCCGACTGTCACGCCCCCCAGTCCGGGCAGCCGTCGTGGACCGCCGCCTGCCAGGTGCAACAGACAGACGCCAGCCCCTTTGCGTCGAGGGATGTGACCACGCTGTGGTATTGACCACAGTCGTGCTGTCGGTCCGCAGCCGTTGGCACCGTTCCGGCGCGGGAGTGCCGGTCGCTACCGAGGCCGGGAAGCCAGACGGGCCGTTCGCCACCTGATGACCTCGCGTTGGGACCCGAGGGTGACCGCCAGGTAGAGCAACAAGGTGGAGGCGCCGAGCCCTGCGATCGAGGTGGATCGATCGATGCCGATCTCCATGGCGAGGTGCGCCCCGAGCGCCACGATCCACAACAGCGCAGTTGCAACCGTTCCCCGGCGCAGCGCCGAACCGTCCTCGACGCGCCAGATCCTGACCGTCAGGGCCCGCACGACCCCCAGGGCGCCACCGATGATCAGCGAGCCCACGATCCATGCCGCCGTGGCCACACCCAGGGAGTGGCCCCTGGTGGAGTCGACGATCTCGACGACGCCGATCACCCCGAGGATGGCGACGATGCGCACGACCGAGCCCTCGCGGACCGGCCGGGTCTGCATCTGCCGAGCCACGAGCACGGCCACGATCACGACACCGATGACGACGTTGGTGATCTCACCGGTGGACAAGGTTGGCTCCCAGGTTCAGCGGCAGGGCTTTCTGGTACCGGTGAGGCCGAGGTTGAACCGGGCGCCGTTGAACCCACGGGTGTTGTCTTGCGCGCAGAACGACGAGGTCTTGAGGTGGTACTCGGCATTGAAGACCGCCTTGTGGCCAACGTAGGCGGACAGCGCCCCGCACGTGGCGTACTGGTTGCACTGCTCGGTCAGCACTGCATCCGCCAACGGGTACATATCGGTGGCATAGCGGTCGCCGGTGTCGTCGGGGTTCTTGATCCACCATCCCAGCCCGAGACCGTGCATGTAGTCGGCCAGAGTCGTCATGTACCGTTCTTCGTCGGCCCTCGACAAGGAGAAGCCGGTGTTGGTGTCGGCGTACTCCTCGTCGATGTCCGTCTCTACGGCGTCGAAGCCCTTGGCCGCGCACTGTCTTGCGATCATCGACTCGATGATGGAGACCGTGGCCGGAGACTGGATGTTCAGGTAGTACTCGGGGTACCCCGACACCTTCTTCCCGAATTCGCCGGCCGACCGGAGCTGGTCGTAGTATGTGGAGGATATGCCCTCTTGAGCCGCGGAGTAGTAGTCGCCCGCCGCTCCGACCTCGATGTAGCAGACGACGTGCTTGCCCTGCGCGTGCAGCGCGGTGATGGTCGACTTCGGATTGATGATGCCGTCGATGTCATAGATGACGGGATCCGGCGCGTGGGCACCGTCGGGGACCTTGTCGTCGGTGCCCATGTCCCGCGCGTTCGACAGGCGCAGGGGATGGCTGAGCTCCCACTGCCACGGTTGATTGCCCTGTGGCGGGATCCACCACGATGCCGCCTGGGCCCGAGGAACCGACTGGAGCCCGAGGCCCACGGACACGAGCACAACGATGGCGACGGTTCTGGAGAGCCATTTCATGGTCAGACCTCTGTCGACAGGTGCTCGGAGCCGGTCCTTCGTGTCACTGACGGCTGGTGAGCCGAGCATACCGTCGCATCCCTTCAGGGGTGGAGGTGATTCCCCGGGCCCTATGTCGTGCCCGGCGGTGGGGTGGTGATCCGTGCCCCCGCCGGGAGCTCGAAGAGTGACGCGGCCGGCGACGCCGAATAGCTCGTGATCTCGAAGCTGGTGGCGTCCGATGCGACTTTGACGTAGCCCAGGATGTTCTGGGCCGTCGTACAGATCGTGCTGGTGCCCGGCACCCCCGGGGCGACGAGGTCCACGCACTGCATGGCGAAGCCGTTGACGGTCATCGTCGACGAGCTCACCTTGTCCCCGGCCAGTCCGGCGGCGAGGGAGAAGTCCTTCAGGAAGGCGGTCCAATGCGCAGGGGTGTAGATCTCGAAGATCTTGTTCTCGGTGGCGGCGTCGGCGGCCCCCAACTTCTGACAGGACCACGACGCGCCCGATCCCGCAGCCGGGGGCGAGCACGAGTACTCACCGGTGGAGTTCACGATGAGGTCGACGCTGCTGGTGCCGCCGGTGGGCGTCTCCTTGAAGGCGAGCCCCTGGGGCGGCTGCACGGCGTACACGATCGTGGTGGGTGTGCTCCCCGTCGTCACATAGGTCGCCTGGAAAGTCGCGGCCTCGCCCGCCTGCACCTTGTTGGTGAAGGCGTCGATGGTGGCCTTGTTGCCCTCCACGTTGTGGACGATCTTGGAAGCCGCCTTCACGACCCCGCAGCCGGTCAGAGCGATTGCGCTCAGCATGAGAGCCACGGCTGCGGCCCGGGTCGTGCCCCGCCGGCACGTGAAAGTCGGGGTGCGGGGGCCCCTGGACCGGTCCCGGGAACGATCGCTCCGGATCACGGACGGATTCTAAGACCGCAGGACCTGATCACCGCGGCCCTGGGCCGACGGGTCCCGATCGTGGCGCAGCCCGGCGTCCTGGCCCACGCCCAGCGCCACGGACTGGTGGACCCGGGGCGCCAGTGCCGGCAGTTTGGTGCGGCGAGCGTGGGGAACCCTCGAGCTCGACGTCGTCGCCGGCCGCCTGGCCTTCACCAGTGCCGAGGACGTCGTCGCCTACGTGCGGGCGTGCATCTGCATCTGCATCTGCAGCTGCGGGTCGGGAGCGTAGCGCCCGGCCCCAGGCGTCTCAGCGCCCGAGGAGCCAGCCTGCGGTCTGCTTCGCCATCCGCATCCCGGACTGCAGGAGTTGGCGGCTGTTGCCCGGGATCAGCGATGCGAGCCTGCCCGAGTTCGACTCACCCGAGCCCGCCTGACGCCATTTCGACAGCCCCAGGGTGGCGAGCTGCGCCACGGCCCGTCGGGGTGCGTCGACCAGGACCAGCAACGCGAAGCCCAGCAGGACCAGTGCCCCGCCCAACACGCTCAGGATCCCGATCCCGGGCCCGGCTCCCGTGAAGGCCAGACTGCTCGAAGGAGCGGTGACGGGCTTGGCCGTGGGGGCGGTCGTGCCGCTGCCGCCCCCACCGGAGGGTGCCTTGGTGGTCGTGGTGGAAGGAGGAGCGGTGGTGGTCGTCGATCCGCCGCCGGCCACGGCGATCACCGGGGCGATGGGGCTGGCGGTAGGTGACGAGGTGGTGATGCCCGAGGGCGTCACGCTGTCATTGGGGTACGCCGTGCACGTGAAAGTCAGGGGAGCACCCGACACGGAGATGGTGAGGCTGGCGGCGGAGTCTTCCTGGATGGTGATCTTGCTGCTCGTGGCGGTGAAGCCGCCCACGGTCGCGGCCGTCGATGGCAGCGACAGGGCGATGCCGTCCGCCGGAACCGGGCTGGGGATGGGCACGTTGAAGTTGAGCGGCCCCTGGGGCGTGGTGGCCGGGGTGGCGCCGCTGGCGTCGATCTGGGCCGTGGCCGAGCCCTCCAGGGTGGGTTGCAGGGACGCGGCGGCACTGGCCAGGGCTTCGGGGAGGTTCACCATCGTCTGGTAACCCGTGACGCTGAAGGACTGCCCCGCCGTGGGAGCGGCCGGTGACAGCCCGGCCGACGTCACGGCGTCGTTGAGCACCACGTTGCCGACCGGGGTGTTCGGGCAGAAGAGCTCGTAGGCCCCGGTGACGGCGGTGGGAGTGCCCGACGTGGTCGTCGTCGACGCCGGCGTCGTGGTGGTGGGCGCCTCGGTCGTGGTGGGCGCCTCGGTCGTGGTGGGCGCCTCGGTCGTTGTGGGCGCCTCGGTCGTGGTCGTTGCTCCCGTGGTCGTGGTGGTGGCCCCGGTGGTCGTGGTGGTGGCTCCCGTGGTCGTGGTGGTGGCCCCGGTGGTCGTGGTGGTGGCTCCCGTGGTCGTGGTGGTGGCCCCCGTGGTCGTGGTGGTGGCCCCGGAGGTTGTGGTCGTGGTCGTGGTCTGGGAGGCGAAGGTGATGTTGCCGACCCCGCTGTCGTTGGCTTCGTCGCCGTAGGTCAGCTGGCAGGTGTCACCCTTGGCCAGCTGGGCGGTGGTCGGGGGACAGGGGTACAAGGCGGCATCTGCGGTTGGGCTCTTCCCGGCCGCGTCGGTGGCCGGACACGTCGCCGCTGCGGGGGACGGACCACATGGAGGCCCGACCGTTCCCTGGATCACCGTGAAGGTGGTGGAGATCGTCCCTGTGGCGCTGGTCGTCACGAGCTTCGACAGCGACGGTGCGATGCAGCCCACGGGGATGGCGGAGTTGACGAGCCCGCCTACCATCACGTTGGGCTGGCTCGGGTCGTCGTTGCACTCGAGGATGTTGCCGATCGAGCTCTTGGTGAAGCCAGAACCGGTGATGGTGACCACCGATCCGTTGGTCAAGCCGGTGTTGGGCGTGATCTTGATGGTGCCGGTGAGACCGGTCGCCGCCGACGCCGCGCTGCTGGCTCCGAGCGTCGTCACCAGAAGGACCGATCCCCCCGCCACGAGCATGGTGGCGACGATCATGAGGATCTTGGCCCGCGCCTCGCGTCCTCCGGAAAAGACGGTAGCGATCATCGACCGGCCAGACGACCCACTCACAGCTCACCCCCCAGTCGACCGGTTGCGACGAACGCCGACAGAACCGCGCGTTGCACCCCGGATCCACGTCTCCAGGAGTCAGGATACGCGGATCGGGGCACAACCGGAATCATCATTTTTGACTAGGTTCTGCGGCCTATTCGCCGACGACGAGAGGCGGTGGCATCCCGTCCACACCGTTCGTCGGCTGTCGACGCGCAGTCGGAACGCCCCCGACAGGCTCCTCAATAGTGATACTGGCTCCTCAATAGTGATGATGTCTTCCGATCGGTGCTCAAATATCCTGGACGGAGAAAGAATTGAGAGAGGCGCGTCGCGTCTCGTGGGGGTGACTCGTGTCCAAGGACGCTGTGGGTATTGGGAGGGAGCGCGCAGGGACTCGGTCTGGCGGCAGCCGACAGATGCTGTCGAGAGTGGGCGTCGTGGCCGGCACCGTGCTCGCCATCACCGGACTCACCATCGTGGCGGGGACGGCGTCGGCTTCTGCCGCCACCGGTCTCACCGGCACCATCACCATCACCCCGGACACCGGCCTGACCAACGGACAGACCGTCACGATCACCGGAAGCGGCTTCAGCGCCACCTCGATCGGCAACATCCTCGAGTGCAACAGCGATTCGGGCCAGCCCAACGTGCATGTCGGCGGAGTCGTCAACTCCGACATCTCGGTGAGCTGCAATGCGCCGTCGCTGTCGAAGCTCGTGACGACCACTGCCTCGGGGACGATATCCACGATGTTCGCCGTGGTGGAGGGAACCGTCGGGCCTCCCTGCGGGCCCGCTCCCGCGGCGGCGACGTGTCCGGCCACCGACGCCAACGGAAACAGCCCCACCGCGGATGCCGCCCTGTACCCCTGCCCGCCCACCGCAGCACAGGTGGCCAAGGGTGACGTGTGCACCCTGACCTACGGCGACGAGGCCAATGACAGCGGCGTCGCCAACATCTCCTTTGCGTCGTCGGCTCCTCCCACCACGGCTGCGCCCACGACCACCCCGACCGCCCCCACCACGACCAAGGCTCCGACCACAGCGGCGACGACTCCGACCACGGTCGCGCCCCGTACCGGCGTCACGACGGCCACGACCGCCCCGGCTCCTGCGACCTCGCCGTCGACGGGGACCCTTGCCACCACGGGCCCGGGGCCGGCGGTGGGATGGCTCGGTGCCATCGGTGCCGTGCTGCTTCTCCTGGGTGTCGTCCTCCTCTTCGTGTTGCTCGAAGGCCCGAGACCGCGCTCTGGCGGGCATAGCCGTGCCGGCCAGGCTTCGGAAGCTGAGCCTGCCGATCCATCGTCATCCCCAAGGGTCGATGACCGGGCAGATAACCGGGACCACCCCGAAGTGGGTCGGCCACGCCGATCACATCGGCCGCCGGCTCGGAGATCGAGCCTCCGGCGCGCCGGCCGCGGCGCGTGAGCTCACGCATCGGGTGGCGTCGGCATCGGTTCGTACCGCCGCTTGGCTCCTGGGTCGCTAGTTCGGCACGCGCAGGTACTATTCCTATAAAACTGATTGACTTAATCGGTTTTAGGGCTCTAGAGTCGGGGCATGGCGATCGCCCCGAACCCCCTTGTCGCATTGCCCCCAGGCGACGAGGCGCTGTGGTCCCGGGAGGTCGCCATCCCCTGGCAGTACCGGGCCCCCCACCGCTCGGGCAGGCTCGACGGAAGGCTCCCTGAGCCCGAAGAGCTGGTGGCGATGGCCACCCGACTCGCCACTCGGGCGGCATCATGGCCCGGGATGGCCCGGCCCGCCCGTCGCCGGTGGGCGCTGATGGCGACGTCGAGCACGGCCGAGGCGTGGGTCATCGCATGGCCCCCCGGCGGCGCCATCGAGCTCCACGACCACGGTGGATCGGCGGGCGCCGTGGTGGTGGCAGCCGGCGAATTGGTGGAGACGAGGATCGTGTCGGGGCGCTCCGGATCCGTGGCCCAACGGAGCACGACGATCCCGGCATCGGGGTCCATCAGTTTCGGCGGGCGCCACGTCCACGACATCGTCAACCTGGGGCCTGCCCCCGCGGTCAGCGTGCACGTGTACGCTCCTCGCCTCACGTCGATGACCTATTACCGGGTGATCGAAGGTGCCCTGGAGAGCCGGAGCGACAGTCCGTTACCTGTTCGGGGAGGCGGTGCCATGAGCGTGTCCGTGGACGAACTGGTCGAGCGGGCGCCGGCGTCGCATCCGGCGTGTGGGCCCGCACGAGCTCGAGGGCCTGATCGCCGAGGCGGGCTCGTCGTCGACATCCGGCCCGCCGAGCAGCGGCTCACCGAAGGTGCGTTGCCCGGCGCCGTGGTCGTGGAGCGCAACGTGCTCGAGTGGCGCCTCGACCCCGATCGGAGCACCGCCTGCCCTCGGTCGGCGACGTGCACAGGCCGGTCGTCGTCGTGTGTTCGGCGGGATATGCGTCGAGCCTGGCGGCGGCGTCGCTCGCCGACCTGGGCTACGAGCGGGCCGCCGATCTCGTCGGCGGGTATCAGGCGTGGAGCGCATGGTTCGCTCGTCCGCCTGGCACGGACCAACAACGACCCATATAGGCTTCCTGACGCCGCTAATTCCCGGCCGCGTGAGCGAAAGACGAGGAGATCACCATGGCGCAGTGGGGCTTTGAGACCCGCCAGATCCACGCCGGCGCCGTCCCGGACCCGACGACGGGTGCTCGTGCCGTGCCGATCTACCAGACGACGAGTTACACCTTCCGTGACACGGCCCACGCGGCGGCGCTCTTCGGGCTCGAAGAGCTCGGGAACATCTACACGCGGATCATGAACCCCACGCAGGCCGTGTTCGAAGAGCGCGTGGCCTCCCTCGAGGGAGGAGTGGCGGCCCTGGCCGTCGCCAGCGGTCAGGCGGCGGAGACCATCAGCTTGCTGAACCTGGCCGAGAACGGCGGGCACATCGTCTCCTCGGCGTCGCTCTACGGCGGCACCTACAACCTCTTCCACTACACGTTGCCCAAGCTCGGCATCGAGGTGAGCTTCGTCGACAACCCCGACGACCTCGACGCGTGGCGCAGGGCCGTCAGGGACAACACCAAGGCCTTCTTCGCCGAGACGATCGGCAACCCCAAAGGGGACGTGCTCGATTTCGAGGGCGTGTCGGGCGTCGCCCACGAGCACGGCATCCCTCTCGTGGTCGACAACACCGTGGCGACGCCGTACCTGGCCCAGCCCCTGCGCCACGGAGCCGACATCGTGGTCCATTCGGCCACCAAGTTCATCGGCGGGCACGGCACCTCCATCGGGGGGATCATCGTGGACGGAGGGACCTTCGACTACGAGGGCAGCGGCCGGTTCCCGGGATTCACCGAACCCGACCCGAGCTATCACGGCCTGGTGTTCTCGCAACTGCCGGAGTCCCTCTTTCCGGCCCGCTACGTCTTGAAGGCACGCCTCCAGTACCTGCGTGACACAGGGCCGGCCATCGCCCCGTTGAACTCGTTCCTGTTCCTGCAGGGCCTCGAGACCCTGAGCCTGCGCATGGAGCGTCACGTCACCAACGCGCAGCGGGTGGCCGAATGGCTCGAGGGCCGTGACGAGGTCTCGTGGGTGTCGTACGCCGGCCTCGAGTCGAGCCCCTGGTACGAACGGCACAAGCGGTACCTTCCCAATGGCGCCGGTGCCATCTTGGCCTTTGGGATCGTGGGGGGAGCCGATGCCGGCCGGAGGTTCATCGAGGGCCTCGAGCTGTTCAGCCATCTGGCCAATGTCGGGGACGTGCGGAGCCTGGCCATCCATCCCGCCTCGACCACCCATTCACAGCTCACCGAGGCCGAGCAGCTCACCACGGGCGTGAGCCCCGACCTGGTGCGGTTGTGCGTCGGGCTCGAGTCGATCGAGGACATCCTGGCCGACCTCGACGCCGGTTTCCGTGCCGCCAAGGCCGGTTGACGCGACCACCGGCGCCGGCAGCTGGCAGGCGGACGGCGAGCAGGCGGATCGGAGCTTCGCCCGCCTGACCGGTGCCGACCCGCTGGGCCTCGAGGCCGGGGGCGTGCTGGGCCCCGTGGACGTGGCCTACGAAACCTGGGGCGAGCTCGACGAGGCGGCCGGCAATGCCGTGCTCGTCCTCCACGCGCTCACCGGTGACTCCCACGCGTCGGGGCCGGACGGGCCGGCGCGGGCGGGCCCGGATGGTGGCCGGGCATCATCGGTCCCGGGGCGCCCATCGACACCGACCGCTACTTCGTCGTGTGCCCGAACGTGCTCGGCGGATGCCGGGGCACCACCGGACCGGGATCCTTCGCTTCTGACGGGAAGCGCTACGGGTCACGGTTCCCGATCATCACCATCCGGGACCAAGTCAAGGTGGAGGCGCTCCTGGCGGACCATCTCGGCATCGCCCGCTGGTCCGCGGTGGTGGGAGGTTCGATGGGGGGCATGCGGGTGCTCGAGTGGTGTGTGGGTGCACCCGAGCGCGTGGAGCGGGCGGTCGTCATCGCCGTGGGAGCCGCGGCCACCGCGGAGCAGATCGGACTGTGCTCGGTGCAGGTGCGTTGCATCCGGGCCGACCCCGCCTTCGCCGGGGGCGACTATTACGACGACGCCGAAGGGCCCAGGCGGGGCATGGCGATCGCCCGTGGGATCGGGCAGCTGAGCTACCGGACGTCATCGGAGCTCGAGTTCCGCTTCGGCCGCAATGCCCAGGGCGCCGAGCAGCCGTTGAAGGGTGGGCGCTACAGCATCGAGTCCTACCTCGAGCACCACGGCGAAAGGCTGTTGCGGCGTTTCGACGCCAACTCCTACATCGTGCTCAGTGAAGCCATGAACCACCACGACGTCGGAAGAGGCCGAGGTGGTATCGCGGTCGCCCTGTCGAAGGTGACGGCGGACGTCTCGGTGGTGGGGATCTCGTCGGACCGACTCTACCCCCTGGGGCTCCAGTACGAGCTGGCCGCCCTGCTGCCCGCGCCCCCGAGGTCCGGATCGTCGAGTCACTCGTCGGCCACGACGGGTTCCTCGTCGAGACAGCGGCCATCGGTGCGGCCATCTCCGCGGCACTGGTCTGACCGTCGTCACGAGCCCGGCACCGCGGCCCGGGCGCGCCTTACGATGAGTTCCCGAAGTGCGTCGCCGAGATCGACCCGGTGAGCGGCGCGGCCATGAGGGCGGCCTCGGACCCACACGGAGGGAGACCGGTGAGCGAACCGTTGTGCACCCATGGACCCGATCACCGATCCCATCCCGGCCTCGACCGGCGCGAGGACCGCCTCGCCGCCGGGCCCTCCCATGCCTGAGGTGACGTCCCCGTCCACGACGCGACAGGCGCTGCACACGGTCGCGGCCCACATCCTCGCTCGACGGAGGTTCGTGGTGAGCGGACGGTTCGGTCTGCCGCGCCGGACCCGGGGGTATCGCCACGCCCAGCTTCGGGGACGCCCCCGAGACGCTGCGGCTCGTGGGGACCGACCTGATCCGTGAGGTCGGGGGGTCTTGCACCTCCCTGCCCGTCGACGGATCGACGCTGCGAGAGCTCTCCACCTTCGCCGATGTGGAACTGGACGAGCCCTTCAGCTGCGGGCCCGACACTCCGCCCCTGGGTCCTGTCGAGGTGGCCCTGGTGATGGACCCGCACACCGTGACAGAGATCGCGGCGTGGTTCGCACTGGCCTGGCGGGTGCTCGACGAGGTGCTCACGTCGCGGCCCGACGGCGGCGAGCTGTCCACCATCCAACTGTGGCCCGAGCATTTCGACGCCGCCACCACGGTCAAGACGCCCGGATCGGATGCGGTGAACCTCGGCTTCTCCCCCGGAGACGCCTTCGAGAGCGAGCCCTACCTCTACGTCGGGCCATGGGGCGAGGCGAGACCGGGTGACCCCGGCTTCTGGAACGTCCCCTTCGGTGCGATGCGGCGACGGTCCGAGCTGCCGCGCCGGTCCGACAGTGCCGCATCGTGCGTCGGTTTCCTGGAGACGGGCCTGCGTCTGGTGGCATCCACCGGAGACGGCGCACGGTGACGCGGTGCGTGCGCCCCGGGACCGCGCCGTGTCCTCAGGGCTCGTCTTCGGGCGACACCATCAGGGGGGACCGGGCCAGGAAGAAGACGCCCGCGGTCATGAGGACCAGGCCGAGGAGCTCGAGGAGCGGGGCCACGCCTCGCGAGTCGACGTGCTCCCCGAAGAACCCCAGTCCGATGGCGACGGCCACCAGAGGCTGCGCCACCGTCAAGGTGGGCAATGACAGACGCAGCGCGCCGGCGTGGAAGGCGCTCTGGGTGAGCAGTAGGGCGGCGACGCCGCCGGCCAGCAACGCGTAGGGCGCCCAGGTGGTGAGGGTGTGCACCACGCCGGCGTCGAGGATGTGCCCGGTCCGTTCGGTCACCGCCGCCACGTAACCGAAGGCTGTGCCCGACCCCGCCGCCAGGAGCACGGCGGCGCGCCGCCGGCTCCCGCCCCGTGCCCCGAGGACCAGGGCACCGCAACACACGGCGATGGCGCTGCTCAGGATGGCCCAGGCCACCCCCGACGCGTGGGGATGACCGATGCCAGGGCGCGCCACGCCGAGGAACAGGGCCAGCCCGGCGGCGATGATGCTGGTCGACGCCACGTCGGCGGCCGAGACGCGACGGTGCTCGAGCCATGCCGCCACCGGGAGCGCGAAGACGAGGCTGAGCACGAGGAGGGGCTCGACCAGGGCGAGAGACCCCCGCCTGAGCGCCAGGAATTGGAAGAGGTAGCCCACGCCGTCGAAGCCGTTGCCGACGAGCCACAGCGGCCGCCGTGCCAGGCTGACGAGGAGACCGGCCCGCAGAGACAATTCCGGCGGCTCCCTGATGGCGGCCTGATGCTGGAGCACCGCCGCCAGCCCGTAGGAGGCCGCACTGGCCAATGAGAGCACCACGATGGAGACCAGACCCCGCCCTACGTGGTGGTGGAAGACCCCCAAGGCCGAGCCCGCCACGAGCGACATCGTCACCGCCTCCCGCTTCGGCCCCGAGCCTCCAACGATAGGGGTGGGACGGCACCCCGGGCGTGGGCCGAGAACGGAAGGGGCCTCCCCCGGGGCGCCACGTCGCCCCGGCTCCGCCCTCGCTTCAGGGGGACGCCCCTTCGGAGGTGGGGTCGGCCTCGGGCTCCTCGCCCGGTCGCTTGGCCTCGGCCGCCATGTCGGAGAGCGCCTGGCGGCTCGCCCTCAGGCCCGAGCCGCGCGGGACCCGCAACGAGATGTACGCCGCGCCCCCGATCGGGATGGGGAGCCAGAAGTTCACGAGACGCCAGCCGAGCACGGCCAACGTGGCGACATGACTTCCGACGCCGAAGGTGACGAGCAGCGCGGCGGCCGACACGTCGATCACCCCGAGGCCTCCGGGAGTGATGGGGATGGCGCCGAGCACGTTGGCGATGCCGTAGGCCGCGAAGAGCTCAACGGGGTCGACGAAGTGCCCGAACGCGGTCACGAACGACCACAGCGAGGCGGCATCGAGGAGCCAGTTGAGGCTGGCCCACAACACCGCCCGCTTGAGCAGGGCGCGATCTCGTCCCAGCGCCACCACCGAGTCGCCGACCTGGTGCACGAGGCGCTCGAGGCGGTCTGCCCCCACGCGCGGGATGCGTCGTCCGACCGCCCGCACCACTCCCACGGCGCGTTCCCCACCCCTGGTCAGCCCGTAGACGAGCCCGGCGGCCCCGAACAGTGCCAGCAAGCCGAGCAGAGCGGTGATCACGTAGATGGGATGGAGCCCCGCCAGGGGGATGGAGATCAGCAGTGCCAGCCACAACATGATATTGAGCACCAGGGCGGAGCCGATGGCCTCGGTGGCCATGGCGAAACCGGCGTCGGTCCCGTCGACGCCGTTGGAGGTGAGAAGCCGGTACCCGACGCCCGCACCTCCGGCCGCCCCGCCCGGGATCACGTGGGCCACCGCGGTCGTCGCCAGGACGATTCGAATGAGCTTGGAGAAACCCGGCCCCCCACCGGGCAGCAACGTCCTGGTGAGCAGCGCGTAGCACGCCACCGCTCCCGCTTCGAGGACGATCCCGGCGATCAGCCACCCGATGTTGAGCTCGCTGAGGAGGTGCAGGTTCTTGCTCGCCCCCACGAGCTCGGGGATCACCAGGTATTCGACGACGAGGAGGGCGAGGAAGATCAGCAGGCCGTGGCGCAGCCACTTCGGGACGATGGACCGCCGGGCGTGGGATGCCGCCGGCTCGGGCCTGTCATCGGGATGCACCCACCCATGTTTTCAGGCAGAGCGGACCCGGCGATGGCCACGGGGTTCCGCCGGTCGACGGGCCTCGGCCATGGCCGGTCGGGGTTCGTGTCCGCGGGGCGGATCGGGCTGCTCGGAGCCCGCCTGGGCCCCCCGCCCCGGGACCCCGCCCCGGGTCCCCGCCCCGGGACCCCGGGTCCCCGCTTGGCCCTGCCTCGGGATCTCGCAGGAACCGGGCGCCGGGGCCGCTCGGGGCATCGGGCATCATGGTCCGGTGCCTTCTCCGCCCCGTCGCGCCGGCGCCGAGAGCCTGACCCCTACGGACCGCACCACGCTTCGCCGCAAGAAGGAACGGGGGAGCTACGACAGGAGCCTGGTCGACGACATCCTCGACGAGGGGCTGCTGTGCCACGTCGGCTTCAGCCTCGACGGGTCCCCGTTCGTCCTGCCCATGGCCTACACCCGGGTAGAGGACTCCCTCTATCTCCACGGCGCCACCGGCAACCGCATGCTCCGGTACCTGGCACAAGGGGCCCAGGTGTGTGTCACCGTGACCCTGCTCGACGCGCTGGTCCTGGCGCGCTCGGCATTCCACCACTCGATGAACTACCGCTCCGTGGTGCTCTTCGGTACGACCGACCGCGTGGTGGACGACGACAAGAAGCGACTGGCGTCGAACGCACTGCTCGAGCACCTCGTGCCCGGCCGGAGCGCGGGGACGAGGCCTCCCTCCGACGATGAGCTCCGGTCCGTGTTGATGATCCGCATGCCCATCTCGGAAGGCTCCGCCAAGGTCCGGACCGGAGGCCCGATCGACGAGCCCGAGGACCTGGAGGAACCGTTCTGGGCGGGCTATATCCCGTTGACGATTGTCGCCGGTGACGCGGTCGCCGACGACGACGCTCGCTGCGGGAGTGGAGCAGCCCGACTTCGCGAACGCCTTTGCGGCGCGCCCGGGGCGGCACGTTCGTCCTGGTAGTGACGACGACCTGCTAGTCTGATGGGCACGCGGTCGACGTTCGTCGACTGATCGTCGCCCGAGGGCGACGGGGCGGATTCGATTTCGGTTCGAGTTGGCCTCTCTAACTCGTCTGGAGTCTCGTGAACGTCTCGTTTGCCGATCTCGGGGTACGCCCCGACCTGGTGTCCCGTCTGAGCGCCCGGGGGTTGACCACCCCGTTCCCCATCCAACGGGCGACACTTCCCGATGCGCTGGCCGGACGCGACGTCTGCGGTCGTGCCCCGACGGGCTCGGGCAAGACCTTGGCCTTCGGGTTGGCCGTGGTGAGCAGGGTGGGAGGATCGAAGCCGGGACGGCCCGGCGCGCTCGTCCTCGTCCCCACCCGCGAGCTGGCCGCCCAGGTCCAGCGCGAGCTCTCGCTGCTCTTGGGACAGGGATCGGCGCGTGTCATCGCCGTGTACGGGGGGACGGGATACCGCCCCACTCGCCAGGCTCTGGCCCGGGGAGTCGATGTCGTGGTGGCCTGTCCGGGCCGTCTCGAGGACCTGGTGGCGCAGCGGGCCATCGACCTCGGCGCCGTGCACACGGTCGTGGTCGACGAAGCGGACCGGATGGCGGACATGGGGTTTCTCCCTGCCGTGCGCCGCCTCCTTGACCTCACCGCGCCGCAGCGTCAGGTGATGCTGTTCTCGGCGACGATGGGGCCCGAGGTCGAGACCCTCGTCACGCGCTATCAGAGGGACCCGGCCCGCCACGACGTGGCCGACGACGAGCGTTGCGACTCCGACGTGTCGCACCTGTTCTGGGGTGTCCCTCGACACGAACGCGTCCCGGTCACCGTGGCCCTTGTGGGTGAGCACGGCCAGGCCCTCGTGTTCTGCCGCACCCGTCGTGGCGCGGACCGCGTGACCGGGCAGTTGATCGCCGGCGGCGTGAAGGCCCTCGCCATCCACGGTGGCAAGACCCAGGCACAGCGCGAGCGCGCCCTGGCGGCCTTCGCGAACGGACGGGCCGGGGCGCTGGTAGCCACCGACGTGGCTGCCCGCGGCATCCACGTGGAGGATCTGCCCTGCGTGGTCCACTACGACCCGCCCGCGGATCACACCGACTACCTGCACCGGTCGGGACGCACGGGCCGGGCCGGCAAGGCCGGCATCGTCGTGTCGCTGGTCGCCGACGAGCAGTTGTCGGCCAACAAGGCCCTGCAGCGGTCCCTCGGATTCGAGACGGTCATCCACGAGAAGGGCACTTCCGAGCGCGTCGCAGGAGCCCGCACCCCCCAGCCCGCCACCGGCGCGCCGCGCCTCGACCGGCCCTCGCCCCCTCCGGTTCCACGAGGCCCTCGATCCCGGCGTTCGGGTCCGGGCGGGGCTCGGCGCCGGCACAGCGGCACGCCGGTGGGGACCGTGCGGTTCTTCGACGCCGAGAAGGGCTACGGGTTCCTGTCGCGGCCCGGCGCCGGGGACGTGTTCGTCCATGCCAGCAGCATCCAGGGCCTCGGGCCCTCGGTCCTCCGTCCCGGCCAGCAGGTCAGGTTCGAGATGACGGCGGGGAGAAAAGGTGACGAGGCCTGCAACGTGACGGTGATCTGAGCGGCCCTTCCCGCTCGTGGCACCTCAGGAAAGGGAACTCCGCAGCTTCTCGAGCGCGCCGAGGCGTCGGTCGAGGCGAGTGGGATCGTCCTTGTCCCGGTCACGGATGCGGGTCTCGAGCAGGTCGAGGCGTCCCCTCTCACGACTGATCAGCTCGGCTCTCTCAGCGTCGGGGCGCTGACGCAGGGCCCGCATGAACGCCGCCAGGGCGTCGTTGGATCGCTTGAGGTTCAGCGATCTGGCCACCGCCGCGAACGAGCGGCCTTCCTCCCGGAGCCGGAGCGCGTCCTCGTCGCTGCTTCCCCGACGAGGGCCACGGGAGTCCTTGCGCTCGCGGTCGGTGTCGCGGTCTTGGTCGCGAGGCCGGACGTCGCGGTCCCTAGGCACGAAACACGCTTCGGGCCGTGCCACAACGCTGAATCGTGCCAATGACCATGGTCTCTCCCTTACGAGCTCGACGCATCGCTCGGGGAACGGCCGTGTGGCTGTTGGTGGCAGTTGAACCGGGTCGACTCAGCCACCATCCTATCGGAATACGAGCCTCAGGACGACGAAGTGCGGTGCAGAGCACGAGAGCCCGTCTCCCCTCGGTCGTTCGTTCACCACCACCTGGTATCGTCGGTAGGGGATCAGCGACGGGCAGGTGTGCAAGCGGTTGCGCTTTTCACACCCCGGCAACTCCAGCCCACCCACGCCATTCGCCATGATGGGTTCGGCCCGGCCGGACCGAGGAGGCCGTTGGAGATGGCGGGTCAGCGTGCCGAGCGCGATGAGTCCGACATCGTCAAGCTCTACTTGAGAGGCATCGGGCAGTACGCGTTGCTGACCAAGCACGAGGAGACCCGGCTGGCCAAGCTGATCGAGGCAGGCCGCCAGGCCTCCTTCAGCGAGGCGAGGGCGGAGGGGCTCACGCCGTCGCAGAGGCGGACACTGCGCCGATCGGTCGTACGAGGGGAGGAGGCCCACCGCGCCTTCATCCAAGCCAATCTCCGGCTCGTCGTGTCGATCGCCAAGAAGTACCAGGCTTCGGGTCTCCCGCTCCTCGACCTGGTCCAGGAGGGCAACCTCGGCTTGATCCACGCGGTGGGAAAATTCGACTGGAACAAAGGCTTCAAGTTCTCGACCTATGCCACCTGGTGGATACGTCAGGCCATCAGCCGGGGGATCGCCAACACGGGCCGCACCATCCGCCTGCCGGCGCATGCCGGAGACATCCTCACCCGCATCAACTGGTCCCGTACCGCTCTCGAGCTCAAGCTCAGTCGCCTTCCCACGTTGGACGAATTGGCATGCGAAACCGCTCTGTCCCGGGAGAAGCTGGTCGAAGCGCTGGGCTGGCGGCCCGAGCCGCTGTCGCTGTCGGAGTCCGTGGGGGGCGAGGGCGACACCGACTTCGGCGACATGGTGGCGGACATCAACGCCGTGTCGCCATTCGACTACGCGGCCGACTCCCTCCTCACCGACGAGATCAACCGCCTGCTGGCCCCCCTCGATGAGCGCGAGGCCACCATTCTCCGACTGCGTTTCGGTCTCGGAAAGGGCGATCCCCGCACTCTTGAAGAGGTCGGCCGGCACTTCAACCTGACCCGTGAGCGGATCCGCCAGATCGAAGCCAAGGCCATGTCCAAGCTCCGGCATCCCAGCGTCGACAACGGGGCGCGCGACCTGCTCAACGGGTAGATCCGAAGCGGAGCTCGACGGGGAGGTCGATACAGTCGGGAGGTGGACTCCCCTACGGCGCGGAGCCGGCTGACCTCGGCGAGAGTCGGGTACCTCGCCACAGTGACCGCACAGAACCAGGCCCACGTGGTTCCGTGCTGCTTCGCGATCGACGGCGACACCCTCTATTCGGCGGTCGACGGCAAGCCCAAGTCCACCCTCGCCCTGCGGCGCGTGCAGAACATCAGGTCGAACGAAGCGGTGTCACTCCTCGTGGACCACTACGACGAGGACTGGGGGCAATTGTGGTGGGTCCGGGTCGACGGACGGGCCCGCACCGCCGACGAAGCCGGCGAGCGGCAGCGGGCTCTCGCTCTGCTGGCCACCAAGTACGAGCAGTACCGTTCGACCCCTCCGCCGGGGCCTGTGCTTGTCATCGACATCGCCCGATGGCGCATGTGGCCCTGAAGAATGCGAGGCCCTGAAGGAACGATGTCTCTGACGCTGTTCTGAGTGCCTGCTGTGTCCGCACTGTGTCGCGCCGGGTCGCGGCGTGTCGGTGGATCGCAACGCGACCCACAGGCTGCCTTACGGGCGCCGAAAGGGGGGAAGCGCATGCTCGACGATGCCCCCCAGATCGGGAGGGTTCGGAAAGGAGTCTCACCATGCAACGACATACCGAGCCGGGACAAGGAGGCCGGCGCCGGTTGAGCAAGGCCATGATCGGCGGGCTCGCCCTTCTGGGGGTGGGTGCCGTCGCCGGAGCAGTCGCATCCACGGCGATCAGCGCCGGCGCGGCCACGGCCACCACGACGGCCGCATCGGGGAACACGGGATCGGGCGGATCGAACACCAGCCCGAGCACCCCGAGCCCGAGCACGAACACCGGCACGAGCGCGAACACGGCACCGGGAATTGGGCCTCAGGGGTCCGGGGCCCCTCCCGGCGGCGCCGCCCTCCCGCTCCACGGGACGATCACCGCCGTCGGGTCCTCGGACCTGACCATCAAGACGAGCAGCGGCACCACCACCTACGGGGTGACCAGCGCGAGTGATCTCGAGAAGAACGGGACCACGACGACGTTGAGTTCCCTGGCCGTGGGCGACGACGTCGGCTTCAGCACGGTGACTACGAACGGGACCATCGCCATCGACAAGCTCGTGGCAGGCGACATGGCCGGAGGTTGCATGCACGGTTCGGGCCCGGGGACCGCGCCCGGTGCCGGTCAGGGAGCGCCACCGTCGGGGTCGGGCAGTTCCCCGGGCTCGGGCGGTTCCACCGGGACGAGCGGTTCCACTGGTTCCGGCAGTTCCACCGGGACGAGCGGCTCGGGAGCTTCCGCCTGACCCCAGTGCGTACCCGGGCTCTCTGCGGTCGCCGTCCGGCCCGGCCGGTCCGGCCCTGAGAGCCCGGGTACCACGCCGCCTCGAAGGCGGGCGCCAAGCGGTCAGACGGTGCGTCCGCAGAAGTTGAGGAACCGCGTCTGGTCATCGGCGTCCGGTGAAGGCTCGATCTTGGCGGCGAAGCCGCCGGGGGCGCGCATCTTCTCGTCGAGAGGAGCGAGGAACTCCCGGGCGCTCGACACCGCCCCGGGGTCGAGCGCCTCGTCCTGGCCCGTGGCGCGCGCCAAGTCCCAGGTGTGGGTGAGCAGGTCGGCGCACACCATGCGCCCCACGAGCGACTCGAAGGACTGCTCGCCGAACATCCCTCCCACGATCTTCGACGCTCGGGCCTCGTCGCCCAGCGCCTCTCCCACGGACCGGCTCGCTGCACCCCACTGCGCCGGGAGGTCGCCGTCGGCATCCACTCCCACCGACTCCGTGCCGTCGAGCCGGGCGACCACACCGCGCTGGATCCCGATCACATGGGCGACCAGATCGCGCACCGTCCAGTTCGGGCATGGTGTGGGGGACGACCACTGCCCAGGCGCCACGGCGGCGACGCGGGACGTGAAGCCCGCCGCGACTCTCCCGTAACGATCGGCCGTCTCGGACACGGCCACACCCTATCGGGCCGTCTTCACACTTTTTTTACATCGGGTCCCGGCTGTTCATGACCTGTTTACGGGCTCCCGGACAAGGCTTTCGCCATGGGTGATTTCTTGGTTGTGCTGGGCATCATCGCCTTCGCTTTGGCCATGCTCGGGCTGATCTGGGGACTCGATCACGTATGACCGTCGTCCAGGGCATCTTGCTCGCCGTCTCCATTCTGGTGTTCATCTACCTGGGCGTGGCGCTGTTCAAGCCTGAGTGGTTCTGATGGGCTTCTTCTGGAGCATCGTCGTCCTGGTCATCGCCTTGGGCATTGCCTGGCGGTACCTGGGCTCGTACATGGCCGCCGTCTTCGAGGGCCGCGTGCACTTCCTGGGGTGGGCCGAGCGACCCTTCTACCGGCTCCTCGGCACCGGCCCCGACCACGAGCAGACGTGGAAACGCTACGCCGGCTCCTTGGTGATCTTCTCCGCCGTGTTCGTCGGCGTGGGCTATCTGCTGCTGAGGATCCAGGGGTCGCTGCCGCTCAACCCCCAGCACTTCGGCGCCGTGGGACCGGGGCTCAGCTTCAACACCATGGTGTCGTTCACCACCAACACCAACTGGCAGAACTACGGCGGCGAGACGACCATGTCGTACTTCTCTCAGATCGGCGTGCTCACGGTGCAGCAATTCGTGAGCGCGGCCGTCGGGATCGCGGCGGCGATCGCCTTGGTGCGGGGCTTCTCCCGCAAGAATTCTCCCACCATCGGCAACTTCTGGGTGGACATCACCCGTTGCATGCTCTACATCCTCCTGCCGATCGCGTTCCTGGCCGGCATCCTGGTCGTCGGCGCCGGGGCCGTGCAGACCCTGGCCGGTCCGGTGATGATCCATGATTCGCTGAACGGCGTGACGCAGACCATCCCTCGTGGTCCCGCGGGGTTCATGGGCCCGATCATGCAGCTCGGAACCAATGGCGGTGGGTTCTTCGACGTCGACCTGGCCCACCCTTTTGAGAACCCGACGGCGTTCACCAACCTGCTCTACATCTGGCTCACCCTTTCCATCCCGTTCGCCCTCACCTACACCTTCGGCAAGATGGTGGGGAGCATCCGCCACGGCGTGGCACTGCTCGCCGCCATGGTGCTGATCTTCGGCGTCTGGGTCGGTTTCACCAGCTACTCCGAGCACACCAACAACCCCGCCGTCCTCGCCGCCGGTGTCCATTCCACGGTGGGCAACACCGAGGGCAAGGAGGTGCGCTTCGGCGACACCACCACCGCCATGTTCAACATCTCGATGACCCAGACCTCTGACGGTGCCATCGACGGCCAGACCGACTCGTTCAACCCCATGGGCGGCTTCGGCGCACTCACCGGGATGATGCTGGGCGAGGTCACCCCCGGTGGTACCGGAAGCGGGCTGTACACGATCCTCATTTACGCGGTGATCGCGGTGTTCATCGGCGGCCTCATGATCGGACGAACACCGGAATACCTGGGCAAGAAGATCCAGGCCAGGGAGGTGAAACTCGCCGGGCTGGGGGCGCTGGTCATGCCCATCATCGTGCTCGTCCTCACGGCCATCGCGGTGTCGATCCATGCCGGGCGGGCCGGCCCACTGAACTCGGGGCCCCACGGGTTCACCGAGATCCTCTACGGGCTCACCTCACAGGCCAACAACAACGGCTCGGCCATGGCGGGTCTCACCGGCAACACCGCCTTCTACAACGTCATCGGCGGTATCGACATGCTGATCGGCCGGTTCGGCGTCATGATCCCGGCCCTGGCCCTGGCGGGCGCGCTGGCCGCCAAGAACGTGGTCCCGGCGTCCCTCGGGACGTTCCGGACCGACAACGGCATGTTCGTCGGACTGGTCGTCGGCGTGATCGTGATCATCGGTGGCCTCACCTTCTTCCCCGCCGTCGCTCTCGGCCCCATCGTCGAGCAGCTCAGCCACGGAAAGTTCTTCTGATGACGACCTTGACCACACAACCCCAACCACAGTCCCAACCCGGCGCCGGGGCACACGGCGTGGCCGAGGCCAGGGGGCTCTTCGACCGCGAGATCATGGGCCGGGCGCTGTTCGACGCGTTCAAGAAGCTCGACCCGCGGGTGCAGGTCAAGAACCCCGTCATGTTCGTGGTGCTGGTGGGCACGGTGGTCACCTTCATCGAGGCCATCGCCCATCCCGGCATCTTCGACTGGTCCATCACCATCTGGCTCTTCCTTACGGTCATCTTCGCCAACTTCGCCGAGGCCATGGCCGAGGGCCGGGGCAAGGCGCAGGCCGACACGCTGCGCAAGATGCGCTCGGAGACCGAGGCCCGCCGCCTCGGACCCGACGGAACCGAGGAGCGGGTACCCGCCTCGGGGTTGGCCAAGGGCGACCTCGTGGTATGCGAGGCCGGGGACCTCATCCCCTCCGACGGCGAGATCGTCGAGGGCATCGCCTCGGTCGACGAGTCGGCCATCACCGGGGAATCCGCACCGGTGATCCGGGAGTCGGGAGGCGACCGCTCGGCGGTCACGGGCGGGACCAAGGTCCTCTCGGACCGCATCGTGGTGCGCATCACGGCCGAGCGGGGTCACACCTTCCTCGACCGCATGATCACGCTGGTGGAAGGGGCCAACCGGCAGAAGACCCCCAACGAGATCGCCCTGACCATCCTCCTGGCCGTGTTGACCATCGTGTTCCTCCCCGTGGTCGTGGCGTTGCAGCCCTTCGGCCACTACGCGGGGGCGACGGTGTCGGTGGTCATCCTCGTGTCGCTGCTGGTGTGCCTCATCCCGACCACCATCGGGGCTCTGCTGTCGGCCATCGGCATCGCCGGCATGGACCGTCTCGTGCAGCGCAACGTGCTGGCCATGAGCGGCCGCGCCGTGGAGGCGGCCGGAGACGTGCAGACGCTCCTGCTCGACAAGACCGGCACCATCACCCTCGGGAACCGCATGGCCTCGGCGTTCTACCCGGCCGGCGGCCACAACGAGGAGGAGCTCGCCGACGCCGCCCAGCTGGCGTCCCTGGCCGACGAGACACCCGAAGGCCGCTCCATCGTGGTGTTGGCCAAGGAGCGCTTCGGCATCCGTCAGCGTGAGCTCGGCGAGGAGCACACTTTCGTGCCCTTCTCGGCCACCACCCGGATGTCGGGCCTCGACATGGACGGCCGGCACATCCGCAAGGGCGCGGCGGACTCGGTGCGGCGCTGGGTCGAGGAGCAGGGCGGCACCACGCCCGAGGGGCTCAGCGAGATCGTCGAGCGCCTGTCCCGGGCCGGGTCGACACCGCTGGTGGTGGCCGACGGGCCCCGCATCCTGGGTGTCATCGAGCTGAAGGACGTGGTGAAGCAGGGCATCCGGGACAAGTTCGACGAGATGCGCCAGATGGGGATCCGCACCGTGATGATCACCGGCGACAACCCGCTCACCGCCGCGGCCATCGCCCAGGAGGCCGGAGTCGACGACTACCTGGCCGAGGCCACCCCCGAGGCCAAGATGGCGCTCATCCGGACCGAGCAGGAGGGCGGGAAGCTCGTGGCCATGACCGGCGACGGCACCAACGACGCCCCCGCCCTGGCCCAGGCCGACGTGGGTGTGGCCATGAACACCGGGACCACGGCGGCCAAAGAGGCCGGGAACATGGTCGACCTCGACTCCAACCCGACGAAGCTCATCGACGTGGTCGAGATCGGCAAGCAGTTGCTCATCACCCGGGGCTCGCTCACCACCTTCTCCATCGCCAACGACGTGGCCAAGTACTTCGCCATCATCCCGGCGTTGTTCGTGGCCACCTACCCGCAGCTCAACACGCTCAACATCATGAAGTTGCACAGCCCTCAGAGCGCGGTGCTGTCGGCGGTGATCTTCAACGCCCTGGTGATCGTGGCGCTCATCCCGCTGGCGCTGCGCGGGGTGAAGTTCCGCCCCGCCTCCTCAGCCGCCATCCTGCGCCGCAATGTGTGGATCTACGGGGTGGGCGGGATCATCGTCCCCTTCATCTTCATCAAGCTCATCGACCTGATCCTGGTCGCTCTCCACGCCTACTGATCGCGAGCCGACATGATCGCCCATCTCCGTCGTTCAATCATCTCGATCGTGGTGTTCACGGCCTTCTTCGGGTTCGTCTACGCCCTGGCCGGCACCGGCGTCGCCCAGCTCTTGTTCAAGCACCAGGCCGACGGTTCGATCACCGCCAACGGATCGACCCTCATCGGACAGAACTGGTCGGCGACGAAGTGCCCGGGCAGCGCACCCGGTAGCTGTGTCTTCCAGGGCCGGCCCGACGATCTCGGCCCCTACAGCGGGGACAACCCGCTGGTGGCCAACGGCAAGAGCGGCGAGTCGGCCGCCACCAACCTGGGCCCGAGGTCCAAGGTCCTGCTGGCGAACACCCAGGCCCTGGTCGCCTACTGGCACAAGCGCGGCGTGAACCCCACGCCGGACCTCGTGACCACCTCGGCCAGCGGCATCGACCCCGACATCTCTCCTCAAGACGCGCTGGTGCAGATCCCCATGGTGTCGAAGGCCACCGGCATCGCCCCGTCGACGCTGCGGGCGCTGATCGCCAAGGAGACCAACGGCGCGGAGCTGGGCTTCATGGGCAGCAGCTACATCGACGTCTTGCAACTCAACGAGGCCCTCGCCCAACTTCGGTGAGCGGCTGGGAGCCCACCTCCGGCGATAGCTGGGGCGGCCGGCCCATCGCCCGCCGCATCGCGGACGTCGCGGCGCGCCGTCGGGTGGTGGTCAGCGCCACGGTGGTCGACGCGCAGCGCTGTATCTGGCGGGGGTCCGGTGCCCAGGCCTTCGAGCTCGACGACGGCACGGGCCGCCTCACCATCGTGTTCGGCGGCCTGCGGTCGGTGCCGGGCATGGGGATCGGGGCACGTTGCACCGTGGAGGGGACCGCGCTCGCCGACGAACGGGGGCTCGTGCTGTGGAACCCCTTCTACCAATTCGGGCACGCCGGGGACCCCGACACCGGCTTTGGCCACAGCGGGCAGGTGGCTTCCCCCGGCTGAGCAGCCGCCTCACGGTCGGGATTGCCTAGGTGGTGAGCCCCAGCGCCGCTTCGAGCTCGTGGCGATGGCTGTCGGCGTGCACGGCGGCGATGTGCGCCAGGCGGGCGACCCGGCTGTCAGCGCCCGAGAGCTGCTCCGTGCCGAGTGACCCGACGAGCGCCACGATGGCGTCGCCGCTGTGGCGCAGGTGCTCGACGACGGCGTCGCGGGTGGGGGCGGTGACGGCGGCGGCGTGCCCGGCGTTGAGCTCGTCCACCAGGGCGGGGCTCACCTCGACGGCACCGCCCCGGGCGAGCTCGCCGATCCACGCACCCATGTACTCGTAGGCGTGGGCCACGTGGTCGACGATCACCCCCACGGTGCGGGGATCGTCGTCACCCAGAGGGCGTGTCTCCCAGTGGGCGGCCGGGCATCGCGTGACGAACTCGATCAGCCTCTGGCGCGCCGCGGCCACCTCGAGCGCCAGCTCGCCGGCCTCGCTCACGACAGGGTCTCGCTCACGACAGGGTCTCGCTCACGACAGGGTCTCGCTCACGACAGGGTCTCGCTCACGACAGGGTCTCGCTCACGACAGGGTCTCGCTCACGACAGGGTCTCGCCGGCGCGCACCATGTCGACCGCCTTGGCCACACGCCTGGCCCTGGTGTCGGCCCGCTTGGCTCCGGTCACCCACCCGACGAGCTCCCGCCGGTGGGAGTAGGCCAAGGACGCGAAGCGATCGGCGAGCCCGGCGACCCGCAAGGCGGCGGAGAGATCGTCGGGGACCTCGACCGTGCGAGGCTCCTCGTCGCGCTCCACCACGACGTGCACCGTGTCCCCGATCCCGACTCCGGCCGAGGCCCGTAGCGCCTTGGTCAACCCCAACCCGAAGCGGCCGTCGCCCGTGGGCATGAGCGATCCGCGGTATGCGACCCCGTTGAAGGTGGCGCGCACCGGCACCATCTTCCGGGTGGCGAAGATCGTGGCAGCCTCCTCGGGCAGCACCACCAGGGCCCCCGGGCCGCGGGGCGGGGTCACGACCGTGGCGTCGAAGGTCATGGCGGCCATGGCCGTGACCCTATTCCGGCTCCCGACCGGGGCCGGGTTCGCCGTGGTGGGCGAGCGATGCTCAGGCCACCGGGGCCGCGGCGCGCCCCGACCAGATGCGGTGGCCGGCGCCTTCCACGTCGTCGAGGGTCACGATCCCCGCCAGGCGGTCGGCGGGGTCGAGCACCACCGCGGCCCGCCCGCCCGCCGCGTACATGCGATCGAGAAGGCTGGACATGGCCTCCTCGGGCCGTCCCACCGGTGCCGCCCCGATCCCCTCGGCGATGGCTCCGAGCGGCGTGGTGCCCTGTTCGGAAGCGGGCACGCGCCGGATGCGCTCGAGAGCCACGACACCTTCGAGCCACCCGGTGGGGCCGACCAAGGCGGCCACCTGGTGGCCGTTCCACCCCTGCACCGGGCCCGACAGCAGCTCCCCGACGGTCATCGAGGACGCCGCCACCGGAGGATGGGGGACCATAACCGCACCCACCGCCAGTCCCTCGATCCCACCGCGTTGCGCGGCGGCGTCACCCTCGGCACGAGCCGCGCTGAAGAGGAACCACCCCAAGAAGGCGGGCCACAGCCCGAAGGGGCTCCTCGTGACCAGCTCCACCAGGCCCAGCGCGACCAGGACCCCGCCGAAACCCATCCCGGCGCGCGCCGCCAGCACCGAGGCTCGGGTGCGGTTCCCGGTGCCGCCCCACAGGCCGGCCCGGAGGATGCGGCCGCCGTCGAGCGGAGCGGCGGGGATGAGGTTGAACCCCGCCAGGAGCAGGTTGATCTCCCACAGCCACGACGTGACGTCCACCGGCAGGCCGTGGGCCCCGGCGTGCTCGAGCACCAGCTGGGCCGCTCCGAACACCCCGGCCAGCACGATGCTCGTAGCCGGGCCGACCGCGGCGATGGCGAAGTCGGCCCCGGGGGTGTGGGCCTCGCCCTCGAGCTGGGCCACGCCCCCGAAGAGCCACAACGTGATGGAGCGCACGCCCACCCCGTGACGCCGGGCCACGACGGCGTGGGACCCTTCGTGGGCGAGCAGCGACGCCAGGAACAGCGTCGCAGCCACCACCGCCGCCACCAGGAACGTCGGGCGGACCCCGCCGCCGTAGGTGTCGGGCAGCACGATGGTGGCCAGCTCCCAGGTGACGAGACCGAATATGACCGCCACGCTCCAGTGCACTCCGACGGGCACGCCCCGGACCCGTCCCAGTCGGATGCTCTGTTTCATCTCCCCATATTGGGGTGGACGAGGGGTGCGGTGGGGTCACCCTGTCCGCTTTCTCGGCGCGGGGCGCCACGCGGGGGGGACGGGAGCGAGGTCCACGGCCCGGCCCGGTCAGGGGTGTGGTAGGGAAAGGACCGTGTCGCGAGGTGTCGGGCCACGGGTCCGAAGCGCCGATCGCCCTCCGGGGTTGGTTTCCGACGTCCTGGCTGCGCTCGATGCGCACGTGCCCGGTGACGAACGCGAAGTGCGGGCCCGGGCGCGCATGGTGACGGACATCGAAGCGCTGGCGAGCCCCTTCGACGAGCACGCCGGGCCCGTGCACGTCACCGGGTCGGCGGTGGTGGTGGGGCGACGCGGCACCGTGCTCCACATGCACAAACGCCTGCACCGCTGGTTGCAGCCCGGAGGTCATGTCGAACCGGGCGAGGGGCCGTGGGACGCGGCGCTGCGGGAGTCGCAGGAGGAGACGGGCCTGGACCTGGCCCATCCCGGGGGAGGTCCGCGCCTCGTGCACGTGGACGTCCACGGCGCGGCCAAAGGCCATACCCATCTCGACCTGCGGTACCTCCTGGTGGGGCCCGACCGGGACCCCGCACCCCCACCCGGTGAGAGTCCCCAGGCCCGGTGGTTCGGGTGGGACGAGGCCGATGCCGTGGCCGACGAGGCGTTGCTCGGTGCGCTGCGTGCCGCCCGGGCCCAGCCCGAGGTTCGCAGCGGGTCCCGGCCCCGGCACAATGGAGCGGGCACAGCGCCACCAGCACCACGCGACGAAGGGTAGAGGCCGAGACATGACGGGCCGGACATGACCGCAGGAGAAGGTGCCCCCGAGGAGGGCTCGGCCGTCGCCGGTGGCGCCGTGGGTCCGCTGGCCCGGCTGCTCGTGGTGCAGGACCACGACACCGTCGTCGACCAGCTTCGCCACCGCCGCGCCACGCTGCCCGAACGGGCCGAGCTGGCGGCGCTCGACAGGCAGCTGGGCGCGCTCGAGGTCCGCACCAAGGAGGTGGGTCTCAAGCGCGACGAGCTCGGTGACCGACAGGCCGGCGCTCGAACAGCAGATCGGAGCCTCCCGCAGCCGGCGCGAGGCGCTCGAGAAGCGGCTCTACGGGGGCCAGGTCGCCGCGGCCCGGGAGCTGCAGGCCATGAGCGAGGAAGTGAAGCACCTCGCCCGCCACATCGACGAGCTCGAGGACCGCGAGATCGAGATCATGGAGGTGCTCGAGCCTCTCGACGGGGAGCTGCAGGCGGCCGACGTGACACGCGACGCGCTCGAAAAGGAAGCCCAGCGCCTGCGGGCGGCCATCGAGGAAGGCGAGCGCGCCCTCGACGCCGAGATCGCCGAGGAGACCCGAGCACGCGCCGCGGCGGCGTCGGGGGTGCGCGACGAGCTCCTCTCCCGCTACGAGCAGCTGCGCTCCAAGCTCGGCGGCACCGGGGCGGCCCGTCTGGTGGGCGCTTCGTGCAGCGGGTGCCATCTGACGCTGTCGTCGATGGAGCTCGACCGCGTCCGCAAGGCGCCTCCCGACACGGTGATCACCTGCGAGCAGTGCGGCCGGATCCTGGTGCACTGAGCACTTTTTCACCGTGCTCGTCCTGGTGCGGCACGGCGAGACGGCGGGGAACGCCGCCCGGCAGCTTCTCGGCCGGCGCGAGTCCCCGCTCACGGCCCGGGGTCGTTCCGAGGCCGCCGCCCTGGCCGCCGCACTCGGCCCCGTGAGCCGGCTGGTCTCGAGCCCGCTGGGACGGGCCCTCGACACCGCCGCCGCGCTCGGGCTCGAGCGTGCCCGTCGAGGTCGACCCACGGTGGATCGAGGTCGACTACGGCGAGCTCGAGGGCCGGGCCCTCGGGGACGTGCCCGCCGAGCTGTGGGCCCGGTGGAGGGCCGACCCGAATTTCCGGCCCCCCGGGGGCGAGTCGCTCGCCGAGGTCGGCGTGCGCGTGCGCGAGCGCGTGCGACGAGCTGTTCGCGCGTCGACGGGTCGAGGGGCGCGCGGCCGCTGGCGACGTCGTGGTGGTGAGCCACGTCTCGCCCATCAAGGCCGCCGTGGCCTGGGCGCTCGGGGCCGGGGACCAGGTGGCGTGGCGCCTGTATCTCGCCACCGCCTCGATCATGCCGCATCGGGTGGGGGGGCGACGGCCCGGTCCTCCATCGCTACAACGAGACCGTCGCTCTCGGCTCCGGTCACCTGAGCGTGGGCCGACCGCTCAGACGGGGGCCTCCACGGCGAATTTCGTCGGCGCGCTCGGGAGGCAGGTTGTCGTACAGGTCGGTGACGAGCTCGTCACGCCGAGCCCGGTAGGCGGGGTCGTCCCACAGGTTGCGCCACTGCAGCGGGTCCTCCCCCAGGTCGTAGAGCTCGCCCTCGGTCCCCTCGTAGAGGGGGCCCGGTTCGTAGGCGGTGCACAGCCAGCCGTCGCGGTAGATCGAGCGCAGGTGCATGCCGATGTGGGGGAACTGGCTGTCCCATTCGGTGATGGCCCACTGGCGGTCCGAGCCCGGCGCCATGGGCAGGGCGCGGCCCTGGGCCCAGTCGGGCACCGCCGCGCCGGCGATCTCGCAGAAGGTCGGGACGAGATCGACGTGGCCCACCGGCTCGGGGACCTCGGCGGGGGAGACCCCGCGCTCGGGGCCGGGCGCCACACGAGCGGCACGCGCATCAACGCGTCCACGTGGTACGGGCCCTTGAACAGCAGGCCGAAGTCACCTTGGAGCTCGCCGTGGTCGGTGGTGAACACGACGTCGGTGTCGGTGCCCCAGCCCCGCTCGTCGATGCGGGCCATGACCCGGCCCAGGGCCTCGTCGATGAGCTCGTTCTCGACGTGGATGAGCGCGCTCACCTCTCGGACCTGGTCGTGGGTCATGTTCCCGGGCACGAACTTCATGGGGCCGCCCTCCATGTTCTGGAAGCGCCCCTCGTACCAGTCGAGCCAGTGATGCGGCTTCTGGGCCAGGATCTCCACCGCCTTGGCGGTCGATCCCGGGTGTCCGGGTGGTAGGTCGAGCTGGTGCCAGTCGATGCGGCGCCGCACCTCGTCGACCGGAGGGTCCCAGGGATGGTGCGGGTCGGGGAAGCTCATCCAGCAGAACCAGTCGTCGTCGGGGTCGAGCGAGTCCAGCCAGTCGATGGTGCGATCCGCGACCCAGTCGGTGTGGTACATGCCCGCGGGGCATGGGATTGTGCTTCACCTCGGGGGCGTCGGTGTCGCCGCCGCCTTCGTCGTTGAGCCCCATGCTGGCGAAGTTGATGAGGGGGTAGAAGGCGTCGAGCCACTGCGGTCCGTTGGCCTCGAGCCATTTGTCGTAGTGCCAGCGGCGCAGGTATCCATGCATGGCCAGCTCGACGTGGTCGAACCCCCGGTACGGGCCGGTCGAGCGGTCCGTGGCCAGGCAGTTCTCGATCCATTTGCCGTCGGGGTCGAAGGCGGGCTGGAAGTGCGCCTTGCCGACGAGGGCGGTGCGGTAGCCGACGGTGTCGTGGAGGTGCTCGGCCACCGAGGGCGCGTCGACGGGGAGGGGGACGCCGTTGGCCACGACGCCGTGGGTGCGCACGTACTGCCCGGTGATCATGGTGGAGCGGGCCGGGGTGCACACGGTGTTCTGGTTGTGGGCTCGGTGGTAGACGATGCCGTCGGCGCCGAGGCGGTCGACGACGGGCGTACGGGCCACGGTGTTGCCCGTGCACCCGAGCGCGTCGTAGCGCTGCTGGTCGGTGGTCACGAAGAGGATCTTGCGGCCCATGGTGGTCCGATCGGTCGGAGGGGTGGGGTGCGCTCCGGTGGGCGACACCTCGTGGTGGCGCGCCGGGGCGGTGCTCAGGGGGAGGTGTTGAGGTGGACGAAGTCGATCACGGCGGAGGCGAGGTCATGGCCCTTGTCCTCCTGCAGGAAGTGCCCGGCCCCGGTGATGGTGGTGTGGTTCTGGCCCAGGGCCCCGGGCACCGTGTCCAGGAAGAGCTGGTCCGCCCCCCGGGTGATGGGGTCGCGGTCGCTGAATGCGCACAGGAAGGGCTTGTCGAACTGGCGCAGGACCTCCCAGGCCCGGCGGTTGGCCTCGGAGGCCGGGTCGTCGGGACGGCACGGCACCAGCATGGGGAACTGGCGCGCCCCCTCCTTGTAGGACTCGTCGGGGAAGGGGGCGTCGTAGGCCGCCACCACGGGGGCCTCGACGTCGGACACACACCCGCCGGCCACGATGCGGCCCACGGGGAGCGTGGGCACCTCCTGGGAGAACTTCTGCCAGGCCAGGAAGGCGTCGCCCATGTCCATGTCGCCGGTGGGGAGTCCGGTGTTCGCCGCCACCACGCGGCGGAAGCGGTCGGGGTGCTCCGCCACCAGGCGCAGGCCGACGAGGCCTCCCCAGTCCTGGCCGACGAGGGTCAGGCCCGACAGTCCGAGCTCGTCCATCAGCGCCCCCCGCATCCACTCCACGTGGCGGGCGTAGGTGTAGTCGGTGCGGCGGTCGGGCTTGTCCGAGCGTCCGAAGCCCACCAGGTCGGGAGCGATGACCCGGAAGCCCGCGCTCGTGAGGGGAACGACCATCTTCCGGTACAGGTAGCACCATGAAGGCTCGCCGTGCATGAGGAGGATCTTCTCGGCCCCCGAGGCCGGGCCCTCGTCGATGTAGTGCACCCGCAGGGATCCGCTCCCGTCGCCGCTGGGGACCTCGACGTAATGGGGGGCGAACTCGAATTCCGCCAGGGCCTCGAAGCGTTGGTCGGGTGTCCGGAGCACGTTCACGGCCTATCTCCGATCGGTGGTGGTGGACAGGGCGCCGGCGGCGAGCGTCTCCATGGTGCGGCGGCACGCCGCGGCGCTCCGCCCCAGGCGCTCGAGGTGGTCCCACGTGCTCCACGACGTCGCCACCTCCAGGGTGTCGAGCAGGAGTCGGGCACCGGCCGGGCGTCGGCCCTCGAGCTCGGGGGCGAAGGTGGCCTGGAGCTGGGCCCTGAGCCAGGCACCGGCGCGCGTGGACTCGGCCTCGACGATGGGGGAGCGGTGCCTCAGGATCTCGGCCGAGCGCCGCACCGGCGCGATGGCCTGGAACACCTGGACGCGCTGGCGCACGACGCGCTCGACGCGCACGTCGACCGGGAGCGTGGGCGCCACCGGTCGGACGTGTCGCCAATGGCGCTCCTCCTGGATCTTCACCGCGGCGCGCAGGATCGACTCGAGGTCGTCGAAGTGGTGGAAGACCAGTCGCAGCGACACCCCGGCGCGTTCGGCCACGCGCCTGGCGGTGGGATGGGGATCGCCCTCCTCGATGAGGCTGATCATCGCCTCGGCCAGGGCCCGGCGGGTGCGTTCCCCTCGGGCCACACGCCCGTCGCCGATCCCCAGTGCCACGACCGCCACCACCGCGCAATCCTAAGAAACTTGCATTCCGGATGCAAGAATTTCGGTCGGAGCGGGCCTGCCCCGGTGCCGGTGTCCTAGTCTCGGGGACCGTGCGCGCCATGGTGTGCAGGAAGCTGGGCTCTCTCGACGACGTGGTCGTCGAGGAGCGCGACGCGCCGGTCCCGGGACGGGGACAGGTGGTCGTCGAGGTGCGGGCCGCGGGCGTGAACTACGTCGACGGGCTGATCTGCCAGGGCCGCTACCAGATGCAGCCGACCGTTCCCTACGTGCCCGGCGGGGAGATCGCCGGCGTGGTGCGTGCGGTGGGGGAAGGAGTCGAGTCCGTGAAGGTGGGGGACCGGGTCATGGCCATGACCGGCTTCGGGGCCTTCGCCGAACAGGTGGCCGTGAACGCGTCGTCGGTCGACCCGGTGCCCGACGCCCTGGCCTTCACCCAGGCCGCCGCGTTCATCCAGAGCTACTGCACGGCGTGGTTCGCATTGGCACGCCGCACCTCGGTCAGCGAAGGTGAATGGGTCCTCGTCCTGGGGGCGGGGGGTGGCATCGGTTTGGCCGCCGTCGACGTCGCCGTCTCCCTCGGCGCCAAGGTGGTGGCGGCCGCGTCGAGCGGTGAGAAGCTCGAGGCGGCCCGGCGCATGGGGGCCCTCGCCACGGTGGAGTACGAGCACGAGGACCTCAAGGTCCGCGTCCGCGAGCTCACCGGTGGCGGCGTCGACGTCGTCGTCGACCCCGTGGGGGGTCGTCACAGTGAGCCCGCCTTGCGGGCCACGCGCCAGTTCGGGAGGTTCTGCGTCATCGGGTTCGCGTCGGGCCCGATCGCGTCGGTCCCCCTCAATCAGGTGCTGCTCAACAACCGCACCCTCGTCGGCGTCGACTGGGGGGCCTGGGCCATGCGCGACCCCGAGGGCCACCGGTCCATGCTCGGCGAGTTGATCGAGATGGTCCAGAACGGTCGTCTGCATCCCATCGAGCCCGCCTCGCGTCCTCTCGACCAGGCGGCCGCGGTCATGGCCTCCCTGCTCGACCGCACCGTCACGGGCAAGGTCGTCCTCGTCCCCTGATCCCCCGATCCAGGCTGGATCAGGCCCCAGGTGGATCAGGCCCCAGGTGGATCAGAAGGTCGTGGTCTGTCCGCCGGCCCGTATCGAGCGCACCTCCCCACTCGAGTAGCGAAGGTGCTCCTCGTAGATGCGGTCGTAGCCGGTGTGTGAGATCTTCCACGCTCCGTCGACCTTGCGGTACCGGTCTTCGTACAGGGCGGTGCCGTGCAGCGCGAAGTCGTGGGCGGGGACGATGACGCGGTCCTCGAGGTACCACTTTCCGGTGGCGTCGTCCTCGCCGGTGAGCTCGATCTCGGGATGGTGCCCGTTGTGCATCGTGACGATGCCGGGATCGCCGAGGGACTCCTGGAGGAACGCCACCACGGCATCCCTGCCGTTGTGGCACAGCTCACCGGACTGGTAGGCGGTGGTGGCGTCCTCGGTGAGCAGCGCTCCGAGCTCGGTGAAGCGCTTCAGGTCGAGCAGGCGGAAATAGGCGTACTTGACCTGGCAGATGGACAGGATCTCGGCGGGGTCCACGGGTCTCCTCACAGGTTCGCGAAGCTGCGGTCGACGGCGCGCGGGCGCATCGCCGACGGGCGCCACTGTAGTGACGTCGGGCCCGGGGCTCGGGGCTGCCCGCCGCCCACGACCGGGTCACCGCCCCGAAAGATGCTTTGTCGCCTCGGTGAGCACGACGCGCAGCGTCGCCTCGATCTCGTCGAGCTCGACGTCACCGCACGTCAGGACGGGCGAGAGCTGCACCACCGGGTCCACCCGGTCGTCGGCTCTGCACACGAGGCCCGCTTCGAACAGCCGAGGCGCCACGACGTCGCGCATCAACGTGCTGCGCTCCTCGGGGGTGAAGCGCAGCTCGGGGTGGTCGGGATCCTTCACGAGTTCGAGCGCCCAGAAGAAACCCTCTCCCCTGACGTCGCCCACGATGGGGATGTCGCGCAGGGTCTCGAGGCGGGCGCCCAGGGCCGGTCCCGTGGCCGCCACGTGCTCCACGATGCCCTCGTCCTCGAGCACGGCCAGGTTGGCGAGAGCCACCGCGCACGACACCGGGTGGCCTCCGAAGGTGATGCCGTGGCTGAAACTGGCGCCGGGCTCGAAGAAGGGCTCGGCCAGGAAGTCGCGGCACAACACCCCCGCCAGTGGCGCGTATCCCGACGTCACCCCCTTGGCGAAGGTGAGCATGTCGGGCAGGTACCCGTAGCGCTCGGCCCCGAACCACGTGCCGAGGCGGCCGAAGGCGCAGATGACCTCGTCTGACACGAGCAGGACGCCGTGCCGGTCGCAGATGTCGCGCACCCGGGCGAAATAGCCGGGGGGAGCGACGAGACAACCTCCCGTGTTCTGCAGCGGCTCGAGGAACACCGCCGCCACCGTGTGGGCGCCCTCGGCCACGATGGCGCGCTCGATGGCGTCCGCGCACGCGTGGGCCAACCGGTCGTCGTCGGCCGCCACGTCGGGGCCGAAGGGGGAGCGGAATCGGTTGGTGTTGGCGACGTGCACGGCTCCGGGCATGACCGGCTCGAACTGCTCGCGCAGGGCGGGCAGTCCCGTGATGGCGAGGGCACCCATGGTGGTGCCGTGGTACGCCAGGTGGCGGGCGATCACCTTGGTCCGCTCGGGTTGCCCGATCGCCTTGAAGTAGGCGCGGGCGAGCTTCCAGGCCGACTCGACGGCTTCGGATCCGCCGCTGGTGAAGAACACGCGGTTGAGATCTCCGGGGGCGAGCTCCGCCAGCCGTGTCGCCAGCTCTATGGCCGTGGGGTGGGCCGCCGACCAGATCGGGTAGTAGGCGAGTTCCTGGGCCTGACGCCGCCCCGCCTCGGCGAGCTCGGCCCGGCCGTGACCGGCCTGCACCACGAACAGGCTGGCCAACCCGTCGAGGTACGAGCGGCCGTGGATGTCGTAGAGGCGGGTGCCCACCCCCCGGGTGAAGATCGGGATGTCACGGTCCCCGTAGCTCCCCAGGCGGGTGAAGTGCATCCACAGGTGGCGTCGTGCCGCCGCTTGGAGCCGCTCGGCGTCGGCGCTCTCGGCACTCACGGCACTCCCCAGGCGTAGGTCTCCTTGTGGATGCGGAGGTACATGAACGTCTCGGTGTCGCGCACCCCGTCGATGGCACGGATCTTGTTGTTGAGCAGCTCGAGCAGGTGCTCGTCGTCCTCGACCACGACCTCCACGAGCACGTCGAGCGATCCGGCGGCGAGGACCACGTACACCACCTCGGGGAGGGCGGCGACGGCGTCCGCGACCTTTCTCGTATCCCCCTCGACGGTCAACCCGATCATGGCCTGGCGCCCGAAGCCGAGCATCTTCGGGTCGGTGACACCCACGATCTGCATGACGCCGGAGTCGACGAGGCGCTGTACCCGTTGGCGCACGGCGGCCTCCGACAGGCCCACCGCCGGCGCGATCTGCGTGTAGGGCCGTCGCCCGTCCTGCTGGAGCTGCTCGATGATGCGCTTGTCGAGCTCGTCGAGAACGACTTTGCCCTCAGGGGTCATGACCGTTCTCCGCTCTTGAGGGGGGTGCCGCCCGCTGCGATCCTTGCTCTGTGGTCCTGGTCGCCCCGTTGACGCCCGAGTACGAGGCACTGCCCTATTGGTGGGACGGCGTCGAGCTCCCCCGATCCGCACCCTCGCCGCTTCCGGCCACGGTAGAGGTGGCGGTGGTGGGAGGCGGCTACACCGGTCTGGCTGCCGCCCTGGAGATCTCCCGGGGCGGCCGACACGTCGTGGTCCTCGACCGCGACGACGTCGGGGGCGGGGCCAGCAGCCGCAACGGCGGCATGACACACCCCGGTGGCAAGCACGACGTCTCGGAGTTCCTCGGTGAGCCCGGCGGGCGACGCCTCTGGGACGAGACCGTGGTCGCCGTGGAGGGCGTGGGGACCCTGGGCGCCGAGCTCGGTATCGAGTTCGACTGGGAACGGTGCGGGCACGTCGAGCTGGCGCATCACCCCCGTCTCGCGGCCGCCCAACGCGCCGCCGCCGACGTCTATGCCTCGATCGGCGAAGAAGCCCGGTTCCTCACCCCTGCCGAGCTCGGTGCGGAGATCGGCTCGACCCGGTTCTGCGGGGGCCTCGTCGTCGAGCGCAGTGCCGGGGTCCATCCTGCCAAGCTGGCGGCGGGCCTGGCTCGAGCCGCCGTGGCGGCGGGCGCCGGGCTCCACGGAGCGACAACGGTCCTGGCCATCGAGCGCCGGGGGCAGGGCTTCGAGCTCGAGACGTCCCGGGGCGCGCTGCGCTGCGCCGAGGTCGTGATGGCCACCAACGGCGCCACCGATCGCCGGCCCATGCGGTGGCTGGGTCGCCGCATCCTGCGGGTGGGGAGCTACATGATCGCCACCGAACCGCTCGAGCCCGAGGTGGCGGCGTCGGTCAGCCCCCACGGGAGGATGTTCTTCGACACCCGGAACTTCCTGCACTATTGGCGCCTCTCGCCCGACCACAGGCGCGTCCTCTTCGGAGGCCGGACCTCGCTCGCTCCCACCACCGTCGAGAGGTCCCGGGACCTGCTGTACGCGGCCATGGTCACGATCCATCCGCAGCTGGCCGGGGTGCGCGTGGAACGGGCCTGGGGTGGCCAGGTCGCACTCACCGCCGACCGGTTCCCGCACGTCGGCCGGGACCCCGGCTCGGGCGTCGTGTACGCCATGGGGTACTGCGGCAGTGGCGTCGCGCTCTCGGTCCACTTCGGTCGGGCCGTGGGGCGCTGGCTCTGCGGCCGGGGCGACCTGCCCGCGTTCGCGGGCCGGCCCTGGCGGCCCGTGCCGTGGCCGGCCCAAGTCCCGTCGCTGCTGGTGTTGGCGGGGGCGGGCTTCAGGATCCGCGACGCGCTAGGACGCTGAGCGGTCCCGAGCCCCGGCACGAGGCCTGCTCATCCCGCCACGGCGGCGCAGAATCCGCCGAAGGCGTCGAGGAACCGGTCGATGTGGCCCGTGTCGTGCTGCACCGACAGCGTCCACTGCTCCTCGTTGCCCGGTGTCATGAACACCCCCCGGTTCACCAGCCACGCCCACGAGGCGTTGAAGAGGTCCTCGTCGGTCTCGAGGAAGCTCCGGTAGTCCACCAGGGGTTGGCGCCGGTACGACACACACCCCTTGCAGCCGAGGTCGATGACGTGAGCCGGGATGTCGTGTTCGGCGATGGACACGGCGCACCCTTCGGCCAGGCGGCTTCCCATGTGCTTGAAGTGCTCGTAGGCCTCGGGGGTGAGGACCTCGGTCAGCGACACCAGCCCGGCCGCGGCCGCCAGCGGGTTGCCGTTGAACGTTCCCTGTTGGGCTATGCCGTTGCCGATCTCGTCCATGAGGTCGGCCCGGCCGCCGAAGGCCCCCGCCGGTGTCCCGCCCGTGATCGACTTGGCGAAGCAGGCCAGGTCGGGCTGGACCCCGAAGCGCTCGATGGCCCCGCCCGCGGCGATGGTGGCGCCGCACTTCACCTCGTCGAAGACGAGCACCACCCCGTAGCGGGTGCACAGCTCCCGGACCCCTTCCAGATATCCCGGTCGGGGCAGGACGATGCCGATGTTCATCATCACCGGCTCGAGGATGAAACACGCGATCTCCTCCCCGCGCTCGGCGAAGAGCCGCTCGAGGGCCCCGAGGTCGTTGTAGGGGACGACGAGAGTCCACTTGCGCATCTCCACGGGGATGCCCTTGGAGGCCGGTGGGTTGAGGCCCGTGTGCTCGGTGGCCTCGATGAGGTTCAGGCTCGGTGCCACCGAGAACATGACCGTGTCGTGATGGCCGTGGTACGCGCCCTCGATCTTGCAGATGACGTCGCGGCCCGTCACGCCCCGCGCCAGGCGGATGGCGTCCATGGTCGCTTCGGTCCCGGAGTTGGTGAAGCGGACGCGCTCGAGCCGGAACCGTCGGCACAGCTCCTCGGCCAGCCGGACCGCCGCTTCGGTGGTGACCGCGAACTGTGTGCCCGATCGCGCCGCGCCCTCGATGGCGGCCACCAGGCGCGGATGCGCGTGCCCCGCCGCGGTGGAGCCGAAGCCGTTGTGGAAGTCGACATACCCCCGGCCGTCGACGTCCCACACCTCTGCACCCAGGCCGCGCGCCAGGTAGATGGGGTAGGGGTCGGCCGCCTGGAACGAGGAGGCCACGCCGAGGGGCAGCGATCTCTGCGCCCGTTCGAAGAGGCGGCGTGACTCGGGGGTGGCCTCGAGGAGCACCGCCAGCTCCCGGGCGTACAGCTCCCGGGCCCGGGCGCTCAACCGCTCGTCGTCCGCGCCCGTGTCCGCCTTGTCCCCGTCGCCGTCCCAGATGTCGGTCATCGCCCTCGAGTCCCCTCCCCCCGCGCGCCGGAATTGCCGTGCGAATCCGCGGCCGTTGTGCCCATTATGCAACGAAATTGCTTGTCAGTGGGCATTTCGTCTGCGAATATGCTCGCAGCACGACGGGGGAGGGGTCAATTGACGACGACGACCGCGGACTCCGGGGAGCTCGGCGCCAGACCCACGGGCGAGCCGGCGGGCGGGAAGGGCCTCAAGACCGGAGCGCTCGGGCTCATCTCGAGCCTGGTCATCGGGGTGGCGTCGACGGCCCCTGCCTACAGCCTGGCGGCGACCCTGGGCTTCGTGGTGGCCTACGTCGGCCTGCAGTCGCCGGCGGTGATGCTGCTGGCCTTCGTTCCCATGCTGTTCATCGCGGCCGCCTACTTCTACCTGAACCGGGCCGACCCCGACTGCGGCACCACCTTCACCTGGGTCACCCGGGCCATGGGGCCGAGGACGGGGTGGCTGGCGGGCTGGGGCATCCTCATGACCGACCTGGTGGTCATGCCCAACCTGGCCTCGATCGCGGGGGTGTACACGTTCTCGCTCTTCGGCGCCCACGGCATCGCCGCGGACAGCTCGGGGTTCTGGGTCACCTTCGTCGGAGTCGTCTGGATCGTGGTGATGACCGCCATCTGCTACATCGGCATCGAGCTGTCGGCCTTCACCCAGGTGCTGCTCCTGGGCGCCGAGATCGTCATCCTCTTCGTCTTCGCCATTGTGGCGCTGGTCAAGGTGTACGCCGGCCACGTGGCCCACAGCGTCCGACCCACAGCGGAGTGGTTCAACCCGTTCAAGATCACCTCGGTAGGGGCGTTGTCGGCCGGGATGCTCCTGGCGGTGTTCATCTACTGGGGCTGGGACACCGCCGTCACCGTGAACGAGGAGGCCAAGGACACTCGTCGCACGCCCGGGTCGCGCCGCGCTGTGGTCCACCATCGTGCTGGTCCTCATCTACGTGGTCGTCTCCGCCGCTGCCCAGGCCTTCCACGGCGCCGGATTCCTTTCGAACTCGAACAACGAAGGCGACGTCCTGAACGCTCTGGGGACGGCGGTGTTCGGCTCCCCGTGGAGCAAGCTGCTGCTCATCTGCGTGCTCACCTCGGCCTCGTCGTCGACCCAGACCACCATCCTGCCCGCGGCACGATCGTCGTTGTCGATGGCGGTGCACAAGGCACTGCCCAAGCGCTTCGCCGACATCCAGCCCAAGTACCTGTCACCGGGGTTCTCCACGCTGTTGTTCGGGGCGGTGGCGGTGGTGTGGTACGTGGCATTGACCCTCATCAGCCCCGGTGACGTGCTGGCCAACTCCATCGAGGCGCTCGGCTTCGGGATCGCCTTCTACTACGGGTTGACGGGGTTCGCCTGCGTCATCTACTACCGTCGCCACATCTTCAAGAGCCTGAAGAACTTCATCTTCATCGGCTTGGCACCGCTGCTCGGTGCGGTCATCCTCACGGTGCTCTTCTTCGTCGCCATCTTCTACTACTCCGACCCTGCCAACTCCGCTTCCGGGACCCAGGCATGGTTCCCGTTCATCCACTTCAGCATCCACATCTTCAACTGGCACGTGTACGTGAAGAAGGGTCTCGGTCCCCCGGTCGTGCTCGGGATCGGCCTCTTGCTCTTGGGGGTCCCGCTCATGCTGATCTGGAAGGCCCGAAACTCCGACTTCTTCAAGCGTGACCGCGAGGTGGCCATGTCGGTGGACGCAGCGGCCCCGCCCCTCACCCCCGGCGTGACCCCGGTGACCGACTGATGGCCGGCGACGTCGTCCTCGGCTACGACGGCTCGGAGGGGTCCAGGGCGGCTCTGCGGGTTGCGGTCTCTGTCGCCAAGGCCTTCGACGCCCCGCTCACCATCGTGTTCGGGTACGAGCCCAACCCCATGGGTGGGGAGACCGCCGATTACAAGGACCAGCTGGAGAAGATCGGGAGCGCTCACCTGGCCGCCGCCACCGACGAGGCGAAGGCACTCGACGCCGTCGGTGGTGGTCGAGACCATCGTGGCGGGACTGCGGCCCGTCGAATCGCTGCTCGAGGCCTCCCTCGAACGCGGGGCCCGGGTCATCGTGGTCGGCGGGAACGGAGAACGTCCCATCATGGGCGTGATCCTGGGCTCGGTGCCCCATAAGCTCCTGCACCGCTCGACAGTGCCGGTCCTGGTGGTGCCCACTCCCGAGGATTGAGTCGAGGCCGGAGCCGACCCGGTGCCGAAGTCCGGCGCGGGTCGGCGCCCGAGTCGAAACCCCCGATGGGAACTACGCTGGTCCTGATGGGGGTGGGGGGGTGACCACGGCCCTGGCGTTCGCGCTGGGCGCAGAGGTGCTGCTGCTGGGCTGCGCCGCGGCAGCGGGGATCTTGCACTGGCGCCGTCGCCGGCGCCGGCTCGAAGACGAATTCGCCGAGGCCCAGGCCGGCGCCCGCCGTCTGGCGTTCAACACCCGGATCCTCGACGCCAGCGCCGCCGAGCTGTCCGAGCTCGTCCTCGAGCACTCCCTTCGAGAGCTCGACATCGGCGAGCCGCCCGAGGGATCCCAGCCTCCCTGGCCCGACGAGCCCGCCCGACCCTGAGCGGGCTCGGTCGACCCCACCCCTCGCAGCCTCAGACGGCGGACACCGCCGACTCCAGGATCCCCAGACCCTCGGCCAGGAGGTCGTCGGGGATCACGAGGGGAGGGAGCAGGCGCAAGACGTTGCCGTAGGTGCCCGCGCTCAGCACGAGCAGGCCCTGGGCGTGGCACGCGGCCGCCACCCGGGCCGTGGCCGCCTTGTCGGGGGTGATCCCGTCGGGGCCGACCAGCTCGATGGCCACCATGGCGCCGCGGCCGCGGGCGTCGCCCACGACCGGGTTCGAGCTCGCCATGGCCCGGAGCCGATCCAGCATCACCGCCCCGATCCGCCGGGCCCTCTCGAGCAGGCCCTCGGTCTCCACCGTCTCGATGGCCGCCAGTGCCGCCGCACAGGCCAGGGGGTTGCCCCCGAAGGTGCCACCGAGCCCCCCGGGATGGACCCTGTCCATGAGATCGGCGCGTCCGGTCACCGCCGCGATCGGCAATCCGCCGCCGAGGCTCTTGGCGGTGGTGACGATGTCGGGGACGACACCTTCGTGCTCGCACGCGAACCACGCGCCGGTCCGGCCGAACCCCGACTGGATCTCGTCGGCCACGAGCACGACGTCGTTGGCGCGGCACCACTCCGCCAGTCCCGGGAGCCATCCCGGCTCGGGCACCACAAACCCGCCTTCACCGGCGATGGGCTCGACCACCACGCAGGCGATCGAGGCCGCGCCCACCATGGTCTCGAGGCAGTCGAGAGTCTGCGCCAACGTGCCCGTGCCGCGGAAGGGGTCGGAGTACGGCGCCCGATAGACCTCGGGGGCGAAGGGGCCGAATCCCTGTTTGTAGGGCACGGCCTTGCCGGTGAGACTCATGCCCAGCAGCGTCCGTCCGTGGAAGCCGTGGTCGAAGGCCACGACTCCGCTGCGCCCCGTGGCGTAGCGGGCCACCTTGACGGCGTTCTCGACGGCCTCGGCACCCGAGTTCATGAGGAGCGTGCGCTTCTCGTGGGGTCCCGGTGCCAGGCTGTTGAGCCGTTCGCACACCTCGACGTAGCCCGGATAGGGCGTGACCTGGAAGCACGTGTGGGTGAAGAGCTCGACCTGTTCCCTCACGGCGCGTACCACCAGAGGGGCGCTGTTGCCGACGTTGGTCACCGAGATGCCCGACGCGAAGTCGATGAGGCGATTGCCGTCGACGTCCTCGACGATCCCGCCCCCGGCCCGGGCCACGAACACGCCCAGGGTCGTGCCCACTCCGGCGGGAACGGCGCGGTTGCGCCGTGCCATCAGCTGGCGAGAGCGCGGACCGGGGATCTCGGTCCGCAACAGCCGGTCCTGCGGGACTCGATCGGTCGTGGTCGCCATGGTTGCCTCTCGCCCCGGGTCGTCACCGCCGAGCTTACGGGCGTATCCGGGTACTGTCGCCACGCGGCGGGGCCGTCGTGGTCGGCACGCGCAGGTCAGGGACGGACCTCGTAGGCACACACGTGGGCGCCGTCCATCAGATGCGCCACCCGTTCCACCCGTGCACCGGGCAAGGCGTCACGGATGAAGGCGATCTCGCTGGAACACGCCTGTCGGAAACCGGTGGCCACGGAGAGGATGGCGCAGTTGTGCTCGGTGATCCTCCATCCCCCGTCGTCGAGGCGTTCGACGTCGGCCAGGTATCCGTCCTCGTCGAGGATGCGCGCCAGCTCGGCCACCTGGTCGTCGAATGCCATCTCCCGCAGGCGGGGCTGGGCCTCGGCCAGTCGCCGTTGGCGTCGTTGCTCGAAGAGCTCGGTCACCTCCTGGCTGTCGGGACCTCCGAGGTAGCCGAGCAGCTCGGTGGTGAGGTCGCCGTAGCGCTTGGGGAACAGCATCTCGGCCGACGTGGTGAGCTCGTAGGAGTGCGACGGGCGGCCCCGGCCCTCGGGGTCGCGCCGATGCGTCACGAGCCCGTCCTGGCCGAGTCGCAGGAGTTGCTGGCGCACCGCGGCCACCGTGATCCCCAGGGTCCGCGCCAGGTCGTGGGCGTGCATCGAACCGTTGCGCTTGAGCGCCACCAGGATGGCGCGCCGCGTGGTGGGCATGGCGGCGAGCGGCGGCTCGAGGCGGGCCGGCGTCCCGGCTCCGTCACGGCAGGATCAGATGGACGTCGCCGAATTCGTGCCACAGATACCCCTCCGAGAGCGCCGCCGCGTACGACCGCTCGAGCAGGTCCCTCCCGGCGATCGCCTCCAGCATGGCCAGGTGGGACGCCTCGGGCTCGTGCCAGCCGGTGAGCAGGCCGTCGACGGAGGTGACCGGGTGCTCCGGTGTCACGACCGTGTCGGTCCATCCGCTGCCGGCGTGCACCTCGTTCCTCGGGTCCACCACGGTCTCGAGGGCGCGCACCACGGTCGTGCCGACGGCGATCACCCGTCCACCTTCGCGCCGCGTGTCGTTGACCCGGTGCGCCGTGGCCCGCGTCACCCGGTAGTACTCGGGATAGGGCGGCTCGGAGGCCTCGGGCGACGCCACCCCGGTGTGGAGCACGAGCGGTGCCACCCCCACGCCGCGCGCCACGAGACGGGTGAGGACCTCGGGGGTGAAGGGACGGCCCGCGCTCGGCATCTCGGCGGAGCCGGGCTCGGTGGCGTACACGTTCTGGTACGTCGAGATCGGCCAGCTCCCTCGCACGTACCCGTAGCGGATGGGATGCCCGTGCACGGCCAGATAGGTGTGGAGGGGACCCGGGGTCGCGACGAGGGCGACCCACAGCCGCACCCCGCGCCGGTGGGCGGCGAAGGGCGCCAGGAGGTCGACCCGTGCCGCCGCCGTCGAGCTCGAGGACCTCCCCGGCCTCGGCTGCGAACCACGGATCGTCGCCGCGGCGCAGCTCGACGGTCCACAGGCCGGCCGGCAGCTGGGTGGAGAAATGCACCTCGAGCCGGCGACCGGTCGTGTCGGTGCCGGGCACGGCCGCGGCCAGTGTCCCCGAGGTGTTCACGATGATCAGGTCGCCTTCGTCCACAAACCGCGGGAGCTCGGAGAAATGGGAGTGCACGAGCGCGCCGTCGCCCCGGTGGGCGACGAGCATCCTGACGGCGTCTCTGGTCATGCCCCGGGCTTCGGGCGGTGATCCCGCCTCGAGCTCGGGGGGGAGCTCGAAGGAGGGGAGCCCCCCCAAGGCACGTTCGTCGTCGGGGGCGATCGTCGTCATGCGCGCGCCGCCTCGGGTGTGGGCGCGGCGGCGGGTACGAGATCCGCCACGCGGTAGCGGCGCTGGGGAGGCCGCGTTCGACGAGGCCCACCAGCATGCGGGTACCACGTCGGCCGGCGCCGGGCGGTCGGAGATGTCCTCGCCCGGGAAGGCGTCCTGGTGCATCCGTGTCCGCATGTCCCCGGGGTCGAGGGCCCACACCAGGATGGAGGGCTCTTCCACGGCCATGATCGCGCTCAGGTGGTCGAGGGCCGCCTTGGACGAGCCGTAGCCGCCCCATCCCTCGTAGGGCTCCACCGAAGCATCCGACGTGACGTTGAGCACGGCGGGTCGTGCCGACCGGCGCAGCAGCGGCAGGGCCTCCTGCACCAGCGCTAGGGGGGCCACCACGTTGACCTCGAGGACGCGGCTCAGCTCATCGGGGGGGTAGGCCGCCAGGCTCGGCAGGGGCGTGGCACCGAGGGTGCTGGCGTTGTTGACCACCAGGTCGAGGCCGCCCAGTCGCGCCGGCGGCGGCCACGAGGGCCCTGCGGTGCGCGGCGTCGGTGACGTCGCCGGCGATGGCCACCAGCGAGGCTCCCGGCGCCAGCGTGGTCCCGGACCGCCCGTTCGGCTTCGGCCAGGGCCCGGCCGTCCCGGGCATCGAGCACGAGCGTCCAGCCCCGGTCGGCGAGGGCTTCGGCCAGCGCCAGGCCCAGCCCTCTGGATCCGCCTGTCACCAGTGCGATGGCCATGGTCCACGACCTCCTCCGAGCCGGCAGGCCCGGCCCACCTATATAAAGATAGTTTTATCTATCTTTATTTCCGGAGGCAAGGCCTGTCCGAGGACCTGGACCTCCGCAGGGCCGGTGGCCATGGCGGCGGCCCCGGCGCATCGGCGTCGAATCGAGTGGTTGGATCGGGACCACCTTCGACAGCAAATAGCATGCAACCCGGGGGGTAGGGCACGGGAAGGGCAATGGTTCGGGAAGTCGGCTCATGGTGAAGGCGGTGATCCTGGCGCTGGCCGCAAGCTTCTGTACGGCCACTTCCTCGGTCTGCCAGCGACTGGGGGCGGCGACCGCTCCCGGTGGTGAGCGCCTCAGCCCGCGTCTGATTCTCTACCTGGTGCGCCAGCCCATCTGGCTGGCGGGCATCGGCAGCATGATCCTGGGGTTCGTGTTCCAGGTGGCCGCACTGCATTTCGGGGACCTCGCCCTCGTGCAGCCCATCCTCGCCACCGAGCTGCTGTTCGTGTTCGCCTACATGGCCATCATGGGCACGCGGCGGGTGGCGCGCCACGACTGGCTGGCCGCGGCCGCCATGGCGGCCGGACTGGGCGTCTTTCTCTTCACAGCCAGCCCGTCGGGTGGGCACCTGCACGCCCCGGCGGCGTCATGGTGGTTCGCGGGGATCTCCGCGCTCGGGCTGGCGCTCGTGGCCACGATCATGGCGTTCACCCCCCTGCGACGGGGCGCGCCGTCGTCTCCGGCCCGCAAGGCCGCCACCCTCGGGGTGGCGACGGGGATCTCGTGGGGGTTCGTGGCCGCGGTGATCAAGGAGCTGAGCTCCCACACCGGTGCAGGTTTCGACCTCTTCCTGACCTGGTCGCCTTATGTCCTGTTGGCCGTGGGGGCGGCGTCGATGCTGCTGTCGACCCATGCCTTCCAAGCCGGGCCCCTGGCGGCCTCCCAACCGGGGTTCACCATCGTCGACCCGCTCGTGGCCAGTCTGCTCGGGGTGTTCATCTTCGCCGAGCACCTGCAGCTCTCGCCCCTGGCCGTCGTCGTCGAGGCCGCCGCCCTGGGCGCCCTGGTGGCGGGGGTCGTGGCCATCAGCCGGAGCCAGCTCGTCCAGGGCCAGACCCACGAGGACGAGGCCGGCTTGCGCCCGGTGGCCACCACGCTCGACGTGCGCGACGCCTCAGGTTGAGCCGCGGCGCAGCCCGCGTGGGCCGCTGTTCTCGGCCGGAGTGGCTAGACCTCGATGGCGCCCGTCGTAGCGCTCGGTGAGGCGGCGTCCCAACCGGGCGAGGTGCGCCCGGACCGTGGCGGGCGCGGTCACCTCGAGGTGGTCGGGCCAGCCGGCGAGCTCGGCGGCGACGAGCTCCGCCGAGTGCCCCCGGATCTCGACGGTCACCCGGCCGTCGCCGGTGGGTTCGCCGACCGTCAGCCGTGTCCCGAACGCGCCGCGCAGGGCGCCGGTGACGTCCGCGTCGGCAAACGCGGTGACGCGGCAGGGGGTGCGACGTTCGTCGAGCGCGGCGAGCACGCCGCGCCACACGCTCGGCAGGTCGAAGTCCGGAGGGCGCACAACGGGTCGGTCCGTGAGCACGACGGCACGCACCCGGCTCACGCGGAAGGTTCGCATCCCCGCATCGGTGCCGGCGATCAGGTACCACACCTGGCGTTTGGCCACGAGGCCCAGAGGGTGGACGGTGCGCTCGCCGGGCTCCCGGTCACGCCCGGCGTAGTCGAGACGGACCTGGACCCCGTCCACGACGGCCTGCTCCAGGGCGGCGAGATGCGTCGGAGGCTGGACCGGGGTGCGGTCCCAATCCGAGGCGTCGATGATGACCGCTCCTCCCGCCGCTTCGGCGCTGGCCCGGAAGGTCTCGGGCAGGGCCCGCACGAGCTTGCGGAGGGCGGCTTTCACCTCGGGCGTGGCGGCGCCGGGCCCGGCGACGAGGAAGAGCGCCCGGGCCTCGGCGGCGGTGAGCCCGCTCAGGTCGGTGCGGGCCCCGCCCACGAGCGCCCAGCCTCCACCGCGTCCCGCCTGGGAGTACACGGGCACGCCGGCCATGGACAGGGCCTCCAGGTCGCGGCGCGCCGTCCGAGGGGAGACCTCGAGCTCTTCGGCGACCTCGGCCACCGTGGCCCGCCCACGGGACTGCAGGAACAGGAGGGTGGCCACCAGGCGATCGGCCCGCACCATCACAGCATCGCGCCGAACATGGTCATCTCATGGCCATGTTGGCCCCAGGTGCCCCGCCGGGCGGGTGCGGGTCCGCCGGAGGGTCAGCGGAAGTCCTGGGTGAACGCCGATTCTGACTGGGGGAACTGGGTGATGTCCGAGTCGATGGTCCCGTTGTAGGAGAAATACGAGCTGTAGCCGACGTCGTTGGCAGGATCTGCGATGAAGGTGTGCATGTCGTTGATGAACGTCGGATCGTCGTCACCGTTGAGGCCCCACTCGGGAACGCTCACGAACTTGCCGTGCGCCTTGGCGAAGTCGACGGTGTAGGAGAGGCCGCCCACCGTGTCGAGCGTGTCCGACCAGCTCGAGCCGGGGTTGTCGTACTGATCCGTGCCGACGTAGTCGACGTACTGGTCGCCGGGGTACGACGCCGCGTACGAGCCGTTGGTGGGCACCTCGTCTGCGGCTGCACACCAGTCGAAGAGGAAGTGCTGGCCCGGGACGCTGCGCATGGTGGTCACGATGTCGTCGAACGCCGTCACGTACTGGGCAGGCGTGGTGTTCTGGACACCCCACGAGAAGTAGGTCGTCGACCACTCCCATCCGACCCGCAAGATGGCGTAGGACTGCCCCGCGTTGACCAGGCTCTGCGCCAGCTGTTGGTACACGCCGAGGTTGGCGGGGGTTTGCGCCGGACTGCTGTTGGACGGCGACATGCTCACGCCGAGATAGAGGCGCAGGGTCGTCGAGGGTGGCTGGTAGCCGCCGATGGCGGCCCAGGAGGACTGGCTGGTATAGCCCGAGATCCCCTGCACCTCGACGCCGAGGTGGTTGGCCAGGGCCTCGACGTCTCCCGGGCTCTGCGACGACACGAAGAACCCCAGCGCGTTCGACGACACATGCGGGAGCCCGCAGCCCGCCACCGTCGACAAGGCGAGCACCACCAGCGCGGCTCCGATCCCCCCCTTGCGCATGGAGTGCCTCCCCACCAGGACCAGTGCCCCCCGGAACAGGCCCAAATCCACGATACCGTCCGCCTCGCCGTATGTGGCCCCCACGGCCGTGATGGCTTCGGGCCGGCTGTGGCCTGCGCACACGTCGCCCCCGGTCGGTGGGGTTTCGGGGCGGCGCGGGGATGGCGAGAATACGGTGGTGGCGACGCTGCGCAGCCGGGCCCGAGCCTGTCCTCGACGATACGTGGACCCGACCGCGTGGAGTCTCGGGATCGGGCGCCTCGTCGCGGCCGAGACTCGCGTCGAACTGCGGGCGTGAGATGGAGGAGTCGGTGCTGCGCGAGCTGCTCGGTGCGCAGCGACAGGCGACGCTGGCCCGCATCGCCGCCATGACCCGGGAATTCGAGGGGATCGTCGCCGCCGTGGACGGTTCGAACATCGATGACGAACACGATCCCGAAGGCCCGACGCTCGCCTTCGAGCGGGCACAGGTCGCCACCTTGCTCGATGAGGCGCTCGCACGGATCGACGACCTCGACCGGGCCTTGGTGCGGCTCGACGCGGGGACCTATGGGCTGTGTGAGCGATGCGGCGCGGTCGTCGCTCCTGAGCGCCTGATGGCGAGACCGGCCACTCGTGCCTGCCTTCGGTGCGCGGTGTCACCGACGCCACGGTTGAGAAGAGCACCGAATCGACCGCTCCCGTCCGGGGATCGCTGAGGGTTCGACTCGGCCGGCCACATGTTCGAGCCCACCGCCTCCCCCGAGCCGCCTCGCCCCATTTGCGGAGGTCAGCGCAGGTTTTTGCCGCGGTCGACCGCAAATCGGTTTGTCATCTCGCACCCGGCTAGCTAGCTTCTCAATTCACTGTGTTTCGCGCCCGGTTTTCACCACCGGCGGGGTTCACTCCAGGAGGGCATGGCCGACGCAACGTCTTGGCCGCTCTGCTGTCGACTCTCGTCATTGCGACCTCCGCCACGGTGGTCCTCGTTCCCCGACCCGCGGCGGCAGATCCGATCGCCGATTTGAATGCACAAGCTACGGCGATCTCACAGAGCCTCGTTCAGGAACAGCTGCAGGCTGGTGCCTACCAACTTCAGTACGCGGTGGCGTCGAAACAGGTCGCAGGCGATGACCAAGCCATCACCCAGGTCGGGCAGCAGATCGCTCTGAACGAGCAACAGATCGACAAGGACACGCGCAGCGTGCGGAAGCTGGCCCTCGTTTCGTACATGAACGGAGGCTCGACCCTGTCGGATTCCGACAGCTTGCTCTTCAGCGGCAACGAGCAGTCAGGTCAGGTGGCCGACGAGTACGCCGTCATCGCGGCCGGGGACATCGAGGGTGCGCTGGACCAGCTTCGTTCCGCCCAGCACACCCTGCAGGCCCACCAAGCGACCCTGCGGCAGGAGCAGGTCCAGGACCAGGCCGATCAGAACCAACAAGCCGGGGACCTCGCCCAGGCCGAGAGCACGCAGCACCAGATGGAATTCGTCCAGAGCCAGATCACGGGGCAGCTGGCCACCGCCGTCGCCCAACAGGCCGCGGCACAGGCCGCCAACGCAGCGGCGGCGGTGGCGGCCGCCCGCAGAGCCGCGCTCGCCGCGGCCCAGAAAGCTGCTCTCGCCGCCGCTCAGAAGTCGGGCACCATCCGATCGGTGAACGGGGCGCCTCCGACTCCGACGGCGATCGCCGATCCCGCTCTCAATCCCTATCTCGAGTGCGTCGTGCAGGCGGAGTCACGCGGCGACTACGGCGCCGTTTCTCCCAACGGCATGTACATGGGAGCGTTCCAGTTCAGCCAGGCGACATGGAACATGGCCACCCAGGCGGCCGGCCTCCCGGCCCTGGTGGGTGTGCCCCCCAATCTCGCATCCAGAGCCGAGCAGGACGCCGTGGCCGTCGCCCTCTATGCCCTCGACGGCAACCGGCCGTGGCTCGGAGACCGCTGCTAGCTCAGTGACGTTCCGCTACCTTCCCGGTAGTGGACAACCGGATCGCCTGGGAGGCCGAAGCGGAGAACTGGGTGCGATGGGTGCGCACGCCGGGTCACGACGCCTACTGGTACTACCGCGACGCGTTCTTCGATCTCGTGGTTCCCGCTCCCGGCAACAGGACGGTCGAGGTGGGCTGCGGCGAAGGACGGGTGACGCGTGACCTCCAAGCGCGTGGACATCAGGTCGTGTCCGTAGACGGCTCGGCGACCCTGCTGCGTCACGCCCGTGAGGCCGATCCATCGGGGTGGTACCTCAGAGCCGACGCATCGGCGCTTCCCCTCGCCGGCGAAAGCGCGGATCTGGCCGTGGCCTACAACTCGCTGATGGACTTCGACGACATGTCCGGAGCAGTAGACGAGGTGGCGCGGGTGCTCGAGCCCGGTGCGGCGTTCTGTATCTGCATCACCCACCCCGTCCTCGATGCCGGAGGGTTCGAAGGCGAGGCCGATGATGCCCCTTATGCGCTGCGCGCCGGCTACTTCGGGAGCAGGCCGTTCCAGGAGACGGTGGTGCGCGCCGGCGCCACCATGACGTTCAGAGGATGGAGCCGTTCTCTCGAGAGCTACTTCTCGGCGTTGTCCGGTTCCGGGTTCGTCGTCGACTGCCTGCGCGAGCCGGAGCCGGCGGTCCTGACCGACGACCTGCGACGGTGGAGCCGGTATCCTATGTTCCTCCATCTCCGGGCCGTCAAGCTCCACGCCCGACGACCCGGCTGACGCGGTGCGAGATCTCGTGGCGCTGCCCAAAGCGCATCTCCACGTCCACCTCGACGGGGCCATTCGGCCGTCCACGCTCAGGGAACTGTGCGCACGCAGCGGCAGTCCCCCTCCGGCCATCCCGGCCGGAAGCACCTTTGGGTCTTTTGCGGTGTTCACCGACGCCATCACTGCCTGCCACGAGGTGCTCGGCTCCCCGGACAATCTCCACCGGATCGTCACCGAAGTGGTTGAGGATGCGGCACACGAAGGCACGGTGTGGGTTGAGTTGTCGCTGTGGCCGGGATTGTTCGGTGGGCGCTTCGGACCCGAGCGCGAGGCGGTGCTGTTCGTGCTCGAGGCCGGTCTGGCAGCGGCGGCCCGTTTCGATCTCGGCTTCGGGTTGATGATCGCCGCCAACCGGAACGCGGGACCCGAAGCGGCGAGAGCGACGGCGCTCCTGGCGGTCGAGCTGGGTTCTCGAGGAGTCGTCAGCTTCGGGCTCGACGGAGATGAGGCGGCATTCCCACCGGCACCGTTCGCAGCAGCGTTCGCACTCGCCAAGAGCGGTGGGCTGCTTTCGACGCCCCACGCCGGCGAGCTTCTCGGGCCCGAGAGCGTGGTCGGCGCCGTGGAGGAACTCCATGCGGACCGTATCCTCCACGGTGTCCGCGCCGTCGAAGACCCACGTCTGGTGGCGCGGCTCGCCGGCTCCTCGGTCTGCCTGGACGTGTGTCCCACCAGCAACGTCAAGCTGGGGGTGTCGAAACCCGGACGCCACCCTCTGCCCGCCCTGCTCGACGCCGGCGTTCGCTGCAGTGTGAATGCCGACGACCCTCTGCTGTTCGGCACCAGCCTTCTGGGGGAGTACGAGCTGTGTCGATCGCAGTTCTCCCTGTCCGACGGGCAGTTGGCACAGATGGCGGCGAATTCCGTCGAATGTTCAGGGGCTCCGAGCGCGCTCAAGGACACGGCTCTGGCCGGCATCGCCGGTTGGCTCGAGGCCGGCCCCCCGTCGCCGCCTGGCTGAGCATCTCGGGCTGGAACGGACCAGACTGTGCCATGGCCGAGCTCATCCCCGGCCCGACGGTCCTTCACGCCGCGGGCTCACCGGCCAAGACCATCCTCGAGTTCGTCGGGAAGGTCACGACCGGGACGGCGGAGGTCTCGGTGGCACTCATGGAAAGTCCCACCGGGTGGTCCGAGCCCGGCCAGCGTCCCGAGTTCGACGAATACACCGTGGTGATCGAAGGAGAGGTGCGCGTCGACAGCGAGAGGGGGTCGATCACGGTGTCAGCCGGCCAGGCGTCATGGGCGCCGGCTGGGCAATGGGTGCGCTACTCGACGCCGAAGGCGGGCGGAGCACGCTATGTCGCAGTCTGTGTGCCTGCCTTCTCTCCTGCCGCGGTCCACCGCGATGACGAAGCGGTCAACTTGGACAGCTGATGGACCCTAGGGGCGCGGCGTGAGATCCAGGTCCGGCGGCGGCGCATCAGGGATCTTCCAGCGCAGGAAGGACTTGTCGTAAAGCTCGTGGTAGGCGTTGGCAGCGTCGACCATGGCCACGAATGCCGACTCGAATCCCTCCCAGTCCTCCGCCTCGATGCACTTGCCGAGAGCCCCGACTTCGTCGGTGATGAACTTGTCCATGTTCTCGGCGTACTTGGGACGCAAGAACGCGCCCTTTTCCATGAGGTTGACCGCTTCCTTCAGTTGGAATCGCGCCAAGGCCCGGTTGTGCGCCTTCCCGGCGTAGTAGCACTTCCAGATACGTGCTCCGACGAGGGGCATGATCTCGGCCATCCCCGGCATGAGCGAGCCGAGCTCGCTCAGGGCAAAGGTGCCCTTCCCGGTGTCGATCTCGTGGTCGTGGTCGGTTTCTGACATGCCCGGAGATAGTACTGCGCGACCTTGGGTGCCACCAGAACCGGGGCCGACTCTGGCCGAGGTCCGAAGAGGATGCGGCGGGAGATCCCCAACCTCGCGGCGGTTCGATCCTGGTGCACGGGTCGGGAACGTGGGACCATGGATCGACAAGGAAGGTCCGAGCCAATGGCTGGAGATCGCCCCGAGGTTCGTGCCACGAGGTCCCAGGGATTCGTCGAGCTGGTCAACGGGAGCCACGAGCCGATCGGTGGCCGTCAACCCTGTGAATTCGAATGGGAGATCAGTCCCGGAAGTGCGACGGTGCAGCTTCTCACCGACCACGATTTCGTCTTCGCAGCCGCCGAGGGTGCGGTGTCCTATGTGGCCATCCGCAACAACGAGGGCGCGCTGCTGTTCATGCTCCGGGTTCCTGATCGAGTGGTCGGCACGGGGATCTTCGGGATCGGGCCTCATCGCTCCGGGCTGGTCCAGTACAGGCGCAACCTGCCCTAGGTGTCGCATCGCCGGTAGTGTCTGGGGCGACCACGGATCCGGGCGAGACCTAGGGTAGGGGGCGAACGTGGCCGACCTGTTCGACCAGTTGGCTGGGCCGGTACGCCCGCGCGTCAAGGAGCCCCGCCCGGCGCGCTCCGCCCAGGCGCCGGTATTTCCTTCTTGGACCGCTCCGGCTCTCCGCATCCTGGGGTTTTACGCCATCGTTCGAGCGGCGTTGCTCCTCGCCGACTCCCTATCGGCACGCCTCCAATATGGGGGCGAGCTCAGCGGCCCGCTGCTGTCCTGGGACTCCCATCACTATCTGCAGGTCGCCTCCAGCGGCTATCCCGCCGTCGCCCCCATCCTGGAGGGACACCTCACCTACAGCAACGCGAACTTCCTGCCGGTGTTCCCCATGCTCATCAGGTTCATGGGATGGATCGGCCTCTCGTCGGTCGGAGCTGCAACGTTCGTGTCGCTCGTCAGTGGTGCGGTCTCCGTCGTGCTCGTGTGGCGACTCGGAGCCGTGCTCTTCGACGAGCAGGTCGGACGCAACGCCGCCATCCTCTTCTCGGTGTTCCCGGGCATGGCCGTCGCCTGGGGCTTGTTCTACTCGGAGTGCGTCGGTCTGGCCTTGGTCGCCGGATGTCTGCTCCTCATGGTCCGTGAGCGCTGGGTCTGGGCCGGTGTGGTCGGTGCGCTGGCCACCGCGACCAACCCCGCCGCGCTGCCATTGGCCCTGGCGGCCCTGGTACCCACGGTCCAAGCGCTGCACCGGCGCCAGTGGCCGCGATCGCTGCCCACCCTGGTCCTCGTACCCATGGGCTTTCTTGCATATGTCGTGTGGCTCGGCGTCAAGTACCACGACGCGCTGTACTGGTGGCACCTCAACCACCAGGCGTGGGACACCTCTGTCGACTTCGGGAGGACGCTCCTGGCTCTGCTGCCCCATTTCTGGAAGTTGGGTCTCCCCGGTCCGGCGTGGCTCGAATGGATGGGCCTGTTCGCCGTCGTCGGGGCGGTCGTCGCCTTGGTCCGGGCCAAAGCCCCGGCCTTGATCAATGCCTATTGCATCGGGGTCCTGGTCCTGCTCTTCGTGAGCGACACATCCGGATTCAGGCCCCGACTGCTCACGTGGGCGTTTCCCGCCCTGATCGCGGTGGCCGCGGTGACGCGCCGCAGAGGGTGGCAACCGATCGCGATCGCTTTCGCCTGCCTCCTCCCCATCACGTTCATCGTGTACACGACCCTGGGGAACACGATCGGGGCCCCCTGACCGCAGTCCGCTGTACGGTGTCGCCCGATGGAGCCGGAGCACAAGGCGGCAATACGGCGGGCCCTGGGTCGCAGAGAGTTCCTCGCCGGCGCTGTGGTTGGTGCAGCCGGGTTGGGGCTGGGGGCGTGCAGCTCTGCAGCTCCGAAGCCCCATGTGACGGCACGGGGGCTCCTTCCTGCCGGCTCACGTCCTTTCCCATCGGTGGAGGTGGGGAAGGACATGCTCCCCGAGATCGAGCACATCGTGGTGCTCATGCTCGAGAACCACTCGTTCGACAACATCTTGGGCATGCTGGGCCGAGGCGACGGCTTCGACCTCGACGCTCAGGGCAATCCGACCGCGACCAATCCCTACCGTGGAGAGGTCCTCCACGCTTTCCACATGCCGACCCCGTGTCAGCTCGTCAACGCACCGTCGAACAGCTGGGATGCCAGTCATCTCGCCTTCGACGGCGGGAGCTGCCTCGGATTCGCGGACGGCGCCGGCGGTCCCGTGTCGATGGGCTACTACGACTCCACCGACCTTCCCTTCACCTACGGGCTGGCCAGGACGTTTCCCATCAACGACCGCTACTTCTGTTCGGTAATGGCCCAGACCTTCCCGAACCGGCGCTTCCTCATCTCCGGCACGGCCCTGGGCATCGTGGCGGACACGCTTCCGAGCGCCCTTCCACCTCGCGGCGTGATCTTCCAGGAGCTCTCCAAGCACGGGATCACCTGGCGCGACTATCACGCCACGCTGCCGACCCTGGCTGTGTATCTGCCCCTGGCTCAGGACCGGTCGCTCCGATCGAATCTCGTTGGGGTCGACCAGTTCTTCACCGACGCCCGTAACGGCACGCTTCCGGCCTTCTCTCTGATCGACCCCGACTTCGACGAGAACTCCGAGGAGAACCCGCAGGACATCCAGTACGGGGAGGTCTTCCTGGCTCAGGTGGTGAACGCGCTCATGGCGTCCCCCTTGTGGGGAAAGGTCTTGTTCATCTGGACCTACGACGAGCACGGGGGGTATTTCGATCACGTCCCGCCCCCCGACGCGGTGACCCCCGACGGCGTCCCGCCCGACATCACCGTCCCCCCCGACCAGCCCGGCGGGTACGACCGCTATGGCTTTCGGGTTCCCATGGGCATCGCAAGCCCTTTTGCCAGGCCGGATTACGTGTCCCACGTGGTGTCGGACCACACGTCCATTCTCAGGTTGGTCGAGACGAAGTGGAACCTGCCCGCGCTCACCAGGCGCGACGCCAACGCGTCCAACCTGCTCGACATGGTCGACCTCAAAGCCCCTCCCGCCTTCCTCGAGCCACCCACCCTGCCGGCGCCGGCCAACCCCGAGTTGCGCGCCCAATGTGTATCGTCCGGAGCGGGAACCATTCCCCCTCCCTCCGCTCTGACGGCCTGACTCCACCCGGCAGGGCCGCCCTCTGCCCACCGTGCTCCCCCCACCGGCCCATAATGACCTGACGACCCGGCGACGGAAGGCGGATGGTCGAATGGTCACGGTCGAGGAACTGGCGGCCGAGGTTGCGGCGCTGCGCAAGCGGGTGGTCTCGAGCGAGAGCGTGCTCGCCATTCAGGCCCTCAAGGCACGCTACGGCGAGCTGGTCGACGCCCGCTTCTCGAAGGGCAAGGTCGTCGACGCCGAGACTCTGTCGCACATCGCCGACGCCATCGCCGCCCTCTTCATCCCCGACGGCGTCTGGGACGGAGGCCCCGGCCTGGGGACCGCCACCGGACGCCGGGCCATCGCGGCGCGCCTGCGTGAGCCCACCTTGGCGTTCTCGCGTCACTTCTTCATGAACCCACGGATCGTCGTCGACGGTGAGCAGGCCGGAGCCAGGTGGGACCTGCTCAGTCCGTGCCGTCGAGCCGAGGGTACGTCGTTCTGGATGTGCGGGTACGAGGACGACGGGTACGCGTGTGTCGACGGGGTCTGGCTCCATTCTTCGATGCGGCTCACGACCGTGTTCATGGCGCCGGTAGACGAGGGATGGACCAGGATCTTCGTCTGATTCGCCGTGCAGAAGCGGAGTTACGCCCCCGTGGGCGGTGGCGGGGTCGCTCGGGTGCCCAGCCGCGATCCGTGACAGGATGAGCAGATGACAGGCGAACGGCTCGATGTCGAGCGAAAGGTCGCTGCTGACCCGGCCAAGATCTTCCGGGTGCTGTGTGACCCGCGTGGTCACGTCGCCATCGACAGCTCCGGCATGCTCATGTCCGCAACCGGTGAGCCTGTGTCCGGCGTCGGTGACAGCTTCGTGGTCCACATGGACCGCGAGGCCCTGAACGACTACCCGATGGGCGAGTACGACGTAACCGTCACGATCACGACGTTCGTTCCCGACCGCGAGATCGCCTGGACCATCTTCGGACAGATCCGCCCGCCCATCGGCCACGTCTACGGGTACAGGTTGGCGCCCGTCGACGACGGAACGCTGGTGACGTCGTACTACGACTGGTCCTCGATCGATCCGACGTGGAAGGACGCGGGGATCTTCCCTGTCATCTCCGAGGGCGCGCTCCGTGCCACCCTGGGGATCCTGGCGCGTACCGTGGCCCAAGGCGGTCTCGGCGCGCCGACCTGACCGACGCGCTCAGCAGCCCGGCGGCGTCCCCGTCTTGCCCGACGCCTCGTAGAGGAGCCCGAACAAGGTGCACACGGTGCCCTTGGCGACCAGCCAGCGCCCGTTGACCGACACCGCGTACCCCAGCGAACCGGACAAGATCGCCGAGCCCCCTGTCCCCAAGATGTCGTAGGTCACCTGGGCGCACGGAGCGGCAAGCGACACCTTCGTGCAACCCGGCCCGTCGAGCATGGTGTAGGTGTCGATCCTCGCCCCGAGGGCGGAGCTGGCGAAGGAGGAGGTGACGGCCTCGGTCATCGCCTGTTGCAGGGTCGACCCGTCTGCGATGGCATCGAGTTTGTCGGTCACCACCCCGTTGGCGAAGTCGAACACCGTGGCGAAGGACTGGCCGATGGCGCTCGCCGCCGATGGCGTCGTCGTGGGCGAGCTCGAAGCGGGTGGGATCGTGACCGGCAAGGTGGTCGAGGCCTGCGGCACGGACCCCGGCGCGGAGGACGGAGTGGTCACTGATGTCGTCAGGGTCCTCGTCGGGGTCGAGGGCGTCGATCCCGGGGACTTCGAGCCACCCAGAGCTACCGCCGACGCCAGCGCGGCTGTTCCGGCGACGCACGCCGCGACGGCGAGGACCAGCAGCAGTCTCCGATTGCGCGGCACCCGCGCCTTGATGTCGTGCCTTGGTGGAGCGATGCGCTTGGGCACGGGGTCGAGCCGCACCAGGGGCGCCGGTGTCCGGGGCGACGGTGCCAGGGGCGAGGCTGTCGCGGGCGATGGTGTGGGTGTCCCGGGAGTGGGACCCGTCTCGTCATAGGACCCGACCCCGCCGTCTCGGACGAGCGCGGTCGGCTCCCCTCGGGAGAAGAGGCGCTCCTCGTGACGCCCCGACGGATCAGCGTGCCAGCCGTCGACGCCCATTGCCCACCGCGCCTCGTTGCGCGGCCTGCCGTGCGACGATGGAGGACGCGACCTCTTCCGGCCCGATCCGATTCCGTGCTTCCACCAGTCCAGCATCGCGCCGGGCTTCGCGCTATCGGTGCTGTGGAGCGTGAGACTTTCCCGTATGTCGGCCCAGCAGGGGTCGGATCGTCCGGATACGGGCCCCCGGCGCCAAGCGGGGCCGCGTTGCTCTAACGGAGCGGAGTTGTCCGGCGTGCCTGAGCCAGGCGGGACATGAGCCGTAGCGCCCGGCGTGGTGCGTCGACGAGGACGAGCAGGGCCAGCCCGATCAGGGTCAGGGCCAAGCCGCCCATCGTCATCGTATTGAGGCCGGGCCCGGAGCCCGTGAACGCGAGGGAACCCGATGGTGCTGTGACCACTTGACCGGTGGTCGACGAAGCGGACCCGGCGTTCGCAGTCGACGGAGCCGCTTTCGATGTCGTCGTGGAGCCGGGCGAGCTCGGGGTGGACGTCGGGGCCACTGTCGTCGTCGCCGGTGTCGTGGACGAGGTCGATGTGGTGGAAACCGTGGTGGTCGTGACTGGGATGGTCGAGGTCGTCGTGGTCGGGGTGGTGGTACTCGTCGTGACGGGGACGACCGTGGTGGTCGTGGTGGTGGTGGGACTGATCGAGGTCCCGATGGTCTGCTCGAAAGCCTGAGCGATGACCGTCGCCCCTGCGGTATCAGGGTCGTCGCCAAAGCCCTCGGGTTGGCCTACAGAACACGTGATGTCCAGGAGCGTGCATGCCTTGTCGACGGCGACAGGGACCGTGCCCCACTGAGAGGAGACCATATCGGTCAGGTCGGTGATCTGGAACGCGGACGCGACGTCTGCAACCGGAACGTCCTCGCCGGCGAAGCCCTGACTGAGCACTTGGTTGAACAGAGTGAGCTCGGCGACCGAACCCGACGGCGAAGCTCTGCTCCGAACCACCGGCGAGCCAGTCACCGAGAAACGGGTTGAAGTAGTTCATGCCGAAGATCGGGACGTCGGGTCCCGCAGCCTGCCTTATGCCGCTCAAGATCGTGTGCAGGTTCGTCTGCATCGTGGTGAGGCCCTGCAGGACGCAAGACACGTCGATGGAGCCCCCGGAGACGCAGTTGACCACGTCGTTTCCGCCGATGTCGACGGTGATGAAGGCGACCGAGCCTTGATGGGCCTGCAAGAACGCAGTTGCCTCCTGCAACTGCGAACGAGCCGGTGCCGGCGCACACAGGGAACCCGCGATCATCGAGCTGGTGGTCTCTCCCGAACACGCCATGTCCACGACCTGGAGGCCTGGTAGTTGATCGGCGTAATGGGTGGCGATCTGATATGGGTAGGAGCTCGAGCCGTTCCACACCGGGACCGAGTCTCCGAGGGCGAGGTAGAACGGTCCCGATCCACTCGTGGTCGAGGTTGTCGTGGTGGTTGATCCACCCCCGTTGGAGCTGGCGATCTGGGGTGCGACGGGAGAGCCCACCGGTGGCGATGTCGTGATTCCCGACATCGGGAAGGAGTCGTTCGGATACGCGCTGCACGTCGAGGTGGCGGGAGCACCCTGGGTATCCAGTGTCAGGCTCACGGTCGGTTCGATGAAGAGGTCGACATTGCTCGGCGGAGGGCTTTGTCCTTGTGGAACGGTCTCGGGGGTCGAGAAGAAGCCAAAGACGTTCATGGGTGAGGCGGGGACGTCCACCTGGAGCCCCGACGAGGGGGAGGAACTGGGGATCGGTAGATCGAAGGGCAGGGGACCGACAGTCACCGGGAGCGGCTGCACGTTTCCGGTTGGGTCCACCGTCGCAGTCAACGATCCTGCCACCGAAGAATCTCCCAGGGCCTGAAAGGCTGAAACTACGGACGACGGAATCGTGAGCTGCATCTGATATCCGGACAGTCCGAAAGGCTCGGCGCTCGGACTGGGAGGTGACAGAGACCCCGCAGTGACGACGTTGTTCAACACCACATTGCCGACCGGCGTGCCGGGGCAATACAGCTCGTAGGGGGAGGTGTCGGCGAAGGCGGGTGTCGAGGAGCCCCCAATGAGGACAGCCGTGAGCATGGCGGTTCCCATTGTGAGAGCCACAGTCCCGGCCAGAGCGAGTCGGGCGGCGATGGCATGCGAACGTCGCACCGTGACCCCCTGTCGCAGTCCCAGCTCCGGGCCGATCGTCCACGACGAACGCGAAGCGTCCCGATTGTAGGGCGGAGACCGACCACGCGCCCTGCCGCTCTCGGTCATCGTGCATTGCGCCCAGCGGTCCGATCGCGTCCGCTTCTCTCAGCCTGCCTCGTCCTCCAGGAGCTCTCCGCAATCCGCTGCGCAACGCCCCGAGTCGACGCTCCACCTCCTGAAGCTCGGCGAGCAGAGCCATCGCCTGCTCTCGGTCCAAAGCGGCGGCGCGGGGATTGAGCATGGCGATGCTGCGCCGCATCGATTCGAGCTCCGATGAGCGGTCCATGGAAGGGAACATACGTTCGATCATGGCGGGGCGCAAGTGCCCGCGGGCCGCGGGCCGCCCTCGAGCCTCGTGCCCTTGCGGATCGTGCTCCGACCGACCTGACTCCGAGGAGGTCGCGAAACGTCGACGCCTACAATCGGCGGGTGCCCCCCTCCGAGCAAGAAAGGCGTGAGGCGTCCTCTCTCGGGACGAGAGCGCTCTTGCCCGAGTGAGACGCTACGGCGAGCTCTCGTCGACCGTGGGAACGCGCCCCGACGTCTCGGCTTACCTCTTCGACGACTACGTGATGGTCGATTGGAGTGCCAGCTCCCACCCCCGCACGGGCAAGGACAGCATCTGGATCGCTTCGGGCGCCAGATACGAGGAGAGGCTCGAGGTGGGGGAGCCCACGAACCCTCCGACCCGTCATGCCGCCATGGACCAGCTACGAGACACGATCGAGCAGAGCCTCGACGCCGGTCGTCGCACGGTGATCGGATTCGACTTCCCGTTCTCGTATCCGGCGGGTACGTCCACCTTGGCTCCAGCCGTGTTCGGTCGCGGTCCGGCGTGGCGTGCTATCTGGCTCACCTTGACCGAACGCATTCGCGACGAGCCGGACAACACGAACAATCGCTGGGCTGTGGCGCAGTCGCTGAACCGCGATACGGGGTGCCGACTGTTCTGGGGCTGTCCCGCCAATCAAGCCGACGAGTATCTCGGCGTGAGGGACAAGGAGCTGCCGGGGCTGGCCGAGAGAGGACCCCGGCCCGACAGGCTGCGCCTTACCGAGCGCCGGGCCCGGGGTGTGGGTGGGTCGATCCAATCGGTTTGGAAGCTCGCCTACGCCGGCAGTGTGGGGAGCCAGGCCCTACTCGGCATTCCCCATCTGGAGCGCATGCGGTCTCGATACGGCGATCGTCTCAGTGTGTGGCCCTTCGAGACCGGGATCAGGGGCGATGGTCGTGTCGAAACCGCAGGCGTGACACTGGCCGAAATCTGGCCGACCGTCTTCCCCACCGACTTCACTCGACATCCGGTGCGTGACGCCGCTCAGGTCCTCCAGGTCGTGGAGTCGTGCGCGCAAGCAGATGGCGACGGCACCATCGTCGAGTGGCTGGCCCCGGCGGTGGGGCCTGACGTGCGGGCGCAGGTTGCCGACGAAGGCTGGATCCTAGGCGTGTCCTGATCCCCCCCGGACGTTGGGCCGCGGTTGACAATCAGCCTGCGGTCATGGGCTTCAGGAGCGTTCCCGGTGAGCCGAGAACTGTAGGTGGAAGGAGGAGCCTGTGCGACCGGCGATCCCATACCATCGCAACCAGAGCGGGTTCTCCACCTCCACCGGTTTGGTGGCGACGGCGGTGAGCCTGCTCCTCGTGGCAGTCTTGCTCTTGGTCGGCATGAACGCCTTCGGTGCCGGGGGCGGGACGGGGTCCACGACGGGTAACACGTCGATCCTCAGCCAGTCCTCGACCGAGACCCAGATCAAACTGTGCGCCGAGGGACATGACTCGACCTACGGCAGGCCGCCGACTCCTGCCCAGCAGTCCAAGTGCCTGACGGAGCTGGCGGGGGAGATCACTTCGACCGGAGGTTCTCCTTGAGCTCGTCGACCGCTCGCTTCGACGCCTGCACCTGATTGCGTCTTCGAGCGAGCAGTGCCCGGCCCGGTGGGGCGGACCGAGACGCGGCCCCGGCTTCAGCCTCCCTGCACCGGAACGGACCGTCCCAGGAGCCAGCCCAGGGACGTCAACGCATCCGCCGGCGTCCACCCGCTCGATGGAGGATGGGCCAGGTGATCACGCCCCTCGTCGTCCAAGAAGGCGTGGAGCTTCGGGTTGAGCTTCCCGTGGAAATCCGGCGCTGCCCCCGTCGAGTAGCGCTGCTTCCCGGTCGGGCCGATGAGGACGTAGCCGTCGGAATGGTTGATGTCGTAGGTCAAGGGCTTGCCCGTGAGCCAGTCGATCGACGGCGGGTCGTCCTCGGGGACCCTCTGGTAGACGAACCCGAAGAATTGGGCGAGGGTATGGAGCACGGCGGGTGTCTCGGTCACGAGCTCCCAGTCGGCCATCGTGAGATGGGCATAGGCGGCCAGTCGGGCGGGGGTGTCGCGACCGGGGTCGACGCTGAGCTCGATGATCTGAACCTGGTCAGCCACGTGAGCAGCACGCAGAGACGCCTCGACCTGGAGGATGTTCCCGGTGTCGAGCGGGCACACGTCCGTGCACAGCGTGAGGAAGGGGACGACCATCACCGTCTTTCCCCGGAACGACGGCCAGGGTGACCGTCTCTCCGCGTTGGTTCACGAGCGGAGCCTGGGAGATCGCGTCGGGAATCGCTCGGACTTCGGTCGTTCCCGCCGATGCCGGCGGTGGGCCCGGGGGACCGGAGGAACATGCCGCCGCCACCAGGGCCATCACGCCCAGAGTGCGTATCGGCGCACCGCTCTTGATCACTTGGACGAATCTGCGCAGAGCCGAGATCACGGAATCCGAGTCTCGCCGGGGAGCGTCTGACAGCGCCAAACGGGCGATGTGAGGCAGTTGTGGCTGACGCCTCTGAGTCGCGCCCTATTGGCATTCGGCGCAGAGACCGAGCACATCGAGCCGGTGGCCGTGGGGTTGAAAACCTTGGCTCTCGGCCAGTTGGTCGACCGCTTGGGTCACGTTGCGTTCGAACGCGGCGCTGGGTGTGAAGTCGATCACCGTTCCACAGGACACGCAATGGAGGTGGTGATGGTGCTCGGTGAGGTCCTCGGCGAGCTCGAACCGGGCGAACTCGTCGTTGGCGGCCACGCGCCGGACGAGGCCGGCGATCTGCAAGTCGGCGAGGTGTCGGTAGGCCGAGCTGAGGGGAAGCTCAGGGAGTCCCTCGGCTACGTCGCCGATGCTCACGGGCCGGCCCGCACTGACGAGCAGGTCGACGATGGCCCGCCGCCCGCGTGTAGCGCTGGTCGAGGTGTCGGAGCCGGGCTTCGACCTCGACGTGGACCTCGTCGGCCTTCCCGTTGGTCGCCATGGTCGCCTTCCCGTTCTCCTTCGGCTCTTGCTGCGGGTGGACCCTGCAAGACCGGGATGCGACCCCGGCGAGCCGAACCTCGATCATGGATCGATTCTCCCCCACATCATGGGGCCCGACGTGCGGGGACGGGTGCCGGGGACCAAGGTGACCGATCAATTGCATTGAGACTCATTCCCATACTAGCTTTGGGTCATGGTCTCCGGGTGGAAGGCACGAGGGGTGCGGACACGTCGTGCCCTGCGCCGGGAGGCGGTGGCCCTCGCCGTCGTGGGGGTCGTCGCCGTCGTCGGCAGCGGATGCGGGGGTGGGGCGGCGTCGGGCGCCAAGACCGGTGTGGTCGACGCCGTCGGGGCGGAGAGCCAGTACGCCAACGTGCTGGGCCAGATCGGCGGTCGCTACGTTCGGGTGTCGTCGATCCTCGACAACCCCAACACCGACCCCCACACCTTCGAGTCGAGCCCGCTCGTGGCCTCGGAGGTGAGCACGGCTCAGCTCGTCGTGCAGAACGGAGTGGGGTACGACTCGTTCATGAACAAGATCGAGTCGGCTTCGCCCAGCTCGACGCGCAGGATCATCGTGGTCCAGAACCTTCTCGGCCTTCCCGACTCCACGCCGAATCCTCACCTGTGGTACGACCCGAAGACGATGCCCGCCACGGCCAAGGCGATGGCCGGCGACCTGTCTGCCCTAGAACCGGCGCACAGCGCCTACTTCCAGGCCAACCTGAAGAGGTTCGACACCTCGCTCAAACCGTGGTTCGACGCCATCGCCGCGTTCCGGGCCAAGTACAGCGGCACTCCGGTGGCGACGACCGAACCGGTCGCCGACTATCTCCTCGAGGCGATGGGCGCGGTCGACAAGACGCCGTTCCCGTTCCAAGCCGACGTCATGAACGGCGTCGAACCGGCTCCGCAGGACGTCACCCTGGAGAACGGGCTCATCACGAATCACCTGGTGAAGGTGTTCTGTTACAACCAGCAGGTTGTAGACTCCCTGACGACATCGGTCCGTTTGGGCGCACTGAAGGCCGGGATCCCGGTGGTCGGTGTATACGAGACGATGCCGACACCGGGCTACGACTACCAGTCATGGATGTTGGCTGAGGTGAACGCCATAGAACTCGCCGTGACGCAAGGCGTGTCGACCCAGCACCTCTGATGGACACGTCCCAACCCGACGCGGGGTCACGCGAGGTCCTGGGAGTGGAGGGCGTCAGCGTGTCGCTGTCGGGGCGACAGATTCTCGACAACGTCAGTTTCGCCGTGCGCGGTGGCGAGTTCACGGGCCTGATCGGTTCCAACGGAGCCGGCAAGACGACCCTGCTGAGGGTGATCCTCGGCCTTCAGCGCCCGACGGCCGGGAGAGTGCTCGTCCTCGGTGCGCCTCGCAGCAACCGGGACCGTCCCATCGGGTACGTCCCTCAGAAGATCTTGCTCGACCCCGACATGCCGCTGCGGGCCCGGGACCTGGTGGCGCTGGGAATCGACGGGAACCGCTTCGGGATCCCCACCCCTTCGAAGCAGCGCCGAGAAGCAGTTGACGAGATGCTCCACGCCGTCGACGCCGAAGATCTCGGAAATGCCCGCGTGGGCACCCTCTCCGGGGGCGAGCAGCAACGGGTGCTGATCGCCCACGCCCTGATCGGGCGCCCCCAGCTGCTCCTGCTGGACGAGCCCTTGGCCAACCTCGACCTCAAGAGTGGCCAGGAGGTGGTGGGCTTGCTCGACCGGATCGCCGAGACTCAGCACATCGGCGTGCTCCTCTCGGCGCACGAGATGAACCCGCTCCTGCCTGTCATGGACCGCATCGTCTACCTGGCGGGAGGTCGTGCGGCCAGTGGTCCCACCGACGAGGTGGTGCGTGACGAGGTCCTGAGCGCGCTGTACGGGTACGAGGTCCACGTCCACACCCTGCACGGTCGGATCCTGGTGGTAGCAGGACCGATGGAGGAGCCGGGACTCCCCCCCGATCCCACCGTCAAGGCAGTCTGACCCGTGCACTGGGTGTTCGAACCCGGCTTCTTCTCGAGCGGCCCGGTCCGTGTCGCCTGCACTGCCGGGAGCATCGTGGCCGTTGTCTCGGGAGTCGTCGGGGTGTTCACTGTCGTGCGGGGGCAATCGTTCGCCGGCCACTCGCTCGCGGACGTGGCGACAGCCGGTGGCTCGGGCGCTTTCCTGGCAGGCATCAGCCCGCTGTTGGGGTTCGTGGTCGGTGGAGTGGCCGGTGCGGGGGCCATGGAGATGATCGGGGTGCGGCGGGCGCGGGGAAGAGACCTGGCGACCGGCATCGTGCTGGGTGCGTCGATCGGCCTTGCCGCCCTGTTCCTCTATCTCGGCACCACCCGGTCGTCGACGACCGGCGCCAGCCAGCAGATCCTGTTCGGTTCCATCTTCAGCATCGTCAGCTCGACCCTGCCGGTCGTCGCAGTGTTGAGCGGCGTGTGCCTCGGGATCATGGCCCTCGTCCACCGACCTCTCCTGCTGAGCTCGGTCAGCACCGACATGGCGGCAGCCCGAGGCGTGCCCGTCCGCGTGGTCGGAATGCTCTACATGCTGGCCCTGGCCCTGGCGGTGGGACTGTCGTCCCTGGCCATCGGCGCCATCCTTTCTACCGCGTTGCTGATCGGTCCGGCTGCCATCGCCTTGCGCCTGACGAAACGGATCGGCTGGGCCATGGCGACGGCTTGTCTGACGGGAGTGGCTTCCATCCTGCTCGGGGTGCTCCTTGCCTACGACAGCTACTACTGGAGCTCCACCCACGCCTACTGGCCTGTCAGCTTCTTCATCGTCGCCATCATCTTTCTCGGCTATCTGGTCACCGAGCTGCCGTTCGTGCGGACGGCAACCACGCGACGCAGCGAGGCCCCGACGCCGACGCCCTCGGCGGTTCTCCCGTGAGCAACACCAGGAGCGCGGGCGCAGGTACGGCGAGGTGAGGGCATGTTCGCCGGCTTCATGATCAACGCGTGGACGGTGGCCACGATCGTCGCCGTCATCGCCGGCGTGGTCGGATTCTTCGTGGTCCTGCGAGGCTCGGCCTTCCCTGCCCACGCCATCCCTAATGGCGCGTTCGCAGGCGCCGCCGGCGCCAGCCTGATCGGGGTCAATACGCTGGCCGGCCTGGGGGTGTTCGCCGTGCTGGCCGCGCTCGGGATCGGTGCCCTCGGCCGTCGAGGTCGACACGACGTGGTGACCGCCCTCGCCCTCGTGGTGATGCTGGCCCTCGGAGCAGTGTTCCTGAGCCAGACCACCGAGTACGAGCCGGAGATCTTCTCGCTCCTCTTCGGTGAGGTCCTCGGTGTCGCCTCCAACGAGATCCTTCCCGTGGCTGGTCTCGGCATCGTGTGCATCGGGGCGATCCTGGTTCTCTACCGTCCGCTCATTCTCTCCTCCGTCGTCCCCGACATCGGAGAGGCCCGGGGCGTCGACAGCCAGCGGATGGAGATGGCGTTCCTGGTTGTCGTCGCCCTGGCCACGGCCATGACGGTGCCCGTCGTCGGAGCCCTGCTCATCTTCAGCCTGATGATCGGTCCGCCCGCCGCGGCCCGATCGTTCACCAGCCGGCCGCCTGTGGCCATCGTCCTCTCCGTCGCCATCGCCCTCGCCACCGTGTGGGCGGCCATCGCCATCTCCTACGTGACTAATTGGCCCATCGGCTTCTTCGTCGGGGCGTTCGGAGCGCTCTCCTACGGTGTCGGGAGGATCTGGGCCGGGTGGCGGCGTACCCGTGCGGCCGGTCCCCCCACCGATGCTCGCCCAGGCTCGATACGCTGACCGTGTCATGGCCCCGCTCCACCCCGCCGCGCTGTCCGTGCGCCGGAAGGGTCCCTCCCAGGGCGCTCGGGGGCGGGGCGTGCCCCCGGCCACGGAACGAAGTCGGAAGCGCCCGGCCTGCACTTTCCGGGCCGCAGTTAGGATGCGCGCTGGGTGGGTACACCGTTGGCGTGAGGTTCCTGGCCGTCTCCAATCCGCCGGCGCGCCGCCACCGCATGATGCACCGATCCAAGGGCTCTGGACACCCGCATTGGCACGCGGTGTCTGCTACGAACCTCACGCCGATCCGAACGCTGTGCGGTCTGTGGTGCACGTCCGAGGCACAGCGGACCTGGGACCAGACGCCGCTTCCCTCCCGATGCCTCCATTGCCAGCGATTGGTGGAGCACGTCGAGCCGGGGTGAGGTCGTGACCCCCGCCGGTCGAGGGCGAACCGGCACCAAGTCGAGCGACAAGCTCGACGAATACCGTCGGCGGCGAGACCCGTCGGCTACGCCTGAGCCCGTTCCGTCGGGGACGGGCCGAGCCAACGGCGGGCGACGCAGCGGGCCCAAGACGTTCGTCATCCAAGAGCACCACGCCCGTTCGCTCCATTGGGATTTCAGGCTCGAGCGTGGCGGCGTGCTCGTCAGCTGGGCGATCCCGAAGGGTCTCCCTGTCGACAAGAGGACCAACCACCTCGCCGTCCACACCGAAGACCACCCTCTCGAGTACGCCACATTCGCAGGAACGATCCCGGCGGGCGAGTACGGGGGTGGAACGGTGTCCATCTGGGATAGCGGCACCTATGACGAGTTGAAATGGTCTGACCGCGAGGTGATGGTCGCGCTCCACGGCCGACACGTCGAGGGGACATATGTCCTGTTCGCGACCGCGGGATCGCGCGATCGGGGCGAAACGGCAGGGAGCCGAGCTTGGATGATCCACCGCATGGACGATGCCCCGATGGGCTACGAGGCGCCACCCCGAGACCTGCGACCCATGCTCGCCACGCCCGGAACGTTGCCGGGCGACGATGAAGCATGGGCCTATGAATTCAAGTGGGACGGCATACGGGCTCTGTCGTACGTCGACGGCGGTCGTATTCACGTCGCTTCGCGTAACGGGAACGACATCACCGCTTCGTTCCCAGAGCTTCGAGCCGTCGGCGAAGGGCTCGGCTCTCATCAGCTGGTCCTCGACGGCGAGATCGTGGCACTCGACGAAGCCGGCCGCCCCCGCTTCCAATTGCTCCAGCCGCGCATCCATGCCTCGGGCTCCGGCAAGCACAAGCGCCTGGCAGCAGAGCACCCCGTCGTCTACATGATCTTCGATGTCCTCTACCTCGACGGCACCTTGCTGCTCGATCTCCCCTACGTCGAGCGCCGCCGCCGGCTCGAAGGTTTGCCCCTGGATGGCAAGGCGGTGCAGAACTGCGTACTGAGCCCGCAATTCGCCGGTCCCGGATCCGACGTCCTGGCAGCAAGCAGGACCCAGGGCCTCGAAGGGATCGTCGCCAAGCGACTCGACTCGCCCTACCTGCCGGGTAAGAGGTCTCCCAGCTGGAGGAAGATCAAGAACATCCTCAGCCAGGAAGTGGTGGTGGGTGGCTGGACACGTGGCCAAGGGAATCGTCAGGGAAAACTTGGTTCGCTCCTGCTCGGGATCCCCTCCGACGGAGCCCTTCGGTACGTCGGGCAGGTAGGCACGGGATTCTCCGAGGACACACTCAACGATCTCATGGGGCGCCTCGCTCCGCTGCAATCTGACCGCAGCCCCTTCGTGAACGACGTACCTCCTCGCTACGAGAAGACGGCGACATGGGTGAGGCCGACCTTGGTGGGAGAGGTGAGCTTCACTGAGTGGACGCAAGAGGGTCGTTTGCGTCAGCCCTCGTGGCGGGGTCTGCGGATAGACAAGGCTCCCGAAGAGGTGCAACGTGAGTCCTGAGACTCAGCGCGTCACCGTCAGCGTCGGGGACCGCGAGCTCCAGCTCTCGAACCTGGAGAAGACGCTCTTCCCGACGGGCTTCACCAAGGGCGACATGCTCGACTACTACGCCCGGATAGCACCGGTCATGATCCCGCATCTCACGCACCGACCGGTCACGGTCAAGCGCTTTCCCGAGGGGGTCGGGCACCAAGGGTTCATCGGGAAGAACGTTCCCGGGAACCCGCCGGAGTGGATACGGACGATCACGCTCCCTCGCAAGGGCACCGATCGGTGGGGGAAATCCGCCAGGCAGGCCAACGACAAGGACACCACGCAGTTCGTCGTCGTAGACGAGCTGGCCACTCTGATGTGGCTCGTGAACCTGGCTTCGGTCGAGTTCCACACACCGATGTGGCGCATCGGTCGCGGGAATGAGCCTCGCTCACCCGATCTTCTCGTCTTCGACCTCGATCCGGGCCATCCGGCGACCATCACGGAGTGCTGCCAGATCGCTCTTCGGCTCCGGGATCGGGTGAGCAAGGACGGGATCGAGCTCATTCCGAAGACGAGCGGCTCCAAGGGACTACAGCTCTATGCCGGCATTGCCGCAAAGCGGTGGACAGCGGACCGCACCAACACCTACGCCCACGCACTGGCGGAAGAGCTCGAACTCTCGCACCCTGACCTGGCCGTGTCTCGGATGGCGAAGGCGCTGCGGCCCGGGAAGGTGCTCATCGATTGGAGTCAGAACAACACGGCGAAGACCACGGTGTCGCCCTATTCACTCCGGGCCCTCGATCGCCCCACGATCTCGACCCCTCTTGCATGGGATGAGGTCGAAGCCGGAGCCGACGGCGGCGAATGGCTGCTCACGTTCAGTCCCGGCGACGTCTTGGCACGGGTGGAGACTCGCGGTGATCTCTTCGGGTCGCTCGCTTCGTAACAGAGCCGCCTGGTCAGCTCGGGTGGACAATGCGACGCGGCCTCGACGGATGCAGCTCAGGGGAAGGCCATCGCCACGCTGTTGAAGGCGAAGACCGGACCGATCGGACAGCCCGTAGGCTCCGACGCGACGGGCAACTCGATGAGCATGTTCGTGATAGCACCGGTACCGGCATAGGAGCCCGTCACCGTCGTCGTCGAACCCCCTTGCTGGGAGGTGACATCAGGACGTTATCGGCCGTATACGGCGGACCGGGATTCGCTTGGTTGGCGTTCGGATACAACAGGGAGGCGAAGCTCCCGTGATAGGAGACGCGCGATGGCGTCCACGTGTGTGCGGGGGAGATGGTCCAGTGGACCCTCACGTGAATGGTGCCGACACTGTCGGCGGGGATGCCCGAGGGATAGGGCCCCTCGAAGTTCGAGCACTTGTTCACATCGCCGCCGAGATGGGTGAAGTTTCCCGACGCCGTGACGGTACCCGCCATCACAACGTAGGAGCCGAACGTTCCGTTGCACCCCGACAGTGTTCCCGTGAAATGAATGGTTAGCCCCAGAAGCAACGCCGTTCAACTTGATCTGACGGTTGAAGTGGCCCGTTCCGGAGAACAGATTGCAGGTGACCGTTCCCGAGAGTGGCGATGCCCATGCCACACCGCTCAATCCGAACAAGAGCCGGCTTCGACCACAACCACAGCAGAGATAGCTGCCATCTTCCGCAACATGGGCCCTCCTCGTCGAAATCTCCTCCACGGAGGCCAGGATGTCTAACGGCTCCCCGCCCTTCGAGCGTCCTCATGTTTGATGGTTCACACGTGGTCGGGAAGCTCGCGCACGGAGTCACCTTGAGGGAGCGGTAGCGGGCGGTCGTGCGGTGCAACACCATTCCTTGCGTGTCGTTGCCATCCAACGCGGTCGAGGTCGCGTGTGGCGCGCAAGGGGCCGGCCGGGATGGCCAAAGAGCACGTCGGCTTGGCATTGACCAGCCCGGCGAAGTCCGAGGAGGCCCTCGACTTTCGATCAGGAGTGCTGAAGAACGACCATCTCGGCGACGGCGCGACGGATGTTGTCCCCAGGCGAGAGTGCTTTCAACGCCTCAATGGCAGGTCTGGTCACCTCTTCGATCGCAGCCTCGTCGAGTTCACGCATTGCCGGCCAGGCGCGATGTGCGATGGCCGTCAGCTCCTGTCCGGGTGATGAATGCCATTGCCGGTGGAGCTGATGGACGCGACCCACGAGACCCGCCATCGAAGCCCAGTGGAGCACTTGTTGGACGGACACGCCGCGGGGACGAGACGCTCCGCGGCGGACGTCCACCCGTGTGCTCATCTCTTCGATGATCACGCCCACCTTGTCGTCGCGTGAGGAGCGTTGGGTGCCGCACACCACGTAACGACCTCCCGGCCTGATGACCCTGGCCGCCTCATGGAAGTGAAGGACAGGGTCCGCGACCGAGTGCACCACCCAAACGGATACCGCATGAGCAACGCTGTTCGTGGCGATGGACATTCGCATGGCGTCAGAGCGAACGACAACGGGCCCCAGCCTCGATCGGGCACGGAGCAGCATCGGCATGGAGAGATCCAGGCCGACGACGGTTCGGCCGCGGCGGCGCAGACCGAGGGCGACCACGCCCGTGCCCACTCCGATCTCGAGGATCGGACCCTCCGCGGCTGGGAGATGTGTTTCTATGTCGATGGCGTACTCATCGCCTCTTTGCTTGCCTCCCCGGGTCTCGTCGTAGTGCCTCGCCACCTGATCGAACTCGGTCATGAACGCAATTGTTGACATTGGGCTCAGGACCGCGCCCACGGGTGACGACATTCTCGCCGAGGGGCGCCCGATCCCGTGCGGCCTAAGCCGAGCGACGTGTGAGGTCCAGGTGGAAGGTTCGGGTACCGCCGATCGCTCGGAACCCGATCTGCTTGTACAGGTCCTTGGGCCAGTCGTCCTCATCGGCGATGATGAAGGTCAGGTCATGATCCGTCGATCCGGCCAGGGCCGCGGTGTGTGTGACGAGCATGCGGGCGTAGCCACGAGCGCGAGCCTCAGGCAATGTATACACATCTTCTATCCACGCTGTGGATCCTTCCGAGCGCAGTTTCGTGACGGCCGCCGGAGATCCTTCGATGTCGACGATGCCAAATCGTTGCTCCTTCCAAAGCCGACCCTGGCGCTTGTGGTACTCCTCGAGCTGATCGAGGCCGTCGACAGAAATGTCAGGGTGATCCTCGGTAGCCCATCGCCTCATCAGCGCCAGCATGTGTGCTTCGCTGAGCGTTGTGACCGCACCCGTGTCGACCTCGCGATCGGGCGGTTCAGCCAATGCCATGAGCACTTCACGGTCGACCTTCCACCCTGCGGCGCGAAATGCATCTTCGAATCGCTTTCCGGTTGACCCGTTTTCGACGACGATGTGGCGGTAGGGCAAGTCGGCCTGGTATCTGCTGGCCAGGGCGACGGCGTCCTCGAAGGTGGCCACCTCTGTGATGCGAATCTGGTTGAGGGTCCAGACCAGAGGAAGGGACCGACATCGCACGATCCACCCCAGTCCGACGGGACACACTTCCTCGGCCGACAACTCCAGAGTTCGTCGCAGATGCCCCATCACGACGCGAGAAGCCCAGGAGTATCGCCTTCTTCCCGGATTGTCACATCTCCGATGGTAGATGCCGGTCACACAGCGGTGACGGTAAAAGTGCGAATCGGCATCGATCGTTCGATCGAGGGCGTCCGTCTCCTTGCTCGTGTGGCCACGGGTCGGGCCGCTTACCCTGGAGGGGCTAGATGTCGGATCAGCTTTCGGGAAAGCCAGCAAAATCACGCTTGGTCTTCCTGTACCAACCCATTCCTTTGACGGGGTTCCTCCACCGCCCCTTCATCTCCTTCAGAGCACTCTCGTGCGCTGTGTCACCCTTGGCGACCATCTCCTTGAGATGACGATCCTGTGCTTTTATGACCTCGTCTGCGGTCATGCCGTGGTGCGAGAGATCGCACGGGCCACCCAACTGTTGGCAGGTCATGGTCTTCATGGGCCTTGCTCCTTTCACCGTTTCGGACCTGCGCTCGAGCGCAGACGTGTTCGTTGCACTTCAAACTCTCAGGATTTCATCCGAGCACGGACGATGTCCATGGTGGCCAGCACGTCTGGGTCGGCGATCAGCTCGACCTCGCGTACCAGGCCTGCCTCGACATGAAACACAAAGGCCACCTTGACCGTCCCGGCTTGGATCCAGGCGGCGCCGAGCTCACCGTCGATGGTGACAGGTGCCGCTCCCCGGGAGCCGTTGAGGCGGGCAGCCACGGCAGGTGCGCCGTCGTAGACGGGTTCCGTACCCATTCTCTGCCCGACCAGGTCGGCACGCATGACGGCGTCGGGCGCGAGGAGCAGCAACAGGGTGGCGAGATCCCCGCCGCGGGCTGCGGTCAGGAACGCGTCGACGACTCTGTGGCTCTCGGCGCTTGCTGCCTGGGACCCCACCGGCTCCGGCACGCCCTGCACCTTGCGCCGCGCCCGGCTCGCCAGCTGGCGGACGGCGGTACCCGAGCGGCCCATCACAGCGCTGATCTCGTCGAAGGGATAACCGAAGACATCGTGCAAGACGAACGCCGCTCTCTCGGCCGGTGCCAGGGCATCGAGGACGACCTGCATGGCGTCGCCCATCTGCTCGGCGAGCAGCACGTCGGCCTCCGGGTCGTCGGGTGCGGGGTCGGCGAGGGCGTCGGCCTCGCCCTCGGTCACCGAACTGGTACGTCGCTTGCGCAGGTGGTCAAGGCACAGCCGCGTCACGACGGTCGTCAACCAGGCGGGCAGGTCATCGATGTCGTCGGTGCGGGAGAGCCGAAGCCAGGCCTCTTGCAGCACGTCGTCCGCATCGGCCTCCGACCCGAGTATCCGGTTGGCGATCGCCGTCAGCCTGGGGCGCTGGGCGTCGAAGTCGGTCACGTTCATCGTGGTCACATCATGTTGACGTCGGTCGCCTCCGAAATGTGACAGCCACGTCCGGTGTCATTGTCGGCGCCTTGAGCAGGTCATATGGACGTCGACACTCTACGAGCTATCTTTCGGTTGGGTCGCGACCTCGGTGCCGCTACCGCAGGGAGCTGGGTCTCCTCGCACCCACAAGCCACCGGCCGGCCCATGCCGAAGGAGCGCCGTGGACCAGGATCTACCTCCGGATCTACGTATCCTCACCAGGTCCCCGCCAAGGGGCACCACATCGATCCGGTAGATGTGTTCCGGCTGCTTCATAGCTGCCTCGATGTTGCGCACCAGTCACCCGCTCACCCTTTGTCCCCGGGAGTCCCCGGTGCGGGTGGTGGGCAGTTTCGTCAACCTGGCTTCGTTGCTTCGATCAGGAAGCGAGTGGCATGGGCCACGAAGGGTCCGTTGGTCGTGATCTCCCGATGCATGGCGGTGAGCTGATCGCGGTACTTGTCCACGCTGAAGTCGGGAACGGTCCAGATGACGAGTCGTAGGAAGAAGACGACCGCACCAACGTCGGAAAAGGTGGCTCGGAGTCGCTCCGTCCTAAGGGCGTCGACTCGCAGCCCGGCCGTTGCTGCCCTCCCTCGGGCCACTTCTGGGCTCCTCGACGACGTTGCGGGCCGCGGACCCATGAAGAACTCGGAGATTTCCTGCATGCTGTGCGGTCCCACCTGCTGCGAAAGGTAGCGGCCTCCCGGTCGAAGGATTCGTGCTACCTCGTCCCACCAGGTCACGACCGGATGTCGACTGACAATGAGGTCAAAGGTCCCCGAGCCGAATGGCAGCGCCGGTCGGTCCTCCTCAGCAACCACGACCCGTGCACGCCGTGGGAGGAGCCGCTGGGCCGCCAGACGCACGTTCGGCGCCCATCCTTCCGTTGCCACTGTGAGCGGGGGTAGCCGTGGAAGCTCACCCAGCAGCTCGCCACCGCCCGTCTGGAGGTCGAGCAAGGAAGACACGTCCTTCGCTCGGGCGGCCAACAACGTGGAATAGCCCCAACTGGGCCGTTCCTCGGTGGCCCTCCCATCCAGCCAACTGAAGTCCCATCCTTCGATGGGAGCAGCTTCAGCTTCCTCGATCAGCTCCTCGCACGACCTCTCCATGTCCCCAATCGTGGCACGGCGGTGCCTTCTTTCCATCGGGAAGGTCCCACCCTGTCGGTTACGTCATTCCGCCTGGTGGATCGCCCGCATATCAAAGTGATGCCGACCCCCTGCAAGGACGCGTCCTGCTTGGTACCGTTCTCGGCGACTCATAGGCATCAGGATCCCTGCGGGAGGTATCCGGTGGCCCGATTCGTGACCAGGCGGCGTCCGCTGACTTCGGTCTTGGGGTTTGTCCTTTTTGCGCCGATGGTGATGGCTGCGACCGTCGTGGCGTCCGTTGTTGTGGCTCCTTCGGCTCACGCTCAGGGGACTGCCGCCGTAACACCGCCGGATGATCTACGGCCGAGCATTACAAGCTAAAGAAACATATTTCGACGACAGAGAGGTTTAGTGCGACTCACTACGAGGATCCGGGTGACGCGACATTGGAGATCTTCTCAAAGGTGACCGCAAGGATCGGAGGACATCGAAGGCGATGGGCAATGACATGAGTATGCCGACACTGACCGTCCGCGTCGTTGCCTTGCTGGGCGTTGTCGGCCTTGGTTCGGGGGCCTGCGCCAGTTCGTCGCCTCAGTCCGCCAAGTTCGCGGCACAGCACTATGGCGATATTACGCTGAGCAAGTGTGGGCAAGACCCGGTCGATAACACTTTGATCGACGCGAGCGGGACGATCACAAATAGCTTGCAGATGCCGTATCAGTACTCGTTCTTCGTTTCTGTCGACGAAGGAAACAATGCGGTTGCTGGAGGAGCGCTATCTGAAGGTCCAGTCGAACCGGGCCGTGTGCTGCATTGGTCGTCCACGTTCAATATTGTCGGGCCCATGGGAGGCGGATACACCTGCCAATTGGACAACATCACAGGAACGGCGTCACAACCCTGAAGGGGTTCCGGGCTCAACTTTCGGCCAGAGGCTCGGAGGGCACCCGGCCGTATATGCCGGTTTCGATCGAAGTCCTGACCAAAGGCCGGTGAACCGCAGGGTATCCGCTACTCGGCGGCTATGCGTGGCCCGTGTCTTCCTCTGTGCCCGACAGGTTGCATCGGAGTCGGGTAACCGGGCCGATTGGCGACCCACGCAGTATTCGCGTCGCCGAACACTTCCGAGCGGCCCCGTGGGGCTCCCTTTCCGGCGACGAGGCGGCTTTGGGGCAAATCCGGGCCTGGGAGACCATCCCAAAACCGGGTGTGTTTCCGGTCGGAAAGGCGAAACAAGCCCTGGTTCCGATCACAATGACAAACTGGGGGCGTGAGCGGATACGCGCCGGCCGATTGGCATGAATTCTTCGTTGCCGCCGTTGGGGCCTCGGCGGCTCTTCTTGGGCTGCTCTTCGTAACCATCTCAATCAATCTCGAGCACATCCTTAAGCAGCCCCACTTGCCAGGAAGGGCGGCCGGGACACTCGGGACGTTGCTGAGCGCCTTGGTGGTGTGCAGTTTCGGCTTGGCGCCCGGTCAGTCCAATCGAACTCTTGGTGTGGAGATCCTGGCGACCGGCGGGGTCGTGGCGACTCAGGCAATTTGGGTTTCGGTGGGGAGACGGAGTCCGGGGAATCCGCTCAGCTGGACGCTAGGGAACCTTCCGATTCTCCTGTCCCCCGCACTTGCCTTCGTGGGAGGAGGCTGCAGCCTGCTTGCCGGCTCAGGGGGTGGGTTGTACTGGATCCTTGCCGGCACCGTCTTGACCTTCGTCGCTGCCTCGCTCAATGCATGGGTTCTTCTCGTCGAAATTCTTCGTTGACAAACATCGAGGACGCGCTCAACACCGCATAATCGGGGCTTTGCGTGGCCCGTGTCTTCCTCTGCGTCCGACAGGTTGCACCGGAGTTGGGTAAACGGGCCGATTGGCGACCCACGCAGTGTTCGCGGCGCTGAACATTTCGGGGCGGCCCTCATGGGGCTCCCTATCGGGTGACGGGGCGGCGTTAGGGCAAATTCGGGCCTGGAGACCATCCCAGCCTGGGTGATCCCGCCCGGGCCCGAGGTTGCTTGGGCTTGCCCTGCCCGTGCACACAGACCGGCAATCCTCCACGCTCATAGACGGCGAACCTGGCGCACGACAGCCGGGGTGATATGGGCGGTGCCGGGCACCCGAAGGCACCCCGACAGGGCATTCTGCCCCGGCAGATCCGTAGGGTTTGGCCCAGGCGACATCGCTGAACGGGTGAGACAGACTGTGCCAGCTATGGAAGCCCCGGAGACCCGCTACGTGGCCGTGGGGGACGCCGATGTCGCCTACCAGGTCGTCGGCGAAGGCCCGATCGATCTTCTCTATTGCTACGGCCTAGGTAACCACATCGAGAATCGTTGGGAAGTACTGGGGAACGCCGAGTTTCTCAACGACATGGCCGCATTCAGCAGGCTCATCTTCTTCGATCGGCGGGGCACGGGAGCCCCAGACGCCGTTGCACTCAACGCCGTGCCGACCTGGGAGGAGTGGACCGAGGACATCCAGGCCGTACTCAATGCTGCGGGATCGAAACGCACTGCCATCATGGCCACGTTGGAAGCCGGCCCGATCGCGGTCCTTTTTGCGGCTAGCCACCCAGAAGTAGTGAGCGCCCTGGTTCTCGTCAACACGACTGCTCGATACCTGAAGGCAGACGACTATCCGATCGGGGATTCATCCGCCTTTATCGACCTGCTGGTGGAGACCTTTGCGGAAACATGTGGGACCTCGGAGTTCACCCGCCTCATCAATCCGGGCAGGGCTGATGACGCGGAGTTCGTGCGCCTCGCCTCGAAGATGATTCGTTCGGGAGCCACACCTCGGCACTGCGGCAGCCCAGTACAATTACATTCTGCGGAGCCTGGATGTACGCGATGCACTGCCTCTGATCCAGACGCCGACCCTCGTGCTCCAGGTCGCAGAATCACCGTTCCTGTCGGTCCCACAGGGCCGCTATCTCGCCGATCACATCGGGGGAGCAAGCTTCATCGAGCTTCCAGGCGGAAACCTCGCGATGGACGACAACCTGGTGCTGGATGAGGTCGCCGAGTTCCTGACAGGTGAGCGGCCGATCGTCGAAGTGGACCGCATCCTCACCACTGTGCTCTTCACGGACATCGTTGGCTCTACCGCCCAGGCCGCAGCGCTCGGCGACCATCGGTGGCGGTCGGTCCTCGACACCCATGACCGAACCGTGCGCGAGCAACTTCGGCGGTTCCGTGGCAGGGAGATCAATACGACGGGAGACGGGTTTGTGGCCTCTTTCGATGGTCCGGCCCGCGCCATTCGATGTGCCCAGGCCATCGCCGAAGCCACTAGGAGGCTCGACGTTCAGCTGCGAATGGGACTGCACACCGGCGAATGCGAGGTCCGGGGAGAAGACCTCGGGGGACTGGCCGTCCACATCGCTGCGCGGGTGGGAGCGCTGGCAGCTCCAGGTGACGTGCTGGTCTCGGGCACGGTCAAGGACTTGGTTGTGGGGTCGGGGATCAATTTCAGCGACCGAGGTGAGCATGAACTCAAGGGCGTGCCCGGGACCTGGAAACTGTTCGCCGTCGACGCCTGACGGACCAGACGGTGCGTCCGCTCACCGCCAGGCGCTCCCGGTCACTTCACCGAACGTCTGGCGCCCTCGTCGATGCACAGAAACAATGATGTCGGACTGGAACTAGCGCAAGCGGCCTTCAGGCAGATTGCTCCGAACGCCGAGGCATGCCGAGGCGAACGGGAAGCTCATCGAGGCCGCGGAGTACGAGCCCGTCGCCGTGGGCCCAGCTCAGCTCGCGGCGGTCGACAGCGAGCTCGAGATCCGGGAACCGGCCGAGCAATGCGCCAAACGCAATGCGTGCCTCGAGCCGAGCGAGGGGTGCACCCAAACAGAAATGGATTCCGTGCCCAAATCCGAGATGCGGACGCGGTTTACGACTGATGTCGAGCACCGAGGGGGCTTCGCAGAAGTTCGGATCGCGATTGGCCGCCCCGAGGCAAATCAGTACCTGCTCGCGTGCCGGGATCTCCACGCCGGCCAGCGTCATGGGCTCTGTAGTAACACGAAATGTTGCATGCGGAACCGGAGCAGAGAACCGGATCAGCTCCTCGATTGCTGCCGGTAGACGAGACGGATCCTGACATAGCATCTGCCACTGGACCGGATGCTCAAGGAGGTCGACAACTCCGTTGCCGATCAGGCTGGTGGTCGTGTCGTGCCCCGCGACGATCAGTTGGAACAAACTGGAAAGCAGCTCCTGCTCGGTCAAGGTGTCGTCATCGTCACTGGCAGTCACCAGCACACCAACGAGATCGTCTCGGGGGTTGTCCCGATGGGTCGCGATGAGGCACTCGAGCGACGCGATGATCACGTTGGACGCCGCGATCGCTTCGGGAGGCCGTGCACCACAGCGCGGTTGGAATAGCGTGCGGAACGCCTCGCGCAGAGGGGCTCGATGTTCGTCAAGGACACCGAGGAGCTCGCAGACCACCCGGAAAGGCAATGGATATGCAAATCCGGCAACAAGGTCCACCACAGAGTCTGGTCCAGCCCTTTCGAGCTCGTCGAGCAGCTCGTGGGCGACGCGCGCGATCGAGGGTTGGAGGGCGGCGATCCGCGTGGGCATGAAGGCCCGCGACACAAGGCGGCGCAGGCGTTCGTGGTCAGGGGGATCGAGGTTCATCATGTGACGGGCGAAGGCAGGGCCCGGGAGCCCGGGGTCCGCGATCCCGGGATCGTCCTCAAGCGCAGCCACAATGTTCTTCGACAGGCGGGCCTCTTTCAGGGCTTGGTGCGCCGCCTCATGGCTGAGGACGAGCCAAGCGGCGTGACCGTCGGCCAACCGCACTCGACGGACCGGGCACTCGGCACGCATCGATTCGAACAAAGGATATGGATCGTTCTGGGTGGTCTTGTCCCAGTCGCCCCAGGTGATGATTGACTCAGTCACAAGATGCTCCTCGCACAAGTCATTAGAGCCCGATCAAGCGGAACGGTGTCCTGCGCTCTTCGTCGGCTGCCTGACCGCCCGCACAGGAGAGGTCTCGCACTCCGCGATGAACGACGACTCAGCGGCGGGTGGCGACGACTTCGAGGTATTCGGAGTCGATGTTGAGCGCGTCGTGTCTCGTTGCGGTTGTGGTCTTCGGCGAGCGCAACTAGCTGGTCTCGGAGTGAAGCTCGCCCAGTTTCGTCTAATGCGGCCAGCGCCTTGACGATCGGACCGTAGAACGCGCTGAAGGTCTCGAAGTAGTCGTGCGCAGAGCGGTACCGGAACGTGAAGCTTCGCCGCGTCACCTCGACATCGCACTCGGCACCCAGGAGCGCCTCGACCCCGGCCTCAGTGCCCCACTGCAGAGGAGACGGTACGCCGGCGGGGGGCGGGACGTGCCCGCCGACGATCCTGAACATCTGACCCACGAACCCCTCGGGGGTCCAGTTGGCGAGTCCGATGCGGCCGCCGGGGCGGACAACGCGGACTAGCTGGCGCGCGGCACGTCGAGGATCGGGTGTGAACATCACGCCTACGGTGGAGAGGGCGGCATCGAAGGTGCCGTCCGCGAAGGGGAGATCCTCGGCATCAGCCACCTTCGTGGTGAGGGTCAACCCGTCGGCCTCTGCCCGGCGTCGGGCCCGGTCGAGCAGACCCTCCACGTAGTCGGTGGCCACGACCTCGCAGCCGCGGCGAGCGGCGGCCAGTGCGGCGTTGCCGTTACCGGCGGCGACATCGAGGACCTTCCAGCCGGCGGACAGGTCGATCGCCTCGCACAACTGCTCTCCCATCAGCTGCAGCGTGGTGCCGATCACGGCGTAATCGCCCGAGGACCACGTGGCGTGCTGCTTCTCCTTGACTGCAGTCAGGTCATCGAGGGTCAGGGTCTCGCTCATGTTCTCCTCCTGTTCGCTGCCCCGCTCGGCAGCCTCGCGGTCGCGGCCGATTCGGATGAGCTCGGCCACGTCGCAAGGTCCATCGGCGGGAACCACGGCATCATCATGGCGAAACGCCACGCCGCTGTCGTCGGTCGAGCACCTCATTTCCGAATGTCCCACTCCTGGCCTCGATGGGGCGAACGCCCCATTCCCGCTCCCGAACGATCGCAACGGATTGGTGTACGCGTCCGATGCCGCCCTCCGGGCGCTGACTAGCATCGTCACATGACCGAGGCGGCGCCACGGTGAGCGACAGCGACCCGCTCGAGTCCGTCCACGACGCGTTGCGCCGCTCCGACTGGCAGGCTGCGCTGGATGCCGCCCGCGCAGCCAGCGTGGACGCCCCAGGCCTAGAGGCGGACCGGCTCGACTCGGAGGCCGAGGCCGCGTGGTGGCTCGGCCGGCTCGACGAGTGCATCGCGCGCGCGCGAGGCCGCGTACCGGATCTACGACGAACAGGGCGACCGGCGCCGGGCAGGGCAGTGCGCGGTATGGCTCTGGGAACACCACGCCATCTGCGCACGGCCCGCCGCGGCCAGCGGCTGGCTTCGGCGTGCCCGGCGAGCCCTCGACGGCGACACCGAGAGCGTCGCATTCGGAAACCTGCTCCTGCGCGAGGCGGAGATGGCCCACGGCGCCGGAGACCTCGACCGTGCGGGCGAGCTCGCCACGACTGCGCTGGATCTCGCGCGGCGGCTGCGGTCGACCGACCTCGAAGCGGAGGCGCTTCAGACCCAAGGGCGCATCCTCATCGACCAGGGTCATGTCGATGACGGCATGGCCCATCTGGACGAGGCCATGCTCTTCGCCGTCGAGGGGCGGCTCGGGCCCTTCGCGACGGGCAAGGTGTACTGCAGCCTCATCGCCGCGTGTGAGGAACTCGGCGACTTCGACCGGGCGGCGGAGTGGACCGATGCAACGCTGCGCTGGGCTCAGCAGCATCCCTTCGCCATCTTCCCGGGCATCTGTCGGCTGCACCGGGCCATCGTCCTCAAGCGGCGGGGCGTGCTCGGCGCCGCCGAAGAGGAGGCTGCCCGAGCCTGCGAGGAGCTCCGGGAGAGCCACGTCGCCAACAGCGCAGCGGCCTGGGCCGAGGTCGGTGACATCAGACGCCGGCTCGGCCAGCTTGATCAGGCGGAGGGCGCCTTTGCCCGATCACAGGAGGTCAGTGGGGCGCCTTGTGGTGGGTTCGCGCTCCTCCGTCTGGCCCAGGGTCGCATCGAGGAGGCAATGACGATCATCACGAGCTGCTTGGCCCAGCAATCGAATCCCCTCGGTCGGGCGGGCCTGTTGGCGATGCTGGTGCAGATCGCGGTGGGGGCCGGGGACCTCGACGCCGCGCACCGAGCCTTGTCTGAGCTCGAGACGACGGTCGACACCTTCGGAACCGCTTCGCTTGCTCGCCACCGAGCAGTCGACCCGCGGCCGGTTGATGTTGGCCGATGGTGACCCCGCCGCGGCCCTGACCCTGCAGCAGGCCGTCGAGTCCTGGCATGGACTGGGTGTCCCATACGAGGAAGCGACGGCTCGAACGCTTCTCGGCCAGGCGCTGCGCACGGCAGGAGACGAGCCGGGCGCGACCGTCTCCTTCGACGCCGCCGCCCGCTTGTTCGACCAGATCGGAGCGCGGCTCGATGCCCGTGAGGCGCTCGGTGACAGTCAAGCCAGCGTTGCCCGCCGGTCTCACAGAGCGAGAGGCGGAGGTACTTCGGCTCGTCGCCGGCGGGCTCACGAACAACGAGATCGCCACTGAGCTCTTCCTCAGCCCCAAGACCGTGTCACGACACCTGTCGAACATCTTCACGAAGATCGGCGTGTCGTCACGGGCGAGCGCTACGGCGTTCGCTGTCGAGCACCACCTCCTCGCTCGAAGCAGCGGCAGCCGGTAGGGCACGCCCGCGCACATGCGGTGGACGTTCCGGACCCACTTACCCGAATGCGATACTCGATCATGCTCTCCCAATCGTGCCGCCGTTCTCCTACCTCAGCGAGTCGTCGATGATTTTCTGCTTGATGGATGCCGAGGAATGGGATTCCCGGCGACACGAATCCCTCGTCGCCGTCGCTGGACCGGAGGGTTTCGTTCACTGTTGCGACGAGCAGCAGATCGGTTTCGTTCGAGAGGGCTATTTCCCAACAGGATCGACTGTCGTTGCTCTGAGCATCGACCCCACAGCGCTTGATTCTGAAACTCGTTATGAGCCGGGATCGGGGGGCGAATCGGAACGGTTTCCCCATGTCTACGGATCGATTCGGCGTACGGACGTGGTCGAAGTGATCGTTCTCTGACGAGCTGTCAACAGGTCGTTGCCGGTGGCCATCATTGGCTGATCCGTCCGGAGACGATCACGGGAAGTCGAGGCGCCCCAACCGCTCCCGACCGGGGTCGAGACTCGACAGCTAAGGGGGCCTTGGGGCGCAAAAACGGAGCCACCGACCGTGGAGATGTCCCTCCCAGCCCCAGTGGACGTGGCGCTACTGCTCGGTGTCACTCAAGCGGTCGCCTACCGATAATCCGGCCGCTGACGATCCCGTACGAGTTAGTCGGTGGAACCACAATGTGGCGCGCGCTCTGGTGCGTTCCGGCCTGGCAGCTGGGTCCGGGTGTTTGCGCCCCCTCCGGACGTGTCGTGCAATCCCGACGGGAATCCTGGTCCCGGCACTTGCGGGCGGTTGCTAGTCAGGTTGAACTATGACTCCGGGCGCCAGCGAACTGTCCGCTGATCTTGGTGAGGTGGAGCGTCCACAAGGTGCATGTGAACAGAAGACGAGGGTGACATCATGATCAAGGCAGTGGGTCGAGCGGCTGAACAGTGCAAACTCACGGGGGAGGTCGTACCAAATGGCAGGTAGACCGGTAGTGCCGGACATGCGGCTGGAGCTTGTTCCGATGCCAGTGTCCGATGTCGACCGAGCGAAAGCGTTCTACGAGCAAGCTGGGTTTGGGAATGTCCACGACACTCAGGTGACGGACACAATGCGGGTAGTGCAGCTCACTCCGCCGGGATCGAGTTGCGCCATCGTTTTCGGCACAGGCATGGGTCCGATCACCGATATGGTCCCAGGCTCGCTTAAGGGCCTTCATCTTGTTGTGAAGGACATGAATTCGACCCGAGTTGCTCTGACTGAGCGAGGCATCGAGCTCAGCGACGTCGATGACCTGGGTGGGGTCCTCTACTCCTATTTCAGCGATCCTGACGGCAACATGTGGGCCTTGCAGCAGTGGCCCGCCAGTTATCAAGCCTAGTCGATGCGGCCTTCCCCCAGACCAGGATCCCACGCTTAGTCGGGGGCACCGATCGGTCCCTTAGAACGACTCGGACCAGTCGGACGCACCCGACGGACCAACCTTCTTCGAGGGCCACGCCGCACATAATCGCAATGCCGAGTGATCCCGCATGCTCCGGTTTGACTCGCAGCCTGAGCGAGACTGTTCGACGTCGCCGGCGGAGGGGCATCAGGGTGATATGTGCGGCCAACACGGAATGACCGGGCTCCTCGGGGTTTGCCCCTTCATGTGCGTCATTGCGAGGGTGAGAACGCCGAAATCGTGTGGGCACAATTGTTGGAGTTTCAGGGTCTGTGGCAATTGCCAGCGCTCTCTCGTAGGCTGCGTCGAGCCGTCGAGAGGAGTGGCCTACCGTGCCGAGCTTGCCACTTCCGCACCAAAGTCTCGGTGAGCGCGCCTGGAACTGGTTCACGTCCCGGCTGCGAGCCCGGAGTTGCGGATTGGTGGGTGGCGCCGCCTTCGTCCTTGGGGGCTTGTACTACTTCTTTTCCTTTTGCTCAGCAGTGCACCATGCTCCCTTGTGGACCACCCCGGGGGACATGTGGCTCACGTTCGCGACGGCCAACGCGGTTGTGCACGGGCATCTGTCATCGATATACGTTCATCGCGCCTACCACATTGGTTCGTTTCGGTTCGTTGACGCCTTTGTCTCTTTTCCAGGCATCGTCTTTTTGCTCACGCCTATAGCAGCACTGTCCTCTGCCCTGCACCTCAGTGCCGACACGGTGCCGTACGGGATCGTCAATCCGCTTGCGCACCCCCAGACGTGGATCGTGCTCGGGCCATATATTTTGATACTGAGCACGATCCCGCTTCTGGCATGTGACGCGCTTGCCGAGTGGCTCGGGGCCGCTGTCCCCCGTCGCTTGATGCTTGCGGGAGCAGAGGCCGTGGCGTTGTGGAGCGTCACGGTGTGGTGGGGTCACCCCGAGGACGCGATAGCGGTGGGCTTGGCGGTCTATGGCCTGCTCTTCGCCCTAAAAGGCCGGTGGAACGGGGCGAGCTGGCTGTTTGGACTGGCACTGGCACTCCAACCGCTGGTCGTGCTCGCCCTGCCCATCGTCCTCGCCCTCGCGGGAACCAAGCGATGGGCGGGTTTCATTGCCAGAGGGCTGGTGGCGCCCGTCGCCGTGCTCATCGGCCCCTTGGTCACCAACTTCAAGGCCACCTTCACCGCCTTGACCCAGCAGCCGAACTACCCCACGTACAACCACCAAACGCCGTGGACCGCACTTGCCCCACGGGTGCACGGTCTGGATGAATTCGCCGTCCAAGCTGGACCGGGACGGGTGGGCTCCATCGTCCTCGCCTGTGGACTGGGGTGGTGGGTGACGCGCTGGCGCGGTCGACCTGACCTGGTGGTCTGGTCTGTGGCGTTAGCACTGGCATTGCGGTGCTTCACTGAGTCCGTCATGGATCCGTACTATCTTTGGCCCGCGTTGGCTGTGGCAATGGTGGCTTCGGTACGCATCCCCGCGTGGCGGTTTTCCAGCGTGCTGGGGATTGCCATCTTCGTCACACTCACGTCTCAATGGCATCTCGCATGGGCGGCATGGTGGAGCTTGAACACGGGCGGTGTGATCATCGTGCTCGTGTGCGCAATCCCGTTGGGCATTATCGAAGTGAACGCCCCGGAAGCTAAACCCGCAACTGTGCCTCGAAGGCCACAGGCCAAGCGCAAGCCTTCCAACCAGAAGGCTACGGCCCGAAGGCGCATGGTCACAAAGTAGCTCTACTGAGTAAGAACCCAAGCAGCGCAGAATCGGGGATCTGCGCTCCCGGTATCTTCCCCAGCGTCCGACAGATTGCACCGGAGTCGGGTAACCGGGCCGATTGGCGACCCACGCAGTATTCGCGTTGCTGAGCATTTCCGGCGGCCCCCGCGGGGGCTCCCTATCGGGCGACGGGGCGGCTTTGGGACAAATCCGGGCGGGAGACCATCCCAACCCAGGTGATATGCGCCCTCGAAGGACCTGGCATGCGACTCTGCCGGGGCATCCTGGTCCCAGCAGTTGCCGGTGGTCTGGCCGACACCAGGTGCCCAGTTTCTTGTGTCGTTTCCGTGCGGCTGGCCCTTGCTCCGCCGGAGGTGGTCGGACCGACCTGGCCGTCGGCTTCCCCGGCAAGCACCCGCCACCGACCCTCAGCTGAACAGGGCAATATCGGCGATCCGACCGGGAACCAAACTGCCTCTTCGGGGATCTGGAAGGGATGAAAGGGGTGAGGCCCCAGTGCCGAATGGAGCGGGAGGGGCCACCAAGCTGCCGGCGACGATCGCGGCCCAGCGTCGCCGCGTGTTCGAACAGGTCGTACGGGACGATGGCCGGCGCATGGCTCAGCTTGCCTTCTGTCTCTGTAACGACCGAGCGCAGGCTGAGGATCTGGTTTCGGAGGCCTACGCCCGTACGTGGCGCAGGTGGGAGACCGGACAGGTCGACGAGCTCGTTCCCTACCTCCGTCGCACACTGGTCAACCTCGCCCGCAAGAGCTGGCGCCGTGAGCTGCTGTTCAGGCGCTACCTATCGCGCTCCTCGGTGGACCTCGCCGTCGGCCAAGACTTGGTTCGAAAAGTGGAACTGGTCGACGCCGTGCTCAGACTTCCCGGCAGGCAACGAGCCGTCATGGTTCTCCGGTACTTCGAGGACTTGAGCGAAGAGCAAACAGCCCAACTCCTCGGGGTGGCAGTAGGTACGGTCAAATCCAGAACCTCACGAGCGCTCTCTTCGCTGCGCGCCACGTTTGAAGGTGATCTCTATGCCTGACATCGAACAGCGACTCCGGGACGAGTTCGCCCTGCTCCGGCAGGTGCTCAAGGTCTCGGGTCCCGACCCGGCTCGGGTCTTCGCCCGCCGACCACTCTGGAAGTTCCTGCGCCGACACTTGTCGGCCTCGGTGCTGACCACGATCGGGGTGATCGGTGCGTCGACGGGTTTAGCCGTTGCGCTGAGTGGCACCCTGCCCCACTCGGCCCTGCCGACCACCAGCGTACCGCCAACCGCGGCCCTGCCGCCGACCGTGACTACTACTACCACCACCACACCGAAACAAACGCTCCCGCCGCTCAATCCTGGGACGCTACCGGTTCCGTTCGATTACACATGCTCGGTCGGGCTTTACATGTTGTCCCCCGCGAACCAGGCATCAGGCGAGTGCGTCCCTTACGCCTACCTGGTCGGCGGCACAGCTTCGGACCCCAATAACAATACGGCGTGCCCGGCAGGTTCTTCCATGACCATGGGTCCCGTGGAGTGTGACAACGAGACTGGCATCGTGACCCCCGTTCCTCTTGGCCCGAACACCTGCTCGACTCCGGGAGGGCCGTGCCCCTCCTCGAGCTTGCCACTCACCTCGCAGGCGTCGGTCATCTCCTGGTCAGCGATCGAGTTTCCGACCGGGAAATGTCCGGCTGGCTATTACTTCGGTGAGGCGGACGGCAACGCGACCTGTGTGACCTACGACTACCTATCTGGCGGAACCTCCGCTACCCCGAACAACAAGACCGCTTGCCCGGCTGGCTCCGGGCTGAAGGGTGTAAGGCTGACCGGAACGTTGTGCACGCAGGATGCGGAGCCCTATGACATCGTCGCCCCGGTCTCTGCGGAGACGACTTACCAATCAGGCCCTCAGCTGAGCGCGATGTCAGAGCCCAGATCGGGGGCACTGGGCAGCACAAGCGTTAGCGCGACAGCGACATTGACCGGGATCGGTTCCACGCAAACAGGATCCCTTGAATTCGACATAAGTGAAGGGCCTTACAACGAAGGACAGCCGGCTTCGGTGGAATCCGTGGCCGTTAGCGGCCCTGGAACTTATGCAATGCCCAACCCGTACAAGCCTGATCGTGCCGGCACCTGGTACGTCTCTGTCGATTTTGGCTTTACCTCAGGGCCAGGCTCCGGCCTTGAAGTAAGTGGGATGCCATCTCCAAACAATGATGACCCAGATCCTAACTTGGCGACGACGATCACACCTTCGTAGCATGGGACGACGTCCCGGCATCGGAAGGCTGTCCGCGCAAGGAGATGGCCGAGCACGCCGTTTCACTCTCGGCACCAGACTTCGGATCTCCTTCTGCAATCCGAAGTCCCCCTGGCAGCGCGGCAGCAACGAAGACACGAACGGACTCCTTGGTCAGTTTCTCCGGAAGGCAAACGGATCTCTCTACCATCGCGCAGACCGAGCTCAATGGCCACCGTTCGCTCTCTTAACGGCCGCCCTCGACAAACACTCGGTTGGGTGTCACCATCTGAAGCGTTCAACGCGGTCGTTGCGATGACCGGCTGAGGCCACAGGGGACCTCGTACCAGACGATTGTAAGCTACCCACGTGGGCAGTGCCGTTTGTCAGCGCCTCAGCGGATGGTCAACCCGCTCGATAACGACAACTCGGAGTGACCCGCCTCACTGATCCGTTCGGACAGCGCGCCTACCTGGCCCAGAGCACCTCGAACAGCCTCGTCTCGGGAGGAGCCTCGGCGTTTCCGGCCAGGTGCTCATTGAGCCGAGGTCGAACGATTCCCGCAGCGACATCGGCGTGCTCTTGCGTGTCCCAGAGCACATAGATCCCATAATCACCCTTCGCGTGGTCTCCGAAGACCGTCACGGCCTGACAGCCCGGTTGCACCGAAATGAGCGGGGCCAGTTCTTCGGCCAGCTCTTGCGCCTCCGCCTCCTTTCCCGATCCGAGCGAGAACCTGACAAGACGTGTGTACATCGACGGACCTCCTCAGTTCGACAGACCGCAGACAGTTTGACCTCCAGACGAGGCCCAAGCACTGGTTGGCCCAGAAACCGAGGGCGCCGTTCTGGAAATGTCGGTCCGGTCCGGGTTCTGAGAGGGTCTCGCCCGAAGGTGGGGAGGCGATCGATAGTCGGGGCTGTGCGCCGCCGGTGACTTCCCCTGCATCCGACAGTTGCACCTGAATCGGGTGGCCCGGCCACGGGGTGACCTGTCCCGGATCACCCCCGCCAAACATTTCCGGGCGGGTCCCATTGGGGCTGCCCATCCGGCGTCCAGGGCGATGTCACGGCTGATCCGGGTTCTGACGGCCATAAGGGTCCGGGTGATTCCGAGCGTAGGGAGTTGGACCTCCTGGTCCTCTCCGGTCGACCCGTCAGGTCGAACCGCTCTCATTTTCCCAGTCGTGCGAAAAGTCAGATCCTCTGAGTATCGTTGGCCCACATTTGCTTAGCGGACAGGACGGGCAGACGAATCCCTTTCAACAGGACTGTGGTGATACCGGCCACGAGGAGGCTCTTCATCTGCCGGGTGCTCTGCTCACCGGTCCTCTCAATGGTGCCACCACTGCAAGGACGGAGCAACGAAGAATGTCACGACGCGCTTCGTACGCAGTATTCAGTGTGGCGATTTCAATAGTAGCGGCAAGCTGTAGTAGTCCGTCGGGCCATGCAACTCCTCCCAAAGTGACCACGAATACGGCGTCGAGCTCGACCGCCTTCATTTCCGCCACGATCCCCAAAACTCCGGTAGGAAACCAGCTCACATGGTTCCTTGCCGCGCTGTCCGACGTCCCGCTTTCTGCACAAGTGATAAGTGCCCACTTCGAGCCTCGCCTCCTGGAGCAGGCCAGCTCGGCCACATTCAATGCGGCACTCGAGGAATTCTTACCGCCTTCCGGAGGGTCTCTGGTGGGCTTGATATCGGAAGAGCCAACATCTCTTGTGGCCCTTGCGAGCTTCGGTAACGGGAACTGGAAGGTGACGATCTCGGTAAACAACACCGGGCTCATCGACAGACTGCTTCTCACGCCGTCACCAGCACCGACGAGCTGGGCCGGGATCGACGGGGAGCTTACGGCGCTGGCTCCTCGCGTAAGTTTTCTTGCCGCAGAGGTATCCGACGGGGTGTGCAGACCGATCCATCAGGTGGCTTCTTCGACAGCCCGGCCACTGGGTTCGCAATTCAAACTATTTGTCCTGGGGGCGCTTGCCAATCAGGTTTCCAGAGGCCGAGTTGCCTGGGCCCAAGAACTTACGGTCCAAGATGGACTCAAGAGCATCGGGAACGCGAAGGGCTCTGGGTCACTTGAATTTAGCCCTGCTGGCACTAAGAGTTCCGTGCAAAAGGCGGCAAAACAGATGATCTCGATCAGCGACAATACCGCCGCCGATATGCTGATCAACCTGGTAGGTCGATCTGCTGTGGAATCGCAGGTCCGGCAATGGTCGAGCAATGCAACGCTGGACGCCCCGTTTCTGACCACGCGGGAGCTGTTCATCCTGCACTACGTCGACTATCCGACGTTGGCGAATGCGTACCTCACCCTGCCGCCGAACAAACGAGCGGCGTATCTTGCATCGGCGGTAGATCCGCTCTCGCTCAGCGAGGTTCAAGGGTCGACCGAGCCGCGTGACATCGACAGCATCGAATGGTTCGGATCTCCCGATGACATCTGCCACGCTTTTTCAGGATTGCAACAACTGTCCTATCAAAGCAAGATGTCGCCCCTTGCCTCCATTCTCTCCGTGAACCAAGGTGGCCTCCGACTCAACCCGTCTCAATGGCCCACCGTCTGGTTCAAGGGTGGATCTGAACCAGGGGTGCTGACCCTTGGGTATCTGGCGAAAAACACCAAAGGCCAGACCTATGTGGTGTCGGCGATGGTGTCGAATCCGACCACCGCACTGTCCCCTTGGGCCACTGGATCACTCTTGGAGGTAGCCAAGGGCGCCTTCGACAAAGTGGGATAGCCCCGCTTTCAAACGCAAGGGTCGAATGCGCCCGATTCCGAGTGATACCACGCCGTCGATCCGAAAGAATGCCGGTGCCGGACCGGTGCTGGGCCCGAAGGCAAGGGACCGAAGCCATCCTGTATTCGGGGCGATCTCGAGGGATCCACGCATCACCTCGGCTCACAGCAGAGGCTGTCACTGGCCAGGACGTGCGACATGAACGTGTGGCTCTCAGCGGCCGGACAGGCCGAGATCTGGGACCGACATGAAGCCGGCCCGTACATACGCCCCGTTCGCCCTGGCCTCGGCGACGGCCACCGCGGTGTTCGCGGCCGCTCAGGAACCGGTCCGTAGCGATCCTGTCGAGGCGGCCCGACCAGGCAGGGATGAGCGGATCACCACCTCGATGAAGCATCATCTGGCCATGGGTCCCGACCCCGATCACGGCAATGACGCCTATGTGCCGACAGTGCCCAAAGAGTACGTCGATCAGATTCGCATGTGGCACGAGCGGGCCTATGCGGAGGCAGTGGCCGATGCCGGCACCGACCAGGTGTTCGAGTACCTGGGTATCACTCTGACCGTCCCACCAGATGTCATGCCGATCACGCCAATGTCACATCATTTGGGTGAGGCCGTTCTCACAGAGGTGCAAGAGGGCGAACGTGTGCTGGACATGGGGACCGGTAGCGGCGTCAACGCCATCCTCGCTGCCACGAAGGGGGCACAAGTCCTCGCCGTGGACATCAACCCACGGGCTGTGGAAGCCGCTCGGGCGAATGCCGAGAGAAACGGCGTCGCCGACAGAGTCGAGGTTCGAGCAAGCGACGTGTTCTCCGAGGTCGAAGGGCGCTTCGACGTGATCGTATTCGACCCGCCATTTCGGTGGTTTCGTCCCCGCAGCTTGCTAGAGGCGGCGATGACGGACGAGGGCTATCGGGGGATGACTACGTTCTTCCGAGACGCTCGCCAGCATCTCGCGGAAGGCGGGAGGATGTTGGTCTTCTTTGGCACTTCCGGCGACCTTGGCTATCTCCAAAGCCGCTTCGGGGAAGAAGGGTTCTCGACCGAGATCGTTGCCCACGACCAGCTCGAAAGGGAGGGGTGGGGAGTCGAATACTTCACGTTCCGGGTGACCTAGGCGTACTTCCCGCGGTCTGGCCGCGCTATGGGGCGAGATCGCACGGATAAAAGCTCTCGTCAGATGCCTGATGACGGTGAGTCGGCCTGTAGGCGGGGTTCTGTTCGCTCTTCCGAGCGAGGTGGCCATCCATCTCAGCGGCCTACCTGGGGACTGCCCACGTGGAGCGGGCGGGCCACCCATGTCCCACGTTCGGCCTTGCTCCGGGTGGGGTTTACCGAGCCGGCCGGGTCACCCCGGCCGCTGGTGCGCTCTTGCCGCACCGTTTCACCCTTGCCTGTGCGGACCTGCGTCCGCCATCGGCGGTCTTCTCTCTGTTGCACTTTCCTTCGGGTCACCCCGACTGGCCGTTAGCCAGCACCCTGCCCTGTGGAGCCCCGACCTTCCTCGACACGGTCCCCGTCCGAGGACGGACCCGTGGCGCGGCCACCCAGCCGACTCACCGTCCTGTTCAGTCTGTCAGGTCGGGTGCCCTCGGGACACGTCCGCCACGGTGTTCGGGGGCCGTCGGCGACCATCCCCTCGATAGGGTGGCGCCCATGGACCCGCAGTCCGGCCGGCTCGCCCTCGAGGAGCAGCCCGAGGCGCTGTCGATCGCCGCCCTGTACCGCCAGGTGCAAGCGGCCATCACGGCCTCGTTCCCTCGAGGCCACCTGCAATGGGTGCGGGGGGAGATCCAGAGCATCTCGGACCGCACCGGGCACTGCTACATCGAGCTGGTCGATCCTGACACGGCCCGGGGACGGGACACCCCGGTGCTCAAGGTCAACTGCTGGGGAAGGACCTGGGGCCCGCTCAAGGCGACGCTCGGAACTCAGGGAGTGGTGCTCGAGCCCGGCATGGTGGTGTCGCTGAGGGGTCGCGTGGAGTTCTACCCTCCCAAAGGCCAGATCAATTTCATCGCGTCCGACGTCGACGTGACCGCCCTGTTGGGCCGGCTGGCGGCCCGACGGGCCGCGCTGCTCCACGCGCTCGACGGTGAGGGGCTCTTGGACCGCAACTGCCGGCTCGAGGTGCCCCTGGTGCCGTTGCGTATCGGGCTCGTGGCCAGCCAAGGATCGGAGGGATACAACGACTTCGTGGGCCAGCTGCAGGGGTCGGAGCTGGCCTTTGCGGTCGTCCTTTTCCGGGCCAACGTCCAAGGGGCCGGCGCCCCGGCGTCGATCGCCCGGGCGCTCGGGGCGCTGTCGGGCTCGGAGCTCGACGTCGCTGTCCTGGTGCGGGGCGGCGGGTCGCGCGGGGATCTCGCCGCCTTCGACGCCGAGCCCGTGGCCCGCGCCATCGCCTCCCTGGGGGTCCCCCTGTGGACCGGGATCGGCCACACCGGAGACCGGTCCGTCGCCGATATCGTCGCCAACCGGTCGTTCGTGACGCCCACGGCATGCGGTCAAGAACTGGTCCGCCAGGTGCGGGAGTGGTGGGAGTCTGTGGCGCGCTCTGGCGCCCGCATCGGGCGATGTGCGGCCGACGCGCTGCAACGCTCCGCCTTGCGGGATACCGCCGCACGTCACCGCCTGACGAGCGCCACTCGCAACCAGCTGTCTCGCCATGCCGAGCGGCTCGAGGGCAGAGCCGAGCAGATCACAGCCCAGGCGCGCCGCCAGCTCGACTACGCCCGCGCCTCGGTCGAGCGACGAGCCGGCCTCGTCGGGCCCCGTGCGCTGGGGGCGGTCGACCGTCAACAACAGAGGGCAGCTACCTGGAGGCGACTGCTGTCCGCCTACGACATCGAGCGCCAACTCGAACGCGGCTACACCATCACGCTCGGCGCCGACGGCGCCGTGCTCCGCTCGGTGAGCGATCTCCGCACCGGGGCCACGCTGTTGACACGGTTCGCGGACGGGCGGGCGAGCTCGACCGTCGAAGCCACCGAGCCTCGATCGACGAGTGAGGGGAAGACATGACCGCAGCAGGGCGCGACGAGCACGTCCCCGTGACCGGTGAGCCGGTGGAGGAGCTCAGCTACATGGCCGCAAGTCGCGAGCTCGACGGCATCGTCGAGTTCTTCGAGAGGAGCGAGGTCGACGTGGACCAGCTCGTGGAGCGCCTGGAGCGGGCGACCGCCATCGTCGACGAGCTCGACAGGCGGATCCGGCGCACCCGCGCCCAGGTGGAAGAGCTCGTCCCCAAGCTCGAGGCGGTGGGAGGTGCCGCATCGGAGGCGAGGGCCGGAGGCGACGACGGGGAAGCCGAGGCCGCCGGCGAACCGGATGGGCGCTCGGGTGGCGAGCTCGGTGATCGGGTACCGGCCGACCGTGCCGAGGCCAGGGACGGAGACACCCTGCCCTTCTGAATCGCCGGACGGCGTTTCAGGACGCGCCCATCGTCACCGGCAGGCTGGCCAAGCCCCGGAGGGTGATGGAATCGCGATGGGTCACACCCCCGTCACCGAGCTCGAGTCCCTCGAAACGGGTCAGCAGGCGGCCGAAGCACACTTGTCCCTCCAGGCGGGCGAGCGCCGCACCCAGGCAGTAGTGGATCCCGCTCCCGAAGCTCATCGGGGCGCCTTCGTCGCGACCCAGATCGAGGATCTCGGGGCGGCGAAATCGGCGTGGGTCGCGATTGGCCGCCCCGAGCAGCGTCATGACCTGCTCTCCGGGCGCGATGTCCTGACCGGCGACGACGGTGGCGCGCAAGGCCACGCGGCCGTCGAGCTGCACCGGGCTGTCCCACCGCAGCAGCTCCTCGACCGCTCGTTGCACGGCCACGGGATCCTGTGCCGACGACCGCAGGCGCGCGAGCTCCTCGGGATGGCTGAGCAAGGCGTACAGACCGTTGCCGATGAGGTTCGTCGTGGTCTCGAAACCCGCCGCGAAGAGCAGGACGGCGGTGGAGACCACCTCGTCCTCGGTGAGCCGGTCCGAACCGTCGGACACGGCGACGAGCTCCGACAGGAGGCCCTCGGCAGGACGCTTCCGGCGCTGTGCCACCAGATCCGTGAAGTACTCCTCCATCGACAGCCGCGCCGAGCGCGCCGCCCGCAGGTCCTCGAGACCCGACATGGGCTCGAGGATGGCCGTGGCCACCCGGACCAGCGTCTGGAATTGTGCTCGGTCCTCCCCGGGAACGCCGAGGAGCTCGCCGATCACCGCCACCGGGAGCGGGAATGCGAGCTCATGCATCACATCGACGCTTTGGCCCCCGCTGGCGAGCTCGGCCAGGGCGTCGAGGAGCCCGTCGCACAGCGCCACCACGTGAGGCCGCAGCGCTTCGACGGTGTTGGGCGTAAAGGCGCGGGCCACGAGCCCACGCAGGCGAGTGTGGTCGGGGGGATTGAGCGTGAGCATCGACTGACGTCGGCGGAAGAACTCCAAGAAGTCCGCCGCCTCCTCGGCCGGGACCCCCCACCTGTCCAGGCGCATCCGCGCCGTGGCATCGAGGTCGGACCCCTTGCCGAACTGGGGCGCCCGCAGGACCTGCTGGCAGTCGGCGAAGCGTGTCACGATCCAGCTGCCGATGGCCGAGCGGAACACCGGTACGTGTTCCCGAATGCGGGCGTAGTGGGGATAGGGGTCGGCGCGGCCCTCGGGCGTGCCGAGCACGGCCACGAGCTCGGCATCGAGGTCGGGCGACTCCATGGTCGGCGCTGGCACCGGATCAGGTGCGGGGCTCGTCACGGGTCAGTGGATCCGGCGTTCACGATCACGCCAATAGGGCTCGCGAAGTTCCCGCTTCAGCACCTTTCCCGAGGGGTTCCGGGGAAGGGCGGTGGCGAAGTCGACCGATGTCGGGCACTTGTAGTGAGCCAGGCGCTGGCGACAGAAGGCGATGACCGCGGCCGCGTCCAGGTCGGCGCCCGGCCCCGGTACGACGACGGCCTTCACGGTCTCACCCCACTTGTCGTCGGGGACCCCGATGACCGCGGCGTCGGCCACACCGGTCATGGCCAGCAACACGTTCTCGATCTCGGCCGGGTAGACGTTCTCCCCGCCCGAGACCACCATGTCCTTGATGCGATCGTGGAGGAACAGGTAGCCGTCCTCGTCGAGATAGCCGGCGTCGCCCGTGCGCAGCCACCCGTCGACGATGGTGCGCGCCGTCTCTTCGTGCTTGTCCCAGTAGCCGAGCATGTTGAACCCCGAGCGCGTGCGTATCTCGCCCACCACACCCGGAGGGACTTCGGCTCCGGTGTCGGGGTCCACGATCTCCAACTCGACGCCGGGAAGTGGCTTTCCCGCCGCTCGGAGCAAGTGCCGGCGCGGGCCCCGGGGGTCGTGGTCGTCGTGGGTGAGCAACACGATGGCCCCCGAGGTCTCGGTCATGCCGTAGACCTGGGCGAAGCGGCAGCCGAAGGCGTCCAGACAGCGCACCAGGACGTCCTCGGCGACGGGCGACGCCCCGTAGAAGATGGTGTCGAGGCTCGACAGGTCCGTAGTGGCGATGCCGGGGGTCACCAGCAGCGCCATGAGGACGGCGGGCACGAGAAAGGCGTGGGTGATCCGCTCGGCGGCCACGAGCCGGAGGACCTCGACCGGATCCATGTCGCGCAGGATCACCGAGATCCCGCCACGCGACATCCCGCTCAGAGCCCAGCCCGACCCGCCGATGTGGAACAGGGGCATCGCCACCAGGCTGACGGTTCGTTCGTCGATGCCGAATCCGTGACCGGCGGCCACGTCCAACATGACCTCCACGTTGCCGTTCCCCAACATCACGCCCTTGGGCAGCCCGGTCGTGCCCGACGTGTAGAGCTGCATGGAGACATCGTCGGGCCCACCCTCGTGGCCGGGGTCGACGCCGGGGTGGCCCGCCAGCCAGTCCTCGTAGCCGACCCGTCGGGCCAGGTCCGAGGCCCCTTCGAGGTCCGCGTCGGCCTTGGGATCTCCGAGCACCACCACCCGAGACACCCACGGCAACCCGCTCTCCATGGACGCCAGGTGCGGCACGAACTCGGGGTGGACGACGAGGACCTTGGCCCTGGCGTCGTCGATGACGCCAGCCATCTCGGCGGGAGCGAGGCGCCAGTTGACGGCCACGTTGACGGCGCCGCTCATGGCCCCACCGAAGAGGACCTCGAAGTACTCGAGCCCGTTGCGGTCCAAGAACGCCACTCTGTCGTCGACGCCGACACCCTCCGCCCGCAGGGCCTGTCCGACCTGGCAGGCGCGTTCGTGGTGCTGCGCCCAGGTGACCGTGGTGTCTCGGAACCGGAACATGGGATCGTCGCCGTGGGCGGCGACGTTGGAACGGAACATGCCGGCCACGCTCGTACGCCGCATCCGATCCCCCTCGTCCCGCCCGCGGGTGGCGCCGCCGGCTGGCGACACTGTAGGTCGATCGGGCGTGGAGCGGTCGCTCGGGGTGACCCCGGCACGCGGCGCCCCCTACCATCGGGCCATGGCCGACGACCGCCTCTATTTCCGCCAGCTCCTCTCGGGCCGCGACTTCGCCGCCGCCGACCCCGTGGCCAGCCAGATGGTGAACTTCTGCTACCTGATCGGCGACCGCGAAGCGGGCCAGGCGGTGATCGTGGACCCTGCCTACGACGTCGGGGGGCTGCTCGGCATCCTGAGTGCCGACGACATGCGCTGCACCGGGGTCCTGGCCACCCACTTCCACCCCGATCACGTGGGCGGGGACCTCATGGGGTACCGGATCGAGGGGATCACGGACCTCCTCGAGGACGTGCAGGTTCCCGTGCACGTCCAGGCGGCCGAAGCCCAGTGGGTGGTTCGAGCCACGGGCGTGTCGGGCGACGAGCTCGTGGAGCACTCGAGCGGCGACGTCGTGACGGTGGGCGACGTCGAGATCGAGCTGGTCCACACCCCCGGCCACACCCCCGGTAGCCAGTGCTTCTCGGTCGGCAATCGGCTCGTGTCGGGAGACACGCTGTTCCTCGACGGATGTGGGCGTACGGACCTGCCCGGTGGCGACCCCGAGCAGATGTACGAATCGCTCACCACCCGCCTGGCCCGCTTCGGGGACGAGACGGTGTTGTATCCCGGCCACCTCTATTCGCCCGAGCCCTCGGCCAGCCTGGGTGAGACACGCCAACGGAACTACGTGTTCCGGCTGCGCAACCCCGAGCAGTGGATGAGGATGTTCGGTTCCTGACCCGCCGTCCGAGGCGGGTATCGGGCGCACCGATTCCCAGCTATTAGGGTCTCCTCCGCCCATGGTGCTCGACCCCAGCTCGACCATCGCCGTCGTCGGCGGATCCCTCGCCGGCCTGCGGGCCGCCGAGACGCTGCGCGCCGAGGGGCACACCGGCACCGTCGTGATGGTGGGAGCCGAGCCCCATCTGCCCTACGACCGCCCTCCGCTGTCTAAGCAATTCCTGGCCGGCAAGTGGGGGCTCGATCGCGTCATGCTGCGTCCCTCGGAGAAGATCACCGCCCTGGGCCTCGACCTGCGTCTCGGGTGCGGGGCGGTTGCGCTCGACGTGGCGGGCCACGTGCTCGAGCTCGACGACGGCACCGCGCTGCGCTTCGACGGGCTGGTGATCGCCACCGGCGCGCACCCCCGCCCCCTGCCCGGAGCCGTGCCCATGGCGGGGGTGCACACCCTGCGCACGTTGGAGGACTCGATCGACCTCGGGCGCGCCGCGCGCGCCGAGGACGTCCGTGTCGTGGTGGTGGGTGCGGGCTTCATCGGGTCCGAGGTGGCGGCGACGTGCCGGGAGCTCGGAGCACGGGTGACGGTCGTCGAGGCCCTGCCCCAGCCACTGGCCCGGGTGCTCGGCACCGACATGGGGGCAGCATGTGGGGCACTCCATGCGCAGCACGGGGTCGATCTCCTCACCGGAGTGGGGGTTTCCGCCCTGCGCGGCGCAGACGGCGTGGTCGACGGGATCGAGCTCGACGATGGTTCGGTGCTCGATGCCGACGTGGTGGTCATCGGGATCGGAGTGGTGCCCACCACGGATTGGCTGCAGGGTTCGGGCCTCGAGCTTTCGGACGGGGTCGTGGCCGATGCCACGCTGCACGCCGGCGACGACATCGTGGTGGCCGGAGACGTGGCCCGCTGGTTCGACGAGGGACTCGGTGCTTTCGTCAGGATCGAGCACTGGACCAACGCGGCCGAGCAGGGAGTGGCCGCAGCCCGCAGCCTGCTGGCCGGCCGGAGCGACGCGGCCGCCTACGTTCCCGTACCGTACTTCTGGTCGGACCAGTACGACGTGAAGATCCAGGTGCTCGGACACCCCCACCCCGACGACGATGTCGTAGTGGTCGACGGGTCGGTTTCCGAGCGTCGTTTCGTGGCCCTCTACGGCCGCGCCGGAAAGTTGAGCGCCGCCTTGGGTTTCAGCCGTCCCCGCCAGCTCATGGGGTACCGCCCTCTTCTCGAGGTGGGCGCGAGCCTCGACGAGGCACTGGCGCACCACCCCGCCTGAGCGCACCCGTGACCACGGGCACCCGTGACCGCGGCAGCTCGTGGCGCAGGGCGCGTACCGAAGCCAGGAGTCGGCGGTCGTCCTCGGGCGAGGGATGCCGGCCCCCGTACGCGCTGGCCTCCACCACCGCGGCCAGGGCTCGGCACGTCCCGGAGCGGTCAGCGGCGAGATCGTCGATGGCGGCCGCGTACTCCACCAGGGTCTCGTTGGGCAGGCGCCGTCGTCCCGCCCGCCTCCCGGCGGCCTCGATGCTCCGTCCCGCCTTCTCGGCCCATGTGCGCGGCCGGCGGCGGCGCCGCACGGTGGCCAGGGTCACGACCGATGACGCCAGCAGGACCAGCCCGATGGGGACCCACGGGAGCCGCCCCAGCGCCCGGGAGGCCTCGTGCAGCAGGGTCGACCCCGGGGACGGGTTGGCCAGGGGGACGACGGCGGTGGGGTCGAAGCTCTGCCATCCGTAACCGGGGAACCACACCTGGACCCAGGCGTGGGCGTCCTGGGCCTGCACGTCGTAGAGATCGGTGATGGGGTCGTAGGGACCCGGGACATATCCCACGGCCTCGCGCGCCGGGATGCCGACGGACCGGAGCATGACCGCCAGTGCGGTGGAGATCTGCTCGCAGAAGCCGGTGCGGTTCCCGAAGAGGAACTCGTCGACGGTGTCCTGGCCCGGGGCGAGCGGTGGGATGTTCGTGGAGTAGTGGGTGTGCGTGCCGATCCAGGCGATCAGGCTCTCGACCTTGTCGTAGGTGGTGGGCGCCCGGGCCGTGACGGTCTCGGCCAGTGTCTGGGCCCGGGGGTAGGGGTGGGGGAGCTCCCCGTCCAGCTTCCGGATCGATGCCGGGTCGGCCTCGGGGCCCGGCGCGGCGCGCAGCTGCCGGGGCGAGGGCGTGTCGACGTCCGACAGCACCGTGTAGATGGCTCCCGGTCCGAGCCCGATGGGGGAGACGATCGAGTCGTCGTTCGAGACGTACAGGTTGTCGGCCGGGAACCACACCTCGTGCGCCGTATCGGCGTGGAAGACCAGGTTCGGCGACGGCTGCACCACGTAGAAGGTCTGCAGGTCGGTCTGCGCCGTGGCCGGGGCGGGGGTGGGCCCGGGAATGACGAAGGGCGAGTCCTCGTCCAGTCGCTGCGAGCCGCGTCGTTTGGGAGGCGTGCTCCAGCTGGCGCCGTCCCAGGTGTCGAAGGTCTCGCCCACCCAGTACGACGGCCGGTCGGCGCGCACCCTCATGATCACCGTGTCGCCCAGCCCGCCGCGCAGAGCGGTGTCGAGACGGTTGGCGAATCCCAGGTATCCACCCACCCGGCTGGCGCCGGTGGGGCTGCCCGGCTTGGCGAGCTGGGTCACCTTGCCGTCTCCGACCAGAGAGCCGTGGTCGTGCAGTGCGGAACCCGAGCCGGCGTTGGCGGGGAAGTCGATCCGGCCCGCCACATGGGGTGCAGGCAGGACGACGAGCACGCCCGCAGCGGTCACCACGACCGCCCCCAAGGCGGCGAGCACGCCGCGAAGGCGAAGGCGCCCTCCCTCGCTGGCCGAGCTCCACATGGCGAGCAGTGCCGTGAGCCCGAAGGCCAGCCACACGAGCACGTAGACGCCGAAGGCGAGATCGATGGCCTGGGCCGCGGCGACGGCCATGAGGCTCGCCGATCCGGCCAGCGAGAAGGCGAGGTCGCGCCGCGCCGGGACGTCGAAGGAATGGGCTACCTGTACCCATACGAACAACACCGCCAGCGGGCTCTCGACCGTGCTCACGTCGTAGACGGGCTGGCCCGTCAACTGCCGGAAGAACCACACGAACGCCGCTACCGCGCTCACGGCCAGGATGGGCTTGATCCACGGGAGCGGCCGCTCGCGGGTCAGGTAGGCGAGGATCATGCCGAGGAACACGAGGATGATCGAGCCGCCCGCCACCGCCCATGACAGCTCGCCCTCCACCCGGCAGGCGGCGATGCCCGTGATCACCGCGCCCGCGCTCGCTACGCGCAAGGTGATGGAGTGCTCGGGCGGCCCGGGCTTGTTGGCGCGCTTGACCGCTTCGAACACGTTCATGCCCGCACCGGCTCCCGGCCCGGTGCGGCCAGGTCACGTGGCGCGTCGGGTTCGGCCACGGCGCGTGCCAGGCGACGGCCCGCGGCGCGGCGGTCACCCACCGACCCCACCTTCCGTCCACCGCTCTCGGTGGTGACGAGGAGCACCGAGGCGCCCCGATCGATGAGCGCGACGACAGTCGCCATGGCCCGCTCCGCCATCCGCTCGGCGGCATCGGGTTCGGCGGGGAGGCGGATCTCCAAGGTGACGGGCTCGGCGGCCGGCCCCTCCATCTCGCGCACCATCAGCTCACCGCTGTGGGCGGTGGCGGGCCAGTGGATCCAACGCCGGTGGTCCCCGGCCCGGTAGGGGCGAATGCCGCGAGGCTGGCCGACCTGGACCGAGGAGTCCAGAACGCCACCCCCCGTGGTGTCCTCCCGTCCGCCGGGCAGCGGCAGCGGTCGGCCCAGACGTGGTCCGACGTGGAGCACGCGGGGCAGGGCCACGACCGCCGTCTTGCGCCACCACAACAAGCCGAAGGGAGCCGCCGTCGCCACTTCGAGGACCACGTGGTCGTAGAGGCCTCGGTACTCGGGGATGACGGTGAGCAGCTCGGCTCCACCGACCACGGTGTCGCTCCGTGGCGCCTCCCCCGTTCCCCGGCGCGTCCCCGGGCGCGCAGCCGCGGTGCGGCCCGACGAAGGACGTCGGCCCGGGGGGGTCGACGGGCCGGACGCGCACGCGGGTGTGCGAGGTCACCGCCAGGTCCACCGGCAGCCCGGCGGTGCAGTCGGCAGGGGACTCCACGATCGCCACCGCGCTGCGGGCGGCCGCCAAGGCCGGAGCGACCAGGCCGACGGCCAGAACGCCGGCCAGGACGTCGCCCACGGCCTGGACCCAGCCGGCCCCGCTGTTGTGGGCCACAAGCCCCCACGCCAACAGCACCAGGGCGCAGCTGGCGACCGGCACCAAGAGGCGGACGGGACGAACGAAGCGGGGCCTGCGGGCGGGATTGCCGGCCGGGGTCTCCCGGCCGGCCCGACCGGTCATGGACGGGGCGTAGGCGTGACGTCGAGCAGGCCCCTGACCACGGCGACGCCCTGTTCGACGCCCTCGTCGGTGAGGAGCCTGTGGGCGAGGCAGGCCACGGCGACCGCCTTCACGTCGTCGGGCGTGACGAAGGGTCTCCCCGACAAGATGGCGTGGGCCTGGGCGGACCGGATGAGCCAGATGGCGGCACGCGGGCTGGCGCCGAGCCTGACGCCCGACGCGTTGCGGCTGGCGCGGCACAACGCCACCGCGTAGCGAGCCACGCTCGGGGCCAGGTCGACCGACTCGGTGGCACGTTGTGCCTGGAGCCATTCCTGGGTCGTGCACACCGGTCGCAGCTCGCCGAGCGCGAACTTGCCCCCACCGTGCTGGACGAGCCGCTCCTCGGTGTCGGCGTCGGGGTAGCCGATGGCCGTGGCCAGCGCGAACCGGTCGAGCTGGCTCTCGACCAGAGGGTACGTGCCGAGCTGGGAGAAGGGGTTCTGGGTGGCGATGACCAGATGCGGTCGGGGGAGCGGCCACGACTCGCCGTCCACGCTCACCTGCTGCTCCTCCATCGTCTCGAGCAGGGCCGCCTGGGTGCGGGGCGGTGTGCGGTTGAGCTCGTCGACGAGCACGACGTGCGCGAAGACGGGGCCGGGACGGAACTCCCACGTGCCGGTGTCGGGCGCGAACACCGACACGCCGGTGACGTCGGAGGGAAGCAGGTCCGGATGTCCCTGGACCCGCGACAGCTCGGCTCCCAGTGACGAGGCCAGGGCGCGCGCCAGCACGGTCTTGCCCACTCCCGGGACGTCCTCGATGAGCAGGTGTCCCCCCGACAGCGCCGCCATGGCCGCGGCCGTGAGGGCTTGGGGGGTGCCGAGCACGACGCGGCTCAGGTTCTCGACCAGGGCCCGTCCCAGGGTGATGGCGGCGTCGATGTGGACCGGCTGGTCGGGCGCCAGGGGGTGCCCGGTCGACCCGGGGAGCCCGTCGAGCACGTCGAGGTCCGCGCCGAAGCTCCCCGCCACGCTCACGACGCGGTCGGTGGCGGCCTGGCGCTCCCCGGAGTGGGCGGGCTCCATCAGGTCCACGTTATCGGCACGTGTCGGGCCGAACTGAACGTGTTACCAGGGAGGATGCCGGGTCTCAGAACTCGAGCGCAGTCAGTTCGGGCACCGTGGCCAGGGCCCGTTGGCGTGCGGCCAACCAGCGGGAACGGGTGGCGGCACGCGCCACGTCGGTGACGCCGGGCTCCACCACCGCCGACGGGATCCATGCCGCCGCCACGTCGTCCTCGTCGGCCCACACGCCGAGGGCGATGCCGGCCAGATAGGCGGCACCGAGGGTGGTGGCCTCGGTGACGGGCGAGATCTCGACCGGCCGGCCGAGGGCGTTGGCCAGGGCGCCGACGAAGGTGGGGTTGGCCGACATGCCGCCGTCCACTCGCAAGGTCTCGACGGTCATGGCCGTGTCGGCCTCGGCGGACTCCAACAGGTCGGCGCCGCGGTGGGCGACGCCTTCGAGCACGGCGCGGACCATCTCGGGCCGTCCCGTGCCGCGGGTGATCCCGACGAAGGTCCCGCGCGCTCCGAAGTCCCATAGCGGCGCGCCGAGCCCCAGCAGCGCCGGGACGAACCACACGTCGCCGGTGTCCTCGCACGCGGCGGCCACACGATGGGAGTCCGCGGCGCTGTCGATGATGCCGAGGTCGTCTCGCAGCCACTCCACGCACATGCCGGCCGAGAGCATCACGGCCTCCACGCCCCAGGTCCTGTGGCCGGCGCGTTGCCACGCCACGATCGGGAACGTGCCCGCCCCGCCGCGCCGGGCGAAGCCGGGCCGCTGGGCACCCACGCACAGGTCGAGCATCCCCCCGGTCCCGAAGGTGGCCTTGGCCAGCCCCGCCCGGGTGCAGCCCTGGCCGACGAGCGACGCCTGCTGGTCGCCGGCGATGCCGCAGATGACCGGAGCACCGGGAAGCGCCGCGGCTGGGCCCACCGCGCCCGACGAGTCCACGATGGTGGGGAGCACGCTGCGGGGGATGCGCAGCGCGTCGAGCATGGTGTCGTCCCAGTCCCTCCCGTCGCCGACCAACAGGCCGGTGATGCCGGCGTTGGTAGCGTCGGTCACGTGGAGCTCACCACCCGAGAGGGTCCACGCCACCCAGGTGTCGACGGTCCCGAAGCACAGGTCGCGGCTGCGGTCGGGATCGGCCATGTCGAGGAGCATGGAGACCTTGGTGGCTGATTCGTTGGGCGCCACCCGGATGCCCTGGTCCCGCAGCACCAGGCACGTGCCCACGGTGCGGAGGTCCTGCCAGCCGATGCCGGGCCCGACGGGCTCCCCGGTGTGGCGGTCCCACACGATCGTCGACCCCCGCTGGTTGGCGATGCCCACACCCGCCACGGGACCGCCGGCCGAGAGCGTGGCTTCGGTCACCTCGAGCACGGCGGAGGCCATGGCACCGGCGTCGAACTCGACGAACCCGGGGGCCGGGGACGACGGCAGCACCTCGACGTGGTGGACGTGGTCGATGGAGCCCTCGGCGTCGACCACACCGGCGCGCACCCCCGAGGTCCCGACGTCCACCACGAGGATGGTGTTCACGGCCACGGGACCTCACCGAAGGGCGAGGGGAGGCCGAGCTTTCCCGGGTTGAGGATCCCCCTGGGGTCGAGGCTCTCCTTCACACCGACGAGCACGTCGAAGGCGCCGCCGAGGGCGTCGGCCATGAAGCGCCCCCGGTTGATGCCCACCCCGTGGTGGTGGCTGATGGCCCCTCCGTGGGCGCGCACCGTGTCCATCACCACCCGCCACGCGGAGGTGTAGTACTTCTCGGCCCACGCATCGGCTTGGGCGTCTCCCGCCACCCCGGCGGCGTCGGAGGAACCGCCGGGCTCGGAGGGCGCCTCGGGCATGCGTCCCGCGAAGGTGAAGTACAGACATGCTCCGTCGACGTAGGCGTGGCTCTGGTGGGCCGAGGCGGCCAGGGTCCCCTCGAGGTCGACGAGCGACGACACACAGGCGTCGTAGAGACGCGGCAGCGTCGACCACCGCGCCGCGATCTCGATGGTGTCGACCACGATCCCGGCGCGATACAGCGGCGCCAGCGCCGAGACGTCGTTGCGGTGCCCCACCCACCTCTCCACGATGTCCTCGTCGAGCCCCAGCGCCCCCGCCGCCGCGCACTCGGCGTCGAGGATCCCGATGGTGGCATCGAGGAGGCGCTCGTCTGCTTCGTCGAGCACGACGAGCACGCTCTGGTCGGCGAGGTCGAAGCTTCGGGCCGATTCGGTGTGGTCGTAGAGCCGGAGCACCGCCGGGGTGGCCCCGCGCTGGAGGACGCGGCGGCACACCTCGAGCCCTTCGGCGAACCCGCCGAACGCGTAGGCCCGTCGGACCTCGGCGCCGGGCACCGGGTGGAGGCGCAGTTGGGCCGCGGTGATCACGCCCAGGACGCCTTCGGACCCCACGAACAACTGGGTGAGGTCCGGTCCCAGTGCGGCGCGCGGCCCGGTGCCGCCGGTCCGGATCACGCGTCCGTCGGCCAGAGCCACCTCCAGCCCGGTGACCATGTCCTCGATCTTGCCGTAGCGGGTCGAGTACTGGCCCGCACCGCGGCACGCCACCCAGCCGCCGACCGTCGACAGGTCCATCGACTGTGGCCAGTGCCCGAGGGTCGTGCCCCGGGCCCGCAGCCCGGCCTCCAGGTCGGGGCCGAAGGTCCCCGGAAGGACCTCTGCCACCAGCGAAGTGGTGTCGACGTCGATGATTCCCGACAGGCCGCACAGGTCGAGGGACACGCCACCGAACACCGGGACGCTCGCCCCGCACACCCCCGACCGGCCGGCGACCGCCGTGACCGGCACCCGGGCGTCATGGCATGCAGCGAGCACGGCCGCCACCTGCTCGACGTCGTCCGGCCTCGCTACCACGGCGGGACGGACCGGAACCGCGCCGCGCATGGCCCAGCGCACCGCCAGGGGCCACCAGTCGCGCCCCGCTTCGGCCCGCTGCCCGTCGTCGACGCTGACGAGCGCGCACACGGCGCGCAACCTCTCGAGCAGGCGGTCGGAGACCGGCACGCGTGGACCCGCCATCCGATCGGTCACGTCGGACGGCGGCGCGTCGATGGGCGTGACGGGTGTGGGGGTCGTGCTCACGGCGCGCTCACGGCGCGCTCACGGCGTGCTCACGGGTTCGTATTGGGGGGGTCCGTTCACGGGGTCGTGCTCACGGGGTCGAGTCCGGCCCGGGCCATGTCACGGCGCGCCCGGTCGGCGAACGCGGCCGCGTCACGGGCGACGTCGGCGCCTTGCCGTCCCCACTCCGCGGCCAGCGAGGCGGCGATGGCGGGCGCCGCCTCGGCCGCGGAGTGGGCGCGGCGCAACAGGCTGCGCGTACGGCGCTCGAGCACGTCGTCGACGGTCATCGCCATTTCGTGGCGCACCGCCCACAGCGCCTCGGCCCGGAGATGGGGGAGACCCGGGACCAGCGGCTCGAGCAGCTCGGGCCGGCCCGAGGCCAGGTCGAGCACGGCCGGCGTCTCCCCGCCATGGCGCCCGACCAGCGCGGCGAAGACGTCCTCGTCGACCCCGAAGCGGGCCGACGCCGCCGGGAAGGCGCAGCTGTTCGAGCCCCGACGCGCCGCGGATGGCGAGGCGTTTGGTCCGGCAACGGTGCGCCCCCGACGGCGCCCGGGGCCCGAGCCGCTTCACCACGACGTCCACGGTGTCCTCGGCCATGCGACGGTAGGTCGTGAGCTTGCCCCCGGTCACCGTCACCATGCCGTGGGGAGAGACCCGCACCGTGTGGCGGCGCGACAGGTCAGCGGTGCGGGCACTCACGTGGTGGCCGTCGGCGGGTGCGAGAAGGGGTCGTAACCCCGCCCACACCGCCGTCACGTCGTGACGGGTGAGGGGCTCGGTGACCACGCCGTTGGCCGCGTCCAGGACGTAGTCGACATCGCCGGGCAAGCAGGCGGGGTCGTCGAGGGGGCCGTCCCAGTCGGTGTCGGTGGTGCCGAGATAGACGTCGTCCCCGTCGGGCCACGGCACCACGAAGATCGAGCGACGGTCCTTGGGGACGGGGATGACCGCGGCGATGTCGGCGGGGAGCTTGGACCGGCGCACCGTCACGTGGATCCCCTTGGCGGGCCGGATCGAGTGCGGGTGCGACGGCTCCTCGAGGGCCCGTACCTCGTCGGCCCACACGCCGCTGGCGTTCACCACGACATGGGCCCGCACCTCGAACTCCGCGGACCTCGCACCGCCGGGCACCGACGGGCGCACCCGGGCACCGGTCACGCCGCCCGAGGCGTCGGTGAGGAGACCGGTCGCCTCGGCGTAGTTGGCCATCACCGCCCCGTGGTCGAGCGCCGCGGTGCGGGCGATGGCCAGGGTCAAGCGGGCGTCGTCGGCGCGGGCGTCGTAGTAGATGAAGCCCGCCACTAGCCGGTCGGTGCGCAGCGTCGGGAGGTGCGCCAGAGCCTCGGCCCGGGTGATGCGGCGATGGCGACGGCCGATGCGCAGTCCGCCCGTGACGTCGTAGAGGGTGAGGGCCGTGGCATAGGCGCGTGCCATGCCCTTGTTCACCACCCCGTCCCGACCGAACAGGGGGATGAGGAAAGGCAGAGGGGTCACGAGATGGGGTGCGTTCTCGAGGAGGCGCTGGCGTTCGTGCAGCGCCTCGTAGACGAGGCGGAAGTCGCGCTGCTGGAGGTAGCGCAGGCCCCCGTGCACCATCTTCGACGACTTCGACGAAGTCCCCGAGGCGAAGTCGTACCGCTCCACCAGGGCGGTCCGAAGTCCGCGCGAGGCGGCGTCGAGTGCCACCCCGGCACCGGTGATCCCGCCCCCGACGACCAGGACGTCGAAGGTCTCCTCGCCCATCCGGGCCAGGGCCTCGGACCGGTCGAAGCTGGCTCGCGCCGGGGGGACGGAGGCGCGGGCCGGCGGCACCGGGCCAGCCTGCCACAGCCGGGCCCGAGCGCCGTGCGGCGCTCCCGCACCCTGCGTGGGGGGATTTCGACAACGGTTGTCAAGAAACAATCGTTGGTGATAGCGTGGCGGGGCCATGCGATCGCCCGACGAGCTCAGCGCGCTGTTCCGCGCCCAGGGGCGCAAGATCACCGCGCAGCGCCAGTGCATCTTCCGGGTGCTGCACGGTGACGTGAGCCACCCCACGGCCGAGTCCATCCACGCCGCTGCGAAGGCCCAGATGGAGACCATCTCGCTCAAGACCGTGTACCAGACCCTGCACGAGCTGGCCGACATGGGAGAGATCGCCGCCCTCGACCTCGGCACGGGCACGACGCGCTTCGACCCCAACGTGGACGGGGTCCACCACCATCTCGTGTGCCGCACGTGCGGCAAGGTGCGCGACCTCCATGCCGATTTCAGCAACGTCACCGTGCCCGAGGGCGCCGACGAGGGCTTCGCCGTGGGCGATGCCGAGGTCGTGTTCCGTGGACGGTGCCGCGACTGCCGTCGCACCCGCCCGGGCCGTCGCGCCGCCCCCGACGCCGTGTCCGTGGGTGCGTGAGGGTCACCGCACCCCGCGGTCCGAAACCGCACATCCGAACCAGCACATCCGAACCAGCCCAAATGAAGCCAGCCCAAATGAAGAAGGAGAAAGAGAACACCGTGTCCAAATTGAAGGGATCCAAGACCGAGGCGAACCTGAAGGAGGCGTTCGCCGGCGAGAGCCAGGCCAATCGCCGGTACCTCTACTTCGCCCAGAAAGCCGACGTGGAGGGCTACCCCGACGTCGCCGCCCTGTTCCGTTCCGTCGCCGAGGGCGAGACCGGCCACGCCTTCGGCCACTTCGACTTCCTGCGTGAGGTCGGCGACCCGGTGACCGGCGTCCCCGTCGGCCCCACCGCCGACAACCTCAAGTCGGCCATCGAGGGCGAGACCTACGAGTACACCGAGATGTACCCCGGCTTCGCCCGCACCGCGCGCGACGAGGGGTTCGAGGACATCGCCGACTGGCTCGAGACCCTGGCCCGCGCCGAGAAGAGCCACGCCGGACGCTTCGGTGAAGGCCTCAAGTCGCTCACCTGAGCCCAGCTCGAGCCGCTCCACTGAGCGGTGCCGCGACCGGCGGGTGCGCCGAGACGTCGGTGCGCGGGCCGGTCCGGAGTCCATCGGGCCGGCCCGACGCATCTGCAGACAGGAGCAGGACCCCATGAAGGCCCGCACACGCATGCTCACGCTCGACGACATCGCCGACCTGCGCGCCTACGAGCGTGACCGCGACGCGTATCGGCGCCAGGTCATCGATCTCAAGCGGCGTCGGCGCGTGCAGGTCGGGCCCATCGTGTCGCTCTTGTTCGAGAACCGCGAGACCATGCGCTCCCAGGTCCAGGAGATGGCGCGGCGCCGAGCGCATGGTGACCGACGAGCAGATCCAGACGGAGCTCGACATCTACAACGCCCTCATCCCCGAGCCCGGTGAGCTGTGGGCCACGCTGTTCATCGAGCTCACCGGCGGAGGAGGCGTTGCGGGACTGGCTGCCCCGGCTGGTGGGGATCGAGCACGCCGTCGTCCTCCGCCTGGCGGGGGACAGCCCGGCCCGCGAGACGGGCGGGGTGGTGGACGGGCTCTCCGGCGAGGACCTCGTGCGGGCCGAGCCCGAGGCCGCCCACGAGGAGGCGCTCACCCGGCCCGAGATCACGGCATCGGTCCACTACATCCGCTTCGCCCTCGACCCCACCCAGGTGGAGCGGTTCGCGGCGGGCCCCGTGACCCTGGCCGTCGACCACCCCCAGTACCGGGCCGAATCCGCACTGTCGGACGAGGTCCGGGCCGAGCTCCTCACCGACCTGCGTCCCTGACCGGAGCGCAGCCGGCAAAACCAGCTGCCACCTGCGCTTTTGCTGGTCGAACGCCACCGGGGGGCCGGGTTCGGAGGGGTGCCCGCCCGGCTCGGGTGTCCCCGCTCACCACGGTGTTCTTTACACCGTCGCGAGCGTGCGCCATACTTATTCTTCCGCTGATTCTCCTCTGAGGGGACCATTGTCCCTGGTCATCGGGGTGTTGGCGGAAAATCTCACAATGAGAGAAAATATAAACACACAGAGTGCTTGAGGAAGTGACTCCAATGACCGCCCCCTCCGTCGCCAGCTGGCGCAAGCGAGCCGCCTGTCAGGGCATCGACCCTGAGGTCTTCTACCCGGTGTCCGACGAGGACGCCGAGGAGGCCAAGGCGATCTGCGCCGAATGCCCGGTTCGCCAGGCCTGCCTCGAGCATGCCCTGGCCCACCGCGAGCGCGAAGGCGTATGGGGTGGAGCCACCGAGCGCGAGCGCCGTCGGATCCACCGCCAGCGCCGCAAGTCGGCTTGAGGTCGGGGACCGGGACCGAACCGCGCTCTACGCTGCCGGCGTGAGCGGACGCATCGCGCAACGGCTGGCATCGCTGGGTCTCACGCTGTACGGACCGCATCCCCCGCACGACCCCCTCGACGCCGTGGTCGTGCACGGGGATGTGGCCAGGACCTCGGGCCAGCTGCCCCGCATCGACGGCGAGCTCACCTGTGTGGGAACCCTCGGCGACGACGTCACCGTGGAGCAGGGCGCCCGGGCCGCCGAGGTGTGCGCGCTCAACGCCCTGGCCGTGCTGGAGCAGGCGCTCGGGACCCTCGATCGGGTCGAGCGTGTGCTCACGGTCACGGGGTTCGTGGCGTCGACGCCCGACTTCCACGAGCAGCCCGCCGTGGTGGACGGGGCCAGCCGGGTGCTCCACCGCGTCTTCGGCGAGGAGGGCCGCCACACCCGCTCCGCCATCGGGGTGGCGGCCCTGCCCCGGGGCGGCGCGGTGGAGATCGAGGTGACCGTGGCTCTGCGCCCCCCGGCGTAGCCTCCGGGGCGATGGACTTCGATCTCACTCCCGAGCTGTCGGACCTCCAGGCGACGGTCCGCCGCCTGGCGCGCGACAAGGTCAAGCCCCGGGCGCGCCAGATCGACACGAGCGGGGACTACCCGGCCGACGTCTTCGAGGCGTTTCGCCACGCCGGGCTGCTCGGCCTGTGCATCCCCGAGGAGTACGGAGGCTCGGGCGCAGGGATCCTGGGGCTCACCATCGCCATCGAAGAGGTGGCGAAGTACTCCAACACGGCCGCGCTCATGCTCCTGCTCACCCGTCTGCCCACCGGGCCGGTCATGATCGCCGGGACCGAGGAGCAGAAGAAGCGGTACCTGCCCGACATCGCCGCCGGCACCCGGCGCGCCGCCTTCGGGTTGTCCGAGCCCCAGGCCGGCAGCGACGTCATGGGCATGCGCACGCGCGCCACGCCCGACCCCGACCGGCGCGACGGCTGGGTCCTCAACGGCACCAAGTGCTGGATGTCGGGCGTGCGCGAGGCCGACTGGTACACGGTGTTCGCCAAGACCGCCGATCCCGCTAGCCGCGCCCATGACTCGGTCACCGCCTTCATCGTCGAGCGGGAGTGGCCTGGGGTGGAGGTGGGACGGACGGACCACAAAATGGGAGTGCGCGGCATCGACACCGGGCGAGCTGTTGCTCGGTGACGTCCGGGTCCCACCGACCAACGTCATCGGGGAGGTGGGGGGATTCCGCCTCGCCATGCTGGGGCTCAACTCCATGCGGCCCGTGGTGGCGGCGCGGGGCATCGGCCTGGCCGAGGGCGCGCTCATGTACGCCACCGAGTACGTCAAGGAGCGTGCCGCCTTCGGCAAGACGATCGCCGACTTCCAGGGCGTGCAGTGGGAGATCGCCAAGTGCGCGGTGGACCTCGAGGCGGCCCGGCTCCTGACCTACCGCGCCGCCTGGCTCGCCGATCAGGGGAAGTTCACCAAGGAGTGGGTGCCGATGCTGTCGGCGGCGAAGTACCACGCCACCGAGCTCGCCGTGCGCGCCTCGGGACTGGCCGTGCAGCTGCTCGGAGCGGCGGGGTACATGGAGGACCATCCCACCGAGCAGTGGTACCGCGACGCCAAGCAGCTCACCATCGTGGAGGGCACGAGCCAGGTCCAGCTGGGGCTGGTGGCACGGGGAGTGCTGGATCACGACCTGTGGTGGGATTGACGCCGCCGTGCCCGCCGCGGTGAGTGGAGAAGAGATGGACGGGCCTGCGGACGCCGACGAGGGTGCCTTCGCCGCCCTGGGCGGGTGGCCCGCCGTGCTCGGGAGGTTGTTGTCAAGGGGCGACCTGAGCGCGCAGGAGTCCGCCCTGGCCCTCGGCGAGGTGCTCGCCGGCGTGGCCACCCCGGCACAGATCGCCGCGTTCGTCACCGCGTTGCGCATCAAGGGTGAGACGGTCCAGGAGATGACCGGCCTGGTGCGGGCCATGCTCACCCACGCCGAGCCGCTGGCGGTGCCCCGACCCGAGGAGCTGGTCGACACGTGCGGAACGGGCGGGGACCGCAGCCTGTCCATCAACGTGTCGACCATGGCCGCGCTGGTGGTGGCGGGCGCCGGGGCCAGGGTGTGCAAGCACGGGGGTCGTGCCGCCACGTCGGCGGCAGGCTCGGCCGATGTCCTCGAGGCGCTCGGTGTGGTCATCGACCTCGGCCCGGCCGGCGTGGCCCGCTGCATCGAGGAAGCAGGCATCGGCTTCTGCTTCGCACCGCTGTTTCATCCCGCCATGCGTCACGCCATACCGGTGCGCCGCGAGCTCGGGGTGGCCACCGTCTTCAACTTCCTCGGGCCCCTGGCCAATCCGGCACGGGCGCGTCTGCAGGTGGTGGGGGTCAGTGATCCGGCCATGGCCGAGAAGATGCTCAGCGTCCTAATGGCCAACGGGGCCCTTCGGGCCATGGTCGTGCACGGGGCCGACGGCCTCGACGAGCTGTCGACCACCGGGCCCTCCACCGTTCTCGAGGCGGGTGCGGGCACCGAGGTCCGCCGCTACACCGTGGACCCCGCCGAGCTCGGTCTGGCCACCGCGTCGCTCGGGGAGCTGCGCGGCGGGGATGCCGCCGCCAACGCCGAGGTGGTGCGGCGCGTCCTGGCGGGCGAGCGCGGCGCCCACCGCGACATCGCCGTGCTCAACGCCGCCGCCGGCCTGGTCGTGGCGGGGTTGAGCGCCGATCTCGCCCAGGGCGTCGAGCAGGCCCGCGCCGTGATCGACGACGGCGCCGCCCACGTGGTGCTCGAGAACCTGGTGCGCACCTCCCAGCAGGAGGCCGCATCCGCCTCCTGACCGGGCCCCGGGCTCAGCCCGGGCCGAGGTCCCAGATCGCCTCGAGGTCGTGGCGGCTGTAGGCCTCGAAGGCGACGAGCGTCGTGGTCTTGGCGATGCCGTCGAGGGCGGCGATGCGCCGGGTCACCACCTCGACGAGCTCGTCGTGGTGACGCACCCGCACGATGGCGATCAGGTCGGCCACGCCGCCGGCCACGGAGAACACCTCGGTGATCCCCTCGGTGCCCGAGAGCTCGTCGCCCAGAGCCGCGATGCGCGACGGCTCGGCGTCGATGAGCACGAAGGCGTGGAGCACGCCAGGATCCTAGCTACCCGACCTCCGAAACCTGCGCCGGTTCGGGCGCCGGCTTGGCCACCAGGCCGACGAGATCGCCCAGTACGAACACGCCGTAGCCGGTGGCGTGCTCGATGAGCCGGTGCAGCAGGTCGGCCGTGGCGCGCACGTCGTCGAGGGCGCGGTGCGAGGGTAGGTGCTCCAGGCGCAGCGCCGACGCCAGGGTGCGGAGCTTGCAGTCGGGGACGTCGGGCCGGACGAGGTGGCGGGCCAGCGCCAGGGTGTCGACGGTCGCGTTGGGGAGAGGCTGGTAGCCGCTGGCGCCGAGGGCGGCGTCGAGGAACGACAGGTCGAACCCGACGTTGTGGCCGACGATCACCGAGCCCCGCACGAACTCCAGCAACGAGGGCAGCACGCTCGACACGGGTGGGGCGCCCGACACCATGTCGTCGGTGATCCCGGTGAGCGACGAGATCAGCGGGGGGACGCTGCATCCGGGGTCCACGAGCGAGTGGAACTCCCCCACGCACTCGCCGCCCCGGTACTTGGCCGCCGCGATCTCGGTCAGCGCGGCCGTGGCCGGCGAGCCACCGGTCGTCTCCACGTCGAGAACGGCGAAGCACACGTCGAACAGCGGCGCCCCCAGGTCCTCGGGCACCGGCGGGGTCGACGGTCGGGCGCGCCGGCCGGTGAGGCCCACCCACCGAGCCCAACGCGACGACACGCCCATGGCCACGACGAGATGGTAAGCACGAGGGTGTTCGCCGACGCGGACCCGTGCCCCGACGGGCGGGCTCGGCCGCGGCGCTAGCTTGGGCCTGTGAGCCCGACCCGGTACCGCTGTAGGGCATGTGGGAACATCACCCGCTTCGACGTCGTCACCGACCGCCGGAGCTCGGCCTTCCACCACTACAGCGTGGGGGGCGAGCTGTCGGTAGAGGACGTGGAGGTCCTCTCCGAGAACGTGCTCGAGGTGCGCTGCCGCTGGTGCGGGCACGGCCGCGCCATCGAGACCTTCGACGGAGACGAGGCCGAGGCCCCGCCCACAGCCGGGGAACAGGCCCCGGCCGAGGCGGGCGGTCCACCCGGCTGACCCTCCGTTACACCCGGGCGCGACGCTGTCCCCGATGACACCGACGGGCGGGCCGGACCGAGAGGTCCTCACGGTGACCGGTGAGGTCACCATCTGCATCAGCTGCGACGACTGCGAGCTCCAGGGCACGTCGGCATGCGAGGACTGCCTGGTGAGCTTCGTGCTCGGGCGTGAACCCGATGACGCCGTGGTCGTCGACGTGGAAGAGGCGAGGGCCATGCGCATGCTGTCGCGTGCCGGGCTCGTGCCTGCGCTGCGGCATTCGGGCGTGGACCGGGACTGGGCCGCCGGCTGAACCGCCACCCGGCCCCGGGCCGAGGGCCCACCGGGGCCCGTCGCCCGGTGGGCGGTGCCCCGATGCATGGAAGCATGGGCCGGTGCACGCACCGGGCATCGGACCAGGTGGATGACCCACCTTCTCGTCACCAACGACTTCCCCCCCAAGGTGGGCGGCATCCAGGCCTATCTGTGGGAGCTCTGGAGCCGTATGGACCCGTCGGCATTCGCCGTCCTCACGGCGTCGTCGCACCCGGGCGCGCCGGCCTTCGACGCCGAACAGCGAGCGCTCGGGATCCGCATCGACAGGGTGGCGGGCCGGGTCCTCGTGCCCACGCCGGCGACGACGCGCCGCATCCGGTCCCTGGCGCACGACGTGGGCGCCTCCCTCGTGGTCGTGGACCCGGCGCTGCCCCTGGGTCTGGTCGGACCCGCCCTCGGCGCCCTGCCCTACGCGGTGGTGCTCCACGGTGCCGAGGTGACGGTGCCGGGTCGGCTCCCCGGATCGCGCCAGGCGCTGGCCGGCGTGCTGGCCCGGGCCCGCCTGGCGGTGTGTGCGGGCGGCTATCCCGCCGCCGAGGCCCGGCGGGTGGCCGGTGCCCACATGCCGCCGGTGGTGGAGGTCCCTCCCGGCGTGGACACCACCAGGCTCCGCCCCCTCCCGCCCGTGGCCCGTCGCAAGGCGCGCGCCGCGCTGGGCCTGGCGCCCGACGCGCCGGTGGTGGTGAGCGTGAGCCGCCTCGTCCCCCGCAAGGGGATGGACGTGCTGATCGACGCGGCCGCGGCGCTGGTCCCGTCGTTCCCCGACCTCACCGTGCTCATCGCCGGCGCCGGGCGCGACCGGGCCCGGCTCGACGCCCGGGTGCGCGCCGCCCGTGCCCCGGTGCGGATGCTCGGCACCGTTCCCGACGACGAACTGTCCCGTCTCTACGGCGTGGCCGACGTGTTCGTGATGGCGTGCCGGGACCGGTGGCTGGGTCTCGAGCAGGAGGGATTCGGCATCGTCTTCCTGGAGGCCGCCGCCTGCGGGGTGGCCCAGGTGGCCGGGCGCAGCGGGGGTGCCGACGAGGCCGTCGTCCACGGGAAGACGGGCCTGGTGGTCGAGGACCCCGGGGACCCCGGGCGGGTGGCCGGGGCCCTGCGCCGGCTCCTCACCGACGACGCGCTCCGGGCCCGCATGGGCCGGGCCGCCCGGCGTCGGGTCGAGAAGGGCTTCGCGTGGGACCTTCTCGCACATAGGCTGGCCGCGGCATTGCAGGACGTGGAAGGCTGAGCGCCGCCCACCCCGCCCGAGGCCCGGGAGCGGCACCATGTCGGTGCCTCTCGACGACGAGACCAGAAGCAAAGGAGTGCTTGTGGCGGAACTGGCCACCGAGCGAATGGTCGTCACCGCCACGTCGGAGCAGTGCTTCGCCGTGGTGAGCGACATCGAGCGGTACCCGGAATGGGCCGCCGACATCAAGCAGGTCGTGGTCGAGCGGCGCGACGGCGAAGGGCGGCCCGCCGAGGCAACCTTCCGCGCCGGGGCTTTCGGCCGCTCCACCAGCTACACGCTCTCTTACGACTATTCGGGCTCTCCCAAGACGCTGGCCTGGAAGCAGACCGCTGGCGACCTCACCTCCAAGCTCGACGGCAGCTACCGCTTCGACGCCACCGGTGACGGCTCCACCGAGGTCACCTACACCCTGGAGGTCGAGCTGCGGGTCCCGCTCCCCGGGTTCATCAAGCGCCGGGCGCAGAGCCGCATCATGCACACCGCTCTCGAGGAGCTCAAGGCGCGCGTCGAGTCCTCGCTCACCACGTGAGCGTGGCACCGCCTCCGATCGCCGGGACCGAGTACGGGAGGTCGGCGTGGCGAGGCAGGTGACCATCGGGATCGACCTGGGGGGCACCAAGGTGCTCGGCCTGGCCGTCGACGACGAGGGCGTGGTGCTGGCTGAGCTGCGGGTGTCGAGCGCCGGGAATTCGTCCGCGCCCGCCCGCGGCACCGGCGCCGAGCCCGGTGCCCCCGAGCCGGTGATCGAGGTCCTGGCCTCGGTGACCCGGCAGCTGTGCGAGACGATCGATGTCGAGGTGGCGTCGGTCGGGGTCGGAGCGCCGGGGCTGGTGGACAACACCGGGGTGCTGCGCTTCGCCCCCAACCTTCCCCGGGGCACCGGGCTCGACATCGCCAGCGGCCTCTCGACGCGCCTGGGGGGCTGCGGACCGTGGTCGACAACGACGCCACCTGCGCCACCGTGGCGGAATGGGCCTTCGGCGCCGCCGTCGGCGTCACCGACGCCGTGATGGTGACCCTCGGTACCGGGATCGGGGGTGGGATCGTCGCCGGCGGGCACGTGGTGCGGGGGGCGTCGGGGTTCGCGGGGGAGATCGGGCACATGGTGGTCGACCCCACGGGGCCGCCGTGCCCGTGCGGCAAGCGGGGCTGCTGGGAGCGGTTCGCCTCGGGGAGCGGCCTGGGACGCCTGGCGCGCCAAGCGGCCCACGCCGGGCGTCTGGCCGAGGTGGTGGACCTCGCCGGAGGGGACCCGGAATCGGTGAGGGGTGAGCACGTCACTATGGCGGCCAAGGGCGGCGATGCCGGCGCCCTGGCCGTGCTGGCCGAGCTGGGCTGGTGGCTGGCTCTGGGGCTCTCCAACCTGGCGCTCGCCCTCGACCCCGCCGTCATGGTGTACGGCGGAGGACTGGTCGAGACCGTGACCCTGGTGCACGACAAGGTCGACACCGCCTTCGACGAGCTGCTCGAGGGGCGCGCCTATCGGCCCGAGGTGCGGATCCTCCCCGCCCAGCTCGGCGAGCGGGCCGGGGCCATCGGTGCGGCGCTGGTGGCCCGGGCCGGGGACCGTTACCGGGTCGACGTGGCCTGATCGCCGGGGGCGGGTGCCGTGCGGGTCGGAGTGACCCTTCCGACGTTCCGCGCCGACACGGCTGCGCTGGCCGCGGCGCGCGCCGCGCCGAGGAGCTCGGTCTCGACGGGGTGTTCGTGTTCGACCACCTGTGGCCCTTGGGCGCGCCCGAGCGCCCCGCGCTCTCCGCCTTCCCGGTCCTCGGGGCCGTCGCCGCCACCACCCGCACCGTCTGCTTCGGCCCGCTCGTGGCGCGCATCGGGCTGGTGCCGGTGGAGGTGCTGGTGGGGGAGCTGCTGTCGCTGGACCGGATGGCGCCGGGACGCCTGATCGCCGGGCTCGGTACCGGGGACAGCCAGAGCGCGGCGGAGAACCTCGCCTTCGGGATCCCCTACGCCCCGCCCGACGACCGCCGGTCGGCGCTGCGCGCCTGCGCCGCCCAGGTCCTCGGCGCCGGCGTGCCCGTGTGGGTGGGCGGCGGGACGCGCACCACCACCGAGCTCGCCGTGGAGCTCGGCGCCGCCGTCAACTTGTGGGACGGCCAACCCGCCGCGGTGGCCGGTCTCCAGCCGCGCTGTGACGTGACGTGGGCCGGTCCGGTGGCCGGCGACACGCCCCGGATCGCCCGGTGGCTGCGGGAGGTGGAGACCGCCGGCGCCACCTGGGCGGTGTGCGCGTGGCCCGAGTCGCTCGAGGCCGTGGCCGAGGCGGCCGACTTCGTGCGCGGCTAGACATCGACGGGCCGGCCGTGCCGGGGACGAGGGCTAACCTCGCGCGATGGAGTTCCGACGGATCAACGGCCTGCCCCCGTACGTCTTCGCGCACATCGAGGCGCTGAAGCTGGCGGCTCGCCGGGCCGGTCGCGACGTCATCGACCTCGGGTTCGGCAACCCCGACCTGCCCTCCCCCGACGCGGCGGTGGAGAAGCTGGCCGAAGCCGTCCACAACCCCAAGAACCACCGCTACTCGTCGAGCAAGGGCATCCCCAAGCTCCGTCAGGCCATCTCCTCGCTCTACCTGCGCCGTTTCGGCGTGGAGCTCGATCCCGAGACCGAGGTGGTGACGACCATCGGCGCCAAGGAGGGGATGTCGCATCTGATGTGGGTGCTGCTGGGCCCCGGCGACAGCGCGCTGGTCCCCTCGCCCTCGTACCCCATCCACATCTACGCCCCGCTGTTCGCCGGGGCCGAGGTGCGCCAGGTACGGCTGGAGCATTCCACCAACGTCGATGGTCCCCCGGCGTCGGAAGCGTTCTTCGACAACCTGATGGAGTCGTGGGGCTCGGCGTGGCCCAAGCCGCGCGTGATCGTGCTGTCGTTCCCCCACAACCCGACCACGGCGTGCGTGGACCTGGCCTGGATGCAGCGCATCGTCGACTTCGCCCGCGAGCACGACGTCGTCCTCGTCCACGACTTCGCTTACGCCGACATCTCCTTCGACGGCTACCAGCCGCCCTCGATCCTGGAGGTGCCCGGGGCCAAGGACGTGGCGGTCGAGCTGTACTCGCTCACCAAGTCGTTCTCGATGGCGGGATGGCGCGTGGCGTTCCTGGTGGGCAACGCCGAGATCGTGGCTGCGCTGACCAAGCTGAAGAGCTACCTGGACTACGGCACGTTCCAGCCCATCCAGATCGCGGCCATCGTGGCCATGAACGAGGTCCCCGACTACCCGAAGTGGGTCAACGAGAACTACCTGGCCCGGCGCGACGCCCTGTGCGACGGGCTCAACCGCATGGGGTGGAACCTCACCCCGCCCCAGGGGACGATGTTCGTGTGGGCTCCGATCCCCGAGCCTTATCGCGACATGGGATCACTGGAGTTCTCGTCGTTCCTGGTGTCGGAGGCCGAGGTGGCCACCTCTCCGGGCGTGGGTTTCGGACCGGGCGGGGACGGCCACGTGCGCTTCGCGCTCATCGAGAACGAGCAGCGCATCGGCCAGGCCGTGCGCAACCTCCGTCGGACCCTCACCAAGTTGCACTGACCCCGAGGCCGTCCCGTCGCCCCGGTAGTCCGGTCAGCGCTTGAGGGCGGCGATCAGGGAGTCAGGGTCTTCGAGGCTGAGCGTGAGCTCCCGCACCTTGACGGGAACGCCCATCACGTAGGCCCGGCCGGGGGGATCGACGGCGATCTGCACGAGCCCCGTGGTGGCGCCGTTGACGAGCCAGCGGCCCTTCCAGCCGTGCACGCCGATCCCGCCGACGAGCCCGGTGCGGGGTCGGGCGCCGGTGATGTGCTGCACCGGGACCGAGGCTCGGAAGGCCCATCCCATGCGCACCCGCAGGGTGCCGTCGCCGAGCTCGACCCCTGAGAACGCCGGTCCCATGCCGAGCACGGAGAGGAGGAGGCGGAAGACGCCGTAGCTGAAGGGGAACGAACCGGTGCCGACCATGGGTGCGTCAGTGTGTCACCGATGATCCAGCCGGCGCTGGGCGGCGGCGGGGGAGAGGATGCCCTCCAGGCAGAACGACACTGCCGCCGTGCCCGCCTCGTCGGCGGGTCGGCCCTGCTCGAGCACGAGCACCCTGGCCAGGCGGTCGGTCACGCCCAGGATGGCGTGGGCCAGGACCAGGGGGTCGTCGCGCCGGATCATGTTGGCGGCGATGCCCGCCTTCACATGCGGGAGGGCGTCGGCCACGGCCTGCTCCTCGCCCTGGCGGATGAGGGGGGCGAACCGTTCCTCGGTGCGGGCGAACTCCAGCAGCACGAAGAGGTGGCGGTTGGCGTCGAGCCACTGCCACCGACGCCCTGATGCCGGCCTCGATGCGGCGCACCGGATCGGGCTCGTCGGCGATGGCCTGGCGCTGGGTGCGGCGCAGGTCCCGTTGCGCGTCGGTGAGGATCTGGCGCAGGAGCTCTTCCTTGGAGGCGAAGTACCAGTAGAAGACGCCCTTGCCCACGCCCAGGCCGTCGACGATGTCGGTGACCGACGTGGGGTGGTATCCCTGCGACGCGAACTGCCGGGCCGCATAGTCGAGCAGCTCCTGGCGGCGTCGCTGTCCCCGTGCGGTCAGGCGGCGCGCCATCCGCCAGACGCTAGCGGCGCGGCCGGGACCGGCCGCAGGCAGGTGTCCATTTCACCACCTGGCGCGGCGCGTTACCGTGGGGCGGTGACGTACTGGGTGCTGAAGGTCCTGCTCAGCCCCTTCTTCTTCCTGTTCTGGCGCATCAAGGTCGAGGGCCGTGCCCACGTCCCGGCCAAGGGCCCGGTGATCCTGGCGCCCAACCACGTGGCCTTCCTGGACTCGATGTTCCTGCCCCCTGGTGTTGCGCCGGCGCGTCACGTTCGTGGCCAAGGCCGAGTACTTCGACTCGTGGAAGACGGCATGGTTCTTCCGTGCCGTGGGCCAGATCCCCATGCGGCGCGAGGGCGGGAGCGCATCGGAGCGGGCACTGGTCGCCGGCGCGCGACGTCCTGCGAGTCGGGCCGGGCGCTCGGGATCTACCCCGAGGGCACGCGCTCGCCCGACGGCCGGCTCTATCGCGGCCACACCGGCGTGGCCCGCCTCGCCCTCGGGTGCGGGGTTCCGGTCATCCCGGTGGGCATGGTCGGCACGTCGACGGTGCAACGACCGGGCTCGAACCTGCCCCGCCCCTTCAAGAGGGTGACGGTGCGCTTCGGCGCCCCGCTCGACCTGTCACGCTTCGAGCGCCACCAGGCGAGCGACCCTTTGACGCTGCGGGCCGCCACCGACGAGCTCATGTTCGAGATCCGGCACCTCTCGGGCCAGGAGTACGTGGACCGCTACGCCAAGCGCCACGGCGTGGTGGGGGGCGCCGATGTGGCCCAGGTCCGGCCGTCGGCCAACGGAGACGGGTACGGCCCGGCCCCGGTGCCCCCACTGTCGCCCGAGCCCGCCGGCGCCACCTCGGAGCCCGCCGCCTGAGCTCACCGCGGCGCCGGCGCGTCGGGTCACCTCCCCGGCGCGCCGATGCGAGCTGCGACTACCAGCCCACGCTGCCGTCGACGAGCTCCCGGATGAGATCGGCGTGGCCGTTGTGTCTGGCGTACTCCTCGACCATGTGGGTGTAGATCCACCGCAGCGAGCACGGCTCGCCGTCGCGCCGACCGGTGTCGTCGAGCGAGCGCAGCGCGGCCGCGGCCCGACTGTCCTCGCACTCGGCCTGCCACGCAGCCAGGTCGGTGTCCCAGTCGGCGTGGTCGAGAGGTACGAGCTCGCTGTCCTCGACGGCAGGGTCGTACCAGATCGGCGCGAGCGTCGGGCTCTCCGCAGCAGCACCCTCCGGAACCAGTTCCGTTCCACCTCCCCCATGTGCCGGACCAAGCCGTGCAGCGAGAGCTTCGAGCTGGGCACGGGCCGCGCCTTGCGCTGCCGCGTCGTCGAGCCCCTCGCACTTGAGCACCAACGTGGTGCGGTGGAACTCGAGCCAGCCCTCGAGCATCGCCCTTTCGGTGGCGAGGTAGGGAGGCTCGACCCGACGAGGGTCGGACAGGTCTTCGATCATGGGCATTGGTCCTTTGTGGCGTCGTCGTTCAGCCGAAGGTGAAGTCGTAGGCTTCGACGCCCGGGGACACGTCGAGGACGATGGTCCCGGACTCGAAGGTCTGGTGACGACACCAGGGTGTAGAGCCGGGGGATGCCCGACACGTCGATGGTCCGGGTGTGGGAGCCCACGGTGGCCTTGATGGTGCCCGTGCCCCCGAGCACCAGGTACACGTCGTTGGCCTGGAAGGCGAGCTCGAGGCGGGCATCGGCGCCGGAGGTGATCTCCTCCGCGTTCACCGTCCAGGTCCCGGCCAGGGCCAGGTAGTCGGGGGGCAGGGACGCCGGGAACTGGTACTGCGCCGGCTTGTTCTCGGTGATGGTCGGGCCGTCGAAGTTCGGCAACCCGTAGTGGTAGCCGAGGTACGACTCCGGGGTCTGGGCCACCGTCGGTGTCTTGTCGGGCACGTCGGTCGGCTGGCGGGAGCTTCACCTTGGGGTCGGCGTCGAAGAGGAGGCTGCGGATGAGCGACTCGGTGCCGCTGTAGTCGCCCTCACCGAACTCGGCGTGGCGGACCTGGCCCGAGGAGTCGATCAGGTATTCGGCGGGCCAGGACTCGTTCTGGTACGCGTCCCACGTCTTGTAGTCGTCGTCCACGGCGATGGGATATTTCACGCCCAGCTGCACGGCCGCCGGCGGAGACGTTCGACACCACGTGCTCGAAGGCGAATTCCGGGGTGTGCACGCCCACCACCTCCAATCCGTCGGCGTGGTAGCGCGCGTACCAGGACTCGACATGGGGCAGGGACCGCTGGCAATTGATGCACGAGTAGGTCCAGAAGTCGACGAGCACGACCTTGCCCTTGAGCGACCCGATCGACAGGGGCCGGTCGCCGGGCGTGTTGAGCCAGGCCGTGATGCCCTGGAAGTTCGGCGCCGCCCCGCAGTCCTCGAGCGTGCGCCAGGCCGGGCGCGCAGCTCCCGAGCTTGCCCCCCGTCTTCTCCTCGGTGATGGCGGCCAGCTGCTTCTTGGCGTAGGAGCTTCCCTCGACGTGGCGTCTGCAGGATGGTCGTGTACCCGGGCACGACCCGTTGCAGTCCATCGGTGACGTTGAAGGCGATCAGGAGCGTCATGGCCAGGAGCACCACCCCGCCCACCTGGCGGGCCAGCGAGGCGTGCGACCGGAAGGCCGAGACCCGCTCCGCCACGCGCTGGCCGGCCAGGGCGAAGACGAGCAGGGGGACCGCCGCGCCCAGGGCGAAGTCGAAGGTGAGCACCACCGAGGCGAATCCGACGCGGTGATTGGCGCTCACCACGGAGATGGCGGTGAGCACCGGGCCCGCGCACGGCACGAAGAACGCGCCCAGGCCGAGCCCCAGGACGAACCCTCCGGCGTTCCCGTTGGGCTGGCGCTGGGCCACCCGGGCGAAGGGCCGTTCCAGGAGGTGTCCCAGGGGCGGGACGATGAGCCCGGCTGCCACCACGCCGAGGATCACGAGGCCGGCGTCGCGCAGGAAGTCCTGGGGCAGGCCGATGGCGCTGAGCAGCGACGACCCCACCAGGGTGACGATGCTGAAGCTGACGACGAGACCCGCCACCACGGCGAAGGCGCGGTAGCTGCGGGGACGCGACGGGGACCGGGTCCCCACCGCCGCCGACCTCGAGGTGCGCACCGCCACGCGCAGGCTGTCGCCCGAGCCTCGTGTCCCCGCCGGCCGGCGCCTCGGGGCGGGGTCGGGCGACTCGCCCGTGCCCTCGGTGGCGATGTCGGCGCCGGTGCCCGTGCCGGTGGTGGGGACGGTGGCCCCGGCCACCAGCACCACGGGCAGCACCGGCAAGATGCAAGGGGAGATGCCCGCGATCATCCCGGCCACGAATCCGATGACGTACAGCAGGAGCACTGTCGGGCGTTCCTCCCCCAGGGGCCGCGCGGCTCCGGGCGGTGCCATCGTACGAAGGGCGGGGCCGGAAACGGCGTCGGGGTGCGCTCCTCAGCTCCCCGGGACGGCCCACCCCAGGGATCGCTCGACGGCGCGGCGCCAGCCGTCGTAGGCACGGTCCGCGGCCACGTGACGTGGCCCGGGCCGTGAACTGTGCCTCGAGCGACCACATCGTCTCGAGGTCGTCGAGGGTCCCCCACACGCCCTCGGCCAGCCCCGCCAGGGTGGCGGCCCCCAGGGCGGTGGTCTCGGTGGTGGAGGGCCGCGACACCGGCACGCGCAGCTGGTCGGCCTGGATCTGCAGCAAGAGGTCGAGCACGGCCACACCCCCGTCGACGCGCAAGGCGGCGACTTCGGTTCCCGTCGTCGTCATGGCGTCGACGACGTCGCGCACCTGGTACGCCATGGCCTCGACCACGGCGCGGGCGATGTGGGGCGCCCCCAGGCCGCGCGTGAGGCCCGTGATCGTGCCTCGCGCATAGGGGTCCCACCACGGGCTGCCCAGACCCGTGAAGGCGGGCACCACGAACACGCCTTCGCTGTCGTCGACCTGCTCGGCCAGGGCTCCGATGCCGGCCGCCTCCTCGATCAGTCCCAGGCCGTCGCGCAACCACTGGACGGCGGCGCCGGTCACGAACACCGCCCCTTCGAGCGCGTAGGCCACAGGTGACGAGCCGCCGTGCTCGCCCAGGTCCCACGCCACCGTGGTGAGCAGGCCCTCGGAAGGCGGCGGGCACCGCTCACCGACGTTCAACAGGACGAAGCTCCCCGTCCCATAGGTCACCTTGGCCATGCCCCGCGCCACGCACGCCTGGCCGAAGAGGGCGGCCTGCTGGTCGCCGGCCACTCCGCTCACGGGAACGCCGGCCAGGCTGGGGCGCGGCATCGCCGAGCGCGCCCCGCACGAGCCCGAAACGCCCGCACGAGGGCCGGACCTCGGGGAGGGCGGCGGGGGGGACGCCGAAGAGCTCGCACAGCTCGTCGGACCAGCCACGGTCGCGGATGTCGTAGAGCAAGGTGCGCGACGCGTTCGAGGCGTCGGTGGCGAGGACGCCGCCGTCGGGTTGCGCCGGTGAGGTTCCAGATGAGCCAGGCGTCGACCGTGCCGAGCACCAGGTTGTCGTCGACGGCGACGCCGCCGGGACCGAGCAGCCACTCCATCTTGGTGGCCGAGAAGTAGGGGTCGAGGACGAGCCCGGTCCGCTCGCGCACCAGGGGGAGCCTGCCCCTCGGCCGCGCAGCTGGTCGCAACGCTCGGCCGTGCGCCGGTCCTGCCACACGATGGCGCGGTGCAGGGGACGGCCGCGTGGACCGGTCCCAGGCGACCACCGTCTCGCGCTGGTTGGTGATGCCGATGGCGGCCACGGTGCCACCCGCCGCGTCCCGGCGGCCGGCCACCTCGGCCACGGTGCCCAGGACCGCGTCCCAGATCTCCCCGGCGTCGTGCTCCACCCATCCCGGCCGGGGGTAGTGCTGGGTGAGCTCGCGGTACGAGACGTCGACGACGGCCCCGGACTCGTCGACCGCCAGCGCCCGGACCCCGCTCGTCCCCGCATCGATGGCGATCACGCAGGCCACGGCGGGACCCTATTCGCTGCCCCAGGCACGGTCCGCCCGGGGGTCCCCCGCCCCGGCCCGGGCTCGGGGTGCAAACCTTCGCGAACGGGCCGCGACCAGGGCCGACAGGGAGCGCCAGGCATTGACACCCCCGTAACTACAGTGCTGTAATGGCCACTGCATCTGGGGGCCACTTCAGGGGAGACCACAACATCTTGTGGTCTGAGGGAGGGCAGGGCGAGGGAGCCCGGCCTTCTCCGGAGGGCCGGCACCTACGCTGGGAACCAAGGAAAGGGTGGAACAACGATCATGGCAATCGCCCCGCAGCGGACCGCCATCGGCATCCGGCGGCACTTCACCACCGAAGGGGTCCACCCCTACGACGAGGTCGAATGGGAGCGGCGCGACTCGCGCATCACGGACTACCGCGACGGCAGCGTCGCCTTCGAGCAGCTCGACGTCGAGGTCCCCACCACCTGGAGCCTGAACGCCACCAACATCCTGGCCCAGAAGTACTTCCGAGGCACCCCCGGCACGGCCGAGCGTGAGACGTCTCTGAAGCAGGTGGCCGACCGTGTGGTCGACACGATCACCGACTGGGGGATGAAGGACGGCTACTTCGAGGACGCCGACGAGGCGGAGACCTTCCGGGACGAGCTCAAGCACATCATCGTGAACCAGCGCGCCGCCTTCAACTCCCCGGTGTGGTTCAACATCGGTGTGAAGGGCGTGCCGCAGCAGGCCAGCGCGTGTTTCATCCTCGCCGTCGACGACTCCATGGACTCGATCCTCAACTGGTACCGGGAAGAGGGCATCATCTTCAAGGGCGGGTCGGGCGCCGGCGTCAACCTGTCGGGCATCCGGGCCTCGGTGGAGCGGCTCCAGGGAGGCGGGACGGCATCAGGCCCGGTGTCGTTCATGCGTGGGGCCGACGCCTCGGCGGGAACCATCAAGTCGGGTGGTAAGACCCGTCGGGCCGCCAAGATGGTCATCCTCAACGACGACCACCCCGACATCGAGGACTTCATCTGGTGCAAGGCGCTCGAGGAGCGCAAGGCCCGCGTGCTGCGTGACGGCGGCTTCGACATGGACCTGGACGGATCGGACTCGTTCTCCATCCAGTACCAGAACGCGAACAACTCCGTGCGCGTGACCGACGAGTTCATGGAGGCCGTCCTGGACGACGCCGACTGGGCGCTCACCGCCCGCACCGACGGCTCGGCCGTCCGTATCGTAAAGGCACGCGACCTTTTCCGTCAGATCGCCCATGCCGCTTGGGAATGTGCAGACCCCGGCATGCAGTTCGATACCACCATCAATCGCTGGCACACCGCCCCCAACGCCGGCCGGATCAACGGTAGTAATCCTTGCTTCCCAGGCAGCGCCCGCGTCCACACCGACAAGGGTCTCGTGGCGTTCTCCGAGCTTTTTGATCGCGTGAATCGAGGCGAAAGTTTCGGCGTCTACACACACGACGCTACGAGTATCGATGGCCCGGTGCAGCGTGTCGAGATCACGACACCCGAAGCCTTCATGATCACCGGGTTTAACGACATCGTGCGACTTCGATTCGAGAACGGCATGGAATTGCGGTGCACGCCGGGGCACAGGGTCTTCACCACCAACCGTGGATACGTGGAGGCCGCAGACCTCACGAATGCCGACGATGTGAAGGTCCTCGACCTCCCCGCTCTTGCCGTTCACGCGGAGTCTGTCCTGCCGGTCTCCTCAGATCCTGGGGACTATCGAACTAAGGGCGACCACGGTGACGAGATCCGCTTCCCGGATTCGTGGAGTGCGGACTTCGCCCATTACCTCGGATGGCTCGTCGGAGACGGCAGCACTTCAGGCTCTACCACTACGACGATCTACGGGAGCGCGGAGGACAGGGACGAAATTCTCCCGCGGCACACCGAGCTCATTGAATGGGTAAACGGCGATCGACCGCTCAAGCTCTCCGAACAAGCGAATGGCACTGCACAGTTGCGGTTGGCTCGCCGGCCGTTCAAGCGGTTTCTAGAGGCCCTCGGTGTCCGATCGGTAAGGGGCCCGGAGAAGTCGGTACCCTGGTCGATCGAACAAGCGCCATCTGAGGTCGCTGCGAGCTTCCTTCAGGGCTTGTTCGATGCCGACGGATGCGCTGTTGTCAACCGACACAAGGGCTCGTACGTAGGCCTTGGGTCGGTGTCGATCGACCTCCTCCGGGGGGTACAGCGGCTCCTCACAACTTTCGGCGTGTCCAGCCGCGATGTACAAGACCCGCGGTGCGAGCGATTCGGGGGCTTTCAACTACACCAACAAGGCCGGTGACACCGTGACATACGGCCAAGCGGCCGCCTACGACCTTCGGATCACTTCGGGATCGATCGCGTCCTTTGCTGAGCACATCGGGTTCTCGCTGTCTCGAAAGGCAGCCCTGCTTCGGGAGATCATGGTCGACGGGCAAAAGGGCTTCTATGACGTTCGCAGGACCACCCGTCTTGCAGAGCGCATCGGACGAGGGGGTCGAGCTCACCTACAACCTTTCAGAGCCTCGCAATCACTCCTACGTGGTCGACGGCATCGTCGTTCGCAACTGCTCGGAGTACATGCACCTCGACAACAGCGCGTGCAATCTGGCTTCGATCAACCTGCTCAAGTACCTGCGCGAGGACGACACCTTCGACGCCGAGAGCTTCAACGCCACCGTGGACGTCGTGTTCACGGCCCAGGAGATCCTGGTCGGCAACGCCGACTACCCGACCGAGAAGATCGCCGAGAACTCACGCCGGTACCGTGAGCTCGGTCTCGGCTACGCCAATCTGGGCGCTCTGCTCATGGCGCAGGGGCTGCCCTATGACTCCGACGAGGGCCGCGCCTGGGCTGCGTCGATCACGGCGCTCATGACGGGCCACGCCTATGCTGTGTCCGCACGAACGGCATCACGGATGGGCCCCTTCGCGGGCTTCCACGCCGACAGCGAAGCGATGCTCAACGTGCTGCAGATGCACCGGGCCGAGGTCGCCAAGATCGACGAGGAGCTCGTCCCGATGGAGCTGCTGTCCGCCGCCCAGGAGGCGTGGGACGACGCCGTCGAGCTCGGTCGAGCAGTTCGGCGTGCGCAACTCGCAGGCGAGTGTCCTGGCCCCGACCGGAACCATCGCCCTCATGCTCGACTGTGACACCACAGGTGTGGAGCCCGACCTCGGCCTCGTGAAGACGAAGAAGCTCGTCGGGGGCGGGACGATGTCCATCGTCAACCAGACCGTGCCGCGTGCGCTGGCGAGGCTCGGCTACATGCCGGAGCAGATCGACGACATCATCTCGTACATCGACGAGCACAAGTCGATCGTGGGTGCACCACACCTGAGCGCCGATCACATGCCGGTGTTCGCCTGTTCGATGGGCGACAACACGATCCACTACACCGGGCACATCCGGATGTTGGGGGCGGTACAGCCCTTCCTCTCGCGGCGCGGTGAGCAAGACCGTCAATGTTCCCGAGGAAGTGACCGTCGAGGACATCGAGCAGCTCCACCTCGACGCCTGGCGGTTGGGGATCAAGGCCGTCGCCATCTACCGCGACAACTGCAAGGTGGCCCAGCCACTGTCCACGACCAAGAAGGGGATCGAGGGGGGCGACGTCGCCCCGCCGGGTTCCGACGCCGAGGCACGCGACCGTGCCGCCATGGCCAGGATCGCCGAGCTCGAGGCCGCGCTCGCCCAGGCCCAGAACCGGTCGCGTGACACGGTTGTGGTGGGAGCGGTCAGGGAGCGCCTGCCCCGGCGCCGCAAGTCCAACACCTTCTCCTTCCGGGTGGCCGACTGCGAGGGATACGTGACCGTCGGCGAGTACGACGACGGTCGGCCGGGCGAGGTGTTCATGAAGGTCTCCAAGCAGGGCTCGACCCTGGCGGGGATCATGGACGCCTTCTCGATCTCGGTCAGCCTGGGGTTGCAGCACGGCGTCCCCCTCGCCACCTACGTCCGGAAGTACACGCAACATGCGTTTCGAGCCGGCTGGGATCACCGATGACCCCGAACTGCGCATCGCCACCAGCCTGATGGACTACATCTTCCGTCGGCTGGCCATCGACTACCTGCCGCTCGAAGAGCGCGAGGACCTCGGCGTGCTGTCGACATCGGAGCGGATGCAGCCGACGCTCCCCGGCGTCGAGGAAGCCGCCACGCTCGAGCAGGACCTGGTGGAGGACTCCGGCATCAGCTCGGTTCCGCCCTCGGGGCTCGACGGCCTGACCCCCCCGACGGCACGCACCTCGTCATCGACCTCGGGCTCGTCCATGGCGCGCGCCGAGCAGCGCGATGCGCCGCTGTGTTACCAGTGCGGCATGGTCATGCAGCGCGCCGGCTCTTGCTACGTCTGCACGAGCTGCGGGACGACGAGTGGCTGTTCGTAGCGTGATGTGGCGTGAAAGGATGTGGTGACAGGTGGCACGTCCCAGCCGAACAGCCTGAATTCACGTTGTACCCTGGGCTACGAGCTATCGAGAAGGGCAGACGCACCATCTGACGCGGGAGCAAGATGCTGCTGGCGGCCGGATCCATGACCGTGAGGGTGGATGGACCATCATGCTCAGGGCCCACCTGGCTGAGCGGCCGATGGGTCCTTCGGCCCTAGTCGGCGATTTGCGCGGTCTGTAGCCTCGGAAGTGGCAACCGGACCGCCCGCGATGACGTGGATGCCATCCTCGCGAGTCGCAAGGCGTCGCTCGGACTGTCCACGGGAGGAGTTCCGTCATGAAGGCGCTGGTCTACAAAGGTCCTGGCAAGAAGGGCTGGGAAGAAGCCCCAGACCCCAAGATCGAACAGTCGACAGACGTGATCGTGAAGATGGTCGCCACGACCATTTGCGGCACTGACCTCCATATTCTCAAGGGCGATCTTCCCGAAGTGGAGGTCGGTCGCGTTCTGGGGCACGAGGGAATCGGGGTGATCACGGAGGTTGGCGACGGGGTCACCCAACTAGCTGTCGGTGACCGGGTCATCCTCGCGTGTGTAAGTTCATGTGGACGATGCTCGAACTGTCGCAAAGGGCTCTACAGCCACTGCCTCGATCCCGAGGGCATGGCGGGTATCGGGTGGATCTTCGGCTACATGATCGATGGGACACAGGCCGAATACGTTCGGGTCCCGTTCGCAGAGAACTCGGTGTACAAAGTGCCCGAAGGAATGACCGACTCCGAGGGCATCCTGCTCTCTGACATCCTTCCGACCGGATTCGAGATCGGCGTGCAGTACGGACATGTGAACCCGGGCGATGTCGTCGCCGTGATCGGGGCGGGGCCGGTTGGGCTCTCCGCAGTCATGACGGCACGCCTCTACGGCCCGTCGAAGATTGTCGCCATCGACCTGGACAACGCTCGACTGGGGCGGGCCAACGACTTCGGCGCCACCGACACAGTCAACTCGGGAGACCCGAACTGGAGGGACCAGGTGCTCGCACTCACCGACGGCCTTGGCGTCGACGTCGCCATCGAGGCCGTGGGGATACCCGAGACGTTCACCATGGCGACGGTCATCGTGCGCCCGGGAGGAAACGTCGCCAACATCGGCGTACACGGCCGGTCGGTCGATCTCGCCCTCAATGAGCTCTGGATCAAGAACATCGACATATCAATGGGCCTGGTGAACACGAACACCCTCGGGATGCTGTTGAAGCTCGTTGCTGAGCACAAGCTTCCTGCCGAGAAGTTCGTCACGCACGAGTTCTCATTCGACCAGATTCTGGAGGCGTATGATGTCTTCGGGCATGCAGCGGAGCACGACGCGCTAAAGGTCCTAATCCATTAGAGCGCCGACATCGTGGTGACCGACCTCGCCGAGCGGCTGGACCGGGCGTGATCCAGCACCCGGCTTACCCCGGTCGAGCCCCTGGTGCCTGCGAGAGACCGAGCTCCACCTCGACGTGCTCGCCCAGAGCGAGTCGCTGTTCGCGCTGTCCAACGGTCACATCGGCTGGCGGGGCAACCTGGACGAGGGCGAACCCCACGGCTTGCCTGGCTCGTACCTCAACGGCGTCTACGAGTCCCGCCCAATGTCCTACGCCGAGGCCGGCTATGGCCACCCCGAGGAAGGCCAGACGGTGATCAATGTCACCAACGCCAAGCTGATCCGCCTCCTCGTCGACGACCAGCCCTTCGATGTCGGCTTAGCAGCCTCGCGCACCAGGCCAGCACGAAGCCTGGCCCGGGAGCTGGTGACGGCTCGACGTACTCGGTGAGGAGCACGTGCCGGTCCTCTCCGAGCGCCAGCACCGGATCGTCACGCGTGCAGGGTTCGGCAGGGAATCGGGTTCCCGCCAATCTCTGCAGAACGTGCGCGGCGGTGTCCACCATCGCACGCTCGACCCCTGGACCGAACACGTGCGCCACGAGGTCGGGCCCGTCAGGTCCGGCGTCAGTGGGATGCAAGCGGTATACGTCGACGTCCAGCTCGCTGTGTAACGACAGCGGCTGGCCCATTGACTCGGCGACCACACTCACCACCGTCGCGGCGTCCTCGATCACGGGATGAACGCGCATCGCAACACATTGACATGCCAGGCGGGGCGCCCGCGGTCACCGGGTCGGTCGAGGGCACAGGCCCAGGTCGCCCAGACCCTCGGTTTCGAGATGCCTGCTTCGTAGCCCACCCCAGCGAGCACGGTCCACAGGTGCTGGCCGCCGGCGCTGCAGGTCCAGCGGAGCGCCTTGGAGTCGGCAACGAGTGGCTCGGGCCACGGGCGGGCCGGAAGGCGGGGGCGTTGACCGGGCCGAACACCTCGACCCAGTTGCCGACGAGCTGCCCGTGGTAGTCCGTGTCGGCGGCGCCCTCGGCGTGCGGGACGATGGAGCGAACGGCTCGGTTTGCTACGTGCCTGGACCGGCAGGTGAGGTCACGAAGCCCTCCCGGCGCTTGAACTTCTGGATCTTGCCGGACGCCGTCAGGGGGAAGGTGTCGACGAAGACCCAGTGTTGGGGGGTCTTGTAGGGCGCGAGTCGCTCACGACAATGGGCCCGCAGCTCCTGCGCACTCGGTGTCGGCGCGTCGACGGCGGGGCGCACGAAGGCGGCGACGACCTCGCCCCAGGTGGGTCCGGGATCCCGACTACCGCCGCCTCACCCACGCCCGGGTGGGAGAACAGCGCATCCTCGATCTCGCGTGGGTAGATGTTCTCGCCGCCCCCGGATGATCATGTCCTTGACCCGGCCTTCGACGCGTAGGTACCCACGCCGGTCCATCGACGCCAGGTCACCGGTGTGGTACCACCCGTCCGCGTCGATTGCAGCTGCGGTGGCCTGCGGGGCCTTGTGGTAGCCGTGCATGACCAGATAGCCACGTGCGCAGAGCTCGCCCATCTGCCCCACTGCCACTGCGTCGCCCGTCTCGGCGTGGGCCACCTTTACCTCGGTCTGCGGGAGCGGCTGACCGAGGGTCTCGGCCCGGTCCACCTCGTCGTCCTCGAGTCTGGTCTGGGTGAGCAGTGGCGAGCACTCGGTGGTGCCGAACACGATGCTGAAGCGCACGCTGAAGCCGTCCTCGATGCGCCGCACGAGCTCGGCCGGCACAGGAGAGCCTCCGGAGACGGCGCAGCGCAGCGCTGACAAGTCGCGACCGGCCACGTCCGGGTACTCGAGCAGCGCCAGCAACATGGTCGGCACACCGAACAGCACGTTCGAGCACTCGGCCTCGAGGATGTCGAGGACAACCGCAGGGTCGAAGGCGAGTACCGGGACGAGCACGGCCTGGGCCTGGACCGCCCCCAGGACGCCCAACCCACAGCCGGCGGTATGGAACAGCGGCATGGGGCTGACACACACCTCGCCCGGTGCGAGACCGAGACGCTTGAAGCAGAAGCGGGGGTTGTTGGTCAGCCCCCGGTGGTTGAGCTCGGCCCCTTTCGGCGTACCGGTCGTGCCCGAGGTGTACTGGATCTGGACGAGGTCGTCGGGGCGCACATCGGGGAGGGTGGCCGAGTCGGCCGAGGCCAGGAAGTTGTCCCACTCGGTGAACAGGACCGTCTCGCGCAGCCCCGGGACTTCGGGCCGGATCTCATCGAGGAACGCCGCCATGGGGCTGCGGAACTCGGGCACCAGGAAGATCCCTGCCGTCCCCGACTGGTTCAGGACGAACGCCAGCTCGGCCGGCCGGTAGGCGGGGTTGACCGTCACCAGGACCAACCCGGCGAGCGCAGCACCGAACTCGAGGATCACCCACTCGGGGATGTTCGGCGCCCACACCGCCACCCGCTCGCTCGGCGCGAATCGCGTCGCCGTGCTCGAGCCGTGCGCTCGGACCGTTCGAGGAGCTCGGCGTAGGTCCAACGGCGCCGCCGGGCGGGGACGGGCATGCCGGCCACCAGGGCCACCCGCTCCGGCGCCACAGCCGCCGCCGACCGCAGCACGCCGCCAACGGTCGTCTCCGCCACACTCGAGGAGTGATCCGATGGCCAATGGGACACGCTCAGATCCACCCGCACCCCCTGGTCTGTACTGGTGAGCGCATGATGGTAACGCCCTTGGTCACCGTCGACATCGTGTGGGGACGTGCCAATGCGTCACACCATCCCCGGGGAAGCCTGGGGCACCACAGCCATGATGACGCCCGATGAGCACCGCAGCTCCCGACCCCTTCGACTACCTCTCGAGTCAGGTGGCCGCCGGCGGACAGTTCGCCAAACGAAGCAATTCGTCGACCACCTGGTCGAGAGGCCGAGTTGCGTCTAGGTCTATCGCTCCGGTCGGTTTTTCGTCGCTCCTGTTCAGCTCGAGCATGAGCTTGATCATCGCCGCCAGGGCCACGTCGTAGTCGTCGGGGTCGGGCACGAGGGTCCAGTCATCAGGGGTGCGCGCTTGGAGGCGGCGACGCATGGTGTCGTCGTCGATGCGGAGGTTGAAGACTTTGGCGAAATAGGGCAGAAATTCGTCGCGATTGCGGCTGCCCCCACAGACGAACAGCACTTCTGGCTCCGGGCTCTCGAGTTCGCTGACAGCCTTGTGCCGGTCCCACACCCAGTTGTCGTGCTGAAGGGGCCCGCCCGGTAGCCCGGTGTCGGGGTCGGCATGATAGGACCAGGCGTGGTCGGTGCTGATCGCCTTGTAGCCGCGCCTGATCAGCTCCTCGTACACCGAGGATTTACCGGCGCCAGATAGGCCCTCCACTAGATAGTTTCGTTTAGCCATGGCCGGGGACCCCTGTACTCGGCCCGGTGGCCGGCGTGGGCCCCGTGTCTTCGGTGTGCCGCCGCGAAGGCATTTGGCACTGAGGCGAAGAGGTTTGGACGTCCCGGTCCGGGTGGGTGCTAACGGAAGTATACGGAACGGCCATATGGCACCGAATGGAAATTCCCGCCGACGTTCATGAGGTGCTTCGTCCGATGGGTCCGAATGCCCTGGCGACATCGTGCACCAAGCGCCCGGCTGCCACCGCGGCTGGAGTACGTAGGGCACGATAGGGGGCGTGCCACCCATCGACCACGCCAACAGGGGCAGCGCTGACGCGTCCGGCGGCAGCGAGCGTCATTCGTTGCTCGACCCCGAGGTGGTGGCCGCGGTCCAGGAGATGGTGTCGTCACATCTCGGCCGTCGATGGCGTCCGGAGACATTCCACGACCTCGACGATCTGGCGTCGCACCCCTGCGGCGTCCTGCGCGGTCAGGGTTTCGCAGTCTTCGCCAAACTGAACACCGACCCCACCGGACCTGCCATGTTCCACGCCGAGCTTCAGGGTCTCGACCTCCTCGCCCGGCTGGCCGGCATCGTGACACCCTCGGTCGTGGGCAGCGGGGTCGTGCTGGTTCCCGCTGGCATCGTCTTTGTTGTCGAGGCCCTCGATGGGCGTCGAGGTCCTGATCGGCTCCCGGAGGACTGGAGCGCGATCGGGACCACGCTCGCAGCCGTACACGGCGTGCATGGCGAGCATTTCGGCCTCGAGGCCTTCGACGGATTCTACGGGCCTCTGCCTCAGGACAATCGGCTCACCAACGCGGGGACCTGGGTCGAGTTCTACGCCGAGCGTCGACTCCGCCCCCGCCTGCGGGACGCGGTCGACGCCGGGCGCCTTCCTGCGACATTGGCGTCTCGGGTCGAAGGAGTCCTTCGACGACTGGACCACCTTGCCGGGCCAGAACCGGTACCCACCTTGCTCCACGGAGACGCGCAGCAGAACAACTTCGTGAGCACCGACGGCGGAGCTGCGATCGTCGATGCCGCCCCGTACTTCGGACATCCGGAGATGGACCTCGCCCTCGTGGATTACTTTGAGTCCGCCCCGGATGCAGTGTTCGACAGCTACCGGGAGCAGCTCCCCATCGATGACGGCTTCGTCCGACGCCGCGACCTGTGGCGCCTTCACGCGTATCTCGCCGGCATCGCAGTCGGTGGCGAAAGTGTCTTCGGACGCATGTTTCTCGCCCGGCTGGGGACAGCGCTCGATACCTACCGGTAAGCAGGACACCGCCTCCAAACCAACGTGTCGGTGATCCTTCGAGAGCCCGATGGCGAGCTCAGCCCGTGAGTCTGCCTCGACGACATGTGCATCAGGTCGGCATGGCCGGGGGTACATCGCCCCGTGCTCCAGCAGCGGCGGCTGCAAGTTCACCGTCGCGCCGGCCGCGCTTGGCATAGGAGAAGTTCCAGGCGATCACGATGGCGATGAAGACCAACGGCATGACGTTAGAGGTAGCCTTGGCGATCCCGGGCGAAGTTGTCTCGATGATGACGACTTGCGCGGCAGCCTCAGCGAGGAAAGCAAGACCCCAGACCACCGTCGTCACCCTAAACGCGTGACGGAAGCCCGGATATCGCCACTTATCGGCGAACTCACGTCCGCTCGGCGTGTCCGCTCCCATGGTTTCCAGGGCAAAGCGGAACATCAGCGGACGCTTCGATCCGAGCGAGCCCAGGCACACGGCGCCGAACACTGCGGTGGGAACGGTGCCGTCGAGGAGCACGAGGTGAGCATTGCCGCTCGCCAGTCCGAGGGCTGTACCTACGGCGATCCCGATCAGGACCAAGATCCCTACGGCATCGACAGTCCGATGGCGCGCCACCTTGAGCGCGATACCGAAGGCGGGCAGAACACCACTCAGGACGAGCGCCGTCACCGTGGAGAATCCTGCAGAGCGCAGTGAGTAGTACACCACGAGCGGCCCGATGACGTCGAAGATCGCGATGGGTGCAAGTGTCTGAAGGCGCCCACGGTTGGGTGGAGACCACGCCGCCCCCGGCTCCTCGATGGTCACACTGCGATTGTAGAGCAGGCCCTCTCGAGGAACAGCAGAGCAGAGCGCGTCGGCAGGGTGCCGAGACCCACCTCGGCATGGTGTTGGCGGCAGCGAAAGGCCAAGTAATCCGATCAAGTAATTCGATAAGGCCACCCAATGCTGGTGGCCTACACACCCCTGTTATTCCCCCGTGCCCCGCCCAGGTGCGACGACCGCGCCACCGATCCCCAGGCCCGGGATCCGGTACAATTCCAGGTAGCGCCTGGTGGTGGGGAAACCGGGAGAGCGACAATCGTCGAGGCGGGACGGTGCCTGTGGATCAGAGTGACGAGCGCCCGCCCCCTCTGGCGGTGGAGCGCCAGGAACTGACCAAGACTCGCATCCGTCGAGCCGCAATGGCCGCGGTCGCCCAGCACGGGTTCGACACCACCGTGGACCAGATCGCCGAGCTCTCGGGCGTGAGCCCACGCACCATCTTCCGGCACTACGGCACCCACGACCGTTTGATCGCCGAGACAGTCCGGGACATGTTCGAAGAGTGCGGCCGCTATCCCGACGTGGGTTCGCCGCGTGAAGTCAACGACGTCGCCGCCTGGATCGACACCTTGCCTCAGCAGGTCGACGATGTCGACAACTGGCTCGAGGTGCTGGCGGTGACCATCCACACCCGTATGGCCGAAGTCTTCGGCACCGCCTTCTGGGACATCTACGCGCCACCGAGGCCCGGGTCCGAGGCCCTCGCCGAGGTGGCCGAGCTCTGCCGGGTCTATCGTCTGCGCGGCATGTACTACATGGCCGCCCTGGCCTGGCGCTGCGCCGGGGGCGGCGGAGAGCCTCCCGAGGATTTGACTCTGGCCTTCGCCTTGCACCTGTCGGCCCATACCACCCAAGCGCTCATGGCCGACTTCGGATGCTCACCGACACAGGTCGGGCTGCTATGTGCTCGAATACTGAAGGGCGTCCTCCATCAAGCGGTGGCAGCCGCCTCCGACAGTTCGGATGCGGTGCACGCCACGCCCGACGACCCACCGCAAGGGCCCGTGCCCGCATCGGTGCAGGGGCTAGTCGCCGGCCCGAGGACGGCCTCGCCGGGGTAGGGGGGCGGCGTGCTTGGGCATTCGCCCCGCGTCCTTCAGAGCCCGACGCAACAGCATCTCGACGTGGGCGTTGACGCTGCGAAACTCGTCGTCGGCCCAGCGGATCAAGGCGTCATGGACCGCCGGATCGATCCGCAGCAAGACCTGCCGGCGCTCGCTCACGTATAGAGAGAACCGGTGTTCACCACCGGCGACGGCGGCTGGTCCCCACACAGCACCACCATCAGGTTGCTCACCATGGCGGCGGTCCGCTCCTCGTCGAGGGAGACCACGCCCCCCTCGGCCAACCGGTTCAACGCCATCTCCACCATCCCGACAGCGCCTTCGACGATCCGAGATCGGGCCGCAACCACAGCGCTGGCCTGCTGGCGGCGGAGCATCGCCTGGGCGATCTCCGGAGCGTAGGCGAGGTGCGAGATCCGCACCTCGACGATCTCGACCCCGGCGATCAAGACGCGCTCTGCAACCTCGCGGGCCAACGCAGCGGCCACCACGTCGGTGGAGCCCCGCAAAGACGTCCCGGCATCGGAGGTGTCGTCGTAAGGGTGACTGGTGGCAACATGGCGCAGCGCCGACTCGGACTGCACCGAGACGAAGTTCGTGTAGCTGTCGACGGCGTAGGTCGACTTGGCAGTGTCGGCCACCTGCCAGACCACGATGGCAGCGATCTCCACGGGGTTGCCATCGGCATCGTTCACCTTCAGGTGGTTGGTCTCGAAGTTGCGGACCCGAACGCTGACCCGGCGACGCACCGTGAGCGGCAGGACCCACCAGAATCCGGGGCGACGCACGGTTCCGACGTAACGGCCGAAGAACTGGACCACCGACGTCTGCCCCGGGGTCACGATGACCAGCGAGGTGATGGCCAGGACGGACACGACCAGGGGGAGCCACAACCACGGGCTGTTGTGTTGGGCAGCCACCACCATCCCGGCGACACACCCGGCGATGAGAAGTACCGCCAGCCAACCATTGATGGCGATGGCACGGTACTCGCTGATGTGGACCCGGGCGCCCTGATGTCCAACGGGTTCGGCGGCGATCGGTAGTCCTGTGTCGCTCATGGCGCTCTCCTCTAACAAAGTGCTATCTAATTGATATCACTTTGTGACTCGATCCGTCAACGGGCGGTGGCGACAGCGCCGGGATTCGCGACGTCCGGAGTTGCGTTCACTGAGGTCGGCCGACGGGGCCAATTCTGGCCCACTGGTCCGGTGGGGCATGATGGCTCGGATGCGGAACCCGTTCCGGAGAGTGAGGATCGGCCTGGGGGCCCTGGGAATGGTCCTGGTGGCCGGCACGGTGGGGTACCTGCTGTTCGGGTTCGGCCTCCTCGACGCGATCTACCAGACCGTCATCACCGTCACCACGGTGGGCTTCAACTCCCCGCATCGGCTGAGTGCGGGAAGCAAGGTCTTCACCATCATCCTGATCCTCGTGGGCGTGGGCACGGCGCTCTATAGCTTCTCGGCCGTGCTCGAGGTGCTCATCGAAGGCCACATGCAGGACCTCGTGAGGAGGCGCAAGATGGAGCGGGACATCACCCGCATGTCCGGGCACGTGATCGTGTGTGGATGGGGCCGGGTCGGCCGTGAGGTGGCGCAGTTCCTCGCCAACGCCGATCGCGACGTCGTCGTCATCGACAGGGACGCCGAACGCCTGAGCGAGGCACCTTTCGCGTCTGTCCACGGTGATGTGAGCGACGACGAGGTGCTCCGGCGGGCCGGGATCGAGCGGGCCGTGTCGTTGGTGGCCGCCCTCGACACCGACGCCGACAACCTGTATGTGACCGTCGCCGGCAAGTGGATGCGTCCCGACCTGCAGATCATCGCCCGGGCCCGCAACGAATCTTCCGAATCCAAGCTCGTGCGAGCCGGAGCCGACAGGGTGGTGAACCCTCAGCAGCTCGGTGGTGACCGGATGGCCTCGTTCGTGACCCAGCCCCACGTGGTGGACTTCGTCGACGTCGTCATGCACGACGGAACGCTCGAGTTCCGCCTGGAAGAGCTGACCGTGTCGCCGGCCTCTCCACTGGCGGGTGGCACCTTGCGATCCGCACAGCTCCGCGACCGCACCGGCGCGCTGGTGCTGGCCATCCGCCGTCCCGAGGGCGACTTCCTCACCAACCCGTCGCCCGAGGACATCATCAGAGCCGGTGACGTCCTGATCAGTGTGGGCACGGCCCAACAGCTCGGCATGCTCGTGCAGTACGCGGCCCACCCCTGATCCCCGGCGCCTCCGCTTCTCAACGACGGGAGCCCGCCGACCCCGGCTTCCGGGATGCCAGACCGCGGAGATCCCCGTCCTCGTCGTTCCAGGACTCGGCCGGTGCCAGCCCGGCCGCGGCCAGCACCGGGGCCAAGACCGTGTCCTGCGCACCACCCAGTTCGATCAACAACCAGCCACCGGGACGCAGGATCCGGCCCGCGGCGGCGATGATCCGCCGCACGAGGTCGAGGCCGTCCACGCCGCCGTCGAGAGCGGCCCGCGGTTCGAAGCGCTGGACGTCGACGGGCAGGAGGCGCAGATCCCCGGTGGGGACATAGGGCGCCACCGCCGTGACCAGGTCGAAATGCCGCTCGGTCCGCAGCGGCCGGTCGAGGTCACCCACCACGGCCCGAACACCGTTGCGTCGGGCGCATGTGGCAGCGCGGACGTCGATGTCGATGCCGAGCACCATGGCTGTGGGTACCCGTGTCGAGACGTGGGCGGCGACCGCCCCCGCTCCCGTGCAGAGATCGACGGCCCGGCCCCCCCGGGGGAGCACCTCGCCGGCGCGCCGCGCCAGTTCCTCGCTCTGGATCCGAGGGACGTAGACCCCCCGGTCGACCTGCAGAGTCCGGTCGCAGAACCGCAGCGTGCCCGTGATCCAGGCCAGAGGCTCGCCCTGCTCGCGCCGACAGAGCCACGCTTCGAGCGTGGCCAGGTCGGGAGCGGCACCGAGAAGCTCGTCGGCCTCCTCCTCGGCGGCGACGCACCCGGCGGCCACGAGGCGGTCGACCACGTCCACGGCGCCTGCGCGTGAGACGGGCACGACACATTGTGTCCGTGGCCGGTACCACGGTGGCAAGATGAGCCCGTGGCAGCGAAACCGGTCCTCCTCGTACATGGAGCCTGGCACGGGGCGTGGTGCTGGGGTCCGGTCATGGCAGCTCTCGCCGAACGAGGCGTCCCGGCGGTGGCCATCGATCTGCCCGGGCACGGGGACGATGCCTCTGCGCTCACCGATCTGCACGGCGACGCTCAGCGGGTCCGGAGCGCCCTCGACGGGTTCGCCGAGCCCGTGGTCCTCGTCGGACATTCGTACGGCGGGATCGTCAACACCGAGGCCGGGGTCCACCCGATGGTGTCGGAGCTGGTCTACCTGGCGTCGTTCAACCTCGACGAGGGTGAGTCCGCCATGAGTGCCGCGGCCGGGGAGTCAACGGCTGCTGCACTCGACCACACGGGTCGACCCGACGTGCTCGCCCAGATCCACATGGCCGAGGACGGGACCAGCACCATCGACCAAGCCGGGGCCCGGATCCTCTTCTACAACGACTGCAGCGACGAGTGGGCCGACTGGGCGGTGGCAAGGCTCGGACCCCACCCGCTCGAGAGCCTGTCCCAGTCCCCAGAGGCGGTGGCCTGGCGCCACAAGCCGTCGACGTACGCGGTGTGCACGCTCGACAACATCGTCCATCCCGACCTGCAGCGAATCCTGGCTCGTCGGGCCGACCGTGTGGTCGAGTGGCCCACGGGCCATTCGCCGTTCCTGAGCCGTGCCGACCTCGTCGCGGATCTGCTCGCGTCGGCCGCGTCGGGCGTCGAGCGTTAAGGGGTCGGCTCGCAGTGGCGGATCGGGTCGAGTACGACGAGTTCGGCTTGTTCCACGAGAACGCCGAGGAGTACGGCTTGGCCTTCGAAGGACCTCCGGTGGTGCGGCGCGCCCGGGTCGATCTGCCCGACGGACGTGCCATGAGCGCGTTGGTGTGGAAGGACGGCGATCCCGAGTTGGTGCTGTTGCACGGTGGCGCCCAGAACGCCCATACCTGGGACACGGTCGCCATGGCCCTCGATCGTCCCCTGGTGGCCATCGACCTGCCGGGGCATGGGCATTCCGACGGACCCGGCGCGCATCCCGAGGGGCACCTGAGCGTGGCAGGCAACGCCGTCGACGTGGCCGTGGTGGTGCGGCTACTGGCCCCCGCGGCCCGTGCCGTGGTCGGCATGTCCCTGGGCGGGCTCACCGCCATCGCCTTGTCGAACGAGGCGCCCGAGCTCGTTCGCAAGATGGTCCTGGTCGACATCGTGCCTGGGATCAAAGGGGAACGGGCCAAGCACATCGTCGACTTCGTGAACGGTCCCCCGAGCTTCGCAAGCCTCGATGAGCTATTGGAGCTGACCGTGTCGTTCAATCCGACGCGGTCTTTGTCCTCACTGCGTCGGGGCGTCCTGCACAACGCCGAGCAGCAGGACGACGGCACCTGGGTGTGGAGGTGGGCCCGTCACCGGCCGCAGGCCATGGCGGGGGGCTCCCAGGGACGAGATGGGGGCGACGTCGGATACGACGAGCTGTGGGCTTCGGTGTCTTCGCTCGAGGTGCCGCTCCTGCTCGCCCGGGGCATGCGGCCCGACTCGGTGCTCGGCGACGAGGACGAGGCAGAACTGCGTCGGCGGCTGCCTTCGGCCCGGGTGGTCCACGTGGCGGGGGCCGGCCACAGCCTGCAAGGGGACACGCCCCTCGAGCTGGCGGCGCTCATCGAGGAATTCGTCTTCGAGAGCTGATCCTCCGTCAGGGCTTGGCCCGGACGGGAAGATACTCGAAACGGCGGGTGAAAGGCCCCGGTGCGTAGCGCGCCGAGCCGGTATCGACCGCGAAGTCGGGCATGGCACGCAGCAGCTCTTCGATCACGACCCGACCTTCGAGCCGGGCGGCGGCCGCCCCGAGGCAGTGGTGCGGCCCGGAACTGAAGGCCACGGTGCGGGCGATGGGGCGCGTGACGTCGAGGGTTCCGGCATCAGGTCCGAACTCCCGGGGGTCACGGTTGGCCGAGGCGTACAGAAGGTGGACCTTGGCCCACGGCGGGATGGTGACGGCGCGCCCCTCGGACCCCAGGGTCACCGCTTTCGTCGAGGTGCGTGACAGGCCCTGGACGGGGGAGAGGAATCGCAGGAGCTCCTCCACCGCCCCGGGAACCGACCCGGCGTCCATGTCGAGGAGACGGCGCTGGTCGGGGTGCTCGGCGAGGAGGGCAGCAGTCCCCCCGATGAGACCGGAAGCGGTGTCGTTGCCTCCGGCGACCATGACGAAGCAGAAGCCCAGGATCTCCTCGATGGTGACGGCGCGGCCGTCCACCTCTGAGTCGAGGAGCACCGAGATCATGTCGTGGGCGGGGTTCTTCCTCTTGAAGGCGGCCAGCGCCGTGAAGTACTCGTAGAGCTCTCCGACCGCCTTTCCGGCCGAGAGGACGTTTCCGGTCGCGTTGGCCTGGACGATGGCACTGCTCCAGTTGCCGAAGGCGGAGCGGTCGTACTCGGGGACGCCGAGGTAGTCGGCCACGACGAAGGACGGTAAGGGGGAAGCAACTTCAGCGACGAAGTCCGCCTCGCCCATGGCCACGACATGCTCGAGACGCGACCGGGTGAATCGTCGAACGGCGCCTTCTCGCTCGGCTACCGCCCGGGGCGTGAACATCGAGTTGACCAGCCGTCGGTAGAGGGTGTGTCGGGGACGGTCCATCATGACCAGGGTCGGCATGAGCCCGAGCTTGGAGATCTCGTCCTCCTCGAAGGTCAGCCCGTGGGCGGAGGAGAAGGTGGCGGTGTCGCAGGTGGCGTCCATGACGTCGTCGAAACGCGACAGGACCCAGAACCCCCGTTCCTCCACGTAGTGGACGGGGTCCTCGTCGCGGAGGCGCTGGTAGGTGGGGTAGGGGTCGCGCCACAGGTCGGGGTCGAACGGGTCGTAGGACAGCATTCCCGACGCCGTCATGGTCGTCTCCTCCATCGGTGGGTCCCCGCCGCGTCGGACCGCGGCCACGAGGGGCCGTCCCTGTGCGGGTGTGGTGCCAGCAGGTGCAGCACGAGACAGTACGGCAAACACACGCTTCGGGCTCACAACCCCGGCGCCCACACCCCTAGCGCAGACGCCGGACGGTCCCGGTGGGGCTTTCGGGTACGGCTCCGGGATGCAGCGCAGACGCCAGGATCTCCACCCCGTCGACAAGGCGCGGGCCCGGGCGCGAGAAGTACGAGCTGGCGTCGACGGCGAAGATGGCCTCGGCGCCCGCCAGCTCGGGCCGGGCGAGGAGGACGGCCCCCTCGGTCGCCGCCGCCTCCAGGTCGTAACCGCACGGCATGAACACGACGACCTGAGCCGACGTCGCTTCGATCTCCGCCCATGTGAGACGCACCGACGGTGTCCCCCGACTGGCCAGGACCGCCCGACCCCCTGCGACGTCGATCATCTCGGGCACCCAATGCCCTCCGTTGAACGGGGGATCGGACCACTCGAGGGCGAACGTCTCGGGCCGCTCCCGGCCGGCTACGGCGTCGGCAACGGACCGGAGCCTGCGGCTGAGCTCGTCGACGAGTGTCCCCGCTGCGGCTTCGGTCCCCGTGGCCGCACCCACCCGCAGGACGCAGTCGAGGACCTCGCCGAGGGAGGAGGGATCCATCGAGAGCACCTCGGCGCGACAGCCCAGGACCTCCAGCGCCTCGTTGACGTGGCCAGAGGGCACGGCACACACCGCACAGAGGTCCTGGGTGAGCACGAGATCGGGACGCAGCTCGCGGACCGCCTCAGCGTCGAGGCGGTAGATCGGCTCGCCCCCGTCGATGCTGGCGCTCACCATGCGGTCCACCTCGGCGGGCTCGGCCGCCGCCGGCAGCACCGAGAAGGAGACGGAACGCCGGGTGCGGGCTGCAGGGGGCCAATCGCATTCGTGGGTGACACCCACCAGGTCGTCTTCGAGACCGAGGGCGAAGACGATCTCGGTGGCCGAAGGCAACAGGGAGATGATTCGCATGGTGCGATCGTGCCCCAGCTGCGGGGTCGGCGCTAGTGGCCGGCCGACCTCTCGCGAGCTGCTTCCCTGCGGTCGAAGGTCATGTAGGCGACGAGCCCGACGATCAGGATCGTAAAGGCCACGGCCACCCGCCCGTCGCCGAGCGCCAAGCCGCCGATACGGTGGGGTTTGCTGAACCAGTCCGCGAACGAAGCACCGAGAGGCCGGGTCACGACGTAGGCGAACCAGAAGGAAAGGGTCTCGGCCATTCCGAACAGCTTGTAGGCCAACGCCGGCACGGCGATCAAGCCCGCGAACACGAATCCCGAAACGAGATATCCGAGGTGCAGGGTGGTGGCGGTCAGGTCACCGACGGCGGTGCCCAGTGCGAATGTCGCCATGACCGTCGCCCAATAGAAGACTTCGCGGCGCCACGTGTAGATGCTGTGGATGGAAAGGGTCTTCTCGGTCCTGTACCAGGCGACGAACACGACGGCCAGGACCACGGCGAAGAGCGTCGTCGACAGGCCGTAGGGGACACCGAATTGGATGTGGAGCACGTCGGCCGCCATCGTCCCGGACACGGCCACCATGGCGACGGCCAGCCAGTACACCCACGGCACGTAGCGGCGGACCGAGAACTGCAGGACTAGGGAGATGGCCAGGGCGATGCCGCCGAAGGCCACGGCGATGACCGGAGTGATCCGATGGACGAGGAAGTCCGACGTCGCTTCACCCATCGCCGTCGTGAGGACCTTGGTGATCCAGAAGTACCTGGTGATCTCGGGGACCTTGGTGTCCGGGTGGCGCACCCGAACTGCAGGGGCGGTCTCGGGTTGTCCTGTTCCTGTCACCGCTCGATCCGGCCCTTCACTCATGCAGTCGGCGAAAGACACTCTACGCTCGGAGCCGTCCCGCGGGCGTCTCAGCTGTGGAGGGATTCGCGTGCGTGCTTTCGCCTGGGCGGGGACAGACGGACGAGGGCGTTGTAGGTGACGACCGCGATCCCGAGGTGCATCACGACGAGGACGGCGACGGCTTTCACGGGCTGTCCCTTGGCCAGGATCCAGAGGTCGGGCGCCCAGAGCACCAGGGTCACGAGCACTGCCAGCCGGAGGAACAACCACCTGGGATGAGAGGAGATCCAGGTCACGACGGGCCATGCGATGCACGCGCCCACCACGCCGATCACCGTGAGCTTGCCGTAGTCCGAGAACCGGAAGTGCACGTATCCCTTGGTGGCCGGGAAGATCGCAGTGCCCATCACGACCAGGACCTTGTCGGCGGCGAGGGAGCCGAACACCGCGACCAGGACCGCGATCGCGAACCTGAGGAGTCGAGGCTGTGGGTGATCCGGGGGAAGTCGACCTTGGCGAGAGCCAGCCCGCGTTCGATCCACGACCGATGGGGGTTCGCCGGCGACATGTGGAGCTCCTCGGGAGACCGGACCTTCATCGGGACAACGCTACGGTCCGGGCACCCCGATTCCGACCCCCCCAGGGATGATTCTGCGCAACGCGGGGTCATCCTCAAGTCGGATGCAGAGGGCTGAATTGGGCCTGGACCTGCAACGATCGGGTCTCGAGGTGAGGGATCGGAGATGGACAGGGGCGATACGCTCGGATCCACAGGCCCCGAAGGTGGATGAGTCACCCATGCGCACACTGTTCGTCGCCGGACATCCGGGACGCGGCCCCGTCCAACCCTCGCCGCAAGCCGACGAGGGTCTGTTCGGCTCGGTCCGTCGAGTCGTCCACGACCACCCGCTCCCGACCGACGCCCTGGCGGCCTCCGTGCTGGTGGCTCTTTCGACCCTGTGGTTGGTGCTGTCCCCCTTCTCGAATATCCGGACCGGCCTCGTCCAGGGCGCGTTGATCGTGCCGCTCGTCTGGCGGCGCAAGAACCCGATCGCCGTTTTTGCCGTCGTGTCGGCCGTAGCCCTCCTCCAGTGGGCCCTCGGGTACCGGCTCATCGGCGATGCCTCGCTTCTGGTGGCGCTGTACACCGTGGCCGTTCACGAGTCGCGGGTGCGCACGTTGGTGGCGACAGGGGTCCTCGAGGTGGGCGCGGTGATGGCATCGACACGATGGATGCCGGCAGGCACCGCGCCCCGGTCGTTCCTGTTCCTCACCGCAACCGTCGTGGCCGCGCTGTTCGCCGGCTGGACGGTGCGGTCGGGGAGCGAGTACCTGGCGTGGCTCGCCGAGAGGGCGGCGCGACTGGAGGTCGAGCGAGACCAGCAGGCCGCCATCGGGGCGGCGCGGGAGCGGACCCGCATCGCCCGCGAGCTCCACGACATCGTGGCGCACAGCCTCTCGGTAGTGATCACGTTGGCCGACGGCGCGTCGGCTGTGAGTGTCTCGGACCCCGTCCAGGCGGCCCACACGATGCACCAGGTATCGGAGATCGGACGCCAGGCCCTGGGCGACATGCGGACGATGATCGGTGTGCTGCGCACCGAGGACGGCGCCGCCGAGCTCGGCCCCCAACCCGACATCGCCCAACTCGACGACCTCGTCGAGCGGGTGCGGGCCACCGGGCTCGAAGTGGTCATGGAGGTGACGGGGGAGGCCTTCCCTGTGGGGGCCGCCACCGAGCTCACCGTCTACCGGATCATCCAGGAGGCGCTCACGAACACGATCAAGCACGCCTCGGCGACAAAGGTCGTCGTCTCGGTGCACTATGCCCGGCCCGCGGTCGAGCTCACCGTGACCGACGACGGGTCGGGAGCCGCCGGGGCCGCCCGGAGTGCCGGCGCTGGACATGGCATCGAGGGGATGTCCGAGCGCGCCGGGCTCCACGGGGGATCGCTGACGGCCGGACCGGCTACCGGGCGGGGTTGGACCGTGTCGGCCGTCCTCGTTCCCGACACGACCGGGGTCCACGCGTGACCATTCGGGTGCTCCTGGCCGACGACCAGGAACTGCTGCGGCTCGGCTTCCGGATGATCCTCGCCCAGGAGCCGGGCATCGAGGTCGTCGGCGAGGCCGGGAACGGTGAGGAGGCGATCGCCCTGGTGGGACGGTGTGACCCCGATGTCGTGCTGATGGACATCCGCATGCCCGTCGTCGACGGTATCGAGGCCACCCGACAGATCGTCGCCGCCAACCCCGCGGTGCGGGTGCTGGTGCTAACGACATTCGATCTCGACGCCTATGCCTTCGATGCCCTGCGCGCCGGTGCCAGTGGCTTCCTCCTCAAAGACGTCCCACCGGCCGAGCTCGTCGCCGGCATCCGGACCGTCGCCTCGGGCGACGCAGTGGTCTCGCCGCGCATCACCCGACGTCTTCTCGACGAGTTCGCGCCGCTGTTGGAGTCGGCGGGAAACCAGGAACGGGCCGAGGGGGCGTCGGCCATGGCCAAGTTGACCGACCGCGAGCAGGAGGTCCTAGTAGCGGTGGCCGAAGGGCTCTCGAACGCCGAGATCGCCGGACGGCTCTTCGTCTCCGAAGCCACCGTCAAAACGCACGTGGGCCGGATCCTGGGAAAACTCGGGCTCCGCGATCGGGTCCAGGCCGTCGTCTTCGCCTTTCAGACCGGTATCGTCCGCCCTCAGGGCAAGCCCTGAGAAGCTGCCGGCGAGGGAGCGACGCCTACTCCGGTCGCCGGCCGATCACGGCCACGAGACCGGGCGGAAGCTCCTCGTCGCCGAACGAAGCCTCGACCGACGCCCTTATGCCGTGCTCGCCCAGAAGCGTCGGGACGCGCGCCGTGTCGAGCAGGACATTGTCGTGCTTCTCATCGTCTCGGTGCCACGACCCGTCCGGGTTCTGTACGAAGGCCGTCATCACCCGGACCAACCGGTCCGGAGACGGCGTGGCGAATTCGGTCGCCAGGAACCATCCGTCGCCCCGCCAGAGGAGGGGCGGCGCCTGGCGGCGGGAGCGGCCCCATGCGAGGTCGCACAGGTCGATGGCGAGGACCCCACCGGGGCGGAGCGCCCTCCCCAGCGCCACCAGCGCCCGGTCGAGCTCCGATTCGTCGTCGAGATAGTTCAAGACGTGACCGACCGACACGATCGCATCGGCGGCGGGGACCGGATCGTCGGGAAGGCGCAGCTGTCGAAGGTCCTCGGCGCCCGGCGCGTGGCGGCGCGCCAGATCGAGCATCGCCTCAGAGGCGTCGGTGGCGAGCACGCGATGACCGGCCTCGACCAGGTGACGGGTGAGGAGCCCGCTGCCACAGCCGATCTCGACCACGAGGCCCTGGCGCTTCTGGAGAGGGGCGAGGAGCTCGAGGATGCCGGGGACACAGGCGTCGGCATGGAACCCGAAGCCCTGATGATGGATGAGTGCGAGATCCTCGCGGTAGTAGGGCCGGCGGGCCCGAGCTCCGCTCATCGTCCAAGTATCGCCGGCGCCGCCGCCCGCCGGGCAATCGACTGCGGTCTACCTGTGGACTTCCCTACCGCTTCGACCGGACCTCGATGTCGACGATCTCTGCCACGTGCTTTCGAAGCCGCTCGGTGCCCATTGCGAGCAGGGAGGTCCTCTTGGCTTCGTCTCGGGTCGACAGCCTCGTCTGGACCGCGTCACCCAGGGCGTCCGCCAGGGTCTGGATGAGCGCCGGCGCCTGATCGATCGGCAGTCGGAACGTGGCCCGGCACACCGACCCGTGCCAGAGACTCACGATGACCAGCTCTTCTTGGGTGTGCCAGGAGACCTCCATGCGCCGTCCGTCGTCCCTGGCGTCGGAGAACCACTGGCGACCGACCGGGTCCGGACGAGGCTGGGGCATGGACTTCATCATGAACCCTCTGCACGGCGCCGCACCAGAGAAATTCAGTTTGCAAACGTGTTACGAAGCCTTGCCGGCACCCGGCGCTGGGCTTCAACCAGCCGCGCTCGACCTCCTGGCCCGGGCCCGAGCGTCATGGGCTCGCCTCGTCCACGCATCGGTCAGGAAGCCCAGGCCCATTCCGAACATCCAGACGTCCTTGCTCACGGCGGTCCCGGCCGGAGTGGGCCAGATGCTGCCGGGCTTGTGCATGGCGGGAGTGCGCGCGTACATCGCCAGCAACCCTCCGGAGAAGGCGCTCAGCGCCGCGCCGGCTACGCCGGTGGGTACGAACGGTGCCAGCAGTGCCACCCCGGTTCCGACCTCGCTCATGGCGAGCAGCCGGACGAATTTCTTCGGGGGGACCTCCTTGAGGATCGGGAAGGCCGCCGCCGCCATACCGTGCACGGCGGCGGCGCGCGTTTCGTCTGCGTCCCATTTCTGCAGACCCGCGTGCAGGATGTAGACACCCGTGGTGATCCGGCCGGGCAGGTCGCGGGCCTTGATTGGTACAGCCATCTCGCTCCGACCTATCCGATGTACGCCTCGATCTGCTTGACGAGCTTGTCCTCGATCTCGAGGTTCCAGGCCGTCTCCCCTACGTCCACCACGAGGAACAGGTCGGACAGCAACAGGGTCTCGAAGGCGGCCACGCCGAGGTGCTGCAGCCATTTGCCGATGCCGATGTGAATGGTGAAGTCGTTCGGGTCACCGGAGATGGCGATCGTCAAGGCACGGTCTGCGTCGACCACACCGCGCAGGAATCCACCCTTCTTCGCCTGCAGCACCGTGCCGTGCGTGCTCGGCGCCGAGGTGGAGGTGGTGAACCCCTCAGACTTCAGGTATTCCTCGATCTTCCCCTGTAACGCGCTCAGGTCGGTGTTCTTGTCTTTGAATTGTTGGACTTTCTCGCCGATCATGCTCTCTCCTCTCGAGGCGTTGCCCGATCGCCGACCTGTGGAAGGCGGGTGTGGCGACACGTGCTGCCCTCGGTCGCCTTCGAACCTACCGGAGTTCCCGGCCGAGGATGGGTCGCCCTCACCGCTGGTGCCCACCGGGGACCAAGCGCGCCAGCAGGGCTGTCAGGTCGGGGATCACGGGTCCGGTCCATCCCTGTTCCGCGTCATAGACCAGAGCGTCGGCGGCATCTGCGGTGACGAGGCGGACCGACTCGATCCCCACCGAGCTCGCCCCGGTCAGCTCGTTGCTGCCACCGTCGCCGACATAGATGACGTCGGAGGGCGCCATCCCGAGGCGCTCGCACGCAGTCAGGTAGAGCGTGGGATGAGGCTTGCGCTCTCCCATGAGCACCGAGAACACCGTGGCATCCACCAAGGGCGCAACGGGCAGGGTCGGCCACAGTTCGGGGAGCTCGTGGGTGCAGTCACTCACCACCGCTACCCGCAATCCGCGTTCACGTACCTGACAGAGCGTGCTCACGGCGTCGTCGCGCAGCATGCGGGCGAACCCGGCCTCGACCTCTGACCGCGTTGCACAGGCGGCTGCCAGCTGCGCCTTCGAAGGGTGGTATCCACAGCGATGGGCGACCCACATCATGGTGGCGAGCATGTCGCCGCAGCTTCCCGTGGCCCGCTCTGTGAACGTCGACGAGATGGTGTCGAACAGCTCGTCTGCGGGTATCCCGAGCACTTGGGCGACACGACCCGTCCCGGATCGGCGGGCCGCGGCCGAGCTGTGCACGGTGAGCGTCCCGTAGAAGTCGAACATCACGGCACGGGGGCCCAACTGTCCTCCCCTGAGGATGGGTGCGGGTCGACCCTCGAGCCGCGGCGTCGTCCCATCATCGCATCCCAGGAGCCGCCCACCGACGGTGCACCCCCGGGTTACGGCCGACGGCGTCATGGCGCAGGGCCGGCAAGGGACACGGGGATCAAGGGACACGGGGATCAAGGGACACGGGGATCAAGGGACACGGGGATCAAGGGACACGGGGATCAAGGGACACGGAGATCAAGGGACACGGGGATCAAGGGACACGGAGATCAAGGGACACGGAGATCAAACATGCATCGGTGGGGATAGCCTGGTGTGAGTGCCGGTCGTCGAGGTGTTCGTGGACCCGAGTTGCCCATGGGCTTGGATCACAGCGCTGTGGGTCCGAGAGGTCGCCCCCCGGCGTGACCTGGGGATCACGTGGCGCTCGTACTGTCTCGAGATCCGTGACGACTACGGCGTGGCCCCGACCGTGCCCGAGCATCTCCGCCACGCCGCGCTGGCGGGTCACGCCCTTTCGCACCGGATGCTGCGCATCTTCGAGGCCGCCCGGGGCCGAAGGGGTGAGGAGGTCGTCGACTCGCTCTACATGGAATGGGGTCGCCGGTTCTTCGCCAAGGACTCCGTACGTGACGACTCGCTGCTGACGGCGTGCGTGGCCTCGTGCGGGCTCGATCCCGACCTCCTCGGCGCGGCCGACGACGACAAGTGGGACGCGCCCATCATGGAGGCGATGGAGGTCGCCTACGCCTTCGGTGGGCCCAAGACCCAGACGCCCACCATCGTCGTCGGGGCCGACCCGCCCTACGGGTTCAAGGGTCCGGTCATGGCCCCGGCCCCCACCGGCGACGGCGCCCTCCGTCTGTGGGACGCCATCCAGGTGATCGCGGCGGAGCCAGGGTTCTTCGAGATCACGCGGCCCAGGGTGAATCGGCCGGTAGCGCCGCACCCCGGCTGAGCACGGCCGGCACCTGGCGGCGTCAGTGGTCGGGGCGGCTCCAGGGGGGGTGGGCGGCGCCGAGCACCCAGGTGCTCCCGCCCACGATGGCCGCCAGGATCAGGGCGATTGCCAGGGGATAGACCTTCTGGGCGTGCACGATGAGCAGTGCTCCCACCACGGCGCCGACGAACATGGCCGCCAACGAGAGCCCGCGTCGACCCGAATGGGCCCCTGTTCCCGCCGCCAGCGGGCCGTCGGCGGTGATGCCGGTGATCGTCATCGTGAGCACGGTGGTGGTGAGATCGGGAACAGCGAGCTTGCGGGCCCCGGCGTTCTGGATCCCCATGGAGAGCCCTAGCGCGACGATCAGGCCGTAGCGGAACCCCTGAGTGACGGGCTCCGAGCTCGAGCGCGGCGAGGATGACGGCCACCGCCACGAAAGCCGTCTGGATCGTGGTGCAGACGCTCATCAAGCGGGCCCGGTCCCGCGCCAACCTCGAGCTCACGCGACCGCCGATGCCGGCACCGATGCCAAAGGCCCCCAGCGCCGCGATCGACGCCGGGATCGAGAACCCGCGTGCGCCCACCAGGGCGAAGGCCAGGAAGACGACGTTTCCTGTCATGTTGGCGACGAAGACGTGACCGAGGACGAGATAGCTGAACGAGTCGACCAGACCGGTGACCACCGTCATGGTGAGCAGCAGGGGCGGGAGCGGACCGTGTGCGCCTTCTCGATCGGGGACGAGGGTCTGGCGGACCTCTGTGACGAATGAGCTCATGACGACTCCTGGTGACGCCGGATGTCTACGGCGTTGCCGTGATGCTATTGGTCCGATCGTGTCGAGTCATCGGGGACACATCTGTCCCCGGATCCCGCCCACCGGCTCCACGGTGAGGCGGGGCTGGGGGAGAACGGACGAGAGCGGACTCCGCACACGGCGCACCGAGGGGTTTCGCCGCCCACGCTCGGGGGTAGGTTGGGGCCTCGTCTCGCTTGGGGAGGTCCGATCACGTGGCGGCAGTCTTGGTCGAGCGTCTGAACAAGCGCTATGGCGACGTCGTCGCGGTCACGGACGTGGCTTTCGAGGTCCAACCGGGTGAGGTCTTCGCGCTTCTCGGGCCCAACGGTGCGGGCAAGACCACCACCATCGAGATCCTGGAGGGCTTCCGAGCACGCGATTCGGGCCGGGTCGAGGTGCTCGGGTACGACCCCGCCGAGCCCGCCACCAGCCGGCAGCTGCGCGAGCGCATGGGAGTCGTCCTTCAGGAATTGGCCGTCGAGCCCTTCTTGTCGGTCCGCCAGGCACTCACGCGCAACGCCGGTTACTACCCCCGCTCGCGGCCGGTGGACGAGGTGCTCGAGCTCGTCGGCCTGGGTGCCAAAGCCGACGCACGGGTGAAGACGCTTTCGGGCGGTCAGCAGCGGCGTCTGGACCTCGGCCTCGGGATCATCGGGAACCCCGAGCTGCTGGTGCTCGACGAGCCGACCACGGGCTTCGATCCCTCGGCGCGCCGCGGGGCCTGGGATCTCGTCCGGTCCATGACCGGCGGCGGCACCACGGTCATTCTCACCACGCACTACATGGACGAGGCCGAGGCCCTGGCCGACCGCGTGGCGGTGATCAACGCAGGCCGGATCGTCGCCGAAGGCACCCCCGAGGCACTCGGTGGCCGTGACGTGGGGGAGGCGACGATCCGGTTCCGGCTCCCCTTCGGGACCGCCGTTCCCGACCTCCCTTCGCGGCTCGCGCCTCGCTCTCAGGCGCCGGAGCCGTCGAGATCAGGACGGACCAGGAGATCGAGGTGCTGGCCGGTCTGACGAGCTGGGCGCTGAGCCACGACGTCGAGGTGCTCGGCCTCACCGTCGAGCGTCTCACGCTCGAGGACGTCTACCTGAACCTGACCGGGTACCGATCCGATGCCGCAACTTCGGAGCCCGATGCGCCCGGTGTGTCGGGCTTGTCCGGTGCGGAGACCCGATCATGAGCATCGTCACGCGCGGCGGGACCGTCCGGGGGGTGAGCGACCTGCGCCTCATTGGCCGTCAGGTGTTCTACGAGCAATTGGGATTCTGGTTGAATCCGTTGGCGGCGGCCTTCACCATCGGGTTCTCGGTCATCTTCCTCGTCCTGATCGCCTCCACCTCCGGGAACCCCCGCCTCTCGCAGCTGCACGGGCTTCACGAGATCCAGTACCAGGTGCCCGCGTTCGCCGCCTACGGCGTCATGGCGGCATGTTTCAACACGTTGGCGGTGTCACTCGTGGTCAGGCGGGAGATGGGCCTGTTGAAGCGTCTGCGGCTCTCGCCCCTCCCCACATGGATCATGCTCGGCGCCGTCTTCGTGAACGCCCTGATCGTGGCGTGCATCCAGGTCGTGGTACTCCTCGTCATCGGTAGGTTCGGCTACCACGTCGTGCTCCCGCACAACATCGGGGCACTGGTGGTCGCCCTGGCGGTGGGGGCGATCTGCTTCACGGCGCTGGGCATCGCCGCCAGCACGCTGATCCCCAATCAGGAGGCGGCCGGACCGATGCTCGCCATCGTGTTCTTCGTGCTGCTTTTCCTCTCGGGCCTCTACTACCCCATCGCGTCGAATTCGGGACTGGCGCAGTTCTCGTCGTACTTCCCGGTGCGCCACCTGATCCTCGCCATGGCGGCCCCGTTCGACCTGAGACCGGGCGTGTCGGGGTGGTCGTGGAGCGACGTCCGCGTCATCGCCTACTGGGGGGTGGGAGGGTTCGTCGTGTCCCTGCGCCGCTGGAGCTGGGCACCGCGCCGGGCCGACTCCGGTCGAAAGGTGGGTTTCGCCTTCTCCCGTCGGCGCTGAAAGCGGCCCTCAGGCCAGGACGCGCCGGCGGAAGTTGCGCAGGCCGATGCTCAAGAACAGCGCGCAGAACCCGAGGATCACGGGAAAGATCACATAGAGGTGCATGTGCTGGGCGTTGGTGAACGCAGCGCGCATGCCCTCGTTCACGTAGATGAGCGGGTTCACCAGCACGATCGTCTGCAGCCAGTGCCAGGCCCCGATCTTGACCGGGACGAGCCGGGTCCACTGGTAGTAGGTGCCCCCCAGGAAGGTGATGGGGAGGACGACGAAACCGAACATCAGGCCGATGTTGCGCGGCTCGAAACTGGTCCCGAGCACGAGGCCGAGCGAGGCCATCGCCACGCACGAGATCGGCACCAGGGTCAGGATGATCCACCAGTGCAGGTTGATGTGGGCCTCCACGCCACCGGCGTGGACCACCGAGGCGATGGGAAGGACGATGACGGCCGAGATGACGCCCTGCATGGCCCCGGACAGGACCTTGGCCCCCGCCACGAGCCAGATCGGACAGGGGGCCTGGACTCGGTCCTCGATCTCGCGCGTGTACCCGAACTCCTGGGCCATCTGCAGCGCCACGGACTGGACGCCCTGGAACATGATGGAGATCCCCACCACCCCGGGAACCAGCACGGTGGCGAAGGCCGACGAGGCGCGGGCGCTGGCCGCGCTGCTTCCCCCACCGCCACCCACGGCCTGTCCGATCTTCGGGAAGACGTAGAGGAAGACGAAGCACAGCAAAAACGGCTGCACCACCGTACGGGCCACGAACTCGAAGAAATGCTTCCGAAGCACCACCACGTCGCGCAACATCAAGGCTTGCAGGGCGATGCGGCTGGCCGAGGCGGCCGATCGGATCGGCTTGGTGGCGATGGGGGCGTGTCCGGCCGGGGTCGGGATCGTCGTCGTCATCAGTCGCGTAGCTCCCTACCGGTGAGGTTGATGAACACGGTCTCGAGGCTGGGCTCGGCCACCGAAAGGTCGGCGACCTCGAAGCCGTCGCTCTCGGCCGCGGCCACGAGCCGGGGGAGTAGGCGGTCCCTGCCCCGGACGTGCAACTCGAGGCCCGCCTCGGTGGGCCGGACCCGGGTGATCTCCGCGATCTCGCGTTGGAGCACATCGGCCAGCCGCTGCTGATCGCCGCCGGCCTTGACCGTCACGATGGTGTCGGCTCCCACGCTCTGCTTGAGGCGGGCGGGAGTGTCGAGAGCGAGGATCTTGCCGTGGTCCATGATCGCCACCCGCCTGCACAGCTGGTCCGCTTCCTCCATGTAGTGGGTGGTCAGCAGGATGGTCTGACCGCTGGCGTTGAGCTCGCGGAGGATGTCCCACAGCACGAGCCGGCTCTGGGGATCGAGACCGGCGGTGGGCTCGTCCATGAACAGGACGGCGGGGTTGTGGAAGATCGAGCGGGCCACCATCAGACGCTGGGCCATGCCACCCGACAACGCGTACACCGAAGCCTTGGCCCATTTCGAGAGCTGGAACTTCTCGAGCAGCTCGTCCGCGGTCCGGCGCGACTCGGCCGCGCCGATCCCGAACAGGCGACCGTGGAAGTACAGGTTCTCCCACACGTTCAGCTGCCGGTCGAGGGTGTTGGTCTGTGACACCACTCCCACGAGCTGCTTGGCCAGGGCGGGGTGAGCCACCACGTCGATGTTGGAGATGAACGCGCTCCCCGAGGTCGGGATGACCCGCGTGGTGAGGATCCCGGCCGTGGTCGTCTTCCCGGCGCCGTTGGGCCCGAGCAGGCCGAAGATCTCGCCCACTCCGACCGACAGGTTGAGCTCGTCGACGGCGCGGAAGTCGGTGCCCGTGTAGACCTTGGTGAGGTCGACGGTCCGGACGATGGCGCCGGACCCGACGCTGTCCGGGGTGATGTCGAGGTTGGTCGCTGTCATGGTGGGTCAGTGGGCAAGGCTATCGACTGGGGTCGGCCCCAAGGGCCATGTGCGCGGGTCGAAGCCGGACCCTCCCTTCCCGCATCCGCTCGCACCTCTCACCTCTGCTCGCCAGCCGACGGGTCGAGCGCCGGGTCGAGCGCCGAGTCGAGCTCGAGCGCCCTGGCCCGCAGGCGCGCCGCCTTGGCGACGCGTTCGTCGCGAAAGGTCGTCACGCCGCCGATGATGTCGTCGAGGCGGGCAACGAGCTTGTCGTTGGCCTCGATGGCGTTGGCCAGGAGCCCGCGCTGGAGCTCGGCGCGGGCGTTGTTCTTGTAGGCGTTGCGCAGCTTGTCGAGGACGTCCTCGGTCTCGAGCACTACGCGGATCTCGGCCAGCGAGAAGCCGACGAGCTCTTGCAGCTCCCGGATGCGCCTGGCCCGTTCGGCTTGGGGGCCCGAATACACCCGCTCGCCCCCGTGGCGTTGCGAGCTCGGCTCCAGCAGGCCGATCTCCTCCCAGTAGCGCAGCGTGCGGGTGGTGACGCCGCAGAGTTTGGCGACCTCGCCGATCCGCAGGGTGTCGCCGGTGCCGCCGTTGCTCGGCGCCGGGTCCCCGATGTCGCGACGAACAGTCATGGCGTTGCCCTGCCCCCGAGGGCCGCCACGGCCTCGCGCCCGGGCGTTGGGCGGGCGGTGGCGTCGTGCCGGTGCGCCGGCGCGGCGGGCTCGACGTACACGTACTTCCCGCCCCGCAACCACGATGCCCCCGCCGCCACGAGGCAGGCGATGATGGCGAAGTCGAACGCGGCGTGGAGCCCTTGCCGGAAGGGCACCGAGATGAGGTTGGGGAAGAAGCTTCGGCCCGTGATCGCCGCGGCGTGGCCCGCCGGGAGATGGGACAGCACGGCCGTGCCCAGCAGGTGCTGCATCGGGTTGTACCCCAAGAAAGCGGCGAACAAGGTGGACACCGGGGGAAGGTGCGCCACCCGGTCGGCCACACCGGCAGGCACGCCCTCGGCGACCAGGCCGTGGTACATGGTGCCGGGCAGCGAGGCGGAGAGGCCCACGATCACAAGGGTGAAGAAGATGCCGATGGACAGCACCTGGGCGGAGTTCTGAAAGGTGGAGTTCATCCCCGATCCCGCGCCGCGGTGCTGGGGAGGGAGGCTGTTCATGACCCCGGCCCGGTTGGGAGAGCCGAACGACCCCATGGTGAGCCCGAGCAGCAAGCAGGATCACCCCGAAGACCCAGTACGAGAAGTTGACGGGGAGCAACTCCAGCGCGACGAACGAAGCAGCCGACCCCACCATCCCGCCCGTGGCGAAAGGACGCGCGCCGTAACGGTCCGAGAGGATGCCCGCCAACGGCCCCGAGATCAGGAATCCGGTGGTGAGCGGCAGCATGGCGATCCCCGCCCACAACGGAGTGCGTGCGAAGTCGAACCCGTGCAGGGGGAGCCAGATCCCCTGCAACCAGATGATGAGCATGAACATGAGGCCACCGCGTCCCACCGCGGCCAGGAAGCTGGCCAGCACCCCGGCGGTGAAGGCACGGATCCGGAACAGCGGCAGGCGGAACATGGGCTCCGCCACCCGTGACTCGATGATGGCGAAGGCGATCAACAGCCCGACGCCGGCTCCGAGCTCGCTGAGCACCGCGGGAGAGGTCCAACCCATGGTGTGGCCGCCGTAAGGCTCGATGCCGTAGGTGATGCCGATCATCAAGGAGATGAGGCCGAAGGCGAAGGTGAGGTTGCCCGGCCAGTCGATGTGGGCCCGGCTCGGTCGCCCGACCTCCCGCAGCTGCAGATAGCCCCACACCGTGCCGAACAGCCCCACGGGCACCGACACCAGGAAGATGAGCCGCCAGTTGATCGGGGCCAGGATCCCTCCGAGGACGAGGCCGATGAACGTGCCGCTGATGCCGGCCGCCTGGTTGATCCCCAGTGCCATGCCCCGCTGATGCTCGGGGAAGGCGTCGGTGATGATGGCCGAGGAGTTGGCCACCAAGAACGCTGCGCCGACGCCCTGGAACACCCGGACGATGATCAGCCACAGGCCCGCCGCGGCGCCGTGCATCCACGTGATCGTGAGCAGCAACGAGAAGAACGTGAAGATGGCGAAGCCCAGGTTGTACATCCGGACCCGCCCGTAGATGTCGCCCAGGCGGCCGAGGTTAACCACGAGCACACTGGTGACGACGAGGAAGCTCAGGATCATCCACAGCAGGTAGAAGCTGTTGCCGGGCTGAAGCGGGTCGAGGTTGATGCCCCGGAAGATGTCGGGCAGGGAGATGAGCAAGATCGAGCCGTCGATGGTGGCCATCAACATGCCCATGGTGGTGTTGATGAGGGCCACCCACTTGTAGCGGTCGCTCACCTGGCCGGATCGGCCCCGCCGCGTTCCACCCGCCGTGGGCACGGGGGCCGTCACTCCGGACTTCCTTGGTTGACGTTCACGTCAACGGCACCTTATCGGACGATCCGCCTACCCGCTGACTGCCCTGTCCGACGCAGCCCGACGTGGTCGAGCCCCTGGAATCTGGGTTTTGCCTGAGAATTGCGGTTTCCCTCGCGGTAGCCTTGAAGGTGTCGTCAGACGGGTCCTCTGACGGCAGAGGGGGGGATGCGCGGGGCCGGGGTCTCAGGTACCCCCAGGAGGGCCCGCCCCGCCGCCTCCCGGCGCTCAGCACCACCCTCCGGCACGCCCGGTGGGAGCCGAGACGCCACAGACCCACGCGCCTAGGCTGCGCCCACCGTCACGAAGAGGTCGCATCTCGGGCGGAATCGGGGCATTCGGGGAAAAGCGGGGGTGGCTGTTGTGACAGGCCGGGCGAAGTGGATGGCATCGGTCGGGCTGGTCGCCGCACTGGGAGCCGGCGCCGCGGTCGGGGTCGCCACCGGCGCGTCGGCGAAGCCCAAGCCCGTGCACGCCACCGCGGTGACGCCGCCGGTGACGTCGGCCTCGTTCACGTTCTCTGCAACTGTCAGCGGGATCGCCAAGAACATCGGGGCCATCACCCTCGCCGGCTCGGGCCTGGCGGACCTCGAGAACGACGACGTCTCGCTGTCGGTGTCCCTGCCCGGTTCCGTGGCCCGGTTGATCCCCGGGGGCACGGCGACACCCGAGGTCGTCAACGCGGTGTTCTCGGGCGGCACCGTGTACGCCGAGATCCCCTCGCTCTCCACCCTGTTGGGCGCGCCGTGGATCTCCGTGGCGCTGCCCTCGAGTGCGACCTCCGCCATCCCGGGCGTCTTCACCAAGGTCGGTGGCGCCCTCGGCGACGTCAACGAGATCCTGGCCTTCGCCAAGTCGCATCACGCCTCGGTGCACCCCCTGGGATCCTCGACGGTCGACAACACGTCGGTGACCGGTGACCGGGTGACGGCGCACGTCAAGCGCGTGGGCATCGTGGCCACCTTGTGGGCGGACTCCTCCGACCGCCTCGTCCAGGCAACCGTGGGCGCACGCCGCGGGAGCTTCGAGGTCTCGGCAGTGGTGAACTTCACCGGCTACGACGCCACGGTCGCGATCACCGTCCCGGCGCCCTCGCAGGTGAAGGCCATTCCGCTCTCGATCGTCACCAGCGTTCTGGGGGGCCTGCTCGACCACGCCAAGACGGGGCGCCACGGCGGGAAGAAGACCGTTTGACGGGCGGTCGACCGTCGCCCCGGCGCAAGTGGAGGTGACGGCGCGTCGGTTCCCACCTCGTGCCCACCCCTCTGCTCTGGGCTGCGGGCCAGGTCATGACGAGATTGGGCGTCGGGTGCTTCCAAACGGAGGCGGTCAGGGGTAGGACTGGTCCTGCGAACCCGCCTTCCCCCCGGGCGGGTGCTCCTCACGGAAGGAGGGTGCGGTGGACCGTCCCTTGGATCGTGCCGGTGGGACCGGACCGACCGACGACAGCCGCCCACCCGACGACAGCCTCCCACCCGACGACAGCAGCCCGGCCTCCGACGGCGCCACCGAGGACATCGAGGCCGAGCTGTACTGCTCGGCCCGTGAGGCCGGCGTGGGCGCGGTCAGCTTCGGCCCCGTCGGCGACGGTTGACGCCGGCGCCGCTCATGGGTCGAACTGGTCGAGCCGGTTCGCCAGTCCCTGTCTGACGCTGGACCAGTCCTCGGCCAGCACCGAGAACAGCACGGTGTCACGCACCGTGCCGTCGGCCCGTCGCTGGTAGCGGCGCAACGTTCCTTCGTAGCGGGCGCCCAGGCGGGCGATGGCCCGCTGGGACCTGATGTTGCGGACATCGGTCTTGAGCTGCACCCGACCGGCGCCGAGGTCGTCGAAGGCGTAGCCCAGCAGGACCATCTTCGTGTCGGGGTTCACCGCCGAGGCCCACACGTCGGGCCGGTAGGCGGTGAAGCCGATCTCCAGCCGGGCGTCACCCACCGCCACATCGAGGTAGCTCGAGGTGCCGACGATGGTGCCGGGTGCCAGACCCGCATACCGGACGCGCAGGCGCACGACCCAGGGGACCCAGGGGACGGTGCCCGACGCCATGCGGCTCTCGAGGAACTTCGCGTAGGAGGCCGGGTTCGGGGGCCGCCAAGGGAGGTGCGCCCACACCCGGTCGTCGGCCAGGGCCTCGAACAGGGCCTCCACGTCACGCTCGAGGTCGACGGGCGCTACCTCGACCACCCGGCCGCGCAGCACCGTGCCCGGCGGAGGCGGCCACGACATCGCCGGCCAGGCCACGTCGTCGGGCCTGGAATCGGCCACCGGGACGAAATCGTCATCCGGGGTAGCGGCACTGGTCACCGCGCCATTCTGCTCCACATGTTTCGGACTCCCGACACCTGTGCGGTGACGGCATGCACCCGGCAGCTCAGACGGCGCGCGACGGCAGCAACTGCAGGAGGTGGACGCGTCCACCGGTGCGCAGGATGGCCCGGCGGTAGACCGCCGAGGCGAGACGTTCCACGCCGAAGATGGCTACCAGCATCAAGGCCACAGACACGGTGAATTCCCACCACGTGACGGCACCCAGGCCGACCATGACCGGCATGGCGAAGGGCGCGGTGGGCGGGAGGTAGGCGAGGACCCTGACCAGCGTCGAGGGCTCGCTCGACCCGATGGCGGTGAAGGAGACGATGTAGCCGAAGAGGATGGGCAGTTGCAGGGGAAAGGCCAGGCTCTGGATCTGCTCCTGGCGATCCGCCAGAGACCCGCCCGCGGCGTAGACCCAGCAGTAGAAGGCGTACCCGAGCACGACCCACAACAGGGAACTGGCGACCTCGACGGCCGCCGTGCCGTGGATCAGGGGCGAGCCCACCGCCGCGGCCAAGCCCAGCGCCACCCCCACGATCAGCGCGGCCTGGAGCAAAGCCACCGCTCCGATCCCGATGACCTTGCCGGCGAGGAGCTGTCCGGCTCGCAACGTCGACAGCAGGACCTCGATGACGCGCGACGACTTCTCCTCCACCACGCCCATGAGGAGCCAGGTGCCGAACTGGGTGAGCAGCACGTAGGTGAGGATGAGGCCGTAGACGGCGGTGGTCCGGGCCGTGTCGTTGTGCTTGGCCGGTTTCAGGCTCTGGACCGGCAGGGGCGGGGGATTGGCGAGGCGCAGCGCTTGCAACGGGGAGATGCCGGCCTTCACGAGCCCCGTCTGCAGGCTGACCGACGACGAGATGACGCGCACCAGCAGGGCTCCGGTCGACGGTGTCCGAAGGCCCGAGACCTTGGTCGACGAGGATCCGTTGCGTGCCCACCAGGGCCAGGTCGATGCGCCCCGCCACCAGGGCGCGCTTGGCCGCGGCGACCGAGGCTTCGGGGACGAGGGTCACCTTGGTCCCCACCGCCGGTCCGGCCGCCTGCACCGTGGCGCGCAGCGGCGCCGACAGGGTCCCGACGATCCCGACGTGCTGGACGTTCTGGCCCTTGCGCAGCACGGGGATCGTCACCGCGGCCGCCACCGCCAGCAGGATCACGAGGGTCCCGATGCGGAAGGTGCGGCCCTTGACCCGCTCCCGCACCTCGCGCCGGGCCACCAGGCCGACGTCGCCCCCGAGCCTGTCGAGGGCGGCGCCCACCTTCCGGCCGCGGGCCGCGGTCGCGGTCGGCGGTGAGCCGGCGGTCACCGCCGGCGCCGGCGCGCTTGCGCATCCTCTGCCAGACGCGCAGCGCCAGGAACACCGCCACGGCTCCGAAGATGACGTATCTCACAACAATGCCTCCCGGAACACCTCGGAGAGCCGCTGGCGTTCGAACCCGAATTGCTCGACGGGCCCGGACTTCATGGCGGCGGCCAGGATGGCTTGGGGGTCGGTTCCCTCGTCGAGCACCAGCCGCACCGCCCCGCCCTCGACGCGAGAGATGCTCACGCCCGCGATGGCGCCTGCCCAGGCCCCGGTGAAGTCGCCTTCGACCTTCACCACCAGGCGGCGCCGGCCGCCCGTGGTGAGCTCCTCGACCGTTCCCGCCGCCACCAGGCGGCCGTGGTCGATGATGGCCACCGACTCGCACAGGTCCTCGACCAGGTCGATCTGGTGGCTCGAGAACAACACGCCGCGTCCGGAGTCGGCCTGTTCCACGAGCACCGCGCTCACGGCGTCCACGCCCACCGGGTCGAGGCCCGACAGCGGCTCGTCGAGCACGAGGAGCTCGGGCTCGTGCACCAGGGCGGCGGCCAGCTGTACGCGCTGCTGGTTGCCGAGCGACAGGGCCTCGAGCTTGCTCGTGGCGCGGTCGGCCACGCCGAGCTTCTCGAGCCAGTGCAGCGCCGCGGCCCGGGCGTCGTCGTGGGGGACGCCGTGCAGGCGGGCCAGGTATTCGATCTGCTCGACCACCACCATGCCCGGGTACAGCCCGCGCTCTTCGGGCATGTAGCCGAAACGCCGGCGGTCCTTCGACGACACGGGGACGCCCTTCCAGCGCACGACGCCGGCGTCGAGGGAGACGAGATCGAACACGGCGCGCATGGCCGTGGTCTTGCCCGCCCCGTTGGGGCCGAGGAATCCGAAGACCTTTCCCGGTGGGACGGTGAACGACAGGCTGTCGAGGGCGACGATGTCACCGAAGCGTCGGGTGAGCCCGTCGAGCTCGAGCGTCACGGTGTCCTGACTACCACACGGGGACCCTGTGCTCGCACACGGGGACGCTGTGCTCGGCTCGGCGAGTTAAGCGGTGGTGCCGGGCCAGCGTTCCACCGCGGGCCGCACGTGGCGCAGGGCGACGAGGCCCTTCACCAGCCCGACCACGAAGTTCCCCGCCGTGTCGGCCACGAGCCGCACGATCACCAGACGGTGCTCGGCCAGCGCCCGCGCCACCCACGCCGATTCCATGTCGACCGCCAGGGCGCCGCTGCGGGCGAGCTCGGACCGGCGCTCGCCGTGGACGAGGGTCTTGGACGACACGATGGGTCCGAGATGGACGCTACGGCCCGCGGCGCGCAGCTCCATGGCCACCGCGGCGGCGTCGGGGCCCGACAGGGCCAGTTCGTCACCCTCGGGGTCGCGCACCGAGGTGGCCACCACGATCTCCCCGGGTGCGAGGGCGGGATCGAGGCCTCCGGAGATCCCCGCCAGCACGACGGCGGCACCGGGTGCGATCCCCGACGCCAAGGCCTCGGCCGCGGTCCGGGCCCGCACGTGGCCCATGCCGGTGCGCAGGACCTTGCCCCCGATGGCCAGGGCTTCGAGGCGCATGGCCGCCATGAAGGTGGCGGTGCCGGGGGAGGGGGCCGGGGCGTCGTGCCCGCCGGCGCTCAAGCCGAGCTCGACCGGGCCGGCCGTGAGCCGGCGGGGTGAGGAGCCCGCCTCTTCGTCGGCAATCGGCAGGCCGTCGCGGTAGGTGATCGAGTTGGTGCGGACCGCCGCCACGCGTGCGTCCGGGGAGGACGATCCCCACCAGGTTGAGCGGGTCCGCCGCGTTGAGCCGCACCGTCTGTCCGCCGCGCTCGGTGCGGCGCACCCGGCGCAGCTCTTCGACGGCGTCGGGCAGCGCGTACTGCTCTCCGGCCGGTCCCGTCACGAAGCGCCCGCCCCGCACCAGGCCGCGTGCCTCGAGCCTCCGCAGCGCCCACACCACCTCGCGCCAGGGCAGGCCGAGGTTCTCGCGCGCCATGAGGTCCCAGAACACGACACCCCAGCGGGCCAGGAGCTGCCCGGCCACCTGCTCGGCCAGCGTGTCGCGGTCGAACTGCTCGTCGGGCGCGCCGGTGGGCAACAGCGCCCAGCGGCCCTCGCCGCCCTCGCGCCAGGTCGGCGCCCGGCGCGCCCCGGCGCGCAGGCGCTGCTCGTGGCGCTGTCGCCGCTTCCACGCCTGGCGCGCCGAGAGCAGCGAACGCACCGCCTGGAACCCGTCGGCGGTGACGATGCCCCGCGCCACCAGGTCCCACAGCCCCTCCTCCACCTCGACGGGAAGACGCCCGGTGGCGTTGCGCAGCTCCGAGTGGAACATGGCCCCCCGGGAGCGCAGGGCGTCGAGCACGTCGCGGGCCGCCCCGTGGGCGGGCTCCGGCGGCACGGCGTCGCCGCGTGCCGCTCTCAGAAGCCAGGGGAGGTCCTCGCGCAGGGCGAAGGTGACCGGGGTGGCCCGCGAGGGCGTGGCCGAGCCCCGTCGCTCGGTGCCCTCGGCGTCGGCGGGACGGAGGGAGAGCCGGCCCCAGGCCAGGTCGCCGGAGTGGCACAGGTCCTCGAGCCAGCGGTGCTGGTACCCCTCGACGCGCGCCGGGAGGATGGCCTCCTCCCAGGCCCCGGCCGGGATCTCGAAGCCCTGGAGCTGGTCGACGACGGCCAGCACACCGGCGCGGCCCTGGCGCTGGGCCCCGGGGGCGACGTGCTGCCATCGCAACAGGAAGCGCACGAGCTCCTGGGCGGTGACGGGCTCGATCTCGCGCCTCAGGCGGTGCTGGGTGTAGGCGTGGATGCGGGCCAGCAGGCGTCGGGCGCACCACTGCTCCTCCTCGACGCCGGGGTCGAAGCGCCCCCGCATGGCGAAGCCTTCGGCCTCGAGCCGCCCCAGGCCGACCTTGACCCGGGTGGCGGCGAGCCCCGTGCGTTCCGCCAGCGCGGGCACGGTCACCGGCCCGCTCACCTCGAGATGGCCGCGCACCGTTTCGCCGGCCACCACATCGGCGTCGGGCCCATCGCGCGTCGGGCGCCAGCGCCGGGAGCCCGGCCGGGGTGCAGGACGCACACCGGGGAAGGCCGCCTCGACCCACCCACGGCGTTCGGTGGCACACCACAACTCGACGCCGGCGTCGGCGCCGGGGTCGCTCGGGTCGCCGTCGACCGTGCCCCCGATCGTGGCGAGCGCGGCCCGACCCGAGTCGGCCAGGACGGCGAACCACGGGGCGTAGTCGGTTTGGGGCCGCCACACGACCGCCGAGAGCAGCAGGTCGTGCAGCTCCTCGGGCCCGCGCACGTCGGGTGCGGCTTCGGCCCGCACGCGCTCGAGGGCCGCGCCGTCGAGCCGACCGAGCGCCTCGGCGTGGAGGGGGAGGCCCCGGCGGAGCTGCACGGCGCGGGTACGGCGCTCTTCGAGCGGCGCGTCGTCGAGGAACGTGTAGGGCTTGCCGTTGAGGATCTCGTGCGCCAGCACCGAGGGCTCGGTCGAGTCCACGAAGTGCACGCGCACCGCGCCGCTCTCCATGCGGCCCAGGAGGGCGACGAGCCCGTCCACGTCCATGGCCTCGTGGAGACAGTCGAGGAGGGTCTGGCGCACCAGGACGTGATCGGGGATCACCACCGGACCGCCCGGCGTGTTCTCCTGGCAGGCCGCCAGGGCGGGGAAGACCGCCGCCATGAGATCGTCGGCCTCCATGCGCTGGATGGGCAGAGGGTTCTTCTTCCCGCCCCGGAACCGCAGGATCGCCAGGGAGCGGTTGAGGTTCCACCGCCAGCGGGCCGCGAACATCGGTGACGCCAGCACCGCCTGGCGCAGCACGGCTTCGGCGGTCTCGGACCGCAGCAGCCGCGGGGCGCTGTCGAGCGGGAAGCTGTGCTGGGGCCCGAGCGACAGGACCACGGCGTCGTCATTGGCGGCGGCCTGCAGCTCGAAGTCGAAGGTGGCGCAGAAGCGCTTGCGCAGGGCCAGGCCCAGGCCCCGGTTGACGCGACCGCCCAGCGGAGCGTGCACGACCATCTGCATGCCACCGGCTTCGTCGAAGAATCGCTCGAACACGAGGTCGTGACGCGTCGGGAGCGTTCCGAGCTCGCCCAGACCGGCCGCCAGGTACTGCACCAGCTGTTGGGCCGCGTCGGGATCGAGCCCGCACGCCTGCTCGACGTGGGACCGCGCCGCGTCGAGGACAGGGGGGGCTCCGTCCTCGCTGCCGGAGTCGGTGAGGAGCTCACCCACGGCGCGACGAAGCTCGGAAACCTCCTCGGACAGCTCTTCGGTGCGGCTCGGTGCCTCACCGACCCAGAACGGGATGGTGGGGTGGGCGCCTGCGGCGTCCACCACCCGCACCTCGCCCTGGGTCACGCGGCGGATGCGCCACGAGTGCGTTCCCAACAGGAAGACGTCGCCCACCATCGACTCGATGGCGAAGTCCTCGTTCACGGTGCCCACTGGTGTGTCGTCGGGCTCGGCGACGACCCGGTAGTCGCCCACCTCGGGGATGGCACCGCCACTCGTGAGGGCGGCTAGGCGCGCCCCGCGCCTGGGGCGCAACACGGCGTGTACGCCGTCGCGGTGCACGTACGCCATGCGTTTGCCCCGCCCGGTGGCGATGCCTTCGGACACCAGCTCGACCACGGCGTCGAAGTCGGCTCGCTCGAGCTCGGCGTACGGAGCCGATCGGCGCACCAGTGCGAAGAGCCCGTCCTCGCTCCATTCCTCCGCCGCAGCCACCTCGGCCACGATCTGTTGGGCCAGGATGTCGAGGGGGGCCACGGGGGGGCAGGTGGCGTCGAGACGTCCGGCCCGCACCGCGGCCAGGAGCGCGGCACACTCCACGAGCTCGTCGCGTGTCATGGGGAAGAGGATCCCCTCGGGGGTGCCGCGGCGCGAGTGGTTGGAGCGTCCCACCCGCTGGAGGAAGGTGGCGATGGCGCGTGGCGATCCCACCTGGCAGACGAGCTCCACGGGCCCGACGTCGATGCCGAGCTCCAGCGATGCCGTGGCCACGAGGGCTCGGAGATCGCCGGCCCGAAGTCGGTCCTCCACGCGCAGGCGCCGGTCCTTGGACAAGCTGCCGTGGTGCGCGGCCACCTGCTCGGGCCCGAGGCGCTCGCCCAGGAGGTGGGCGAGGCGCTCCGAGAGCCGCCGCGTGTTCACGAACACCAACGTGGTGCGGTGGGCGCGCACGTGGTCGGCGATGCGGTCGATCACCTCGTCGAACTGCTCGGTGGAGGACACCGCCGCCAGCTCGGAGTCGGGGAGCTCGATGCTCACCTGGAGGCGCCGGGCATGGCCGCAGTCCACGATGGCGGCCTGGCGGGGGGCACCCGCCCCGGTGAGCAGGCGCGCCGTCTGCTCGATGGGCCGCTGGGTGGCCGACAGTCCGATGCGTTGGGGCCGGGAGCCGAGTTGGAGGTGCTCGAGGCGCTCGAGGGTGAGGGCCAGGTGCGAGCCCCGCTTGTCGCGGGCCAGCGCGTGGATCTCGTCCACGATGACGGTGGACACGTTGCCGAGGACGGCCCGGCTCCGCTGCGCGGTGACCAAGAGGTAGAGGCTCTCGGGAGTGGTGACCATGAACGTCGGGGGCGTCTTGATCATGGCGGCGCGGGCGCCCGCCGTGGTGTCGCCGGTGCGCACGGCCACGGTGACGGGGGGGACGGGCAGACCGAGCTGACGCGCCACCTCGGCGATCTCGGCCAGCGGACGCTCGAGGTTCTGGTGGATGTCGACGGCCAGGGCCTTGAGCGGGGACACGTACACGACGCGCACCGTCCCCTCGAGGTCCTCGCCGCGCTGCGCGGCGCGATACATGGCGTCGATGGCCACCAAGAAGCCGGCCAGGGTCTTGCCCGAGCCCGTCGGGGCGGCGATGAGGGTGTCGGTTCCACGGGCGATGAGGGGCCAGCCCTGCTCCTGGGGCGCCGAGGGACCGTCGGGGAACCGCCGCGCGAACCACGCCGCCACGGCGGGATGGAACCCGTCCATGGCGGCGGGTCCGGCCGGGGTCTCGGCACTGGGGTCCACTCGGGGCATCGACGCCCATTTCATCACCTCCCTGTGCCACCGGTGACCGCCCCCCGGTCGGCGCCGGGGGCAGCGGGCTAGAACTGAGGGCATGAAGATCGGTGTCGTGTTCCCCCAGACCGAGATCGGCGGCGACGTGGGCGCGGTCCGGGCCTACGGCGAGCAGGTGGAGGGTCTGGGGTTCTCCCATGTCCTGGCCTACGACCACGTGCTCGGGGCCGACCCCGCCGTGCATCGCGGGTGGTCGGGCCCCTATGACCTCGACTCCACCTTCCACGAGCCCTTCGTGCTCTTCGCCTACCTGGCCGCCTGCACCTCGCTCGAGTTCGCCACCGGGGTGGTCATCCTTCCCCAGCGGCAAACCGCCCTCGTGGCCAAGCAGGCTGCCGAGGTCGATCTCCTCTCGGGCGGGCGCCTTCGACTGGGCGTCGGCCTGGGCTGGAACGCGGTCGAGTACGAGGCGCTGGGCAAGACGTTCTCCGACCGCGGCCGGCGCGTCGAGGAACAGGTCGAGCTGCTGCGGCGGTTGTGGACCGAGCGCTCGGTCACGTTCCACGGCGCCTATGAGACCGTGACCGGAGCGGGCCTGGCGCCGCTGCCGGTGCAGCGTCCCGTGCCGGTGTGGTTCGGCGCCCAGTCCCCTCCCGCCTACCGGCGCGCCGGGCGCCTCGGGGACGGCTGGCTGCCCCAGGTGCCTCCCGGCCCCAGGCTCGACGAGGCCCGGGCCATGGTCGAGAGTGCGGCGTGCCAGGCGGGGCGCCATCCCGATGCGCTCGGAATGGAAGGGCGCGTCACCTGGGGTGAGAAGGGAGCCGCCAAGCTCGTCGAGCAGGTGGGTCGATGGCGTGGGGCGGGTGCTTCCCATGTGTCGGTCAACACGATGGGAGCGGGGCTCTCGACCGTCGAGGACCACCTGCGCGTCCTCGGGGAGATCGCCCGGGCCCTCGACCTCTCACCCCCGTGACACCTGCGTGCCACTGCGACGTTGGGAACCACCAGGCCGTGGGGGGCCAGGGCCTGGCAGTTCCGCGTCGCTCCGAGCAGCCCAACGTGGTGCTGCGCAGGCATCGGATGAATCGAGGATGACGCGCGTCGCCTCTCGGCGCCATCCCCAACTCTGAGGAGCACCATCGGCTGTCGGCGTGTCAGGGGGGCCTGCCATGCGCGCCTGGTGACGCGCCGGGCTTGCCACGGTACGATCGGGCACGGTCCATGCGGGACCTGGGGCTACGCCAACGGGATGGGGGTGTCCGGTGGCAATCGGAGTGCAACTCGATTTCAAGGGCGGCACGCTCGAGCAGTACGACCAGGCTGCGGAACACCTCGGCTTCCTGCCCGGGAGCCCGGCCGCACCGGAGGAGCTCTTCCACTGGGTCACGAAGACCGACGAGGGCCTTCGCATCATCGACGTGTGGGAGACCCGCGAGGCATTCGAGCAATTCTTGAAGGCGAAGATCGGCGCGGTGGCGCCCAAGGTGGGTTGGGACTTTCCGCCCGAGGTGCAGTTCTTCGAGGTGCACAACTACTTCGCCGGCGGTCGGCGCAGAAGCTGACCGGGCTCAGGTCACCAGATCGACGCCATCGCGGCGCGAAGACCGCTCCTCGATGGCGAACTTCAGAAGTTGACGCCAATTGTTCTCAGGCCCGATGCCCTTCATCACCTCGGCGAGCAGCGTCTTGGCGGCAGCCCCCGAAGCCAGCACCCTGCTCTCGGGGTTCAGTTGGTCGAGCAGCTGCTCGACCAACGATTCGATCTCGCGCCAGATGGGAGCGTCGGCCGTGGCCCGGGTGAGCACCCCGTATCGGTCGTTGACGGTCTCGACGGCCTCGAGGAGCGCTTCGAGCGCGGCTTCGGTCGCCCGCGGCACTGCTTGTGCCACCTGCCGGAGCTCCCAGGCTTGGGCGAGAGCCGCATCGATGCAAGCCACGACCAGGCCTGAACGTGTCGGGAAATACTGGTGCTCGTCGCGCCCTTCGAGGCCGGCTCTGTGCGCCACCGCGGCCCAGGTGGGGATCTCGGAGGTGTCCCGCGCCAGCTCGAGCGCACACGCGACGACGCGGTCCCGATCGGGGTCGCCGCTGCTGCGGGAGAGGATCCCGGGTTCGGTCATCGACATCGACAGGTCCCACGTCATGGCGACGAGGGGCTCCATCGGATAGCGCTCGGCGTCCACCATCGAGCGGAGCAGGTAGCCGTCGAACAGGCTGTGCATGGCCACGACGATGTCGCGTTCGGAGTACCCCGCCTTGGGCCTGCGGCCCGTGAGCCTCAGCAGAGTCCTCGTGGCGGCCAGGAAAACCTCGGTGTGGGCGTCCCAGCTCGCCTGACGATCACGCAGCACCCCGAGCGCGATGGCGTCGGTCTCCTCGGCGGTGATCTCCGCCGCCTCCGGGTTGGCGCTCCTCACGGGGTCCTGGTGGCGGTGCATGAGCGCGGCTGTGAGGACGAGCAGCCCGACCAGGGTGACATCTTCGGGCGAACGCTGCGCCTGTTCGTGGTAGGCCGAGGCCAGCATGGCCTTGACCGCGGTTTCGACCAGTGGGACAGATCCGTCGTCGCCCGCCAGCCGCAAGGGTGTGTCGCCGAAGGCGCGGTAGGCGTTCTCCCAACCCTGGCGGCTCTCGGGTGTGCTCGGATCGAACACGTGGCGGCACACCACGTCGAACGCGGTCTCGACCTGGGCGTGCTTCTTGAGAAAGCTCTGGAGCGCCGTTCGTGACGGTCCCGACCCGGTGTCGCCGGCCAGGCCGTCGACGAGCTCCTCGAGGTGCACGGCTCCCCGGGCTCGGGGGCTCCGCAAAGCCGAGAGGGCGGAGCCCGCACAGAGCCTCGTTGCTTCGCGGGCCAGCTTCCGCTCGTCGATCGCTACCGGCGTCCTCACCGAAGTGCCCCCTGAGCTGCGGGTTCCCGAAAGCCCAATCGGGCATTACTGCCCGTTTCGACCGCCATAAAAGACTTGCAGCGCTTTTTGCGCTCGTCAATCCTCCTGGTCGACACCGTCGGGGGGGCACGCTGAATCCGAGATCACGAAGCACGAGGCGGCGAGCTGCACCGAACATCGGGACGTGTCCTGCGGGGCGTGTCGGCATCGTCTTCGGCCCGATGGGATCGGTCCCCCGCGCCGGCGCGGGGGATGTTGCGCGCGCCGATCGTGCCCCACGACAGGTCGGGTGGCGCCACCCGTCATGGTCCGGACCGAGGAGCTTGGGTGGCAGATGACACGCCTGTCGGGCCCGGGAGGCCCTCAGAGGAGGGGGCTGCGGAGAACGATCCCAAGAGAGCCTCCCCGTCGGGACTGGCCGGTGCGCAACAGGAGCTGACGCGGACGCGCATCAGGAAGGCCGCCATGGAGGTGGTCGCCCGACGTGGCTTCGACGCCACGGTGCAGGAGATCGCGGATCTCTCCAACGTGAGCCCCCGCACCATCTTCCGCCACTACGTCAGTCACGACCGACTGATCGCCGCCACCGTGAAGGACATGTTCGAGGCGTGCGGGCACTATCCGATCGAGGGCCTGCCACGGCTCGTCGACGATCTCGACGGCTACCTGGCGGCCCTACCGCAGGTCGTCGACGACCTCGACGGCTGGCTCGAGGTGGTGGCCTCGACGATCCATGCCCGCAACGCCCGCATACTCGGAGAGGCCTTCTGGGACATCCACGCCCCCATCAACAAGGAGTCCGAGGTTCTCTCCGAACTGGCCACGATCCGGCGCGAGTACCGGATCCGGGGGGTGGGATTCCTCGCCGCCCTGGCCTGGCGGACGGCAGGGGGTCGGGGCGAAGCTCCCCGAGACCTGGTGCTCGCCTTTGCTCTCAACCTCTCGGCGTTCACCACCCAGGCGCTCATGATCGACTTCGACCAGACCCCGGGTCAGGTCGGGGCCTTGACCGCCGACATCATGAAGGCCTTCATCCGACGCAAGATCGAGGCGCAGCCTTCGGTCATGGGGGACTTCGACGCGCCCACCGATGCCGACGGAGGAGAGGGCTGACACCACCGCCCGCCACCCCGACGGCTACCGTCGGGGTGGCGCCGGGGGCAGTCGACCGATCGAGCGCAGGTAGTGCACGGTGTCGGCGAAGGTCTCCGACAGGGGCCGGTAGTCACAGCCGAGCTCGACGACGGTGGCACTGTCGTCGGTGGGCACTCCGCTGGTCATGATGACGGCTGCTTCCTCGGAGAGCGGTGCCGAGCTCCTGCCCTCGGCCCGCAGCCGGTCGAACTGGCGACCGAGGTCGATGAGCTCCGCCGCCGTCACCTCCTGGTGCGCGACCTCCACGCCGGCGGCGACGCCGAGAGCGTCGGTCCACTGGGCCCAGGTGACATATCCACCACCGGCCAGGAAGCGGCGTGGCCCGCGCCCGGGCTCGACGGCGCGCGACAGCATGGTGGCGAGGTCGCGTACGTCGACGACGCCGAGCCCGCCGGGCGGCACCAACATGAACGTCTCCAGGGCGGCGAGCACGGCGCCGAAGCTCCCGTCGAGGTGGGGTGAGAGCGGTCCGTAGACCCCGCCGATGGTGAAGCTGGTGACGGGTGCTCCTTCGCTCTGCCACCTCCGCACCACGAGCTCCGCATCCCGTTTGGAGGCGCCGTAGGCAGACAGCGGTTCCGCCAGCGGTGTGGTGGGGGTGATGACCGGCTCGTCGGTGGGGAGGTGGACCGTGATGGTCGAGGTGTAGACGACCGGGTCCAGCCCGGCGTCGAGGGCGGCGGAGATCACGGTACGGACCCCGTCCACATTGGCCGTCGTCTTGGGCCCGGTGCCGCCCTCCACCCCCACTTCGCCCGCAGCGTGGACGACGGCGTCGCATCCTCGCACCGCGGTGGCGACCGAGGCCGGGTCGGTCATGTCGCCCTCGACCACCGAGACATCGACCCCGTGGGGTTCGAGCGCGGGCGCGATGCGGTCGGGGTTCCGCACCAGGATCCGCACCTCGTGACCGTCACGTCGCAGCGCGGCGACGGTGTGCGACCCGATGAACCCCGTTGCTCCTGTGACGAGGACCAACATGCCCCACCTCTTCCGACCGCGCCGGTCGGCAAGACATTACGTGGCGCTCCGGTGGGTCTCGGTTGTCGGGACGGGCGTCCGGGTACGCTCTCACCCAGTCCGTCGCCGGCCCGCAACCCGGTCGGGGGCCGACGATCGACGAGAAGGAGCGCGGTTCCGTGAGCAGCCCCGAGATGCCCACCTTCGACATCCCCGCTGAGGTGCTCGCCGCCGTCCCCGAGTTCGAAGGGGAGGGTGTGGCGGTGGTCGTCGTCGATTTCCAGGGTGTCGTGCTCGGGATGAACAAGGCGGCCGAGGAGCTCTTCAAGATGGAGAGCTCCGACATCGCCGGCGAGTACGTGGAGATGCTCGTGCCCACCAAGAAGCGCTGGGGACACCAGGCCTATCGGCGCGGGTACCTGGTGGAGCCCAGGGACCGGGAGATGGACCCCGGCCTCTATCCCGAGGCCGAGACGGCCGACGGGGAGATCGTGCCCATCGTCGGGCGGCTCCAGCCCGTCACCGTGAACGGGTCCCTGTTCGTGGCCGCCCACCTGGTCCGCGACGACGCCCCCCGCCCCGCCGACTGACCGGGCCCGGCGGGCGGCCCGCCCCTGACCAGGCACGACGTCGGCTGTTCGGCCCGGGAATCCCGGTACTCTCCCAGTTGTTGCAAGGTCAACGATTTCCGGCGCGCCCAGAAGGGGCGGGCCGGAGCGGGAAAGAGATCAGGACGACCATGACCGAGCTGAACCAGACATTGCCGCTGTTGCCGCTGACCTCGGGAGTCGTGCTCCCGGGCATGGTGTTCACCATGGCCCTGGAGACCGACGAGGCCAAGGCTGCCGTCGAGGCCGCCGGCTCCGTGGGCGGAGAGCTCGTCCTCGTGGCCCACATCGACGGCCGCTACTCGTCGGTGGGGGTGATCTCGAAGATCCTCGAGACCGGCGAGCTGCCCGGAGGCCCCGTGGCGGTGGTCGTGAGCGGGCTGCGCCGGGCCACCATCGGTACCGCCGTGCCCGGGACGGGCCAGGCGCTGTGGGTCCAGGTCGACCCCGTCGTCGAGGACCCCGAGACGGCACGGGCCCAGGAGCTGGCCCGCGAGTACCGGGCCGTGCTCGAGAACATCCTCCTCACGCGCGGCGCACGCCGTATGGCGGAGCGCCTGCGCGACATCACCGACGCTTCGCAGATCGCGGACCTGTCGGGGTACTCGCCGGACCTGAGCCTCGCCCAGAAGGTGGAGGTGCTCGAGACGGTGGACCTCGAGGCGCGCCTGCGTCTGGTCCTGGGATGGGCGCGCGAGACACTCGCCGATCTGACGCTGCGCGAACAGATCAAGACCAATGTCGAAGAGGGCATGGAGAAGACCCAGCGTGAATTCCTGCTGCGTCGTCAGCTCGAAGCCATCCGCAAGGAGCTCAACGAGCTCGACGGGAGCGCCGACGAAGGCTCGGTGGACGATTACCGCGCCAAGACCGAGGCGCGCGACCTCCCCGACGCGGTGAGGACGGCGGTGCTGCGCGAGGTCGACAAGCTCGAGCGCACCAGTGAACAGAGCCCGGAACACGGGTGGATCCGGACGTGGCTCGACACCGTTCTCGAGCTCCCCTGGGGTGTGCAATCGGAGGACAACCTCGACGTCAGTGCCGCCGCCGGGATCCTCGACGAGGACCACGACGGGCTCAACGACGTCAAGGAGCGCATCCTCGAGCATCTGGCCGTGCGCAAGCTGCGGGCGGACCGAGGGCTCGTCTCCACCGGGCCGCGCGGCTCGGGTGCGATCCTCGCCCTGGTCGGACCCCCGGGTGTGGGCAAGACCTCGCTCGGCGAGTCGGTGGCCCGCGCCCTGGGACGCAAGTTCGTGCGCGTCGCCCTGGGTGGCGTGCGCGACGAGGCCGAGATCCGGGGGCACCGTCGCACCTACGTGGGCGCCCAGCCGGGACGGCTGGCACGCGCCCTGCGTGAGGCCGGGACGATGAATCCCGTGATCGTGTTGGACGAGGTGGACAAGCTGGGAGCCGACTACCGCGGCGACCCGTCCTCGGCACTGCTCGAGGTGCTCGACCCGGCCCAGAACCACACCTTCCGGGACCACTACCTCGAAGTGGAGCTCGACCTGTCGAAGGTGCTGTTCCTGGCCACGGCGAACGTGGCCGAGACCATTCCCGGCCCCCTTCTCGACCGTATGGAGGTCATCCGGATCGACGGCTACACCGAGGACGAGAAGGTCACCATCGCCCGGCACCACCTGCTGAGGCGCCAGTTCGAGAGGACCGGTCTGCGGTCCGACGAGGTGGAGGTCTCAGACGAGGCGCTGCGCGCCATCTCCGCCGACTACACACGCGAGGCCGGTGTGCGAAGCCTCGAGCGTGAGATCGGACGACTGTTGCGCAAGGTCGCCACGAAGTTGGCGTCGAAGTCGGTCGTCGCTCCGGTCGTGGTGGGAGAAGGAGACGTGCGGAACTGGCTGGGCCGGCCGCGCTTCTTCTTCGAGGCCGCCGACCGCACGAGCGTCCCGGGTGTGGCCACGGGGTTGGCGGTGACCGGTACCGGTGGCGACGTGCTGTTCGTCGAAGCCACCGTCATGGACGGCACCGAAGGCCTCACGCTGACCGGGCAGCTCGGCGACGTCATGAAGGAGTCCGCCGAGATCGCGCTCTCGTTCGTTCGCTCGCACGCGGGTGAGCTGGGCATCGATCCTGGCGCGTTCACGGGGAAGCGGTTCCATCTGCACGTCCCGGCAGGGGCGGTCCCCAAGGACGGGCCCTCCGCCGGCGTCACCATGACCACGGCACTGGTGAGCCTGCTCCTTGACCGGGCGGTGCGGCCCGTGGTCGGGATGACCGGCGAGGTCACGCTGCAGGGAAGGGTCCTGCCCATCGGCGGGGTCAAGCAGAAGGTGCTCGCCGCGCACCGGGCCGGGTTGAGGGACGTGGTCCTGCCCGCCCGCAACGGGTCGGACCTCGAGGACGTGCCCGAGAGCGTGCGCCAGGAGATGACGTTCCATCTCGCCGAGACCGTCGATGACGTGCTGGCCGCCGCGCTCGAGGGCGCGGTGAGCGGCGCTGGCTCCGGCGCGGTGGCCGCCTAGGACGATTTGCCGGGCGGCCGCGTCCGGGACAGGAGTTGTCACGCAACGTTCAGCGTGAGTTCACTTCCAGGCTCGGCCGCCCACAAATCGTTCACGCACCCCATCCACAGAGCTGTGGATGGGGTGCGGATATCTCGCGGGAATCTCGCTAGTACGAAGAGGAGTAGCTGACGTCGGCCACCTGGAACACGGCAGGCAATTCCGCATTGTTGGGTGTCCCGCCCGATCCCCCGGTCTGGGTCTGGATGATCATGAACATCGGCGTATGGGGGATGACGTACCCCTGTGCCGACGTGAAGTCGCAACCGGTCGGCTGCCCGTCCATGGTGATCGACACGGACGTGGGGCTCCAGATCATCTTGTAGGTGTGCCAGGCGGTGTCGACCGGATAAATGCAAACTGGGAAGCTCGAAGGCTGCGCCAGCGCCAACTGGCACCATTCGCTCTGGTAGCACTCGGTGGCGTCGATCTCTTCGTAGGTCGAGGTGTAGATCTGAGGACAGGACTCATAGCCCGTCTCGCCGGCGGCGACGTTGGTGGCCTGACACTTAGTCGTCAAGAACCAGACCGCCGGCCACAGGCTCGTGGTCTTGGCGGGAACCTTGGCTTCGTAGGTGACGGTGCCATAGGTGAAGTTGTTGCTCGTCCACTGCACGTCACCGGTCGTGTAAGGCGCATTGACCGGTGGGTTGAGGGAGTCACCACAGGTCGCGCTCTCGTGCTTGGTGGTGATGGTCAGGATGTTGTCGGCCACCGCCACTGCCCCGGGGATGTTGCACTCGGTCTCGCCCTGGGTGAACTCCCCGTGGCGGACGATCGTCGTCCAGTTGAACCCGTCCCAGGTGAAGGTGCCGCCGCCGGTGACGCCTCCCGTAAAGGAAGCCCGCACCGTGTCCACGCCGCTGGTGGCCTCGACGTAGCACGTCGGGGCGGTGCCCGACGCGCTGCAGCTCCCGTCGCCGACGGTGCCGAGGCTGACGGTGAAGCTCCTGACCGAGAACCTCCCGGTGCGCCCCGACGTCACGGAGTCGCCGGCCGAGCATGCGTGGACGTCACCGCTGGTCACCTTGGCATTGCATTCGACGACCTTCACCGCAGCCGACTTCGGCCAATTGGAGCCTTTGACCTTGATGCTGCATCCGTTGGTGATGGTGTCCTTCTTGACGCTGCATGGCTTGGGCGAGCCACCCGACAGCTTCAGGGCGGGCGCGCCTTGAGCCGAGGCCGTGGTGCTGGCGAGGACCAGGCCGCCCAATCCGAAGATCAAGCTGGCGCTGACCATGATCATGGCAAACCGTCTCATGCGCATCTGCGCCCCCCTGGCTAACTCGATGAGTCCGCCCAGCCGGTTCTTACCCAACGAGGGATCCATCGTCAACTGGTCCTGCGCGACTCTTCGCTCTTCTCGGCGCGCGCCGATTCGCCACGGACCTCCCAGACGGCGCGGCGTCATCGCCCCAGGCCGGTGGGGCACACCTCCTCATGTGAACCGAGGCCGTGGGAGCCGCCCTGATACATCGACCCTCGCCAGCGCCGGGCCACCGGGCGTCGGGCCAGGTCACGGGCCAGGTCACGGCGCCAGATCACGGCGCCCGGTCACGGCGGCCGGTCACGGATGGGGGAGCCGGAGAGCGGGGGATGCCAACCGGAGCGCAGTCAGCGGAAGTCGAATGCCACCTTGATGGCGCCGCTGCTCTCCTGCTCGGCGAGGACGGTGAACGCCTCTCGCCACTGCTCGAGCCGGAAGGTGTGGGTGAGCATCCCGTCGAGGTCGACTCGGCCCTGGTCGGCCAGGTCGAGGAAGTGGGCGATGCCGTGCTTGCGCACGCCCTCGACCTCTTCCACCCCGAAGGCGTTCGATCCCACCCAGGTGATCTCTTTGAAGTAGAGCGGCGAGTACTCCCACCGTCCGGGCCCGTGGACCCCGCTCTTGACGAGCGTCCCGCGCGCTTTGAGCAGCCTTACTCCCACCTCGAAGGTCTCGGGCTTCCCGATGGTGTCGTAGACGACGTCGATGTTGCCCGGGTGTGCCATGGGCAGTCCCTCGTGGACCGGCTGCAAGACGCCGCCCGACCAGGCTGCGGCCTGTTCGATCAGCGCCTGGCGCGGCTCGGGGGCCACCACCGTGGCACCGAGGCGCCGCGCCAGAGCGGCCTGGGTCGGGAAGCGGGCCACCACCATGACCTCGACGTCGGGGTACAGGGCGCGCAGGATGGCCGTCGCGGTGGTGCCCAGAGCACCGGCGCCGTACACGAGGGCCCGTCCGCCGGGGGGCGGGGGATGGCGCGTCACCGAGTGCAGCGAGACCGCGAAGGGATCGGCGAACACGGCCACCTCGTCGGGGACGCCCTCGGGAACGGGGAAGAGCATGGTGTGATGGGCCGGGAAGTAGTCGGCGAAACCGCCGGGCGCGTCCTTGCACGTTCCGGTGTGGATCCCGGCCGCCAGCGGCCCCTCGGTGAAGTGCCAGCACAAGCTGTAGTCGCCGTTCTCGCACGACGGACACACGGGTTCGATACCGCGTGGCGCGCACGACAGCCAGGGGTTGAGCACCACGCGCTGGCCGACCTCGAGACCCGGGACCCCCGGGCCCACGTCGGCCACGTCCGCCACGACCTCGTGGCCCAGGATGGTGGGGAAGGTGAAGAGGTTGGCCAGCGGGCTGTCGGTGTTGCGCTCGCCGAAGTCCATGAACACCTGTTTGGCCTCGGACCCGCAGATCCCTGTCATCCGGGTCTTGGCCATGACCCACCCCGGCCGCGCCGGGCGTGGCTCGTCGAGGTCGACGAGCTTCATCGGGGTGCGGGCCAGGCCCATCAGGAGCGGGTTGGACTCGTCGGGCGCGTCCCACTTGTCGGGCCGGACCCCGTAGAGCAGTCCCTTCATCGACCGATCCTTCCTCTAGACCGTGTCCGCTAGATGGTGTCCGCGAGCCTCTCCCAACCCAAGGGGGGAGGCTCGAGCCGCCAGTACTGCTCGGGGACGTTGGCGTCCAGCCTCTCGTCGAGCACATGGTCGCGCTGCAGGGGCGGCAGTTGGCTCTTGTAATGGTCGATGGCGGCGCGCTTGCGGACCATGTCGGGCTCGATGGGCACGACCGCCGGCGTCGGCCACAACCCGCCCTTGAACAGCGTGGCGACCCTCCAGGCCAGGATGCCGGGGATGTGCTTGTACCCGTGGTCCTCGTAGCAGAACCACGCCATCGGGCTGTCCGACCCGCCCAGCGCCTCCCGCACCAGCAGTCCGGCGTCGTGGGTGAGGACGTGGTCGGGGTTGGCGAGCCCCATGGGCAGGAACACGGCGCTGGGGGCGGCGGCGGAGACCGCCTCGGCGAGCACCGGGGCCACCTCGGGGGGACGGGGTCGCTCGTCCTTGGCCAGGTACTGGTGATCGGGGAAGTCGAGCCACACCGGCGTGGCCTCCAGGTACGCCATGGCGGAGCGGTCTTCCTCCCGACGGATGGCGACCACGTCGTCGCCCGGCCCGAAACCTCCGCAGGCGTCCCAGGACGTGGGCACGTCGGGGTACGCGGGGGGCCGACCGCCCAGCACGGTGACGACCGTCGTGCCGGGGTGTCCCGCGATGAGGTGCGCGGCCCCGAGGACGGCGTCGTCGAAATGCGGGGACACCACGACGATCCGCGCCAGGGTGCCGGGGTCGACCAGCCCCCACGTGACCTCGACCGTTCCGCCGGTGCCCGCCCCCACAGGCCCGGACCGTATCGCGTCGAACCGGGCCTACGCCCTCCCGGGCGTCCCCGGCGGGGTCAGGCTTCGGGAGCCTCGCACAGGCAGAACTCGTTGCCTTCGGGGTCCGCCATGACGATCCAGCGGTTGTCGTGCTCGGCCAGTGCCGACGCGGTGAGGCGGGTGGCTCCCAACTCCTGGAGCCGTGACGCCTGGCCTTCGATGTCGGGAACCTCGATGTCGAGGTGCATCCGGTTCTTGTCGCTCTTGGGCTCGGGAACCCGCTGGAGGAGCAGCTTCGGCCCCGCGGCTCCCTCGGGGACCAGCAGGACGTAATTCTCGACCGAGCCCGCCACGACGTACCCGAGGGCCCGGGCCCAGAACTCCGTCAGTGCCCGGGGATCGCCGCTGTCGAGCACGAGGCTGATCTCCACCGCCTCATCATGGCCCGGCCCGGGGCCGCGCTCAGGACGAGGGGGAGGTGTGGAGGAAGGCCGACCTGCACAGGTCGAGGAGGTCCCACAGGAACGAGTAGCCGGGGTGGTGGAGGCGCCGAGCCATCAGGGCCCGTTCTCGGGTCGGGCCAGGACGAAGCGCCGGTCGAGCCATGTGTCCTGGTGGCGTCGATTCTGCCTGCTCACAGGCTCGCCACATCCCTCGGCCCCGAGGACCTCGTCGATCAACCGGATGATCTCGTCACAGCGTTGGGCTGGGGTCATCGCTCACTCATCTGTACGCGTCGTCTCCCCCACCTTGCGCTTCGCCCGGGCGTCTCTTGGAGGGCCGTTCGGGGGCACTGTTCAGGGCCATAGGTCCCGGCTCACCGCTCGTGGCTCTGGGTGACAGTGGCGGGACGACCACACCCCGGATGTGGCACGGTGTCGGCATGTGCAGAAGCATCGTGACCCTGCGGAGCCCCGAAGCCGTACCCGACGAGGAGGTGCGGGCTGCCGCCTTGCAGTTCGTGAGGAAGGTGAGCGGGTATCGCGCCCCGTCCGAGGCCAATCGGGCCACGTTCGAGCGTGCCGTCGACGACATAGCGGCGTCGACCCGGGTCCTGCTCGACGGGCTGGTGACGGGGAGGCCCGCAGGGAAGTCCGGACCGAAGGTCAGTCGGTAGCGGGCATCAACCCCCGCTGCAGGGCGCGCACCTGCTCCTCGATGGCGCGCCGGCCGAGGTCGCCGTCGGCGGCGACGATGTCGAACCCGTGGCACGCGCCCGCCACCGTGTGCAGCTCGGTGGGCACGCCCGCCTCCATGAGCCGGCTCGCGTAGGCGATGCCCTCGTCGCGCAGCGGGTCGAGCTCGGCGGTCAGCACGTAGGACGGAGGCAGGCCGCTCAGGTCGCGGCAGCGCCCCGGGGCGGCGTACGGCGACACGTCGCCCCGCTCGCCGGGGTCACCCAGGTAGTACTGCCACATGTCGGCGGTGGCCCCGCTCGTCCACAGCGGAGTGGCGTGGAAGGCGCGCATCGACGGTGTCTGCATCCTGTCGTCGATCACCGGGTAGTTGAGGAGTTGGAAGGCGAGGGCCGGGCCGCCCCGGTCGCGCGCCATGAGCGCCACGGCGGCCGCCAGGGCACCCCCGGCACTGCTCCCGGCGACCCCCACCCGTCCCGGGTCGACACCCAGTTCCCCGGCGTGCGCCACCGTCCACTGGAGCCCGGCGAAGCAGTCCTCCACGGCGGCGGGATAGGGATGCTCCGGTGCCAGGCGGTAGTCCACCGATACCACCACGCAGGCGGCCTCGGCCGCGTAGCGCAAGCAGCGCAGCTCCTCGGTGAAGCGGTCGCCGAGAACGAAGGCGCCGCCGTGGAAGAACACCAAGCCGGGTGAAGCACCGCCGGTGCCGGCAACCGGTGTGTAGACGCGCAGGGGAATGTCGGTGCCGGCCTCGACCCCGGGCATGGAGTGGTCCTGCACCGTGACCCGTTCGTCGGTGGGCAGGGTGCCCCCCGTGGCCTGGAGCAAGTCGAGGGTGGAGCGCAACATCTTGACGACGTTGATGTCCTGGAGGTGCGAACCGGGGTCGACCCCGGCGGGGAACCGGGCCAGCGCCTCGGCAAGCTCGGGGTCCAGAGGCGGGAGGGCCACCATCAGTGGTGGAAGTGGGGAATGACCTCTTTCCCCATGAGCTCGATGGTCTGCATGACGGCCTCGTGCGGGACGTTGTACGGGTTGACCAGGCACAGCAGCAGGTCGATGCCGGCCTCCTCGTAGAGCCGGACGGTCTTGATGCAGTCCTCGGGCGTGCCGAGCACGCAGGCGTTGGCCTCCACCAGGTACTCGAGGGAGAGGAGGTCGAGCGCGCCCTCGTCGTCGATCTTCTTCATGTCCGCCGCATAGGCGTAGGAGCCCAGGTCCTGGTCCCGCTCGATCATCCAGTCCGTCATGGACGCGATCTGGCGGGCGCCGGTCTTGGGGTACCACTCGAAGGACTCGCGAGCCATGTCGTGGGCCGAGGCGCGATCGGGCGCGCACAGCGCCATGGTGAAGGTGGCGGCGCGGTTGTTCACGAAGGCCCCGATGGGTTGGGTGCAACCCTCCACCGCCTGGCGGTAGATGTCGACCTTGGCCTTGACCTCCTGGGGGGAGACGCCGACGGCGAAGGAGCACAGGCCCAGTCCCAGGGCGCCGACCTGGCGGTGCCCGTCCTCACTGCTCGTCGCCCCCCAGATGGGCGGGTGCGGGTCCTGGCGCGGCTTGGGGTGGACGCGGCGCTTGGGCATCTTCCAGTACTTGCCGGCGAGCTCGTACTCGTCGTTGGTCCAGCACCCCACGACATGGCCGATGGCCTCCTGCCACATGGCCCGGGTCTCGGCCGGGTCGACTCCGAATCCTTCGAGCTCGGCCCGGGTCGAGGAACGACCGGTCCCGAGGTCCACGCGGCCGTCGGAGAGAAGGTCCAGCACCGCCACGGACTCCGCGGTGCGCACGGGATGGTTGTAGGGCTGGGGCATGAGCCGCACCCCGTAGCCGATGCGGATGCGCTCGGTGAGCGCGGCCACGGCCCCGTAGAGGACCTCGGGGTTCGAGCAGTGCGAGAACTCGGAGAGAAAGTGATGCTCGACGGTCCAGAACGCGTCCCATCCGTAGCGCTCGCCCGCCACCGCCTGGGCGAGGACGTTCTTGTACGCGGTGTGCTCGCTATCGGGCCCCCACGGTTGGGGGACGGGGATCTCGTAGAACAGGGCGAACTGCATGGACGAGGGTCCTATCATCCAGCCCACCCGGCGACAAGCTGTCGAGGGGGAGCGACGACGAGGGGGTCCCATGCGCGGGCTGGCGGGCAAGAACGTGATCGTCACCGGGGCGGCATCGGGCATCGGCCGGGCGTGTGCGGCCCGCCTCCTCCAAGAGGGAGCCACCGTGTTGGGCGCGGACCTGGCCCCGGCCGCCGACGCGCCCGGTGAGCCTTCCGGTGCAGCAGCGTGGGCCTTCACCACGGTCGACGTGACCGACGAGGCCTCCGTCATTCGACTCGTGGACGAGGCGACCGCGATGTTCGGGCGCGTCGACGGTCTCGTCAACGCGGCCGGTGTGGCCGGAGGCGGGGCCGTGCACATGGTCGACGCCGCGGAGTGGAACCGTGTGGTGGGTGTCAACCTCTACGGCACGTTCCTGACGGCCAAGCACGTCGTGGCGCGCATGTTGGAGCAGCCACGGGTCGATGACGAGCGCGGCGCCCTGGTCACCATCGCCAGCATCGAGGGCATCGAGGGCACCGCCGGCGGCAGCGCCTACAGCGCGTCGAAGGGAGGTGTGGTCATCCTCACCAAGAACATGGCGATCGACTACGCACCCAAGGGCATCCGTGTGAACACGATCTGCCCCGGGTTCATCGACACGCCGATGTCCCAGGACGTCATCTTCGGTCTACCCGGCATGGAGCGGGCCAAGCGCGAGATCATCGCCGAGCACAAGCTGGGGCGCATCGGGCAGCCCTCGGAGATCGCATCGGCGGCCGCGTTCCTGCTGTCGGCGGACGCGTCGTTCGTCACGGGGCACGCGCTGGTCGTCGACGGCGGCTACACCGCCGGTCGTGACCACGGCGTCACCGAGATGCTGGGGCTGTCAGGTCCCTGAAGCCGTCCTCCAGCGCCGGGCAGCCGCACCGCCTGGGGCACAAGGTCAGGTGTCGTCCAGGAGCCTCCGCGACCGGGCCCTGAGCGTCCCCCCACGGGCGGGGGCTGTCTGGTCTGACCCCCCGTTTCGGTGGCTCCTCGGGGCTCGGCACCAAGCCCCGCCAGTCCCAAGGGCCTGCCACCTGTAGAGGGGGCTTGTCCTGGGGGCCTGGGCAGCGGCGAGGCCCACTGTCTCTTCGTCCAACCTGGCCCAGTTGGGAGCCGTAGGACCCTATGCCTGGTCCATCCTCAGGTCCATCATGGTCTCGTGGCCCATGACTGAGATCGAAAGAGTCACTGGGCGCCTTGCCGAGGGCGAGGACAGCCGCCTGACGTGGTTCGTGGTGAGCTTCTCCGACGGGATGGAGGAACACCGCCAGGGCACGCTCCTGGATGCGAGCGAGTTGGCCTCCGCGCAGGGGCTGGTTCTCGTCCCCACCCTTGGTGGATGGTTCCAATGGGTCCGGGATCCTGGCACTTGGCGCTCCCCGCATCGCGCTCCGTAGCCTCCTGTGACCCCTGGGGCGACACAGTCGCAGCCCGCGACGCCCCGTCTGGCCTTCCGCGACCTGTGGGGCATAGGGTCGGTCGGGGGTCTGGGTCAAGCTCGTCGGAGTCGGATGAACCGAGGAACCCGCCTTCCCTGGTGATCACCGGCCACGGACGTCCCTTGCCCTGGAGGTCGGTTGGCGCCAGGACCCCGCGCAGCGGGCCTGTTCACGACTCCTCGTCCAAGGCTCCTGATGGCGTGTGCACAGCAAATGCACCGAGCCGTTGTGATCGACGCCACCAGCGCAGGCCCGGAGGCCATACGTCGCGCACGAGCAGAGGCAGCTAACCCGGCTGGCTGAGAGTGGCGTCGCAGGTGAAGGGCGAGTCTCGGCTGAAACCCGAGGTCGGTACGAAAGACTTCCGAGGAAGGCGCTCGGCTCCCGAGCCCCCTTGCATGATCGCTACGCCGATGTCCCAGGACGTCGTCTTCGGTCTACCCGGCATGGAGCGGGCCAAGCGGGAGATCGTCGCCGAGCACAAGCTGGGGCGCATCGGGCAGCCCTCGGAGATCGCCTCGCCGGCCGCGTTCGTGTAGTCGGCGGACGCGTCGTTCGTCACGGGGCACGCGCTGGTCGTCGCCGGCGGCTACACCGCCGGACGCGACCACGGCATCACCCGAGATGCTGGGGTCGTCCGGTCCGTAGCCGGTTGCCCGCCGGCATCTTAGGATTGACCGATGGCGACGACGATCCGCTGCGCCGGCGTGGACGATGTGGCCGCCGTACTCGCCCTATGGCGCCGAGCCGGCGCCGAGCCGAGCCACACCGACGACGTCCGAAGCCTCGTCGGGCTCCTCGACCACGACCCCGAAGCCCTGATCGTGGCCGAATCCGACGGCGCCGTCGTGGGGTCGGTGATCGCGGCCTGGGACGGCTGGCGCGGTTCGGTGTACCGACTCGTCGTGGCGCCCGATCACCGTCGCAGGGGTCTGGGTCGACGCCTGGTCGAGGTGGCGGAGAAGCGCTTGGCCGACGCGGGCGCGCTCCGGCTGCAGGCCATCGTGGTCGAGACCGACGGGCGGGCCACCGGGTTCTGGCGCGACAGCGGATGGGAACAGCAGGTGGCGCGTCTGCGCTTCGTCAAGGGGTAGGGCCCGGTCCCGCCGTGAGCAGCAGAGTGTCGAGCACGTCGTCGACCCCGGGCGCGGCGGCGATCTCCGCGGCGATGGCCCGGGCCCGGTCCCGGTAGGAACGTTCTCCGAGCACGGTCTCGATCCCGTGTCTGACACGCGGCGCGTGTTCTGCTGCGATCACCCGCCGCTGATCCGCCCAGGAGGGGGGATCCACCTCGACGACCAGCCCGGCTCCGGTCTCGGCGATGCGCCGGCCGTTGACGAACTGGTCCGCGAACACGGGCACCACGACCACCGGAAGACCGGCGGCCACGGCACCGAACGCCGTTCCCGACCCCCCGTGGCACACCACCAGGGCGGCCCGGGGGAAGACGTCGGCCTGGTCCAGCCAGGCCTCGACGTGGACGTTGACCGGGATCGGACCGAGGTCGCAACGGTCGAACTGGCGCCCCACCGTAAGCAGGACCCGGACGTCGAGGCCCTCGACCGCAGCCAACGCCGTCCGGTACACCCCCGCCGCGATGGACATGTGCCCGAGCACGGTCCCGAACGACACGTAGACGAGCGGCGCGGCGGATCCGTCCCACCAATCCGGGAGCGGGTCGCCGGTCGGCGGTGGCGGTTCGTGGAAGCGAACGGTGGTGGGGAACGGTGACGGGTCGAGCGAGGCGGGGAATCGGGTCAGGTAGGGAGAGACCAACAGCTCGTCGACGAGGCCACGGCGGTGCTCCTCGAGGGCGGGCGCGGCCGCCGCGATGGAGGCGGCTTCGCCCTGGGCCAGCGAGATGGCGACCTGTGCGACCGGGATGTGCCCGTTCCCGGCGACCACGGCGGACGCGTACTCGCAGGGCTCTCGCAACACGAAGTCGGGAGCCCATCGGGCACAGGCCTGCTCCATGCCGGGCAGCATGGCGAGGGTCGCCAGCCGGCCGAACAGGTCCCGATTGCCGAGCACCGACGCTTCTTCGGGAGGAGCCACCGGCAGGCGCTCGCGTATGGGGGCCACCTCGTGCTCGGGGGGCTCACCGCCGGCCCGGAACGGGTAGCCGGCCAGCTCCACCATGTCCCGCAAGGCCGGTGGCCCCACAACGAGTGTCTCGTGGCCTCGGGCGCGCGCCGCACCGAGAAAGGGCAGGAGCGGGTTCAGGTGCCCGGCACCCCCGAGAGAGCACGCCGCCAGCACCCGCACGGCGCGGAGCCTAGGCACGGCCGGGCCGGGTCTGCGACGATGCAGGTGGGCCGGCGCCCGACGACGGCCCCGGAACTGCGACCGTCGGCCGACGACGGCCCCGGAACTGCGACCGGAGGAGGCGACCGTGGACGGCGACATCGTGATCCGGGGAGGTTCGCTGATCGACGGGACGGGCGCCCCGGCCCGGGCCGCCGACGTGGCCGTGACCGACGGACGCATCGTCGCCGTGGGCCAGGGCCTGCGAGGCGAGCGCGAGCTCGATGCCTCGGGACAGGTGGTGGCGCCGGGGTTCATCGACATCCACACCCATTACGACGCCCAGGTGTTCTGGGACCCGTGGCTCACGCCGTCGTCGTTCCACGGTGTGACGAGCGTCGTCGCCGGGAACTGCGGGTTCTCCATCGCGCCCATCCGCCCCGAGCTCGTGTCGTTGCTGGCCCGCACCCTTCAGCACGTGGAGGACATGAGCTTCGACACGCTGTCGGTCGGCGTCCCCTGGGACGAGTTCGAGACCTTCCCCCAGTATCTCGATGCCGTCGAGCGTCGCGGCACGGCGCTCAACTACGGGTGCTACGTGGGGCACACCGCCGTTCGCATGTACGTGATGGGGGAGGAGGCCTACGAGCGGCCGGCCACCTCCGAGGAGCTGGCGCGCATGCAGGCCGTGGTGGCCGAGTCCATGGCGGCGGGTGCCATGGGGTTCGCGTCGAGCGCATCGCCGACCCACAACGGGGACGGCGGCCGCCCGGTCCCGTCGCGGGTGGCCGACCTCGAAGAGCTCCGTGCCCTTTTCGTGCCGGTGCACGACTCGGGCAAGGGAGTCGTGGCGCTGCTCCCGGGAGGGGTCATCCCCAACCGACAGCTCTTCGACATCCAGCGTGACGTGGGGCGGCCCATCACGTGGACGGCCCTCCTCACGGTGAAGGGGTACCCGTACCACGAGAAGGTGGTGGCCGAGAACGACTCCGCCCGGGCCGAAGGCGTCGAGGTGTGGCCGCAGGTCTCGTGCCGGCCTCTCGTGTTCCAGATGAACCTGGCCGAGCCCTTCACCCTCAACATCCGGTCCAGCTTCGCCAAGCTCATGGGCCTCGACCTCGAACAGCGCAAGGCCGCCTACCGCGACCCGGCGTGGCGCGCCGAGACGTGGGAGGACCTCTCGGGCGGCGACGGCAACTTCCCTTTCAACTGGCCGTCGGTGTCGGTGGCGGAGTCGGCCTCGCATCCTGAGCTGGTCGACCGTCCCATCGTCGACATTGCCGAGGAACGGGGATGTACGCCGCTCGACGTCGTCCTCGACATCTCGCTCGCCGACGATCTCAAGGCCCGGTTCTGGTCGGTGCTGGCCAACAACGACCCCGACGCCATCGCCTGGCTGCTGCCGCGCGACAACGTCCTGCTCGGTCTGGCCGACTCCGGGGCGCACGTGTCGCAGTTGTGCGACGCCTGCTTCGCCACCGACCTGTTGGGCAACTGGGTGCGCGACCGCGGCGTCATGTCCCTCGAGCGCGCCGTGCACAAGCTCACCGCCGAGCCCGCCGGGGTGTACGGGCTCACCGACCGGGGAACTGTGGAGGTGGGCAAGGCCGCCGATCTCTGCGTGTTCGACCCTGCGGTGGTCGCCCCCGGCCCGCTGCGCCGCGTCTTCGATTTCCCGGCGAACGGGGAGAGGCTCACGGCCGATCAGCCGGTCGGGATGACCCACGTCCTCGTCAACGGGGTGCCCATCCGCACAGACGGCGAGCCGGTGCCCGAAGGGCTCGACGCCCGGCCGGGATCGCTCCTGCGCAGCTGAGGCTGCTGAGCGGCTGAGGCAGCTGCGCAGGGCCCAGGAAGCGCTCGGCTAGGCGGAGCCTCCGGAGCCCTCGCCCACGGGACGCCCGTCTTCGAGGTACACGGTGCGCTTGGCGCCGACGCAGGCCCGTACCCGGCGGCGCAGCGGTCCGCTCAAGAGCCCGAGGGCGGTGGCGAGGTCCTCGAGGCGGTACTCGGAGATCTCGTCTTCCTGGACGACGATGCCGGCGAAGGTCTCGTCGTCGAAAGTGCCGCAGTCGAAGAGGAACCGGACCCCGCCGGGTCGCTCGGGACGGGGGCGGAGGAAATCCACGCACACCAGGTGACCGGAGTCGACGATCAGCCCGCTCTCCTCGCGCACCTCCCGCCGGCACGCCTCCCACGGGGTCTCGCCGTTGTCCTCCATCTGGCCGCCGGGGACAGTCCATCCCTTCTTGTAGGTCGGCTTCAGCACGAGAAGACGCCCGAGGCGGTCGAAGATCAGGGCTCCGGCCGAGACGGGGATCCTCGGGATCTCGAAGACGGGGTCGTCGCCCAATTGATCGACCGGGGACACGAGACGAGGTTTCCGTGCTGCTGCCCCCGAGTCAAGGATCTGCCCGCAGCAGCCATCTGTCTGCGGCAAGGATCTGACTGCGACCGCGGACGAGGGCCAAGCTTGGGAAGCGGCGGCACCGGCGGCACCGGCGGCACCGGCGGCACCGGCGTCATCGGCGGATGGAGGGACAGTGGACGTAACGTTCTCGCACGTGGGGATCTGCGTGAGCGATCTCGAACGATCCGTGCGCTTCTATTGCGAGGGCCTCGGGTTCGAGCTCGTGCAGTCCCACACCGTGGGCGCGGAGTTCGGGCGGCTCATGGAGGTCGACGACGTCGCCTTGCAGTCGCGTTTCGTCTCCCGTGACGGCATGTCGATCGAGCTGCTGCACTTCGACTCTCCCGGTCACCGCGGTGAGCCGGTGCGCCGGCCCATGAACCAGCTCGGCATCACCCACTTGTCGTTGCGGGTGGGGGACCTCGACGCCGTGGCGCGGGTCGTCGAGTCGTTCGGGGGCTCGGTCCTGTGGAGCACCCGAACCACCTTCGGATCCTCCGGTGCCCTCGACTTCGTCTACTGCACCGACCCCGACGGGGTCCGAATCGAGTTGATGCACCTCCCCGGTTGAGCGTGGGGCTACGGTCACGATCGTGGAAGGGCCCGACCCAGAGCACAGCACCAGGTCCATCGAGAACCTGATCTCCCGCTACGCCGAGCTCGTGGACGCCGGTGACTTCGGCGGCCTGGGCGAGATGTTCGCCGACGCCGTGTTCGGCGGTGACGGCGACGCAGTGGTGAGCGGTCGCGAGGCGGTCGAGAAGATCTTCCGCGCCATGGTGCGCGTCTACGAGGACGGCACGCCGCGCACCAAGCACGTGACCACCAACATCCAGATCGACGTGGACCACGGGTCGGGGACGGCCCGATCACGCTCCTATGTCACGGTTCTGCAGGCCCTTCCCGACCTGCCGCTGCAACCCATCGTGGCCGGGCGCTATCGCGACGTCTTCGAGTGTCGAGCGGGGGTGTGGTGTTTCGTCGAACGACGATTCACGACCGATCTCGTCGGTGACGTCAGCCGCCACCTGCGGGGTGGGACCGCGTCATTGGGGCAGTAGGACTGCGCTTCGGCGCGTACTTCGGGCGCTTCGGCGTGCCCTTCGGAGCGCTCCGTCGAGCATCCCCGGACGCGCGTGGCACGTCTGATAGAACCCGGACCGACGATCCGTGATGTGGTGATTACGGGTCGTGGTTGGATTTCCATGATCCGCGATCAACTCTTAGCATCCGGAACCGTGGAGGGCGATGTTGCGGTGACGGTCAGAGAAATGTACGCAGCGTGAAACTCCCGAATGTTTGGGTGGTCGAAGGCGAGGCGGGCCCCGCAGGGGCGAGCTTCGCGGGGTTCGATCTCCGCATCGAGCCAGCCGGGTGGACACTCGGCGATGCCCAAGAGCCCTCCGTGGAGCGTCTGTGGCCATGGGAGGCCATGGGTGGTCTCGAGGTGGTGCGCAACGCCGGCCGGACGCCCGACGGGCGCCCGGCGACGCTGCTGGAGCTCATCGTCAACGGCTGGCCGGTGCGCGTGCTCGTCCCCACCCACGACCTGCCCAACCAGACCGTCGCCATGCTCGGGGCCTTCGCGCCTCTCGGCCATCCCCTGAGGGTCAGCCTCCGCGTCAAACGGGCCACGGCGTGGGAGCGGTTGTCGGCGGCAGGGCGCGCCCGGGTGCGCTCGCGACTGCGGGGGAGCCCAGTCTTCCTCCGGAGCCCTAGCGCGTCGGGTCTGCGCTCGGCGCTCGTCGTGGTCCTGGTCCTCGTGGCCACCGTGGTGGCGGCGTCGATCGCGGGCGTGGCCACGAGTGCGCCGCCGTCGGCCGGCAACGACCGCCTGGCCGGGGGCGGGTCCGATGCCGTGCCGGTGGGGTCCACGACCAGCCAGGCGTCCTCGACGAGCCAGGCGCCGAGCACCGCTCCTCCGACCTCGAATTCCCCCGCGGTGGCGGCGTCGAGTGGCGCCCCGGCCAGCAGCTCCACGGCGGTCAAGGCCACCACGACGTCGGTGAAGTCGTCCTCGACCACCAAGCCCAAGACCGTCACCAAGTCGTCCTCCACTACCAAGCCCACGGCCACCACCAAACCGGCAACCACCGCGGGCTCGTCGGTCACCACCGGCCCCTCCTCCACCACAGGGCCCTCGCCCACCACGTCCGCGGCCCCAACCACGACCACGACCCGGGTGCAGAGGCCGCCCCCGACCACGACCACATTCCCCCGCAACCCGTCGACCACCCGGGTGACGCGGCCCCGTCCCATCCCCACCACCGCGCCTCCGACCACAGGGGTCACGATCACCATCCCGCTGCCCTGAGGCGCGCCCTTTCGCACCGGATTGCTGGCACCTGGCATCGAGGCCGTGGGCGGACCGCCACGGCCCGGGTCTTCCCAATGGCTCCCCGCTCGGTGCACAAGCGATGCGGCGATGCGGGAGGGGATGGAGCCCCCTGCTCAAGACCTTGAGACGTCCATCCCCGAGAACGGGGATGTGGTGCTCAGGACCCTCAGGACAGCGCCATCGTCAATATTGATAAGCGATCGGGACCCCCAAGATTGACAACATTCGCATTTCTTGTGACGCGAGATGACCGTTCGTCATGCCGGTACTCGACGAGAGGAGTTACCCGTCGGTCACCACATCAGCTCGCCACCGCTGACGGTAGTGAGCGCGGTAGATGGTGAGGGAATCCCGCGATTTAGGGTGCGCGCCACCCATAATTGCTCTAGTCTGCATTGCGAGGTGCGCCGCAGCGGGGTATCTCTGGGCATCTGGAGCCTCAACAAAAAAAGGGGGAAGTATGCGGGGAAGTATGCGTCGTGCACTTCTTTTGACCGCAGCCATGATCATTCCGGTGGCTGGGGCAACCATGGCGATCAGCACCCCGGCGTTCGCGGGCGCGAAGATTGAGTGCACTACAATCAGCGGCACCACCGTCCTGACCGTCAGCGGATGCACCGGAGGGGTCACCGGCGGGAAAGCCACCGGACTCTCGATTACGGTGTTGGCCGCGGGTGGCACGATCCACTGGGTAAGCGGTAGCACCACCACCATCGGTGCGCCCGTGGTCGGTGCGACCAGTGCCAAGAAGTGCCCCGGCTACGTCAAGGGGGCAGCCAAGGAGCCCATCGCCGACAAGTTCACCGCAAAGGTGACTGCCGACCATGGCGACGGTATCAAGGTTCCGGGCAAGGCGAGTGGCTCGGTTTGCGTCGGCCTGACCGGGAGCATCACGGCGCTGAAGGCCTTGAAGACCAGCTAACGACGAATGCATCGCTCCGAGCCGTCGAGGCACGGGGAACAGCGAAACGGCCCCGCCCATGTGGCGGGGCCGTTTCGCGTCACCGCTGCATTGTCCGCACGCGCCGTGAGTCGGCGGTACACGCGGGGTCGCGCCGTGTCGTGGTGGACAGCCCGCACGAGCGCCCTCTTTCCTCCGGCGACGACGCCGAGCCTGCGGATCGTCGCGTGGCACTGGCATATTGTGCAGAAGCCCATATGGCCGGGCGGGCCTTGACGATCACCACGAAGGGAGTCGCTAGGTGGATTTGGCGGAGATCGACCTTACCGATCTCGACCTCTTCGCCTCGGGCTTCCCCCACCATGTCTTCACCCAACTGCGCCGTGAGGCGCCGGTGTGGTGGCACGAGCCGACACCACACACGCCCGGCGGGGTGGGTTTCTGGGTGGTGAGCCGCCACGCCGACATGCAGGCCATCGGGTCCGACGCGGCGACGTTCTCCTCGGAGCGGGCGCCCGGCGCACCGGGCGGGGGCACCCTCATCGAGGACCTCCCCTACGGGTTCGCGGCCGGGGTGCTGCTCAACATGATGGACGACCCCCGCCACCATCGGATCCGCCGCCTGGTGACGCCGGCCGTGGCACCCCGGGCCCTCGCCCTGCTCGAGCCGGAGCTGCGAGCGCGCACCGCCGCCATCCTCGACGCCGTGGCGGCGCGGGGCCGGTGCGACTTTCTCCTCGACGTGGCGGTGGAGCTGCCCCTTCAGGCCATCGCCATGTTGATGGGTGTCCCCGACGAGGACCGCCACGACCTGATGGCGTGGACCAACGCCACGCTCACCTACGACGACCGCGAGCTGGGCAGTCGCAGTGCCGGGTCCGAGCAGGCCGCCGCTGCCATGGCCGCCTACGGCACCGCCCTGATCGATCGCAAGCGCGCCGAGGGGGGTGCCGACATCGTGGCCACCATGGCCGGCGCCCGCGTGGAGGTCGAAGAGGGGCGGACCGAGGCCCTGTCGGACCTCGAGCTCCTCATGTTCTTCAACCTCCTCATGGCAGCGGGGAGCGAGACCACCCGCAACGCCATCGCCCTGGGCATGGCCGCGCTCATCGAGCACCCCGAACAGTGGGACCTGCTTCGTCACGACCCGTCGGTGTGGGCAACCGCGGTCGAGGAGATCCTGCGGTGGTCGAGCCCGACGCTCTACAACCGCCGGACCGCCACGCGTGACGTCGAGATGGCGGGGCAGCAGATCCGTGCCGGCGACAAGGTGACCCTGTGGTGGGCCTCGGCCAACCGCGACGAGTCGGTCTTCGACGAGCCGTTCCGGTTCGACCTGCGCCGTGCCCCCAACCCCCACCTGGCCTTCGGCTACCGCAGCCACTTCTGCCTGGGGGCGAGCCTGGCCCGCCTGGAGATCCGCATCATGCTCGAGGAGCTGCTGGCCCGCTTCGGCCGGCTCTCTCTCGAGGGGCCCATCGAGCGCTTCCGCACCAACAAGCACGCCGGGGTCAAGCACATGTTCGTGAAGTTCGAATGACGCCCGACGGGCAAGGAGGCGACATGGGACAGGACCCGGGCCAGGGTGGTCGAGCACTACCTCGATCGCCTGGTGGCTCACGACTGGGAGGCGACGGCCGCGTGCCTGGCGGAGGACGTCGTGCGGGTGGGCCCCTTCGGTGACACCTACACCCCCAGGGACACCTACGTGGCCTTCCTGGCCAAGCTCATGCCCAGCCTGCCGGGGTACTCCATGAGCGTGGGACGGGTGGTGAGCTCGGGGCGAACGGTGGTGGTGGAGCTGACCGAGATCGTCGAGATGGCCGGGGCCCCGCACGAGACGCCCGAGGCGCTCGTCTTCGACCTCGACGACGAGGACCGGATCGCGCACATCTCCATCTACATCCAGCGCCTGGGGGAGATCCCCGCCATGCCGTGACACAGGCGCCGCCGGCCAAGTCGGATGTCGGCGACCGCGTCGGACGTCGGCGACGTCGGACGTCAGAGCACAGAGGTCACGGTTCGGCGACCTGGACGGACTTGCCGTCCTGCCACTTGCGCAGCACCAGGTACCGGCCCTTCAAGGCCCCGTGGTCGTAGTGCCCGAATCCCATGGTGGTCCCGTCCATGCCGCTCGACGCGGGAAGCTGCTTGACGCGCTCGAGGCTCTCCTTGATCCCGGCTCGGGTGAGATGGGCGGCGCGAGCCACGGACTCCGCCACCAGCCTGCCCATGTCGTATCCGGCCACGCCGATGGGGCCCGCCGCGCTGCGGGGCGAGCGTTGGCGCAGCGCGGCCCGGGTGCGGTTGTCGTCGGACACGCTGTCCACGTAGACCCAGCCCTCCCACCCCGCCCGCCAGTCGCGCCGCGCGTAGCCGAACATCAGCGCCGAGTTGGCCACCACGGGCACGTCCCACTTCTCGGACTCCACAGCCAGGGCCACGGCCCGCGCCGCCACCCCCATGCCGAGGTACGCCAGACATTCAGGGTCACCCGATCGCAGACGCGCCACCACGGGCGAGACGTCCTCGGCCAGCGGCGAGATGGCCGCCGCCCCGGTGATGTCGATGCCCAGGGCCCCACACGCTTCGGCGAAGAACTCCGCGTAGCGCCGGCCTACGGGGGAGTTGTCGTGGGCCACGGCCACGCTGGAGCGTCCCTGGCCCGCCACATGCTGCGCCAGGACGGCGGGCTCCTCCTCGAGCGAGCCCACCTGGTAGTGGAACATGAACTCACCCCGGGTCCGCTCCCCACCGGTGTAGTTGATGCACGGCACCCCCACCGAGTCCGCCAGCGGTCCCACGATGAGCCCGTTGTCGCTGACGGTGGGGCCGAGGATGACCATCACCCCTGCGTCGACGAGCTCGGCGAAGGTCTTCTCGACGTCGAACGCCGTCCCCGCCGGGAGCCCGTGGGCCTGGCGCGCCACCAGCTCCAGGGGCCGGTCGATGCGTCCGCTGGCGACTACCTCTTCGATGCCGGTGCGGACGGCGTCCTCGAACAGGGCCCCGCCGTCGGCCTGGGGGAAGTCGTAGAGCACGCCGACCAGGAACGGTGCGGTGGTGCCTGCCGGATTGGACATGGGCCCCCTTTGAACGATTTCGGTGGAACGGGTGCGAACGGCCGTCAGCGGCTGAGGATGACGACGCTGGCGTTGGCGCCGCGGCCCACGGTGTGGGCCAGCGCCACCCGGGCGCCCTCGACCTGGTTGGGCCCGGCCTCGCCACGAAGCTGGTGGACGAGGGAGACCACCTGTCCGAGTGCCGAGGCTCCCAGCGGCTCGCCCTTGGACAGCAGCCCACCGCTCGGGTTGACCGGGAGGCGCCCGCCCAGCTCGGTGGCCCCCTCGTCGGCCAGGGCGGCGGCACCGCCGGGCTTGCACAGCCCGAGCTCCTCGTAGCTGAGGAGCTCGCGGGCCGCGTCGGTGTCCTGGCACTCGACTACGTCAAGGTCCTCGGGCCCGATCCCGGCCTCCTCGTAGGCGGCGAGGGCGGCCAGGGTGGTGGCGGCGGGCACCGAGTCGTCGACCAGCCCCGACATCGGTGTCGACTCGTTGAGCACGGATCCGGGCAGGTGCGAGCGCAGCACGGCGGCGCGCAGGCGGACACGGCCCGGGGCGCCGCGCTCGTCGGGCGTCTGGGCGTCGGCCCTCGACAGCACGACGGCCGCGGCCCCCTCGTTGGGCGTGCACAGCATCCAGAGGTGCAGCGGCTCGCACACCACACGCGACGCCAGCACGGCATCGGCGTCCACCTCCGACCGGAACATGGCGTCGGGGTTGTGGACCCCGTGGCGACGGTTCTTGACCACCACCCGGGCCAGATGGTCCTTGGTGACCCCCGACTCCTGCATGAGCCGCTGGGCGCGCAGTGCGAAGTAGGCGGGCGTGGCGGCCAGGCCCGACTCCTCCTGCCAGGACTCGAAGAACGACGAGCGGATCATCCCCTTGGGCATCTTCTCCACGCCCAATACGAGCACGGTGTCGTACGCGCCGGCACGGATCGCCCCCGCGGCGAGCATCAGGGCGGCGCCACCACTCGCACAACCGGCCTCGACGTCGACGATCGGCATCCCCGTCATGGCGATCCGCGACAGCACCTTGTGGCCCGATGCCACCCCCCCGTAGGCGGTGGCGCAGAACGCGGCCTGGAAACCCCCCTCGGGGATGCCGGCGTCGGCCAGCGCGCTTCGCACCGCGCTCACGCCCATGTCGGTGATGGTGCGGTCCCCGAACCGGCCGAAGGGATGGATCCCCACCCCCGCCACCTGGACCTCGTTCACGGCCGGTCCTCGGGGGCAAATGCATAGGTCAGGGCGTGGCGTTCCTTCTCGACCTGCACCGGAACCACCACCAGGCGCATGGGCTGGCCCGCCGACAGGTGCGCGGGGTCGGCCTCGGTCAGGCGGGTAATGACGCGGAGTCCCTCGGGGAGCTCCACCACCCCGAACCCGTAGGGGACCTCCCCGCCGTATCCGGGCGGGGCCGTGGTGACCGCCGTCCAGGTCCAGAGCCGGCCCGATCCCGACAGCTCCACGGGCCGAGCGCCGGCCGCGCCGCAGTAGGGGCAGATCTCGCTGCGGGGGAAATGATGCCGGGCGCACACCTCGCACCGGCTCCCGAGGAGACGGGGAGGCTCGGCCTCGCTGAAGAGACCCTCGCGCACCGCACCGGTGACACCGTTCACGTTCATGTCGGGCGCCGTGTCTCGGGGAACCGTCGGAACCGTCGGACCGCGGTGCTCAGGAGGTCTTGGTCAGGACGGTCAGCTGGCCCGGGTCCCGGTCCGCTCCGGCGTCCTGGCGTGCCTTGAGCTGCTCGTAGCAACAGCGCAGGAGACGGGCGGTGTCGAACTCCTCGGCGATGTAGCGCCCGAGCAGCTCACCGGTGCGGATGTCGATGGAATGGTCCTTGAAGATGTCGTCGAACGCGGTGAGCACCTCGTCGAGGCGGTCCTGGCCGAAGTACTCCATCTTCTCGAGATCGCTGCGGTCCGACCCGGCCACCGCCAGGCGGTCGGCGAGGTCGAGGTCGTCGCGGTCGCGCAGCTCGAAGCCCAGTTCGTTGACGCGCTTGGCGAAGCTCATGCCGTGCTCGCCCTCGCGCCAGGCCACGGTGCGCAGCACCGCCTCCACCTCGGGATCGTCGGTCTTCTCGATCCACACCTGCAGGTACTGGTGGGCGCGCGCCTCGTTCACGGCGATGGCGTTGAGCAGTCCGAGGTAACTGGGCTTGTCCGACATCTTGGCTCCTCTCCCGAGCGGCCCCCCGCCCCACCTGGCCTTCTCACGCCCGAGGGGCCGTCCCGAACGATCCCATGCGGAGCACCGTCGGGCAAGCCGCCCTCCGGGCCGCCCGCGGTCGAGCTTCAGGCCTCGGGTGCGAACAGCGCGATCCCGGCCTCGTCCGACACCGCCTCGAACTGCGCCCTTACTGCCATCCCGATGCGCAGCGCGTCGGGCTCGCACCCCACGATGTTGGTCATCAGGCGCGGTCCCTCCTCGAGGTCGACGAGGGCTACCACGTAGGGAATCCAGTCCCGGAAGGGACGGGAGTAGTTCTGGCGGATCACGGTGAAGCTGTACACGGTGCCGCGCCCGCCCGCCTCGACCCATTCGACGGGGCCGCGACACACCAGACACCGGTCGCGGGGATAGAGCTGCGCGTGCTGACAGCTGGTACAGCGCTGGATCACCAGTCTTCCCTCGTGCGCCGCGCTCCAGTAGGGAGCGGAGTCGGCATCGGGGACCGGTGCGGGCCGGGGCTTGGGGGGGCGTTGGTCTGCGGCCGGGGGACCATCGGTCATGGCGCCTCCCGACCGAGGACGAGGGTGGCTCCCGTCGACAGCATGCCGCCGGTCCCGTGCGCCACGGCGATGCGGGCGTCGGCCACCTGTGTGGGACCGGCCTCGCCCCGCAGCTGGCGCACCGCCTCGACGATGAGGAACATGCCCCGCATCCCGGGGTGGCACGCCGAGAGGCCCCCGCCGTCGGTGTTGGTGGGGAGTCGCCCGCCCACCTCGAGCCCCCCGTCCTCCACGAACGCTCCGCCCTCACCTTTGGCGCAGAACCCCAGGTCCTCCACCGTGAGCACCACCGTGATGGTGAACGAGTCGTAGAGCTGGGCGACGTCGACGTCAGCGGGGGTGATCCCCGCCCGGGCGAAGGCCACCGGCCCGCACTGGGCCGCGGGGGTGAGGGTCAGGCTGGGCATGGCCGACAGGTTGAGGTGGTGTGTCGTGGCGTGGGCGGCTCCGAGCACGAACACGGGGGCCCGGGGGAGATCGGCGGCACGCTCCTCCGTCGTGACGACGCACGCCCCCCCGCCGTCGGAGATCACGCAGCAGTCGAGCTTGTGGAGCGGGTCGGCCACGAGACGGGAGGTGACGACGTCCTCGACCGTGATCGGGTCGCGCTCTTGGGCCTGGGGATTGGACGCCGCGTGCCGCCGCATCGTCACGGCCACGGCAGCCAATTGCTCGGGGGTGGTGCCGAATTCGTGCATGTGCCGGCGCGCCGCCATGGCGTAGTTGCCCACCAGCGTGTTCCCCCACAGGGCGTCGTAGATGGCAGGACCCGGTGCGAAGCCCCCGCCACCTCCACCGGTGCCCAGCCGCCGTCCCATCTGCGAGAGCTGGACGCTGCCGTAGGTGACGAGCACCACCTCGGCCGCACCGGCCTCCACCGCGTAGGCGGCGTGCTCCACCAGCACTTCGAAGGAGGACCCGCCCGAGTTGGTCTCGTCGAAGTAGATGGGGTGCAGCCCGAGGTACTCGGCCACCCCCGTGGCGTACATCGGGAAGAAGCCGGTGGTGGCGAAGCCGTCGACGTCGGCGAAGCTCAGCCCGGCGTCGACCAGGGCCCGGTCGGCGGCCTGCCCGTGCACGGCGTGCTCGGAGAGATGAGGGAGATGGGGGTAGTCCGACGTGGCCACCCCGACGATGACGGCCCGTCGGCCCTTGGGGGTGGTCACGGGCGTGTTCCGCGGGCCGCGGGGCGGAAGCGGGGGACGGCCAGCTCGGGCCCCATGTCCTCCCAGGCCACCTCGACGGGCATGCCGATGCTCACCTCGTCGGGACCGGCATCGACGAGATCGGACACGAGGCGCGCCCCGCCGGCGCCGTCGAGCTCCACGGCGATCACGACATAGGGGACCCTGTCCTGCAGGGAGGGGATGAAGGCCTGGTGTACGACCGTGTAGGTGTACACCATGCCGGTGCCCGGGAGCGGGGACCATTCCGACGACGAGCTGCGGCACCGGGGGCACACCGGTCCGGGTGGGTGGCGGGTCCGGCCGCAGTCGCAGCACCGCTGGACCACGAGACGGTGATCGGCCGCCGCCTCCCACCACCCCACGGTCTCGGCGCTGGCGGCCGGCATCGGCATCTCGTCGGGGAACCAGCGCTCGGTCATCGTCGGCCCAGGACGAGCGCGCTGGTGGGCACGCCGGCCGCACTCGTGACCAGGCAGGTCTCGGCTCCCTCGACCTGGCAGGTGGACTCGCCCCGCAGCTGGCGCACCCCCTCGACGACGTGGTTGAGGCCGTGGATGTAGGCCTCGGACAGGCTGCCGCCGTGGGTGTTGGTGGGCAGCGCGCCGTCGGGCCACGCCAGCGCCCCCGACGCCGCGTACGGCCCCCCCTCGCCGCGGCCGCAGAATCCGAAGTCCTCCAGGCTGAGCAGGACGAGCCCGGTGAAGTGGTCGTAGATCTGGGCCACGTCGATGTCGGCCGGCCCCAACCCGGCACTGGCCCACAGGCGGGCGGCCACCCCCCGGGCCCCCGAGCTGGCGTAGTCGTCGTCGGGCATGCCGACATTGGAGTACTGGCCGTGGCCGAATCCCGCCGGCGCGCCCTGCGCTGCGCCCAGCACCGCGACCGGCCCCTTGGCGGTGTCCGCGGCACGCTCCGCGGTGGTGACGACGACCGCGCAGGCGCCGTCGTTCTCGAGGCAGCAGTCGAAGAGTCGGAAGGGCTCCGACACCATGCGCGACGCCAGGTAGTCGTCCATGGTCATGGGGCGCGTGCCCATGACGGCGCGGGGGTTCCTCGCCGCGTGCGCCCTTGTCGTGACAGCCACGTGGCCCATCTGCTCGGCGGTGGTGCCGAAGCGGTGCATGTGGCGCTGGAGCACCATGGCATAGGCGATGGGCGGGCTGAACATGCCGAAGGGCATGGTGAAGGCCACGTGGGCCTCGAGAAGGCTCGTGGCCCGTCGCACGTGGGGCACGCGCGGTGGCCCGATGCGCGTCGGGACGTTGCCGGGCCCCTGGCCGAATCGCCGGAACTGGCCCTGGCACAACGACCGGTACACGACCACCGCTTCGGCCGCCCCGCTCTCGACCGCCATGGCGGCGTTGGCGACGGCCGCGCACGCGCCGCCCCCACCAGGGAGCCACGACAGGCTGGCGTAGCGCAGCTCGGGCAGCCCCAGGTCCGCGGCGACGAAGGTGGCGTCGTTGCGGTCCTCGGCGAACGAGGCCAGCCCGTCCACGTCGTCGGGGGTCATGCCGGCATCGGCGATCGCCTTCAGGATCGCCTCCACCGCCAGCTGGTACTCGCTGGTCCCGGTGATCCCGCCCCATTTCGCATACCGTGTCTCGCCCACGCCGACCACACAGGCGCGCCGGTCTCCGGCACCCACGACACTCACGGCGCTCACGGCGCCGTCCATTCGTCGACGACCTCGGCGCTGTGCTCCCCGAGCAAGGGGGGCCGGCGCCGGGCCACCCAGGGCGATGCGTGGGCCAGGAAGGGCGCGCCCGGGTACGTCACCGTCCGGCCCAGCTCGGGGTGCTCGAGCTCGACGAAGTGGCCACGGGCGCGCAGATGCCTGTCGGCCAGGACCTCCTCGGGCGACCGGATCACCCCCCACGGCAGTCCCGCCCCCTGGCCCAGCTGGTAGAGGGTCTCGCCGTCGTGCTTCTCGGCCAGCCTCTTGAGGGCGCGCCACACCTCCCGGTAGTTGGCGGCACGGTGCACGGGGTCGGCGAAGGCGGGGTCCGACAGGGGCCCGGCGACCCCCTGGGACTCGAGCATCTCGAGCATGCCGGCGAACACGTGAGGCCCGAGGAAGTCGGGGTTGAGGGCGGCCACCTGCCGGCCGTCGGCGGCGGTGAGCGTGGGATGGGGCCCCCGCCGGTGCACCCCTCCCGAGCACAGGTACGTCATGAGGTGCCACTCGGTCATGCTGGCCGAGCACTCGTGGGCGGAGACGTCGAGGAATTGGCCCTGGCCCGACTCGAAACGCCAGGCCAGCGCGCCCAGCACGGCGATGGCCGCGTAGGTCGAGGCGGTGCGCCAGGCCTGGTCCCCGTGACACGCCAGCGGGGGCGTGTCGTAGGTGCCGTCGGGGCCCGGACCGTAGCCGCACGCCGCCATCGACCCGCCCAGGGCCATGAGCACGAGGTCGTCGGCGAGGTAGTCGGCCCAGGGACCGTCCTGTCCGAACGGGGTCAGCGCGCACACCACCAGGCTCGGAGCGCGGCGGTGCAGCGTCTCGAAGTTGAGGCCCCTCGCCGCGGCCGGGCCGGGCCGCAGCGTGTGGACGAGCACGTCGGCGGCGTCGCACAGCTCCTGCACCGACGCGTCTTGGGAGACCACCACCGACCGTTTGCCGACGTTGTCGGCCCAGAAGGCGAGGCTGCGATCCGGTCCGGGCTCGTCGTCGAGGAAGGGGCCGATGCGACGCGACGGCGCGCCCTCGGGCGGCTCCACCTTCACCACGTCGGCGCCGAGCCCCGCCAGCAGGCGCCCGCAGTACTCGGCGGACTCGTCCACGAGCTCCAACACCCGGATCCCCTCGAGGGCGGCGGGGGACCGGGGGGAGGAAGCGGCGGAGGCAGCGGCCGCGGTCACGACAGCGCCCCCTCGGCCTCGAGCGCGCCCACCTGGGCGGCACTCATGCCCAGCACCTCGCCGAGCACGGTGTCGTTGTCCTCGCCCAGACAAGGAGGTCCGCGGTGCAAGACGCCTCCGGTGTGCGGGGGCGTGGCCGACATGCGGAACGGGACGCCCTCCAGGGGGAGGGGGTCGACTTCGGAGTTACCGAGCATGGTGTAGTGCCCGCGGGCTGCCAGTTGCGGGTCGCGCTCGAGGCGGTCCGCCGCGTCCTGTACGGCGCCGGCCGGCACGCCCGAGCGCTGGAGCAGCTCCATGACCTCGTAGCGGTCGCGCTCGCAGGTCCACGCTTCGACGTGGCCGTCGAGATCGTCGGCGTGCTCGACACGGGCCTCCATGGTGGCGAAGCGGGGTTCCGCGCACCACTGGGGGTTGCCCATGGCACCCACGAGCGCGTCCCACTGCTCGTCGGTGCGGCACGACACCACCACCCACTTGTCGTCCCCCCGGGCCCGGTACGCGCCAGATGGTGCGCAAGGGGGTTGGGCGCGCCGGTTGCCCGTGGGGAAACCCGGTCGGCGACTGGGGCGACCGTTGAGCATGGCGTCGAGGAGGAGGGCACCGGACAAAGCGGTCGCCGGCTCGAGCTGGGAGACGTCGACGTGCTGTCCCTGTCCGGTGCGGCCCCGGTGGATGACGGCGCTCAGGATGGCGATGGCCCCGAGGTAGCCCCCCACGTGGTCGAGGTACGAGAACGACCACCCCGCCGGGGGACGGTCGGGGAGGCCCACCATGAAGGTCAGGCCGGTCAGGGCCTGGGCGGTCGGGCCCATGGTCACGTGCGAGGTGTCGGGACCCTCGTGGCCGAACCCGCACATCGACACGTAGACGATGTCGGGCTTCAGCTCGCGCATGACGTCGTACGACAGGCCCCAACGATCGAGCGTGCCCGCCGCGAAGCTCTCGGTCACGACGTCGGAGTGCGCCACGAGGTCCTTGAGCAGCTCGAGACCCTTGGGATGGCGGGCGTTCACCGTGACGCTGCGCTTGCCGCCGGTGTTGTACTTGTAGAAGATCCCGCCGCGGTTGGGACTGGGCGCCCCGGTGGCGTTGGCCAGCGTGGCGGCACCGAACGCCTCCCCCCGCTCGCCGGGCTCGGGGACGAAGGGCGGCATGACCCGGATGGCGTCGGGGAAGCGAGTGCTCTCGACCCGGATGACCTCCGCCCCCAGGCACCCACAGATCAAGGTGGCCTGGGCCCCGAAGCCCAGGCGCGTGAAGTCCAGGATGCGCAGGCCCTCGAGCGCCATCGCCGGCGCCCCGGGCGCGCCCGTCCCGCCCCGGCCCCCCCGCTCCTGTGGCGTCACGGCGCCGACGATACAGTGATCTCCGACACGCGTGTCAGGGAACGGCGTGCCGGCCCCGGTGCCGGTGCGGCGCGCCGAGAGTCGGGACGGGAGGGCCATGCAGCTCGAGGACCTGGTGCTCGTGAGCGTGGACGACCACGTGGTCGAGCCTCCGGACATGTTCGAGGGGCGGGTGCCGGTGCGCTTCGCCGACCAGGCCCCGCGGGTGGACGTGCGCGACGACGGCACCGAGATCTGGCGTTTCGACGGCAAGGAGGCCACCAACATCGGGCTCAACGCCGTGGCCGGACGTCCGGTCGAGGAGTACGGCATCGAGCCCACGTCGTTCGCCGAGATCCGCTCGGGTTGCTACGACATCCACGCCCGCGTCCGCGACATGGACGCCAACGGGGTCATCGCCTCGATGTGCTTTCCGTCGTTTCCCCAGCTGTGCGGCCAGCTCTTCGCCAAGGCCTCGGACCCCGAGCTCGGGCTGGCCGTGCTCCGGGCCTACAACGACTGGCACATCGAGGAATGGTGCGGGACCTATCCGGGTCGGTTCATCCCCCTCTCCCTGCCACCCATCTGGGATCCCGCTGCCATGGCCGACGAGGTACGGCGCGTGGCGGCCAAGGGATGTCACGCCGTGTCGTTCTCCGAGAACCCCGCCAAGCTCAAGCTGCCCAGCTTCCACAGCGACCACTGGGACCCGTTCTGGGCGGCCTGCAGCGACGAGGGGACCATGGTGTGCCTGCACATCGGGTCGTCTTCGTCGCTGGTGGTGACGGCGCCCGACGCTCCCATCGACGTGCTCATCGGTCTCCAGCCCGTCAACATCGTCCAAGCCGCTGCCGACCTTCTGTGGTCGCCGGTACTGCGGAAGTTCCCGGCGCTGCGCGTCGCCCTGTCCGAAGGCGGGATCGGCTGGATCCCGTACTTCCTGGACCGGATGGACTGGATCTACACCCGCCATCACGGGTGGACGGGGCAGGACTTCGGCAACAAGTTGCCGAGCCAGGTGTTCGCCGAGCAGATCGTGACGTGCTTCATCGACGACCCTTCCGGCATCGAGCTCCGCCACCGGGTCGGGATCGACTCCATGTGCTGGGAGGCCGACTACCCCCACTCGGACTCGACCTGGCCCCAGTCGCCCGAGATGCTCATGAAGTCGCTCGACGGGGTGCCCGACGAGGACATCGAGAAGTTCACCCACCGCAACGCCATCCGCCTCTACCGCTTCGACCCCTTCGCCCACCGCCCCAAGGAGCAGTGCACGGTTGGGGCCTTGCGGGCCGGTGCCGCCGACGTCGACGTGACCCCCAGGCCCGGCAACCGGCCGACGGGGCCCAAGATGACCAAGGCCACCGACCTCACGCGCCACCCCGGGACCAACCGCTGACGCAGGCGCGGGCCTGCGCCACGAGGGCGGGAGCCGGTCACCCGCAACCGGTCAGCGCATCCAGACCTCTCGGATGCTCCCGGTCTCCAACTCCGATGATCCGCGCCGTCGCTGCTCCCACATGTCGGCACAGCTCTCGGCGCAGAACAGCAGCTCCCGCCCGTCGCCGTCGCGCCGTCGCGCCACGGCGGTGGCATGGGTGAGCGGGATCTGGCACACCGGGTCGGGCTGCGTGTCGGGGCCGGCGTGGGGCAGGCACACACGCACCACGTCGATCGGTTGTTCGAGCCCGCGCACCGTGATCTCGTCGGCGGCCTCCACCGTGGCCCAGGGAGGGAGCTCGTCCACCACCGACGACACGGCCAGCACCTCGTGGCCCACCGCCAGGTCGCACAGCCGGGCCGCCACGTTGACGGCGTGGCCGATGTAGTCGTCGCCCTCGAGGAGGATGACCGTCCCCGTGGTGACTCCGCACTTGATGGTGACGGACTCGGGAGCCACGTCGATCGCCGCCTTCATCTCCAAGGTGGCCGCCACCAACGGCATGGTGTCCACGCTCACCAGCATGGCCCCGTCTCCGAGCCATTTGGCGATGCGCACGGCCCGACGTGAGCAGATGTCGCGCAACGCGGCACGGAACACCCCCAGCACGGCCACGGCACGCTCGTCCCCTTCGGCTTCGGTCAGAGCGGTGAACCCGGACAGATCGAGGAAGGCGATGGTCCGCCGCACGCGCATGGAGTGATGATCGCGCCGGGCACAGCGCCGGGGCGAGCCCGGGCGGGGGCCGGCTCTGGAACCTCCCTCAGGAGCGAGTCGCGGCGCGTGGACCGGCGGCGGGACGCCCGCCCGGGCACCACAGGTTGCTGGGAGCTCCCGTGCACGGGTTGCTCATGGACGGCAGACCCCCGGGGATGGGGTGGATGACCACCGACGTGGCCTGCGGATAGCCCGAGCCCGAGCACGACAGCACGCCCGAGTCGCACTCGGCCTGGAGGAGCAGCGTCGAGCTGGTGTTGGCGCCCAACAAACCGGCCTTCGGGGTCTTGGACCCGCACGTGGAGGGGGTGAGCGCGGAGTCTGCGCTCGTCGCCGCTCCCGTCTCCAGGGTGAAGGCGGAGTTCCACTCGGTGTTGCCCGAGAAGCAGTTCTCCGCCGTGTGGCCTCCGACGAGCAGGTTGCCGTAGTCGGCGTTGGTCGGGTTGCCCAAGGTGCCGTTGCCGGAGAACTTGTTGTTCACCAAGGCGTCGCCCTCGGGGTCGTAGAGGCAGGCGACACCAGGCACGCCCAGGCCGCTCGCCACTTCCCCTCCCGTGCCCGTGCACGTCTTGCCGTCCGACGAGGTGTTGCTGTCCGGGTAGGGCACGAAGAGGATGCCCCAGGCGCCGTTGTCGAGGAACTCGTTGTCCATCACGGTGTCTTGGCGCCCGCCGGAGATCGTCATCCCGGTCCCCGTCGGGCCCAGGCCGGCGGTCCCCTCCACCGGGACGTCGGGATTGTTGTTGGACTCCACCAGGTTGTTCACGAAGACCCAGCACGAATTGGTGTGGGTGATGGGGCTCGTGGTCTTGCCCGAGCATTTGCCGTCCTGGGGTGGGGTCGGGTCGCCGGTGAGGGCGGTGTTTGTGTCGACGCCTTCCTTGTTGTTGTCGAAGATCGAGTGCTCGATGGTCACCTGGCCGCCCGAGTTGGTCCCCGAGTAGCCGAGGGCGTTGTCCTCCATCTGGGTGTTCTCGATGGTGACGTCGCACTCGCGGTGGCATGCACCGACGTACATCCCCGAGTCGGCGAAGTTGTTGGCGTAGAGCTCGTTCCACGAGCCCTCGGTGGAGTTCGACGAGAAGATCCCGTAGAGGGCGCACGTCGAGCAGATGTCTGCGTCGTGGGCGTCGTCGTTGACGAAGTAGGTGGACGTCGCCGTGAGGTACTGGCCCGTGTAGCCCTTCAGCCCGACCTTGCCCGAGCCGTCGCCTCCGTTCCACCAGATCTCGTTACCCGCGTTCTTGGAACCATTGATGAAGTTGCACACCGTGAGGTTCTCCACGCTCACTCCGTTGGCCTTCCAGATGACGATGCCGTTGCGGCCATCGCCGTTGAGCGTGTTCTGATCGGAGGGAGCCGAACTGCACGTCGGCGCGCCCGCCAAGGTCCCGTCCACGATGACGGAGTTGCGGTTCATGCCCCGGAGGTGGAGGTCGGGAGTGGTGACCACGACCCCCCCGTAGTACCCCTCCGAGAGCTGCTGGGTGGTCGGCGCTCCGTATCCGCTGTCACCCGACTCGTGGTAGTCACCGGGGGCGATCAGGATCCAGTCCCCCTTCGTGGCCGCATTGACCGCACCTTGGATCGTCGAGAAGGTCGAGGCCGTCGGAGTGTGGATGCCGTTGAAGGTGCCGACGTAGAGCACTTCAGGGATCGAAGCCTTCGCCGAGGCGTTGGGCGCCCCCACGATGGCCAGGAGGCCGCACGCCAGCAGGCCTGCGCCGACGGCGATCCCCACACGCCGTACCTTCGAAAGCCGAGTCTCGTGGTTCATGTGCAATCCCTCCCCGATGGGACCAACCGATACCGACCGGTCATGGCGCGCACGGCACTCGTGCTTGTGCTGTGCCTGTCCGGCGCCCAGTGCGCGTCGGGGCCCCGCATTGACGCCCCGCTCGCCCCCTGTGCATCGGACCTCCCCGCCCCCTGGCCGCTGCGCTGGGAGAGAACCTACTCACCTTCGGCGTCGCCCGCTCGGGGAGCTTCCTCGGGGCCTCCCGTCACGAGGGGCCCGGCCCCGTTGCGGCCACGGATATGCCCTGCTAACTGAGGAGCCGTGGACGACCGGCAATTCTCGGAGGCGGGCCTGGCCCGGCTCTACGACGCGTTCCACCCCTGGGGGAGCCGAGGGGATTTCGACTTCTACCTGCCGTTGATCATGGCGGCCGAGTCCGTGCTCGACGTCGGCTGCGGCACCGGCGCCCTGCTGCGCGGTGCCCGGGAGGCCGGCCACCGCGGAAGGCTGTGCGGGCTCGACCCCGCTGGCGCCATGCTCGACGTGGCACGGCGACGACCCGACGTCGAGTGGGTGTGCGGCGACCTGGCTTCGGTGGCGTGGGACGGCGAGTTCGATCTGGTGGTCATGACCGGTCACGCCTTTCAGGTGCTCTTGTCGGACGACGACGTGCGCGGGTCGCTCGGGGCCGTTCGTGCGGCGCTCACCGACGACGGTCGGTTCGTTTTCGAGACACGCAACCCCTCGGTTCGGGAATGGGAGCAGTGGACTCCCGAGAATGCGATCGAGATCCTTCTCGACGACGGCGCCGTGGTGCGGATGGCGCACCAGGTGGAGGCGGTCGAAGGTGATCTCGTGCGCTTCTCCTCCATCTTCACCAGCTCGGCGTGGGATCGGGCGCGGCTGAGCACCAGCACGTTGAGGTTCCTCGGTCGGGGCCCGTTGTCCTCGTTCCTGTCCGGTGCCGGTCTGGCCGTCGAGGAACAGTTCGGGGATTGGGCCGGGAACCCGCTGACGGCGAGGAGCCCGGAGATCATCACGGTGGCGCGACGGGAATGACGCTTCGCTTCGGTCGAAGCGGCTGTGTGGTTGAAGCCGTGGAGAGGACGGGGCTGGTCCGGGATGTGCGGGCGTGGTACAAGGGCGACATGGCCGACGACGATCGCCCTACGCACAAGATCGAGGAATTCGACGCCAGCTATGCAGGAGGTACGCCGCCGTGGGACATCGGCCGGCCCCAGGCCGCTTTCGTCCGCCTCATGGAGGCCCAAGAGATCCGGGGCCGCGTGCTCGACGTGGGGTGCGGGACCGGCGAGCACGCCCTGATGGCGGCGGCTCATGGGCTCGAGGTGGTCGGGATCGACGCTGCCCCCACCGCCATCGGGCTGGCGCGCCAAAAGGCGGAACGACGATCGCTCCTGGCGCGCTTCGAGGTGTGGGATGCCCTGGATCTACCCGCTCTCGGGGAGCGGTTCGACACCGTCCTCGACTGCGGGCTCTTCCATGTCTTCGACGACGACTCCCGGGCGCGATTCGTGGCGAGCGTCGCTGCGGCGGTGGTGCGGGGCGGGCGGTACTTCCTCCTCTGCTTCAGCGACAAGCAGCCCGGCGACTGGGGGCCGAGGAGGGTGAGCCGGGAAGAGCTCGGCGACAGCTTCGCCGACGGTTGGCACATCGACTCCGTCGAGGAGTCGGTGCTCGAGATCACCATCAGCCCCGAGGGCGCCCAGGGCTGGCTGGTCGCCCTCACCCGCATCTGATCCCGGCAAAGGTGAGACACGTGGATGGTCTAGGGGGTTGAACCCGTCCCGATCACCCCTGGCCCGCACCGACTACCGGTCGCCCTACGGCCCTCGCCGATGCCTCTGAGAACCCGGCCGGGAACGCAGATGGCAGTCCCGGTGCGGCCACCCCTTGAAGCCAAGCGAGCTACTGGCGCGTCGAGCAAATGCAAGACATCGTAAGGTCGAAAACGTCTTGGCCGATCGGAAATGCGGAGCCGGGATGTCTCGGTAGAGCAACGAATAGGCCCGAGCGGCGGCAAAACAGCCGTTCCAGCTCAGGAGGGACCCACCCGGGATCCACACCCGAATCCCGTACGGCATCCACTCGGCGTCATTTCGACCGCCTGGCCAGTCGGTAGCGGCACTTCCCGGATGCGTCGGCCTGGCCGGAAAGATGGCGACAGTAAGCGTGAGGCCGCCCAACTAACTATTCACAAGAGCGCCCGTCCCCGCATTGAAGTAGTAGACGGTCCCGCTTTTGTTCGAGATCTCGAGCACATCTCCCGAGGCCGACATTATCTGAAGGGAACACGATCCTGGAATCGTCGCCGACGTCGATTTGGTTGTGTTGTTATTGAACTCGACGATGACGCCGGTGTTCGGATTGCCCGCTTGACCGTTCACCAGTTGCCCCGAGGGTTGGTGCCCTACCCAGACGACCATCTGGGAGTCGTTCACCGTTCCGTACCAGTCGGTCGACGCAAGAACCCCGTAGGTCAGAGGAGGCTGACCGATCGCCGGGAATACTCCGGTCCGCGGAGGTGGAGTAACGCAGTTCCCCTCCTCAAAGCAAGGAATTGTCGTCGTTGACGCGTTGAGGCCCCGAGTTGCCGATGTGTTTGGAGAAGCTGTTTTGCTTGCTCTTGCACTGGTGCCTCCACTCGCTGGTACCAAGACCATCGGTAGGACCGCCCAGGTAGCAATGGCGAGCCGACACACGTTCACAATGCTTCCACGCTCCAAGACGTGGGGTCGTTTACTCGTATGTCCTTTCTGAGGGGCGTTGCCATCTGGAACGCTTAAGACCGCTTGGTTGGCCATGCGGTAATGCCTGTGGGCTCTGCACTCATCCGAGGGCCATCTATTGACTAGATATATACACTCAGAGTATGCTCTCGGATATGAGTGTCCCCATGGCCCTGCTCGGCCTCCTCGATCGCGAACCGAGCCACGGCTACGACCTGAAGCGCGATTACGACACCTACTTCGGGCGCGGCCGGCCGCTGCCCTACGGCCAGGTGTACGCCACGCTCTCCCGCCTGGCGAGAGACGGGAAGGCGATCGTCGGCGAGGCCGAGCCAGGAGCCGGACCCGATCGCAAGCGCTACAACATCACCGAGACCGGCCGGAACGAGGTCGAGGCGTGGCTCTCGGAGCCCATCCCCGCCGAGCCCCACCTGCAGACCGATCTGTTCGTGAAGGTCGTGCTGTCGCTGATGCTCGGTCGCCGGGCCGAGGAATACCTGGACGCCCAGCGCGCCGCCCACCTGCACCGGATGCGCGAGCTCACCGACCTCAAGCAAAAGGGAACCCTGATCGATTCGCTCCTCGCCGACCACGGTCTGTTCCACCTCGAGGCCGACCTCCGCTGGATCGACCTCACGACCGCTCGCCTCACCGCACTCGCCACGGAGGTTCGCTCGTGAAAACGCCCAACGGTTCTGCCCTCATCCCGCCCGGGGGCACCGTCATCGAGGCGCAGGACCTCGTGCTCTCCTTCGGCGAGACCCCGGCGCTGCGCGACGCCAGCCTGTCCGTGCGGCGGGACGAGATCGTGGCCGTCATGGGCCCAAGCGGATCGGGCAAGTCGACGCTGCTCCACTGTCTCGCAGGCATCCTGGTCCCCGCGTCGGGTCGGGTGATCTTCGACGGACAGCGCATCGACACGCTGCGCGAGGAGCAGCGGAGCCGGCTCCGCCGAGACCGGTTCGGCTTCGTCTTCCAGTTCGGCCAGCTCGTCCCGGAGCTCACAGCCGAGGAGAACGTCGCCCTCCCACTCCTTCTGGGCGGGATGCGCCGCCAACAGGCCCTAGCCCAAGCGCGGAGCTGGTTTGCCCGGCTCGAGCTCGACGGGCTGGAGAGCCACCGGGCGGGCGAGATGTCAGGGGGCCAGGCCCAGCGGGTCGCCCTCGCCCGGGGCATGGTCGCGCAGCCCGACGTGCTGTTCGCCGACGAGCCCACCGGCTCTCTCGACTCCCTGACCGGTGAGCTCGTCATGAACTTGATGACCAACGTGGCCCGCGAGGAGGGGATCACGGTCGTACTCGTCACCCACGAACCCCGCGTCGCCGCCTACGCGGACCGCGAGGTGATCGTGCGCGACGGCCGGGTCGCCAGCCCGGTGGCGGCAGGCGCATGATCCGGCTCGGCCTCCGGCTCACCTTCGGGAGTGGTCGTGAAGCCCTCCTGCGGGTCCTCGTCACCGCTGCTGCGGTCGCCCTCGGCGTCGGCTTGCTGCTGGCCGCCATGGCCGGCATCAATGGTCTCCACGCCCAGAGCGATCGGGGTGCCTGGCTGAACTCGGCGGTGCAGCCGACACCGCCGGCCTCGTCCTCCAGCGGGCTGTGGTGGGAACCGAGCACCGACTCGTTCGGGGGTCAGCTCATTGACCGGATCGACGTCGCGGCGGCCGGGCCGGGCGCGCCCGTCCCTCCTGGAATGTCCCGCCTGCCTGGTCCGGACCAGTATTTCGCCTCGCCCGAGCTGATGAGCATGCTTCGCTCCCAGCCTGCCGACGAACTGCGTGATCGCTACCCCGGTCGGCTGGTGGGCACCATCGGCAGCGCAGGACTGCCGTCGCCGAACTCGTTGATCATCGTCATCGGTCACAGCGTCGGCCAGCTCTCGAAGCAGCCGGCTGCGATCGAGATCGGGGCGATCCACCGCGATCTGGCGAATTGCTTTGGCTGCCAGAGCGTGGTCGGGAGCGGGCCAGTTCTGGAATTCATCCTGGTCGGCGCGGCCGTGGCGCTCGTGCTGCCGATTTTGATCCTTATTGCGACGGCGAGCCGACTGTCGGCCGTCCGGCGCGAAGAGCGCTTCGCCTCTATGCGACTGATCGGCGCCACTCCTCGCCAGATCTCGACGATTTCTGCCGTCGAAGCGGTCATCGCCGCCCTCGCCGGAGTTGTCCTCGGTTTCGGACTGTTCTTCGCTGTCCGACCGCTGCTCTACCACGTGCCGATCACCGGAGCCCCGTTGACGCAGGGTGACCTCGCCCTTCACGCCCTCGACATCCTCCTCGCCGTTGTCGGAGTCCCCATCGCCGCTGTCGTCTCCGCACGTCTCGCGCTGCGCCGAGTACAGATTTCTCCGCTAGGAGTGACACGACAGGTCAGGAAGCGCCCACCGGGGATCGCTCGCATCGTTCCATTGTTGGCAGGTATCGCCTTCCTCGCCTACTTCGACGCGGCCGGAAAGCCCGGCGCCATCGGGAGCCAGCTCCTCGAGCTCCTCGTTGGATTCGCGCTGCTGATCGTGGGTCTGGTTCTGGCCGGGCCGTGGTTCACAACGGCTGGGTCGCGGATCATGGCCAAGAGAGCGAGTGGCCCGGCCACGCTCATCGCCGGTCGTCACCTCCTCGACAACCCCAAGGCTGCCTTCCGCTTTGTCAGTGGCCTCGTCATCGCCCTCTTCGTGGCCAGCGCGGCGATCGGGGCGCTCAGCTCGGTGACGCAAGTAACCGGAGAGGGCAGCACCAACGTCAGTCTGGGAACCCTCGCTGACCCGTTCTGCACCTATTCGACCACCGACTGCCCCACGGCGTCCGTGGTGGCTTCCGTTCCTTCTTCGGTCGTCAACAAGCTCCGAGCGACGCCGGGGGTGCGTGGGGTGGCGTTGGTCCATGAGGCTCCAAACCAGGCGCAAGCGGGGCGATCGTTTGGGGTCGTCGCCTGTGACGAACTCGCCAACACTCCGGCCATCGGCCGATGCGCACCGCGGGCCACCGTCGCGTCCGTTGGATACTTCCTCTCGAAGGTCCTTGGTCACACCGCCAACGCATCGACCACGACCTGGCCCCCTTGGAACCTCTCGGCGACGCAGCTCGCATCTCTCCCCGTGAGCGCGGTCGTCGTCGCGACGAACGGGTCTTCAGTTGCGGTCGAGCGGGTGCGAACGGAGCTCGAGCGCGCATTCCCGCTCCAGGGCACACCTGTGACCGTGGAGGCACTCGGTCCCTCGACGGCGCGCCTGCTGACAATGATCCAGGCTATGACCGACGTGATCATCGTGGCCAGCCTCATCATCGCTGCGTGCAGCCTCGCCGTAAACATCGCGGCCGGTCTGACTGAGCGAAGGCGGCCATTCAGCCTGCTCAGACTTACGGGGGTCCCGCGAAAACTCCTGCACCGGGTCGTGACGCTGGAGAGTGCGTTGCCCCTGATCATCGTCGCTGCGGTCTCCATCGTCGTCGGGCTGCTGGCGGCCGCCCTCTACTTGCACTCGCAGGTCGGGCTCGCCTTCAGCCTTCCGGGATTCTCTTACTGGACCACGGTGATCGGAGGGCTGGCCGCGTCGATGGCGATCATCGCCGCGACGTTCCCCATCCTCGATCGGATCACCGGGCCCGAGGTTGCCCGGAACGAGTGATCACGATGGCCAGACCGAAGAATGTCGTTCGTCGGGCCCCACTGACCGTCCTCACCGCACTCGCAGCACTCTGTGTGGGTGTGTCGGTCGCCGGCTGTTCGTCGTCTCCGAACGAGGGAACCCTTGACGGCACACTCCAGGTTGTCGGTGGTCCGGCTGGGACAGGGCCGCAACCGCTCAGTGGCTCCGTCACGTTCCACGGGTCCGACGGGAACATCGCCACCATTGACCTCTCCGACAAGGGCCGATTCTCAGCCCACCTGCCCGTCGGTCGCTACACCGTCGCAGGGCGGAGTCCCCAGTTCGATGGGGGTGCCGGCGAGTGTCAGGCACCAGGACCGGTCTTCGTGACCAACGACGTCACGAGCCACGTAGAGATCGATTGCCAGGAGAGTTAGGGCCGTTCGTAGGGGCGAGCCGGGGACGGCGATTCCGGTGTTTTCGCGCCGCCCTCGCCTCCTCTTTTCACGTTGTTGTGTGGCGGGGGTTGTCCGTCATCGTGCAACCTTCTGCTCCGCGACCCGTCGAAGCTAATGGTCGGGGCGTCGTGCCTGCGTCCTGCAAAGGCGGCTTCTGAGTCGATGTCGTCCGCCTCGCGGTAGCCGCCCCGATTCGGCGTTCCGTCGTCAGCGGAGCGGGCCCAGCGCTCGGTATCGCCAACAATGTGCGGGGTCTAACCATGCAATGGGTGCGCGGTAGTGCCGCGTACGGGGGCCCTGCATCGGAGCGTTCTGGTGCATCCTGGGTAGCACAGAACACCCGGTCCAGGATGGGCGACGATCGGTCTGCCAGAGCCGAGTTAGTCCGAAGGTCGACGGACTCGCCTCCGACCTGACCTATCCGCTATCGCTCAGCGACGCGAATACTGCGTGGGTCGCCGTCCCGACCCGGCTACCCGACTTCGGCGCAGTGCTCATCACACATGGATACATGGGGGCTCGGGATCCCCGAAAATGCTCGGCCTTGTTGGCACGGCATTCGGGCGCGAGGTGGGTTAGCCTTCGGACCAACTGACGGGGACGGGGGACCATGACCGATCTCATCGAGCACGCCGACGCCGAGCCTGCCGACAGCGCGGACGGGGCGTCCGCAGGGGCGCGTGGTGGACCGGTCGTCCCCAACCGACGCGGCCTCGTCGGCGCCATCCGCCGGCCGCGCGCCGTCATCGTGACCATCTGCGTGGTGGTCGTCGCCGGCACGCTGGGCGCGGTGGCGATAGCGGCGACATCGGGGTCGGGCAAGGTCAACACGGCGACCAACTCGCTTGTCTCGACCGTATCGGTGGCCTCGCCCCGGTACACGCCCCGGGCGGCCGTGGGGGCGACCGACGACTATCACTGCACCTTGGTCAACCCGCACATCACGAAGAACTCGTACGTCGTGTCGAGCCAGTTCAGCCCAGGAAGTCCCGAGGTCCACCACGCCGTGCTCGCCCTGGTGCCCCCGGCCGAGACGGCCCAGGCCATCGCGGCCAACGCCGCCACCGGCGGCAAGGGATGGACGTGCTTTGGTGCGCCATCTCTGCCCAACGCATCGCTCGCCGCCTTCTTGAGCACCCCCTTCCTGAGCGTGTGGGCGCCGGGCCACGGCGCCGACGTGCTTCCGAAGGGCACGGGAATCGTGCTGGCCAAGGGGAGCCTTGTGATCGAACAGGTGCACTACAACCTTCTGGTGGGCGACAAGCCCGTGACGAATTCACTCGTGCTCCACACCGTGCCGGCGTCCACTTCCCTGCTGCCGATGCAGTCCCAATACCTGGTGGCCCCGCCGAACATCCCGTGCCCGGCCGGCGTGACCGGGCCGCTCTGCAGCTATCAGGCGTCGCTCAACTACTTGGACCAGCGCTTTGGCACCGACGGCGTCGTGATGGCGAAAGGCATCGACGAGATCTGTGGTGAGAACGCGGACAACCCGCCTACGGGTGACACGGCCACGTGCACGTCGCGGATCGGATCGGACGGCTACATCGTCAGGATCCAACCCCACATGCACCTGTTGGGGGTGAGCTTCACGATGGTGCTCAATCCGGGGACGCCGCAGGCCAAGACCATCCTCAACGTCCCGAACTACAACTTCGACTACCAGAAGGCGTACAACGTGGCGCCCATCCCCGTGAGCAGCGGCGACCAGATACAGATCAACTGCACCTACAACCCCATGCTGGCGCAGGAGCTGCCCATCCTCCGCAAGGCGCCGCCGCACTTCATCACGTTCGGCGACGGATCATCCGACGAGATGTGCGTGGGGGTCACCTGGCAGACGTCGTCGGTGCCCAACTCTCGCGACTCGCTCTGAGCGACCCGCCTGCCCGTCGACGCCCTCGAAGAGCTGCTCGGGCTCACTGACTCGGAGCCCAGTAGAGGCGGGTAACGGGTCCTGCTCGTAAACGCCGAGTCCGGGTCGCCCCGAGAGGGCCAGCGCGCCAAGGCCGGACAGCCCGGGACCACGCCCGTCCCCGGTCGCCCCGTCGTCAGGCGGGCACCGTCCGAGCCTGGAGGTCTCCCTCCCGGGTTTGGCCCACCGATCGGACTGTCCGGGTCCCACCTGGTGGCCGACCTCGCCGCATCTGAACCCGTCGGACCGGCGCTTCTCGGCGCCCCTCGGAGGCGCGGGCCGGCCCGGGAGGGTCAGAAGTGGTGGCCCAGGCCCATGGAGCTGCGGCCCCGGTCGGGGCGGACGGCGAGCACCTGATGGACCTCCAAGTGGTGACGCTCGAACCCCACCGCCGAGGCCGCCATGTAGAGACGCCATACCCGGGCACGCCCGGCCCCCACCTCGCCGACCGCCGCGTTCCAGTTCGCCTCGAGGTTGGCGACCCAGTGTCGCAGGGTCAGCGCGTAGTGCTCCCGCAGGGTTTCGACATGCCGGACCTCGTAGCCGCCCTCCTGCATCATCGACACCACGGTCCCCACCTCGTGGAGCTCTCCGTCGGGGAACACGTACCGGTCCATGAACGGACTGGCGATACGCGACGGCCCGCGCAGCCCCGCCGCCACCGCCAGGCGTCGTCGCGCCGCTTGCGCCCGGCCGCTCCATGAGGCGTCGTGATCATGACCGGGACGGCCGATGGCGTGGTTGAGCAGTCGACCGCCGGGGCGCAACAGCCTGGAGAGCCGTCCGAAGTACTCGCCCATCCGCAGCCGACCCACGTGCTCGAACATGCCGATGGAGCTGATGGCGTCGAAAGGGGCCTCGTCCAGCTCCCGGTAGTCCTGCAGGCGGATCTCGACGCGATCACCGAGGCCGGACTCGGCGACGCGTTTGGTGGCCCAGTCGTACTGCTGGCTCGACAATGTCACGCCCAGGACTCGTGCCCCGTGGTGCGCGGCGGCGTGGATGGCCATGCCGCCCCACCCACAGCCCACGTCGAGCAGGTGCATCCCCGGTTGCAGGCCCAGCTTGCGGCTCACCAGCTCGTACTTGTTCGACTGTGCCGATGCCAGGTCGTCCTCGGGGCTCTCGAACAGCGCGCACGAGTAGGTCATGGAAGGGCCGAGCACCATCTCGTAGAAGGCGTTGGATACGTCGTAGTGGTGACCGATGGCCCGCCGGTCGCGCCCGGGGGAGTGGATGGCGCCCCGCAGCCTCGCCTCCTCCTCGGGGGGCGGCAGCAGCCGCAGGGCGGACCGGCCGCCCTCCCGAAGGATCCGGGCGAACGTGCGCGGCCCGAGATGCAGGCCCGACGCCGCCCCGTCTCTGTCGAGGATCGAATAGAGGTCGCCGACGATGTCGAGGTCGCCGGCGACATAGGCCCGGCTGAGACCGAGCTCTCCGGGGCGGGCGAGGATGCGGGCCAGCGCGTCGGGCGAACGCATCACCAGTGTGGCGACCGGATCGGAGGGCCCGGCGGCGCTGCCGTCGTAGGCGACGACGCCGATGCGGCTCTCGTCTCCGAGAACGTCGTGGATCAACTCGGCGAGGGGCATGGGGCACCTACCTGTGTCGTCGACCACCCCGTGACCGGGTCATCTCGTGACCTCGGGGTGATCCCGTGACCACCGTATTCCCACATGGCCCCGGGGAGAAACGACGATAGACCGTCGGGTCCGGAGCCCGAGCCGCCGATTCCCTGATCCCTGCTGAGACCCGGGCTCGGACTCGGGTCCCGGATCTCGGATCCCGGATCGGGATGGGGACTTTCGGCCCTACGTGACCGGCGAGGCCCTGTCATAAGTTGCCAAGGCCGAGCGATCCCCCGACACGGAGACTCCGACGATGACCTCTGACTGTGCCCGTCCGAGGGCGAACCCGCGGTGACCCTGATCCTCGCCCGCTGGCAGTTCGCCATCGTCACCGTCTTCCACTTTTTCTTCGTGCCGGTGACGATCGGTCTCGGCTTCCTCGTCGCGGTCATGCAGACCCTCGCCTACCGTCGCAAGGACGCCGGATGGGACCGGCTCAGTCGCTTCTTCGGCCGGCTGTTCCTCATCAACCTGGCGGTGGGCGTCGTGACCGGGATCGTCCTGGAGTTCCAATTCGGGATGAACTGGTCGTCGTACTCGGTGTTCGTCGGCAACATCTTCGGGGCGCCACTGGCCATCGAAGGCCTCCTTGCCTTCTTCCTCGAATCGACCTTCATCGGCCTGTGGATCTTCGGCCGTGGTCGCCTGTCGCCTCGCCTGCACCTCGCCACGATATGGATAGTGAGCGCGGGAACCCTGCTCTCCGCGTTCTTCATCCTGGCCGCCAACGCCTGGATGCAACACCCCGTCGGTTACCGCGTCGTCCATGGCCAGGCGGTGCTCACCGACTTCTGGGCGGTGCTGGGGAACTCCACCTTGTGGGAATCGTTCGCCCACACGATCCTGGCTGCGTTCACGACCGGCGGACTGCTCGTGCTCGGGATCAGCGTCTGGCGTGCCCATCGGGAGACGACCGACGAAGCCCATCGCTCGGCCTTCGTGCGGGCCGCCGGCATGGCGGCCGCCTTCACCTTGGTGGCCGTCCTCCTCACCAGCGTGGCCGGAGACGCCCAGGCGAGGCTGATGGACAGTCAGCAGCCCATGAAGATGGCGTCCGCCGAGGCGCTCTACCAGACCCAGAAGGGCGCCAGCTTCTCCCTTCTCACCATCGGCAACCTCTCGGGGAAGCCGGTCTTCCAGATCCGGGTGCCCCACGTGCTCAGCATGATCGCCGACCTGACCTGGGACGGACAGGTCCGGGGCATCGACCAGGTCCAGCAGGCCGAGGTGGCCAAGTACGGCCCGGGGAGCTACGTCCCGGTGATCTGGCTGACCTACTGGTCGTTTCGCGCCATGGTCGGAGCGGGAATGCTCATGATCCTCCTCTCGGCGTGGGGTGTGGTGCTCGCCCGGCGCAAGCGGCTCCTGGCCAGCCGGTGGTTCAGGCGTGCCGCGCTCGTCGGGATGGCTCTGCCGTTGCTCGCCAACGCCACGGGCTGGATCTTCACCGAGGCCGGCCGACAGCCGTGGATCGTCTACGGGCTGCTCAAGACGGCCACCAGTGTGTCTCCGGTCAGCGCCGCCGACGTCACCGCCACCCTGATCGGCTTCGTCGTGATCTACAGCGTGCTCGGCATCGTCGACGCGGTGTTGATGACACGGGCGGCGCGCCACGACCTCGACGACCTCGACGGGCCCGACGGGCACGCCCAGGGCCCGCAACCTGCGGTCGCCCCCGGGCTCGTGTACTGAGAGGACGACGACCGTGCCCTTCGCCGATCTGAACACGACATGGTTCGCCCTCATCGGGCTGTTGTGGGCCGGCTACCTCTTTCTCGAGGGCTTTGACTTCGGGGTGGCCGTCGTCACGCCGTTCGTCATCTCCGACGAGACCGACCGCCGGATGTGCCTGAACACCGTCGGTCCGGTCTGGGACGGCAACGAAGTGTGGCTCCTGGTGGCGGGCGGCGCCACGTTCGCAGCGTTCCCCTTGTGGTACGCCCGGCTCTTCAGCGGGTTCTACCTTGCCCTGTTCCTCGTGCTCGTCGCGCTCATCGTCCGCGGCGTCTCCTTCGAGTTCCGCGACAAAGACGAACGTCCGGGCTGGCGCAAGACCTGGGACGTGGCGAACTTCGTCGGCAGCCTCGTGCCCGCGGTGGTGTGGGGTGTCGCCTTCACCGACCTGGTCCACGGCATCCCCCTCGCCGCGGACGGTCGCTACGACGGGGGTCTCATCGGGTTGCTGCACCCGATCGCGCTCGTGGGTGGTCTGGCCAGCTTGGCCCTCTTCGCCCTGCACGGCTCGGTCTTCCTGGCGCTCAAGACCACGGGGGACCTGGCCCAGCGCGCCCGGCGCGCGGCGCGCGTGAGCGGTGGGGCCACCGTGGTCCTGCTCGGGGCGGCGCTGGCCTGGGTGGCGCTCACCGGGCGACCGTCGGTGCCGGGGTCGGTGCCCGTCGTCGTTCCCCTCGTCCTCGGGATCGCCGCGGTCGCCTCGGTGGGCGTCGCCACCCTCCTGGTGGCCAGGCGCCGCGACGGGTGGGCCTTCGTGGCCACGGGTGCTTCCATCCTGCTGGCCATGGGCGCGGTGTTCTCCCGGATGTTCCCCGCCGTCCTGCCCGCCAGTAACGACGCCGCCAACGGCCTGACCATCGCCAAGGCCGCCTCGCAGCACTACACCCTGGTGGTGATGACGGTGGTGGCGGCGTGCTTCACCCCTGTCGTGCTCGCCTACCAGGGGTGGACCTACTGGGTGTTCCGCCAGCGCCTCGTGAGGCCCGCCGCGCCCGGCACCACTCCCGGCACCGGGTCCGGCACCGCCCCCGGCGGTGACACGGCGCGCGCCGCCCTCGCCCCCGAGGCCTGACCGTTGTCCCGGAGCCGGGACCTCGTGGACAGTCGTCTGGTCCGGCGCTCGCCCGTGGTGCGGCGGGTGGTGGCCGCCTCCGTGGCGGTGGGCCTGGTCTCGACGGCAACGGTCGTCGTCCAGGCCGTCGCCCTGGCCCGCCTCCTCGCCGGGGCCATGCCCGGGGCCCGCCCCGGTGACCGGACCGTGGAGCTCGCCTTGCTGGGGGTCGCGGTCGCCGTGCGAGGCCTGTGCGCGCTGGGCGGAGAGCTCCTGGCCCGCCTCGGGGCCAGCGCGGCCAAGGCGGACATCCGGGAAAGGCTGATCGACGCCTCGCTGCGGGGGGCGTCGACAGGTGCGGTCGGAGACCCGGGAGAGGTGGCGACGCTCGCCGGCCGCGGTCTCGACGCCCTGGACGTGTACGTGGGCCGCTGCCTGCCCGACCTGGTCCTGGCCGTGGCCGCGCCCGTGGCCCTGGTGGTCTTCGTCGGCGCGCTCGACTGGGTGTCGGGCATCGTCGTCGTCATCGCCCTCGCACTGTTCCCGGTGTTCGGTGCCCTGGTCGGACGGGCCAGCGTGTCGCTGGCCGGGGACCGGTGGCGACAGGTCGAGGCTCTCGGACGCCAGGTCGCCGACGTGTTCGAGGGTCTGCCCGTCATCCGGGCCTTCGGGCGCAGCGCCGAGCAGCGGGCCCGCATCGAGCAGGCCGGAGAGGCGCTGCGTCGGGCCAGCCTCTCCACGCTCCGGGTGGCGTTCCTCTCGGCCCTGGTGCTCGACACCTTGGCGTCGGTGTCGGTGGCCCTGGTGGCGGTGCCCCTGGGGCTGCGGCTGATCGACGGGTCGGTGCACCTCACCTCCGCGCTGGCGGTGTTGATCGTGGCCCCCGAGGTCTTCCTCCCCCTGCGCCGGGTGAGCGCGGAGTTCCACGAGAGCACCGAGGGCCTCGCCGCCGCCGGCCGGGCCATGACGCTGATCGGAGCCGGCGGCTCCGCCGCCGCCGACGCTCGGGACGACGACGGCCGCGTCCCCGGGGTGCGGCCCCCGTGCGATCCCCGGCGCGTGCCCGTGGTCCTGGGCGCGGTGGGCGTGGACGTCGTCGGGCGCGACGAACCGGTCCTCGACGATGCCTCCCTCACCGTCGCGCCGGGAGAGACCGTCGTGTTGGTGGGCCCCAACGGGGCCGGCAAGTCGACCACGCTCGCCATCGTGCTGGGCTTCCTCTCGCCCACGCGTGGTTCGGTGACCGTCGGCGACGACGACCTGCGCGACGTCGATCTGGCCGCCTGGCGCCGACGCATCGCCTATCTGCCGTCGCACCCGACGCTTCTCGGGTCCACGCTGGCCGAGAACCTGAGGCTCGCCAACCCGAACGCCGGGAACGACGAGCTGATCGACGCCCTGCGCGCCGTGGGGGCGACGGAGCTGTTGGCCGCGCTCCCGTCGGGGCTCTCCACCCCTCTCGGCGACGGAGGCAGGCCGACCTCCGCCGGGGAGCTCCAACGCATCGCCCTGGCCCGGGTCCTGTTGCGGCCGGCATCCCTGTACCTCCTCGACGAGCCGACCGTGCACCTCGACGAGGACGGCGAAGCGGTGGCCCTGGAGGCGCTGCGAGATGTCCTCGTGGGGCGAAGCGCCCTGATCGTGACGCACCGTCCCGCCGTGATGCGTATCGCCCATCGGATCGTGACGCTGCGTGACGGCACCTTCGTCCCCGGGCCTGCGGGCGCGGCCATCGACCACCGCGTGCCGGCATGAGCACCGGCCGGCTCCATGACGGTCGTGACACCCATGACGGGCGGGACACCCATGACGGGCGGGACACCCATGACGGGCGGGACCATGACGGGCGGGACACCCATGACGGTCGGGACACCCATGACGGTCGGGACACCCATGACGGGCGGGACACCCATGACGGGCGGCGCAGCGGACGTGATCACACGTCGCTGTCGGTGAGCAGGAGCCTCGTGGCACTTTCGCCTCGTCGGCTCCTGCCGTCGGTGGCGTCGGGTGTGGCCTCGGCGGCCTGCGGTATCGGCCTGCTCGGCACCTCCGGGTGGCTGATCACGCGCGCGTCGCAGCGCCCCCCGGTATTCGTCCTCAGCATCGCCATCGGATCGGTGCAGGCCTTCGCCCTGGGGCGCGGCATCTTCCGCTACCTCCAGCGCCTCGCCGTCCACGATCTCTCCCTCGAAGTGCTCGGCACACTTCGGCTCCGCCTCTTCGACATCCTCGAACCGCTCGTCCCGGGCGGTCTGCAGGTCACACGGACGCGGAGACGTGGTCAGCGGCTTCGTCGCCGACGCCGAGCTGGTGGCCGAGGGGCTGTCCAGGACCGTCACCGCCGCCGTGGACGTGAGCGCCAGCATCGTGCTGGGCGCTCTGGTCGCCTGCCTCGTCGAGCCTGCCGAGGGTGCCGTCCTGATGGCTGGGGCCCTGGGCGTGGTGCTGGTGGCGCTCGCCGGCGCCCGCCTGGGGCGCGCCGGCGCCGAGCGGGAGGCCGAGGCCCGAGCCGAGCTGGCCGGCTCGGTGATCGAGACGGTACGCGCCGCGCCCGAGCTCGTCGCGTACGGGCGGGAGGATCTGGTGCGGCACCGGTTGGAGGCCGTACGCCGTCGGTCGACGTCGGCGGCGCTGCGCCGGGCCCTCGGGGTCGGGCTGGGGCGGACCGCGGTGACGTGGGTGGCGGGTGCCACGCTCGTGGCCATCGTCGCCGTCGGTCTCGAAGCGGTCGACGCCCACCAGGTGTCGGGGGTGATGCTCGCCGTCGTCGCCTTCGTGGCGTTGGCGGTGTTCGACCAGTGCGCCGCCCTCCCGGTCGTGCTCGCCGATGCCGGGGCGGGCGACCAGGCGGCGCGCCGTCTCGGCCGGCTCGGCGAGCTGGAGCCTCCGGTGCGGGACGTGGAGGCCGACCGGGGCCGGCACGACGGCCACGACGGCCATGCGCGCGCCGCGCTCGAGCACGACGGCCATGCGCGCGCCGCGCTCGAGCACGTGGACCTCGTCACCGACGGGACGGGCATCCTCCGGGACGTGTCGCTGCAGGTGGGCGCCGGCCGCCGCGTGGCGCTGGTCGGGCACAACGGGTCGGGCAAGACCAGCGCGGTCCACACGCTGCTGCACTTCGTGGAGTGCTCGGCAGGGCGCGCCTCGATCGGCGGGGTCGACGTGCGCGACCTGACGCGGACCGGCATCGCCCGGCACGTGGGGTGGATGGCGGAGGAGACCCACCTGTTCGCCGCGTCCCTCGGGGAGAACCTGCGCCTCGGACGGCCCGATGCCGACGACGAGCAGTGCGTGACGGTCCTCGAGCGCGTCGGCCTCGAGGGGTGGTACGGCGCGCTTGCCGACGGCCTCGACACCGTGCTCGGGTTCGGGGGACGGCCGGTCAGCGCCGGCGAACGACAGAGACTGGGCTTGGCCAGGGCGATCCTGGCCGGAGGCTCGGTGCTCCTGCTCGACGAGCCCACCGCGCATGTCGATCCCTCGTCGACAGGACGGGTCCTGACCGAGCTCCTCGATGCGGCCGGGCCGCGTTCGGTGCTGGTGGTGAGCCACGAACCCGACATCGACCGCTACGTCGACGAGGTGGTCACCCTGGAGTCCGGCCGCGTCGTGGGCCGGATGGTCACGGGCATCGTTCCCCGACGGTCCTTCGCCGGCCCCACCTAACCTGTGGGCGTGGACAGTGCCTCCCGCACCGACGGCACCTGCGCCTGGGCCACGAGCAGTCCCCAGATGCGCGCCTACCACGACCTGGAATGGGGCGTGCCCGGTGCGCGACGACCGGGGCCTGTTCGAGCTCCTCACGCTCGAAGGGGCGCAGGCCGGGCTGTCGTGGTCCATCGTGCTGGCCAAGCGCACGGGCTACCGCAGCGCCTTCGCCGGCTTCGCCCCGGACCTCGTGGCCCGCTTCGACGACGCCGACGTCGAGCGCCTCGTGGCCGACCCGTCCATCGTCCGCAACCGCCAGAAGATCGAGTCCACGGTGTCCAACGCCCGCGTCATCGACGCCATGCACCGGGCCGGCGAGACCCTCGGTCGAGCTGGTGTGGTCCTTCGTCTCCGACGTGACCCTTCACCACGCGTATGCCGAGCTCGCCGAGCTCCCCTCCCGACGCCGACGTCGAAGGCCTGAGCGCCGAGCTGCGCCGCCGCGGGCTGCGCTTCGTGGGCCCCGTGACGTGCTACTCGACCATGCAGGCGGCGGGGCTCGTCAACGACCACGTGACGTCGTGCCCCCGGTGGGAGGAGCTGGGCGGGAAGGTAGGGTCGACGCCGTGACCGGCCCTCGCTCCCGCACCCGGGCGACAGCGACGCCGAGGCCTCCGGCCGACGCGCGCCGAGCCCGTCCCGAGCACGGCAGCGAGGAGGAGATCGACGAGGCGAGCGACGAGTCGTTCCCCGCCAGCGACGCGCCCCAGTGGTGGTCGGGCGAGTCCCGACGACCCCGACACCTGACCCGGCCGGCCTCCCGTGCGCATCGGCGTCACCGCCGCCCTCACCGACCGGTCGATGCCCGTCGACGACTTCGCCCGTGCCGTCGAGGAGCGCGGCTACGACTCGCTGTACCTGCCCGAGCACACGCACCTGCCGGTGGCCCTCGCCACTCCGCCCGCACTGGTGAAGGGCGTGCACCTCGACGACTACAGGCGCAGCGTCGACCCCTTCGTGTCGCTGGCCGCCGCGGCCGCGGTGACCGACCGCATCCTGCTCGGCACCGGCGTCGCCCTCGTGGCCCAGCACGACCCCATCGTCCTGGCCAAGCAGATCGCCACCCTCGACCGGCTGTCGGGGGGCCGCTTCGTGCTCGGCATGGGATACGGCTGGAACCGCGACGAGGCCGCCGACCACGGCGTGGACTTCGCCCAGCGGCGCGCCGTGGCCCGGGAGAAGGTCCTGTGCATGCAGGCGCTGTGGTCCGAGGACGAGGCCGAGTTCCACGGCGTGCACGTGTCGCTGCCGCCGTCGTTCTCGTGGCCCAAGCCGGTGCAGCAGCCCCGGGTCCGGACCCTCGTCGGCGGCGGGGCGGGGCCGTCGCTGTTCGCGGCCATCGCCGAGTACGCGGACGGGTGGATGCCCATCGGCGGGGCGGGCATCGGCGCCGCCCTCGACGAGCTGCGCGCGCGCCTTCGCGGCGGCGGGTCGCGATCCCGGCACCCTCGAGGTGGTCCCCTTCGGCACCGTTCCCGACGAGGGCAAGCTGGCGCACTACGCGTCGATCGGGTGCACCGAGGTGGTGCTGCGCGTCCCCTCGGGGCCCGGCCACGAGATGCTGGGCGTGCTCGACGACTACACGCGCTTTCTGCCCGGCTGAGCCTGGCGCCTGAGGCCCGGCTGAGCCCGGTTCCGAGGCCGGTGGCCCCGTCGTGAGGCGGCCTCGCGGCCTCTCCGGACGGGTCAGAGAGGCGCCAGCAGCTCCCCGGCGCGGCGCACGGCGTCGGCGCCCGAGGTGGGCATGTTGAAGATGAAGTAGTCCACGCCCGCCGCGGCCAGCTCCTCGACCTGGGCGACGATCTCGTCCTCGGTCCCCACGTTGAAGCCGCCGGCGTGCGTCGCCCGCCGCGCTGCCGCAGGAGCTCCCACGTCGCCCTCGGTCTCCTCGGCGGAGTCGGTGAGCACGAGCGTGCTCAGCACGGCTGACCGTGATCGACGCCGGGTCGCGTCCCACGGCCTCGCAGTGCTCGCGCAGCACGCGCCACCTTGTGCCGCGATGGTGGCCGCGTCGCCGAAGATGTTGCAGTAGTCGGCGTAGCGCGCCACCAGTCGCAGCGTGCGCTTCTCGCCGCCACCGCCGATGAGGATGGGCGGCCCGCCGGGCTGGACCGGGCGCGGGGAGGTTCCTCGCCTCGTGCACCTGAGTAGTAGCGGCCCTCGAAGGTGGCGGCCTCGTCGCGGAACATGGCCCGGCAGATCTGCACCGCCTCCTCGAGCCGGTCCATCCGCTCGCCCACGGGGGGGAAGTCCACCCCCAGGCCCTCGTGCTCGACGTCGTACCAGGCGGCGCCGATGCCGAGCATGGCCCGCCCGGCGCTGATGACGTCGAGGGTGGTGACGATCTTGGCCAGGAGGGCGGGGTTGCGGTAGGTGACGCCGGTCACCATGGTGCCCAACCTGATCCGGCTGGTGCGCGCCGCCAGGCCCCCGAGCAGCGTGTAGGACTCCAGCATGGGCTCGGAGGGCCCACCCAGCGGCGGGAGTTGGTAGAAGTGGTCCATCACCCACACCGACTCGAAGCCCGAGTCCTCGGCGGCCACCGCCTGCTCGGCCACGGCCTCGAAGAGCTGGTCGTCGGGCACGCCGAGGGTGAAGTTGGGGATCTGGAGTCCGATTCGCATGGCCCGATCATGCTCGACTCGGCGCCGCCGCACCGGCCGGGAGACCTACCAGGCGGCGTTGAGCCCTTGCAGCTCCAACAGGTAGGCGCGGTCCTGGTCGCTCAGGTCGACGAACTGGGCCCCGATCCTCAGGGCGCCGTCGTTGGCGGGCCGGGAATTCCGGATCTCCCCCCGCATGTGCACCGACACGAAGATGAGTTGGCCTTCGATGGCCTCGGGAGGGGGGTCGGAGAGCTCGAGCCCGACTCCCAGCGAGGAGATGTCGACCACACGACAGTCCCGCCAGCGCTTGGCCTGCTCGGACTCGACGACGTAGGTGCCGCTCCAGTTGGCGAACTGGCGGGGGAGCGAACGCCGGAGCTGGCTCACGAGCAGTCACCGGGTCGTCGAGAACCGCCTCGGTACAGTCGCTCACGACGGCCCATCGGGGCCGGTTCGGAGCCCGGTACTGGGGTCCGTCCCCGAACCTCGTGTGGATGTGTGGTGAGATCGGGTCCGCCGACCGGCTCCGGCATGGTCCAGGGATCGGCACTCCCGAGTCCTCGGCGCAGGGCCGAAAGCCCCCTTTTCCGGAGGAACAATCCCCGCCGGCACTTTCCGCCGGCACTTTCCGAAGGCCCTTCCCGCCCGCCCTTCCCGCCGGCCCTCAGTACCCCCGGTCGATCCACTCCCCGAGTTGCGGGGCCTCGGCGCCGATGGTGGTGTCGTCCCCGTGGCCGGGATGGACCGCGGTCGAGCCGGGAAGCGTCAACAGGCGTGTCCGGATCGACTCGATGATGGTGGGGAAGCTCGAGAACGACCGGCCCGTGGCCCCGGGCCCGCCCTTGAACAGCGTGTCACCCGAGAACAGCACGGCCCCGGCGCCGGTACGGTCGGTGCCGTCGGGGTCGGGGTCGGGGTCGGGGTCGGGGTCGTAGAGACAGACGCCTCCCGGCGAGTGCCCCGGGGTGTGGATCACCTCCAGCCGGTGCCCCCCGACCGCGAGGTGCTCGCCGTCGACCAGGGCCCGGTCGAAGGGCCGCGTCGGATACACCGCGGCCCACAGCTCGGTGTCGTCGGGATGGAGCGCGACCGGAGCGCCGGTCATCCGGGCCAGCGCCTCCGCCGCGTTGATGTGGTCGTTGTGCCCGTGGGTCGACACGATCAGCACCACCCGGCGGTCGCCCACGGCCTGCGCGATGCGATGCGCGTCGTGCGCGGCGTCCACCACGACGACCTCGTCGTCGTCACCGACCAACCACACGTTGTTCTCGACCTCGAAGTCCTGACCGTCGAGCGAGAAGATCCCGTCGGTCCGGACGAGGTCGATCCGAAGCGCGGCGGCCATCTCGTCAGCTCCCCATGATCACGACCGAGCGGAGCACCTCGCCGCGCTCCATCCGGTGGAAGGCGTCCTCCACGCCCTCGAGGGAGATGGTCTCGGACACGAAGCCGTCGAGGTCGAGGCGTCCTTGGAGGTACAGGTCGACGAGCACGGGGAAGTCCCTCGACGGCAGGCAGTCCCCGTACCAGCTGGGCTTGAGCCGCCCGCCCCGCCCGAAGAACTCGATCATGGGGAGGTCGATGCGCATGTCGGGGGTGGGCACGCCCACCTGGACCAGGGTGCCGGCGAGGTCGCGGGCGAAGAAGGCCTGCTCCATCACCTTGGGATGGCCGACCGCCTCGATGCACACGTCGGCGCCGTTGCCTCCGGTGAGCTCGCGCACCTTTTCGACGGGGTCCTCCACCGGACGCGTCCACACCGTGGGTGGCGCCGAAGCGCGCCGCCAGCTCCAGCTTCTTGGGGTCGAGGTCCACGGCGATGACCTGGGACGCGCCCGCCAGCACCGAGCCGGCCACCGCCGCGCACCCCACGCCGCCGCACCCGAAGACCGCCACCGAGTCCCCGGGGCCGACCTCGCCGGTGAACATGGCCGCGCCGAGACCCGCCATCACGCCGCACCCGAGCAGCCCGGCGGCCTCGGGCCGGGCCCGGGGGTCCACCCTTGTGCACTGGCCCGCGGCCACGAGCGTCTTCTCCGCGAAGGCCCCGATGCCCAGCGCGGGGGACAGCGCGGTGCCGTCGGCGAGGGTCATCTTCTGCGTGGCGTTGTGGGTGGAGAAGCAGTACCACGGCCGGCCCCGGCGACACGAGCGGCACTGGCCGCACACCGCCCTCCAGTTGAGGACGACGAAGTCGCCCGGCGTCACCGACGTGACGTCGGGTCCGACCGACTCCACCACACCGGCCGCCTCGTGCCCGAGCAGGAAGGGGAAGTCGTCGTTGATCCCCCCTTCCCGGTAGTGCAGGTCGGTATGGCACACGCCGCACGCCTGGACGCGCACGAGCGCCTCACCGGGGCCGGGGTCGGGGACGAGCACCGACTCCAGGGTGACAGGGGCGCCCTTGGACCGGGCGACGACGGCGCGCACCTCGTGTGGCATCGGGTCCTCCTCGGAGCTGATGGTGAGCAAGGTATCCGACCGGTACGACGCGCACGGCGGGGGTCAGCGCCACACGGGTCGCCGGGGGGTCAGCGCCACACGGGTCGCCGGGCGGGGGAAGCCCTGCCCGCGGCCACGGGCAGTCCCTGGTACGCCCTCGCCACCATGGTGACGAATTGGTACACCCCGTCCTCGTCGGGGGCGAGCTGACCGGGAACCCAGTGCTCCGAAGCCAGGCCCCGCTGCACCGATTCGCAGGCCGAGAAGTCCTGACGGTTGGTGAGGTCCCAGAAGTCGACGGCGTAGGAGGGGTCGAACCCGGGCCGGGCCAGGTCCTCGGGGGAGAAGGACCACGCGCAGCGCACCCGGGTGCGACCGGGCCCGAGCGGGGTGAGGAGGTGCGTCATGACGTAGTCGGGGTGCAGGCTCAGCAACACGTTGGGGAAGAGCACGACGTAGACGACCTCGCGCCGGGCGCGGCCCTCGAGCCCCCGCAGCACGGTCCCCCCGCTCCGGCCGCTCAGCGACATCGTCTCGGCGTCGTGGCGCAGCGCCATCCATCCGCCCACCCAGGCACCGGCCCCCTCCACCCGGTAGTTCTCGCCGCTGCGGGGCGGGCTCACCGCGCACAGCTCGGGATGGATCATGGGGCAGTGGTAGCACTCCTGGTAATTCTCGATGACGACCTTCCAGTTGGCCTCGACGACGTAGTCGTGACCGGCGCCGACGCGCAGCCGTTCGGGCTCGTGCGCGGCGACGAGCGGTTCGAGCCCGGCGAAGTGCGCGTCCAGCGGCCCGGGGTCGCCACCGGCGCACGACACGAAGACCAGACCGTGCCATTCCTCGGTGGGCAGCTCCACCAGGCCGTTGTCCGAGCGGTCGAAGTCCTCCCACGCGTCGAAGCGGGGTGCCCCCCGCAACGACCCGTCGAGGTGGTACGACCACGAGTGGTACGGGCACACCACCATCGGCAGCCGGCGCGACTCCCCGCACGCCAGGAGCTCGTGGCCCCGGTGGCGGCACGCGTTGGCGAAGCCGCGCACGCGTCCGTCCTCGCCGCGCACGAGGAACACCCCGGCCCCGCCCACCGGCTCGGCGCGCTGGTCGCCTGCGTGGGCGAGGTCCTCGCTGCGCGCCACGCATGTCCATCCGCCCCGCAGGAAATGCCGCTCCTCCCACTCGAAGACGGACCTGTCGATGTAGGCGAGGCGGGGGAGGAGGCGGCTTTGGCCGAAGGGTTGCAGCGCGGCCCGAAGTCCTTCGGCCGGGAGCGGAGCGGCGCCCCCCTGATCCGGCATGGTTCGAGGATAGGTCCGGCTGTCGCCGGCGCGTCGGGGGCGGCGTGGGCCTCAGCGGTGGGTTGTCGGGCGCGGCGGGGCGTCGGCTGTCGGCGGCGCGGGCCGCGCTCGCAGTCAGAGGCTGGTGAGCCACTCCCGCACGACGTCGGCCACCTGGGAGTCCTTGCCGCGCAGGCCGTGGTCGCCACCGTCGAGCCATGCGTGGGTGACGGGCCCGGGGATGGCGGACGTGGCGTCCTCGAGCTCGTCACGGGAGCCGAAGGCGTCCCGGGTCCCCGACACGAACAGGCACGGCACCTCGAGCGCCGGGAAGTGCTCGGTCCGCAGGCGTTCAGGCTTTCCCGGGGGATGCAGCGGATAGCTGACGAGCACGAGCGCGGCGGCCTCGAGGCCTTCGGCGACCGCCATCGAGCACATGCGCCCGCCCATCGACCGTCCCCCCAAGGCGATGCGACGGGGTGCCACGTCGAGGGACCGGGCCAGCGCCTGCGCCGCCTCGACCACCGTGGCGATCAGCACCGGGGGCCGGTCCGGGGCGCGCCGTCCCGCCAGTCGGTAGGGGAAGTCGACGCGCTCCACACGCATTCCCGACTCCGACAGCGCTTCGTCGATGGCGACGAGAGCTGGCTGGTCGCGTCCCGCGCTCGCCCCCGGCGCCAGGACGAGCCCGGCCACCCCGCGTCCTTTGGGGCGAGTCTTCGAAGGGGGGATCTTCGTCAGCCGGCGGGGCCCGTCACGAGCTGCACGGTGGCGTTGTGGTGCTGGCCCGAGGAGTCGGTCCACCCCAGCTGCACCTTCTGACCCGGGTGGTGCCGCTGCATCAGGTTGGTGAGCGAGGTGGCGGAGCTGACCGACTGCCCGCCGAGGGAGGTGATCACGTCCCCGGCCACCAGGCCGGCCTGGTCCGCGGGCGTCCCGGGCTCCACGGTCTCGATCTGGGCACCAGGGGGGGAGGTGGAGTTCTCGACGATGACGCCGATGAGTGCCGCCGGCCCGATGTGGACGTCGCTCGAGGACCTTCCGGCCATGATCTGCCTGGCGATGGACACGGCCTCGTTGATGGGGATGGCGAAGCCTTCCGTTCCGCCCGACTGGAACTGGAACCCGCTCGAAGCGGCGGTGTCCATGCCCACCACGATGCCCTGGGAATTGACCAAGGGGCCTCCGGAGTCCCCGGGTCGGAGGGCGGCGTCGGTCTGGATGAGGCCCGTGAGCTCTTCGGAGCTGTTGTCGGACTCGTCGCTGGCGGAGATGGCCTGGTCGAGGTCGGTGACGTGTCCGGTGGCGACACTGGGGGTGCCCCCGACGCCCCCGGCGTTCCCGATGGCGGTGACCGCCGCGCCGACGGCAACGGTCGACGAGTTGCCGACGTCGACCGTGGTGAGCTTGGACGCGCCTTGGAGCTTCAAGACCGCGACGTCCTGGGACTTGTCGGTGCCCACGATCGAGGCGTCGTAGCTCTGACCGTTGCCGATGTCGGTGACGTTGACACTGGTGGCGCCGTCGACGACGTGGTTGTTGGTGAGGACGTAGCCCGAAGCACTCAGGACCATGCCGGTGCCGGCGGCCTCCCCGTTCTCGAACCCGAGGCGGCTGGTCACGTCGACGACCCCGGGGTCCACCTTCTGGGGGATGGTGCCGGCGTCGGCCGAGCCGGCATTGCTCTGTCCCGATCCCGTGTTGCCCTGGGAGAATGGTGCCAGCGGTGAGCCCGATCCGTTCTGGCCCTGGATGGAGATCCGACCCACGGCCACCCCGACGAGGGCGATGAGGAAGACACCGGCGGCCACGGCGACGACGCGCAGCGGGTTGTTACGCGGGGCCGGCTGGGGCGGGATCCAGATGTGCGGAGCTCCCCAGTGCCCCGGAGTGCCCCAGCTCCCCGGGCCCTCCCAGGGACCGCGCGGATCCCGGCGGGACCCAGGGCCCGCGCTGGCCGTCACCGCCACCGGGCCCACCAGGGTCTCGGGGCCAACCCGGGTCTCCGGACCCACTCGGACCCCCCGGACCATCGGGCCCCGCACCGGCGGGGGGGCGCACCCACACGTCGCCCGGGGACCGCCCCGGCGGCGGGGGATATCCGGCGGGGCCGGGCGGCGGCGGATAGGCCGGGGTGCCAAGGCCACCGGGGGGCGGGGGGTACCCGCCAGCGGGGAAGGTGTGATCGGGAGCTGGGAAGGCGTGACCGGGGGCGGGGAAGGTGTGATCGGGAGCGGGGAAGGCGTGACCGGGGGCGGGGAAGGCGTGACCGGGGGCGGGGGCGCCGGGGTAGGGCGGAGGGACGGCCGGGAGAGACGGCGTCGTCGGGGAAGGCGGGGCCGCGGGAAAAGAAGGCGTCGTCGCGTCGGGCGAGGCCGAGGGCGTGTCGGGGCCCGGTTGCTCAGGCGCTGCGTCCGGGTCGGAGGTGTCGCTCAACGCCCCTCCTCGTGGGGCTCGTGGCAGTCGTCGGTGTGTCCTCGTCTACCTTCCGAGTAGACAGCTGCTACCTGTGAGCTTGCTTTGCGGCAGCCTCGAACCCGGTGAGACCCCCCTATTGTGCCTGCCGCGGCGCGACTATCGGGTCGGAGCGCCCTCCAGCTGCACCGCCGTGGGCACCCTGGCCTCGGTGACGGCCCCCGGCGAGACCTCGACGGTCAGCCCGAAAGAGCCGGGACCCCCACCTTTGAGGCGCAGGTCGTAGGTACCCCCGGCGAGAGACCCGAACACCCCCGCATGCAGCACCCTGCCGCCGGCGTGACGCTGGCGCACGGCGGTGTGTGTGCCGGCCCAGGTCCCGCCGCCGGGGCGGATCTCGATCTCCGCCCCGGCCAGGACCTCGTCGGTGTACAGCACCAGCGCGCCGGCGTGCGGGCCGATGTCGAGCACGACGCTCGCTGGCGCGCTCGCCCCCCCCGGGCTCTCCTCGGCGCTGCGGTGAAGGTGGCGGCCCGCTCCCACCGTCAACTCGCCCACCGTCAACTCGCCGGGACCAGGAAGCCGCTGTGGGGCACTCCGAGATACGGGAAGGAGGTCAGGTAGTTCTCGGTCCCCATGGCGCTCAGGTCCGAAGCTGCCGAGGTGAGCCCTTCGCTGATGGCGCCGGCAGCGGCGTCGGGGGTGTAGCCGGGGTCCACGAGCTTCAGCACGGCACCGGCCAGGCACCGCAGCTCGATGGTGACCACGTCGTCGAAGACCCGGCGCCCGTTGGGGAAGCCGGCGATGTCGTTGCCCAGCAGCCCGGTGTTGGCGGGGCTCGTCGACGGGGCGATGGCCATGTTGAGCCGGAGCATGTCGGCCTGCGTGGTCCCCGTGAAGTTCTGGAATCCGGTGATGAGCCCCGGCGGGATCCCGGTGAGGAGGATGGCGACGAGGTCGGCCCGGTTCGGCGCCGGCGGCCCCGCGTTGTAGGTGGCCAGGTTCGGGAACACGCCCGGGTACAGGACCGGGAGCAGCTGGGCCAGCTGCGGGTTGGAGTAGAACCCGGCGAACTGGCTGTCGCTGGCGGGAGCCTGGGCGTTCCAGTAGTCCTTCTTGCCCATGGGGATGAGCACCTCGTTCACGAGGGGGTTGCCCAGTCGCGACACCTGGACGAAGGGGCCGGCACAGAAGTTGTCGCCGAAGTCGTCGCGCACCCGTACCTTCTGGCGGTACGCGGAGGTCCACACACCGATGACCGAGCTGGCCGAGGCCATCGAGCGCGACCGGCTCCAGTTGTGGCCGAGCTCGCTCTTGGGCAGCTGGATGGCGATGCTGTGGACGTTCAGGCCCTTGGTGGAGTTGACTCCCGCCGCCATCTGCCCGAGCCCCGTGTCCTGGAGCCCGAAGGTGGCGTGCGCCTCCTCGAAGGGGCGCAGGATGCCGAGGTCGAAGATGGCCCCGAGGTCCACGTAGAAACCTTCGGCGCGCTGTCCGGCGAAGACGGTGACGTCGTTGGGCAGCGTGTGCACGGCGGCCGCGGCCAGAGCGTCGTAGTTCGGGGTCGACAGCGGCCCGATGTTGCACGGCGGGCAGGCGAGCCCCGTGCCCAGGACGGTGCTGCGCGCGTACCCGCCCGGGTTGTCGACCCGGGTGACGGTGTAGGTCTGGCGGCGGTTCCAGTTGGGATCGGTCAGGGACTGGACGGGGCCGGTGTTGTAGAGGAACGTGTCGGGGTCGGTGACCTGGGTCTCGAAACGGAACTCGAAGACGATGTCCGCCTGCCCGTCGTTGTCGTTGTCGATGTTGATGACGTAGAGCACGTCGTTGCCGAACTCGTAGAAGTTCGGCCCGCCGTCGGGACCCTCGAGGGGCACGTAGTTGGCGATGATCGTCACGGTGTCGGGCTCGTCGGGGCTCACGAACGCGTACAGGTCGGTGCTGTCTGCGACCGGGTCCTTGGAGATCTCGGGCGCTTCACGGTGCGATGACATGGCTCACTCCAGTTGTTGGTAGGGGCTTTGGCTGACGTGTCGGAGACTTCGGGGCGTGTGGCGAGTGCGCGGCGAGGCGTTGGGACGGGGGCCTCGAGGGGATCGGGGACCACTCGGTGAAGGGCTAACGGGCGGCGCGGGCGAGCTGGTTGGCGAGCTGCGGGTTGCGCACGATCACCTCCTGGGTGCCGTTGAACAGGCTGATCTCGCCGGTGGCGAGGTCGCGTACGTGGGCCACCAACGGCTCGGAGAGGTTGGCGGCACCGGCGTCGGCTCCCACCACCGACGCGTCGGCAGCGGGCGCCTCGGTCTCCGCGGCACCGAGCAGTCCCGAGAGACCGGGGACCGTCGAGAGCACGCCCGCGGCGGCGACGGCCAGCGAACCCCTCCCGAGAAACGTGCGTCTGCTCACTGCCATCCTCGAACCTCCGATCGATGTGGTTCGTCGGCTCGACCCGTTCACGGACGCGCCGCGCCAGGGCTCGGATCGATCGGCGTCTTCCCGGCGCCGCCACTCGTGCTCCGGGATGTCGGGTTGTCTTCGGTGCACCGGGGTGACTTGGATGACGCCGGGCGCGACTTCGTCAAACTTGACGGCCTTCGGGGAGGGGAACCTCGCACGGAGGGGAGGCCGGCGCCGGACCCGCGCGCACGCCCTGTGGGCGGGGTACCATGCCCGCCATGCTGCGAGAAGACATCGAGAACGTGCTCGTCGAGGTGCTCAGGGACCGACGGCTGTTGACCCATCCCTTCTACCGCCGGTGGGAGGCGGGAACCCTGGCCCGTGACGAGCTGGCCGCGTACGCCGGCCAGTACCGGCACTTCGAGGCCGCACTCCCCGACGTTCTCGAACGGGTCGTGGAACACGTCGGCGACCCCGAGGCGCGTGGCCTGGTCCAGGCCAACCTCGACGACGAGCGCGGGGTCCCGGCGCCGCACCTCGAGCTCTTCGACGGCTTCGCCGCCGCGGTGGGTGCACCCGAGGGTGTCGAGGCCGCGCCGGCCACCGCCGCTCTGGTCGGCATGTACCGCACGGTGGCGGACGGGTCGCCCGTGACCGCGCTGGCCGCGCTGGCCGCTTACGAGGTCCAGGCATCGGAGATCGCGGCGTCCAAGGCCGACGGGCTGCGCGCCCGCTACGGCGTGGACCACGTCGGGACCAGGTTCTGGGACGTGCACTCGGGGGCCGACGAGGTGCACGGGGCGTGGATCGTCGACGCGCTGGGCGAGCTCGCGACCGACCCCGACGAGGTGCGCCGCGCCGCCGGGGCGGCCGCCGAGGCATGGTGGGCGTTCCTCGACGAGCGCGAGGCCGCCTCCGCCGGCGCGCTGGCCTGCTGAGGTACTTCCCGACCTGACCTCGCCCGGCTGTGGGCGCGGCCCGGTGGTTCAATGGGCGTGTGGCCGCTGCCCGCCCGTGGCTCGTTGGTCTGCTCGCCATAGCCCTCCCGGCGTCGGGCGGGCTGGCGCTGGCGGCGTGCGGCGCCCCGAACCCCACGCCCTCCGGTTCGACGGCACAGTCCGGTTCGACGGCACAGTCCGGATCGACGTCGGTCACCGGGGGGACCTCCCAGCGCGGCGTCGACGGGCCCGTGTTCGCGGCGCCGAAGCCCTGCCCCTCGGTGGTGGCACCCGGGACCTACTCCCAGGCCGAGCTGGCCACGGTCCAGGACCAGGTGGAACGGGCCACCACCGACCAGATCCAGTCCGTGGGCATCGGGGCGTCCACCGTGGAGGTCGGCCTGCTGCCCGGCCGTGAAGCCCTCGCCGCCAGCCTGGCCCACACCTTCGGGTCCAAGCTGAGCATCACCGTCGGGCTGACCAGCTACTGCGGTGCGCCGGGCCGGAGCCCGGTGTGCTCGTCCATGCCTGCGGGCGAAAGCCTCCCCCCGGGGTTGAAGCTGGCGCTGGTCGCCGAGAACAGCAGCGTCAGGTCGGGGGACTCCGGCAACGCCACGCTCGTCGAGAGCGAGGTGGGGGGGGCCACGTTCCAGATGGACACCGGCCAGCCTCTCGTCGCCTGGGTGGTGCAGGCGGGCACGAGACGCGTGGTGGGTACCTACAGCGGCGGGATCGGGGGAACGGGCTACGCACCCAAGGTGGGACCGGGCCACGACGGGAGCGTCCCCGTCGTCTTCGGGACGGCCCGCTGCGACGGCGGTCCCGGGTCGGCGGTGCCGCCGGGCCACTACGACCTGGTGGTATACATCCATCCCGAGGGCCGCGGTGGTGGGCCCGTCTACTACGCACCGGCGGTTCCCCTGGTCGTGACGAAGTGACGGGGGGCTCTGCGGGTCAGCGGTGGCGCCGCGCTCGTGGTCTTCGCAGGCTGCTCGCCGCCTGTGGCGGCGGTCCGGCAACGAAAGCGTCGGCGTCGGGAGTCGTGACGGGCATTGCCGAGCCGTGTCTGGGCCCGCACCGGACCCAGACGCAGATGGCCCGGATCCCCGTCCGGGTGACGCTCGAGGATCACTCCGGGGTCGTCGCCACCCAGACCGTGCGGGGGAGCCACACCTATCGACTCAGGGTGTCGCCGGGGCCTACCGGATCTCCGACGCGGCGAGCGGGGTGGTCGACGTCACCGTGCCCTCGGCCGGGGTGGTTCGGGTCGACCTGGTCTCGCACTGCAAGTAGGTGTTCGGCGAGCACGTGTTCGGCCGGCACGTGTCGGGCAAGCAGGTGTTGGGTGCCGCCGGTCGGGTGCTGGCGTCTCGCCGCCCAGACTGCCGTGCCGAGCTGCCGATTGCTGAGGGGTTGCACCGACATGCCCTCCCTTCGGTGCCGCCGAGCAGTGAGACGATGTGCCGGTGACCCTCGACGACGTCGCCCGCGAGCTGTACGGCTTGACCCCGGAAGAGTTCACCGAGGCGCGCAACGGCCGGGCCAAGGAGCTCGCCGCCACCGGCGACCGCGCCCTGGCGGGCGAGGTGCGGAGGTTGCCCAAGCCGACGGCGGCGGCGTGGCTCGTCAACGCGCTGGTCCGAGCCCGGGGCCGTGAGGTCGACGAGCTGATCGCGCTGGGCCCGGAGCTTCGAGACGCCCAGCGTGGTGGGGCACGCCACGACATGCGACGGCTCGTGGACCGGCGACGCCACGCCATCAGGGAGCTGGTGGGTGTCGCATCCGAGCTGGCCGCCGGAGCGGGTCGCCCCATGGGACCCCAGGTCCAGCGGCAGGTGGAGGAGACCCTCGAGGCGGCGGTGGCGGACGAGGAGTCGGCCGCCGCCGTGCGGGCCGGGACGCTGGGCAACCCGCTGGCCTTCATCGGCTTCGGCGGAGACGGCGCTTCGGACGAGCGGCGTGGTGCCGAAGTGCCAGGCGCGACGAGCCAGAGCGCCGAGAAGGGGAAGGCGCCGAGAAGGGCCAAGGCGCAGAAGGCGACCGCCGCCAAGAAGAGCCAAGGCGCAGAGAAGAGGCAAGGCGCCAAGAAGCGGGAGACCTCGGGCGACACGGCGCGACGCAGTGCGTCAGACGCCAGGAGGCGGGCGGCCGAGCGGGCCGTTGGCCGACGCGGAGCGGTCCCTGTCCAGAGCACAGCGCGCCATGGAAGGGGCCGATGCGTCGGTGGAGGAGGCCCGGCGACGCCACGGCGAGGCGACGGCGCGCCAACGCGGCGCGGCGAAGGAGCTCCGTGACGCAGATCGCGACAAGGAGGTCTCGGACCGGCAGCTCGAGAAGGCGCTTCGCTCGCGTGCCGACGTGGAGCTGCGGCTGAAGGAGCGGCGCGTGCGCACGAGCTCCGTCAGAGCGAGCTCACCGCGGCCTCGAGAGACAGAACCCGGGCCCGGCGACCGAATTGATGGGACACGGCGTGCGTCGCTCACGTGGATGAGGCACCATGGCGATGTGGCGCATTCCATGGACCAGATGGCCGGCCAGGTCAGAGCGGCCCTGGCGGCCGAGGACCTGACGGCGTTCACCGAATTGCTCGACCCGGACGTGACATGGGGAGCACCCGGTGCCCGCAACCCGTCCTGCAAGAATCGCAGCCAGGTGCTGGCCTGGTACCAACGTGGTCGTGAGGCCGGTGTCCGGGGCAGCGTGTTCGACGTGGACGTGATCGGTGATCGACTCCTCGTCAGCATGAGCGTGCGAGGCACGCAGGACGGTCGGGACCGCGGCGGGACAGCGCTTCGATACCAGTTGCTCACCGTGCGCAACGGCAGCATCGTGGACATCGTCGGATTCGACGACAAGGCGGACGCCCTCGCCCACGCCGGCGTGCGTCTGTGAGCCGGCGTGCCCTTGTGAGTGGCAGTCCGCCGCCGGTCAGCCGGGGCGAGCGCCGTCGGTAAGCCGGGTCGAGAGCCGCGGTCAGCCGGGTCGAGAGCCGCGGTCAGCCGGGCGAGGTGGGCGAGCGTCGAGGGGGTCAGGTGGTCGAGGTCGCCGAGGTGGTCGAGGTGGTCGAGGGCGTCGAGGTTGTCGAAGTGGTCGAGGTTGTCGAGCCGAGTGCCGGTGAGACGTAGGTCTCCGATTGCAGGGACAACCGCACCGGCATGGGACCGCTCTCGAGGAGGCCGGCGAGCCCGGCTGCTTCAGAGGCCGAGAAATTGCCCGGCACCTCGATGTGACCCGCGAAGGACGAGAAGGTCGCTTGGGTCGGTTCGATCACCGAAGCCGAGAGCACCTGCCCGTCGAGGTCGATGCCGACGAGCCCGTGGAAGTTCTGTTCGGCCACCGTGTCCCATTGGGCGGAGGCTGACGGGCTCAGCGTGATGTCGAGGAGCCACTCCGAGCTGCCCCCCGCTTGTTCGGCGTGGACCGAGGCGATGCCCGATCCGTCCAGCTCGGCGGGGCCGAGGACGTACCGGGAGTACTGCTGCGTGCCGGACTCGGGATCGGCCGGAAGCAGCACGCGGATCGAGGGGTCGTCGTCGGCCGCCGGCGTCGACGGGTAGGACGTGAAGGCGGGGTCGGGGGGCACCGTGTTCGACGTCGAACCCGGCCCGGCTCCCGAGCCAGGGGTCAACCCGAGACTGCTCGGGGTGATCAGGTACGGCGCCGCGCACGCAGGCGGTGCGGCGTCCGGCGCAGGGGCCGCTGCGCCCGCGGGGGCCGGGCCGGAGGCCGGGGCGCCACACTCGACGGGCCGCACCAGGAACGTGGCCGCGGTACCGAGCAGACGAAGGTCGGCCTGGGGCACTCGCTCCCCGGAGACGACGACGGAACCACCCACCACCGAGACGCTCGCCCCGTTCACCCCGAAGGCGCGCAGACGGGCGGTCATCGTCGAGGCGGTCTGCTCGAGGCTCTCTCGGGAGCTGGGGGATGCGGGAACGAAGACGGCACGGAAGCCCGCGGGTGTCCGCGCCGTGGGGGATGGAGGGGCGGCGGGACCCGTTCCTCCGTCCCGCGGTCCGTAGGCGAGGGCGAGGGCGAAGACGGCGATGGCCAGCGCCGCCGCCACACCGGTGGCCAACAGGCGGCGTCCCCGGCGCCCGCGGGCAGGAGGGCCGCCGGCCCGACCGATGTGCGTCGCCGGGCCCGGCCGGATCGATGGGTTGTTCGGCCACCATCCGGAAGGTGTGCCGGAGCCGTTGCTCGATGGTGTCGAACTCGGTCATGACAACTCCGCCCGCAGCTTCGACAGTCCACGGTGGAGGCTCGACTTCACGGTCCCCAGGCGGCAGCCGAGGACTGCGGCGATGTCAGCCTCGGAAAGGTCCTCGTAGAACCGCAACGCCAACACGGCCCGCTGGCGGAAGGGCAGGCGGCAGACCGCCGCCCAGGTCTCGTCCACTTCCGGATCGTCGAAGGTGAGACGATCGCTCTGCGGCAGTCGGCGCTCGAGCCGGAGTCGTCGTAGATGGCTTGCGGGCCAGGTTGGCGACGGTCGTCCGGAGATAGCCGTCGGGGTTCAGCGGTCGGTGGCTCTGTTGGTGCATCTTCAGGAATGCCTCTTGGACGAGGTCCTCCGCAACAGCGGTGGAACCGGTGAGAAGGCGCGCCAGGCGGACCATCGCCTCGCGTTGGCGGCGGTAGAGGGTGCTCAGGTCGGAGGACGGCAGTGGACCTGACAAGGCGCCGGAACTCTCCTCTTTTCTTCTTTTCTCTTCAGGATGCTCTTTCCAGTTGACATGACGCACACCGCCACCAAAAGGTTCCATCGTGATATCGAGTGCGAATCTCGGCCTTGTGTCAGGGGATACCGGTCATCCCGTGAGGACGCAGTACGACCGGCCAAGGCGACTCCCTGCTGAGGTGCGTATGGTGGGCTCATGGTCGAACAGGCTCAGACAGTCGGAAGAGATCTCGATGGCACCGTCGCCCTGGTGACAGGGGCATCGAGTGGCATCGGCTCGGCAGCCGCGATCGCCCTCGCCCACCGGGGTGCTGCTGTCGCCCTGGCAGCACGACGCAAAGACCGCTTGGAGACCCTTGCCGGTCAGATCCGGGACCAGGGCGGGACGGCCCTCGTGTTGGAGACAGACGTCACAGATGAGCGCCAGGCAAAGGAGGCCGTCGAGCGCACGTGTCAGACCTGGGTCGGCTCGACATCCTCATCAACAACGCCGGGGTCATGCTGCTGGGTCCGGCGAGCGACGCGCCGCTCTCGGAGTGGAGGCGAATGGTCGAGCTCAACGTCCTCGGGCTCCTCTCCTGCGCCCATGCGGCCCTTCCCCACTTGATCAGCGCCGCCACCCATGGACAGCGCCAGGTGGCCGACATGGTCAACATCAGCTCGGTGGCCGGCCGAGTCGCCCGCAGCGGCAACGGCGTCTACAGCCTCACCAAGCACGGAGTCGGTGCCTTCAGCGAGTCCCTGCGTCAAGAGATGGCCAAGCGCTATGTCAGGGTCTCGTTGGTCGAACCCGGAGCCACCGCCACCGAGCTGGCCAGTCACAACCGGCCTGAGGTACTCGATGCCATGCGTGGCCAGTTCGGGGCGCGCATGGAGGCGGCGGACATCGCCGACGCCATCACCTACATCGTCACCCGGCCGAGGCACGTGGCGATCAACGAGATATTGATCCGACCGACCGAGCAGGAGCGGTAGTTCCGCCAGAACGGAGCCTGGTCGGCTCCCGTGATCTGACTCCCGTGGGTTCTCCCGTGGGACGATGAGGCCATGGACGTCGAGGAGTGGGAACGGGCGGGCCTCTACCGTCCCGGCGCACCCGAGGCGGACGAGCGCCGGGCATTGCTCGAGTACCTGAGCGCCCGGGGCGCCACCATCGAGCAGATGGTCCAAGCCCATCGTCTCGGGATCCTGCCGGCCGTAGCCGGCGATCTCGTCATGGAGACGAGCGGTGCCTCGCCGTCGGTCGAGAGGTCGCGGACCGCTGCGGTGTCTCCGTGGACCGTGTGCAGCGGGTGCTGCTGGCCACGGGCCTGCCCGTCACCGCCGACAGCAAGCTGCCGCACGACGTGGAGGCGTTCATGTCGGCCTTCGAGCAGGGGGCCGCGCTCATGGGCGAGGATGCCATCCTCGCCTTCACCGCGTGCTCGGGGCGGCGGCCACCAACATCGCCGAGGCCGCGGTCGCGCTCTTCTACGCCGAGCTGGGTCCCGGGTCCGGGCGCGAGGGATCGGACGAAGCGGCGCGGGCCCAGGTGTCGGAGACGGCGACGCTGGCATTCACCGCCGTCCCCGACGTGCTGTCGAGTCTGTTGCGAGCGGCGTTCGTCCGCGCGTCCCACCGCGCTGCGGTCGTGCCGGGGCTGGACGGCTTCCGACCGGAGCCGGGGGAGGGCGCCGGAGGACCCGGCGCGGGCCGAGCGAGGTCGTCGCACTCGGCTTCGTCGACCTGGTCGGCTCGGCCGCGTGGGCCGAGGGGCTGAGCCTGCGGGACCACAGCCTGGCGCTCTCCCGATTCGAGTCGGCCGCCTGGTCGAGTGCCGTCCTGGCCGGCGGGCGGGTGGTCAAGATGATCGGGGACGAGGTGTTCTTCGCCGCCCCGTCGGTGGACGTCGCCTGTCGGATCGGAGCCGAAGTGTGCCGGCGGCGGCGGCGGACCCGCTGCTGCCACCGGCTCGGGGTGCCGTCGGACTTCGGTGCGGTGACGCCGAGAGAGGGCGACTACTTCGGGCCACTGGTCAACGTGGTCTCTCGCCTGGTCAAGACGGCGGAGCCGGGAGCCATGGCGGTGACCGAGGAGGCAGCGGCGGCTCTGCCGCGGTCGACTGGGCCGTCCGGGAGCTGGGCCCGCAGTTGCTGCGCGGCCTGGAACATCCGGTCCGGGTCTTCGCCGTCACACGCTCCGAGCCGGAGTAGCGCGCGGCAAGCTGTCCGGGCGCGCCCGGGTCAGCTGGTGTCAGAGGGTGGCTCGGATTCGAAGGGGGGCCCGGTCTCGAAGGCCGCACCTGCGGGCGGGGCCCGCATCTCCCAGGCCCCGGGACCCCCGCCCAGGACGTATCCCTCGTAGGTGATGAGGTCGTGGTGCCACCACACACCCGGCCCAGGTTGTCGAGGCTGGTGGTCTTGCAGGCGTTGTAGTCCACCCCCAGTGGTGGTTCTGCAGGCCCTGGGCCACGTCGCAGCCCGGCACCACGCAGGTGGGGTCGCGCTCTTCGAGGGCGCTTTGGACATGGGCGGTGACGGTCCGGCCCCCGTGGCACACCGTCAGGACGTCCACGCCCTTGACCACCAGCGCCTTCACGGTGGCATCAGAGAGCTGGCGCCGGGCCACGGCCACGGGCACGGGGCCCACCCCGGGGATGACACAGGTCTCGCCGCCCTGGGCGTGGCCCCGGCGCAAGGCGGCGGCGTCGACCCGGATGCTGAGGCCGGGGTGCCCGGGGTGCTCCCGAGCCCTTGTGCCCGCCACCGCCTCCCCGCACACCACGGCCAGAAGGGCGTCGGCCAGGTAGGCGGCGGGAGGTTCGGGTGCTGGGCCTGGCGGGCGGCGTGGAAACGGGCGTCGGCCTCGGGGCGCAGCACCGACAGGAGCCGGCCCCCGGCGTCGGGGGTGAGGCGGGCGTCGAGGCGAAAGGTCCCGTCGGGATCGGTCCAGTGCGCACGGCGCGCCCCGCCCGGATGGCGTTGTAGCGGGCCAGCTCCTCCTCCGCGGAGCCGGCCGCGGCCCGCACCTGGGCGGCGCGTTCCTTGAGGCCCTTCAGAGAATCGGTGGCGGCCACGGCAGCAGTTCGGCTTCGCTGCGGGTTCTCCCTCGCGGCGTCGGCGATGACTCTGAGCTGGGGGGCCGAGAGCTCACCCCGGCGCAGGGCCGAGGAGGTCTCGGGAAAGAGCCCAAGGCGGCCGAGGTCTCGAGCGCCCCGAGGGCCTCGCCCAGGCCGGTGCCGGTGGTGGCCGCCATCCACGACGCGGCCGAGCGGTGCCCGGCGTCGCGCCACACCATGGACTGGGCGGCGCGCTGGGCGTAGAGGACCTTGCCCGAGGCCCCCAGGCGCTCGATGTCGGCGAACAGCGCCACCAGCTCGGCGGCCTGGGTGCTCGTGACCAGGTCGGGGTCGGCCTCGGCCAGATGGCGGGCGACCTCCCGGCGGGCGGTCTCCAGAGCGGCGAGCACGCAGGGCAGACACTGTGCCATGGGGGTGTATCAGTGCCGCTGGGAAGACATCAGTGACAGGAGATACACAGGGCGATGTGGGAGATTGCGACAGGAGTGGCGATCGTGGTTCATGAAGGGCTGGGCCGGTGAAGCGGTGGTTCATGGAGGGTGCACCGACGTGGGCACCTTCACCGACCGGCACCGCACGTTTCGAGGTCCCCCTTCGTCGCCGAGTCCGCGCGGAGCGCCATTAGCCTCGGGCCGAATCATGTCCGAGCTCCGAAGCGCCATCCCCGAGGACCAGACCAGCGGAGGGCTCTCGCACCGCCAGGTCCTGATCGTCCTGAGCGGGCTCATGCTGGGGATGCTCCTGGCGGCCCTGGACCAGACCATCGTGGCCACGGCCCTCCCCACCATCGTGGGCGACCTCCACGGCCTCAACCACCTGTCGTGGGTGGTGACGGCCTATCTCCTCACCACCACGCTGTCGACGCCGCTGTACGGCAAGATCTCCGACCTCCACGGGCGCAAGAAGGTCTTCCAGGTCGCCATCGTCATCTTCCTGATCGGCTCGGCGCTGTCGGGGCTCAGCCGGAACATGGACCAGCTCATCGCCTTCCGGGCCGCTGCAGGGCCTCGGCGGGGGCGGCCTCATGGCCCTGGCCATGGCCATCGTGGGCGACATCGTGAGCCCGAGAGAGCGCGGCCGCTACCAGGGCTACTTCGGCGGGGTGTTCGCGCTGGCCAGCATCGGGGGCCCCCTGGCGGGCGGGTTCCTCACCGACCACCTCACGTGGCGCTGGATCTTCTACATCAACATCCCCGTGGGGATCCTGGCGCTGTTCATCACGAGCGCGGTGCTGCGGCTGCCCGCTGCCCACGCGCTCGGTGGGCTCGATCGACTACACCGGCGCCGCCCTCATCGTCGCCGCGGTGACCCCGCTGATCCTCGTGACGGTGTGGGGAGGCCGCACCTACCCGTGGGCCTCGCCGGTCATCATCGGGCTCGTGGTGGCGTCGTTGGCCATGATCGGCGCCGTGGTGTGGTGGGAGCGACGGGCCCGCGAGCCGATCTTCCCGCCCCGCGTGTTCGCCAAGCCCATCGTCCGGGCCGGGCTGGGGATGACGTTCTTCGTGACCGCCACCATGTTCGCGGCGATCATCTACATCCCGGTCTACCTGCAACTGGTCGACGGCGTCTCGGCGACGCGCTCGGGCGTGCTCCTCCTCCCGCTCATGGCGGGCATGCTCACCACCTCGATCATCTCGGGCCGCCTGGTGACGCGGTTCGGGCGGTACAAGGTCTATCCCGTGTGCGGCACCGCGCTCATGACCGTCGGGATGTGGCTCTTCACCCACCTCGGCGACCCACACCTCCCTCGCTCACCGCCAGCGCCTACATGGTCGTGTTCGGCGTGGGCATGGGGATGACGCTGCAGATCGTCGTGGTGGCCGTGCAGAACGCCGTGGAGCGGCGCGACATCGGCAGCTCCACCTCGGCGGTGAGCTTCTTCCGCAACATCGGCGCCGCGTGCGGCACCGCCCTGCTCGGCACGGTCCTCGTGAGCCGTCTGGGGTTCTGGTTGCCGCGGCTCGTCCCCGCCCACAGCGGGCTCACGCTGTCGCAGTCCTTCACCATCACCCCCGACCAGCTGCGCGCCCTCCCCCCGGCGGTGCGCGCCGGGGTCGTGGACTCGTTCGTGCGCTCGCTGCACGTCGTGTTCATGGTGGGGATCCCCCTCGCCGGCCTGGCCTTCCTGTGCGCGCTCCTGCTCAAGGACGCACCCGCTCAACGAGGCGGTGACCCGGGAGGCCGCCGCCACGCTCGACCGGCGCCCGCCGCCACGCTCGACTCGGCCCCGCCGCCGACGCTCGACTCGGCTGGCCCGCCGCCACGCTCGAGCGAGTGCCCAGGGGCGGTGAACTTCTTCTCGTTCCACCTCATGCCGTGGCCGCACCTGGCGGCGCCCCGGGAGTTCCTGGCCGACCAACGAAGCGGCCTGGGTGACGCTGTCGAACGCCAACTACGACCCCGACGAGGGCAAGGAGCTCTACGACCGCTACATCTCCGAGCTCGTGGCGGCCGAGGAGCTGGGCCTCGACGGCGTCGTGGTCAACGAGCACCACCAGAACGCCTACGGGCTCATGCCGTCGCCGAACCTGGTGGCCGCCGCCCTCACCGCGAGACGTCGCGGGTCAAGATCTGCGTGCTCGGCAACGCCCTGCCTCTCTACAACCCGCCCGACGCGCGTGGCCGAGGAGATGGCCATGCTCGACGTCATGAGCGGCGGCCGCCTCATCGCCGGGCTCGTGGTGGGGGGAGGACCCGAGTACTACTCGACCAACGTGAACCCCACCGAGGCCCGGCCCCGCTTCCGGGAGGCGGTGCAGCTCGTCATCGAGGCCTGGACGCGCCCGGGCCCCTTCGCCTTCGACGGCGAGTACTACCAGCTGCCCTACGTGAACCCCTGGCCCCGGCCGCTGCAGCAGCCCCACCCGCCGGTGTGGATCCCCGGGCTCGGGTCGCCGAGCACCATCACCTACTGCGTCGAGCACGGGTTCGGGTACATGGGGGTGGCCTACTACGCGCCCCCGAGACCTTCGTCCGCCAGGCCGTCGCCTACCACGACGCCGTCGAGGCGTCGGGACGGGCCTTCGACCCCGAGCTGCTCGGCTGGCTGACGACGGTGTACGTGGCCGACACCGACGAGCAGGCCGTCGAGGAGGCGGCCGCCGCACCTCGCCTACTTCCAGGGCACCCTGGCGGCGGGCTTCGTCGGGCCCGGCAAGGTGTGGATGCCGCCGGGCTACATCGACCCGCCCGCCCTGGTCCAGTTCCTGTCCGACCTGCGCGGCATGGTGCAGGGCCCGAGGCCGACCGATGCCGCGGCCGCGGTGTGGAGACGGTCGCCTCTCGATCGGCAGCCCGGCCACGGTGAGGGAGCGGCTGCTCGGCGTACGTGAACGAGCTCGGCCTCGGCACCGATCCTGGCCCTGCTGCAGTTCGGGTCGCTCCCCGCCGACCTCACGGCGCGCTCGACGCAGCTCTACGCCACCGAGGTCGTGCCCTACGTGCGCGAGCACGCCGCGCCGGCACTTCGCCACCAGAGGGTGGGCGATGACGCGTCGGCGACCGGCCGGGCCGAGCGGCCCGACGCCGGAGCGCTCCACGCGGCGCGTCTCGGGGCGACGACGTCAACCGTGCGCTGCGAGGCGGCGGTGGCGGCACGCTGCTGTACCTGCACGGGTTGTGCGACGTCCACGCCGTGTGGCCCGGCGACGAGTGGACGCCGTTCCTCGGCCGCGCTGGCGACGCGCTTCGACGTCGTGGCGCCCGCCCTCCCCGGCTACAACGCCAGCACCGGGCTCGAGGACCTCGACGACGTGGAGGACTACGTGTGCCACCTCGTCGACCTGTGCGACGCCGTCGGTGCTCGGACGCGCCGTCGCCGTCGTCGGCCACAGCCTCGGGGGGTGGTTCGCGGCCGAGCTCGCCCTGCGGCGCCCCGACCTGGTGGCGCGCCTGGTGCTGCTCGATCCCCTCGGGGTCCACGTGCGCGGGAGTCGAGGTCCCCCCGTTCTTCGGCGCGGTGGCGCCGCGGGGCATCGGTGGTGCGGGTGAGGCCCGCCGCCTCCTCTTCGCCGATCCCGACGGGCCCGTGGCCACCGGCGCGCTGCCCGACACCATGACGACCGAGCAGCAGCTGCTGTGGTTCGCGGGGCTGGCCGGCGCGGCGCGCCTGGGGTGGAAGGCGCCGCACTTCCAGAGCCGGAAGCTGACCGAGCGCCTGGGCCGCGTGCGCGTGCCCACGCTGGTGGTGCGCGGCGAGCAGGACCGCCTCGTCCCGGCCGAGGCGGCGCGGACGTGGGCCGGCTCGATCCCCGGGGCGCGTCTGGTCGAGATCCCCGACGCCGGGCACTGTCTCGCCCTCGAACGCCCCGACGTCGCCGCCGAGGTGGAAAGGCTTCCTGGCCGGACCGCACCAGCACTAGAACCAGGAGGGCCAGTGGAGCTCGAGGGGGCGTCGGCGCTCGTCACCGGGGGCGCGAGCGGGATCGGGTCGGCCACCGTCGAGCTCCTGCGGGGCGCCGGGGCGCGGGTGGCGGTGCTGGACGTCCAACCGGGATCGGGGCACGCCGAGCTCTTCGTCCGGTGCGACATCTCGGTGGAGGAGGAGGTCGTCACCGCCGTCCGGCACAGGTCCACGACACCTTCGGCGGTGCTCGACGTGGCCGTGCTCAACGCCGGTGTCGGCGGCTTCGGGGCGCTCGTCGACCTGTCGAGCGCGGAGTGGGACCGCGTCATCGGCGTGAACCTGCGGGGGACGTTCCTGTGCCTGCGCGAAGTGGGCAAGGTCATGGTGGCGGGGGGCCGTGGCGGGGCCGTCGTGGCGGTGAGCTCGATCTCGGGGTTCCTCGCCGACCGGATGATGGGGCACTACAGCGTGTCCAAGGCCGGTGTGGCCGAGCTCGTGCGGGTGGCGGCCCGCGAGCTCGGGCCCTTCGGGATCCGCGTCAACGCCGTGGCCCCGGGCACCACCGACACGCCCATGTTCGCCTCGACGAGACGGCTTGCCCGGGTACCGCGAGCGCGTCGCCGAGCGCTCGGCGCTGGGCGACGTCGGCACCCCCGACGGCGTGGCCCGCGCCGTCGTGGCGCTGGTGGAGCTGGACTGGGTGACCGGTCAGGTGCTCGCCGCCGACGGCGGGGTCTCGCTGTGGAGCCCGATCGACCCGGCCGAGAGCATGGGGACGTGATGGGCGGCCCGCGTCCACCACAGCGCCATCGTGGTGCGCGACCTGGAGGCGAGCCTGCGCTTCTACCGCGACGGCCTCGGCCTCGAGGTCCTCATGGACCACGTCTTCGACGGCGACTGGCGCACCCTCTTCGACGCTCCGTCGAACACGCTGCGTTCGGTCTTTCTCGGCGACCGCCGGCATCCCGACGCCGGCGTCGTCGAGCTCGTCGTCTTCGACGGCCAGGGCCCCGTCGGTGCCCGGGGGCCTGCCGGTGCGCCTGCCGACGGTGCCGTGCCGGTGGGCCTGCCGATGGGCCTGCCGATGGGCCGGGGGCAGGACCGGGCTTCTTCCTGCTGTCGTTCTACGTCGACGTCGAGGCCGTGCTCGACAGGCTGGGCGCGCTCGGGTTCGGCCCGGCCCGCCGCATCGACCAGCCCTCGCCCACGGGCACTGTCGCCATGGCATGCCTGGTCGACCCCGACGGGGTGCGCATCGAGCTCATCGGCGTCGGCACCGGCACGGGCACGGGCACCGCCGCGGGCGCGGGCACGGGCGCGGGCACGCGGCGCGGGCGCCGGCGCGGGCGCGGGGTAGGCGGGACCGTGCTGCACAGCGAGGAGCGGTTCCTCACCACCCACGCCGGGAGCCTGCCCCGGCCCCGCGCCCTGGCCGAGCTGCACGGCCGGCGCAGCCGGGGCGAGGACGTCGACCCTGCCGAGCTGCAGCGGGCGGTGCAAGAGGCCACCGCCGAGGTGATCTCCGCGCAGGTGGAGGCCGGCATCGACGTCGGCAACGACGGCGAGCAGGCACGCGAGAGCTTCGTCACCTACGTCCAGCACCGGATGACCGGGTTCGGTGGTACGAGCCAGCGTCCCCTCATGCAGGACCTGCTCGACCATCCCGACTTCCTCGACCTCGTGGTGCCCCGTCACCTGCGCCGGCAGGTGAACCTCATGGCGGCCCCCGCGGCGCTGGGCGCGGTGGCCTATCGCGACACCGTCCGAGGTCGAGGCCGAGTGCGCGCTCGTGGCCTCGGCCCCCTTCGCCGAGACGTTCATGACCGCGGCCTCCCCGGGGATCGTGGCGTCGGCCATGGAGAACCGGCACTACGCCACCGTGGAGGAGTACGTGCACGCCGTGGCGGGCGCGCTCAGCGCCGAGTACCGCGCCATCGTCGGCACGCGGCCTGTTGCTCCAGATCGACGCCCCGGACCTCGCCATGGAGCGCCATACGCTGTTCGCCGTCGCGTCCCCTGGCGGATTTCCTGTCCTGGGTCGACACGGTGGTCGACGCCGTGAACGGCGCCCTGGCCGGGATCGACCCCGGCCGCGTGCGCCTGCACGTGTGCTGGGGGAACTACGAGGGCCCCCATACCGGCGACATCTCCCTCGAGGACATCCTCCCCCGGCTGTACCGGGCGCGGGTGGGCGCCCTGGTGGTGTCGATGGCCAACCCCCGACACGCCCACGAGTACCGCTGCTTCGAGCGCTCACCCGCTGCCCGAGGGGATGCTCCTGGTGGCGGGTGTGATCGACACCACCACCAATTACGTCGAGCACCCCGAGGTGGTGGCCGACCGCATCGTACGGGCGGCGGACGCGGTGGGGGACCCCCGCCGCGTCATCGCCGGGACCGACTGCGGCTTCGACACCTCGGCGGGGATCGGCGACATCGCCCCGTCGGTGGTGTGGGAGAAGTTCGCGCGCCCTGCGGGCCGGGGCGGACCTGGCCACGACCCGGACGTGGTGAGGAGCCCGTCCCCGCCGAGGGGTCCGGCACGGCGGCGAGCCTAAGGTGTCCCCGGCGAGTCCTCCGGGTAGGTGGGCGGCGCCGGCACGTGGGCTCACGGCGGGAGGCGAGGATCGATGCAGTACGTGAACCTGGGTAGCACCGGCATGCGGGTGTCCCGCATCTGCCTCGGGATGATGAGCTTCGGCAACGACAGCGAGCGGGAGTGGGTGCTCGACGAGGACGGGGCCGAGCCCATCGTGCGGGCCGCGGTCGAAGGCGGGGTCACGTTCTTCGACACCGCCGACACCTATTCCGCCGGCGCCAGCGAGGTGGCGACCGGGCGCTTGGTCGGCAAGATGCTGACCCGCGACGAAGTGGTGATCGCCACCAAGGTGTTCATGCCAGTGACCCCGGGCGAGAACGGCGGAGGGCTGTCGCGCAAGCACATCCTGTCCGCCATCGACGCCTCGCTGTCGCGCCTGGGGATGGACTACGTCGACCTCTACCAGATCCACCGCTGGGACCCCCGCACTCCCATCGAGGAGACCATGGGCGCGCTCCACGACGTCGTCAGGGCGGGCAAGGCCCGCTACATCGGGGCCAGCAGCATGTTCGCCTGGCAATTCGCCAAGGCCCAGCACGTGGCCGAGCGCAACGGGTGGACGCGCTTCGTGTCCATGCAGCCCCACTACAACCTGCTCTACCGGGAAGAGGAGCGGGAGATGATCCCCCAGTGCCTCGACCAGGGCGTCGGGGTCATCCCCTGGAGCCCGCTGGCGCGCGGGGTGCTCACCGGGAACCGCACCCGCGACGGCGAGCGGCGCACGACCCGCTCGGGCACCGACCCCTTCACGGACTACCTCTACAGCCAACCCTCGGACTTCGACGTCGTCGAGCGCGTGGCCGAGGTGGCCGCGGGGCGCGGCGTGCCGCCGGCCCAGATCGCCCTGGCGTGGTTGCTGCACCGCCCGGGGGTGACCGCGCCCATCGTGGGTTCGACCAAGCCGGGCCACCTCACCGATGCGCTGGCCGCTGAGCAGCTGGAGCTCAGCGCCGAGGAGATGAAGGCGCTCGAGGAGCTCTACGTCCCGCACCCGGTGCTCGGCCACTTCTGACCGGCGGGCCCCGGCGATCCGGCGACCCGCCGAGCCACCGTCGATTCGCCGAGCCACCGTCGATTCGCCGAGCCACCATCGACACCGAGGACGGCGGACGAGGAGCCGGCCGCCCCGTTGGGGCTCAGACCAGGATGCGCTCGTCGGGGGCGCGCACGCCGACGACGGCCAACACCCGGCCCAGGCCGAGGAACATGCCGCAGCACATGGTGAGGTCGGCGAGCTCGTCGTCGGAGAAGGCGGCGCGCAGCCGGCCCCACAATTCGTCGTCCATGTTGAGGTGGTCGAGGGCGAAATGCTGTGCGAACTCCGCAGCGAGGCGCTCGCGGTCGCTCAGCGCCGTGCTGGAGCGCCAATCGGCGACCTCGCCGTAGAAGCCCTCGTCGGCACCGGCCGCCACCCCGTCGCGGGCCCGGGTGTCCTGGCACACGACACAGTCGTTGATCAACGCGATGGTCCAGCGCGCCGCCTCGCGCTCGCGCACCGGCAGCAGGCTGTTCTGGTAGACGGCCTCGGAGAGGGCCCCCATGCCCGCCGCCATCTTGGGGCGCAACAGCGCCCAGTCCACGTGCTCGCCGTAGCCCCGCTCGGGGAATTCGATCCGTGCCATGCCAAGACGCTACCCGGCGCTGCTCCGGCGCACACGGTCCGAGCGTGACCATGCGCCCGCGTCAGAACAGGTCGGAGATCTCCTGTGCCGCCCTGCGCTCCACGCCGGCGTACCCGTGGGCCGCCGCGTTCCGGCGGGAGGCCTCGAGGAGGGATCGTGCCCGGTCGAGATCGCCCGGCGCCCCGCGGGCGACGAGCATCTGCCCCCACCACAGCTCGGTGTAGGCGGCGAAGTACGTCATGTGTCCACGGGTGTTGAGCTCGGTCGCCTCGGCGAACGCCGCTTCGGCCTCCTCGTAGCGGCCGAGCACCGAAGCCAGCCCCCCGAGGGCCAACGCCACGGGGAAGAACCCGAGCGTTCCGATGAACGGGACCTGACCGCGATAGGGGGTGAGCAGGTCATAGAGCTTCCGGGCCGGTCCGGTGGCGCGCAGCTCGACGGCCACCAGGGCGTGGCAGGTGGCGCCCATCATCCACAGGAAGTCGACCGGCAGCGACGCGAACCCGTCGGCCGCGGCCGACTCGAGCAGCCCGAGCGCGGTGACGTCGTTGCCCGCGTCGAGATGGGCCGAGGCCAGGATGGGACGGAAGCCCGGGATGCCGGGGTTGTCGGCCACCGCTTGCTCGATGAGCGAGACCAGCTCACCGAGGCGACCTTGTTGAAGGCGCACGTACATCAACTGGGACCCGTAGATGGCCAGTGCGTCGGGCTGACCGGTGTCGGTGCCCATCTCGAAGGTGGTGGTGGCGAGCTGTTCGGCCCGTTCCGAATCACCGGCCATGATGGCCTGGCCCGTCTCCTTGAACGCCGTCATCCACATCAACGTCGGTTGGCGGAGGCGGTTGCTCAGGGAGCGGAGGTTGTCGAGGCAGCGGGTGGCCAACTCGAATTCCCCGGCCTGCATGGCATTGACCTGGCTGTTGCTCCCCGCGTGGTAGAGCACTTCAGGGTCGCCGAGCTCCTCGGCCAGGGCCAGGGCTTCGGTGGTGTCGGCCATGCGCTCGTCGATGGTGGAGGGGATCTGAAGGGGGTTGTTGAGAAGGCACAGCACCTGGATGAGCGTGGTCCGGTCGTCGAGGCGCCGGGCCATGGCCCTGGCGTCGTCGGCGAGGGCCCGCCGTTGCTCGAGAGGTCCGAAGGTGAGCTCGGTGCACAAGGTGGCGAGGAGCATGGCCCGCTCGCGACTGTCCTCGTCGGAGAGAGCGGCGAGCGCCGCCTCGATCACCGCCACCTTGTCGGTGTCGATGACACCGCTGGCGCTGAACCAGCCCCGGGTGTTGGCCAGGGCGGCCTGGACCAGCCGGTCGGTGGCACCGAGCTCCCGCGCCCGCTGCGCCGCGGCCAGCAGGGTCTCCCGGAACGACGCCATCCCGGCCTGGCGCTGGGCCTGGCCCAGCCCGATGCGAAGGTCGCAGGCGAGAAGGGGGTCACCGCCGGGCGCCAGGTCGACGAGATGCAGCGCCTGGGAGAAGTAGCGCACGGCGTCGTCGGGGGCGAGGGCGGCGAGGGCCGCCTCTCCCGCCTGGCGGGCGTAGTTGACGGCCTTGCCGGTGTTGACCGGTTGCGTGGCGTTGAACCAGTGGTAGGCGAGCTCGCCCACGCGCAAGCCGGGACGGTTCCCCACGATGGTCTCGATGGCCTCCGCCACCTGGCGATGGGCACGGGCCAGGCGGGTGGCACCCAGATCCTGGTACAGGGTGTGCTGGATGAGGGCGTGGGCGAAGGAATAGCGCCCCGGGGCGTCGGTGACCTCGGTGACCAGTGCCACGGCGGCGGCGGCATCGAGGAGGTCGAGCAGCTCGTCCTCGGTGTGCCCTGTCACGCGGGCCAGCAGGTCCAGGTCGAATTCCCGGCCGATCACGGCGGCCAGCGGCAGGACCTGGCTCACCTCCTTGCCCAGCCGGGCCACGCGGGAGCCGATCACGAGGCGAACGCTGTCGGGCATGGCCATGCTGTCGAGGTCGGCTGCGGCCGTCCACCGGCCGGTGTCGTCCTGGTAGATGGCCCCGGTCTCCGAGAGGTGGCGCAGCACCTCGCTCACGAAGAAGGGGTTGCCGTCGGTCTCGCGGTACAGCGCGTGCGCCAGTCCCACGCCCTCGTCGTCGAGGTCGTGGCCTGCGGCAGCCTCCATGAGGGCGACGACCCCGGCGTCGTCGAGTCCCGACAGCGCGATGCGGCTCACCCCCGACTCGCGCCGCAGCGCGGCCAGGGCCTCGGTGAGCGGGTGATGGCTCGACAGCTCCGAGTGGCGATACGTGCCCACGATGAGGAGGTGCAGCGGCGTCGTGTTGGCCACCACGTGGCGGAGCAGCTGGAGGCTGGGCTTGTCGGCCCACTGCAGGTCGTCGAGCACGAGCACGAGTGCTCGCTTCTCCGAGACCTGACCCAGCAGTCCGACCACCGAGTTGAACAGGAGGTAGCGCTCGGTGTCGGGGTCGGCGCTCTGGGGCGCGGGGAGCTCGCCCAGGCGCTGGCGCAGCGCGGGGACGATCCTGGCGAGCTCGGCACCGAAGGCTTCCACGTGGGCGCGCAGGGACTCTTCGGGTGCATGCGCGACGTAATGGGAGAGGGCTTCGACGAAAGGTCCGTAGGGGGAGCCGAGGTCCTCGTCGCACCGGCCCAACAACACGGTGGCGCCCGCCACCAGCGCGGCCCGCGCCACCTGGGCGGCGAGGGTGGTCTTGCCGATCCCGGCCTCGCCCGACACGAGGACGATCTCGCGGCCCTCGCCCGCGGCCACCCGCTTGAAGGCGTCGGTCAGCAGTGCCGACTCGGTGTCGCGCCCGATCACCCCGAAGACGGGTTCGATCTCCAGACGCGGCGGCGACGGCATCACCGTGGTGGCCGCATCGGCTTCGCGTCGCGGCTCCCACCGCACCTCGAGGGTCTCCACCGCGTCGGGCAGGCCCTTGAGCTCCAGAGCGCCGAGGGGGGTGAAGGCGTGGGAGCTGCGCCGGCCGGCCATGGCCCGCACGACATCGGCGGCCAGGATCTGGCCTCCGCCGGCACTGGCGCACAGCCGGGCCGCCTCGATCACCGGGTCGCCGAAGTAGTCGTCTTCCTCCCTCGTCACCTCACCGGCGCTGAGGCCCACGCGCAGACCCAACGGTCGAGGTGCACCGTCGTTGTCGCTGTCCACGGCCTGCTGCATGGCCACCGCGCACGACACGGCGGCGGAAGCAATGGGGAACACGACCATGATCCCGTCACCCAAGGTCTTCACCTCGGTGCCCCCCGACGCCGCCACGGCCTGGCGGAGGGCGGAGAAGTGTGCCCGCCGTAACGCCTCGCCGGCCTCGGGGGTGAGCGCCGAAGCCAGTTCGGTGGAGTTGACCAGGTCGGTGAAGAGCACCGCGACGTTCTCGGTGGCAGTCACCACCCCTCCTCTGTCCCCGCTGGGGGCAAGGTTAGGCGCGCCCGGGCACCTCCACCTGTGCCTGGAGGGAGCCTGGCGCGCCCTGGTCGGGCCGATGGAGGGGGGGTAGGATCGGTGAATTGGGCCGGGGGTGCGGCAGGCTGCGCAGGTCCGGTGGGGAGGGGGCGAAGTGCGAAGAGGGATGACGTTCCTGGCGTCGTTCGTCGTGGCCCTTCTTCTCGTGACGGTCGGGACCGCTACTGCGGCCTCCGCGGCGGGGGCCGGCTCGGTCCCCCTGGGCGACTACGCCGGGGCCGACAACCCCATGGGCGTGGCCGACTTCGGGTATTACACCGGCACCCACCCCGAGCTGGCGACCGACTTCCTGAACGGGTCCTCGACCTGGGCGGTGCTCGACAGCGCCAGCGGCATCAGCACCTGGCGCTACTCGGGCTACCAGCTCGTGCTGGGAGTGCCGATCCTTCCCGACCAGGCCCGTGCCAGCCTGGCCAAGGGGGCCCGCGGTGAGTACGACCCCTACTTCGTGACCCTGGCCCGGAACCTCGTCGACGACGGCGAGGGAGGGGCCTATCTGCGTCTCGGCTGGGAGTTCAACGGCAACTGGTTCAAGTGGAGCGTCCGCAACGCCAGGGGCGCCTTGCGCTACGCCGCGTACTTCCGGGACATCGTGGACGCCATGCGCTCGGTGCCGGGCCAGTCCTTCAAGTTCGTGTGGAACCCCAACGGGGGCGGCTCCCACGGACGGCCCTACGCCGCCAGCGATGCGTACCCGGGCAATGCGTACGTGAACTACATCGGGACCGACCTCTACGACGAATCGTGGGTTTCGCCACTGACGCCCGCGAACGCGTGGACCGGACAGCTCCAGGCGACCTGGGGCCTCGACTGGCTCGCCGCCTTCGCAGCCGCGCACGGCAAACCCATCGTGTTCCCGGAATGGGGGGTCGCCATCCGCAGCGACGGCCACGGTCTGGGCGACGATCCCTACTTCGTCAACGAGTTCGCCGACTGGATCACGACCCACGACGTGGCGTGGACCAACGTCTTCTCGTTCGACGGCTCGCAGCAGGATGACATCACCGACGGCAGCTTCCCCCACGCCCTGGCGGCGTTCAGCTCCGATTTCGGCTGATCCATTCTCCAGCAAGGCGTTGTCCCGGCGACCCGTAGGGGGTGACAGGTCGCTCGGGGACAACAGCCTGTGTTGTGGTGCCCCACCCTCGAGCTGAGTTTCGCGTCCCAGCTCCCGCGGTGGAGGGGGAATCACTTCCTCCACGCCCACGCGCACATTTTGAAGCCCGCGCTGCACCGTGACAAGAGGTGCGACGCTCGTTTCTCGCCGACGCCGCCGGCTCGTTCCGATGTCACGCACCTGTGCCATACCGGCAGGCGTGCGGGTCTTGACGAGGGTCGTGTGCGACTCGTTATTCGCCTCGCCTCGCCTCGCCTCGCCTCGCTTCGCGCCGCGCTAGGCGCGCGGCACCCATGCCGCGCTAGGGGCGCGGCGCGCCGCGCTGTGGCGCGCCCGGGATCAGCCCCTCCACCGTCCACCGGCCAGGTAGTTGTGCACCTCAAAGAACTGGACCTCGGGGGGATCGAGCACGCCGACCTCCACGTAGATCGGGCTGAGTTTTTCCTGTGCGAACCGCTCGAACGCCTCTCGTGACTCCCACACGTCCACCACGCGGAATCCGTCGTCGGTCTCGGCCACCCAGTGAAAGAGCTCCTGCGGCGAGGCCGGGCCGCCCGGAAGGAGCCCGATCCTCTCGTTGATCTGGTCATATTGCTCCAGGGTGGCACCCCGGAAGTCGAGCTGCACTGCGACGGCCACTGTGCCTCCGTGTGTTGGCCCAAGCGCGATCAGTGCTGAGCAAAACGGTGTGTCTCCGCCGTTGGTCTATACCCGCCGCTCGTCAGCCTCAAGCGGGAACGGGGATAAAACCACGGCCGGTGGGGTCACGGCGCCGGTGGGGTCACCGCGCCGGCCGGATCACACGGCGCAGCTGTCACCTTCGCAGGCCGTGCCCTCAGCCGGCGCCGCCGTCACCTCGAGGGGATGTGCCCTCGTCCACGCTCGCCGGAGCACTCCCAGGATCGTGTCCGCGTCCTGAGCCCCGGGGATGCCGAATTTGCCGTCCACGACGAAGAACGGGACACCGGTCACTCCGAGCTCACGAGCGTCGCGCTCGTCGGCTCGGACCTCGTCCGCGTAGCGGTCCCCGGCGAGCACGTCCGCGCACTCCTGGGCGTCGAGGCCCACCTCGGAGGCGAGCCGCACCAAGGTGTCGCGCTCGCCGATGGCGGCGCCCTCGGTGAAGTACGCCACGAAGAACCGCTCTTGACACGCGTCCTGCACGCCCGGACCGGCTGACCGGGTGTGGTGCAGCAGGCGGTGCGCGTCGAAGGTGTTGCCGGAGCGGGCGTACTCGAGGTGGAAGTCGAGCCCTTCGCCTGCGGCCGCTGCTGTCAGGCGCGCATTGGCCTCCAGGGCCTGCTGGCGAGTCATGCCGTACTTCTTGGCCAGGCGTTGCACGTTGTCATCCTGGCGCTGCGCGGGTGCTCCGGGGTCGAGCTCGAAGGCCCTCCATGCGACGTCCACCTCGTCGGCGTGCTCGAACCGGGCCAGCGCGGCCTCGAACCGGCGCTTGCCGATCGCGCACCACGGACAGACGACGTCGGAAAAGATCTCCACCTGCATGTCGGGGGAACCGGTCCGATCGCCGGTTTATTCCGGCGCACCGTGCCGTGGGTCCCGACCACCCGCCCACCGCGGCGTGCGCCGTCGCTCTCCTCCCTGTCACAACCGGTCGACGCCGTCCGAGTACCGGGACCAGACCAGAGCAGCGGTCTCCTGTGCGCCGAGACGGGTGTTGTCCACGACGTGGCGCTCGAGCTCGCCGAGGTGCGAGAACTGTTCCCACATGTGGGCGGCGGGCTCCTCGTCCACGAAAGCAGCGGCGAGGTGGCTGCCGACCTGTTCCCGGCCGGCCCGGGACGTGACGCGCCCCAGAGTGGTGGCCAGATCGGGACGCAGCACGACGTAGTGGGCCTCCACGCCGAGACGTGCCAGAGGCTCGGTCACGAGCCCGAGGAGCCAGGGACCGATGACACCGTCCACGATCACGGCGTAGCCCCCTGTCGCCAGGGCCGCCGCAGCTTCACCGACGGCCCTCAGAACGGCGCGGTTCTGGGCGTCGGCTTCGGGTTTCCAGGGTGGGACGAAGCCCTTGGCGATGACGGTCCAGAACCAGTCGGACCCGAGACAGACGACGCGGTCGAAGCGCTCCGCCACGAGTCGGGCCGTGGTCGACTTCCCCGACCCCGGTGGGCCGGTGATGACGAGGACGACAGGTCGGTCCACCGGCCGGCGTCGTTCAGCGACGGTTCTTCAGCGCCGGGTGTTGGGTGGCCAGGAAGCCCGCCAGCACCTGATGGGGCGCATGGCGCGCGAACTGGGCACCCACGCGGTTGGCGAATCCCGGGATCACCACGGTCTTGCCCTGTTCGAGGCCCAACACTGCGATGCGGGCCACCTCGGCGGCCGGCAACCACATGACCTGGGGGAGCGAGTTCTCGGACTCCTCGGTGGTGAAGCCCGCCCTCTCGGCGAACTCGGTTCGCACCGGGCCGGGGCACAGGACGGTGAGCGTCACTCCCGTGCCTCGCAGCTCGGCGCGCACCGAGCGGCTGTAGGAGAGGACGAACGCCTTGCTCGCCCCGTAGCCGGCCTGGCCCGGGAGCGGTTGGAAGGCGGCCGTCGACGCCACGTTGAGCACCGCCCCACGCCCGCGCTCCACCATGGCGGGGAGGAAGATGCTGCACAGGTCGGCGACGGCCTCGACGTCGGTGCGGATCATCGCCATCTCGCGCTCACGGTCGCTGCGGTGCACCGGGCCGGTCGTGGAAAATCCGGCGTTGTTGACGAGGATGTCGACGGTCAGGCCCCGCTCGGCCAACGTGGCGGGAAGGTTGCCTCGTTCCGCGGGATCGGTGAGGTCGAGGGCGATGACCTCGCTGCGCACGCCCCTCGCACCGTGCAGCTCCGCTGCCAGCGACCGGAGCTTCTCCTCACGGCGTGCCACGAGCGTGAGGCCGTGCCCGCGCGCCGCCAGCTCGCGGGCCAGATCGGCTCCGATACCCGAGGATGCGCCGGTGACGAGAGCGGTGGTGGTCGGTGACGGGGGAGGGAGGGCCATGGCTCCCGATGGTAGGAGGCCCGGGATCAGCCGTGCGGGGAGCGCCGCGCCGGTGGTCGATTGACGGCACCGGCGCGGGCCCCCACGTCCCCTACGGCGGGGGAGAGGACCTACCCTGGGCCCAGTGTCCGACGCCAGGTCCGTGGTCGTGGTGGGGTCCGGTGCCGCCGGGTTGGCGGCCGCCCTGGCCGCGTCGGGCGCGGGCGCGGACGTGCTGGTGGTGGAACGCGCCGGTGCGGTGGGGGGTACCACGGCCATGTCCGGCGGGGTGGTGTGGATGCCGGCGCACGGCCGCGCCGGGCGCAGCACCACCGTCGACGACAGCACCGAGGAGGCGCTCGCCTACCTGGGGGCGTTGGCCGGTGGCGACGTCGACACCGGGCTGGTGCGGACCTTCGTGTCCGACGCGCGTCGCGTCACCGACGAGATCGAGAGCCGCACCCCGATCGAGTGGGAGGTCCTCGAGCACTGGCCCGACTACCGGGGCGAGCTGCCCGGCGCCAAGGCGGGGGGACGGTCACTGTGGCCGCGGGCCCTGCGCCTGGCTCCGGACATCGAAGCCCGCGTCCAGGCCGCCTTCGACCAGCCCTCCCCGTCCCCCGCGGCGGGACCGGGCGCGCTCCACGAGGCCCTGCCCGCCAACGACGGCGTGGTCCTGCGGGGGCACGTGCGGGGCCGGGCCCTGACGGGAGGCCTGCTGGCCGCGGTGGTCGACGCCGGGATCGAGGTCCGGACCGGGGCGCACGCCACGCGGCTGGCGGTCGAGGACGGGCGGGTGGTGGGCGTCAGCGTCGACGGGCAGGTCGAGGCGGGCCGAGTGGTACTGGCGTCGGGAGGCTTCCAGCACGACGCCGCCCTGGTGGGCGAGCTCCTGGGAGGACCGTCCATCGTGGCCATGGGCCCGGCGGGCTGCGGAGGGGACGGCGTGCGGATGGCGCGGGCCGCCGGCGCGGTGCTCGGGAACACGGCCGAGGGCTGGTGGATGCCGGCCATGCACGCCCCGGGCGAAGATGTCGACGGTGTCCGCCACTACCGACCGCTGCACGGCGAGCGCGCCCAGCCGGGGGCGATCATGGTCGACCGCTGCGGATCGCGCTTCGTCGACGAGGCGCGGAGCTACGGCGAGGTGGGCAGGGCCATGCGGCGCGCCGTTCGGGGTGACCCCAGGTTCCCGGCGGCACCGTGCTGGATGGTGTTCGACGCCGCCTACCGCGGCCGCTACCCCGTGGGCCCTCTCGAGCCCGGCTCGCCCGACCCGGTGTGGTTGGCGCGCGCCGGCGATCTGGCCGGGTTGGCGCGGTTGGTGGGCATCGCACCCGGGGTCCTGGAGCAGACGGTGACGCGGTTCAACGCCGGCGCCGCGCTCGGCCAGGACCCCGACTTCGGCCGGGGCACGTTCCCCTACGACCGTTGGATCGGAGACCCGAGCGCCCCTCACCCGACGTTGGCACCGTTGTGCGAGGCCCCCTTCTACGCCTTGGAGGTCCATCTGGGCTGTATGGGGACCAAGGGCGGACCGCGCACCGACGACCACGGCCGCGTGCTGTCGTCGGACCGCGTCCCGGTGGCGGGGCTCTATGCGGCGGGAAACGCCGCGGCCAGTCCCTTCGGGACGGCCACGGCGGCGGGGGGCGCCACGCTCGGGCCCGCCCTGGTGTTCGGATTCCGGGCCGGTGAAGCCTCGGCGGGGGACCGGTGAGCGACCGGTGAGCGAGCTTCCCCACGGGGCGCGCGTCGTGCAGGAGCTGCTCGACGCCGAGACGCGCCCGGTCCCTCCCGCTCTGCGCGCCGTGGGCGACGCCCCGCTGCGTACGTCGGGTGTCCCCCGGGCCCGCTACACGAGCCGGGCCGTGCACGAGCTCGAGGTGCCCACCGTGTGGCGGCGGGTGTGGCAGATGGCGTGCCGGGAGGAGCAGATCCCCGAGGTGGGCGACTCCGTCGTCTACGCCGCCCCGGGTGTCTCGTTGGTGGTGGTGCGCTGCGCCCCCGACGACATCCGCGCCTTCCACAACTCGTGCCTGCACCGCGGTACGCAGCTGCGCTCCCAACCGGGTCGCATCGGCGAGCTGCGCTGTCCCTTCCACGGTTTCACCTGGAACCTCGACGGCACCTTCGCGGGCATGCCGTGCCCGTGGGACTTCCCCCACGTCGACCCCACCGAGTTCCGCCTCCCCCAGGCGCGGGTGGGGAGCTGGGGCGGCTTCGTGTTCGTGACCGTGGACCCCGCCGCCCCGAGCCTCGCGGACTACCTCGAGATCCTTCCCGAGCACTTCGCGTCCTGGGATCTCGCCGGTCGCCGTCTCGCCGCGCACGTCGTGCGCGTCCTCCCCTGCAACTGGAAGGTGGCGCTCGAGGCGTTCATCGAGAGCTACCACACCGTGGCGGTCCATCCCCAGCTGCTCAAGACGAGCGGCGACACCCAGACCCAGTACGACGTGTACGAGGGCGTCCGCCACGTGAACCGCATGATCACGCCGGTCGGCATCGCCAGCGATCACGTGCACGAGGTGGGGGAGCAGGACATCCTCGACGCCATGTTCCTCACCAAGGACGACGCCGACGCCGTGGTCCCCGAGGGAGGGACGGCGCGCCAGGTGCTGGCCGAGCGCACCCGAAGGCAGCTGGCGCAGCGCACCGGGGGCGACTACGCCGCGGTCACCGACTGCGAGGCCCTCGACGCCATCGAGTACTTCGTGTTCCCCAACTTCGTGCCGTGGGCGGGGTTCACCACGCCCCTCGCCTACCGGTTCCGGCCCCATGACGACGACCACACCGCCTCGGTGATGGACGTCATGCTGCTCGAGCCCGTCCCGGTCTCGGGCCCCCGCCCGCCCGCCGCGCCCACGCGCCACCTCGAGGCCGGGCAACGGTGGGCGGACGCACCCGAGCTCGGCTACCTGGGGCGCATCCTCGACCAGGACACCGCCACCTTGGCGCGCCTCCAGCGGGGGCTGGAGTCGGCCGACGGTCCCGACGTGACCCTGGCGAGCTACCAGGAGAGCCGCATCCGCCACTTCCACGCCACCCTCGGCGAGTACCTGGGGGGTTGACCGTGTCGCCGGTGGCGCCACAGCCGGGCCCGAAACCGGAGCTCGAGTCGGTGTGGATCGCCGACGGCACCGAGCCCGTCGTCGACTCCACCGTGGCCTCCATCCTGCTCGACGCGGCGCGCCGCAGCCCCGCCACCGACGCATTGGTGGCCGGCACCGCCGACCCCGCGGCCCGGCGGCGCTGGAGCTACGGCGAGCTGCTGTCCGACGCCCAGGGCGCGGCCCGGGCGCTGGCGGCGCGTTTCGCCCCCTCCGAGCGCGTGGCGGTGGTGGCACCGAGCATCCCCGAGTCGCTGATCCTCACCTACGCCGCGGCCCTGGCCGGTCTGGTGCTCGTGCCCGTCAACCCCGCGCTGCGCGCCGCCGAGCTTCGCCACGTGCTCGGCCAGTCGGGCACGGCCGGTGTGTTCGTGGTGCCCGAGCACCGCGGACAGGACCTCGCCGCCACCGTCGACGCGCTCCGGCCCGAGCTCGGGGCCCTGCGGGACGTGGTGTCCTTCGACGACTGGGACGCGTTCTGTGCCAGCGCGCCGGCGCCCTCGGTGGACCTGAGGGCCCGCGCCCCCTCGCCCCAGGACGTGGCCCAGCTCGTCTACACCTCGGGGACCACAGGGGCGCCGAAGGGGGCCTTGCTCACCCACGGGGGCATGACCAACGCGGCGCGCTTCGCGGCCATGCGGTTCGGCATGCAGCCCGGCGACGTCTACGTGCAGACCATGCCGCTGTTCCACGTAGGCGGCCAGGTGGTGTCGTTCCAACTGTGCCAGTTGTCGGCCACGGCCGTGCTGGTGCCGGCCTTCGACCCGGGACTGGTCCTCGAGCTCGTCGAGGCCGAAGGGGCCACGCTCACCTGCGGCGTCCCCACCATGTTGCTGGCCCTGGTGGAGCACCCCAACTTCGCACGACGCGACCTGTCGACGCTGCGGGCCGTGAGCGGAGGAGGCGCGGTGGTGCCCGCCGAGCTGGTGCGCCGCATCGAGGCCGCCCTGGGGGTGCAGTTCGCCGTGGTGTTCGGGCAGACCGAGGCGAGCGGGTTCATCTCCCAGACCCATCTCGACGACGCCGCCCAGGACAAGGGCGCCACGCTGGGACGGCCGCTGCCGGGGGTGGCGGCGCGCGTGGTGGATCCCGAGAGCGGCGCGGCGCGGCCGCGGGGCGAGGTGGGAGAGCTCGAGGTGCGCGGCCCCAACGTCATGGCCGGCTACCACGACCTGCCCGCCGAGAGCGCGGCCGCCATCGGGCCGGGGGGCTGGCTGCGCACCGGCGACCTGGTGACGATGGACGCCCGCGGCTACCTGCGCATGGCGGGACGCCGCAAGGAGATGATCGTGTCGGGCGGCGAGAACATCTTCCCCGTCGAGATCGAGAACGCACTGCTCGAGCATCCCGACCTCGCCCAGGCCGCGGTGGTGGGCGTGCCCGACCCCCGGTGGGGGGAGGCGGCGGTGGCCGTGGTGGTGCCCGCCGCGCACCGGAGCCCGCACCCCGCCGACCTCGAGGCGTTCCTGCGGGAGCGCCTGGCCGCCTTCAAGGTGCCGAGGCGCTGGGTGCTCGTCGACGACCTGCCGCGCACGGCGTCGGGCAAGGTGCGCAAGCACGTGGTGCAGGAGCAGATCGCCGGGCATCGGTAGGGTCCCGGCCGTGCAACCTCTGAGCAGGCGGGGCTTTCTCCGGGCCGCAGGGTTGGTGGCCGCCGGGGCCGCCTCGGCCGCGTTGACCGGGTGTTCGAGCTCCTCCCGGCGTGGGTCGGGTTCGCCGGCCACGTCGGCGGGAGCGACCTCGACGACCGAGGCGCTGGACGCCGCGGCGTGGTCGCAGCTGGCCGCGTCACTGTCCGGGCGCCTGGTGCTGCCCTCGAGCGCGGCAGTACCCCACGGCCCGGCTCGTGTACGACCCTCGCTTCGACGGGGCCCGCCCCGCCGCCATCGCCTTCTGTTCCTCGCCGGCCGACGTGCAGCGCTGCGTGGAGTTCGCCCGGGTGCACGCCGTCGCCCCCATCGCCCGCAGTGGAGGCCACAGCTACGGCGGCTACTCCACCGGTGCGGGCCTGGTGATCGACGTCACGCCCATGAGCTCGGTGGACGTGGCGGGTGCGGGGAGCAGCACGGGAGCGGGGAGCGTCGGTGCGGTGGGGGACACCGGCACGCCGGCCGCGCGACGCGTCGGCGCGGTGGTCGGCGCCGGCACGCTGCTCGTCGACTTCTACGACCAGCTGGCACAGGCCGGGGTGCTCGTGCCGGGGGGTTCGTGCCCGACGGTGGGGATCGCCGGGTTGGCACTCGGCGGCGGGGTCGGCGTGCTGGGTCGCAAGTACGGGCTCACGTGCGACGCCATCGAGTCGGTGCAGATCGTCACCGCCGACGGGCGCCTGCTCACCTGTGACCCGACCCACGACGCCGATCTCTACTGGGCCTGTCGGGGCGGGGGCGGGGGGAACTTCGGGGTGGTGACGTCGTTCACCTTCGGCGCCGTGCCCATCCCCGAGCTGGCGCTGTGGACCCTCGACTGGCCGCCGTCGGCCGCCGCCGAGGTCCTGGGCGCCTGGCTGACCTGGGTGCAGGGAACGCCCGACGAGCTGTGGTCGAACTGCCAGCTCCTGTCGAGCGGCGGGCAGATGCAGGTGCGGACGGCGGGGATGTTCGTCGGCTCGACCACCACGTTGGGATCGCTGGTCGACACCTTGGTGGGCGCGGTGGGCAGCCAGCCGTCGACCCGGTTCGTCGGGCCCGAGCAGTACCTCCACGCCATGCTCGTCGAAGCCGGTTGCGAGAGCCTCGACGTGGCGCAGTGCCATCTCGTGGGCGGGACGCCGGCGGGGGTGCTCACCCGGGCCGCCTCGGTGGCCTCCTCGGCCTACCTCTCGGCGATTCCGTCGGCGGCGGGCGTCGACGCCTTCGTCCACAGCGTGGAGGACCTCGGGCGGACGCTCCCCGGGCTCGGCGGCGGGGTCGCCTTCGACGCCTACGGGGGTGCCATCAACGCCGTGAAGCCGGGCGACACGGCGTTCGTGCACCGCGACGCCCTGTGCGGCATCCAGGCCAGTGTGTCGACGGGGGTCGGCGCCGCGGCGGTGTCCCAAGGGTGGTCGTGGTTGGCGCACTTCTCCGCCGCGGTGGCGCCGTACGTGGACGGGTCCGCGTACCAGAACTACATCGACCCCATGCTCTCGGACTGGCAGCGCGCCTACTACGGGGCCAATCTCGATCGGCTGGTGTCGGTCAAGGCGGACTACGACCCCGACGACGTGTTCCACTTCGCCCAGTCCATCCCCACCCGGCTGGCCTGAACGCCGTCGCTTGTGCCTGAACGCCGTCGCTCGGCCTGAACGCCGTCGCTTGTGCAGGTGATGGGCCGATGTCACCATGAACCCAGGCGAGGAGGTGCCCGGTGCACGATCTGGTGGTTCGAGGCGGCACGGTCGTGGACGGCACGGGAGCACCCTCACGCACTGCCGACGTGGCCGTCGACGACGGCCGCATCAGCGCCGTGGGCGTGCTCGACGGGACCGCCGCGCGGCGGACCATCGACGCCGATGGCGCCCTGGTGACGCCCGGTTGGGTCGACATCCACACCCACTATGACGGCCAGGCCACGTGGGACGAGGTCCTCGCCCCGAGCTCGTGGCACGGGGTCACGACCATCGTCACCGGGAACTGCGGCGTGGGCTTCGCCCCGGCGCGCCCCGAGCGCCACGACTGGCTCATCGGGCTCATGGAGGGCGTCGAGGACATCCCCGGCACCGCCCTGGCCGAGGGCATCACGTGGGACTGGGAGAGCTTCCCCGAGTACCTCGACGCCCTCGAGCGCCGCCGCTTCACCGTCGACGTCGGGACGCAGATCGCCCACGGCGCGGTGCGCGCCTATGTGATGGGCGAGCGCGGGGCGCGCAACGAGGCGGCGGGGCCCGACGACATCGCGGCGATGCGCGCCATAGTCCGGGACGCCGTGGCGGCGGGCGCCCTCGGGTTCTCCACGTCCCGCACCATCGCCCACCGCGCCATCGACGGCGAGCCGGTCCCGGGGACCTACGCGGCCGAAGACGAGTTGTTCGGGATCGGGGCCGCGCTGGGCGGGCTGGGTGCGGGGGTCTTCGAGCTGGCCCCCGCCGGCGTGGCCGGCGAGGACGTCGTCGCCCCGGCCAAGGAGGTGGACTGGATGCGGCGGCTGTCGGTCGCCATCGGGCGCCCGGTCACCTTCGCCCTGCTGCAGATCTCGGACGCTCCCGAGCTGTGGCGCGAGCTCATGGACGAGTCGCTGCGGGCCGCCGACGAAGGCGCGCAGCTGTGGCCGCAGGTGGCGGCGCGTGCCACCGGGCTCCTGACCGGCCTGCACACCTCGTACTGCCTCTTCGACTCCATCCCGGCCTACCAGGCGCTCAAGGCGCGCAATCTGAGCGACGAGCAGCTCCTCGACGCCCTGCGCGACCCGTCGGTACGGGACTCCATCGTGTCCTTCGAGCCCGAGCCCGATCACCGCGCCGCGCTGGAGCGTGCCTACCGGGTCAACTTCGTCCTCGGCACACCGCCGGACTACGAGCCGGGACCGGAGCGGTCCCTGGCCTCGATGGCGGCCGCGGCCGGGCGCCCCCCGCTCGAGGTGGCCTACGACGTCATGCTCGAGGCCGACGGGCACGGGCTCTTCTACTTCCCCATCCTCAACTACGCCTCGATGAGCCTGGAGCCCGCCCGCGAGATGCTGCTGCATCCGCGCGCCGTGGCCGGCCTGGGCGACGGAGGGGCGCACTGCGGCGTCATCTGCGACTCACCCCAGCCGACGTTCATGCTCACGCACTGGGTGAGGGACCGCACCCGGGGGGAGCGCCTCCCCCTCGAATGGGTGGTGAAGAAGCAGACCCACGACACCGCCCGCCTCTACGGCCTGGGGGATCGCGGCACCCTCGAGCCCGGCATGGTGGCCGACGTCAACGTCATCGACTACGAACGCCTGCAGCTGGGCACCCCCAGGGTGGTCACCGACCTGCCCGCCGGGGGGAGGCGTCTGGTACAGGAGGCCGTCGGCTACCTGGCCACGGTCAAGTCCGGGGAGACCACCTTCGAGCTCGGGCGCGACACCGGGGCGCGTCCGGGGGTGCTGGTGCGGGGAGCCCGCTGAGGCTCAGCCCGGGCGGTGCCGGAGGACGTAACGCAGGATCCGCATGTGCTTGTCGGTGTCGTCGAGCATGAGGTCGACCAGGAAGGGCCAGATCGTCCCGGTGTAGGTACGGAGCCGGCGGCGCAGCCGGCGGAGGTCGGACCGGTCCTTCTTCTCCGACGCCAGCAGCTCCCTGGTCTGCGCCACGAGCTCGTCGTCGCCGGCGCCCTCGACCATGCGGGGAAGGGCGGGCTCCACGCTCATCAGGCTGCCCCATGCGATGGTGTGGGCGATCTCGGCCAGCACCTGGTGGTGCCGGCGCTCGTCCTCGAGGATGAGGTGCACGAGATAGCGCGTCACCGGTGACGGGGCTTCGCGTGCGAAGTGCTCGTACCTCTGGAGGAGCGCCCCCTCCTCCCTGCCGTGGCGCGAGATCCACTCGACCAAGTCCCCTTCGGCCGCGCTCGCCCCGGCTACGCGCAAGCCCTGTGCCGACGATTCGAATGTCGCCATTGACCCACTCTCCGTGTCGGAGCTGGGATTGTCCAGGGTCGAAGGTCCCAGGTGCACACGGATGTGGACAGGTGTGGGCGGTGTGGGCCCGGGGTCCCACGCTCCCCCCGGTCCCGTCGGCATACGGTAAGGGCGATGAAAGCCGAGGCCCCCGACCACGCCACCCTGCTGCACATGTTCGACACCATGGCGCTCGTCGCCGCCACCGACGACGCCCTGCGCAGCGCCATCTCGGCGGGGAGCGCCACCTTGGCCTACTACTCGCCGCGGGGACAGGAGGCCGCCGCCGCCGGCATGGCCGCGGCGCTGCGCCCCGACGACTACCTGGTGACGACGTACCGGGGCATGCACGACCAGATCGCCAAGGGGGTGCCGCTGCGCCCCCTGCTGGCCGAGATGCTGGGCCGGGCCGAAGGCACCGGCAAGGGCAAGGGCGGCCCCATGCATGTGGCCTGGCCCGACGTCGGGCTCATGCTGACCACGGGCGTGGTCGGCTCGGGCCTGCCCATCGCGGCCGGACTGGCCTGGGCGGCGGCGCGCCGGCGACGGGGGACGCGTGAGCGTGGCCTCCTTCGGCGACGGGGCCACCAACATCGGCGCCTTCCACGAGGCGGCCAACCTGGCCGCAGTGTGGCAGCTCCCCGTGGTGTTCCTGTGCCAGAACAACGGGTACGGCGAGCACACCTCGGTCGCGCGAGCACCAACGCATCGAGCACGTCGCCCAGCGGGCCGCGGCCTACGGGATGCCCGGGGTCACGGTGGACGGCAACGACCCCGTGGCCGTCTACCACGCCGTGTCGAGCGCCGTGGCCCGGGCCCGGGCCGGGCAGGGGCCGACCCTCGTCGAAGCCGTCACCTCCCGGCTCTTCGGGCACGTCTTCGGGGACCGCATGGGATACGTCGATCCCGCCGAGCTCGAAGAGGCGTGGAAGCAGGAGCCGGTGGCCCGCTTCCGTCGCGCGCTCGGTGCACAGCGGCGTGCTCACCGAGGACGCCGCGGACGCCGTCGCAGGCGCGCTGCGCCGCCCTCGCCGGCGACACCCTGGCCGAGGTGCTCGAGCTCCCCGAGCCCGACGCCGACGAGATGCTCTTCGACATCGTGGCGCCGTCACCGCCGGCCCCGGCGCCGCCTGCCCGTCCCGGCGGGCGCGGCCGGGTGAGGCGAGCGTCCGGTCCGCCATCACCCTGGCGCTCGACGAGGCCCTGGCATCCGACGACCGGGTGGTGCTGCTCGGCGAGGACATCTCCGACAACGGGGTGTTCGGCGTGACCAAGGGCCTGGCCGCCAAGTACGGCGCCGACCGGGTGCGCGACACGCCCATCTCGGAGCAGGCCATCGTGGGCGCGGCGGTGGGCGCCGCGCTCGGGGGCCTGCGCCCCGTGGCCGAGATCATGTTCATGGACTTCCTCGGCCTGTGCCTGGACCAGCTCGCCAACCACGCCGCCAAGCTGCGCTACATGTCGGGCGGACTGACCCCGGTGCCCATGGTCATGCGCACCGCGGTGGGGGGCGGCCTGCAGGTCGGCGCCCAGCACTCGCAGATGCTCGAGGCCTGGCTCACGCACGTGCCGGGCCTCAAGGTGGTCGTCCCGAGCACGCCGTCGGACGCCCGGGGCCTGCTGGCGTCGTGCATCGCCGACGACGATCCCTGCGTGTTCATCGAGCAGGTCCTCCTGCTGTCGAAGAAGGGTGTGCTGGACGACGCGCCGGTCCCGCTCGGGGTGGCCGACGTCAAGCGCCCCGGCACCGACGTCACCGTGGTGACCTACGGCCGCCAGGTACACGAGGCCGTCTCGGTGGCCGACGCCCTGGCGTCGCGGGGCGTCGAGGTCGAGGTCCTCGACCTCCGGTCCCTCGTTCCCCTCGACGAAGAGGCGGTGATGGAGTCCGTCGGTCGCACGCGCCGGGCCGTCGTCCTGCACGAGGCCGTGGTCACCGGCGGCTTCGGCGCCGAGCTGGCGGCGGGGATCTCCGAGGCGCTCTTCGGCCGACTGGTGGCGCCGGTGCTGCGCGTGGGTGCGGTGCCCGCCCCGCTGCCCTACGCGCGCGGGCTCGAACGCCTGGCCCTCCCCGGCCCCGAACGCCTGCTCGAAGCGCTCGAGTGGGTCATGGCCTACGACGGCTGAGATCCCGTGCTGCTCCGGCTCCCCAAGATCGGCATGGAGATGACCGAGGCCGTCCTGGCCGCCTGGCTGGTGGAGGACGGCGCCGTCGTCGCCAAGGGCCAGGCTCTCTACGAGATGGAAACCGACAAGGTCACCAACGAGATCGAGTGCCCGGTGCCGGGACGGCTGCGACGGATCGCCGAGGAGGGCGTGACGTACCACGTCGGTGATCTCGTGGCCGAGATCACCGAGCAGTGACACGGAGGCCGGGGTGGCCGGTGGCCGGTGGTTCGGGCCGAGTGTGGCCGAGTGATCCATTGTCGCCGACGGCGGCGAATCCGTGCGTGGGTTCCGAACACCCACCGAGGCCAACGGGAGGCTGAACATGGCAGGCACACCCACCCACGCCATCGTCGTCCGCGTCACGTTCAAGGCCGGCTTCGAAGAGTCGGCCACGATGATGCTCGACACCGAGGTCGTCCCCGGGGCGAAGGCGGCGGCGGGGTTCGTAGCCGGGTACTGGATGCATTCCGAAGACGGCCGGACCGGTACCTCGGTGGAGCTGTTCGACAGCCTTTCCCACGCACGGGCAGAGCTGGGACGACGGAGCACCGACATGCCGGCCGGTTCTCCGGTGTCGGTTGACAGCGCGGAGATCCTCGAGATTGCGGCCAGTGCCTGACCCGGTCTCCGTGTCGATTCCGGCGTAACCGGGGCCTTCGGATCGGGGCGGGGTCTGGTCCGTCGTGGCCCGCCTGACCCCGGTACCGGCTCTCACCTCACGCTGAACCGCCGGCGTTCGAGGGGACTTCGGGTCAATCTCGACGGGTGCGCTGGTCGACCTCGGCGCCCTCGGCGAGTGGCCTGGACGCAGCGGGGGTACGTCGAATCGAAGCGATAATCTCGGCACATGTGCGGCATCGGAGGCTGCGTCCTGCCTCTGGGCGCAACCCCCTCGCTCGAGCGACTCGAGGCGATGCGCGACGCCCTCAGGCACCGGGGACCCGATGGATCGGGTGTGGAGATCCTCGGCAACGTGGGACTCGTGCATACCCGGCTCGCGATCGTCGACGTGAGTCAACGCGCACGACAGCCGATGCGTCACGCCGGCGGAGACTGGTGGCTCTCCTTCAACGGGGAGATCTTCAACCACGAGACGATCCGGCGTGAGCTCGCCGATGAGTCCTTCGTCTCGGGGGGGGACACCGAGACTCTTCTGCACGCTCTGGCCCGATGGGGCCCCACCGTGCTGCCCCGCCTCAATGGTCAGTTCGCCATCGCCGCGCTCGACCTCGCGACCAAGCGGTTGTTGCTCGCCCGGGACCGCTTCGGCATCAAGCCTCTCTACGTGGCCGACTGGGACGGAGGTATCTGGTTCGCCAGCGAACCGGCGGCGCTTCTGGCCGCCGGCATCGAACCCTCACCCCGGGAGGACGGCTGGCGGAGCATCCTGGACTCGTCCTTCTATCCGGGCGACGCCACATTGCTGCAAGGCATTGGCCGTCTGTTGCCGGGGACCTCTTGGGAGATCGACCTCGACACTTCGGTGATCACGAGCCATCGCTGGGATTCTCCCGAACGCCACGTCGACCCGGAATCCCAGAGGAAGTTGGAGTCTCGTTCGCGCTCCGACCTGGTGTCCGAGCTCGAGGGCACGCTTCGTGCTGCGGTGCACGACGCCCTCCTCGGCGACGTGCCCGTGGGGACGTTGTGCTCCGGCGGCGTCGACTCGAGTCTCATCACTGCGTTGGCGTTGGAGGCCAACAAGGATCTTGTTGCGTTCGGGGCCGGGTACAAGGGCGACCCGGCTCTCGACGAGGGCCCCGCGGCGCAGCGAGTGGCCGATGCGTTGGGGATCGAGCTCGAGCTCTTGGACGTGACAGAGCCTGCCTGGAGAAGCGGCTTCGTCGCTGCGACTGTCCATTTCGGCGCTCCCCTGCACAATGCGAGCTCTGTCCCCATCTCACAGATGGCCGAGAGCGCTCGTCGCCGGGGAATCAAGGTCCTGCTCACCGGGGAAGGCGCCGACGAGTTGTTCGGCGGGTATATGGACCTCTACACGAGCTCCCTGGCGGCGTTCATGTCTCGGCCACAACGGGCGATACGCCGGCTGGAACAGGTCGTGTTCGAGTCTCCCCTGGAGAGTGCCCGAGCCATCGTTCGGCGGATCGCCGCGCGGAGCAGGGCGCATCCCCCTCGAGACGCGATCGAGTCGCGATCCGACGGGAGCCTGGCGACCAGCGAGACCAGCGAGACCAGCGAGACCAGCGAGACCAGCGAGACCAGAGAGACGGTCCCACTGCCCGTCGAGGCCGCCTACGGGCACCACGCCGGACCGAGAGGCACGCTGGAGTCGACCCTTTTGCGCAACCTCGACGTCACGCTGTCACACCTGTTGAACCGTATGGACAAGAACATGATGCAGGTCTCCGTAGAAGCACGCGTCCCCATCCTCGATCCACGTGTCGTCGCACTGGCGCTGAACCTCCCCCTCGAGTGCAGGGTCGGCCCCTGGAGCAAGGGCATCCTGCGTGACGTGGCTCGAAGGTTCCTGCCGTTGAGCATCGCCCACCGTCCCAAGATCTACGGTATGACCTTCGATGCCGGCGCTTGGATCGAAGAGGCGGCGAACGCCACGTTCCTGTCGCGTGGTGTGCTGCAGGACGTGTTCCGTGTCCCCTCCGACGAGTTCGCCGATGTCGTGGACAGTGCACGCGGCGCCTTGCGGTTCAGGCTGTGGTCGGCGGAAGTCTGGTGTCGGTCGGTATTCGCGGGGGAGTCCCAGTCGACCATCGAGGCAGAGTTGTGGCCCCAGGGGATATAGCGAGGAAGCCCACCTCCAACGGCCACGGGGGACGAGCCGCTGTCAAGCCACTGTCAATTGGGCGGCGGCCCGGGAGGCACCTGGGTGAGCGAGGGCGTGAACAGCACCGGTCTTCCCGCCTCGCGCCGCTTCGACTCGCGCATCGCCGTCTCGGACTTCTCCACCAGTGCGACGGCATCGGTGTCGGATCCGCTCGACCAGGCCACGCCGATGCTCGCCCGTGACCCGATCCTGGCCTCTTTGAGCTGGACCTCGTGGCTCAGCGAGGCAGCGATCCGGACGGCGGTCCGCACGGCCTCGGCGGCGGTGACGACGCCGGGGCAGATCACGAGGAATTGGTCGCCTCCCATACGGCCCACGACGTCGTCCTCGCGCACCGCGTTGCGCAGCCTCCGGGCCACCACGCCCAGGAATTCGTCACCGGCGTCGTGGCCCCGGCCTTCGTTCAGCTCCCTGAAGTGGTCAAGGTCGACGAAGATCGCCGCCGGCCTGCTCCATTCGTCGGATGCCGCCAGCATGGCCTCGAGGGCCGCCAGCGTGGACTCGCGGTTGTGGCAACGGGTGAGCGTGTCGAAGGTGGCCCGCAGGTGCACCTCGTCGCGCCTGCTCCCGGGGTCGGTGCCGTCTGTCACGCACACGACCGCACCCGTCACCGTGCCGTCGGGGTCGGTGAGGGCGCGCATGCGGAACGTGCACAGGCGGACCTCGGCGTCCTCGGCCCAGGCAGGCCGCAGCGCCACGTCGACGTCACGGTCGGCTCCCTCGTGCAGCACGGCGTCGAGCGCCGACTCGGCAATGGGGCGGTCCCGGTCCAGGACCGTGGCCAACGGGTCGTCGGAGGTCGCCGCCCCGCCGGGGCCCAAGACCTCGTCGAGGTGTTCGCTGGCGTAGACGACGCGCCCGAGGGCGTCGAGCTCGAGCACCCCGACCCCCATGGCCTCGGCCACGCGCCCGAGCACCTGCTTGCCGGCGCGCCGCCACGGTGGAGCGGCCTCGGACCCGCCCCTCGTCGCCGGGTCGAGCTGGCCGTCACCGTGCACACAAGAGGTATCGACGCGTTCCCCCTTGCCGTTGAGGCGCCCTCCGGCCCCCGTCCCACCAGGCCCTCCGGAGAGGGTCCGGTAGGTCCCGGGGCGCGGGAGAACGTCCAGGTCCGGGGCTTGCAGTCAAGTTCGGGGCGAGATCCTCCGAAACCTCGCTGTGGTGCCGCCTGTCTCTCGAACCCACTCGCTGGCGCGGCTGTTCCTCACCTACGCGGCCATCACCGCCGTGCCGGTGATCCTTCTGGGCGTGGCTCTGGCCTACAGCTACGGGAACGAAGCGCGCCAGAGCGGGGTCGCCGAAGGCCGTTCCGAGGCGCTGGTGGTGGCACAGACCGCCGTCGAACCGGTCCTCGACGGACGTCCCCTCGGCGAGGGGCTCAGCCCCGACGAGATGGCGGCCATGAACCTCCTGGTGAAGCGGGCCGTGCGTGATCACGACATCCTCCGGTTACGGCTCCAGGACGTGACGGGCCACGTCGTCTACTCCGACGACGGGTCGGGATTCTCCAAGACCGCCGACGACGAGGCTGTCGACGCCGCCCACGGGGAGGTGACCGCGGACCTGACCCATCTCAACGCCGACAGCGACGACGCCGGCCTGCCCCTCGGTCCCAAGGCCGTGGAGGTCTATCTCCCGCTCACCGCGGGGTCCCCCCAGCACGTGGTGGGGGTGTTCGAGGTGTACCTGCCCTACGCGCCCATCGCCGCCGACGTGGATGCCGGGCTCCGGACGCTGTACCGGGACCTGGCCGTCAGCCTGGGCGCCCTGTACATCGTGTTGTTCCTCATCTCGGTGTCGATGAGCCGTCGTCTGCGCCAGCAGGTCAGGGAGAACAAGTTCCTGGCCGAGCACGACGCGCTCACGGAGCTGCCCAACCGCTCGCTGTTCCATCAACGCGCCCGCGACGCCGTCGTGAACGCCGTTCGGGGGGACGGGCGCGCTGCCATCGCCATCGTGGACCTGGACCGGTTCAAGGAGGTCAACGACACCCTCGGCCATGACAGTGGCGACCAGCTCCTCACGCTGTTGGCACAGCGGCTCGCTGATCACATGCGGCCCCAGGACGCCGTGGCCCGCCTGGGCGGGGACGAGTTCGGCGTGATCCTCTCCGAGGTCGGAGACGCCGAAGAGGTGCTGCGCCGTCTGCGCGACATCATCGAACACGAGGTGGAGGTGAGCGGTCTCCCGCTGTCGGTGGAGTCGAGCATCGGCTACGTGATCGCCCCCGACGACGGGATCGACGTCGACCAGCTCCTCCAGCACGCCGAGGTGGCCATGTACGTGGCCAAGGCGCAGCACGTGGGCGTGGCTCGCTACGACGTGCACCACGACCACTACGACGCCGCCAATCTCGGGCTCATCTCGGACCTGCGACGTGCCATCGACGCCGGCGAGCTGGTCGTGCACTACCAGCCCAAGGCCACCCTCGAGGACGGGCGAGTGGAGGCGGTCGAGGCGCTGGTGCGCTGGCAGCACCCGACACTCGGACTGCTGTACCCGGACCGGTTCATCCCCCTGTGTGAGCAGACCGACCTGATCGACAGGCTCACGACCTGGGTCATGCGCACCGCCCTCACCGATTTCCGGGACCTCGGCGACGTGGCGGTTTCGGTCAACGTGTCGGCCCGGACCCTCGGACGGGGCGGGTTCGCCGAGCAGGTCATCGCCGTGCTCGAGGAACTCGAGGTCCCCTCCCGACGTCTCATCGTCGAGATCACCGAAACGGCACTGCTCACCGACCCGCCCCGGGCCGCCGCCGTCCTGGCCCAGCTCGACGCGGTGGGCGTGCGGGTGAGCCTGGACGACTTCGGCATCGGCCAGACGTCTCTGGGGTACCTGTCGTCGCTGCCGGTGCACGAGCTCAAGATCGACAAGAGCTTCGTCACGGACATGCTGGGGAACACGGCCCACGCCGCCATCGTGCGGTCCATCGTGGACCTGGGTCACAACCTCAATCTGCGGGTCGTGGCGGAGGGGGTGGAGACCGACGGGGTCTTCGCCACGCTGCGCGACGCCGGTTGCGACCTCGCCCAGGGGTACCTGCTGGCCCGGCCCATGCCCCTCGACCAGCTGCGGACCTGGCTCCAGGGCGCGTCCCGGCCCACGACGCACGCGCTCTGACCCGGCCTGCCATCCTGGGCGGGGCGGCCGACGGGCGCCCCGACGAGGAGGTGTGCCGTGCCGTTGCCGTGGGCTGGAGCGCTGGCAGGGAGGATCGACGAGCACGTCGTCACGTCGGCCGCGCTGGCCGGGAACCCCCTGGACGATCCGGTGCAGCGGCCCCTGTGGGTGTACGTGCCGCCCGGCTACGACGAGGACGACCGGCCCCTGCCGTCGATCTACGTGATCCAGGGCTACACGGGGTTCCTGACCATGTGGGGCAACCAGGAGGCCTATCGCCGGCCCTTCCCCGAGACCGCTGACGCGCTGTTCGCCTCGGGCCAGGCGCCTCCGTGCATCGTGGTATGGGTGGACGCCTGGACCGCCTACGGCGGCTCCCAATTCGTCGATTCCCCGGGCACGGGCCGGTACCACACCTATCTGTGCGAGGACGTGGTGCCGTTCGTCGACGGGCGCTACCGCACTCTCGACTCCGCCGCCCATCGCGGCATCCAGGGGAAGTCCAGTGGCGGCTTCGGGGCCATGATCACGCCTATGTTGCGCCCCGACCTCTTCGGCGGGCTCGCCACGCACGCCGGGGACGCCCTCTACGAGTGCTGCTACATCCCCGAATTCCCCAAGGTGGTGCGGGCGCTTCGCGAATGGGGCGGCGACATCGGCGCCTGGTGGGACGATTTCGGGAGCAGGACGGCGTTCACCCGCTCCGAGGACCATCTGCTCCTCATGATCCTCGGGGTCTCGGCGTGCTTCTCCGCCGACGACGACGGACGTCCCGTGCTGCCTTTCGACCCTGCCACCGGGCGGCTGCGCGACGAGGTGTGGGAGCGCTGGTTGGCGTGGGACCCGGTGCGGATGGTCCCGGACCACGCCGAGGCGTTGCGGTCTCTGAGGGCGGTGTGGATCGACGGAGGGACCCGTGACGAGTGGTACCTCGACCTCGGAGCGGTCGCCTTCCGGGACGCGCTGGCGGAGATCGGCGTGACCGACGTGCACTTCGAGCTGTTCGACGCCACCCACGGTGGGATCGGCTGGCGCTACCCGCTCTCGCTCGCCTACCTGGCCGAGCGCCTCTCTCCGGTCACGAGCTGAAGATCTGCTCCACCAGGTTGGCCACCAGCCCGCCCACCAGGGCGTCGCACAGATCCCCGGCGATCGTCGTCCCGACGTGCTCGCTCACCTCGCCACTGCGTCTCGAGGGGCCCACGGCCAGTTTGATGCGGACGAAGTCGCACCCCTCGGTGGCCGTGAGGGTCAGCTTGCCCGGACCCCGTTCGCCGAACCGGGCGATCCACAACGTGAGGTCGAAGCTGCGCGGCACGCGCGCCGGCGCGTCGCGCAGCGTCTCGGTCACCTGTGCCTCGAGGCCCCATTCCCCGAGCATCTCGGCGCTGGTCTCGAGGACGGGACGGAGCTCCTCGTGGCACAAGGCGCGCACGGCGTCGAACGACTCCTGGGACTGGGCCCGCTCGGCGTCCTGGGAGGACTGGCGGGCGGCGTCCCCCGAGAGACCCGACGACACCACGAGGTCGATGCGGGCCTGCCACAACTGGTCGCCGGCGCCCAGCCCGGCAAAGACGCTGTCCGAGGCGCGCCTGGTGTCGGACCCGTTGCCCGAGGCCCGGAATCCGTGGCCGCCGGAGAAATTGGCGGGGTCCGCCGTCTGCCACAGACGTTCGTGGCGCGTCTGGTTGGCTATGACGTGCCTGTGGTCGTCGACGATGGACATGGGCCCCCCGGCGCAAGAAGCGGCCGCCCCTTGTCCGGCCGCCTTCGTGGCTTTCACCCTGGCAGGCCCCGCTCACCGGAGCCTCTATCCCACCTCAACAATCGGTCAACCGGGATGCCGTCCCGGGACGCTCAGGCCTGGCAGGTGAGGGGCCGTCCCCCGTTGAACGCCACCATCTCGGCGAGGGCGGTGGCGACGTCGATGGGGTCGCCGGGCCGGGCCCCGTCGCACTCGGCGAAGGCCCGGTGCAGGTTGCCGACCAGGCGCTCGGGATGGCTGAAGCCGGCGAAGGGGCCGAGGTCCACCTGGCGGGCGGTTTCGAGGGGGGTCAGCCCCGACCTCTTGGCCTCGGCGGCGATTTCTTGGAGGAACCGGAGGTATTCCCCGACCATGTCGACGACCTCGGGCCCGCACACCTCTCCGTGCCCCGGGACGACCACGGCGGGTTCGAGCTCCATGAGGCAGTCGAGTGCCACGAGGGACCCGGCCACCGACCCCATGAGGACGAAGGGCGTGCCCCCGTTGAACACGAGGTCACCGGTGAACACGGTCCGGTGCTCGGGGATCCACGCCACCACGTCGTTGGTGGTGTGGGCGGCCGTGCCGAAGTGGTGGAGCTCGACGAGCAGGTCGTCGACGTGCAGGTCGAGGCGGTGCTCGAAGGTGACGAAGGGCGGGGCCGGTACGAGCTCACCCCACTCCACGTGCTCCCACAGCCCGTCGGGACGGAGGATGCCCATGGTCTCGATGGCCTCCCGACACAGGCGGTGTCCGATGATGGTGGCATCGGGCAGCAGGCAGTTGCCGTTGGTGTGGTCCCCGTGTTGATGGGTGTTCACGAGCATGCGCGCCCCGGGTCGGTCGTCTGCGGGTCGGCCGTCTCGGCGCTGGAGCTCGGCGAGCACATCGAGAAAGGCACGCGTCCGTCGCTCGGTGGCACAGCTGTCGATGCACAGGACGCTGTGCTCGCCCAGGACGATGCCGGTGTTGTTGATCCACCAACCGCCGTCGGGCTGGATATAGGCGTAGACGCCCTCGGCCACCTGCTCGGCCCGGGGCGGCGGGAGCTCGTCGGCGCCCGGGTGGTCGTGGTCCGTCGATGTCACGGTGCGCTGCTCACGAGTCCGGTGCCTTCGCCCTCGAGGTGGGCCCGCCGGGCCGTCTCGACGGCCTCGTCCCCGGGCCCCCCGCTCGACGCCTGTTCGGGACGGAACTCCACGTCGAGCACCGCCGCGAGGCTGGCGCCCACCGAGAGACGCAGGGCATCGAGGTCGTAACCGCCCTCGAGGAGGAGGGCGAGTCGGCCCGGCCCGGGCGCGAACGCCTTCACGCGCCCGGCGATGTCGGCGAAGTCACCGGCGGTCAGGTGCAGACCCGCCATGGGGTCCGACCGGTGTGCGTCGTACCCCGCCGATGCCAACACCCACGTCGGGGCGAAGCGGTCGACGATGGGTGCGACGACCTCGTCGAGCGCGGCGAGGAGCACGTTCCCCGTGGCGCGCGGGGGCAGGGGGATGTTGACGGTGAGACCGGGAGCGGCCGGCCCGCCGGTCTCGGTGACGCGGCCCGTTCCCGGGTACAGCGGCCACTGGTGCGTGGACACGTAGAGCACCCGGGGGTCGTCCCAGAAGATCGCCTGCGTCCCGTTGCCGTGATGGACGTCCCAGTCGACGATCAGCACGCGTTCGCCCCGGGCGGCGAGCGAGGCGGCCGCCACGGCCACGTTGTTCAGGAGGCAGAAACCCATCGGCTCCGCCGCCAGCGCGTGGTGCCCCGGGGGCCGGGCCGCCACGAAGGCGACCTCCCCGTCGCCCCGGGCCAGCGCGTCGACCACTTGGAGCGCGGCGCCCGCCGCCAACAAGGCGGTGTCCCACGATCCGGGCCCTGCCATGGTGTCGGGATCGATCGCCCCTCCGCCGGCCTCGCAGAAGGCGCGCAGGGCCTCGAGGTACGACACGGGGTGGACGAGGGTCAGCTCTTCTTGCGTGGCCCGGCGCGGCTCGAGAGCGATGACGGCGTCGCGCAGCCCGGCGGCGTCGATCCCGTTCAGAGCGGCCTGTACCCGGGCCGGACGTTCGGGGTGGTGGGGCCCCACCTCGTGATGGTCGAGCGTGGGTGAGGCGGCCAGCAGGAGCACGGCTTCACTGTACGGCGATCAGCACCGCCCCGAGGTCAGGACGGCTTCGCGGTCAGCACCGCTTCGCGGCCAGGGCCGCTCCGGGGTCAGGGGTCGGTCGTGGGACGGGTTCAGGCGCCGCAGCGTCGGCAAGCCCGGGGTCGGCCCGCGCCGCGTGTCGTGCTCCACGTGTCGAGCGCGTCCGCACTCGGGCCGCACACCCTGACCGCGCCGGCGGTGAGGGCGTCGGCTCCGTGGCGTGGTGCCAGCGCCGCGCAACCGACACGGTGCAGCGTGGGTGCCTTGACCCGCGCCAACCGGGGCTGGTTCAAGACGTATCCCTCGGGATGGCTCTCCACCCAGGCCAGATAGCCGGGATCGTCGTCGCAGAACTCGTGGCACAGCGGCGTGACCCGCGCGCTTTCCCGTGAGGGACCGGGGACGGGCTCGAGTACCCGGCGCGCCCCGTTTGACGGATGGGCATCTGCCGGGGAACGGGCGCCGTGCGCCGTAGAACCGGGCCGGTTGGGGGCGCCGGGCCCGGTCCGGGACCGGCGCACGATCACCGGAGGCTTGGGCAGCGGCTCGGCCGAGGGCATGGGTCGCAGGTCGCGGATCGTCGTGGAGGTCGTCGTGTGCTTCGAGGCGCGCTCGGAGACACGTGAAGGTGACGGACGCTCCGACAGCTGCATCGAAGGCTGCAACGACGGCCGCTTCGAAGGCTGTATCGAGGGATCATCCGAAATGTGTCTCGTCGAACGCGCCGACGGGTGTCGCGCCCGGGCCTCGCCCTCGTTCGTGGAGACCAGCCGGACGTGGGTCTCGGCCGCCGCCATCGGGACGAGGTGTCCCATGGTGGCGGGGATGGGGCGCAGCACCGGAGGGCGCGGCGCGACATGACCGGCGGTGCCCGCAGACGTCGTAGCGTCGGCCGCCGAGACAACGACTGTGACGTGGGTCTGTCGCGCCGCCTTCAAGCGGGGGTCGGACCGGTGGTCCTTGGCGGAGCTCGTGGGTGTGGCGAGGGCGGCCACGGCGTCGATGATCGCCCACATGTACTCGGCGGACCGGCCCGTGGGGTCCTCACCGAAATGGTGCCACCGTCGTTGCTCGTGGAACAGGCATCCCCGGAGCTCGTCGAGCGTGGTGGGAAGGCTGCGGAAGCGGGTCCAGCGCTGCAGGACGCGTTTGGCCAGCTCGTGCAGATCGTCCCAGTAGCCGTACCCGTCATACGACAGCGCGAAGTCCGATACCACGTCCCAGGAGGTGCCGCGCCGGGGCACCCCGACGCTGGCGAGCTCCACGTTGAGAATGGCCGATGCGGCGAAGTCGCCGTCCGGGGCGCGGCGCGAGTCGGTCCACTTGAGTCGCGGCTCGGGCCGGACCTGGCGCGCCCTGTCGGGGCGGGTGGTGACCAACTTGAGGGCAGGGCCGGCGGCCGATCTGGCGCCGGGAATCAGATTTCTGACGAGGTTCCTGAGGCCATGGAGGGGGCGGGCCGGGGTGCCCGTCGCCCAGAGGCGCTCGCTGCGGAAGGCACTCGGGAACAACGTCATCCCAATTGTTATCGGCACCACCCCGAGATGATTGAGCCGCGTCACCGTGCGCGTCCGTCAGACGCCCTCCCCGGCCACCGGCGTTCGGGGAGCGACCGCGAGGAGCGGTGAGACAGGCGGGGTGCCCACGTGGGGCTCGGGCCGCCGCCCTGGGTTGGGGCCGGCCCGGGTCGCCCTGTCCGCGCCGGGCGCTCGGTAGCCTGCCGGTCCAATGACGCGGGTGGTCGTCGCCAGCTACAACGTGCACGGCGGCGTGGACGGTTGGGGTCGGCCCTTCGACGTCGTGGCGGCGTGTCGTCTGGTCGACGCCGACATCTTGATGTTGCAGGAGTCATGGTGTCCCGACTCCGGAGTGTCGATGGCACAGGACGTGGCACGCCAGCTGGGGTACGCCGCGGTGGAGCTGGCCTTTGCCCGGGGCCGGATCGTGGCCCCTCCCGACATCGCCACGGATCGGTGGGGACCCCACCTATGGGCCAGAAACGTCCATGGAATGCGGCTCGACCGGCACGCCGGATCGCCCGGGCGTCGCGATCACGCCCGGTCCGGGCACCGGCCTGCCCAGCGCGGATCGTGGGGCATCGCGGTGTTGTCGCGGCTGCCGGTCAAGGGCTCCCGTACCATCGATCTGGGCAAGCTGCCCACCGATCCGTCGCGCCGGGGTGCAATCGTCATGGACGTCGAGCTCCCCGGAACCGAAGTCCCCTTTCGTGTGGCAGGCACCCATCTCGCTCATCTCAGCCAGGGATCACCGCGCCATATCCGCGCCTTGCGCCGGGCCCTGCACGATCTGAACCCGGTACCCGGCGTGCTGGCGGGGGACATGAATCTGTGGGGACCACCCCTGATCCTGTTGTTTCCGGGTTGGTTGCGCGCGGTGAGAGGTCGAACGTGGCCCGCTTGGTGGTGGCGACCCTTGGCGCAGAGCGATCACATCCTCGTGAGAGGGTCTGTCACGGTCGAAAGCGGTGAAGTCCTTCGCGTCGGAGGATCCGACCATCTCCCACTTCGGGCCACGCTTGTGATCGAATGAACGAAGATATTGCACACATGTGACGAAACGAAGAGCTAGGTTCTGGTCACGTGATCACAGGGGTGCACCCGAAGGGAAAGGGCGTCATCGTCTGTTCGTTCGTATCACCAGGGACTTTCGGCCCTGGTGGGGTGCGGCAGACGAACACATGCTGCAGGGGGCGCACGTGACGATGTCAGTGTTACAGACGGGTTGTCGCCGCTTGCGGTCGTGCGAGCAGGGCCATTGATGGGTGTAGCCGCGCAGGCTGCCAACTAGGGAGGTCACAGAGCATGGAGATCGTTCGCAAGGTCAGTCGCACGAGGCGGTGGGGGGTGGCAATCGCAGCCCTAGCCATAGCTGGGACGACGGCCGCGTGCAGCAGCACCCCCAAGACGTCGTCGACGACGACGACGTCGGCATCCGCCAGTGTGCCTGCGGTGAGCACGACCTCGTTCGACGTCAACTTCTCGGTGATGTCGAAGTTCAAGAAGCTCGCCGCGGCGGGTACGGGCCTCGTCGGCGTGATCCTCCCCGACGAGACGTCGTCGACACGGTATGTCGACTTCGACGCCCCCTACCTGGCCAAGGCCTTCCAGCTGGCGGGGTACACCTCCTCGGAGTTCAAGGTCGACAACGCCCTCGGGGTCGACGCCACCGAGCTCGCCGATGCGCAGGCCGACATCACCGAAGGCGCCAAGGTGCTCGTCTTCGACCCGATCGACTCCACCGTCGGGTCCGAGGTCCAGTCCTACGCGCAGACCCATGGTGTCGCCGTCATCAGCTATGACCGGGCCACCTTCACCGGCACCAACACCTATTACGTGAGCTTCAACAACTTCAAGGTGGGCCAGCTCATCGGCCAGGGTTTCGAGGCGTGCGTCGCGTCATGGGGCGTCACGAGTCCCAAGGTCTTCGAGCTCGACGGCGGTGAGGACACCGACCCGAACGCCGTGTCGTTCGCCCAGGGCTACAACTCGGTGATCTGGAACTCCCAGACCACCCCGCTGACGGCAGGCCTGACCAACAGCAAGGGCTACACCCTGGTGGGCGACCAGATCACCCCCGGATGGGTGAACGCCACCGGTGCGACGATCTTCACGCAGCAGTTCACCGCTCACCCGACGATCAACGCCACCGTCGAGGCCAACGACGGTCTTGCCAACGCCGTGATCGGTGACCTGAAGGCCAAGGGTGTCGGTCCCAAGAAGATCCCCACCACCGGCCAGGACGCCACCTTGCAGGGCATGGAGTGGATTCTCCAGGGCTACCAGTGCGGATCGGTGTACAAGCCGATCTACGAGGAAGCACAGGACGCCGTCGCCCTGGCGACGATCCTGCGTGCCGGCAAGACCCCGCCCAGTAGCCTGGTGAACTCGACCACCACGCCACCCAAGAACGTGACGGGCTCGGCGCAGCCTGCGTCGCTGCTCACGCCGGAGTGGGTGACCTCCTCCAACATGGCGACGACGGTGATCAAGGACCAGTTCATCTCGGCGTCGGCGCTGTGCACGGCGGTGGGCAGCAGCGTCTGTAGCACTGCCGGTATCACCCCGTAACCTCGGGGGTCTCGATGTGACGCGTGGACCGTCGCCGCCTCGTGCGGCGGCGGTCCCGCGTCTGACGTGATCTTGCCGTAGTCTTCCTAGGACGGAAAGAGACGACATGGCCGAGGGGAGTGTGGCCGAACCGCTTCTGAAGGTTCATGGGCTCTACAAGAGCTTCGGCGCGGTGCAGGCGTTGGCTGACGTGAACCTCGACGTGCCGGCCGGAGCGGTGACTGCCCTGTGCGGCGACAACGGCGCCGGCAAGTCGGTGCTGATCAAGTGCATCTCCGGCATCCACGAGCCGGACCGGGGCCAGATCTACTGGGAGGGGCGACCCGTCCGGATCCGCAGCGCCCACGACTCCGCCGCCCTGGGCATCGAGACCGTGTACCAGGACCTGGCCCTGGCCGACAACCTCGACATCGTCCAGAACATGTTCCTGGGGCGCGAACGGCTCCGTCACCGCTTGCTCGACGAGGACGACATGGAGCGAGCCGCCGCCGAGACGCTCGCCAACCTCCGGGTGACGACGGTCCGGTCGATCCGCCAGCCGGTGGGGTCGCTGTCGGGAGGCCAGCGCCAGTCGGTGGCCGTCGCCAAAGCGGTGATGTGGAATTCCAAGCTCGTCATCATGGACGAGCCCACCGCCGCCCTAGGCGTGGCCCAGACGACGATGGTGCTCGATCTGGTTCGCCGCCTCCGCGACCGCGGGCTGGCGGTGTTGATGATCTCGCACAACCTCAACGACGTCTTCGCCGTGGCCGACCGGATCGCCGTGCTCTATCTGGGGAGGATGGTGGTCCAGGACGAGACCTCGACCTTCGACCGACAGGGCGTGATCGAGTACATGACCACAGGGGGCATGGGCCTCACGGCGAGGGGTCCCGGCGCGGGGAACGGAGCTGTCGAGCATGGCGCGGATTGATCAGGACCCCCCGGTGGATCCCACCGGGGCGACATCGGCGGCAACGCCGCCACCCGATGCGATGATCGACCTGACGTCCGCCGAGGAGGGGGTCGCGCCCCTCGTCCCCCCGGAGATCCTGGCCCAGACGATGCGCGAGTACCTGCACGGGTCCTGGCAGCGGATCAGGGGCGGGGAGAGCGGGATGCTGCCGGTCCTGCTCGGGATGGTGGCCATCGTCGTCGTGTTCCAGGCGATCAGTCCGCACCACGTGTTCCTGTCCGCCGGCAACATCGTGAACCTCTTCCAGCAGAGCGCGGTGTTCATGGTGCTGGGCATGGCCGAGGTCTTCGTCCTGCTGCTCGGCGAGATCGACCTTTCGATCGGCTACGTCGGGGTGGTGGGCGGGGTCATCGCCGTGCAGCTGGTGCAGCCGGTGACGACGAACTGGCCGTGGTGGGCGGCCATCGTGATCGCCCTGCTGGCCGTGCGGCCTCGTCGGCGGCCTGCAGGGGACGCTCATCACCCGGCTGCGGCTCCCCTCCTTCATCGTCACGCTGGCCGGGAACCTCATCTTCAACGGCGTCCTGCTCATCGTGCTCGCCTTCGGTCCCTTCTCGGGGTATCCGAGCCTCATCGGCCGGTCGCCGAACCTGCACGCCATCTACGACCTCATGTGGGGCCACGTCAGCTCCGCTCGTGGGGTGGATCGCCATGGCCGTCATCGTGGGCTTGTCGAGCCTCACCCTGTTCCTGCGAGACTCCCGTCGGCGGCGGAGCGGGCTGGTGGCGCCGCCGCTCGCTCTGACGTTCATCAAGATCGGGTTCATGGCCGCCGTCGGGGTGGTCGTCGTCATCGTGTGCAACATCAACCGAGCCGCCATCGGCACGCTCGAAGGTGTCCCGTGGGTGATCTTCATCGTCCTCGGCCTCGCCGCTGCCTGGACGTTCCTGCTCCAGCGCACCCGCTACGGCCGCTACGTCTACGCCATCGGGGGCAACCCCGAGGCGGCCCGCCGGGCCGGCATCAACGTGGCCATGATCCGCACATGGGCCTTCGTGTTGTGTGCCGTCACCGCCGGGATCGCCGGACTGCTCTACGCCTCGTACCTGGGCGGCGTGTCGAACAATGTCAACGGCGGCCAGTTGGTTCTGTACGCGGTGGCCGCCGCGGTCATCGGCGGCACCTCGCTGTTCGGGGGCAGGGGCAAGATCGTCCACGCCGTGCTCGGTGGTCTGGTCATCGGCGGGATCTACAACGGGATGTACCTGCTCGGGTTGGCGGTGCAGTGGGAGTTCATCGTCACCGGGGCGGTGCTCATCGCGGCGGTCACCATCGACGCCGTGTCGCGGCGGGGGACGACCAAGGGCTCGGTCTGACGCCACCAAGCCCGACCCGGGACAGGCGGTGACGGTGCTCAGGGTCGGGCTGATCGGCTACGGGCTGGCGGGCTCGGTATTTCACGGCCCGTTGCTGTCGTCGAACCCGGGACTCGAAGTCACCACGATCGTCACCGCCGACACCGGCCGCAGGGGGCGTGCCCAGCACGACTTTCCCCGGGCCCGGGTGGTGGCGACACGCCGATGAGCTGTGGGCCCGCGCCGAGCAGCACGAGCTCGTCGTGGTGGCGACGGCCACGGGAACCCACGCCCCGTTGGCGTCCGCCGCCGTCGACGCCGGCCTGGCCGTCGTGGTCGAGAAACCGCTGGCACCCTCGCGCTCCAGAGGCTCGTGCGTTGGTCGAGCGGGCCGTCGCGGCGGGCGTCATGCTCACGGTGTTCCACAACCGTCGTTGGGACGCCGAGTTCCTCACGCTGCGCCGGCTCGTCGCCGACGGCGCCCTCGGCGACGTGGTGCGCTACGAGTCGCGATTCGAGCGGTGGCGCCCGGAGCGCAGCGCCGGCGCATGGCGAGAGGAACTGTCGGCCGACGACGGGGGAGGGGTGCTGCTCGACCTGGGCGTGCACCTGGTGGACCAGGCGCGGGTGCTGCTCGGGCCCGTGACCCACGTCTACGGCGAGGTGGCGGCGCGCCGGGGGGGATCGGACGACGACGTGTTCGCGGCGCTGCAGCACGCCACCGGGGCGCGGTCGCACCTGTGGGCCAGTGCCGTGGCCGCCGCGCCGGGGCCGAGGCTACGCGTGCTCGGCTCCAAGGCGGCGTACGTGGCGGCTTCCCTCGACGGCCAGGAGGATGCCCTGCGGGCCGGGCGGCGGCCCGACCAGAGGGGATTCGGGGACGAACCGCCCGAGCGTTGGGGGCGCCTCGTGCGCGGCGCGCAGGAACAGCCCGTCCCGAGCGCTCCCGGGGCGATGGGCGGTGTTCTACGAGGAGGTGGTGGGGGCGTTGCTCGAGGGCACCGCACCCCCCGTCGACCCCGAGGACGCCGTGGCGGTGCTCGAGGTCCTCGACGCCGTTCGGCGCAGCGCCACCGACGGCACGGTCATGGCGCTCTAGGCGCAGGCCGAGCTTCACGGCGCCACCGGGGTCCCTCGGAGCGGTCCCGGGTCGCCGGGTTGTGCCTCCGTGGCTTGACGCGCCGTACCCGGTTCCATAATATCCGGTTCCGGATATCAGTCATGGACCATTCCCCCCCGACACCCACGATCACTCCCGGCGCGGCGACGCCCCGAACTCTTCGGTGACGCGGCGCAAGGTCTCCAATCCCCTGGCCCTGGTCGTGCTGGCCAGCCTGGTGGAACGGTCGATGCACCCCTATGAGATGGCCACCACCCTGCGCGCCCGGCACAAAGACGAGAGCATCAAGCTCAATTTCGGGTCCCTGTACACGGTGGTGGAGGCGCTCCAACGCCACGGGCTGATCGAGGCGCAGGAGACGGAGCGGGAGGGGCGTAGGCCCGAGCGCACCGTCTACCGGATCACCGAGGCCGGGTCAGCCGAGCTCTTGGACTGGTTGAGCGAGCTCATCAGCGTTCCGGGCAAGGAATACCTACGGTTCGAGGCCGGTTTGTCCCTGTTGCCGGTTCTGACACCGGACCAGGCGGTGGAGCTCCTCGAGATCCGCTGTCAGCACCTCGAGGTGGACCTCGCCCAGCGTCGCTCGGTCCGGGACACCATCGCGGCCCAGGGTGTGGCGCGGTTGTTCTTCGTGGAGTTCGAGTACATGACCGCCCTGGTCGAGACCGAGCTCGAGTGGACCCGCAAGTTGATCGAAGAGGTGAGGTCGAAGACGCTCGAGGGTGTCGAGCAGTGGCACGGCTTTCACGCCTCGGACCCCGACCCCCAGACCTCGGACCCCGACCCCCAGAGAGGACATGCGACGTGACCCACGCCATCGAGGCCCACGAGCTGAGAAAGACCTTCGGCGGGGAGGTCCGCGCCCTCGACGGCGTGAGCTTCGCCGTGGAGGAGGGCACCATCTTCGGGCTGCTCGGCCCGAACGGCGCCGGCAAGACGACCGCGGTGCGCATCCTCACCACCATCCTGTCCCCCGACAGCGGCACCGGACTGGTCCTCGGCTACGACGTGGTGCACGCAGGCCGATCGTGTCCGGACCCTCATCGGCCTGGCCGGCCAGTACGCCGCCGTCGACGAGAACCTCACCGGACGGGAGAACCTCACCATGGTGGGCCGGCTCAACCACCTGGCCCACGACGTCGTGGCCAAGCGGGCGGTCGAGCTGCTCGAGCAGTTCGGACTGACCGATGCGTCGGACCGCCCCCTCAAGACCTACTCGGGGGGCATGCGGAGGCGTCTCGACGTCGCCGCCGCCCTGGTGGCCCGGCCCAAGGTGCTGTTCCTCGACGAGCCCACCACCGGCCTCGACCCCCACAGCCGTGTGGACGTATGGGGAATGATCGACCGGCTCGTGGGAGAGGGCACCAGCGTGCTGCTCACCACGCAGTACCTCGAGGAGGCCGACACCCTGGCCCGCGACATCGCCGTCGTCGACCACGGACGGGTGATCGCCGAGGGGACCCCCGCGCAGCTCAAGGCGGACCTCGGCGCCACCGTGCTCGACGTGGGCCTGGCCGACGCGGCAGCTGGCGGGACAGGCGGCACAGATCCTGGGATCGGTGGGCCCCAAGAGCCCGACCGTGGTGGGCAACATCGTCGAGCTGCCCGTGGACGACGGGCCCCGCGTGGCCATGGAGGTACTGCGCCTGCTCGACCAGCACGCGCTCGTGCCCACCACGTTCCGGATCCGCGAGCCCAGCCTCGACGACGTGTTCATGGCCCTCACCGGCAAGCGGGCCGAGGCCGACGACGACGACGAGGCGACGACCACACCGACCGACGGCAAGCGCCGCCGGCGACGGGCTCCGGCAGCCGCCGGCGCGAGCACAGACGGAGGCGCACGATGACCACCACGACGGCCACCATCCCCTACGAAGCCGGGCTCGCTCCCGCCGGTGAGCCGGTCGTGCCCCATGGCGCGGCGCGCCTCAAATGGGCCGTCGCCGACACGGTGACGATCACCAAGCGGAATCTGATCGCCCTGACGCGCACCCCCGAGGCGCTGTTCTTCTCGACGCTGCAACCCATCATGTTCGTGCTGTTGTTCCGCTACGTCTTCGGGGGTGCCATCCATCCACCCCTGGGCCTCACCTACATCGACTTTCTCATGGCCGGGATCTTCATCCAGAGCGTGGGGTTCGGAGGCATCGGCACCGCCGTGGGCCTGTCCGAGGACCTGCAGAAGGGGCTCATCGAGCGGTTCCGGGCGTTGCCCATGGCCCGCTCCGCGGTGCTGGCGGGCCGGACCACCGCCGATCTCGTGCGCAACGTCTTCGTGCTGCTGCTCATGACCGGCGTGGGCGCGCTGGTGGGGTTCGACTTCCCCAACGGCGCTCCCGGGTTCATCGCGGCGTGCGCTCTCGTCCTGTTCTTCGCCTACGCACTGCTGTGGGGATTCGCCGTCATCGGTCTCGCCGCGTCCAACAGCGAGACGGCCCAGGTCATGGCCTTCCCGATCCTGTTCCCCCTGATCTTCGCTTCGCCCGCCTTCGTGCCCCTTACGTCCATGCCCGGCTGGCTCCGGTGGTTCGCCACCAACCAGCCCATCGGCGCGGTGATCAACGCCCAGCGCGCCCTCATGCTCGGCGGGCGCTACGTGCCGGGGAGCGTCACGGGACACGTCCTGGTGGCGTTGGCGTGGTGCGTCGGGTTGCTCCTCGTCTTCGCACCGCTGGCGGTGTGGCGCTACCGCCGCATCAGCTGAGCCGAGGTGAGCACCGGGGGGCCGGTGGTGGGGGTCGTGCCGTTGCCCGCGCCCAGCGAGGCGTAGCTCACCGCACCTGGAGGGGCGCTCACGGTGACGGCTTCGCCCCACCGGCTGAAGGTGATCACCAACGTGCTCTTGGCGCTCTGTCCGTCGGCCGTGATCGTGCCGCTCTCGGTGTACTGCACCGGGAGATGGGGATGTGACGCCGTGACGTAGAGCGTCGCCGTGCCCTTGGCCTTTTGGGTCTGGCCGCCCACGATCTGGTTGACCATGGGACCGGTGATCGCCACCACGCGGTACCCCGCTTTGGTCGAGGTGCCCGCTTCCCGGTGCGGGGCGAAGGCGATGTTGGAATACAGCGCGGACCGGGTCTTCACCGCCACGTACACGGACTGGTAGGGAACGTCGCCCGGAGCGAGCGAGATCCACTGCCCGGCGTGGGCCGAGGCGATCGCCACGGGCAGGCCGAGTTGCTCCACCATCTGCCGTTCGTCGCCCTTGAAGTAACAGGCGGAGCCCGACACCAGGACCGTGAAGGTGTCGGAGCCGATGGTGATGGCCTGTGTGCCCGACGAGGATCCGGCGTCTCCGACGGTGGTCTGGGTCATGCCCCCGGAGATGAATCTCGACACGTAGTGGAACGAGCCCGCGTCGATCATGGCCTTCAACGCCAGGTTGGTGAGGTGCTTGGCTGCGGAGGAAGTGGTGTTCGGCCCCGGACCCGACGTGACGATCAGGCTGACCCCCACGCCCACGAGGATGACGACGGCCAGGCCCACCGACACGGCGATACGGCGCATGCGGCGGGGGTGCGATCCTCGGGAGCTCGAGGTGTCGCCCGATGCGGGCGCGCCGGGGGCGGGGGCCGGGGACGGGGCCGGGGGCGGGGGCGGAGAGCCCGCTCCGGTCGGGTCAGGGGGCGGTGACGGGTATCCGGGGCCTGGGGGGTACCCGGCAGGCGGTGGGTAGGCAGGCGGTGGGTAGCCCGGCGCAGGCGGCGGGTAGGCCGGCGCAGGCGGCGGGTACCCCGGAGGTGGGTAGGCCGGGGGTGCGTATCCCGGAGGTGGGTAGGCCGGGGGTGCGTATCTCGGAGGTGGGTAGGCCGGGGGAGGCGGCGGGTACCCCGGGGTGGGCGGAGCACCCGGTGGGGGCGCAGCGGGCCCCGGCGGAGGGGCAGGTTGGGCTTCGGGCGGAGTGTCGTCCCCGGGAGCTGTGTCGGCGTCGTCGGGCACGCGGTCACACTACGCCGCGCCCGCCCGGACCCTGCGGCGCGGTCAGGCGAACGGTGCTCGAGCTACCACGAGACGTGAGGAGGCCTGCACCCGGAGCACGCCGTCGTGCTCAAATGGTCGCAACAGCTCTGTCACCCGCGACAGGAATTGAATGCGGGCCTCTTGTGTGCAGTGGCGCCATGCCGAGGAGAGGGGCGGGAGCGAGGGGTACACCCCGACCCACTGTGCCACCCGGGGCAGGGCGGCCAGCATGCGGACCGTCCGGCACGACACGTCCACGAACCCCGAGCTGCGCACGAGCTCGCGCAGATCGTCGATGCGGTGGAACGCGAACGCGTCCAGGAGTACTTCGATGACGCCGGACTGGTCGAGCCCGGACTTGACGATGGCGTCGAGCTCGGCAGCGAAGGCGGGGTTCTCCTCGATGGGTCCCCATGTCGTAACGCCCAGCCGGCCGCCGGGGGCGAGGACTCGCCGCATCTCCCGGAGGACGGCACCGGGCTCGCCGAAGCGGTGCAGGGCGTGTTGGCACGCCACCACGTCGAAGCTCTCGTCGTCGAAGGGCAGGCTCCCCTCCTCCCACGTCCGCCACTCCACGATGCTCGTGACATCGATGCGCCGGGCGGTCTCGACGGCGGCGTGCGACGGGTCGATGCCGATGACCGTTCCGGCCGGTCCGACGACGTGCGCTGCCATGCGGGCGAAGATGCCCGTGCCACAAGCGACGTCGAGCACGCGCGCGCCGCGCACGACGACGACGGAGTCCAGAGTGCGCTCCGCGAATCGACGGCCGAACACCGGATCGAGGTGCTGCGCGTAGGCGGACGTCGACAATTCATCGTCATGGGTGACCGGACGTTGCACAGTCTGCATCGACACCGCGCCGGAGGACGACGAAGAGTGTCTGGTCTCGCTCGGGCGCGGCGGCACTGAGGGCATGTTGCTGGGCGCATTCCCCTCGGCCCCGCCGGCGTACGCGTCGCGGCCGGTCACCACGAGGCACGAGGCTACCGGACATGTCATGGAACGTCGCGGACCGTCATCGGTGATCAGGGCCCGTCGGCCAGCGCACGCGCGGCGCGGAAGTGGGCGGCGAGCTCATCGAGGCGCGCGTGCGCGTTGGCTCCGCTCGTCGAGGGCATGACGTACGCGGGGCGACCGCCGATGGGTTGCGCCTGGAGACCCGCTCGTGCCTTCGGGTCGACGGCGTCGCGCCATCCCGTGAGCCCGACGAAGCACACCGCGCCCGGCTCGAGCCACCGCACCAGTCGTTCGACGCGCGCCATGCCGGTCCGGTACTCGGCCCGGGACAGCTCCGACGCCTTGGTGGTGGCGCGTTTGACGATGTCGGTCATGCCCATGCCGTGCGCGTGCAGGGCATGGGCGGGGTCGCGGTCGCGCGTGGCCAGTCCCGCGGCCCGCGCCGCGGGCCAGAAACGGTTTCCGGGCCGGGCATATCCCGCCCCGGCGTCCGCCGAGTACAGGCTGGGGTTCAGGCCGACCACCAACAGGCGCATTCCGGGGCCGACGACATCGGACAGGCTGCGGGCCCGCACCGCCGAGGCGCGCACTAAGTCGTCTTCGACCGCCACGGTCCCCACCTCGAAGCCAGCGCCGGCCAGGACGTCGGAGAGCCCCTGGCGTGTCCACGACGCGAAGAAGCGGCCGCCGATGCGATCGGCCGGCAGCGCGTCTCCTTCGTAGTCACCCGCCAGGACCTGCACCTCGACCGGGGCGCCGACCACGAGGGCGCGGTGCAGATCGGCGAGCGCCCCCGGGAGCCGCACGCTCGGAACGTGGAGGTAGCTCATGTGCGCCCAGGCGCCGTGCAGGGTCCCGGAGCGAAACGGCAGCGCCTCGAGGTCCCCCTGCACTAGAAGGGACCCCGGCATCGCCTGACGGCAGCGCTCCAGCATGGCCCGGGCCGCGTCGATGCCGACGACGGGGGTGCCGAGGTCACCTGTGTAGCGCCCGGTCCCGCAGCCCAGGTCGACGCGCCAGGCCCCTGAGGCGACGCTGCGAGCGAAGGCGCGTGCCTCGGCGCGCTGCACCGGCGGGTGGTGCTGGGCCCACTCGAGGCCGTGCTCCTCGTAGATGTCGACGGTGGCCCGGTCCATGGCGTCTCATTGTCCCGCACCCGAGCGCTGGGGTTCGAAGGCCAGGCCGCCGAGCACCGGCGCGGCCCTCTCCGCGGGGGCCGCCATGACGCCGCCTCGAGGTCTTCAACGCCCGGGCACCCCGGCGGGCCCACTGGATCTGCTCACCGCGGCTGTCGGTGTTGCTTATCTATTCGGCCGATCCGACCGGTGATCCGTCGACGATCTGGTCCAGGTACTCCGACAATCCGTAGCCGACACGCCCGTCGTCGAGGGTCCATCGGGTGAGCCCTTCGGAGATGCGCGTCACCAGCTCGTTGCCGTCGGGGTCGCGACGGCGGTTCCGCAACGGGATCAGCCCGAGCACCGACCCGCGCACCACCCACGTCCGGTCTTCGGTGACGAGCTCGGCTTCGAGGCTCCGGTGGTAGCGGGCATCGCCCTCCCAGGTGGTGCGAATGCGGAAGTCGTGGCACAGCGCCAGGGTGTCGCCGTCCCACACGAAGCCGCCCCGGGTGCCCAGGCCGTCGCGGCGGGCGATGCGCGAACCCATGAAGCCGAAGTCCCCGCCGACATTGCCGGTGAGCCAGCGGTAGTACCAGGGCGCCTGCCAGTAGCGGGGGCCCCAGCTGTGGTCACGCAGGCCGTAGCCGTGCAGATCCCAGTGGTCGTCGCCGACCTGGACCGTGCCCGAGGCTTCGACCAGCTGCTCGTAATGGCCCCGGGCGAACTCCTCGCCGGGACGCTCGCTGGGCTCGTCGGGCTCTCCTCCGAACATGGCGGAGCAGCCCCGGTACACGAGCTCGACCGCGCACCGGGTGTGAGGGTTCGAGGCGAAGGCTCGACGGGGGTCGGCCATCTGCAGCGGGTCGGCCAGCACCACCGCGGGGCCCTCGTAGGCCACCGTCAGCTCGACGAAGGGCTCCACCACCGCGAAGCGCATTCCCGCCGCGTCGAAGGCGTCGTTGTCGGTGACGTGGGGGCGGCGGAACATGAACGCCACCCGGCCGTCGGGAAGGTACAGGCACAGCGTCATCTCGCCGCTGCCCTCGTTGGCCCTGTTCCCCAGTCGGAAGAACCCGCCTAGGCGCGAGGCGGGGTCGTAGACGTTGAAGTACATGGACTCGTTGAAGTTGGGCTCGGGGCCCAACTCGTGCATGTACTCGTCTTCGGGATCGAGTCGGACGCCGATGCGCCCACCCTACCGGCGCGCCGCCCCGGCGGGTCATTAGTGTCCGCGCATGGACGTGACGGACCTCGCCGGGCGACTCCGCTCCGTCGTCGGTGCCGCCTTCGACGGGCCTGTGGACGTCAAGGACGTGATCCGGTTGCCCGGCGGCGCCTCCCGGGAGACCTGGAGCTTCTCGGCGAGCGGCCCCGACGGTGCCACCCGGCGCCTGGTGCTGCGGCGCGACCCGCCCGGGGCCCCGGTCTCGGGGCTGGCCCTCGAGGCCGGCCTCCTGCAAGCCGCGGCGCGCGCCGGGGTCCCCGTGCCCCGGGTGTTGGCGGCCGGCGACGCCTCGGACGGGCTCGGGGCCGCCTTCATGATCATGGAGTTCGTCGAGGGGCAGACCATCCCGCGCCGCATCTTGCGCGACGAGGCGTTGTCCGAGGTACGCCCCCTGTTGGCCGGCCAATGCGGGCAGGTGCTGGCAGCTGTCCACCGCATCCCTCCCGTCGAGGCCCCGGGTCTCGCCGGCGGGGACGCCCTCGAGCAGCTGCGGGGCCTGCTCGACCGCCTGGGTCAGCCCCACCCCGCCTTCGAGCTCGGGCCTGCGCTGGCTGGCCGAGACGCGCCCGGCGCGCTCGGGCGAGTCGGTGGTGCACGGCGACTTCCGCAACGGCAACCTGATCGTCGGGGCCGACGGCATCCGGGCCGTCCTCGACTGGGAGCTGGCCCATCTCGGGGACCCCCTCGAGGACCTCGGTTGGCTGTGCGTCAAGGCCTGGCGATTCGGCTCGGAGCTGCCGGTCGGGGGGTTCGGCACCGTCGAGCAGCTCGTCTCGGCCTACGAGGGCGCCGGCGGGGGCCGCGTCGACGCCGGGGCTCTGCACTGGTGGCAGGTGCTGGGCACGCTTGCGGTGGGGGATCATCTGCATCGTGCAGGCGCTCACCCACACCAGCGGCGCGCTCCGGTCGGTCGAGCTCGCCGCCATCGGCCGGCGAGTGTGCGAGGTCGAGTGGGACCTGCTGGAGCTCTTGCCGTGAGCGGCGGCACCGGTCTGCCCGAGCCGCCCTCCCCGGCGCCTGGAGCCGGCTCCCCGGCTGCGGCGGGGGGGTGGGCCCCGCACGACATCCCGTCGGCGGCCGAGCTGCTCGACGCCGTGCGTGGAGTTCCTCGAGTCCGAGGTGCTCCCCGTCACCGAGGGGAGGGTGCGCTTCCACGTCCGGGTGGCGGCCAACGTGCTCGCGCACGGTCGGCCCGCGAGATCGCGCTCGGGCCCGAACAGGCCGCCGCGCACGCCCGGCGGCTGGAGAGCCTGGGCGTGCACAGTGACGCCGAGCTGGCCGACGCCATCCGCTCCGGCGCCCTCGACGCCCGTTGGGAGCAGGTGCGCGCCGTCGTGGGCGCCACCGTGCGCGACAAGCTGGCCGTGGCCAACCCCGGGTACCTGGGGCGACGCGGCGCAAGGCGACGCGACGACGGTCCGCCGGCGCCCGTGACGCCGTATGGTCGCGCCATGAGATTCGGCATAGACATCGCCCAGCAGCGGATGGAGTTCGGGGAGGTCGTCCGACGGGCGCGCTTCGGTGAGGCCCTCGGATTCGATGGCGCATGGGGTTTCGACCACTTCGTCCCCATGTACGGCGAAGGCCCGGGGAACTGCTTCGAGGGCATGACGACACTGGCGGCACTGGCGTCGGCCACGAGCACCATCCGTCTCGGACTGCTCGTCACCGGGGTGACCTACCGGCATCCCTCGGTCCTCGCCGCCCAGGCGGTGACCGTGGACCACGCCAGCGGGGGCCGGCTCGAGCTGGCCCTGGGGGCGGCGTGGTACGACGCCGAGCACCGCCAGCTCGGGCTCGAGTTCCCCCCACGGGGCGTCGCTTCGATCGGCTGGAGGACGAGCTCGAGATGCTCACACGGCTGTTCACGGGCGAGGTGGTGTCCTACCGCGGGACCCAGTACAGCCTCGACAGCGCCCAGATGCGGCCGGTCCCGGTGCAGCGCCCGCACCCGCCCATCTGGATCGGGGGATCGGGCCGCCGGCGCACCCTCCCGCTCGTGGCGAAGTGGGCCGACGTGTGGCACACCTGGGGCAGTCCCGAGCACTTGAAGGTGCTCGGGGCCGAGGTGGACCGCCTGGCCGAGGAGGCCGGGCGCGACCCGGCGTCCATCGCGCGAGCCTCGTCGCTCTCGCTCTCGGCTTCGTGGGACGAGGTGCGGCGCGAAGCCGCGGCCATGCGCGACGCCGGGATCGGGTACCTGGTGTGCGGCTGGCCGGCCGAAGGGCGCGCCCGGGTCGAGGAGTTCGCCACCACGGTGATGCCGGAGTTCACCACCGGCTGAGCGAGTCGGCGAGGAACTCACAGCCGTACATCGGGGCGTCTGCTCTCGAGCCACGTCCGTCACAACTGTTGACGACATGTCGCTAGACGAGGTGTAGAACAGTACCCCACTGCGAATCCGGTACTGGGAAGGTCAATGGACCTCGACGGCTGGCATCCTGACCCTTGCGGGACACACGAAGAACGGTTCTTCGAGCACGGCGAGCCGACTGCTCTGGTGAGGGATGGTGGTGTCGGTTCGTACGACGACCCACCCGCCTCGATCGCTTCGGCATCTGCAGCTGCACCCACGCACACGCCGATGCCCACGGCGACGAGCGAGAACGCACCGGGTGTCGCCGGGTCTCGACGATCCGGTCCGACGTCGGGGCATCTCCGGGTCACCCGGCACTGGTGGTTCTGGGTCACAGCCTTCGCTCTCGTCTCGTTCATCGCGCTGGCAATCGCCGTGTTCGGCGGCAAGCAAGCTGCCAACGACGGCTCCAACGCTTCGACGGCCTTCTGCGTGAAGGCACCGCACAACGCGCCATGCCCGGACTCGTACCTCCGGTCTCAAGATGCGCTGCTCCATGATTTCTGGGAGGCCTATCTCACCGGCAGCGCGTGTTACCCCCAGCACTGCCCAGGGAACAAAGCCGAACTCCTGGTTGCCGCAGCGTCCACCGCGAAGAAATGGCTTCCCGAGGTTCAGGGCAGTCGAGCGACGACAGCGGCGGCGGAAGCCTTGAGCCATGAGATCGGTCTCGTCCTGGCTGGCGCCAATGCGAAGCAGCAAGGCGGTGGATCACACCCAACCGCTCCGACCACCCCTCCATTGCAAACCACCGCGACCACCTAGCCAAAGTCGGCTTGCGCCCGGGCGGTCACGTCGTCGGGGTAGTTGGTGATGCTGGTCCGGTGTCTTGAATCGACGAGAACGGCCGTGCCCCGGTGGGGGCAACGAGGGCAGTGCTGTCGCCCCAACGGGAAAAGGCGATGGTGCTCGACCACGGCTGCCCGCCCTCCGACCCATGGGCGAAGTACGCCTCTGGGAGCTTCGAGCGTGCCAGAAGGTCGAGCTGTGCCGAGCCCGTCACAACCTTGCCGTGAGGGATGCGGCCCGTGATGCGCGATAGCAGCACTCCGTGGATCCGATGCGCAGGCCACGTGGCAAATGGAGCCATCACGACCTGCGCCAAAGCCGCTGAAGTGGTGATGCCCTCGCCGACCGAGGGAAACGGGCCGTCGGACTGTTGGAGCGAGATCCACTTTCCGGCGCTGGCTACTGCGGTCGGCGCCGGGAGCCCGAGTTGATCGCGGAGTGCAGTGACGTCGCCTTGGAAATACTCCAGCTGGTCCGTGAAGATCACGGTGAAGCTGTCGCCGCCGACAGAGACGGACTCCGAGCCCGACGAAGGCCGGGCGTCACCCACAACGATCTGCGAAACGCCGTCGGCGTCCCACACGGCCCGGTAGTGAAAGGCGTTCTCCGTCCGGGCGGCTGTCAGGGCTTCCTGGAGAAGCTGCACGGGGCCTGGCGATCGTGCCTTCGGAGACTGAGTGACCGCCAGCCCGATCTCGGTGCCGAGGATTGCGACGAGCGCGAGCGTGACCCAGCTTGCGATCCTGGTGGTCCGTTCCCGCACGCCGGGGGCCCTCGCCATGGGCGCAGCGTAGGTGGCAGCCTCGCCTCAACGACCTCGGCTCCCCCCGACGGTTCCGAGCGAGGATCTCGTTCCCGAAGGTGCAGCGAACCCCGGGAGATTGCGAAGTCAACTACCTGGCACTGACTTGCCTGCTCGGCGGAACTCGTCGAAGTCCGGCGCGTAGGGTCCTCGGCGGCGAACGGCGGCCCGCCAGCGGAACCACGTGAGGGGGCGTCGAATCCAGCGCAGATCAACCCGGCCGGGGTCGCACGCCGGTGAGAGGGAGGCCAGCATTCCCTCGTACCGCTTGTATTCCTCTTCCCCAGACGGTTTCAACGCCCGCCCGTTCTCACTCCTCCGATCATGACACTTCTGTGCTGCCGGAGCGACGTTGGAAGTGGCGCCCGCCCTCAGTAGGCGTCGGGTCAGTCCCCAGGCGGGGGGCCCCAACCCCTGGTGGTCCACTCCGGGTCGTTCTCTTCGAGCTTCTCGATGCGCCGGTGAAAGGCGACGAGGTGGTCACCTATGTCATGCATGGCCTTACCGAAGTCCGTCGCAACTTCTGAACTCAGATGGGCCTCGCCGGAGGTGTACTTCTCCAGGGTCTTCATGAGGTCGTGGATTTCTTGTTCGATGTTTCGTGTTTCGGGGGACTCAGCCATGGCTCAAGCCTACGGCACGAGCGGAATCCTGCAATGGCAAGATCCTTGGCGTCTCGTCACCTCAGGCTGCCGATGAGTAGTCCGCCGCTGCCAGCAAGAAGGATGCCGACGAGGGCGACCCGTGCCGAGTGGGAACCTGGATTCGGCACCTTGAAGGCCGTGGGGCGCGCTCGGATCGAGGAATTCGCCACCATGGTCATGCCGGAGTTCACCGCCGGCGAGAGGGGCCGTCAGAACCGCGGGCCCGACGACCAGGCGTGCGACCGGGCGTGGACTGTGTCGCGGATGAGCATGAACCGCATCGGCCACAACCCAGGTCGCGGCTCGGGAAGTTCGTTCCGAGCCCAGAAGAACCCGGTCCCCCTCGGAGGGCCCAGACGGCCATCCTGTAGTGCCCGTTGTATTGCAGTTCCGACGGCTCGTTCATGCCGGCAATTGTGCGCGAGCGCCACGGTGGCGCAATGGGTGTTGCACGGTTGTACGGCCTCTACCTCACCTTGTTGGCGAACTCGCCCCCGGCTGACCTCGCCGGCATATGAGGTGCCGGCCCCATGGGCCCCAGAGTTCAGTGCGGGGCGGGCGCGGACTCCGCCGCCGATTTCAGGCGCTCCAGGGTGTGCTCCATGGTGACCCGGTTGTGCTCGGCGCGGTCCCCGACGCCGCTCACCGGCCCTCCGATTGCCTTGGCGATGCGGCCGCGCTGGTCGGTCCACGTCTCGGTGACCCGGCACCCGGTGGCGGTGGTCTCGAGCTCGTAGCGCCATTCGGCGACCTTGAAGCCTGCCGCCGTGATCCGGAAGGTGAGCAGGCGCCCCGGCTCGGCGTCGACGATCGTCCCCCGCGTCTCCCATTTCTTCTTGCCGTTGCGATTGGCGCCTCGGAACGTCGCTCCCGGTTGCGGGCCCGTGGCGCCGCGCAACCAGGTGACTCCCTGGCTCTCGGGCGACCACTCGCCCATGCGGGTCAGATCCGAGACCATCGCCCACACCCGATCCGGGGACGCCCCGATGTCAGCAGTCACACTCACTTGGTCAGCCATAGGCCGGAGGGTAGGGCTCCCGGACGCTCGCGGCAAGCACGAACCCGGGTGGGAAGGCTCCAATGCGGACGAGGCTCACGTGAGGCGGACGGGCAGCTCCTGCATGAAGAGCATGATCGGATTGAAGATGCCCAGCGAGGTGTAGGAGGGGACTCCGGTCAGCTCGATGTGCCGGGTGCGTTCGAACAGCACCTCGAGGAGGGTCGTGAGCTCCCGCCGGGCCAAGCTGGCCCCCAGGCAGAAGTGCACACCACCGCCGCCGAAGGCGAGATGCGGGTTCGGGGTGCGGGAGATCTCGAATCGGAAGGGGTCGTCGAAGACGTCCTCGTCGCGATTGGCAGACGGGTACCACATGGTGACCCGGTCGCCTGCGGCGATCGGCACGCCACCGATCTCGGTGTCCCGGGTAGCCCGCCGGGCGAAGCACGCCACCGGCGACGACCACCGCAGGATCTCCTCCACCGCCGGGGGGATGGCGTCGGGTGCCCGGCGCAACCGCTCGAGCTGGTCCGGATGGTCGAGGAGTGCCAGGAGCCCCTGCGACACGGCGTTGCGGGTGGTCTCACTCCCGGCCACGACGAGCAGCACGAAGAACAGGTCCAGCTCGATCTGGCTGAGCACGGTGCGCCCGCCGCCGTCGGTCTCCACCTCCACGGTCGAAAGGATCGTCCACACGTCGTCTTGGGGTTCGACCCGCTTGTCGTGGCCCAGCTTCTGCGCGTACTCGAACACCTGGACCTGGAGACCCAGCTGCTCTTCCAGCGACAGGCGGCGACCGGGCGTGTCTGCCTGGAGGAAGTCGTTCGTCAACGAGAAGAGCCATTCCCGGTCCTCGACGGGGATGCCCACGATGTCTGCAATCATGTTCATCGGGAGCTTGTAGGCAATTTCCGATACGAAGTCACACTCCCCGCGATCGAGGGCTTGATCGACGATCGACTCGGCCCAGCTCCGGATCTGGTGCTCGAGCTGCTTGATGATGCGAGGGGTGAACCCGGCGCTGATGAGCCGACGTTGCCGGACGTGGTCGCGGCCGTCCATGCTGACGAGCATGGTCCCGGCGATCGCCGGCTGGTGGCTCAGCTGTGGCCCGTCGAACGCGCTGAACAGCTCGGGGTCGCGGCTCACCACCTGGATGTCCTCGTGCTTGGACAACACCCAGAAACCCGGGTCGTGATCGCCCGGGAATCCCGGGGGGAAGGGATGCCACCTCACCGGTTCGAGACGGCGGATGGCGCTGAAGACCCGGTGCGGGAACCCGTTGGCGTAGAGCGAGGCGTCGGTGAGCTCGGCGTCGAGGTCGCTGCGGTCGAAGGTATCGGTCACGGGCAGGTCCTGAGAGGTGGGTCCCGTCGATCTTCTCAGATCTCGATGCCCGGTGCCCGGTGCCCGGTGCCCCGTGCCCCGTGCCGTCCGTGCTCCGTGCCCCGTGCCCCGTGCCCCGTGCTCCGCGACGAGCGGGGAGGAACCTCTGCCCCGACCGTCGGTACTGCCGCCACGATCCCGTGCGATGCTGCTCGCATGCCCACCCATTTCGACTATGTCCCCCACCCTCACATCGAGGCGCGGAAGTTGTCGGGCCCACCACAGGTGGCGGCCGCCGTGGCCAAGGTCCACGGGCCCGGTGTGTTCGGGCGCCTGAACGCCAAGGTCGGCCTGAGGATCACCGTCGTCGTCGGCACCATGTGGGCGGCCTACCTGTTCGCCGTCCTGGCTTTCGTAAGCTTGCCGTCGACGATCAAGGCGCACAGCGCCACGGTGCTGGTGCTGTGGATCTCGTCCGAGTTCCTCCAGCTGGTGTTGCTGCCCATCATCATCGTTGGCCAGAACATTCAGGCCACTGCGGCTGACGCCCGGGCCCAGGCCACCTATAACGACGCCGCTGCAATCCTCGAAGAAGCCAAGCAGATTCAGGCCCATCTCGCCGTTCAGGACGCCGCCATCGACAAGATTCTCGCGTCCCTCGCCCAAGGTGAGACACGGTGAGTCACGTCGCATGGCCGGCCCGGAATCGGGTGGCCGGGAATCGGGTGCCCGCCCAGGCTCCTTACTTGTGTGTGCCCAGCTCGACGGCCTTGATGAGAAGCAACAACACCGCCAAGACGAGATAGCCGCGCAACAGGTACATCCCGACGAGCCTGCCGCGGGACCACTTGGGCCGTTCGATGAGGCTCAACGTCGGCATCCGCCACGTGTCGCGACGCTGGCGGGAGACGGGCTGGGCCGGCGGGGGGCGTCTCCGCCTCGCTCTCACGAAGAGGGCGGTCCCGGCCCCGTAGCCGACCAGGAGCACAGCGCCGAGGACGACGGTGAGGGTCTTGACGTCGATGGTCGAGAACAGCGTGGTGGCCATCAGGACCAGAGACATGAGCAGCAGGATCGACACGATGAACGAGGCCACGAGATTGAGCCAGGGTCTGTTCACCCAGGGCCCGAGGACGTCCTTGTCGTTGCACAGCAGGAGCAGGAACACCGTGGCGCTCGGAAGCAGCACGCCGGCCAGTGCCTGTACCGCGGTGGTGATCACCCCGAGGGGTGCACCGGGGATGAGGATGAGCCCGGCGGCCAGGGCCACCATGGCCGAGAACGTGCCGTAGAAGAGCTTGGCATCACGCCACGAGCGGTGCAGCGAGTGCCGGGCGCCGAAGACATCCCCGAACGCGTACGACGTCGACAGTGTCACGGCGGCGGCGCCGATGATCGATGAGTTCAAGAGGATGACGGCAAAGATGGCCCCGGTCCCGTGCCCCACATATCGCGTCAGGTCGCGGGCCACGCCCCCCGCATTGGTGAAGGCTCCGAACACCTTGGTGTGGGCGAAGGCGGCGGCCGGCACCGCTACCAGGATCGAGGCTGCGAACACGACCACGAGCGAGCCGATGAAGGTGTCGGCCCGTTCGTAGTTGATCCAGCGCGGCGTGATCCGCTTGTCGATGATGTTGGACTGCTGGAAGAACAGCTGCCAGGGCGCCACCGTTGTTCCCACGATGGCGATGATGAGCAGCACCGACGTGGAGTTGAATCCCCCCCGGGCGCCGGGAACCAGCAGCCCGTGCAGGAAGGGGCCGGCACGGGGGTGGCTGAAGACGGCCAGGGGGATGACCAGGAAGTTGGCCACCACGAAGACGTACATGAACCGCTCCCAGCGCCGGAAGCTGCCGGACACGGTCATGAGGATCAGTCCGACCGCCGCGATGGGCACGGCGACGTAGGGACTGATGCCGAAGTACTCGAGCGCCAGGCTCACTCCGATGAATTCCGTGGCGATCGTCAAGAAGTTCAGGATGAAGAGGTCGCCCACGGAGAACGCCCCCCAGAACTTGCCGAACCGCTCGATGATGAGGCGAGCGTGGCCCACCCCGGTGACCGCACCCAGCCGGACCACCATCTCCTGGTTGACGATCAGGACCGGAATGAGCAGGGGAAGGGTCCACAGGAGGGTCAAGCCGAAGTTCTGGCCCGCCTGGGCGTAGGTGGCCACTCCGCCGGCGTCGTTGTCGCCCACCATGACGATGAGCCCGGGGCCCATGATGGCGAGCAATACCAACAGGCGAGCCGGCCACGACCGCCCCCTGCCCGTGTCGTGCTGGTCGATCGTTCCGAAGGCACCCTGGATGTCCCCGACGTGGGCCTCGTCGAGCACGGCGCTCGTGTCGCCGTCGGTACCGGGATCGGACATCGCTCACCTCCCTTCGTGCTGGGCCTGGACATGCGCATCGGAGCCACGCACGTCCAGGCGGCTCAGCCCACGAAGGGTGGAGCGCCTGCAGACCGGTCGGGGCCGGCGCGCGTGTCCGGGGTCGGGGGAGCCCCGGGTTGATGAGGACCGCTGCCGTCGGGCGATCCCGGACGCGCCCGTCGGACGAGCCGGCCCCGACGCAAGCCGGTGCGTCGATGGCACAGGACTTGCACAGTCGCGTTCATCGCTCGATCACCCGTCCCTTGTCGCGTCGAGTCGTCACCACGAGGCTGAGCCGGGCCCGGCCCGTGGCGGCGCCGGTCGGCTCACCGACCTTCGAACCTCGGGTCGCGCCCTTCGAGCATGGCGCGCACGCCCTCGACGGCATCGACCGTCCCGGCCAGGGCGGCCTGCTCCGCCAGCTCATGACGCATAGCCTCGCGTGCCGAGTCGGCCAGTCCATGGCGCAGCGTCGCCCTCGTGGCCTTCACCGCCAATGGTGCCCCGGTGGCGATGTGCTGCGCCAGCTCGAGGGCCACTTCGAGCTCGCTCCCCTCGGGGACCACTCGCTGCGCGATACCGATCCTCCCCGCCTCCGAGGCGACCACCCGCCGTCCCGTGAGCAGCAGCTCGGCGGCGCGCCCGGGGCCCACCACGCGGGGGAGGGTGGCGCTCAGCGCGAACCCGGGGTGGATGCCGAGGCGGACGAAGTTGGCCTGGAACCAGCCGAGCTCGCCCACGACACAGAGGTCGCACGCCAACGCCAGCCCGAACCCGGCCCCGACGGCGGCGCCCTGGACGGCGGCCACCACAGGCAGGGGTGCGTCGAAGATCCGCACGGCCTGCTCGTAGAAGGCTCCGGTGCGCGCTTCGAAGTCCCCCTGGTCGGTCGGATCGGGGGCGTCCCGGGAACGGAAGTCCGCGCCGGCGCAGAACGACCGACCCTCCGAGCACACCACCGCGGCGCGCGCCACCGCGCCCGATTCCGTGACGGCGTCGGCCAGGGCGCGCAGGACGGGCTCGGTGAGGAAGTTGTGCGGTGGTCGTCGCAAGGTGACCACCGCCACGTCGTGCTCGTGCCGGACAGAGACGTCGGGGACCTTGGCGTGAGAAGCGTCAGAGGGCGCGTCGGACATGGGCGTGTGTCCTTCCGGGGTTGGCGGCGTCGTCCGAGGTCGCCGGCGCGCTACCCCCGGCCCCGCCGACGGGCCCTGCGCCCCTTCAACATGGCGGACTCGGCGGCGGCGATCAGGTCGTCGAGGGTGTCGTGCTCGTGGAGGTCGGCGAACCCCACGCTGGCGGTGGAGCCGGGCGCCTCCTCGCCCAGGATGACGGCGAACTCCTTGAAGCGCAGCTCGGCCGTGGAGGTGTCCGATCCCGGCAGCGAGAAGAGGAACTCGTCGCCTCCGAGGCGGGCGATGACGTCGTAGGAGCGCAACGTGGCCCGGAGCGCGGCCGTGACCTTGCGCAGGACCTCGTCGCCGGCGCGCGAGCCCCGGGTGTCGTTGACCACCTTCATCCGGTCGACGTTGAGGTAACCGAGCACGAATTGCTCGCCACTGCGCCGGCAGCGGTCGATGTCGCGGCCCAGAGCGGCGATGCCCGCTTGGCGGTTGAGGACCCCGGTGAGCTCGTCGCGGGTGACGCGGTCGGAATCGCGCCCGGTGTCTGCCGCCTCGAGGCGCGGCGCGGGGGAGGAAGTGACCGGTTCGCGCCCGAGCTCGCGCAGGGGCCGGCGCGCCGGCTCGGGCTCCGGAGTCGACAGCCGGGCGGGATGGTCGTCGTCGGGGCGCGTCGGGCGCTCCGAGGGGACCGGGGTGGCGCTGCGGCGGCGGAGTTGGTCGGACTGGGGGCGGGGATCGGCCGCCGCGGCGTCGTCGGAGGACACCACCCCGCGTACGAGGTCCGCCCACAGGCTCACGATCTCGGTCACCTGGTCCGCCACGAGCTCCAAGAGCGCGTCGCGCTCGGCCGGTTCGAGGTGCCGGAGCTGCGCGTGCAGCTTGGTGGCGCCTTCGGAGAGCGCTGTGGCCACCTTGAGGAGGCGCTGCGCGGGGACTACGGGTGCTTCTTCAAGGGCCACGGTGGGAGTTCCTCGCTCGCCCTGGATGGCGGAGAGCCGTTTGCGGCCGACGCGTGGATCGTCATCCAGGTCCTGCATCTCAACTCCCCCGTTTAGTCGTCACCGGCAGTGAACGCAAAACTACATTACTGTGACTTCGTCGCCCCGGATCCCGGCCGAGAACGGCCCTGGTGAGGGGGCTGGCCTGCCGAGCCCCGCGCCGTCACGCGCTCGGTCCTGGACGCGCCGCGTCGCGTGGCGAGGAGTCCTCAGCAGGCTCGGGCGCGCTCGAGACAGGGGTCGAGCGCGTCGAACGCGGCGGGGACGTCGTCGGCCGACATGGCGAACAAGAACGCGCTCACCACATCCGCGCCCGCTTCCGCGTACTGCTCGGTGATCGCCGCGTCGAGCGGCTGGAAATAGGGGCACACCGTCACCGTGATCTCCTCCCGTGATCGGCCCTCTTCGGCGAGGACCGCCTCCAGGCGAGCCAGCGCGTCGGGGACGTCGGCCGGGGCGCGGTTGAAGGTGTGCCAACCCTGTCCGGCCCGGGCGGTGCGGCGCAGGGCGGCGTCGCTCTCGCCTCCGATGTGGATGGGCGGGTGGGGATCCTGGACGGGCTTGGGATGGAGATTGCAAGGGGGGAGCGTGTAGTAGCTCCCCGAGAACGACGACGGGTCGTCGCACCACAGCGCGTGCAGCACCTCGAGGTACTCGTCGGTCCGTGCCCCGCGCCGTTCCCAGGGCACCTCGAGCGCCTCGAATTCCTCGCGCAGCCATCCCACCCCTACTCCGAGATCGACGCGGCCCCCCGACAACCAGTCGACGGTGGCGACCTCCTTGGCGCTGTAGACGGGATTGCGCTGGGGCAACAGGCACATGGCCGTCCCCAGGCGCACCGTGGTCGTGACCGCGGCCAGGAAGGCCAGGGTCGTGAACGGCTCGAGCAGGCCCGTGCCCGGCGGCATGGGGATCTTCCCGCTCTCCGCGTACGGGTAGCTCGACGCGTACTGCTCGAAGGTGACGACGTGCTCCCCGACCCAGATGCCGTGCACGCCTCGCGCCTCGGCCTCACGAGCCACGGCGGCCAGGTACTCGGGCGTGGCGAAGGGGTTGGCCGTCGGCAACCAGAGGTCGAAGTCCATGTCTCTGCTCCGTCTTCGAGGATGTGGTGACCCCGAGCACGGGGTGTCCGCCATCATGACAAGGCCGCCGTTCGGCGGCCACTGAGGGAGGGCGCTGCTCAGCGCATGTGGAGCCCGCCGTCGACCATGACGATCTCGCCGGTCACATAGCGGGCGCCCACGAGGCCCATGATCACGTGGGCGATGTCCTCGGGAGTGCCCGAGCGCTGCATGGGGGCCTGGGTGCGCACGAACTCGCGCACGAAGTCCCAGTCTGCGGTCCAGGGGGTGTCCACCAGACCGGGTGCCACGGCGTTCACGCGGATCTCGGGCCCGAGGACGTTGGCGAGCAGCTCGGTCATGTGGCTCACCGCCGCCTTGGACGTGGCGTAGGGGATCGAGCTGCCGCGGGTGGTGTGGCCCGCCACCGACGACACGTTGACCACCGCACCGTCACCTGTGGCGCGCAGGTGGGGGACCGCGGCCACCGTCACCTGCCACGTCCCGACGACGTTCACGTCGAAGATGCGGCGCCACACCTCCGGGGACGCCGCCTCGAGGTCGGGATGGGGGATCACCTCGGTGGTGCCGGCGTTGTTGACGAGGACGTCGAGACGTCCGTGGTCCTCCACGGCCCGGGCCACCAGGGCGCGGGCCTGGTCCTGGTCGGCGATGTCGGCCTGGATGTAGCTGGCCCCGGGGAGCTCGGCGGCCAGGGCCCGGCCCGCATCCACCGACGTGGACGAATTGACCACGACGACGGCACCCTCGGCGGCCAGGGCCCGGGCCGTCGCCGCCCCGATGCCGCTCGACGATCCGGTCACGAGGGCCACCTTGTGCTTCAGGCTGTCGGGCATCGTGTCTCCTCGGGTCGGTGGACTTGGTGCAGGGGGCCTCGAGCCGGCGCGTGGTTGCTGTTCTCTTATCAGGGATGTCGGTACGGTGGCGCCCATGCGCCTCGTGAGCTTCATGGACCCCGGCGAGCCCTCGGTGCTGCGGACCGGGGTGGTGGTCGACGGTGAGGTGGTCGACCTCACCGACCCCGTCGTCGCCCTCCCCGGGGACATGTCCGATCTCCTCGTGGCCGGGCCCGGCGCCATGGAGCAGGCCCAGGATGCGACCCACTCCCGGGCCCGGCGCATCCCCCTCGACGAGGTGCAGCTGCGGCCGCCGGTACCGCAACCCGCCAAGGTGCTGGGCATCGGGCTCAACTACGCGGCGCACGTGGCGGAGACCGGGGCCACGCGCCCGGAGCACCAGGTGTGGTTCAACAAGCAGCGCACCTGCGTCATCGGCCCCGGCGAAGCCATCGAGATCCCGAGGGTCTCGGAGCAGGTCGACTACGAGGGCGAGCTGGCCATGGTCATCGGCCGGCGCTGCCGCCACGTCAGCGCTTCGCAAGCGGCGTCGGTGGTCGCCGGCTTCATGGTGGCGAACGACGTGACCGTGCGGGACTGGCAGTTCCGGACACCGACGTGGACCTTGGGGAAGTCCTTCGACACGCACGGTCCCACCGGGCCCTGGATCGTCACGGCCGACGAGATCGAGGACCCCCAGGGCCTTCGCCTGCGGACGTGGGTGAACGGCGAGCTGCGCCAGGACGCGTCCACCGACGACATGATCTTCTCGTGCTGGGAGCAGATCGAGTACCTGTCCACGGTGTTCACCCTCGAGCCCGGTGACGTCCTCTCGACGGGGACCCCGGCCGGGGTCGGCACCAGCTTCTCCCCGCCTCGTTGGCTGGTCGAGGGCGACGTCGTCCGCATCGACATCGAGCGCGTCGGGACCCTCGAGAACCCCGTTGTCGCCGAGCCCGCCTCCTGAGCACGAGCCCGGGCCCCTCGGCTCCCTGCGAGTCACGAGGAGCCTGCTCATCCCCGCCGACGAGCTCGAATGGCGCTTCACCACGAGCGGCGGCCCCGGCGGCCAGCACGCCAACAAGGCGAGCACCCGGGCCGAGGTGTCCTTCGACGTGGCGGGGTCGAGGTCCCTCGGCCCTCGCCAGCGGTCACGGCTCCTCGAGCGTCTCGGACCGACCGTGCGCGCCGCGGCGGGCGAAGAGCGGTCCCAGATGCGCAACCGGGAGTTGGCACTCGAGAGACTCCGGGCCCGCCTGGCCGAGGGGCTGCGGGTCGAGAGGGCCCGGGTGCCCACCGCCCCCTCGGCGTCGGCCCGGGCCAGGCGCCTCACCGACAAGCGGCGGCGATCACAGCGCAAGCGCGATCGGGCCCGCCCCGTCGCTGACGACGGCTGAGCGCCGTCCCCAGGCGACCACGACGGCTCAACGCCGTCCCAGGCGTCAGAGGATGTCGGGCCGCAGCAGCGCGTCGCTCCCGCCGTCCACGAACAGCACCGACCCGTGGATGAACCCGTTGGCGGGGTCGAGCAGGAACCCGATCGAGGCGGCGATCTCGGCCGGGTTGGCCCGGCGGCCCATGGGCACGGGGAGGGCTTCGATGAGGGGCCCGAGCACGGGATCTTCGAGCCCGCCCGCCAGCAGCGGTGTCTCCACCGGTCCGGGGGCCACCGCGTTCAGCCTGATGCCGGCGTCCCCCCACGCCCCGGCGCGCCGGCGCACGGCGCGGGTCAGGGCGAGCTTGCTCGTCCCGTAGACCGTCGAACCGTCGAGGCCCGCCGCGCACGCCGCCGCCTTGTCCTCGGCGCCGTCGAGGAGCAGACCCAGCAGCTCGCCGTTCGGCGGTGTGAGGCCGGCCGCGTTGGAACACACCACCACCGCCGCTGGGACCTCCCCGGCTTCGAGCAGTGGAAGTGCCCCGTCGAGCACGTCGAGGGCTCCGAAGAAGTTCACGCGGGCGATCGAATCGGTGGGTCGGGTCTGGGGCCCGAGCCCGGCACAGACCACCAGGCCGTCGAGGCGGGACCCCGTGAGCTCGGCCAGCGCGGCCAGGGCCCGGGACCTCCCCCCGGGCTCGGAGAGGTCGGCGTTGACCTGGGCGTCGTGGATGTCCACGCCGATCACCCGGGCACCGCTGCGCTCGAAGCGCCGGGCGACGGCCGCCCCTATCCCCGAGGCCGAGCCCGTGATGGCGATCGTGCGGCGGTGGCGGGGCGCGTGCGCCGACTCGTCGCGCCCCGTCGTGGTCATGGCGCCACGTTGTAGCCGACGGGGAGAGGTCGGCGCCTGTCCGGGCCGGGGGCCCGATCAGGTGGAGCAGTCGTGGCAGACCATCCCGGTCGGGTCGAAGAGCTGCACCCGCCTCCGTACCAAGAAGCACGAACGGCACACGAACTCGTCGGTCCCGCACGGGGCCACGTCCACGAGATCGTTGGCGTCGATGCGCATCTGCACGAGCACCCCGCCCCCCTCGGCCGAGTCCTCGTCGTCACCGGGACGCCTCGGGGCCCCGCCCAGGTCGAGCAGGGCCATCCGCTCCAGCAGGACCAGGTCGAGGCTCTCCTCGAGGTCCTCGGACGCCACCTGCTCGTCGGCGTCGTCGGGGCCGTCGAGGCCCGCCGGCAGCACCGCCGCCGGCGCGGCCGAGGTGGCCTCGACCGTCTCGAGGTCGGCGTCTTCGTCCTCGACCTCGTCGACGTCCCGGTCGTGGACCAGGTCCTCCAGGGTCACCTCGAGCGTGTCCTCGTCGACGTCCTGTTCGAGGAGGTCCTCGTTGTCGAGCTCCTCCTCGAGGATGGCGTCCTCGTCGAGCTCGGCCACGGCCAGCTCCTCGGGTGCCTCGAGGTCGAGCTCGCCCTCGGTGAAATGGGCCTCGTCGGGCTCACGGTGCCTCTCGGCCAGTCTCATGGCCAGGGACCTCCCTTTCGAGCCTGCCTGGGCCGGGACGGGGGGCCGGGCCGGACCGTGGATGGCGTGTTGCCATCAGCATCAGGCCCCGGGGGTCACTGTGCAAGGCCTTTTCTCGGGTCGGCGGCCTTTGTTGTCCTGCGAATGTGGCGACCGTGGGGCCGGGCCGTGGGCCCGGCCGGGCCCCGGGCGCCCCCCTTGACACCGTTTCACAGTAAATCTAGAAATACAGGCGATTTACTCGCTAAGGTCGGGGTGGGCCTGTCGTCCGGCAGGGGCCCCGTCGAGGGAGAGGAGCGGCTCGGTGTCGCACAACGGTCCACGGATGGTACGCGAGACGCATCGTCGGGCCAGCCTGCCCAAGCAGTGGTGGCTGGCGGGCGTCGGCGTCATGGCCGCGGCGGCCGTGGTCGTGGGCGGGCCGGCCCTGCCCGCCTCGGCTACGACCCCGACGCCCAACGGCTACTACGCCGCCACCGCCTCGGGCGGGGTCTTCGGTTTCGGCGGGGCCACGGTGTACGGGTCCCCGGCGGCGTCGGGGACGACGCTGGCCTCACCGGTGGTGGGGATCACCGAGACCTCCGACGGCAAGGGCTACTGGCTCGTGGGTGCGGACGGCGGCGTGTTCACCTACGGCGACGCCGGGTACTTCGGGTCGGTCCCGGGTGACTCGGTGAAGCTCAAGACGCCCGTCGTGGCCGCGGCCGGGACCTCCGACGGCAAGGGCTACTGGCTCGTGGGTGCGGACGGCGGCGTGTTCGCTTTCGGGGACGCCGGGTACTTCGGGTCCCTCCCCGCCCTCCACGTCACGCCGGCTTCGCCCATCGTGGGCATCGCCGTCACCCACGACGGCAAGGGCTACTGGCTCGTGGGTGCGGACGGCGGTGTGTTCGCCTTCGGGGACGCCACCTACTTCGGCAACGTCGCCACGCTCCTCGGGGGCCCCGCACCCTCACCCATCGTCGGCATCGCAGCCACCCCCGACAGCGGGGGCTACTGGGTCGTCCAGAACGACGGGGCCGTGTCGCGCTTCGGCGACGCCGGCTTCTACGGCTCCACCCTGACCACCGGCATCGTGCCCAGCGCCCCGGTGGTGGCCGTCTCGGCCACCCCCGACGGCAAGGGCTACTGGCTCGTGGGCGGGGACGGCGGCATCTTCACCTTCGGCGACGCCGGGTACTTCGGCTCGGTTCCCGCCGAGCTCGCAGCCGGTGGGGTCATCCCGAGCTCGCCGTTGTCGGTCGTGGCCCTGGCCATCACCCCCTGAGCGGTCGGCCGGCGCGGGAGCGGCCCCCCGCCTCGCGCCGGTCGTCCGCCAGTACCCGGCTCAGCCCACCTCGCCCGACACGTAGGCCCGCGTGCGGGGGTCGCGCGGGGAGTCGAAGATCTGCTCCGTCGGGCCGTACTCGACGAGCTCGCCGGTGGCCCGGTCCTCGCCCAGGAGGAAGAAGGCGGTGTAGTGCGACACCCGCGTGGCCTGGAACATGTTGTGGGTCACGAGGCCGATGGTGACGTCGGTGGCGAGATGGGTGATGAGCTCTTCGATCTTGGCCGTGGCGATGGGGTCCAGTGACGAGCACGGCTCGTCCATGAGCAGGACCTCGGGCTCCACCGCCAAGGCGCGCGCGATGCACAACCGTTGCTGCTGACCTCCCGACAGCTTCACGGCGGGGGAGTGCAGCCGGTCCTTGACGAGGTCCCACAACGCCGCGTGGTGCAGGGCGGACTCGGCGGCCTCGCGCAGGATGTTCTTGGAGCGAACGCCGTTGAGGCGCAACCCCGCCACCACGTTGTCGAAGATGCTCATGGTGGGGAAGGGGTTGGGCCGCTGGAAGACCATGCCCACGCGGCTGCGCACCAGCTCCGCCCGTGTGTCACGGGCGTAGATGTCGAGGTCGCCGACCATGACCGTTCCGCTGACCTTGCCCCCGGTGTCGTCGTGGAGCCGGTTGATGGTACGCAGGATGGTGGTCTTGCCGCACCCCGAGGGCCCCACCAGGGCGGTGACGCGGTTGCGGACGAGGTCGAGCGACACGTCGCGCACCACGCGGTGACGGCCGAAGATGACGCTCACGTCGCGCAGGGAGACGGCGGCGGGCTCCCCCGACGGCGCGTGGGGCGGGCGCGTCGACGGACCGGAGTCCGGCGCGGTCCCGGGTGCTGCGGTGGTGTCGATCGTCATCTCCGTGCTCCGGTGGGCCTGACCATCCTATTCGTCCCCCTTGTCGGTCTCCCGCCGATCGCCCGGTGGGGAGACGTCGATACCCGGGTGCGGGCTCACCGGGCTTGGCGGTTCAGCCGGGCGGACACGATGCGGGCCACGACGCTCAGCACGAGCACGAGGACGAGGAGCACGAAGGCGGCCCCCCACGCGATGAGCTGGGCCGAGGGTTGGGCCGAGGTCCCGTCGGTGAAGATGGTGAGGGGCACCGCCTGCATCGGTTGTGTCGGGTTGGTCACCAGGAACTGGCTGCCGAAGATCGTGAACAGCAAGGGCGCCGTCTCGCCCACGGCGCGCGACACGGCCAGGAGGTTGCCGGTCACGAGACCCGGGAGCGCGCCGCGCAGCACGACGGAGCGCACCACGCGCGAGCGGCGCACGCCGAGGGCCAGACCTGCCTCCCACAGGTCGCGGGGCACAGAGCGCATGGCGGCCTCGTTGGCGCGGATCACGATGGGCAACATGAGCGTGGCCAGAGCGAAGCTCCCCACCAGCCCCGAGTAGTGGTCGAAGGGATCGACGAACACGGCCACGGCGAAGGCGCCTACCGCGATCGACGGCACCCCGGTGAGGACGTCGGCCGCGAACCGCAGGGCGCCGGCGACGCGCCCGGTGCGCTCGACGAGGAAGAGGGCGGCGGTGATGCCCACGGGGACGGCCATGACGACGGCCACGCCGACGATGATGAGGGTCCCCACGATGGCGTTGGAGATCCCGCCCCCGGGGATGCCCGGCGGCGTGGGGACATGGGTGAGGAAGGCCCACGACAAGGCGTGGACGCCCCGGCTGGTGGTGTAGGCGACGAGGGCCACGAGCGGGGCGAGCGCGATGGCCACGGCCACGACGCACAGCACGATGGCGACGCGCCCCAGCAGCCGGCGCCGCACCAGGGAACGGCGCGCCGACTCGCGCACGAGGTCGCGTCGGGCCCCGATGGCACCGGCCGCGTCGGGGTCGACGGCGAAGACGGTGCTGCTCACGCCGGGGCCTCCACCGATCGCGACCGGGCCCGCAACAGGAGCTGACCCCCCACGTTGACGAGGGCGGAGAGGGCGAGGAGCACCACCACGAGGCCGATGACCGAGGCGCGGTCGAGCCCGGGACTGGCTTCACCGAAATTGTTGATGATGGCGGACCCCAGCGTCGCCCCCGGGGCCAGCAGCGAGTGAGGGAGGGCGTAGTTGTTGCCGATCACCATGGCCACGGCGATGGTCTCGCCCATGGCGCGGCCGATGCCCAGCGTCACCGCGGCCTCGATCCCGGTACGGGCACCGGGAACCACCGCCGTCGTCACCACCTGCCACCGGGTGGCCCCGAGCGCCCGCGCCGCCTCGCGGTCTTCGACCGCCACCGCCGACATCGACGTGCGGGACAGCGCCACGATGGTGGGCAGGATCATCACGGCCAGCACGGTCCCGGCCAGGAGCATGCTGGGCCCCAGGGCCGGACCGTGGAAGAACCACTCCAGGACGGGAACCTCCTTCAAGAAGGGCTCGACGTGGTGGGTGAACACCGGCTGCAGCACGAGCAGCCCCCACAACCCGACCACGATGCTCGGCACCGCCGCGATGAGGTCGATGGCCACGGTCAGGGGCGCGGCCAGCCATCTGGGGGCGAACTCCGACAGGAAGGCGGCGGTGCCCACGCCGATGGGCACGGCCAGGACGATGGCCACCGCGGTGGTGATGAGCGTGCCCACGACGAAGATCCCCGTCGGATAGACGTCCTTCGCCGCGTTGTAGGTCCCCGACCACAAGAAGCTCAGCCCCGAGTGCGCGAACGCCTGGCTCGACGACACCAGCAGGCTGACCACCAGCGCCACCACGATGGCGGCGAACAGCGTCGCTCCCGACCAGCGCGCCACCGCGTAGGCGCGGCCACCGGGCCGGGCCGAGCGCCGGCGCAGGGCCTCCTTCACCCCGCCCACGGGCGTGAGCCGGGGCGGAGGGATCTCCTCGAGCAAGGTGGGCGTCATGGGTCGCCCGACCTAGGTGTTCACGGGCCGGGTGACGATCGCGACGGTGCTCACGAGAACAGGGGCTTGCCCGCCGAGTTCTCGAGCCCGAGCAGTGTCTGGTGTGCCAGCGACACGACGTTGGCCGGCAGAGGTGAGTAGCCGAGCGCGGCTGCTTGTTGCTGGCCGGTGGTGGTGACCCAGTCGAAGAGCTTGCCCAGCACCACGCCCAGGGTGGTGTTGGACTGCTTCTGGTAGAGGAGGGTCCAGCTGAAGTTGGCCAGCGGGTAGGTGCCGGCTCCGGGCCCGTTCACGATGTTGAAGTTGGAGGCGCTCAGACCCGAGGCCTGGGCCCCCGCCGAGGCGATGCTCGACTGGGACGGGGTCACGAAGCTCCCCGCTTGGTTCTTGAGCGCGGCGTTGGTGAAGCTGGCCTGGAGCGAGTAGGCGTACTCGACGAACCCGATGGCGCCGGGGGTCTGCTGGATGTAGCCGGCCACCCCGGTGTTGAGCTGCTCGCCCACGCCCACGGTGGTGATGGGCCACTTGGTCGAGGCCGTGGTCCCCGCTTTGGAGCTGGTCCAGGCCGAGCCACCGGTGTCGATCAGGTACTGGTCGAGGTCGTATCCCGGGCCCGACGAATCGGCGCGGTGCACGGCCACGATGGCAGTGCTCGGCAGGTTCGTGCCCGGGTTGAGCGCGGTGATGTGGGGGTCGTTCCAGTTCTTGATGGTGCCGAGGAAGATCCCCGCCAGCGTCGGGCCGTCGAGCTTCAGGCCACCACCCACACCGGGAAGGTTGTAGCTCAGTGCCACACCTCCGAGGTCCACGGGAACCTGCAAGATCGCCCCGCTCGTGCCCGTCGCCGGTGACGGGATCGGGATCTCCGAGTCACCGAAGTTCACCGTGCCCTGCTCGATGTCGGTGACCCCGACGCTGCTCCCGGCCGGGGAGTAGTTGACGCTGACGCCGTGGTTGGCCTGGTTGTAGTAGTAGAAGACCCGGGTGAAGAAGGGCTGGATCGAGTTGGCCCCGGCCCCGTTGACCTGCAAAGACGGTGACTTGGTGTCACACGTGGCGCTGAGGGGTCCACCCGAGGTGGAACAGGTGGTGCTGGCGGCGGGCACCGTGGTGGCGGTGTGCGACACGGGCTTGGCCGCGGTGGTGGTGGTGTCGGCCGCGGCGCTGGCCGTGGTGGTGGAGGGGGCCGACGCCACCGTGGTGGTCGGGGCCGCAGTGGTGGTGGTGGTGGCTGCCTTCTTCTTGGAGGCGGTCGGCGACGACGAGCCGCACGCCGCCGCTACCAGGGCCACGGCGGCCAGGGAGAGGGCGAGGGTCGACATCCGGGGCAGGTGGCGGCGCCGGGTGTCGGGGCCAATCCGTGGGTGTCGGGCTCGACGAAGCACACCTGGCTGCACGGGCTCTCCTCTTCAGATCGGGTTCAGATCGGGGCCGGGACGGACCTGTCGTCCACAACTCCAAGTGAATATAGCGATTGCATAGGAATACTATGGCTAGGGGGGGGCGTCGTCCAGCCCCCGGCCCCCACGGGCCCGGGTTCGCCGGCCTCGAGGGCGGCGCCGAGGGCCCCGGTCAGGATCAGGGTGGGCGTGGGGGCCTGCGGAGCGGGCAGAATCCCGTCCGTGCACATTCCGGCCAAGGTTGACTACGGCATGCGGGCCCTGCTGGCGCTCGCCGATCGAGGGGAGCCGGCCACCGCCGAGTCCCTGGCCGAGGCCCAAGGGCTCCCGGCGCGGTTCTTGGGGGCCATCCTCATCGAGCTGCGCCGGGCCGGCATCGTCTCGAGCCAGCGGGGGTCCGAAGGCGGCTACCGCCTGGCCCGCCCGGCCAAGGACGTCAGCGTGGCCGACGTCATGCGGGCCCTCGACGGGCCCCTGGCCGAGGTGCGCGGCTTGCGCCCCGAGGCGGCGCACTACGAAGGGGCCGCCGAGCACCTCCAAGACGTGTGGGTGGCCGTAAGGGCCAGCCTGCGCAACGTGCTCGAGCGGGTGAGCCTCGAAGACGTGGTGGCGGGCCGTCTGCCTCGCACCGTGGCCAGGCTGACCGAAGACCCCGACGCCTGGTCGCCGCGCCGCTGAGCGTTCGGATCAGGCCGGCCGGGCCCTCGGCGTGCCGCGCCGCGCCCGGGACGCGCCGCGTCGGTCCCAGGTGTCGTCGAGGAAGTCGGCGATCTCGCCCGTGAGCCTGTCGGGGGCGACGCGCAGCTCGAAGATCGACCGCGCCTCGACCAGCTTGGCGTGCTCGAGCTGGCGCGTCAGATGGTCGGCGTCGGTGAAGGGGTGGATGAAGTCGATCTTGTGCCCGATGACCAGGGTGGGCGCCTTGATGGCGTGGCGGGCCTCGTAGGTCGGGGTGATGGGGCCCACGAGCATGCCGTGGAGCACCGCCGCGATCTCCTCGGGCTCGGCCGAGATCATGGTGACGACACTGTCGAGAGGAGCGATGGTGGTCTTCGGGACCCGGCGCGCCACCGCGGCCAGGAGGCGGACCAGCGGGGCCGCGTAGTGGACGCCCAGGAGCATGGGCAGGAACACCACCGCCGCGCCGGGCACCGCCCACTCGAGGACGGGCATCTCGATGAGCAGGCCCCGGACGCGTTCGGGGGCCTGGACCGCGACCTGGAGGCTCACGTTGGCCCCCAGCGACACCCCGCCCACGACGGCCTCGTCGATGCCGAGCTCGTCGAGCAACGCCACCACGTGGCGCGCGTAGGAGTCCATGCGGTGGACCGAGGCGTGGCGGGGCTTGTCCGACTTTCCGTGCCCGGGAAGGTCGAGGAGGATGACCTGGAATCCCCGCTCGGCGAGATCGGCGGCCAGGCGGCGGCTGAGCTGGTTGTCGAGGAGCAGGCCGTGGAGGAACACGAGGACCCGCTCCCCCTGACCGTGGCGCTCGTAGTGCAGGCGCAGGCCCTCGAACTCGAAGCTCGCCTCCTCGAAGGGGCGGTGTTCGAAGAGCCTCGTGACGAAGGAGAGGGGTGCGATGCTGACGATGGCCCCTGCCCCCCGGCCTCCGGTCCCGGCCGGGCTGACCGTTTCCGACTGCCCTCCGGCTTCGGGGGAGCCCGCCGGCCGCGGGCGCGCCCCGCTGCGAGAACGATTGGAAGTGCCGACCCCGGCCCCCACGGACGCCACCTCCAGACGTTACCCGGGTGGGATTGTGCTCCGCACCCCCCGGTGGTCAGCCGACCGCAGGCGGACCACCGGGGGGTGCAGGCGTGCCTAGAGCAGCCCGAGCCGACGCGAGCAGGCCGGCCACTGGCCCCACCCGCTGCGGGCCTGGAGCTTCTGGGCGGCCTGGTCCTGCACGGCGGGAGGCGCGCTCGAGGGCAACCCGCTGTAGCCCACTCCGTGCCATGTCGCCAGGCTGAACTGGTATGCGCCGTAGTAGCCGTTCCCGGTGTCGTCGGAGTAGTTGCCCCCCGACTCGCACTGGCGCAGCCGGGCCCACACCCCGCCGGCCACGGCGCCGCTGGCGGGCGTGGTGGCCGGGGCCACCGCCGTCACCGGCGCGGGGACATGGTGCGGTGCCGCGACGGGCACGACGTGGACCACCGGGGTGGCCACCACCACCGGCGGCGCCACCTTGGGCGTCACCGCCGGAGCCGGCGTGTGGGCGCTCACGTAGGCCAACCAGGCATAGAGCTGCTCCACGTAGTGCGTCCCGGCCGGCCGTAACAGGCCCACGTGGGACTCCTGGGCGGGCACGCCGGGCGCGGACTGGCCCGTGGGGCGCCGACGCCGTGGTCAGCCGGGCCAGCGTGGCGCTGTACCCGGTGCCCGCCATCCGCGACAAGCCGACAGGGGGACCCACGGCTGTGGAGAAGGGCGTGGGCGAAGGCGCCACGGGCAGTGCCGCCGACGCCAATCGCATACCGGCGCCCGTCGTGTTCGGACCGGTGAGCTTTTCTCGGTGATGAAGACCGGTGCTCTTGTGTTGGTGATGGACATGGTGTGGAGAACTCGGCCGCTGGTGCAGAAAGCTCGAGCCGAGCAGCACGGCGATGGCTACGCCAAAGATCCGGTGGTTCCGCATCTTGTGCCTCCTTGAAGTTCACGGGATCCCCGTAGGGCTCCAGGTGGGCTTGGGAATGCGGGTGCCCGTCGTCTGGTGCATTCGTCTCGCGGAGCCGGCGCCGGGAAGGGCGGGCGGCCCTGGACTGACTGCAGGTCCGAACGAGGTGCGGGACGGAGCGACCCGGGGTTCTGGCGTTAGGCACGGCCTCCTTCGAGCGGTTGTGGGCGGTCTTCGGACATGGTTGGGGGGCGCCGCGTTGCGCGAAGGGACCGGGACCCTGAGCGCGCGAGGGCGCACGGGACTTCGTGTCCGGGGCGGTCCACATGAGCAGGGCCTCTGGGGCCCGGGCGACAGCCTCCGCTGCTGTCGCGTGGACTCTGCCGATGGCTTGAGTAGGAACTATTGTAAGCGCTTGCGCATGTGCTCACAAGCACATCGGACCCCAGGCCCGGTTCCCCGGGCTGGCGACGGAACCGGCCTCACCGACGAACAGCCCCGCTGACCAGGGATCTTGTCCGCGCCCCGGGCCCCGGCCACGGTCCTGACGGCCAGTCAGACGCGCACCCCGGGCGAGGGTCCCCCCGGGCCACGGGGCCCCGCCGGTAGCCTCTGGGCCCGTGGACCGAAGCACCGCCGCCCCGCCCTCGGGCCCCCCTGACAGCGTCGTCGAACCCCGTGCCGACCTGTCCACGGCTTGCCTCGCCTGCGGGGCGCCCATGCGCCCCGAACATGCGCATTACCGCTGTCCGCGCTGTGGGTGGCGCGACAGTTGCTGTGACGGTCCGTACTGACGACCGCGTTTTCAGGTCGGCAGGCGCTTCTCGGACGGCAGATTCTCGGACAGTTTCTCGGACGGCAGCCTCAGCCTGAGGGTGGGTCCCCGCCCGGGTCCTGCCCGGCTCCGACCCCCGGCACGTCGTAGAGGGCCTCGAGCGCGCCGTCGAGGACGTCGTCGGCCTCGGCGCCGGCCTCGCGCACGCCGACGAGCGCCGTCAGCGACGCGTAGTCGCGCCCCAGCAGCCCGGCGTCGGTGTCGGGGTGCACCAGAGTGCTGGTCCCCGGGGCGGTGAGGTCGAGCCGCAGGGTGCCGGTCTGGCCCGGGGGCAGGGCCACGTGCGGGAGAGGCGTGCTCCCGTCGCCGGTGTCGTGGACGGCGGAGCGGATGGTGCCGCCTCGTCCCAGCCGTCCGTGGCGCAGCCCCCGCAGCTCGGGGAGTGCGACGTTGGGCACGTTCAGATTGAGCGTCGTCCCCGCCGGTGCCGAGGCCAGAACCGGTACGAGAGCGCGGGCCATGGTGGCGGGCGTCTCCCACGGCACCGGGTCGTCGCCCCAGCGGATGGAGACCGCCAGGCAGCGCAGCCCGAAGTGGGCGGCCGTGAGGGCGGCGCCCACCGTCCCCGAGTGCAGGGCCGACCTCCCCACGTTGATGCCGTGGTTGATCCCCGACAGCACGATGTCGGGCAGGGGGCCGAAGCCGCCCACGCAGGCGAGGATCACCGCCAGGGCAGGGGGCCCGTCGATGCCGTAGGTGGGCATGTCGCCGAGACCCTCGATGGCGTGGGCCTCGTAGTCGACCCCGTCGCGGCGAATGGACCGGTCCGACCGCGGCCCCGGACCCGCTGTAGTCGATCATGGGCGCCACCACCACGACCTCGTGGCCGGTGGAGGCAGCCGCCCGGGCCAGCGCGGCGATGCCCGGGGCGCGCACACCGTCGTCGTTGGTCACCAGTATCCGCAAAGGACCCTCCGGTTCGTGGCCCCCCACGCTGCGTCGACCCGAGCCGGGCGCCGGCGCCGACTCCTGCGTCTACCATACCGGTGCCCGCGGGCCGCTCCCCGAGCCCACACCACGCCAACGCGCGCCGTCCACGGCGCTGCACCCCGACGACCGGACACGAGCCAGCCACTTGCCTCTCACCGCAGACCGAACGCTGGCCCCTTCCGGGGTGCAGTACGACATCGGGCACGGACGCCAGCAGGTGGTCGTCACCGAGGTGGGCGCCACCGTTCGCTCTTACACGGTGGACGGCATCCCCGTGCTCGACGGGTTCGGCCTCGACGACATGTGCGACTCGGGGAGAGGCCAGGTCCTCGCCCCGTGGCCCAACCGCCTGGGCGACGGCCGCTACAGCTACGGGGGGCGCGACGCCCGGGCCGCCCTCGACGAGCCCGACCGGCACAACGCCATCCACGGGCTGGTCCGTTGGCTCCCCTGGCAGGTGGTGTCGAGGGCCCAGAACGTGCTCGCGCTGGGGTGCACGTTGCATCCCCAGCCCGGCTACCCGTGGCGGCTGGCTCTGGTGGTCGAGTACCGCTTGGGGCGCGACGGGCTCATGGTGTCGTCGAGCGCCACCAACCTCGATGCCACCGCGGCCCCCTTCGGCATGGGGTTCCATCCCTATCTGACACTGTCGGCGCCGATCGACTCGATGTCGCTGGCCATCCCCGCCCGCCGGCGGCTGGTGACCGACGAACGGGGACTGCCCACGGCCAGCAGCGCCCTGGCGGGCTCGGAGCTCGACTTCACGGCGCGGCGCTGGATCGGGCCCACGGTCCTCGACACCGCCTTCACCGACCTGCAGCGCGATCCCGACGGCATGGCGCGGGTCGAGCTCGACGACACCGCCGGGGGCCGGGGCGTGACCCTGTGGATGGACCAGCGCTTCGGCTACGTGATGGTGTTCACCGGGGACACGCTCGAACCCGCCAGCCGGCGCCGGACGTCGGTGGCCGTGGAGCCCATGACCTGTCCCCCCGACGCGCTGCGCTCGGGCACCGATCTTCAGCGTCTGGAGCCCGGTGCCTCGTGGAGCGGCCGCTGGGGGATCAACCCCCGCTGAACCGCCTCAGGCGAGGCCCGACGCCGGTGCCGCCAGCCCGGCGGGGGCACCCGCCGGCACGAAGAGGTGTCCGAGCTCCTCGGGGGGTGCGGGCTTCCCGAAGAGATATCCCTGGGCGAAGGGACAGCCGAGATCGATGAGCCGGTCGCGTTGCTCCTCGCGCTCGATGCCCTCGGCCACCACCTTGAGGTCGAAGGCCTCGGCCACCTCGACGACCGCACCGATGACGGCGTCGTAGCGCGTGCCGAGCGCGTCGATGAAGGTCTTGTCGATCTTCACGACGTCGATGGGCAACCGGGCCAGCGAATTGAGCGAGGAGAAGCCCGTGCCGAAGTCGTCGATGGCGATGCGCAACCCCAGGCGCCGCAGGGCCTGCAGACGGCGCACGGCGGCCTGCAGGTCGCGGATGAAGAAGCTCTCGGTGATCTCGAGCACCAGGCACTGCGGCGGGAGCCCGCTCTCGTCGAGGGCGGCGGCCACCTCGGCGATCATGCGGTCGTGCTCGAGCTGCCGGCTCGACACGTTCACGCTCATGGTGAAGCCCGACGAGTCCCCGATCTTGTTGACCCACTCCGCCGCTTGGCTGCAGGCCCGGGCCAGCACCCACCGTCCGATCTGCAGGATCAGGCCGGACTCCTCGGCGATGGGGATGAACTCCAACGGAGGGACCATGCCCCGCTCGGGATGCTCCCAGCGCACGAGAGCCTCGACCCCGACCGACTTCCCGGTGTCGATGGCCACCACCGGTTGGTAGGCGATGGAGAGCTGGTCGCCCAGGAGAGCCTGGTGCAGGGACGACTCGATCTCGAGGCGCTCGGCGGCCCGGGCCGTGAGGGTCTCGTCGAACACCTCGACCCGGGCCCGCCCGCTCTGCTTGGCGTGGTACATGGCGGCATCGGCCTGGCGCAGCACGTCGTTGGGATCGTCGCCCCGCATCCCGAACGCGACACCGACGCTGGCCGACACGAAGCACTCCACCCCGTCGAGGAGGAAGGGACGGTCGAAGGCGGTGAGCAACCGCCACGCGTAGGCCACGGCGCCCTTGCGATCGGTGAGGCCCTCGACGAGCACGGCGAACTCGTCGCCGCCGAAGCGCGCCACGAGGTCGCCGGTGCGGGCCGTCGACTCGATGCGGCGGGCCACCTCGATCACGAGCTCGTCGCCGGTGTTGTGGCCGCGGCTGTCGTTGACGTATTTGAAGTGGTCGACGTCGAGGAAGCACACCGAGATGGGCGGCCCCGTCAGCTGGCCCCGCGTCAGGCAGTCGGCGAGTTGCTCCACGAACAGCGCCCGGTTGGGCAGGCCCGTCAGGTGGTCGTGGGTGGCCTGATGCTCCAGGCGACGTTCGAATTCGCGGCGCTCGGTGACGTTGCGCGCCGTAGCGGTGATCACGAGACCTTCGGGCGTCTCGATCGGGCCCAGCACGATCTCCATGGGGAATTCCAGGCCGTCCTTGCACACGCCCGACACGTCGGCCACGTCACCGATGACCAACGTGCGCGGGTTGCGGATGAAGTCGTCGAAGTAGTCGCTCAGGACGTTCTGGACCCTGGGGGTCACGAGACACTCGACGTTGCGGCCGGTCAGCTCCTCGGGCTCGTAGCCGAAGAGCCGGCCCACTTGGTTGTTGGCCTCGAGGATGACCCCGTCCGCGCTCATCACGATCATGGCGTCGGGGGCCGACTCGATGAGCGACCGGAAGTGCGCGGCGTCGCGACGCTGGTGCTCGAGGCGGCGCGCACTGCCCAGTCCGTGCCCGACGTGGGCGGCCAACAGCTCGAAGGCGGCGATCTCGTGGTCCTCGACCGTGCGTTGGGTGCGCGTCCCGCCCACGAGCGTGGCGGCGAGCTCGCCCTCGACCCACACCGGGGTGGCGATCACCGTGACGAACCCGTCGGCGCGCAGCTCGGGCAGGCCCCCGGTGCGTCGGTGGTAGTCGTCGACCACCACGGTTCGGCGCTCGTGGAGCACGAGGGCGACCATGCCCCGGTCGGAGCTGTGGATCGCTTCGACGTAGGACTGGGGCAGCCCCCGTGGGTGCACGACCCGGTAGGTGCGGCGGTCGTCGAGGAATTCGCAGATGTTGGCGGCCTCGAACCCGAGCTCGATCACGGCGTCGACGGCCCAGGCGAGGATGGCGTCCTCGTCGAGGGTGTCGAGTTGGCGGCCCAGACCCGCCACGCGGCTCCACAGGCTGGCGCGGTGCTCGTGCTCGACCGTGGCGCGCTCCCGGAAGACGAGCTCGCCGGTGAGCTGGACCGAGATGAGGTCGGCCGCTCCCGCCGTGGCCAGGATCATGCCCAGGCGCAGGACCAAGGTGGCGGTGCCGATGTGCCAGCCCGCACCGCCCAACGCGGCGACGTAGGCGACCACGGTGAGCACGGTGAGGGTGATGCGGCCCCGCCGTGGGTACGAGACGTTCGCCATGAACAGGCATTGCAGGAGATAGACGAGATAGAGGTCGGAGTGGCTCCCGCCGGTGAGGTCGATGCCGATCGACACCAGCGCGATGTCGAAGAACGACCAGACATAGAGGATGGGGAGGACCAGCCCGCGCCGGGTCAGCGACTCCCACGGGAGCATGGCGATGGGGATGGTGCCGGCGATGGCGATGCCGATCAGGACGAAGAACGGGGCCCGCGACAGCGGGTAGTGCCCGGGGAGGAGCGCGTAGAGGAGCATGACGACGAGCACTGCCACCGTCGACGCCACACCGACGCGAATCGACTGCAGGCGAACCTCCTCCAGCGCGCCCATCAACCGGGGGGAGTCCGCTGTCCTCTCCCGGTCCCCGAAGATGGCGCCCAGGGTGCCGAGCCGCTTCACCGCCGCCCCCACGATGTCGCGTTGTCCGGTCTCGGCGGGGGCCGGAGAGGCAACGTAGGCCGCCGCCCCCCATGCGGGAACGGGATCGGGTTCGGCCACCGAGGGTTCGTAGCGGGGCGACGACGGCAACACGGACGCGACGGCGTGCGCCGTCAGGTTCGGTCCGTCTGCGGGTGAGTCCGAGCGGTGTTCACCGGTCACCGTAGACGGCCGCGCGATGCGACCAGGTGCCCCCACTGCAGAAGATGGTAACGGTGCACCTGGGATTAGCGGGGAGGTTGTTGCGACGTTGTGCGAACGTATTGATTCGGTTCGTCGTAGCTCACGGGCGGGACGTCGCAATGCGGCGCGCCCGTCGGCCCTACGACCGATCCGGGGGAGAAAGTGTGGGGAAATTGTGTTGACAGTCCCGGGGGCCGGGCCCGTCGGCGAGGGTGGTCACCCCGTGCTCGCCGCACTGACCGCTCGGTGGTGTCACCCAAGACGACCGAGGTCGTGTCCGTAGCCGGGACCGGTAACGGTGCCCGCCCCCGGGTGGAGCGGGGGTGGGTCGAGGGGGGGACGGGGAGAACAGAAGGAGCCTCAGGGGCCTGACGACACCGGCATCGCCGGTCCCTGTAGTTCCCCTCCGGTCCCATGAGCCCGGAGACGGTCGCCCGGCGCGCCGGCCTCGCCCTCCCATTGCCCAATTCGGCCAATTGCCGCGTATCGAGCGTGGCGGAGATGTCTCTCACTGTGAGAGATGGTCGACGCCGTACCGGCTCCGGAAGCCAGATAAACGCCTCATGGTGATAAATACAACGCGTCCAGTGGTCAAAACGGAGCCACGTGGGCTGTCACCGTCCCGGAACGGCACCGAGGACCGGACCTCGGTCGAAAGTCTCTGGCTCCAGCCTCTGGCTGGCGGCACGGTCAGTGACGATACGGCCATTTTTTGTGACCTGAGCGAGAGCGAGGGGGACGTTCTTCGCAGCCGGGCCACGGCCGATGTCGGCGCCGCCTCCGGGGAGGGCTCCGGCGACCTCGGGACACTGGTCAAGCGCGGCTTGAAGTGGGCCTTCGCGGGTGCCTTCGTCATGCGCTTCGGCACGTTCTTCACCGGACTGGTCATGGCGCGCATCCTCTCCCCTCGGGACTTCGGGGTGTACGCCGTGGGGTTCGTGGCGCTCACCGTGACCGCCAGCGTGAACGACATCGGCATCGAGCCCACCCTCGTCCGTTGGCCCCACGACCTCGACGACGTGGCACCGACCGCCATCACCGTCGTCATGGCGTTCAGCATCGCCCTGTTCGCCGCCTTCTGGTTCGCCGCCCCCGCCTTCGCCCGGGCGTTCAACGCCCCCGACGGGACCGGCGTCATCCGACTCATGTCGGTGGGGCTGATCATCAGCGGGGCCTTCACGGTGAACTCCGCTATGTCCAACCGTGCCTTTCGCGTGCACGTCCGGACCTCGGGTGAAATGGCGGGCATGGTGGTCAGCATCGTCACGACCGTCAGCCTGGCGAAGTCGGGGTTCGGCGCCTACAGCCTGGCGTGGGGCAACATCGCCGCCAACCTGGTCGTGGGGAGCGTGTTGTTCATCTGGGCGCCGGTCCGCTACCGACCCCGTCTGCACTGGCCCGCGGCACGGCTCCTGCTCCGGCACGGGCTGCCGCTGGCGGGCGCGGGGTTGATCGTGGTGGCCACCCTCAACACCGACACCATCGTCGTGGGCCGCGTGCTCGGGCCGGTGGCTCTGGGTTTCTACGTCCTGGCCTGGAACGTCTCGAATTGGCCCGTCACCCTCTTCTCGGGAGCGGTGAACAACGTCTCTCTGGCCGGTTTCGCCAAGCTCCAGCACGACCAGGCCGAGCTCAATCGCGCCTTCGCCCAGGCCGTGGGGGCCGTCGTGGCCGTCACCTTGCCCTTCTGCGTGCTTCTGGCGTCGCTCAGCGCGCCCGCCATCCGCGTCCTGTACGGCCTCAAGTGGACGAACTCCTCCACCGCCTTGACGTTCCTGGCCCTCCTGGCCGCCATGCGGGCCGTGACCTTGATCTCGACCGACGCCCTGGTCGCCAAGGGCCACGGTCGTACGGCTCTGGGCCTGCAGGGCCTGTGGCTCGCGGCACTCATCCCGTCCCTGATCGTCGGCGCCCACCTGAACGCCATCGCCGGCGTCGGGCTCGGCCACGTCGTGGTGGCAGGCGCGGTCGTGCTGCCCGCCTTCGCGTGGGCGCTGCGACGCCACGGGTTCTCGCTGGGGCTCATCGGTCGGGCCGTGGCCCGGCCGGTGACCGGAGGCGTGTGCGTGGCGGCGGTGGCGATCGCGGTCTCGCATGTTCCGCTCCCCGACACGGCTCGCCTGGCCCTCGGAGGCACGCTCGGCCTGAGCGTGTATCTCGCCGTCATCAAGTCGCTGTGGGTGCCGGTCCTCGAGGCCCGTCTGTCGAGGCGAAAGGCGATGGCCCTGTGATCCACGAACCCGTGTTCCACGAACCCGTGTTCCACGAAGGTGACTCTCTGAAAGGGAGACGATGGACGTTGTAGCCAGACTCCAGGCGGACCGGCCGAGCTTCCACCAGCGGGGCGCGGCGAAATGGGACTCGCTTCCCGAGACCCTCAGGCAGATCCAGCGCGCCGTGCCCGAGGGCGGCACGACGCTCGAGACGGGATGTGGCGCGTCGACCGTCGTCTTCGCCGCAGCGGGCGCGCACCACACCGCCATCAGCCCGGACCCCGACGAACACCGGCGGGTCCGCGAGTACTGCGAGCAGATCGGCGTCGATCACAGCCGGCTGCAGCTGGTGGTCGGGCTTTCCGACGAGGTGCTCCCGGCCATGCCGGCCCAACGGGTGCTCGACGTCGCCTTCATCGACGGTGCCCACTCCTTCCCCTATCCCGCCGTCGACTGGTACTACGTCACGAGGATGCTCAAGGTCGGCGGGCAGCTCGTCTTCGACGACGTCCCCGTGCCGGCCGTGGCCCCGCTGTACCGGCACATGAGCCTGGAGCCCAACTGGCGCTTCGAAGCCGTCCTCGACGACCGTGCCGCCGCCTTCACGATGCTCGCACCGCCGGCACCCGAGGAATGGAGCAGTCAGCCCTTCAACGCCGCCTATCCCGACTACAGCTTCGTCTCCCTGCCGGAGCGCTCACGCCTCCTGGCTGCCCACCGGGTGAGCCGATTGCGGGCCGAGATGGCCCGGCGCTATCCCCGCCTGCGCCGGACGTGGAAGGAGCTCTCGAACCGCTCGGACCCCGGTGCCGGCCGGGATGATCTCGCCGCCCCGGCGCCCGAGGCAGCGACACCACAGCACGTACGCGCCGTTTGAGCCCGATCAGTTCCGGGAGGGCGAGGGCGACCGCGAGGGCGAGGGCGACCTGCCCGGTGCCGCCCCCGCCAGCAGCGCCGTCATCTGCCCGGCGCGCGTGGCCCAGTCGTGTCCCCGGGCGAAGGCCTGTCGCCGGTCGACGGCGGCCCTGTCGCGTCGGGATCGTGACGCCGATCGGGCTGCGGCGGCGAAGGGCCCCGGTGCGTCCTCGATGACCACCAGGTCCGTCGCCAGCCATCGGGTGGCGGGAAGGTCGGTGGCCACCACCGGCACCCCGGCGGCGAGGTACTCCAAGGTCTTGAGAGGGAAGCTCCCGATGTTGAACTCGCTGTGGCCGTAGGGCACCAGGCCGACGTCGAGGGCAGCCAGGTAGGCAGGCAGTGCCTCAAAGGGCCGGGGCCCCACCCACTGGACGTTGGGGCGGGCCAGCAGGCGCTCGACCCGGGAGGGCTCGAATTGCGGCGCGCGCGGCCCGACGAGGAGGAGGGACATCACGTCGGCCACGGCCTCGAGCAACGCCAGGTCGGTGCGGGAGTTGAGGTGTCCGACGAAGCCCGCCACGGGAGCCGGGACCGAGACGTCGGTGGCCGGCGCGCCGCCACGGCCGAAGGCCCCGGCGTCGCATCCGAAGGGGATCATGTGGGAGGGGAACCCCCGCCGCGCCCACTGGTCGGACACCGCCGGGCTGGAGGTGATGATGATGTCGGCGCGTCGGGCCGCGGCCAGCTCGGCCTGGAGCATCCGCCCGGCGTCGAGCCCCATCAGACCGGCGCCTCCGGTGAAGTCGTCCTGGGCCCAGTACACGGCCAGGTCCTCTCGGGCCGCACCGAACGCCGGCCAGCTGGGCAGGGTCATGATCAGCGCGCTCGGTCTGGCCCCGAGCGCGGCCACGGCGTGGCGCAGTTGGCGACGGAGGAGGCGGTCGGTGAGCGGCACCAGCGCCCGGTGCCGTCCCTTGGGCGGGATCACGGGGGTGAGCCGGGCCAGGCCCGGGGACAGCACCCGGAGCCTGGGGCCCTCCAGGGCCGGCCTCAGCTCCGGATGGTTGCGAGGGGTGAGGCGCGACATGGCGGGGTCGACGTAGAGCACCGGGACACGGGCGCACAGGTGCTCGGCCATGTGCTGGTCGGCCAGCTTGATCCCGTCCCAGTTGTTGGCAGCGCACAGCACGACCACCCCGTCCCAGGGGCCCGATGGCCCCTCGTCGGGACGGATCGGTTCACACCCCATGGGCGTTCCACCGTCGCCACCACCGCCAGGTCTGGAGCCTGTGGACCGCCACGGTGGCGTAGGCGGGGGGGAGCCAGGTGAGGACGCCCGACCCCAGCCGACGTTGCACCCCCCTTCTCCAGCGCAGCCCTCGGTACCCCGAGAGGCGCCGGGCGTGGGGATCGGCGCCCAGGGCGAAGGCTTCGAGCTCGTGCACGGCGGCGGCGTCCAGCCGCGTCCGGTCCATGCCGTGGCACGCCGCCCACAGCGCTTCGCGCGCCAGAGCCCGTCCGGCCTGGGCGCGCAGTCGGGCGGAATCGGCCACGAACCGACCGTGGTCGTCGAACACCGCGTCGAAGGCGGCCTTGCGTTGGCGCAGGTCGGCCAGCGGCGTGGTGAAGCGCGTCCGGGCCATGCTGGCCGCGTGCATGCGGTAGTAGGCCTGGTCGACGCCCCCGAGAAAGGCCACTTCGGCGTGGGCGGCCAGCCGGAGCCACATCTCGAGATCTCCCGAGTGCGGAAGGTCGATGCGGTAGCCGCCCAGCCGGTGCTGCAGCGAGGTGCGCACCACGACCTCGGGGGACGAAATGCAATTGGTCGCGGTCCGGCATCGCTGGGCGATCCAGTCACGCCCCTTCCAGATCCGCACCCGCGCCTCGCCGGTGCGGGCCGGAGGCCGCAGCCCGTCGTTGTCGAACCGCAACGACCGCCCGTAGGCGAATCCCACCGTGGGGTGGGCGTCGAGGACCCGGGCCGCCCGGAGCAGTGCTCCGGGCACGAGGAGGTCGTCGGCCGAGAGGATGACGCAATAGTCGCCCTGGGCCCAGGCCAGGCCCTCGTCGTAGGTGGCCAGGTGGCCCCGGTTCTTGTGGTGGCGACGGAACTCGACCCTCGAATCTTCCGCCGCCAGGCGCTCGCCCACGACGGGAGTCCCGTCCTCGGAACAGTCGTCGATGACCAGGACCTCGACATCGAGCTCCGGCGTGGCCTGGGACAGGGCGCTGTGGACGCACTCGGGGAGATAGTGGGCGTAGTTGAAGCTGGGTATGACCACGCTCACCGAGCTCATCGGTCCGACCTGGCCCCGTCGGCGGGGGAGTCCTGTGCCGGCACGGACTCGAGCCCCTGGTGAGCGGATCGCAGGCGGTAGCGACGGCCACAGCCACATTTCAGGTCCCCGCCCAGGCGCGTCCCGCAGCAGCACATCCACCCGACGGCCCGGGCCGGGTTTCCCACCACCATGGCGTGGGCGGGCACGTCAGCGGTGACGACCGCGCCGGCGCCGACGAAGGCATAGGCATGGAGGGTGGTCCCGCACACGACCGTGGCGTTGGCACCCACGGTGACCCCCCGTTCCAGCCGGGTGGCCACGGCCTCGTCCGATCCCTTCTTCACCGCGGCGCGCGGGTTGCGGTCGTTGGTGAAGATGCAGTGGGGGCCGAGGAAGACCTCGTCCTCGACGGTGACCCCGTCGAAGAGCTGGACACCGTTCTTGATGGTGACGCCGTTGCCCACGCGCACGCGTCCCTCCACGAAGGCGTGGTCACAGACGTTGCAGTCGGTGCCGATGACCGCGCCCGGGAGGATGTGGGCGAAAGCCCACACGCGGGTGCGGGCGCCCACGCTGTCGCTCTCGCACAGTGCGTGGGGGTGGACGAAGACCGAGCGGTCCATGGAGGTCAGCCGACCGCGGCGGCCAGGGCCGCCACCACCCGCTCTTGTTGCGCCTCGTCCAGATGCGGGTGCATGGGGAGCGACAGGATCTCGTCGGCGGCGGCCTCGGCCACGGGGAAGTCCCCGCGGGAGTGTCCCAGGTGTGCGAAGGCGCCGGTCAGGTGGATGGGCGTGGGGTAGTGGATGCCGGCTGGGATCCCGGCGTCGTGCAACGCCGTGTGCACACGGTCGCGTTCGGGGCACGCGCACCACGTAGAGATGCCACACATGGACGTTGCCGGCGCGGGTGGAAGGTCGTGCCACACCCGGCACACGCGCCAGCATCTCGTGGTAGCGGTCGGCCGCAGCCCGCCGGGCCTCGTTCCACCGGTCCAGTCGCGACAGCTTGGCGTTGAGCACGACGGCCTGGAGGGTGTCGAGGCGCGAGTTGAACCCCAGTGTCGGATGCTCGTACCGGGTCCGGCTGCCGTGGTTCCGCAAGGCCTGCACCGCCTGCGCCACCTCTGCCGATCCCGTGACCACGGCGCCGGCGTCGCCGTAGGCACCCAGGTTCTTGCCGGGATAGAAGCTGAACGCCGCCGCCGCCCCCCAGCTCCCGGCGCGTCGGCCCCCCTGCTCGGCTCCATGGGCCTGGGCGGCGTCCTCGACCACCACGAGCCCGGCGTCCGCGGCCGCCGGCGCGGATCTCGGTCATGGGGGCCGCCTGGCCGTAGAGGTGCACGGGCACCACGGCCCGGGTGCGCTCGGTGACGGCGGGGGCGATGGCCGCCGGGTCCATCAAGAGGTGCACCGGGTCACAGTCGACCAGACGCGGGGACGCCCCGGTGCGAGCCACCGCGCCGGCGGTGGCGATGAAGGAGTTGGCGGGGACGATGACCTCGTCACCCGCTCCCACCCCGACCGCCCGCAGGGCCAGCTCGAGGGCGTCGGTACCGTTGGCGACCCCCACGGCGTGGGCCACGCCGCAGTAGCGGCTCCACGCCTCCTCGAACACCCCGACGTCGGGGCCGTTGATGAACGAGCCCTGTCGCATGACCCGGTCCATGGCCGGCACCGCCTCCGCCGCGATCTCGCCATGTTGCGCGGCCAGGTCCACGAACGCCATCGGCTCTCCGTCGGCGCGGGGCGTGGCCGGGCTCCGGGACACCGTCGTCACCGGCCGCCCCGGTCGTCGGTGGCGACGCCGTCACGGTGGGGAACAGGTCGGGAGGCGCCACGTCCACACGACGCAGGCGGCGAGCGGGCACGCCCGCCCACACCTCACCGGGGGGGACGTCGGTGGTCACCGCCGCGCCCATCCCCACGAGGGACCAGGCCCCGATGGTGCGCCGCTCGCGCACGAGGGCTCCGGCGCCGACGTAGGCGCCTTCGCCGACAGCGACCCCGCCCGCCAGCCGGGCGCCGCTGGCCAAGGTGGCGTAGTCGGCCACCGTGTCGTCGTGGGTGAGCACCACGGTGGGCATGACCACCACGTGGGCGCCGATGTGGATCGGGCTGGTCGTGACGGCACCGGCCAGGATGATGGTCCCGTGGCCGACCCGGGTGCCGCGCGCCACGACGGCGGCGGGATGGATCACCGTCGCCCACCGATGGGGCCGGAGGTCGAGCTCCGCCACGATGCGCCGCCGGCCGGTGAAGTCGCCGGGGTTGCCGATGGTCACGACCGCGGCGGTGTCGAGGCGGTCCGCGACGTGGCTCGTCGGCCCCACCACCGGTGCGCCGTCGATCAGGGTTCCCTGCAGGGTCGGGTCGTCGTCGAGGAACCCGACGACCTCCCACGTCGGAGCCACCTCGTTGGTGGCGCGCGCTGCGGCCAGGGTCTCTCGACCGAGCCCGCCGGCGCCGACGATCAGGAGGGGACGCACCGGACGATCCTCCCTAGGCCCTGTCCGCTCCGAGGTGCCGGCGCACGCTGGCGATGACCCGGTCCTGATCCGAGTCGGTCAGGTCGTGGTACAGGGGGAGGATCAACGAGTGTTTCGTGAGCCGTTCGGTCACCGGCAGGCACGGGGCGGGTGCATCTGCATAGGCGGGCTCGAGGTGGGCGGCCATGATCCCTCGCCGCGCCGAGATGCCGTCGCAGTGCAGCGCGGCGAGCAGGTCGTCGCGTCCCATGGGCGCGTCGGGGGGCAGCAGCATCCAGTAGGACTGGAAGTTCGTGGTGCCGTAGGGAGGATCGGCGGCCACGACGACGCCCAGGTCGGCCAGGGACTCGGTGTAGCGCGCCGCCCGGGCACGTCGGCGGGCCACGAGCTCGTCGAGGCGCCCCAGCTGGACCAGGCCGACCGCGGCCTGGATGTCGGTCATGCGGTAGTTGAACCCGGTCTCCAGGTAGCGCTCGATCACGGGCGCGTCGCTCAGGTGGCGGTCTGCGGCCGACATGCTCATCCCGTGCTCACGCAGGCGCCGGGCGCGCTGGGCGTGGTCGGGGGTCGTGCACGTCAGCATCCCGCCCTCCCCGGTGGTGACGAGCTTGCGGGGGTGGAACGAGAACGTGGCCAAGGCGGCGTCCCCACCGACCATCCCCCCCTGGTAGGTCGAGCCGATGGCGCACGCCGCGTCCTCGATGATTGCGATCTCCCGTGCTCGCGGCGCAGCGCGCGACGGGGCCGACATCCGCGGGTACCCCGGCTTGGTGCACCAGGATCACCGCCCGGGTGGCCGGGCTCAGCGAGGCCTCGATGCTGTCCACCGTCAGGTTCTGGGTACGCACATCGACGTCGGCGAACACAGGGGTGGCGCCGACGTAGCGGGCGGCGTTGGCGGTGGCGATGAACGACAGGGAGGGCACGACGACCTCGTCGCCGGCGCGCACCCCGGCCAGGATCAGGGCGAGGTGCAGAGCGGTCGTGCACGACGACACCGCGATGGCTTGGGGGCAGCCGATGACGCCGGCGAACGCTCGTTCGAACTCGGCCACCCGTGGGCCCTGGGCCACCCAACCCGACGCCACCGCCTCGGCCGCCGCCTCCGACTCCTCGGGGCCCAGCCACGGCTTCATCACCGGGATCATCGAGTACTCCTCCCGGCCGGCCAGGTCGGTTCCAACCTCACGCGCAGACATCGTCCCGTCGCTTACCGTACCCTTCGGAGTGCGCATCGGTCCAGCGGCCGGGACGATGTCTCTAGCGAGCTGACCAGGTCAAAGGCCCTCACAATTGGGGACGCCAGGCGCCTGGACGGCCCCTACAGTGGGACACAAATGTGGTTGAACGACCACGTAATGTCCGATGTCAGCCGCCCATGGCTCCCACGAGGCAGCGTCATGGGCGGATGTCGGGTGCCAGATGTGTACGAGGCAACACATTGTGTGTTCAAAACGGCCGTGAGCAGGAGGAAACGGTGACGGTGGGTGGTATTTTCCGACCACACTCCGCTACCATGAGGCCCATGCGGTGGCGCCGGAGACGGCCATGACGGCGGTCTCACTGTCGGGCGCCCGGGTGCTCGTGACGGGCGGGGCGGGCACGATCGGTTCGACCATCGTCGACCAGCTCGTGGACCGGGACGTGGCCGCTGTCGTGGTCCTCGACAACCTGGTCCGGGGCCGGCGCGCCAACCTGGCCTCGGCGTTCGAGTCGGGGCGCGTGACCCTGGTCGAGGGCGACATCCGTTCCACCGCGGAGCTCGGTGCGCTCATGGCCGGGACCGACGTGGTCTTCCACGAGGCGGCCATCCGCATCACCCAGTGTGCCGAGGAACCACGCCTGGCCCTCGAAGTCCTCGTGGACGGCACCTTCAACGTCCTCGAAGCGGCCGCGGCGGCCAAGGTGGGCAAGGTCGTCCTGGCCTCATCGGCCTCGGTGTACGGCTGTGCCGAGACGTTCCCCACCGCGAGGACCATCACCCCTGGGACAACCGCACCATCTACGGGGCGGCCAAGGTGTTCAACGAGGGCTTGCTGCGCAGCTTCCACGACATGTACGGGCTCGACTACGTGGCCCTGCGCTACTTCAACGTCTACGGGCCGCGCATGGACGTCCACGGGGTGTACACCGAGGTCCTGGTGCGCTGGATGGAACGGATCGCCGCCGGTCAGCCTCCCCTGATCATGGGTGACGGGTCCCAGACGATGGACTTCGTCTTCGTGGAGGACGTGGCCCGGGCCAACATCCTGGCTGCGGAAGCCGACGTCACCGACGAGGTGTTCAACGTCGCCGGGGGGGTGGAGGTCAGCCTCAACGATCTCGCTCATGCGCTTCTCGAGGTCATGGGCTCCGACCAGACCCCCGAGTACGGGCCCCAGCAGCGGGTCAATGCCGTCCCGAGGCGTCTCGCCGACACCCGGCGGGCCGCCGAGCAGCTCTCCTTCACCGCCGAGGTCGACCTGCATCAGGGCCTCAAGCAGCTGGTGGCCTGGTGGCGCCAGGAGCAAGCCCGAAGTGCCTAGGGCCCTTGGACCCCGGGGCGTCGTGCAGCTGCAAGTCGTGGTGGAGCGTTGAGCCTTGACATCGCGAATGGCTGTGGTCACCCCGTGCTATGCCCCCGATAGGGAGCTGTGTCGCGAACTGCACCAGTCGGTGCTCGACCTCACGCCCCCGTCCACGGTCCACTACCTGATCGTTCCCGATGCCGACATGGACGGCTTTGCCTCTTTCGCCGGGCCCCGGAGCGTGATCTGGTCGTACAGCGAGTTGCTCCCCCCACGTTTCGTCCCCGCCCGCTGGATCAACCCAGTGCTGCAGAGCCTCGGAGGGTTGGCCGGGTCGGTCCGCGTCGCCGCCATCAATACCCGACGGCCCTGGCCGCCGATCCGGGGTTGGATCCTGCAACAGGCACTGAAGCTGGCGGCCGCACCGCGTGTCGATGCGGATGTCGCCGTCCTCGTGGACGCCGATGTGCAATTCATCCGCCCGGTGTCGGCGTCGACCTTCGTCCGCGACGATCGTGTGGCGCTCTACCGGGTCGAGGGCGGGGTGCACCGGGGCCTGCCCGAGCACATCACGTGGCACCGGGTGGCCCGGCGCCTCCTCGGGCTCCCACAGCAAGAGCCGCCCTACCACGACTATGTGTGCTCGCCCAACGCCTGGGACCCGGGAGTGGTGGGCGCACTCCAACAGCGGATCGAGACCGTCACCGGGCGTCCGTGGATCGACGCTGTCACTTCCCAGCGCACGTTCTCGGAATGCACCCTCTACGGGACCTTCGTCGACGAGTTCCTGGGCTCGCCTGCCAACCAGATATCGACGAACCGGTCCAAGTGCTACAACTATTGGGACGAGGTGCCGATGTCGGCCGAGCAGGCATCGGAGTTCGCCAAGGCCGCGCCGCACGACGATGTGGCGGTGATGATCTCGGCCAAGTCCCAAACGCCGGTGGACATCCGACGATCGGTCATCGCCGAGATCCAGGGTCGATAGGCCGTCGATGACGCCTTCGAGGGGTCAGGTCGCATCTGTCGTGAAGTCTCGGACGCTCGAGCCGGCCTCGGCGAGTGCTCTGCCATGGAGCCCGGCGTGAACGGTCGGGTGCTGTTCCGACAGACGTTGCCGAAGCTCTTCCGGGCCTATCCCCTGAAGAGTGGAGCCGGGACGATCGCCAACAGCCGTGCCGTGCGAAGTCTGATCGGCGCCTGGTCCGACGACGTGACCGCCAAGGTCGGGGGTGGCTCTCGCCTCCTGGTCCGGTCCGACGACTTCGTGGGCCGAGCCGTGGTCCTCTTCGGTGACTTGGATCCCAAGGTGACCTGGGTCGTCGATCGACTCCTTCGGCCCGGGGACAACGTGCTCGACATCGGTGCCAACTGGGGGCTCGTCACGATCAGGGCGGCCCGGCGGGTACAGGCCACCGGACATGTCCACGCCATCGAGCCCCAGGAACGACTGGTGGCCTACGGCCGGGCGTCAGTCGAGCAGAACCGGTACTCGAACATCACGTTTCACCCCATTGCCCTGTCCGACGCGGCGGGGACGATGACGCTCACGGTTCCCGAAGAAAACAGTGGTGCCGCCTACCTCGGTCAGGGGCTCGCAGGACAACCCGGCCGCAGCCAGACCGTCACCGTGGAGGAGACCTCCACCTTCTTGGAGTCCCTGCCCATTCAGCGCTGGCGCCTGTGGAAGATCGACGTCGAAGGACACGAGGCGGCCGTCCTGCGGGGAGCGCTCCGTTATCTGGGCGGGCGACGGCGGCCCGACGTGATCCTCTTCGAGGAACACCGCAAGCCGACTGTCGACGCTGAATCCGTGCAGTTGTTGCAGTCCCTGGGATACGACATGTTCGGCCTGCCGCGTGCCATCTTCCGACCCCGGTTGCAGCCCCTGACGCGTGAGCGGGACACCGCACACGATGTCGTCGCCGTCAATCGGGACGCCCGGCCTGAAGTCGACCGGGCACTACGGACAGCCCACCACCGATGACGGCCACAGGCTGCGACGGCCGACTCCAGCGGGAACGTCTCCTCGGGCTTCCCACGCCGACGATCGTCACCCGGTGACCACCGCCCGGACGCGCCGTCGCTGGACTGTGTCGGTGGCTGTCGCCGTGGTGGTGGTGGCGGCGTCGGTGTTCGCCGTGGTCCAGGCCCACTCCAACGGGGGCGGGTCGGGCGTGGTGCCGGCCGCGTCGCTCAGCCGCGGGCCCTTCCTCCTCTTCCGCAGCACGGCGTTGAACAAGGACTACGGCACCATGGAGCTGACCACCGTGCAGAACCCGGGCCCCGAGCGGGCCCTGACCGCCCTCAGATGCGAACGGGTCGCCTACGCAGGAGGCCGGGGGATCTGTCTCAGCAGCGGTGCGGGTGGCCTCTACAGCTCGACGCGCGCCGTGGTGTTCGACTCGGACTTCAAGGCTCTGTACACGATTCCCCTGGCGGGCTACCCGAGCCGGACGTCGGTGTCGCGCAACGGTCACTACGGGGCCACCACCGACTTCGTGGGCGCCGACTCCTATGCCGCGGCCGGGTTCTCCACCCGGACCTACATCTTCGACCTCCGGACCGGCAAGAAGCTCTTCGACCTGGAGCAGATGCAGGTCTATCGCGACGGGAGCCGGTTCGAGAACGCCAACTTCAACTTCTGGGGAGTGACCTTCGCCCTGGACAACACCCATTTCTACGCCACGCTCGGTTCGGGCAACCAGACCTATCTCGTCGAAGGTGACGTGGCGACCGAGGTGGCGACGGTGTTGCGCACCGGAGTCGAGTGCCCTTCGCTGTCTCCCGACGGCAAGGAGATCGCCTTCAAGCAGCGCAATCCCGGAGCGGTGGTGACGTGGCGGCTGTCGGTCCTGGACCTGGCCACCATGCAGGCCCACCCGCTGGCCGAGACGCGCGACGTCGACGACCAGGCCGCGTGGCTCTCCAACTCCACCGTCGCCTACGGGTTGGCCGAGGGCGCGGGGGGATCGGCGGGGAGCACGAGCGGGCTCTCGGCCATGTCGGCGGGCGCATCGATCGCCACGGACACCTGGGAGGTGCCCGCCAACGGCGGCGGTCACCCGCGCCTGGTGCTCAGGGGATCCTGGTCCCTGGTACGCGCCCAGGGCTGAGCGTCCCGGGAGACGGCCGGGGCCTGCGGGTCGACCCGGTCAGCGCGACCCCGACAGCGAGGGCAGGAGCTCGGTCATGATCCCCCCCGGCACGAGGACGTCGTCGAGGGCGATGTCTCTCGGGTAGGTACGCCCGGTGTTGTTCATGAAGTACAGGTGCACCTGGGACAGGAAGCGGTCGAAGGTGCTCGCCGCCTGGAACCGCCCGCTGATCGTCAGCGTCCCCCGTCCCCAGGGATGTGCCATCACCATGCTCAGGGCGGCCGACGACATGGCGACGTCCCACCGGGTGTCGGCGTCGACCACACCGAGGCCGCCCAGCAGGTCGTAGGACAGGCACAGGTCGAGGTCGGTGACGTGGACGACCGCCGGCTCGAGACGTCCCGCCGCGTCCCGGGCGAAACGCGGCCAATCGTTCTGGCCTACGAGGAAGGCCTTCATGGCCGAGAACTGCTCGACCAGGTCGGTGAGCGACACCCCCTCGGCCGCGTACCGCTTGCGGGTCTCGAGCGAGTCCGCCCAACGCCGCCAGGTGTCGAGGGCGGGGGCGTTGTCGTGCGGGGTTCCGAGCTGCCACCGGTCCCCGGGGGCGAGGACCACCACGGGGGAGAGCTCCGCCATCCAGCGGGCCATCGACGCGATGGTGGGGGCGTAGTCGTTCCACCACTCGTTCTCCTCGTGGCAGAACCAGATGAAGGCCGCGAACGGCAACACCGCGCCGGCGCCCAATTCCTCGAGCTGGGCCCGCAGCTGCCGCTTGATGATCCTCTGGGCCAGCTCCGGAGTCGTCGAGTCCCCGACGTTGCCGGCCCAGTTGGCGTAGCCGAACTGGGTGGCGAGCAGGTCCACGGGTCCGAGACGGGCCCGTAGGGCCCGGAGCTCGGAGCGGTCACCGAGCCGGCAGTCGTTGAGGTCGAGGATGCTGCGATCACCGTCGGTGACATAGAGCCAGGAGTCCTCGGCCACCAGGCCGACCTCGACCGAGACCCGGGGCGAGAGGCGGAACCGGACCCCGGGCTCGAGCTCCATGGTGCGGTATCCCAGGGACTCGCAGTACGACACCACGGCGCGATTGGTCGTCGTGCGGTGCAGGACGGTGATCTTCTTGCGCTCCCCCGGTGGGACCGACCGCAAGGTCCGGGGTGAGAAATGGTCGGGGTGTTCGTGCGACAGCCAGATGAAATCCGGAGCCAGCTCGGCCACAGTGGCCGGCGACGGGGCCAGGAGCTCCCACGAGTCGCCGAACACGGCGCCCTCGAGCCAGGGGTCGGTGACGATGCGCACGCCGGCCATGTCGATGACCAAGCAGGCGTGGTTCACCAGCTGCACCGAAGCGGGCCCAGCCGAGGCCCGGGAAGTGGTGGCGCGGCGAGTCGGCGTCATCGGCGTCTCGGCCCCGGGACTCGCACCACGGGCGCGCTCACGGGCTCAGGTTGAAGACGGGGTCGACCCAGTAGTTGGTGGCGTTGTAGGTGGCGGTGGGGAAGGCCGAGCTCGATCCGTAGAGGTAGAGGCCGTTGGGGGTGGTGGTGGTGGCCAACCCGTAGACCGGCGGGCTGTTGATGTTGGACGAGGCGAAGGCGCTGTTGGTGACCGAGTAGTGCCCGTCGGGGTCGAGATAGGAGGCCACGTAGGTGGACCCCACGCTCACCGCCACCGGCGACGAGAACGACACCTGCTGCCAGCCCGACGCCGTCTCGTTGGTGAAGGTGGCCTGGGCCAGAAGCGTCCCCGTCGAGCTCCACAGGCTCCCCACGTGGGTGCCGACGTTGGCCGACGCCTTGTAGAAGCGGACCCCGGTGATGTAGCCGGGCTGGTCGACGCTGAAGGCCACCCCCAGGTTCACGCCGTTGGTGTCACCGCTGTCGGCCACGGCCGGGGTCGACGAACCCAGCAGCGTGCACGGACACGCCGGTGCCGACGCCTCGGGCGCGGCCAGGTTGCTCGCTCCCGAGGCCGCCCCGGTCCCCGCGCCGTTGGTGGCGCTCACGGTGAAGGTGTAGGTCGTGCCGTTGGTCAGCCCCGCGACCGTGGCCGTGGTGGGGGCGGGGTTGCCGGTCACCACGGTGGCGGTGCCCGCCGTCGAGCCGATGTAGGGCGTCACCGTGTAACTGGTGATCGTCGACCCGCCGTTGGAAGGTGCCGTCCAGGCCACCGTCATCGATCCCGCCCCCACCGTGGCCGTGACCCCCGAGGGGGTGCCCGGCACGTTGCCGCTGGTCTGGCTCAGGTTGAAGACGGGGTCGACCCAGTAGTTGGTGGCGTTGTAGGTGGCGGTGGGGAAGGCCGAGCTCGATCCGTAGAGGTAGAGGCCGTTGGGGGTGGTGGTGGTGGCCAACCCGTAGACCGGCGGGCTGTTGATGTTGGACGAGGCGAAGGCGCTGTTGGTGACCGAGTAGTGCCCGTCGGGGTCGAGATAGGAGGCCACGTAGGTGGACCCCACGCTCACCGCCACCGGCGACGAGAACGACACCTGCTGCCAGCCCGACGCCGTCTCGTTGGTGAAGGTGGCCTGGGCCAGAAGCGTCCCCGTCGAGCTCCACAGGCTCCCCACGTGGGTGCCGACGTTGGCCGACGCCTTGTAGAAGCGGACCCCGGTGATGTAGCCGGGCTGGTCGACGCTGAAGGCCACCCCCAGGTTCACGCCGTTGGTGTCACCGCTGTCGGCCACGGCCGGGGTCGACGAACCCAGCAGCGTGCACGGACACGCCGGTGCCGACGCCTCGGGCGCGGCCAGGTTGCTCGCTCCCGAGGCCGCCCCGGTCCCCGCGCCGTTGGTGGCGCTCACGGTGAAGGTGTAGGTCGTGCCGTTGGTCAGCCCCGCGACCGTGGCCGTGGTGGGGGCGGGGTTGCCGGTCACCACGGTGGCGGTGCCCGCCGTCGAGCCGATGTAGGGCGTCACCGTGTAACTGGTGATCGTCGACCCGCCGTTGGAAGGTGCCGTCCAGGCCACCGTCATCGATCCCGCCCCCACCGTGGCCGTGACCCCCGAGGGGGTGCCCGGCACGTTGCCGCTGGTCTGGCTCAGGTTGAAGACGGGGTCGACCCAGTAGTTGGTGGCGTTGTAGGTGGCGGTGGGGAAGGCCGAGCTCGATCCGTAGAGGTAGAGGCCGTTGGGGGTGGTGGTGGTGGCCAACCCGTAGACCGGCGGGCTGTTGATGTTGGACGAGGCGAAGGCGCTGTTGGTGACCGAGTAGTGCCCGTCGGGGTCGAGATAGGAGGCCACGTAGGTGGACCCCACGCTCACCGCCACCGGCGACGAGAACGACACCTGCTGCCAGCCCGACGCCGTCTCGTTGGTGAAGGTGGCCTGGGCCAGAAGCGTCCCCGTCGAGCTCCACAGGCTCCCCACGTGGGTGCCGACGTTGGCCGACGCCTTGTAGAAGCGGACCCCGGTGATGTAGCCGGGCTGGTCGACGCTGAAGGCCACCCCCAGGTTCACGCCGTTGGTGTCACCGCTGTCGGCCACGGCCGGGGTCGACGAACCCAGCAGCGTGCACGGACACGCCGGTGCCGACGCCTCGGGCGCGGCCAGGTTGCTCGCTCCCGAGGCCGCCCCGGTCCCCGCGCCGTTGGTGGCGCTCACGGTGAAGGTGTAGGTCGTGCCGTTGGTCAGCCCCGCGACCGTGGCCGTGGTGGGGGCGGGGTTGCCGGTCACCACGGTGGCGGTGCCCGCCGTCGAGCCGATGTAGGGCGTCACCGTGTAACTGGTGATCGTCGACCCGCCGTTGGAAGGTGCCGTCCAGGCCACCGTCATCGATCCCGCCCCCACCGTGGCCGTGACCCCCGAGGGGGTGCCCGGCACGTTGCCGCTGGTCTGGCTCAGGTTGAAGACGGGGTCGACCCAGTAGTTGGTGGCGTTGTAGGTGGCGGTGGGGAAGGCCGAGCTCGATCCGTAGAGGTAGAGGCCGTTGGGGGTGGTGGTGGTGGCCAACCCGTAGACCGGCGGGCTGTTGATGTTGGACGAGGCGAAGGCGCTGTTGGTGACCGAGTAGTGCCCGTCGGGGTCGAGATAGGAGGCCACGTAGGTGGACCCCACGCTCACCGCCACCGGCGACGAGAACGACACCTGCTGCCAGCCCGACGCCGTCTCGTTGGTGAAGGTGGCCTGGGCCAGAAGCGTCCCCGTCGAGCTCCACAGGCTCCCCACGTGGGTGCCGACGTTGGCCGACGCCTTGTAGAAGCGGACCCCGGTGATGTAGCCGGGCTGGTCGACGCTGAAGGCCACCCCCAGGTTCACGCCGTTGGTGTCACCGCTGTCGGCCACGGCCGGGGTCGACGAACCCAGCAGCGTGCACGGACACGCCGGTGCCGACGCCTCGGGCGCGGCCAGGTTGCTCGCTCCCGAGGCCGCCCCGGTCCCCGCGCCGTTGGTGGCGCTCACGGTGAAGGTGTAGGTCGTGCCGTTGGTCAGCCCCGCGAACGTGGCCGTGGTGGGGGCGGGGTTGCCGGTCACCACGGTGGCGGTGCCCGCCGTCGAGCCGATGTAGGGCGTCACCGTGTAACTGGTGATCGTCGACCCGCCGTTGGAAGGTGCTGCCCACCCCACGGTGATGGAACCCGTCCCTGCCGTGGCCGTGACCCCGTAGGGCGTGCCGGGAGGAACCGCGGCCACGCTGGGCGTCACCGCGTTCGAGGGCGAGGAGCCAGGCCCGGTGCCCACGCCGTTGGTGGCGCTCACGGTGAAGGTGTAGGTCGTGCCGTTGGTCAAGCCCGGCACCGTCGCCGACGTGGCCGTGCTCGATGCGGTCACGCTCAACGACGACTGGGCGGTGGAGCCGACGTAGGGCACGACGGTGTAGCCGGTGATCGCGCTCCCGCCGTCGCTGGCCGGGGGTGCCCACGTCACGATGGCCGCCCCTTGGCCCGCTGTCGCGTTCACCGCCGTCGGGGCTACCGGAACGGTGGCCGGGGTCACCGTGTTGGAGTCGGTGGGGTTGCCCGTGTTCACGGCGTTGGTGGCTTCCACGCTGAAGAGGTACGACGTGCCGTTGGTCAGCCCCGTGATCGTGACCGACGTGGCCGGGGGATTCCCGGTCACCTGGACCGGGGTCAGCTCGGTGGTTCCCTCGTTCCCCGGGGTCTCGGGGGTCACGGTGTAGGACGTGATCGGGCTCCCCCCGTTGTTGGGCGCGGTCCACGACACGGTGGCCGATGTGTTCCCCGCCGTGGCCGTCACGTTGGTCGGCGCGGCCGGTTGGGTGAGGTTGGCGGGAGTGACCGAGTTCGACGGCGTTCGACGCCTGTCCGGTCCCGACCGCGTTGGTGGCCGCCACCTTGAACGTGTAGGCGGTTCCCGGCGTCAGATCGCTCACGTTGGCGCTCGACACCGGTGGCGCGTTGCTCACGACGACCGGCGTCTGGGCGCTTGAGCCGATGTACGGGGTGATGGTGTAGCTGGAGATCGGCGCTCCGCCATCGGCCGGCGCGTTCCACCCGAGCTGGGCCGACCCGTTTCCGGGGAGGGCGGTGACGTTCGTCGGCGCGCTCGGGCACGGTCGGTGGGGTCATGGCCTCGGTCTTGAGGACCACCGTGGCCATGAGCCACGTCGTGCCGGCTCCGGTGCTGACCGAGGCGTCGGGGGTCTGGGGCCCGGTGAGGACGGTGTCCTCGGCCAGGATCTCTATGTCACCGGCCGGTGAGTTGTTGGCCCGGACGTTGTAGCCGGACCCGCCGCCGAGGGTGTCGCCGAACCCGGAGTCGGCGTAGAAGCCGAAGGCCAGCTCGTTGGTGCCGCTCGTCGGGCGGTAGCCCCCGACGACACCGTGGCCGCGCCCGAGGTCGTCCCCGGTGCGGTCGCCAGCTGGTCGAGGACGGTGGTCCCCGCCGCCGTCGAGAGGCCCTGGTACTCGAGGACGGCAATGGCCATGTCGCTGGTGGCGCCGGGTTTGGCCGTGATGGTGGGCATGGTCCCACCGCTGTTGGTGATCGGTGCCGTCCAGATGCTCATCTGGGTCCCGTCCGAGGCGCTGAAGCTGGTGAGCTCGGTGAAGGTGTCACCGCCGGAGTCCGTGACACTCGAGGTGTTGGCACCCCCGCCGTTCCATGCTCCGACCTCGACCACCAGCCGGTTCCCGGCGCTGACGTTCGACGTCATCTGCACCGAGATCGCCGCTCGTCGACACCGACGAGGCGTCCGCATGGGCCTGCTGGACGTACACCGGGGGCGCGTTGGTGCTGGGGGTGACGGCGTTGCTCTTGGGCGAGGGCGACGGCCGTTCCCGCCGGGTTGGACGCCGTGACCGTGAACGTGTAGCTCGTGCCGTTGGTGAGGCCCGTGACCGTGGCGCTCGTGGGCGCCGGGCTGCCGGTCACGGTGGTGGTGGGTTGTGCGGTCGACCCGATGTAGGGCGTGATGGTGTAGGTCGTCACCGGTCCACCGGTGGAGGGCGCATTCCAGCTCAACGTGGCCGAGCCGTATCCCGCGCCGGCGGTCACCGAGGAGACGGGGCCGGCACCGGGCTGAGGTGTGAAGAGGACGTCGACGCCGTAGTTGTCCCCGCCCGGGTTCACGTCTCCCTCGGTGGGGAAGCCCTCTCCGGCGACCTCGACACCGTTGGGATTGGCAGACGTGTTGCGCACGGCGTGCAGAGGAGGTCCGTCCGCGTTGCTCGGCATGGCGTCGGGCAGGGGGTCGGGCTCGAGGGCGCCGTCGTCCTCGGCGGTGTGCCCGTTGGGCGCGTAGTAGCTGGCCACGTAGGTCGTGTTGGGGGATATGGGAACGGGTGTGGCGAAGAGCACCTGCTGCCAGCCCGACGCCGTCTCGTTGGTGAAGGTGGCCGTGCCCATGAGCTGTCCGGAGCTCGTCCACAGCTGTCCCACGTGGGTGCCGGTGTTGGCGGTTGACTTGTAGAACTTGATGCCGTTGATGGTCCCGAAGGTGTCGGAGGTGAACTTCACGCCCACGGTCACGGGGTTGGTGGTCCCGTTGTTGGTCGTGGCGGGCACGTAACCGGAGCCGAAGATCGAGCAGCCTGCGCCGCAATTGATGTTGACCGTGATGCCGTCAGAGGGGGTCTCGGTATTGCCGCTGCTGTCGGTGGCACGCGACTCGATCACCGTCGACGGTGTGCCGTGGGCGTCCTGCCACGCGTAGCTCCACGTGACAGTGGCGGCGTCGACACCGTTGATCGTGGCCGGATGCCACGTCTTGCCGCCGTCCACCGACACCTCCACGCCCGCCACCACGCCTCCGCTGGTGTCGGTGGCGGTTCCGGTGACGGTGGTGGGGGAGCCGTCGGCGAGGGTGGCGTTGTTGGTCGGGCTGGTGATCGGCGGAGGTGGGCGGCGTGGTGGTGCCCGGACCCGCGCCCGGTACCAGACCGGAGAGCAGCGTGGTGGGCTGGACGCCCATCATGGCGAAGAGGTTGACCACGAACTGCTGCATGTTCGGGTCCGACGGGCCCGACCCATCCTGGATGGGGTTGTTGTTGTTGAGCCCCCAGGAGAACTGCACCGTCCCCGCCCCGAAGACCAGTGCCCCGCTCGACGCCCGGTACAGGGTCAGGTGGTGCGTTTCGGTCGTGTCGTTGTTGGTCGGCACCGTCCCGTAGTCGTTGACGAAGGACCCGGTCGTCGTGGAGGTGGTCGACGACAGGTCGATCTCGCCCGCGGGCCTCGAGCCGTTGTCGGCGTCGACGTCCCACTCGTATCCGAGAGTGCCGAAGCCCGGTGCATCGTCGGTGATGGTGCCGAGGTTCGAACCCAGCACGACCGGCGAGCTCGTCGGGGTGAGCTTGGCCACGGCCGTGTTCTTCCACACCTGGAGGTTGGCGTACTGGTAGGGGACCTGGATGTTGGTGTTCTGGGCCGCGGAGTTGACGATGAAGTACTGCCCGGTGAGCGAGTTCTCGGGGCTGTCGCCACCGTTTCCGGCTCCCTGGGGATCGCGCCAGCTGCCGGTCCACGTGGGCGGGTCACCGGGGTCGTACTGGTTCGCGGAGGTGCCGTAGGGCGGTTCGTTGTGGGTCTCCTTGTAGGAGATGATGGTCCGGTCGCTCGTCCCGTCGATGGGGCTGGGGGCGTACTGGGTCTTCCAGAAGTCCTCGTTCCCACTGAAGAAGGCCAAGTTGACGCCGGACTTGAGGGCGTTCTCCACGTTGTTGCGCATGTTGGCCGACCAGTACTCGTCGTGCCCGCTCGAGATGAGGATCTTGTGCCCGGTCAGAAGGGCCGGGTCGCTGTCGGTCTCGTTCTCGCTGATGTACGAGACGTCGTAGCCGTTCTCCTCGAGGTACTGGATCATGGGGAACTCGGAGTAGAAGGGCCCGTCCCGGCCTTCGTCGATGCCGCCGTCCTGGAAGGGCCGGTTGTAGGACACCTCGGTGGCGGGGGTGGTGACATATCCACCGGGCTCACCGGGGGGACAGGAGATGTAGCACTGGTAGAGGCTGTTGCCGGCGTCGATGCCCGTCCCGTTGGGATTGGTGACGCCCGGCGGGTTGTAGGCGTTGTAGGCCTCCCACGTGGCGTCGGAGGTCTGGTACACGATGTCCGACGTGCTGGAGGGGTCGCTCACCACGAAGGGGACCTCGCTCACCCCACCGGTGTCGTCGCGGATCAGCAGCGCCACGTAGAGCCCCGACACGGCGTAGCTCGGCACCTGCCAGGAAGCGGACACGGCCCAGTTGCCGCAGTCGATCAGCCCCGTGGCCTGCCCGCCACCCGGGTTGACCTCGCAGGCGGGCTGGGACTGCGGAAGCGTCACCGAAGGCAGGATGTCCGAGGCCCATTCCCGGGAGCCCAGGCCCTGGTAGTAGCCCATCCGGAAGATGTTGATGTGCCACGCCGACACCGTGGGCGCGTCGACCTTGAAGGAAACGGTCTGACCGACGTCCACGCTCATCGAGGTGGTGAATCCCTGGATGGTGGGGTCACCGGTGCTCGTGTAGGGGAGGCTCATGGGTGACTCCGCCATGGGCGTGCCCGGTTGCGCGTTCTCGCACTGGACCGGGTTCATGCCCGGCGTGCAGCCTGTGGGAGGTCCGACGGTGGTGCCCGCCGTGGCCACGCCCCCCAGGTTCAAGACGGCCGTCAACAGGCCGGCCAGGAGGGCCACGGCGAAGCTCGCCGTGAGCAACTTGTGGCGTCGAAGGGCAGGCGAACCGATGCTCCCGATCGCTCGCTGTGCGCGGCCGGCCAAACGAACCACACCCTCTTCCCGGTTGAAGGGGCACCTCCGAGGAGATGCGTCTCGATGTCTGGAGGCACGCCCCGGGCTGTTGATACGCCGGGAAGGCAACCTGTGGGGCTGAAAGGTGTATCACCTGGATGGAGGCCTGCTCCGGTTGAACGTGCGTGGGATCAGGTCTCGTCGATGAACCTCTCGGCGGTGCTCGTGGGGTCCGTGAGGTATGTGTGCATCGAGGCCGCCGCCGTGGGGGCGACGGACCGGTGATGGCGCGCACCGAGACGGCGGTGGCGCCCCCACCGGGTGTGGACGTGGCGGCCATCGCGGACATGACGGGGAAGGCCGTCGGACCGGACCACGTCGACTGTGTGGCGATCATCGTCACGCACAACAACGCCGACGACATCGCACCGCTGCTGGCGTCGCTTCCCGCCGCCACCGACGGGCTGCGCGTCCGGACCGTCGTCGTCGACAACGAATCGTCGGACGGGACCCTGGAGGTGGCGCGCCACACCGGAGCGGCCACCTGTGTCCGGGCCGGCGCCAACCTCGGCTACGCCGGGGCCATCAACGTGGGCCGGGACCACGCCGGGCCGTGCGCGTCGATGCTGGTGCTCAACGCCGACCTCGTCCTCGATCCGGGCTCGGTCTCGGCCTTGTTCGCGGCGCTGGCTCGGCCCGGGGTGGGCGTGGCCGTCCCGCGGCTCCTCGACGAGCACGGATCGCTCTACCCGTCACTGCGCCGGGAGCCCACCGCTCTGCGCGCCCTCGGTGATGCGCTGTTCGGCGCCCGCTTCCCCCACCGCCCGGGCTGGGCGAGCGAGATGGTCCGGACACCGGCCCTCTACGAACGCCGCCATCGGGCCCATTGGGCCACGGGAGCGGTCATGTTGATCGCGGCCCGATGTGACGCCGCGGTGGGCCCGTGGGACGAGGCCCGGTTCTTCCTCTATTCCGAGGAGACGGACTACGCGGCCCGGGCCCGAGCCCGGGGATGGTCGGTGGAGTACGTGCCCGACGCGCGCGCGCCAGGCATCGCCAGGGAGGTTCGGGGCACAGCCCGGACCTGGCGGCCCTGATGGCGGTCAACCGGATCCGGTACTACGAGAAGCGCCACGGCCGGGCTCGCAGCACCGTGTTCCGCGCCGTCGTGGTGCTGCACGAGCTCCTCCGATGCGCAGATCCGGTGCATCGCCGTTCGCTGCGTTTCGTGCTCCGCCGCTCGAGTTGGCGGCGCCTGCCCGGCGGTCGGGTCGGGGCCTGACCTGCCCGGGTTTGTCGCGACCCGGCTCCTATGATCATCGCAACGGGCGTCGCCACGCGAGCGCCGACACCATCGGAGGTTTGCCAACGTGCCCAGTGGGCGAGACGCCATGCCTGAGATCGGGCGCCGCGCCGCCTTGGCGCTCAGCGGGCTTGTCGTCGTGTTGCTCGCCACCGCCTGCGGCGGAGGGACACCTTCGGCCACGGGCACCGGCAACACCGGCACCGCCACCGGCGCGGGCACCTGGAGCCGACAGACGCTGCCGCGCGGGACCAACGCCCTCAACGGTGTGTCGTGTCCGAGCAGCGGTGACTGCTGGGCGGTCGGAACGGGCTCGTCGGGGGGTGGATCCATACTCGCCACCACCGACGTCGGTGCGACGTGGAGTGCCCAGCACGTTCCGGCCGGCGCCCACGTGGTGGGCTTCGACGCCGTGTCGTGCCCGACCACGAGCGACTGCTGGGCCGTCGGCGCCACCTCGACCAACACGGGGGCGGTGCTGTCGACGACCGACGGCGGTGCCACCTGGATCGCCCAGACCGTCCCCCACGCCGTGAACCTCCAGAACGGCACCCTCGCCACCGGGCTCTACGCCCTGAGGGGGGTGTCGTGCCCGACCACGAGCGACTGCTGGGCCGTCGGCGCCACCTCGAGCGACACGGGGGCGGTGGTGTCCACGACCGACGGCGGTGCCACCTGGAGCGCCCAGGTCATCCCGAACGGGATCAGTCTCCTCAACGCCGTGTCGTGCCCGACCACGAGCGCATGCTGGGCCGTCGGTGCCACCTCGACGAACACGGGGGCGGTGTTGTCCACGACCGACGGCGGCACCACCTGGAACGCCCAGACCCTCCCCACCGGGATCGCCCAGACCCTCCCGAGCGGCCTCTACGCCCTCGACAGCGTGTCGTGCCCCACCGCCAAGGACTGCTGGGCCGTGGGAACCAGCTCGTCGAACGCCGGAGTCGTGCTGTCGACGACCGACGCCGGCGACAACTGGAAGGCCCAGAACGTCCCGAGCGGGGTCAGCCTCCTCGACGCCGTGTCGTGCCGGTCGAGCGGGGACTGCCGGTCGGTAGGGGCGAGCTCGTCGAAGCGGGAGACGGTCATGGCCACGACCGACGGCGGCACGACCTGGAGCATCCAGGGCGCCCCCAGCGGGATCAGCCTGCTCTACGGCGTGTCCTGCCCGGCGCGCGGTTGCTGGGCGGTGGGGACGACGACCTCCGACGACGGGGCGGTGCTGGCGACGAGCGGGGGCTGATCCCGACGCCGCGACGCGGCCCCGCGCCGGGCGCGGGACCGTCGGTCAGGGAAAGCGCGCCGGTTGGACCCAGTCCGGGCCCAGGTCCTCGACCGACGCGCAACCCATGAGCGCCAGCGTCCGCACCATCTCGGTCCGCAGCACCTCGAGCACGCGCTCGACCCCGGGCTCACCCGCCACCGCCAGCCCGTAGAGGTAGGGGCGCCCGATGAGGACGGCCCTGGCCCCCGAGGCAAGGGCCTTGACCACGTCACCACCCCGCCGCACCCCGCCGTCCATGAGCACTTCGGCGTCGGTGCCTACGGCCGCGGCGACGTCGGGCAGGGCCCGCAGGGCAGCGGGCGCCCCGTCCAACTGGCGGCCGCCGTGGTTGGAGACGATCACGGCGTCGGCGCCCGCCTGCACGGCGCGCCGGGCGTCGTCAGCGGTGAGGATGCCCTTGACCACCAGAGGTGCGGGCCAGATGGTGCGGAGCCACTCGACGTCGTCCCAGTGGAACGGCGACGCGGCCATGGCCGTGGCCGTCGCTACGGTCTCGGTCCCTCGCGGAGCCCGAGCCATCTTGAGCCCGTCACGGGCGAGCCGCACCGTCCAGGCGGGACGGCTCAGCACCTGAGGCCCGAGGTGGATGGCGTTGTGCCCCGAGACCCGCAGCGGGGGGCGCACCCCGTGGCGCACGTCCCGCTCCCGGTTGCCGAGCACCGGGGTGTCGACGGTGACGACCAGGGCACGCACCGCCCCGGCCCGGGCCCGATCCACCAGAGCCTCGGCCTCGCCCCGGCCTCCGCTCGAGTAGAGCTGGAACCACAGCGGTCCGCTCGACGCCGCCGTCACGTCCTCGAGCGGACTGCCCGCCACCGTGCTCAGAACGCTCACGGTTCCCTGGCGCGTCGCCGCTCGAGCCACCCCCGGACCCGCGTCGGGATGGATGACCCGGACCAGGCCACAGGGCGCCAGCAGGACGGGCATCGACAGGGGAGTTCCCAGGACCGTGGTCCCGAGCTGTGGGACTCCGATGTCGAGGGCCATGCGGGGGACGAAGGCCATCTCGGCGAAGGCCGCTTCGTTGTTCCTCATGGTGTGCTCGTCGTCGGCTCCCCCGTCGACGTAGTCGAAGACGACGGGAGGAAGCACCCGACGGGCGCGTCGGCGCGCGTCGGCGATGTTGAGGATCCGGTCGGCCCGCGCCAGGCGCGCCTGGTGGCGATACGTGCTCAATCGGCTCCGCACGGTTGCTCCTGTTCCCCGGTGACCGAACCTTCGGAGTCCCACCACGCCCCCCGGGCCATCTCGTGCTCGGCTCCCGGGGGTCGTTCCGAATCCTGAACAACACGGCACCGGCATCGGAAGCTCGACATCGGCTCGTTCACACAACGTTCAACTACGCGGTGGCCAACTACGCGGTGGCGCCATTCGGCCCGGTAGCCGACTTCGACACACGTCGGTGCACGGTCCGCTTCGTATTGCGCGAGCGACGCTCGTTCCCACGCCCGAGCATTTAGCAATTCGCGACACCTCCGTAATGCGCTCGTATTGTTCCAAAATGTTCCCGGTCATGTCATTTCCTACGTGATCACGTGAACGCCTGTGGCGTTCATCTTCCATCATCGGTCCAAATGGCCACGTTGGTCACAGTGGCAACTCCAGACCATCCTTCTTCGCTGTTTGGTTACCAGGTAGCAACGAATCCGGCGTGGAGGTGCACCTTCGTCGAGTCGTCTCAACGGTGGCCCTCTCAAATCTTCTCAATTTTGGTGATGACACCGAAGAAGCCACGCGCGCACAGTGAGGCGTGGCGTCCCATAGTGATGTGGGGTGCCAATGGCGGGGACCGGCGCGGGACCGGGTGTTCCTCGTCAAATCTACTCCGGTCGTCCTGAATATCGCGTCGTGTGTGCCCCTGTTTGACCCCTGAAGGCTGTGCGGAAGTCCTGCCCGACCAACCCCCTCGCATATCGGAAAGCGTGCGTTGAAGAGCCCCCAGATGCCTCGAGAAGCCGCCGCGGAACACCCCAATGAGATCGACGACGCAGCGGGAGTCGCCGAAGCGGCCGACGAGAGCGTCGTCGGAGCTGTCGACGAGATCGTCGGCGATAGCGAGGACAGCGCAGAGCGATGGCGCCTTGATCGCTGTGGTCAAGGCCGCGTCCGAGGGCGAGGACTGGGCGTGGACGGAGCTGATGCGGCGGTACTCGGGGATGATCCGCGTGATCTGTCACTCGTGCCGGCTCGGGTCCGCCGATACCGCCGAGATCTCGCAGATCACCTGGTTGAAGCTCTTCGAGAACATCGATCGCATCCGGGAACCGGCCCGAGTCGGGTCGTGGTTGGCCACCACGGCGCGCCGTGAATGCCTCCGGGTCCTGCGCACCACCAACCGATGGGCCTGGGACGGTTCCGAGGGCCTGGCCGAGATCCCGGACTCCCGTTTCGGTCTCCCCGACGCCCACACGCTCGACGCCGAGCGCGACCGGGCTCTGCGTCTCGCCTACAGCCGCCTGCCTCCACGGTGTCAGCGCTTGCTCGGTCTCCTGCTCAGCGACGACGCCATGAGCTACAAGGCGCTCTCGGAACTGCTCGGGATGCGGATCGGCAGCATCGGGCCGACGCGCGGGCGATGCCTGGAACATCTGGAGCGGTTGATGGCAGAGCTGGGTGTCACCTCGTCATAGCTCGAGGCGCTTCGCACCAGGACCTTTCGGAACGGGGCCAGTATCAGAAGTGGGGACCTCGCCTCCGTTCTGGCGATGTCCGACATCGGGATTCGACAAGACGAGCAGCTGACCCTGGCTCCGGAGCTCCCCACGTCGATGCGTGGACCCAGCGGCCACCAGAGCGCGGCCACGACGTCGGGATCCCTCGCCCTTCTCGCGCACGAACGTGAGCCGACGGCCGGCGCGCCACTCGCCGCGGCCCCGCCCCACCGGGGACGCCGAGGGCCGGGACTGCGCACCCGGTTGTTCGCCATCGACCTTGTCGGTGCCGCCCTGGCGTGGGTGGGGGTGAGCCTGGCGCATCCCGGTGGGATCGGTCTCGGCACCCGCCTCGCCGGTGCCGCCGGGGCCACGGCCGCCACGCTGGCCGTGATGGCCGTGGCCGGTCTGTACCGGACCCGGGTGTGCGCCTTGAAGTCGTCCCAGGGCCTCGGCATCGTGTGGGCTTGCGTCACCGGGGCAGTGGCGTTCGTCGTGGTGCGCCGGGCCATGGGGGCCGGAGGCGGCCTGACCGGGGCCGTCGCCGGTGGCGCCATCGGTGTCGTGGTCCTCGTGGCCCTCCGCTGGAATTTCGACCGGTGGCTCAGCCGGTGCCGCACCCAGGGCCGGTTCACCCGCCGCGTCGTGCTCGTGGGAGCGAACGCCGATGCCCAGGAGCTGTGGACGATCGTGACGACCGAGCCCGAGCTCGGCTACCGGGTCGAGCTCGTGGTCGCTGCGCACCACGAGCGCGGCATGTGGGAAGACGTCCCCATCGTCGACGGGTTGGACCGGGTCCCGGACCTGGCCAGGCTGGCCGGAGCCAACGGCCTGTTGATCGTCCCCAGCGCCCTGTCGAGGCTCGAGATCCAACAGGTCCTCAGAGCCGCCATGCACGCCGGGCTCCATGTCCAGCTCTGGCCGGGACTGAAAGGAGTCGGCAGCAGGAGGCTCCGCTCGCTGCCCATCTCCAGGGAAGCGGCTTTCTACGTGGAAGTCCCTTCCTCGTCGCGCCTCGAGAGGGCGCTCAAGCGGGCGTTGGACGTGACCCTGTCGTCGTTGGCGTTGCTGGCCGCGGCCCCGGTCGTGCTCGTGGCCGCCGCGCTCGTCAAGCTGCACGACGGTGGGCCGGTCCTCCTGCGCCAACCGCGTGTCGGGCGCGACGGCGCCACGTTCACGCTCTTCAAGCTGCGGACCATGGTCCCCGACGCCGAGGTCCTGCAGGCGGAGCTGAACCTGCTCAACGAGCGCACCGACGGGCCGCTCTTCAAGGTGCGGACTCGGATCCACGGGTGACCCCCATCGGCCGGCTGCTGCGTGCCACCAGCATCGACGAGCTCCCCCAACTCTTCAACGTCCTCACGGGGACCATGAGCCTGGTGGGGCCGCGCCCCGCCCTCGTCGACGAGGTGGCGCAGTTCGACGAGGAGTCGCTGCGCCGCCTCGACGTCCTGCCGGGAATCACCGGGTTGTGGCAGATCGAGGCGCGTGACAACCCCTCGTTCCACGCCTATCGGCGCTTCGACCTCCTCTACGTCGACAACTGGTCCTTCGGGCTCGACATCTCCATCCTGATCGCCACGGGGCCCGTGGTCGTCGAGCACGCCCTGAAGGCGTTGATGCACTCGTTCACGGGCCGAGACAAGGTGGACCCCGTCCCATGAGCTCGGCACCGACCGCCCGCCCGCTTCGGGTACCTCTGGCATCTCCGGGGGTACGACGGTGGCGTTGACCGTGTCGCCGGCCACCGACTGGATCAACCGACGAGAGGCCGTGCAGGTCAACCTGCTCGGAGTGCGCGTCGACGGTCTCAGCCAAGGCGTGATCGTCGAGCACATCGTCGACAGCCTCCAACGCCACCAAGGCGGTTGGCTGATCACCCTGAACGTGGACATCATGCGCAGGCTGTTCCGGAACCCCGTCCTGCGGATGCTCGCCGACCGGGCCGACCTCGTGGTGCCCGACGGCACGCCCATCGTCTGGGCCTGTGGCGTCCTGGGCTCACCCGTGGCCGGACGGGTGGCGGGGGCCGACCTCATCGTGGCGCTCAGCGAGGCGGCCGCGGCGGGCGGCCGCTCGGTGTTCGTCCTCGGCGGCGAACCGGGAGTGGCCGAGGAGGCCGGCCGGCGTCTGCTCGACGCGTCACCCGATCTCGAGTTCCGCGGCGGGTACTGCCCACCGTGGGGATTCGAGCGTTCCGAGCAGGCCATGGGGGGGATCGTCGAGGCCATCGAGCGGGCCGCACCCGACATCGTCTTCTGCGGGCTCGGTTTCCCCAAGCAGGAACGCCTCATCCTCAAGCTGCGCGAGCTCTTTCCCCGCACGTGGTTCATCGGATCCGGTGCCAGTCATGTCTTCGTGGCGGGCCAGTTCCGACGGGCTCCTCGCTGGATGCAACGCAGCGGTCTGGAGTGGCTGCACCGTCTCGGGCAGGAGCCCCAGAGGCTGTTCCGCCGTTACGTGCTCAACGACGCTCCCTTCGCCTTGTGGCTGCTGGCCGGCTCCCTTCTGTGCCGATGCGTTCCCAAGGACTCCCGGCTCGGCCCGAACAGGAACCGGCCGGCTGCGCTCGCCCCCGCCGGGTTCGAGGCCGAGGTCGACCTGCTCTCCAACCCAACGGTGCAGGGCGACGGGCACGCTCTTCACGGCAATGGCAATGGCAACGGAAGCAATGGCAACGGCAACGGTCTCGCGGGCGCTCGATCCGCTCGAGGTGGGACGACGCTACGGGCTCCATGCCGCAGTGGAGAGCCGATGACGATGCCTGAGGCTCCGCACGCCATCGGGATGGCCGTCGTCGGGGCCGGGTACTGGGGCCCGAACCTCGTCCGCAACATCTCGGCCTCGACCGCCTGCGAGCTGCGGTGGGTCTGTGATCTCGACGCGTCGCGGGCCTACAAGGCGGTGGGCCGTTACAGCACCATCGGGGTCACCGACGACATCGAGGACGTGCTGCGCGACCCCCACGTCGGCGCCGTGGCCGTCGCCACCCCCGCCCACACCCATGCCGAGGTGGCACTGGCCTGCCTCGAGGCCGGCAAGCACGTCCTGGTGGAGAAGCCCCTGGCGTGGACCGTCGCCGAAGGCGAGAAGCTCGTCGACGTGGCGGCCGATCTGGGTCTCGTCCTCATGTGCGACCACACCTACTGCTACACGCCCGCGGTGCAGGAGATCCGGCGCCTGGTGCGCGAGGGCGAGGTGGGGGACATCCATTACGTCGACTCGGTGCGGATCAACCTCGGGCTGCTCCAGCCCGACATCGACGTGTTCTGGGACCTGGCGCCCCACGACCTGGCCATCTTGGACGTGATCCTCCCCCCGCAGTCGCGCCCTGTCGCCGTCTCCGCCCAGGGGGCCGACCCCCTCGGCACCGGGTTCGCCTGCGTCGGGTACCTGACCTTGCGTCTCGAAGGCGGTGGTGTGGCCCACACCCATGTCAACTGGCTGAGTCCCACCAAGATCCGCACCACCATCATCGGGGGGTCCGAGCGCATGGTGGTCTGGGACGACCTGAACCCCTCGCAACGGCTGTGCCTCTACGACAAGGGGGTCGACATCGTCGACGGGGCCTCTTCGGAGAGCGCCGAGGTCCGGCGGGCCCGCACCGTGTCGTACCGCTCGGGGGACCTGAGCGCGCCGTCACTGTCGGAGACCGAGGCCCTGGCGGCGGTGGTGGCCGAGTTCGTGGCCTCGATCGGCGAGGGGCGGGCCCCGCTGACCGACGGCCGCGCCGGCCTGCGCGTCCTGCAGATCCTCGAAGCCGCCACCACCAGCATGCGCCGGGACGGCGCCACGATCCCCCTGGGCCATTGGGACGAGGGCCACCCCTGACCCGCCCCGTGGTGGGGGCTTCGAGCAGACGTGGAGGGGGCGCGTCTCCTCGGGCCATGTATCAGGGCATGTATCAGGGATGTATCAAGCACTGTCCGTGGCGCTCCGTTCTCCGACCAGTTGGGGGCGCCACAAGGGTTCCTCCGAGGTGAGCACCCATGGATGTGCGGTCGCCCTAATGCCGACTCCCGTCGGATCTGTCCTCATCCCGGCCCACAACGAGGCCGCCGTCATCGTGCGGTGCCTCGACGCGCTCTTCGACGGGGTCGAGCCCGGCCGGCTCGAGGTGGTGGTGGCGTGCAATGGCTGCACCGACGACACGGCCCGATTGGCCCGGTCCGCCGGCCACGCCGTCTCCGTCGTCGAGTTGCCCCAGGCCTCCAAGGCGGGGGCCCTGCGGGCGGGGGAGCAGATGCTGACCGTCTTCCCCCGCCTGTACCTCGACGCCGACATCGTGTTGCGCGGGCCATCCGCCCTCGCCGCTGGTGGCGCGGTTGCGCACCGGTCCCGCTCTGGCGGTCCGGCCCCCCATCGCCTACGACACCGAGGGCGCATCCGCCGCGGTGCGCAAGTACTACACGGCCCGCGAGCGCCTGCCGGCGGTGATGGGGTCTCTGTGGGGGGCGGGGGTCTACGGGTTGTCGGAGGTGGGCCGCTGCCGTTTCGGGCCCTACCCCGACGTGGTCGCCGACGACCTGTATCGTCGACGGGCACTTCTCCGAGGCCGAGATCGAGGTCGTCGCCTGCCAAGCAGCCGTCGTGACGGCCCCTCGCCACACCGCCGACCTGGTTCGCATCCTGCGGCGCAACTACCGGGGCAAAGCCGAGATCGGCGGGCGTGGGTCGGGGGTCGCCCCGCCCACCACGACCCGGGGCCCCACCACGACCCGGGGCACGGTGCGCGACGTCTTCGACCTGGCCCGCAGCGGCCCCGGCCCCGCCGTCGACGCTCTGGCCTATTCGGCGTTGGCCGTCGGTGGCCGTCTCGTGACCCGGTTCGGGCGCAACGGGCCGTGGGAGCGCGACGAGAGCTCGAGGATCGCCTGACATGCAGACCACGACCGCCGCCGCCCGCTTCACACCCACCGACTCGTCCCGGCGCGGCCAAGCCGTGATCGTGCTCCAGGTCTTCGTCGTCACGCTCTTCCTCTTTCCGTCCGACACCGTGATCAAGACCGTCGGCGCGGCGGGGTTCGTGGCGTTCTTCGTCGCCCTGGTGGCCTTCTTCGGGTGGCTCGTCTCGACGCTGTTCGGAGTGCACAACCCGCTCGAGAACCGGCATCCCACCCGTGCCGCGCTGGGGGGTCTGTGGCTGGTGTCGCTGGTCTCCTACGCCCTCATGCACCGGACCCAGGTGACCGGGACCGAAGAGCTCGCCGCCGACCGGTGGATGATGCAGCTGGCCGGCATGACCGGGGTGGCCCTGATCGCGGCGGAGTGCCTGTCGGTCGCTGTAGTCGGTCAAGCGGGTCCTGCGGGCGCTGGTGTGGGGGGGAGCGTTCTGTGGCGTGGTGGCGGCGCTGCAGTACTGGACGCACATCGACCTCGCTCACGACCTGCGCATGATCCCGGGATTCACCGTGAACATCGCCAACTCGGACATCACCTACCGGGGAGGCTTGAAGCGGGTCACGGGCACGACGATCGACCCCATCGAACTGGGCGTCGTGGCGGGCATGTTGCTGCCGCTGGCGTTGTACCTCCTGCTCTACGACCGCGACCGAAGGCCATGGAGACGCTGGGTCCCCATGATGTGCATCGCCGTCGCCATCCCCGTGAGCGTGTCGCGATCGGCCATCGTGGCGGTGGCGGTTTCGGTGGGGATGTTCGTGGTGCTGCTCCCCAGGGCGCGCCGCCTGCCGCTCATCGCCGCCTTGCCGGTGGCGGTGACGGGGGTGTTCGTGGCTGCGCCGGGGTTGATCGGGACGCTGGCGCGCTACTTCACCCTCGGGGGTAGCGACCCGTCCATCCTCCACCGGACGAACAACTACTCCTACGTCGAGACACTGGTGCGGCACGCCCCCTGGTTCGGGACCGGAGAGGGCACGTACCTCCCCACGGTGCAGCACATCCTCGACAACCAGTACCTGACCACCGCCATCGAACTGGGGATCGTGGGCCTGGTCGTCCTGACCTACTTCTTCGCCCTGCCCGTGGCCACAGCTCTGGTGGCCCGGCAACGGACGGCCGACCCCGAGCTGCGGACGCTGTGCGGCGCCCTGGCCGGATCGGCCGCCGCCGCCATGATCTGCTCGGCGACCTTCGACTCCTTGTCCTTCCCCGTGTTCACCTACGTGGAAGCACTGATCTTGGGCCTGTGCGGCGCCTGTTGGCTGCTCGTGGCCCGCGCCGGAAACGTGGTGGCGGGGATCCCCGCCATCGACGAGAAGATGATCCTTGTCAACGAGAGAGGCTGAGCAAATGGACCTGTTGTCAATCGAGAGGATCCTTCGGAAGCACAAGATCCTCGTCATCCCGGTTGTCGTGCTGACGTTCCTCGGGGTCGTCTACTTCGCGGCCTTTTCCAAGCCGCTCTACGAGACGACGGTCGACTACGTCTTCGTGCCGCCCCCGCGCCCCCCACGGCGGAACAGATCGCCCTGAACCCGAACTTGGCCAACATCAACTCCAGCAACGTGTTCTCGCGCTTCGACGATCAGTCCATCATCGCCGACTCCATCGTGAGCAGGATGAGCAGCGCCTCCACCCAGCAGGCCCTGGTGAACCAGGGCGCCGACAGCCGCTTCACGGTCGAGCCGATCTCCCTGTACGGTTCTCCCGAGCCGATGGTGGAGGTGACGGGCACGGGCGCCACGGCGGCCGAAGCGCTCAAGACCAGCTCCCTGGTGAGCGCCGCCCTCGAACGTAGCCTCTCCAGCCTGCAGCGGGCCCAGGGAACCAACTCGACCTACATGTTCACGGCTCTGCAGGTCGCCTCGAGCCCCCCCGTCATCAAGGTGTCGAGCAAACTTCGCTCCATCGTGGCGGTGCTGGGAGTGGGTGTGGTGCTGCTGTTCGTCCTCGTGTCACTCGGGGACGCCATCGACAGGAAGCGGGCCGAGGTCCGGGACGGCTCCGAGCCCACCGCGGCCGGCAACGGCCACGCACCGCCGGCCCACCCCGTCGCCACCGGCGGTGCCGCCACCCCGGCCCACCCCGTCGCTACCGGCGGTGCCGCCACCGCGGCTCACCCCGTCGCCTCCAACGGCGCCCCCACCAACGGTGCCGCCACCAACGGCGCCACCAACGGCGCCGATGTCAACGGGCTGGCCGGGCGTCCCTCGGAATTGCACCTGTGGACTCCCGTCGTCCGCAGCCCGGCTTCGGCGAAGGGTAATCCCCGTCCGGTCGGCCTGTAGGCGTCATGGTGGGCGGGAAGGCCAGGCTCGCGCCCATCGTCATGATCGGCGTGGTCGGTGGCATCGTCGTCTCGCTCACGACGTCCCAGGGTCTGGCGGCATCGTCGCTCCGGGTCGATCAGGACGCGCAGATCGCTCCGCAGGTCTCGGATCAGGCCGTGGTCGACGCCGTCCCGGCGGGGGTGGTGCTGGCGCCCATCGACGGGGGAACGGACTTCTACACCAGCCACGGCTTCACCAAGGCGGCGCCGCTGGACAATCCCAGCTTCTATCCCATCGGGATCTGGTACCCGTCGCTCAACTACGAGAGCGACGTGGCCACCTACAAGAGCCTCGACATCAACATGCTCGATCGGCCCGACGGGGGCTGCAAACTCAGCCTGCTGGCGGGCACGGGAATCTACGCCATCCCCCAGTACGGCGAGTGCGGGGGGCCCAGCGGCGCCGGCATCGGCAACGAGTCGGTGGGCCTGTTCACCGATGACGAGGTGGACGGCAACTACGGCCCGGGCCCGGGCTACACCTACCTGCAGAACCTCATCGCCAAGGTCCCGCCCGGCCTGAAGGCCGGTCGCTTCTTCTGGACGAACTACGGCACGAGCGTCCTGATCTGGCTGAACCAGGCTCAGGCGGCGCAGTTCGTCAACGACTACCAGCAGACGGTCAGCGACGACCTGTACTGGTTCACCACCCCCGCGTCGTCGGAGTATTGCTCCCACCTCTTCCTGGCCCGCTGCACGACCGCAAAGGCCCGACGGGGCAGCAATTACGGTTCGGCCATCGACACCATCCGTTCCCTGGAGCGCCCGACGGGGTCGGAGCCCATCTGGGCCTTCGTGGAGGATGGATGCCCCTTCGGCGCCCCTGACGATCGGTGCACCACGCCGGCCCAGATGAACTGGGCCGTGTGGTCGTCGATCATCCACGGGGCCCGCGGCCTCATCTACTTCAACCACTCCTTCAGCGGCCCGGCCCAGAGTGACAACAACTTCGAGGATTCGCACTACACGAGGACCGGAATCACCGGTCAGGCCAAGGCCACCGACGCGTTGGTCAAGTCGCTGGCCCCGGTCCTCAACGACGACACCGCCCTGAACTACGTGACCGCCAGTCCGGCGCCGAGTGCGTTCAGGGGAATCGAGACCATGGCCAAGTACCACGGCGGCCGGTTCTACATCTTCGCCGACACCCGCGATGCCGGGCGCGCTCGGAACCTGCGCGCCACGTTCCACGTGGCCGACCGGGCGGCGGTGTCGGTCACGGTGGTGAACGAGGACCGCACCATCCGTGTGGTCAACGGCACCTTCACCGACAGGTTCGCCACGGGGGCGACGGTGCACATCTACGTGGTGAACGGCTAGATGTCGGTCCCTGGAACCGGGCCCGTGAAGGTGGCACTGCTGTTGGGGACGGCCGCGTCGGTCCTCGTGTGTGCCGGGTGCCAGACGGCACCGAACCAAGCAGGCCCCTCGTCGCCGCGTGGCCCAGGTGAGCATCTCGGTCACACCCCAGGGCTGTGAGCCACATCCCGCCTCCGTCACGACCGACGGCGTCTCGGTCAAGGTCGCCAACGTCGACGCCGCTGCGGTGTCGGAGGTCGAGCTGCGCTCGCACGACCTCGTCACCCTCGCCGGTGAAGAGGAGAACCTCGTCCCCGGCCTGTCCGGCGGATTCGGGGTCTGGCTCAGCCCGGGCCACTACGTCTTCAGCTGCCCGGGCGCCCGTCGGTCCCACTGGCCCTTCACGGTCAGGGGCTGACCGTGCTGCCCGCATTCGTCATCGGACTCCGTGAGGGTCTCGAGACCGTCGTCATCCTGGGGGCGATCGCGGTCTTCCTGGTGCACCAGAATCGCCGGGACCAGCTCCGTCTGGTGTGGATCGCCGCCGCGGCAGGGGCCGGTGTCTGCGTCGCCATCGCCATCGGCCTGTGGCTCGTCGAGTCAAACCTGTCGACCATCGCAGAGGAGCGCTTCGAGGCCGGCGTGGGAGCTGCCGCGGTGCTGACCGTCACCTACATGGTCATCTGGATGCGCCGCTTCCCGAAGGACCTGGTGCACGACTCGAGCGCCAGTGCGGCCCGGCAGCTGGCCCGGGGCTCGGCCGGGGCGCTGGCCGGCATGGCGTTCTTCGCCGTGCTTCGAGAGGGCTTCGAGATCTCGGTGTTCGTGCTGGCCCTCATCGGGGCCAAGGGCAGCGAGCCGCTCCTCGGGACGTGCGGTGCCGTCGCCGGAGTCCTGGTGGCGGTGGTCGTCGGCGTGGCCGTGGTACGAGGTGGCATCCACCTCGACGTCGCCCGGTTCTTCAGAGCCACGGCGGTGGTCCTGGTCTTCAGTGCTGCGGGCCTGGCCATGACCGCCGTCCACGCCGCCAATGCCGCCGGCTGGGTGCTGTTCGGCCAGTCCCCGCAGTTCGACTGGGCGCGCTTGGCTCCTCCGGGGACGGTCCTCTCGTCCATCGTGACCGGCATGTTCGGAATCCAGCCCTACCCGGTGCTCATCGAGGTCGTGGTGTGGCTGGCCTATCTCGTGCCCATGCTCGTGGTCGTGCTCTGGCCCCGCCCGCGCCCGGAGAGGGCGGAGGCCGTCACACCGGCCGTTGGTTTCTCCCGGAGCCCGCTCGACGCCCCGCTTCGGGAGACGGTGATCAGTGACTGACTGACGTTCAGGCCGGGTGCTCGAGTTGCTCGGCGGGAGGCGCGGCGGGACCGGCCTCCTTCGCCCATAGCGCCGCGGCGACCTGCAGCGCTTCGCTCCATGCCTCGGGGGTGTTGGCCGAGCGCGCCTTGACGACCACCTCGTCGAGCCGGTCGGCCGTGCTCCGGGCGTCGGCGGCGGCCTGGGCCGCGGCCTGGGCGGCTTCGACCGCCTTGGGGGCGGCGTGGGTCGACTGTTCGCTCTTGCGCCTGGCGTCGGCGGCAGCCTGGGCTGCGGCCTGAGCCGCTTGCTCGGCCTGTTGGGCCGCTTGGGTCTTCACCTCCGCGCTCTGCATGGCGTCGGCCGCGGCCTGGGTGGCACTCTCGGCCTGTTGCGCGGTGGATGCCGCGGCCTCAGCCAGCTGCTCGGCGATCAGGTGGGCGTGGGTCGTGAGCCGCATCGTCTGCGCCATCTCCGCCACGACCACGGCGGCTTGGGCTGCGGTCCGCCAGGCCGCCGGAGTTCCCACCGCCCGCGCCTGGGCTACTGCTTTTTCGGTCTCCTCGACCCATTTGTCCGTCGGCCCTTTGACCTCGCTGGGAGCGTCGGAAGCGGCAGGTGCAGCGGCAGGTGCAGCGGCAGGAGCAGCGGCAGCGGCAGCGAAGGCGGCGGCGAGGTCGCGACGGACCTCGGGCTCGACCGCTTCGGTCTTGGTGCCGGCGGAAGGCGCTTCGGGTGGGGTCGTGGCCGGTTCGGACACGGGCTCCGGGGACGGTGCGACGGGTGCCTTTGTGCCCCCGTTGTCGCTTGTCTGGCCTTGACCGCTGGAGTTCTGGCGCTTCAAGAGCCGCATATGGCCTCCGCCGTGGATGGAAGAGTCCGAAGACCAAGGTCTCCAGACCAATTGCAAAGCGTGCGCCAGCCGGATCAACGAGAAGTCCGGACCCGATCAAATTCTGTGTCAACAAAGGTCCGGGGCCGGATCACCATTCCGTCCGGACCGGACCCCACCGCGGCGGCACGTCGGATTCGGTGGGGCCGTGCCCCAGAGCCGCGTTCAGCCGGGCTCGGCTTCGAGCCCGGCGGGGGTGAGGCCCCAGTAGGCATCGGCCGGGGCGAGCTCGCCGCGGATGACCCGGTCGATGACGCCACAGATCGGGAGCTCGAGGTCGTAGCGGTCGGCGAGGGCCAGCACGAGCACGGCCGTGTTGACTCCCTCGGCCACCATGTGCATCTCGGCGAGGACGTCGTCCAGTCGGCGGCCCAGGCCCAGCTGCTCACCGACGGCCCGATTGCGGCTGTGTGGGCTCATGCACGTGGCGATCAGGTCTCCCATTCCCGTCAATCCCGCGAAGGTCGTGGGCTCTGCCCCCAGAGCCACGCCCAGGCGCGTCAGCTCGGCCAGCCCGCGCGACATCACCGCGGCTCGGGTGTTGTCGCCCACACCGAGGCCCTGGCCGATCCCCGCCGCGATGGCGATCACGTTCTTGAGCGCCCCCCCGATCTCGCAACCGATGACGTCCTGGTTGAGGTAGACGCGGAAGACCCCTCGGGTGACGACCCGCTGGATGGCGCTCCCGACGGCCAGGTCATCGGTGGCGACGACGGCGGCCGCGGCCTTGCCGGCCATGATCTCCCGAGCGATGTTCGGCCCGGTCAGCACGGCGGCGGGGTGGCCGGGCAGCACCTGCTTGATGACCTCCGTCATGCGCAGGAAGGTGTCCGCCTCGAGGCCCTTGGCCAGGCTGACCACGGGGATCCAAGGTCGGATGTAGGTGGCGGCGTCTTGGAGCACGGCCCGGAACCCCGACGTCGGGACTCCGACCACGAGCAGATCTGCCGAGGACACCGCCTCTTCCATGTCGCCGGTGGCAGCCAGCTCCGGCGCCAGGGCGAAGCCGGGGAGGTACACACGGTTGGTGTGCTCGACATGGATGGCTTGTGCCACCTCGGCGCTTCTGGCCCAGAGGATGGTCGGGTGCCGCGGCGCCACCAGAGACGCCACCGTCGAGCCCCAGGAACCGGCCCCGAGCACTGCCACCCTCACGACACGTCATCCCGACCCGGCGGCACCCCTGAACGTCGTTGACGGAGTTGGGGCGCACCGAGGCCCATCACGGATTGGGCGCCGACACCCTCACCCCACCCGCCTTCTTGGCCGGTGGTTTGCGGCCGGCCGGCTCCTTGACGGGAGCCTTGCTACCGGGCACCTTGACGGGAGCCTTGCTACCGGCCGCCTTCACGGGAGCCTCGCCGCGGTCGTCGGGCTCGGAGAGTCGGAGCCCCCCGAGGTGCTTGCGGACCTCGCCGTGCACCATCGAGATGAGCGCTTTGGAACGCTCGCGGTTCTCCCTCACCACGGTGTCGACCCAGTCCTTCGCCTTGTGGTGCTCGAGCTCGCCGGTCATGATCAGCTCGTGCACCAGCTCTCCGGCCCGAGCGCGAGTGACCTGGGTGAACGTCGTTCCTGCTTCGAGGTAGCGCCGATAGGCGCCTTCTTCTGCCATGGTGCCCACGCTACGACCGACCCACCGGTGTCACAAGGATCCTCCTCGAAATCAGCGATGGGGTGCCATTGATTCGATGGCCAGGACCCCGACCTGGGTGTAGGTGGAGGTGCCGAAGGGCGTGGCGCTCGTGACCTTGATGTCCTGCTGCAATCGCAGCGGCAGGCCCGTGCTGGCGCTGAACCACACCTCGGAGCGTTCCGTACCCTGCTGCGCGCCCGAGTCCGTGCGCAACCGCAAGAATCGTGCCGCCCGGACATCGGTGCCGGCGACCGACACCGTGGTGAAACCCTCGAACCGATAGGGCCCGGCACTCACCGTCGTCCCTTTCACCGAGGTGTTGGTTCCCGTGCAGCTCGACGCCCACGACTCGTCGAGGGAGGCCTCCTTGGGGACGGCCATGCTGTGAGCACAGGTGAACGAGCTCAGGTTGGTGACGTTGAGCGGGCCGATAGACCACAGCTGCCATGATTGGCCGCCGGTCTCCCACAGGGACCCACCGCGCAGGCAGTACTTCCACGTCTGCCAGTGATGGGTGCTGTAGTCGACCCGGAACACGAAGCAGTTGGAACCCTGCACGGTGACGGTTCCGGGAATGGAAGGACCTTCGGTCTGGGACATGGGCGGCAACGACAGTTTCTCGGTGCCCGAGCCTCTGTACAGGTAGACGCCGGGTGCAGGTCGGGTGGCATCGGGCTCCTCGGTCCCCGTCTTGGCCAACCGGGTCTCGGCCTGGCGCAACGTCACCGGCCTGGCCACGCTCGACGTGAGCCACACGACGCCGGCGCCGGCGCCGGCGAGGACCACGAGCACGCCCACGATCCAGGGCCAGCGCCGCCGCCGGCTCCGCCGCACCGGGGCCGGCCAGCCGGCATCGCCCAGGAAGAGGGGCTCTGGGGGCGCTACGGGCCCGTGCTCCAGGTCGACCCCTCCGATGGTGCCCCCGACTCGCCCCGCCATGGCTCTTCTCCGCTCTGGATCTCCTTGTTCGTTGTCGCGCCGCTGGTCACGGGGGAAAAGAGCCGTTCGTCCCCAAATCCCGGGCTCGGGCCCTTAGGCCCGGGCGGGCTCCGGGGGTCTCCTGGCCGGGAAGAGTTCACTTTGACGTCACGTCGAGTTCACTGGCACCACACCGCCGTCTGATCAGATGACGACCCGAATCCCGACTCAATCACGAAGGAATCTCGTATTGGTGGAGAAGTGTGAGGTGTTTCGGACAAACCTGAGTGGGTAGTGCACGCAAAGAGTGGAAAGTGCACGCAACGCAGAGGACGGCGTTGCGTCGAGGACGAAGAAGCCGCGTTGCGTCGACGACACCCCCAACCGCGGTGCGTCCAGACCGAATGGTCTCAACGAGTGGAGGTCGGTGATGCGAAACAGGCGCTCGTTCATGCTCGTGGCGGCGATGGGAACCATCCTCGCCTCTGTCGTCACAGCGCGCGTGGCGCTCGGAGCTTCGGATCCCGCCGTGCAGATCGATCAGAGGGCTGAGGCGTTCGGTCAAAGTGCACAGACCGTCTCGATGGCCAGCACTCCCGGGGAACTGGCCGTGGCCTACGTCTCCGCCGACGGGAACAGTCCCGACCAGGCGGTGTTGGTCGCCGGAGGTGGCATGACGTGGACCCTGGTGGCGAGGTCCAATGCACAGCTCGGCGACGCCGAGATCTGGTCGGCCACCACCACGGGCACCTCGTTCTCGGTGACGGCGGCACCCACCCAGCCGGGGCTCAACACCGAACTGACCGTCGTGACCTACCAGGGGGCGGCGGGTTTCGGCGCAGCCACCGTGAATGCCGCGCCCACGGGAGCGCCCACGATCACCCTGACGCCGGACACCTCCGGTGGACTCGTGAGCTTGGTCGGTTTCGACTGGAGCAACTCCGTCGACCGGACCCTCCCCTCCGATGAGTCCCTGCTCGATCAGAACACCGATGCGCTCGGTGACACCTACTGGGCGCAGGACGCCACCGCGCCGACCACCGCCGGCGTCGACGTGACACTCAGCGACCTCGCTCCCACCACCGACAACTTCGATCTCGCCGCCGTCGAGGTCCGGGCCGCTGCAGGCTCCTCTCCGGGCACCACCGGCACCACCACGACCAACCCGGCCCCCACCACGACCGCGCCCGCCCCCACCACCACGGCCCCGTCGCCCACCACGACCACCCCCACCACCACCGGCGCCGTGCCGGCGGGGGTGGTGCTGGCGCCCATCGACGGGGGAACGGACTTCTACACCAGCCACGGCTTCACCAAGGCGGCGCCGCTGGACAATCCCAGCTTCTATCCCATCGGGATCTGGTACCCGTCGCTCAACTACGAGAGCGACGTGGCCACCTACAAGAGCCTCGACATCAACATGCTCGATCGGCCCGACGGGGGCTGCAACCTCAGCCTGCTGGCGGGCACGGGCATCTACGCCATCCCCCAGTACGGCGAGTGCGGGGGGCCCACCGGCGCCGGCATCGGCAACGAGTCGGTGGGTCTGTTCACCGATGACGAGGTGGACATGAATTACGGGCCCAGTGCCGGCTACAGCTATCTCCAGAACCTCATCGACGCCGTCCCCGCCAACCTCAAGAGCGGCCGGTTCTTCTGGAGCAACTACGGCAAGGGGGTGCTCCTGTGGGAGACCCAGGCCCAGGCGGCGCAGTTCGTCAACGACTACCAGCAGACCATCAGCGACGACTTCTACTGGTTCACCGACCAAGACATCAACCAACCCTGGGGGGTGGCACCGTGGAACCAGTGCGCCCAGTTCTATGGCCTGGACCAGGACTGCACCACCGACCAGGCCCAGCGGGGTAGCAACTACGGCTCGGCCATCGACTCCATCCGCTCGCTTCAGACCCCCGTGGGGTCCGAACCGATCTGGGCCTTCGTGGAGGACGGGTGCCCCTTCACCGCCCCTGACGACCAGTGCATCACGCCGGCCCAGATGAACTGGGCGGTGTGGTCGTCGATCATCCACGGGGCCCGCGGCCTCATCTACTTCAACCACTCCTTCAGCGGCCCGGCCGAGAGCGACAACAACTTCGAGACCCCCTACTTCACCACCACGGGGATCACACCCCAGGCCCAGGCCACCGACGCCCTCATCACGTCGCTGGCTCCGGTCCTCAACGACGACACCGCCCTGCACTACGTGACGGTCAGCCCGGCGCCGACCACCTTCAGCGGCATCGACACCATGGCCAAATACCACGACGGCCAGTTCACGATCTTCGCCGACACCCGTGACTCGGGCAGCGCCACCGACATCCCCGCCACCTTCCATGTCGCCGATCCGTCGGCCACGTCGGTGACCGTCGTCAACGAGAACCGCACCATCCCGGTGGTGAACGGCACCTTCTCCGACACCTTCGCCACCGGGGCCACCGTGCACATCTACCGCGTCAACGGGTAACGGGGAACGCTCCGCTCACCGTGACGCGTCGTCTCCTCGGGTGCCCGACGCGATGGCAATGAGGAGATCGAGCACGTAGGCGAAGAACGCCAGGGAGGCGGCGGCCAGGATGGTGCCGGCGCCGATGCCGATGACCACCGCCACGACATGGCCGTGTGTGGCCCCGCTGTCGCGCAGCGACTTGCTGGTGGCGACGGCCCCGATGATCCCGCCCAGGATCACGAGCCACGCCACCACCTTGAACACGGCCGAGACCAGGCGGGCTCCGCCATAGCCGCGTGGCGTGGGTCTGGCCCCGGGCTGTGCCGGTGCCGCATCCGAAGGCGTCTGGTGTGAGTCGGCGCCGTGGCGGATCTCTTCGACGGGTTGGGGGGCGCCTTCCCACTGACGCCCGTTCCAGTACTGCGCCATGTCGGGCTGGTCCGGCAGTTGGTACCAGCCGGCCTGATCGGGGGTGGCCGTGGGCACGGCCGAGGGGGCGGGAGTCGAGGGGGCGGGAGTCGACGGGGCGCTTGATGCGACGTTGGTCACCGCCCACTCCGGCAGGGAGGCGAGGGAGGAGCTCACCGTGGCTCCCGGGGAACCAGAGGGAGAGGCAGGTGGCGCCGATGGCGCGGGCGGAGGGGAGTCGTCGTAGGAGCCCACCCCACCGTCGCGCACCAGGGGCGTCGGCTCGCCGTGCTTGAAGAACCGTTCCTCGTGCGTCCCGAAGGGGTCGGGCTGCCACCCGTCCACGCCGTTGCGGACGGGGGCGGCGGTCGCCGTTCGTTCCGGTGTCGGCCGAGGAGCCAACCAACGCGCCAGATCGTCGGGGGGCGCGCCGGGTCGGGACCCAGAGCCTGGGCCCTGGGACCAGCCCGGTGCGTTCCTGTCCCTCATGTGCCTTCGAGCCTCCCGCCAGGCGGCCGCCCCGTAGGGTCGTACCTGCGCCTTCGGGAATTTGTTTCGACATCGACTCAGCCAAACTTCAGGCTTTTCGGTCCTCGCCAGCCTGCCTGGCTCCCTCCTTTGTGCCCCTTGGCCTGGCCTGGAAGCCCACGATGTCGGGTTCGACCCCGTCACTGAGGGTGACCGGAGCGTGGTCACGAGGCTCGGTGACGAAAGACCGCAGCCCCGGCCCTGGCCCGCCGAGGGTTCGGCGGACCGTGACGTATCGACAGCTGACCACCAGCACCCGCACCGGGACGCGGTGCCCGGCTCGATCGAGGCCGGAGCGTTCCCCGTTACCCGTTGACGCGGTAGATGTGCACGGTGGCCCCGGTGGCGAAGGTGTCGGAGAAGGTGCCGTTCACCACCGGGATGGTGCGGTTCTCGTTGACGACGGTCACCGACGTGGCCGACGGATCGGCGACATGGAAGGTGGCGGGGATGTCGGTGGCGCTGCCCGAGTCACGGGTGTCGGCGAAGATCGTGAACTGGCCGTCGTGGTATTTGGCCATGGTGTCGATGCCGCTGAAGGTGGTGGGCGCCGGGCTGACCGTCACGTAGTGCAGGGCGGTGTCGTCGTTGAGGACCGGAGCCAGCGACGTGATGAGGGCGTCGGTGGCCTGGGCCTGGGGTGTGATCCCCGTGGTGGTGAAGTAGGGGGTCTCGAAGTTGTTGTCGCTCTCGGCCGGGCCGCTGAAGGAGTGGTTGAAGTAGATGAGGCCGCGGGCCCCGTGGATGATCGACGACCACACCGCCCAGTTCATCTGGGCCGGCGTGATGCACTGGTCGTCAGGGGCGGTGAAGGGGCACCCGTCCTCCACGAAGGCCCAGATCGGTTCGGACCCCACGGGGGTCTGAAGCGAGCGGATGGAGTCGATGGCCGAGCCGTAGTTGCTACCCCGCTGGGCCTGGTCGGTGGTGCAGTCCTGGTTCAGGCCATAGAACTGGGCGCACTGGTTCCACGGTGCCACCCCCCAGGGTTGGTTGATGTCTTGGTCGGTGAACCAGTAGAAGTCGTCGCTGATGGTCTGCTGGTAGTCGTTGACGAACTGCGCCGCCTGGGCCTGGGTCTCCCACAGGAGCACCCCCTTGCCGTAGTTGCTCCAGAAGAACCGGCCGCTCTTGAGGTTGGCGGGGACGGCGTCGATGAGGTTCTGGAGATAGCTGTAGCCGGCACTGGGCCCGTAATTCATGTCCACCTCGTCATCGGTGAACAGACCCACCGACTCGTTGCCGATGCCGGCGCCGGTGGGCCCCCCGCACTCGCCGTACTGGGGGATGGCGTAGATGCCCGTGCCCGCCAGCAGGCTGAGGTTGCAGCCCCCGTCGGGCCGATCGAGCATGTTGATGTCGAGGCTCTTGTAGGTGGCCACGTCGCTCTCGTAGTTGAGCGACGGGTACCAGATCCCGATGGGATAGAAGCTGGGATTGTCCAGCGGCGCCGCCTTGGTGAAGCCGTGGCTGGTGTAGAAGTCCGTTCCCCCGTCGATGGGCGCCAGCACCACCCCCGCCGGCACGGCGCCGGTGGTGGTGGGGGTGGTCGTGGTGGGCGACGGGGCCGTGGTGGTGGGGGCGGGCGCGGTCGTGGTGGGGGCCTTGCCCGACGGATCAGTCGTGGAGGGACCTGTCGTGGACGGAGCCGGAGTGGAGGTGCTCGCTGTCCCCGTCGTCGTGGTGTTGCCCGAGCCTTGGGGCCCCGAGGTGGTGGTGGCCGACGCCGAGGTCACCTCGACGGCGGCGAGGTCCCATTGGTCGGCAGTCGGCGCCAGGTCGTTCAGTGCGACCTTCGTCCCGGCCGTGGTGGGCGCGGTGGCGTCCTGCGCCCAGTAGGTGTCACCGGCCGGGTCCGTGTTCTGGTCGAGCAGAGCCTGACCTGAGGGCAGGGTCCGGTCGACCGAGTTGGTCCAGTCGAAGCCCACGGCGGTGGCGATGCTCCCCGAGGAGACCGGTGTGAGGCTGATGGTGGGCGCCCCCGAGCGCGCCGACGCGGCGGCCGACGCACCCACACCGCTGCGCTCCTTTGTAGGTGATCACCGTGAGCTCGGTGTTGAGACCGGACATCTTGGGCGTGGCGGTCACCGCGAGCGAGGCTCCGGTGGTGGTGGCCGACCAGATCTCGGCGTCGCCCAGCTGGGTGTTGGAACGCACCACCCGCGTCCAGGTCAGGCCCCCGCCGCTGACCTTCACGGTCTGGTCGGGGCTGTCGCCGTCGGCCGCCACGTAGGCCACCACGAGCTCGGGCGACGTGGATGTGACCGTGGCCGTCTGGGCGTCGAGGCCGAAGGCCGTGGAGCTGTGGTCGACCTGCGCCGGCGTCACGGATGCTCCCACCGGATCGTGGGTGACGGTGAGCGAGACGAGGACTACGCCCGTCAATCCGACCACCACGAACCATGGCCTGAACCGCATACGCCCCCCGCTCGCCTGCCAGCAATCTCGACAGGTCGGACACGATGCTTGAGCCGATTGTCCAGGTGTTGTTGGGGGCGCGGCGCGTGAACCCGATCAGGCCGTGAAGGCAATGCTCGAGGAAGCCCTGGCTTGCTCGTGAGGTCCGGACGGGCCGCAGTGTCTCGATGATCGTCGACATGTGCTCGTGCACGTGTCAGTTGCCCGGGCGAGGCCCACGCATTGCCGAAGAGATGGGTGATCGGGATCGCTTTTCCCGATCCATATTGGTGATGCACGTGTGCATCGTGAGGACCATGAGGTTCCAGCAAAGAGTGTTCGGGCCCCGGACATTCCAAACCAGCACTTTGAGAAGTAACCCGCCGACGGAGTGTGAATTACCTGGGATTATCGGGCGTTCCCCCGCGTTGACAGCCTGCGTGGCCCGGTGCATCCTTTGTCTCCACCACGTCGCGTGGGTGTCGCATACCACAAGTGGTGTGGGGATGTTCCGACCGCACACGAGTCCGCCGGAGGGGGCGAATGGCTCGCCATATTTGGGTCATATCACCTTCGTTGTCACCGCTAGAAGGTGAGAACCCGGAAGCCACCGCGTCGAAGCCGCGAGAGGGTGGGAAGACGGTCGGGCGGCGATTCGATCGTTTGAGGCCCAAGGCCAAGAAGCACGAAGCACCCGAACCGCTTCCGACGACGCTCGTGTCCCTCTCCGAAGAAGGCATGCACGCCGCTCCGGACAACGTCCCCACGTCGAGGCGCTCCGAGCACAGCTGAAGGCGCCGGTCCCGGCCGGACCGGCGCTCGAGTACTTTCCCTCCGGCTGCACAACAATCCGTTTCGCCCCCGCTTTGGGGAGCGGTTGTGCTCAACCTCCGAGGCCCGGTTGCCGAGCACCCTTCGTGGTCAAAACCCACACGGGGAGTAGTCAAAACTCGGGAGGAGCCTCAGATGGTGAAGAAGGTCGTGGCGTCGCTGGCGTTGGCAGGGTCCCTTGCCATGGTGAGCTCGGGCGTGGCGGAGGCCGCCCCCGGTCCCAACTGCACGAACGCTCCGGCTGTGATCGCCCGTCTGCAGAGCGAGGAGACTCACGTCGCCTCCGTGCTGGCCAGGCTGCAAGGCATCGCCGCCCATGGGGGACGGGAGGCGAGGTGGCTGCAGTGGCCGATCGCCTTCCTCACCCACGCCGAGGCGGGGCTCGCCTCTGAGGTGAGCACCCTGCAGGCCCGTTGCCCCAGCAGCACCGGCTCGGGTGGTGGCGGCACCATCTCCGTGGATTGACGGGCGGGCCCAGATCCGCCGGTGCAGTGTCGGAGGCGGGCGCGTGCCATCCGCTTGTCAGGACCGCGTGCGTTCGCCTCCGCCACCTGCCGTCGAGGACTCCTTGGTGAGATGGGTGCGCAGGAAGATGTCGAGCTGGGTAGGCGTCAGCGGACGCCCGTAGAGGAAGCCCTGTCCGGTGTCGCACTGCTCGGCCAGGAGGGGGTCCATCTGGCCCTCCTCCTCGATCCCCTCGGCGATGGTCTCGAGGCCCAGGGTCTTGCCGAACTGGACGAGGGTGTGGATGAGCATCGACGAGTCGCGCGGTCGTGGCCAGCGAGCTGATGAAGGAGCGGTCGATCTTGAGGATGTCGACGGGGAACTGGCGCAGGTAGGCGAGCGACGAGTAGCCGGTGCCGAAGTCGTCGATGGCGATGCGGACTCCGAGGCCCTTGAGGGCGATGAGCCGGTCGACCATGAGAGCGGTGTCGCGGATGATCGTGGTCTCGGTGATCTCGAGGACCAGGGCGTTGGGCTCGAGCCCAGACGTGAACAGGGCCCGACGGACGTCGGTGACCAGGGAGTCGGACTCGAGCTGGCGGGCCGAGACGTTGACCGACATGGTGATGGGGTAGCCGTTTTGGTGCAGAGCTGCGCCTTGCCGGCACGCCTCTTGCAACACCCAACGGCCCAGCGGCACGATCAGCCCGCTCTCCTCGAGCAAGGGCAGGAAGTGGTCGGGCGGGATGACCCCGCGGGTGGGGTGCTGCCAGCGCAGCAGGGCTTCGACACCCGTGGTGGTCCGGGAGTCGATGTCGAAGATGGGCTGGTAGCGCAGGAAGAACCGGTCCTGGGCGATGGCGCTGCGCAGCTCGTTCTCGAGCGCCTGCCGGCTTTCGGCCGCCTTCGGCATGTCGTCGCCGAACACGGCGTACCGTCCCCGAGACGTCTCCTTGGCCTGGGAGAGCGCGGACTCCGCGTCCTTCAGGAGCTGTTCGGCCTCGACGCGGGGTCCCAGCGCGATGCCGATCGACACCGAGACGTTGAAGGGTTCGGGGTGTCCTTCGCCGATGTAGAAAGGCTCCCGAAGGACCTCGAGAATGCGCTCGGCGACGAGCTCGGGTCCGGCCGCCAGCGACGCACCGTCGACCAGCACGATGAATTCGTCTCCGAGCCCCCGGCCGATGGTGTCGGCTTCGCGCAGCACGGCGCTCAGGCGGTCGGCCACTGCCCTGAGAAGATCGTCCCCCGTCTGGCGACCGTTGGCGTCGTTGAACGCCTTCAAGTCGTCGACTCCCAGCATCAGGGCGGCGGCGGGCAGCTGATCACGACGACTCCGGACCAGGATCTGCTGGGCGCGGTCGACGACGAGCGTTCGGTTGGGCAGACCGGTGAGCACGTCGTGCAGGGCCAGGTGCTCCAACTGACCGGTCCGCTCGGCGGCCATCTCCAGAGCGCGGCGGCGGGACATGACCAGGGAGCGCAGTACGAAGAACAGGATCAGCGTGGCGATGACGAGGGCGCTTCCCACCTGGATCCCACGCGTGCGCCCGGTCGCCGTCCCGGCGATCGGCTGTCGAACAGTGATGACGAAGCCTCCGCCGACATTGATGGGGAGCGTGTCGACGAGCCCGCCGGTCGCCTTGGTGGCATTGCTGGTGGCGATGACCGATCCGGTGTTGGCGCGGGCCAGGGTCACCTGGAGGTTGCTGCGGGGGCCCACCGCGTCGGCGACGACCTTCCCGGTGTCGACGAGTCCTCCCACCCATCCCACCAGCGCGCCGCGCCGTCCGGCCACGGTCGTGGGCACGGCGCCGCCCTCGTACACCGGGGCGAGGACGACCTCGGTCGAGCCGAAGGCGTGGTCGGAGCCGATCATCTTCGTGGTCTCGAGTTGACCGGTGTCGCGCGACTGGCTGAGCGCTGCGTCCGCAGAGGTCGAGCACCAGTCGAGACCCGGGGGTAGGGCAACGGCACCCGCACTCTGAAGGGAGCTGCGCATCGACAGAAGCCTGGTCAGGCAATAGGGGTATTGAGCGGAGCTCGGCGTGATCGTGAAGGGCTCACTGGCGGCGCGTGCACTGGTGGGGTCGGCCTCGATCGCGATCCGGTAGTAGAAGAGCTGGGCTTGTGAGACCGTCTCGATGTAGGTGACGCCGCTCAGGTCAGCGAGTCCCGACCGTGTCGAGGAAGCGAACCACGCGGCGAGTTGGGCGTTGGTCATGGCGGGGTTCTGTTGGACCACCACCCGGGTGGCGGCGGTCAGGTCGGTGTCACGCTGGAGCGTGCTCGTGACCCGGGCAGCCACCCCCGACGCCTGCTGGTCGAATGACTGGCGGTCCTGTCGGTCCGTCGTGCGCGCCCACTGCCACCCTGTGCCGATAGCGGTGGCCAGGCCGATGACGACGAACAACGAAAGCAGCACCCGCGCCGTGGCCCGACGCGGGGCGCGAACGTTGGCGGACCCCTTCCCCTCCTTCGTGGGGTGATCGCTCCCGTGTATCGCCGCCCCGGCAGGGTCGGTCGGGCCAGGATCAATGGTGGCCAGAAGCAAGCCTTCGGCCTGGAGCGAGTCCGTAGTGTCGGGGGTGCCGGCGACCTTGGACCGGGGCATGAATCTGCGCAATGCCTTGGGTTTGTCGTTGGGCTTGTCGTTGGGCTTGTTGGCGGAGGCCGAGGACACGTCGCGCGTCCCCGGCGTCGCAACCCCGAAGAAGGTGTCGGTTACGCCCGGGGCCACGGCCCGAGTCGGATCGGTCGGGCCGGGGTCAGGGAGGACCAGGAGCACGTCGTCGGTCTGGGGCGAGTCCGCGGGGTCCTCGGACGCCTTGGAGCGCGTCCTGAACCGGCGCAAGCCCTTGGCCTTGCCGTTGACCTCGGTGACCGGGAGCTCGTGGCTCGCCGCGGGCTGGTCCTCGTACCCGGTCGGGTCGTCGTTGAGCGCCAGGCCGACATCGGACAGGTTGGTCACGTCACGATCGTCGACCGACGGCTCCGCGTGGTCATTGAGGGCCTTGGACCGGGCCCTGAACCGGCGCAAGCCCTTGGCCTTGCCGTTGGCCCCGGTGACCTCGGACGTGTCTGTGGCGTCGGTCGGGCTCGCCACGGGCTGGTCCTCGTACCCGGTCGGGTCGTCGTTGAGCGCCAGGCCGACCTCGGACGAGTTGGTCACCGCACGATCGTCGACCGACAGCTCCGCGTCGTCGTTGAGGGCCTTGGACCGGGCCCTGAACCGGCGCAAGCCCTTGGCCTTGCCGTTGGCCCCGGTGACCTCGGACGTGTCTGTGGCGTCGGTCGGGCTCGCCACGGGCTGGTCCTCGTACCCGGTCGGGTCGTCGTTCGGCGCCAGGCCGACCTCGGACGAGTTGGTCACCGCACGATCGTCGACCGACAGCTCCGCGTCGTCGTTGAGGGCCTTGGACCGGGCCCTGAACCGGCGCAAGCCCTTGGCCTTGCCGTTGGCCCCGGTGACCTCGGACGTGTCTGTGGCGTCGGTCGGGCTCGTCACCTCTCCCGCCACCGCTATCTCCGCGGCTTGTGACTCGACGTCGGCGTCCGGCCTAACCGTGGACTTGCGGGACCTGAACCGGAGGAAGGCCTTGGACCTGGCGTTCGCCTCGGACGCGTCGCTCGTCTCGACGCCTGGGGGCGGGTCAGTGGGCAGGAACGTGGTGCTCTCCACCAGCGCGTCTGCGGTGATGAAGGTGCCGGCTGTGTCCGGCACCTGGCCCGCCGGAGCTTGGTCCGTGAAGACGGGAGGGTCGGCGAGTGGGGGCAGATCGGTGAAGACGGGTGAGTCGGCGGAGACCGGTGGGTCGGCGGAGACCGGCGAGCCCGTGAAGACCGGTGAGCCCGTGAAGACCGGTGGGTCGGTGGCCGGGAACGTGGCGTTCTCGACCAGCGCGTCTGCGGTGATGAACGTGTCGGCTGCGTCCGGCCTGTCTGCTGCCGAGTCCATCGGATCAAGATCGACAGCGGTCTCCGGGATGACAGCGGTCTCGCGGGATGACAGCGGTCTCCGGGATGACAGCGGTCTCGGATGAAGCGGTCTCCGGGATGACAGCGGTCTCCGGGATGACAGCGGTCTCCGGGATGACAGCGGTCTCCGGGATGACAGCGGTCTCCGGGATGACGATGTCTTTGGAGCGGGCCTTGAACCGACGGAAGCCCTTGGACCGGTCGCTTGTCCGGGGTGGGTCAGAGGCGTCCGGGGCCGAAGATGCCTCACTGACGAAGAAGGTGTCGCCCGAGACGGGTGACGACGTCATGAAGAAACTGTCGGTCGCACCGGGCGCCTGGGGTACGGACGTATCGGTCTGGCGGCGTCGCCACATGGCATGAACATCGGCACAGGTCGCCCCGGCCATTAGCGCACAGGTTGAGAGGCACAGCGGATGTCACCACCGCGCCGACGGCCATTGCAGAAAGCTGCTCGCTCGTATCGGCCCGGGAGGCACAAAACTCGAGCAGTTGCTCTCCCACAGGCGTGAAATGGCGGTTGACCTGGACTTCTATCGTCTTCGTTCGACCCTCTTCGCGGAGGAGGAGCCGAGGACGGCCCTGCGAAAGCCGCCGTCCGCAGCTTTGGTGCTGCGATTGTCAGGCGTTGGGCAGGTCGCTCGGGGAGCGCCCTTGGAGGATGTCGGCCATCCGGGTCTCGACCATGGGCCTGGTTTCATCGTGGGTGAGGATGTAGAAGGTGTCGGTGCGCACCGCGTCGAGCACGCGCTCCGCGACGACGCCCGGCTCGATGCCCCCTGCGACCAACTGGTGGACCACATCCCGCAGAACCTTGGCGGCCGGGTCGTCGCCTGGGCCCGGAGCCCAGTGAGGGCGGTTGCGTTCGGAGTCGTCGATGCCCGTTTGGACGAAGCCAGGGCACAGGACCGACACCCCGACAGGCGAGCCGGCGGCCCGCAGGTCGCGGTAGAGCGTCTCCGAAATCGTGGCAACGGCATGCTTGGTGGCGTTGTAGGGCCCCATGAACCCTGGTGACGTCAGGCCGGCCATCGAGGCGGTGTTGACGACGTGGCCCTCGCCCTGGTCCACCAGCAACGGCACGAACGTCCGAATTCCATGAATGACGCCCCACAGATTCACACCGAGGATCCACTTCCAATCCGCTTCCGACACCGTCCACAGTGGTCCGCCCACACCGACCCCGGCGTTGTTGTGCACCAGGTGCACCGCCCCGAAGCGCTCGAGTGCCCGATCGCGTAGGGCCTCGACGGCAGAACCGTCGGACACATCGGTGATGACGGCCTCCACCTCGGCTCCCGACGCCCCCAGCGCGTCAGCGGTCAGCTTCAGCGGGGCCTCTTCGATATCGGCGAGCACGAGCTTCATCCCTTCGGCGGCGGCCCGTTCCGCCACCGCTCTCCCGATCCCGCTGGCGCCGCCCGTGATGACCGCCACCTTCTCCCGAAGCACCTGTATCATTACCCTCCCGTCACCGGTCCACCCGCCAGCATGCTCTCACACGCCAGTCGACGGATTCAGAGCGTCTGCGAGAGCGGGTGGGCATGGTCATCCAGGCCACCAGGCGCGTCGGTGTCCGGTCCAGATTCTGCAATGATGCGGCCGCGGCGCGGATCCGCGTCCACGTCGGCGCCGGCTCAGTGGGGAGCACGCAATGCCGGGGATGGGAACGTACCTTCAGACCAAGAACCCCGTGGTCTTGTCGGCGTTTCACGTCGCGCTCCTCCATCAACTGCTCGTCGTCTGTTTGGTCCTGGCGGTCCTGTCCGTGGTGTGGAACGTCCTGCGCACTACCCAGTACCGGCGTTCGGTGGCAGCGGGCTCGATCTCCGGTGCCCCTGCGACGCCCATGGTCGTCGCCGAGCCTCTTGCCCGTCGGGTCCTTCGGATCGGGTTCGGGCTGCTGTGGATCCTGGACGCGCTTCTCCAGCTCCAATCGGCGATGCCGCTCGGGCTTCCCTCCAGCGTGCTCCAACCGGCGGCGAGCTCGTCACCGGGCTGGGTCCAGCATGTCGTGAACTTCGGCGTGACGATCTGGAGCGACCATCCCGTCCAGGCCGCGGCGGCCGCGGTATGGCTCCAGCTCGGGGTGGGAGCCCTGCTGCTCCTGGCTCCTCGGGGCCGATGGTCACGGCTGGCCGGACTGGCGTCGGTGGGATGGGGACTCGTCGTCTGGGTCTTCGGCGAGGCGTTCGGAGGGATCTTCGGGGCAGGCTCGTCGTGGTTGTTCGGCATGCCGGGGGCGGTGCTCTTCTATTGTGCGGCGGGCGTGCTGGTGGCGCTTCCGGAACGGGCGTGGTCGAGCCCGAGGCTCGGGCGGCTGATCCTGCGGGTCATCGGCGTGTTCTTCGTGGGCATGGCGGTCCTCCAGGCCTGGCCGGGGCGGGGATTCTGGCAGGGCTCGGTGCCGGGTAGGAGCACGGGAACGCTCACTTCCATGGTGCGTTCCATGGCACAAACGGGTCAGCCCGGTGTGTTCGCGTCCACGCTCCGGGCTTTCGCCCGCTTCGACGCCTCGCACGGGTGGGCGGTCAACCTCGCCGTGGTGGTCCTCCTGGCCGCGACCGGGACGGCATTCTGCACGGCCACGGCACGTTTGGTCCGGCCGGCGCTCTACGTGGCGGTCGTCCTGTGCGCCGCCGATTGGGTCCTGGTCCAGGACCTCGGGTTCTTCGGGGGCGTGGGGACGGACCCCAACAGCATGGTGCCCTTGGCGCTCGTGTTCGTCTCGGGCTACCTGGCCATCTCCCGGGTGCCAGTGCCGGTGCCGGTGCCGGTGCCGGTGCCGGTGCCGGTGAACCTCGCCGACGCGCCGGCGCCGACCGTGGTGGGACCGGGTGGCTCCGGGCTATCTCACCCGGGTCCTGGCCGCCATAGCCGCGGTCGCCGTGGTCCTCGTCGGCGCCATCCCCATGGCCGCCGCGTCGGCCAACCCCAACGCCGACCCGATCCTGGCCGAGGCGGTGGACGGGACACCGAACTTCGTCGACGTCCGAGCCCCGTCGTTCGACCTCGTCGACCAGAGGGGCCGGCCGGTGTCGTTGTCGGACCTCCAGGGGAAGACGGTGGCGCTCACCTTCCTCGACCCCGTATGCACGTCGGACTGCCCCTTGATCGCGCAGGAATTCCGTGCCGCCAACTCGCTGCTCGGAGCCGACTCGAGCAAGGTCGTGTTCGCGGCCGTGGTGGCCAACCCGATCTACCGGACCACGGCGTTCACCAACGCCTTCGACCGGCAAGAGGGTCTGGAGCACATGCGCAACTGGCTGTTCCTCACCGGTTCGATCCCCGCTCTCGATCGGGTCTGGAACGATTACGGCGTCGAGGCCGACGTCGCCCCCGCAGGCTCCATGGTCGACCACAGCGATCTTGCCTACGTCATCGATGCCCGCGGTCGAACCCGCGAGGTGCTCAGTGCCGATCCCGGCGACGGCACGGCGGCGTCGTCCTCCTCGTTCTCGGTGTACCTGGAGAACGCGCTCCGACGCGTCATCAACCAGTGAGGTGGACCAGGACCACGGGGCGTGCCGCGGGCATGGTGGTGTGTTCGGTGGCGGCACTCGGGTTGGTCGGCTGCTCGAGCTCCGCACCGGGGCCGGGCGCGGCCTCGCCCGTCGCCTCCGGGCCGATCAAGGCTCCGCTCAATGCCACGCTCACCATCGCCACCCCGACCGGCACCGGCACGGTGGCCGTGGTCCCCATGGGCATGCTCGGCGATCCGCTGAACACCTTCTGGCAGCTCTTCTTCCGGCCGGCGGGCGCCAGCCGGTGGGTGCTGGTGACCCCCCCCGGGGTGGCGGACAACGGCGGCCTGGTGCTGGCCCGGGATCCCGATCCGGCCACGGCGAATGCCGTGCTGGCGGGCTTCGAGCCGAGCCAGCACCTCGATTTCTCGCCCCTGGCCCTGAGCGGGAACCAGGGAGCCTCGTGGTCGCCGGGCCTCGTGTCCGAGGCTCTGGCTTCTGTCCCCGACGCCCTGTCGGCGTCCGCCACCGGCGGCCTGGTCGCTCTGGTGCGCACCGGGGGCGGTGCCGTGCTCCGCAGCGCAGGGAACATCTCGACGTGGACCGAGCTCGTCAGCCGGGATGCGCTCGCGTCGACGACGGCGGGCCGGTCCTGTGGCGCGGGCGATCTCAGCGCGGTGGCGCTCGTGCCCTCGGTGGGTGTGGAAGTGGGGACGACGTGCCGCGCCTCGGGAGTCGTGGGCATCTTCGGACGCCGCGCCGGCTCGTGGCACCTGGTCGGGCCCCGGCTTTCGGGCCAGTCGGGCCCGGCTCCGACACAGGTGCTGAGACTCGTCGACGCGGGAGCCACGACGAGCGCGCTCGTGGCTGTGGGCGCCAAGTCCGGAACGAATCTCGTGGCAGTGACCGCGACCGCCGGCGGGGCGTGGTCACGTTCGCCGCCGCTCCCGTTGCGCCCGGGCACCCGGGTCGTCTCCACCGGGGTGGGGGCCGGGGGCGGGTACGTGGTGCTGGTCGGCGGGCCGAAGCGGTCATTGGCCCTCGACACCGAGACGGTTCCCGGGGGGGATTGGCAGGCGCGGCCCGCTCCGCCCCCCGGCACCGAGGCGGTGGCGGCCGGGGCCGACGGGGAGATCGACGCCCTGGGCGTGGCGTCCACCGTGTTCACGCGACTGGCGGCTCGACGCCTCGGGTAGCGTGGAGCAAGATCGGCGCTGTGACGGTGCCGATCCAGTTCGGTTCCTCCTCGTGAGCCCCTTGTCCGGCAGGATCTTGGCGCCCAGAGCCGGGGCGACGCGATGTCGTACCTGACCGGGCACTGGTCCTTCGACCCGTTCCTCGTCGTGGTGGCCGTCGTGGTGCTCGCCCACGAGGTGGGACTCGCCCGACTGCGGGCGCGTTCGGACCCGGGGCGCACGAGCCGGAGGCGCTGGCGCTCGCTCGCCTTCTACGGGGGTCTTCTCTGCCTGCTGGTGGCGGTGGAGTCGCCCATCGACTACTGGTCGGACGACTACTTCTTCGTCCACATGATCGAGCACATCCTCATCTCGTTCTACGCCCCCATCCTGATCGTGGTGGGGGCGCCGTGGATCCCGCTGCTCTTCGCCTTGCCGGTGCGAGCGCGCCGCCGGCTCGGACGGGCCCTGCTGCTGAGCAGGCGCACCCGTGTGCTGCGGAGTGCCGGGCGGGTGGTGATGAACCGGTGGACGGCGCTGGTGGCGTTCAACGCGGCGATGGTGCTGTGGCACCTCCCCGTCCTGTTCGACTGGGCCGAGAGGAACCGGCTCGCGCACATCTGGCTCATGCACGGCAGCTTCCTCGTCACCGGCGTGCTGTTCTGGCTCCAGATCATCCCGTCGCACCCGATGCGGCCCCGCGCCTCGTTCGTCTGGCAGGCCGGGGCGATCATCGCCACGAACGTCGTGATGTTCGTGCTGGCCATGTCCCTGAGCATCTTCTCGAGCGCGTCGTGGTACTCGGTCTACGCGCACGTCCCGGGGGTGTCGTTGGCCCCCTTCGCCGACCAGCAGATCGGGGCGGCCATCTTGTGGGTGTGCGGCGACTTCTGGGCCGTCCCGGCCCTCATCGTGGTGATCCGTCGGGCCATGGCCGAAGAAGGAGGGGTGTCGAACCTCCTCGAGCGCCTGGTGCACCGACTCCCCGACGCCTCCCTGGCCCCCACAAAGGTCGTTGACGAGGGTCGATACCGGGCCTAGCGTCTCCTCCCGGGTGTCGGCTTGTCTGGTGCTGACAGGCACGTGCCCGTCGTCGAGGACAGCGACGAAGGGGGCTGTACGAACGTGAGCGCAGCCACTCCCATCCGGGGACCGGGGGCCTGAAGCATGAGCCGCGGAGGGCGACTCGCCATCCTCGGCGTACTGCTGGCCGCGGCGGTGGGCCTGGTCGTGTTCACGGCCATGGCCTTCATCCGGACCTCCCCGCCCACCGTCGACTTCACGGTCGGGCACCAGCCTGGGGCCCCCGTCGACATGACGCTGCAGACCGTGGGGTCGATCGGATTCGGACCCCACCCCACCTGGGTGTCGTATCTGACCCAGGACCCCAGCGGACAGTGGGTCCACACCACATTGTGGGACCTGCCCGCCCATACCCGGGTCAACGTCACGATCGACCAGTACGACAGCGGCTCCCCCCTGCGCAACCAGCAGTGGGGCCAGGTCACGGGCACGATCGGCGACGACGCCTCGTTGAACGGCAACAGCTTCCAGGTCTACAACTCCAACGTGGGCAACGGGGTGGGGCACACCTTCGCCATTCCCACCTTGGGCATCAGCGTGCCGCTCGTGGGAATCTCGCCCACGGCCAAGAACCCGTGCAACGCCGCGCCCTGCACCACCAACTACGACCACGAGGTCATGAGGTTCTCCTTCACAACGCCGGGCCCCGGGCAGTACCCGTGGCAGTGTTTCGTCCCCTGCGGCCTGGGCTTTCTCTACGGCAACGGCGGCCCCATGCAGACGGTGGGGTACATGGGCGGATTCCTGAAGGTGGTGGCGTGAGCCCGGCGGCTGAGCCCCACCACTTCCGCCGCCTCATCGCCATATGGGTGGTGCTCTCGGTGGTGGCCGACCTCGTCTTCGCCTTCGCGGTCGGCCCGCACGTGCCTCCGGGGGCCATGACGTCGTCGGCCAGCGGCGCGCAGTTCGACTTCAACGTGCTCTTCCTGATCGCCTTCCCCGTCGTCCTGGCCGTTTGGGTCTACCTGGCCTACGCCCTCATCGTGTGGCGGGGGTCGCGGGCCGGCGCGGCGGAACCCCACGGTGGCCCCCAGGCCCGTGGCCATGTGGGCATCCAGGTCGGCTGGATCGTGACCACGACGGTGATCGTGCTCGGCGTCTTCGTCTTCGGCACCGTCGAGCTCATCGTGCCGGCCGGAGCCGGTGGCGGTGAGGGGCCGGACCCGGTGTGGACCCCGACATCGCACGACGTGCTCCCCGTGCAGGTCATCGGCCAGCAGTGGGAGTGGACCTACCGGTACCCGACCTTCGGGGGGTTCGAGACCACCCACCTCATGCTGCCCGCCGACACCACCATCGCGTTCCACGTCACCTCGCTCGACGTCATCCATGACTTCTGGGCCTATCAACTGGGAGTCAAGGCCGACGCCAACCCGTCCCAGGACAACGTGGCCTACACCACTACCAAGCAGACCGGGCAGTTCACCGTTCGCTGTGATGAGCTCTGCGGCCTGTGGCACGGGGCCATGTACGGCTTCGGCAACGTCCTCTCCAAGGCGCAGTTCTTCGTCTGGGCCCAGGACACCCAGCGCCAGAACGCGGCGAACACCAAGAACCTGCCGCCGTTCTCCTACACCTACGTCCCTGACGCCAACGGCTCCGACGGCGGCTACTACCCCGACAACGTCGACCCCTACAGCAACGTGGAGCAGTACGGCGCCACGAGCCCGTCCAAATCGAGTTCCACAGGCTAGGAAGGACGACTGAAGGTATGGCACTCGACATGCGTGCGTCGATCGGCGCCGAATCCTCGGGCGAGACCCCTCCCCCCGTCGCTCCTGCCCGGCGACGCCCGGGGTGGCTCGGCCCCAACCTGGGCCGGGCATTGGTCGGGGCGGTCGGCGGCTACGCCTTCGGCCACTGGGTCGGCAACCTCATCGCCGCGGGCTACCAGAACATCCAGGGCAGCGGCCAGAACGACGTCGCCACCGTGCTGGGCCTGTCCATCGGGGTGGTGGGCTGGCTGGCGGGGGCGGGGATGCTCGACTACCCACTGGCCAAGATCGTCGGGCGCGAGCCCCTGCCCCCAGCGCCCTCCAAGAGCTGGACCCGCTACTTCGGCCCGTCACTGGACCACAAGGTCATCGGGCTGCAGTACGCCATCGTGGTGTTCCTCTTCCTGTTCACCGGCGGCCTGCTGGCCATGGCCATTCGCACCGAGCTGCTGAACCCGACGAACCACATCATCGGCCCCGGCACCTACATCTCGGTGGTGAGCGAGCACGGCACGATCATGATGATGATGGCCTCGTCGATCGTCGTCGGTCCCCTCGGCAACTGGTTGGTGCCGCTCATGATCGGGTCGCGTCGCATGGCGTTCCCGCGCGTTGAGGCATTCTCGTTGTGGATCTTCGCCGCCGGATACCTGGTCATCTTGACGGCACTGCCCCTGGGTGGCTTCCAGACGGGCTGGACCGGGTATGCACCGCTGCAGACCCAGGCCTCGGGGGGGATGGACTCCTACCTGGTGGGCTTCGCCGTCATCGGCATCGGCATGATCTGCGCCGGGTTCAACCTCGCCGCCACCATCATCAACTACCGCGCCCCCGGTCTGAGCTGGGGTCGTCTGCCCATCTTCGTGTGGTCGATCCTCGCCACCGCCGCTCTCCTCACGCTGGCCACCCCCACGCTGGTGGCGGCGGGGCTCTTCGGCGTGCTCGACCGCACCGCCCAGACCGCCTTCTACGTGAACGAGCACGGCGGGAGCTCGTTCCTGTGGGAGAACCTCTTCTGGTTCTTCGGTCACCCCGAGGTCTACATCATGGCCCTTCCCGGCTTCGGCATCGTCGCCGAGATCCTGCCGGTGTTCACGCGAAAGCCGCTCTTCGGCTATCGAATTTCCGCCGCCGGCATGATGGGTGTGGCGTTGCTGTCGTTCTTCGTGTGGCAGCACCACCTCTTCCAGAGCGGGATCAATCCCGACATGCGCCCGCTGTTCATGCTCACCACCGAGCTCATCTCCATCCCGACGGGGTTCATCTTTCTCGTGGGCTTGGGCACGCTGTGGAAGGCGAAGATACGTTTCGAAGTGCCCATGCTCTTCGCATTGGCCATGTTCTTCAACTTCCTCATCGGCGGGATCACCGGAGTCTTCCTGTCCGACGTCCCTGTCGAACGTGACCGTGCACGGAAGCTTCTTCGTCCTGGCCCACTTCCACTACACGATCATGGGCGGCCTCGTGTTCGCCTTCTTCGGCGGCTTGTACTACTGGCTCCCGAAGATGACGGGGAAGACGATGAACAAACGGCTCGGGAAGTGGCATTTCTGGACCATGTTCATCTTCTTCAACCTGACGTTCTTCCCCCTCTTCCTCGTCGGCCTGCTGGGCCAGCCCCGGCGCGTCTTCGAGTACGCCAAGAACCTCCAGGGACTGAACGACTTCTCGTCGGTGAGCGCCTTCCTCCTGGGCGCCTCGTTCCTGATCTTCATCGCCAACTTCGTGTGGTCGATCTTCATCGACCCCAAGCCCGCCCCGGCCAACCCCTGGCACTCGCGCGGGCTCGAGTGGCAGACCCCGGTGCCGGTGCCCGTTTACAACTTCGCCCGGATCCCGGTGGTGATGGCCGATCCGTACCACTACGGCGAGGCCGACGCCCCGGCCGTGGCCGACCTCGGGCCCCCGCACCCTGGCCATGTCGGGGGCGGCTGCGCTGGATACGGCGGGGGCGCTCGGTTCCGACGCCGTCGCCGGCGAAGACGGATCTGCCGACCCGAGGCCACCGATCGCATGACCAGCGAACACGAGACCAGCAGCGACTTCATGGCGTACGAGGCCCCGGCGTTGATCGAGACGCCCGAGGAGATCGAGTACGAGATGCGGTCGGCCGAGGGTGCCATGTGGACCGGCGGGCGGCTCGCTGATAGCCATCGCCGCCTTCTTCTTCGCCTCGTTGGCCTTCGCCTACTTCTACCTGCGATCGACCAACAGCGAGAGCCTGTGGCGGCCCCACGACGTCACCGCACCCACCGGAACGGGGGCCGCCATCTTCGCGCTGGTCCTGGCGGGCGCGCTGTTGAACGGGTACGGGACCTCCCGCCTGCGCAAGGGGGCGAGCGTCGACTGGCAGGTGGCGGGCTGGACCACCGTCCTCGGCGGGCTGATCGCGGTGGGGCTCCAGGTGTGGCAGCTGACCCAGCTGCCGTTCTTCCCCGGTTCGAGCGGGTACGCCTCGTGCTTCATCGGCTGGGCGGTGATGAACGTCGCCGTGCTCCTCATCGGCGTGTACTGGCTCGAGACGCTTGCTGGCCCGGTGGCTGCGGCTTCGCAGGGCGGTGACCGAGGACGGCGGGGCGTCGCGCTCGACGCTACCGGTGGCCCGATTGTTCCGGGCCAATCTCGAGGGGTGCTCGTACTTCTGGGGCTTCGTCGCCCTGGTGGAAGTGCTCTTCTGGCTCTTGTTCTACGTGATCTGACCCGCGGTGACGTAGCATGGTGGCGCTCCCAGACGGTGTGCGATGCCACCCCGAGAACGGTGTCAGCGCTCCGACGAAAGGCGGTGGGTGATGTTCGGCACCAACAGCCCCTTCGGGGCCCAGGCCCTCACCTTCGCCATCCCGATGGGGACCTTCGCCGTCGTGTGTCTGTGGGGCTTCTTCCAGCGTCGCCCGAACCGGTGACATCGGCCGGGCCGCCGAGGAGCGGCCCGGTGCACGGCCTAGCGTCTCGTCCCCCGGTCATCGTGGGCGCGTCTCGTCGAGGGGCACGTCTGGCCACGTCCGGCCTGGGCGGCGCTGGGCGTCGTCGTGGTCGTGGGGGCGCTGGTGCCACCGCTGTCCACCGAGGCCAGACGTCTCGAGGCTCTCGAGGCGCTGCAGTTCGCCCTGTTGGCGATGGTGGGGCCGGCACTGTTGGTCCTCGGCGCTCCGTGGCGGGTGTTGGGCCTGTCGGCTCCGGCCACCGGTGGGGCCGACAGCGAGGGGGTGGCCGTGCTCGAGCGGCCACGGGTCGCCGACCTCGTCGCGGCGGGCCGGCGTCGCCACCCCGAGCAGGCCCGCAGCCTCGGGTTCCTCGCCCTGGACACGGTGGTGGTGGTGGTGTGGCGCCTCCCCGTCAGCAGTCGACGCGCTGGCCCGCCACGGCTGGTTGTCGGTGGTCGAGGCCCTCACCCTGGTGGGGGCGGGAGCGGGGTTGTGGCTCGAGCTGATCGGGTCACCCCCCTTCGCCCCCCGCCTGGCCCGTCCCAAGCGCATCGCCCTCGCCGCCGTCGCCATGTGGACGATCTGGGTGACCGCCTATCTGGTGGGGCTGGCGCACGCGCCGGTGTACCGAGCCTACGCCCACGTGCCCGGTGGCGCCCTCAGCGTGTGGGCGGACCAGGCCATCACCACCGGCGTGTTGTGGCTGACGGCGCTGTGCGCCTTTCTCCCCGTGATCTTCTCGAACCTGGTGCTGTGGCTGCGAAGCGACGAGGACGCCGACGAGGCGCTGTACCGGCTGGTGCGCGACGACCGGCGGCGAACGGGGGAGGGCGCCGGGTGACGCTGCGGGCGCCTAGGAGCCGCGACACCCCGGGCAGCGTCTCGGTCGTCACGCTGAGCCTGGGGAGATGGGTCCCGAGATCTCTCCCCGCCGCGTCGATCTCGGCCGTGGCCTTGTCGCGATCGGCGGCCAGCAGCCGCTCGTCGGCGAGGAGCTTCGATCGTGTCTGGGCGTCCCCTGGGGCCGAGGTCAGGGTCTGGACCGCCTCGATGGCCGCCAGGGCGTCGGAGGTGGCCCACACCGTCACCGTGTTCACCGCCTGGCCCACCTGCTTGCCCGCGCTGGTGCCGGGGACATCGAGGTCCGACAGGTCGAAGATGCTGTCGTTGGTGAACGAGCACGCGTTCTGGTCGTCCCCCAGCAGGCCCGGGATCTGGGCCCGGTGGGCCGAGCTCAGCCGACCCGACTCGTCGCCGTAGAGGGTGAGGGCCTCGTGGATGGAGAAGACACACGGGGCGACGTCGGTGTTGATCTCGCTGATGACGGTGGACTCCGCCTGGATGTCGCTCCCCCTCGACGTGGTGGTGGGGAGGTCGCTGATGACGGCGGCGGCGATGACCACCGCCACACCGGCGGCCACCAGGAAAGAGCGGCGGCGGTACCAGCGCCTCGGCCGGCCTCCGGCCTCGGGGGCGGGGGAGGAGGGACGCTGTGCGGTGGTGGGCCCGATCGTGCTCACGACGCCCCCCCGAGGGTCTGGCGGGCATAGGTGGCGATGCCCTGGCCCCACCGGGCGATGCTCGGAGGGGCCAGGCTGAAGGTCCCCGTGGTGCTCTCGTCGGCGAACGGCGTGGCCTGGTAGCGGAGGAGTCCGTCGGGGCCGATGAAGTCCATGACGTCGTTGTGGGCCACGAGCCCCGAGGTGCGCGAGACGTTGATCGACACCCCGTAGGCCTGCCACACGCGGTTCAGGGTGTCGAGGTCCGAGGTCAGGAAGTGCCAATTGGCCACGGCTCCCAGTCCCGTGTGCGTGGCCGCCGCCGCCGCTGGCCCCGCCGACAGCGCCAGCGGATCGGTGTTCACGGTCAGGAACACCACATGGCTCGCCTCCGGGCCCAGGTCGGCGGCCGCCCGCACCAGCTCGGCCGACAGCACCGGGCAGATGTCCTGGCAGGGGGAGTCGAAGAAGGTGAGGACGACGGCGTCGCCGTGCTCGTCGGCGAGCGACACGGCGTGGCCGGCCTGGTCGGTGAGCGCGAAGCCCGGTGCTGGCGCCCCCGAGAGCGTGACAATTCCCATGAACTGCGCCAGAGGCGCGCCGACCTCCCGGGTGGAGGGTGAGGACGACGGTGGCGCCACCACCGGCGCGACCGGAGTCGACGTCGTCGAGTTGGTCGCGGTCGAGGCCGGGTTGAGGCCGCTGCCCGAGAGCACGTGCTCCAGGAGGGCGCCCCCGATCCCGAGCACGGCGACGGCAGCCGCCACCACCAGGAAGAACCGGTGCGGGATCTTCGGCTCCGCCCGGGTGAATGCGGCGGCGCGCTCTGCCTCGGTGAGTCGGGGTGGAGCGGCATCCTCATCGGTCAGGTCCGTAGACACCGTCTCGCCGGTTTCGTGCCCGTGGCCCGTCTCAGTGGACGCGGATGACGGCGTCGACGCCCATCACCACGAACAAGGCGGTGAGGTAGGTGATCGAGAACCCGAAAAGCTTCATGGCCCTGCGGGGACTGGGGTCGCGCCACAGGGCCCGGCTGTAGCCGAGGAACGCCGCACCGAGCACCAAGGCGCCCAGGGCGTATCCGAGGTTCAAGTGAGCCACCGGCGCCAGGACCAGGGACAACACCCACAGGGCCACGACGTACGCCATGATGCGGCGCGTCACCGTGCGGAGGTTGGCCACAGACGGGAGCATCGGCACCCGCGCCATGGCGTAGTCGTCGCGGTAGCGCACGGCGAGTGCCCAGAAGTGCGGCGGTGTCCACAGGAAGATGATCCCGAACATCACGAAGGGGGCGAGACCCAGGTGCCCGGTCACCGCGCTCCACCCGACGAGCACCGGGACCGCTCCCGCCGCACCACCGATGACGATGTTCTGGGGAGAGGACCGCTTGAGCCACATGGTGTAGACGCCCATGTAGAACGCGGTGGCCGACAGGGCCAGCACGGCCGAGAGCGGGTTCACCGTCCACCACAGCAGCGCGAACGCCGCCACCTCGAGCGTGACGGCGAAGATGGTCGCCGCCATGGGTGTGATCGCACCCGTCACGAGCGGTCGGTTCTTCGTCCGCTCCATTCGAGCGTCGATGTCGCGGTCGTACACCATGTTCATGGCGTTGGCGCCGCCGGCCGCCAAGGCGCCGCCGGCGACGGTCATCACCATGAGACGGATCGAAGGGACGTGGCGGGCGGCCACGAACATGGTCGGGACCGTCGTGATGAGGAGGAGCTCGATGATCCGAGGCTTGGTCAGGGCCAGGTAAGCGCCGAGCCGCGCCGTCACACGGGAGCGGGGCCGGACGACGTGCAGTTCTCCGATCCCCAGCCGGTTCAGCACCACGCCGATGCTACCCCTCGGACCTCGCGGGTGCCACGACCGACTGCGGGTGTCGGAAGCCCGTTCCACGGGCATTTTCGACCTCGATCACGAGGCGTGGGCATAAGCTCTTCGCACGTCGATGCGCGCCGGGAACACGACATGGACCGACCGGGCTCTGCAGGCGTTGCGGCTCGAGCGCGACCCCGTGCACCGGTCTCCCGCCCCGGGCCGGGTGGCGCTGGCGACCCTCGCCTCGCTGGGGGGGTCCCTGGCCGTGGACGCGCTCTTGGTGGCGGCGGGCACCCGGTTGTTCCCCGCCACCGCCGGCTACGCCCACTTCCGATTCTCCGACTATGGCAAGCTGACCGCCATCGGGGTGGTGGTGGCCTGTGTGGCCTGGCCGATCACGACCCGCATCAGCGCGGCTCCCCGCTGGCTGTTCCTGCGCATGGCGGTGCTCGTGACCGTCGTCCTGTGGCTCCCCGACCTGTGGATCCTCTCGAGGGGCCAGCCTCCCCGGGCCGTGGCGGTGCTGATGGTCATGCACCTTGCCATCGCCCTCGTCACCTACAACCTCCTCGTCCGCCTCGCCCCCGCCCGCGTGGGCCTGTCCCAGCCGGCCCCGGCCGGCGACGCGTGCGGGCCGGGTGACGGGCACGCCTCGGGGTCCCCGCCCGAGCTCGGCTCGGCCCGCCGCACGGCACGCCGGGTGGGTCTTTGCATGGCGAGCCTGGTGGTGGTGGAGCTCGCCCTCGGGATCGCAGCGCTGGTCGTCGTCCCTTACGCACGCCGGACCGTGTTGGTACCGGCGCAGGGCCGGCCCCTGTACCTGACCCACGCCGCCGTCGGGGGGCTTCTCGGGGTCGGCGCTATCGCGCTCTTCGTCGTGGCACGTCGCGCGGGGCGCTTCGTACGCCTCGGGTCGGTGGTCGGACTGGTCGGTGTGGCCATGGCGGCGGGCGGGGGAGGGGCCAGCATCGGTCACCCCACCCGCCTGCTCGGTGTTGGCCTCATGCTCGTCGGGAGCGTGGTCGCCGTCTTCGGCTACCTCATGATGTTGGTCGAGACTCCACCGTCGGGCCCGCGGGCCGGGTCGCTGCGCTCACATGGCCTCGTCGTTGTGCCCACTGAAACGGAGCAGGAGCAGTCCCAGTAGGAGAAAGACCACGACCCCGACTCCGACGCCGAGGCCGATGAGCGTGTCGTGGAAGTCGGAGATCGACAGGTGCGTGCTCAAGGTCAGGTGGGCTGAAGCGCTCAGGATGTCCCTCACACCAGCCAGGATGCCGATGATCAGGAAGGGTCGGACCGCGAAGGTCCAGGACCTCAGGTGGCGGAAGACGGTGTGGACGATGTCGAGGAGGATGATCACCACCAGGATGCCGTCGATGGCCCCCACCACGGTCCCGGGGAAGGCGGTCCACTGGTCGAGGAAATTGACAACGGTCCGCACCAGCACGATGCCCGCCACGATGAGCAGGCTGACGACGATGGCATATTCGATGGCGACGATCACGCCGGTGATGACCGCATCCGCACCGACGTTGGACTTCCCCGACACTGCGGGCCCAACCGTCACAATGTCACGATAGTGACATTTCAAGGGGTGTCAAGGTCCTTCGTGCCAGCTCGTATGAGCGTAAGGTTCAGGCGATCCGAAGGTCGTGACGGTCTAACCTGTCGGCGTGCGGAAGCGCTGGTTCTCCCGCAGGGCGCTGCTCCTCCACGTCGAGTTCTGGTTGCTCGCGCTGGGATGCCTGGCCGCCGGTTGGTGGCAGGTGACGAGGGCTCTGGGGGGGAACGGGCTCAGCTGGTTCTATTCCATCGAGTGGCCGGCGTTCGCCTTGCTCGCCGTCTGGGGCTGGTGGCACCTCATCCACGAGGACCCCGACGCCTACCAAGCCCGTAAGCATCCCCCGCCCGACTGGGACGTCCCTGACGGCATGCCGGACTACTGAGCCGGCCCGCCCCATCACTGTGGTGGTGCTCCGTCGCCAGGGGTGAGAAATGGACCTTTGACCCTTACCGGCGGTGGTCGCCCGCCTCATGCTCGAGAGCAGAAGGGTCATCGCGCCAGGGGGTTCGCATCCATGAGTCCGACCGAGCCTGCCATCCAGAACGTCGATGGAGCCGCGGCCCCGGTCGTGGACCTCGATGGGCTCGAGCGCGAGCTGCCGGAGCTGCGGTCCCGGTACCAGGCGGCTTCACCGTTTCCCCACATCGCCCTCGACGACTTCTTGGTCCCCGAGGTGGCGAGCCGGGCCGAGGCCGAGTTCCCATCGGTCGATCACGACCGTTGGATCAACTACGTGCACGCCAACGAGCGGAAGTTCAGCAACACGGACCCCACCACCTGGGGGCCCACGCTGCAATCGGTGTGGAAGACCCTGACCTCGCCTCGGTTCGTGGCGTTCCTGAGCGGGCTCACCGGGATCGACGGCCTGATCAGCGACGATTCCCTCGAAGGTGCCGGTCTGCACCAGACCCAGGCGGGGGGCTATCTCAACATCCACGCAGACTTCACCGTGCACCCGCACAAGCGGCACTGGCGCCGCAGGGCCAATCTCCTCGTATATCTCAACGCCGAGTGGCCTGCCGAGTACGGCGGCGACCTCGAGTTGTGGAGTCGCGACATGAAACGGTGCGAGGAGTCGATCGCCCCCATCGGCAACCGGGCGGTGGTCTTCACCACCGGGGCCGACACCTGGCACGGCCATCCCGACCCGCTTCGCTGTCCACCGGAGACAGCCCGCCGGTCACTGGCCGTCTACTACTACACGGAGGAGGACCACCCCGCCGCCCGTTCGACCGAGTACCGGGCCCGTCCCGATGACGGGGCCAAGGCTCTGCTCATCTACGCCGACAAGGAAGCCGTGCGCGCCTATGACTGGGTAAAGCGCCGCGTCGGCCTGTCGGATCGGTTCATAGGCAAGTTCCTGGGCGGAAGACGGAAGAGGTGACGGGGGGAAGATGACTTTGCCTGCTGCGACCCTCGGCATGTCGCCCCGCGATTCAACTCCCGCCGGTCAGTGTCGCGATGGCCAAAGCCTTGGCCCACAGGTAGTCGGCCTTGCCCGACGGTGAGCGCTTGATGGCGCCGACCACCACGACATGACGGGGGACCTTGTATCCCGCCAGCCACTGGCGGCAGCGCGTGCGCAGTGCTTCGGCGTCGACCCGGCACCCTGCCCGGGGCGCCACTACTGCCACCACTCGCTCTCCGTAGCGATCATCGGGCACACCGACGACCACGACGTCCTCAACCTCGTCACAGCGCTTCACGGCCGCTTCGACTTCGTCGGGGAACACCTTCTCCCCCCCGGTGTTGATGCACAGCGTCCCGCGCCCCAGGAACGTGATGGTCCCGTCGGCGTCGACTGTGGCCATGTCACCGGGAAGCGCCCAGCGTCGGCCGGAGGCTTCCACGAAGGTTGTGGCGGTCCTTTCGGCATCTCCGAGATAACCGAGGGGTATGTGGCCGCTGCGGGCCAGGCGGCCGACTACGCCGGAGCCCGGCGCCACGGGTCGCAGAGCTTCGTCGAGTACGTCGGTGGACTCGTCGACATGCAGGCGCGGTACGCCGTAGGGTTCGTCGTCCCGAGCGCGTCCGCCCAGCTGTCCGGTCTCCGACGATCCGAACGCGTCGGCAACGATGCAACCGGGAAGCGCCGCGGCCAGGCGTTGCTTGGTGCCCGAAGAGAGTATGGCGCCGCCCGAGCCCACGGCCATGAGCGACGACACGTCGTAATCCCCCGGGTGGACTTCGAGCTCGTCGAGCAGGGGCCGCGCCATGGCGTCACCCACGACGACGAGGATGTTCACCGCCTCTGCGCCCACCAGGCGCCAGGTGGCCATGGGATCGAACTGCCCGCCGGGAAGCGTGACGACCTTTCCCCCGCCGAAAAGCATGGTGAAGGCCAGCCAGTGCGCGCTGGAATGCATGAAAGGGGGGCACGGCAGCGCCGTCAGGCCCGGCCTCATCACCCGGGTGACGAGCTCGGCGGGGGATTCGATGAAGTTGCCGAGCGCAAGGGGATCGCCGCCGCCCATCCCGGCGAAGAAGATGTCCTCATGACGCCACAGCACCCCTTTGGGCATGCCCGTGGTCCCTCCGGTGTAGACACAGTAGAGATCGTCGGCCGACCGGGGCGGGAAGCCGCGCCCGTCGGGGGCGGCCGACAGCGCGCCCTCGTAGTCGTACCCGAGGCTCGAAGGACTCTTGCTGTCAGGCACCTCGAGCAGTGCCCGGAGTCCGGGCACTGCGGCCAAGGCGTCCCTCACCGCAGAGGCGAAGCGACTGTGGAAGATCAGGCCGACCAGCCCTGCATCCTGATACAGGTAGAGAAGCTCCGAGGAGACGTACCGGTAATTGACGTTGACGGGAACGGCGCGGATCTTGAAGGAGGCCAGCATCCCCTCGAGGTACTCGCTTCCATTGGCAAGCTGAAGGCCGATGCGGTCGCCGGGACCGACTCCCGACGCGGCGAGATGGTGCGCGAGACGGTTCACCCGACGGTCGAGCTCGACGTAGCTCAGTCGACGATCGTCGGCGACAATCGCCGGCTGCTGCGGGACGACGTCGACCACGCTCTCGAAGAGGTCGGCCAGATTGAATTCCATCCTCGCCTCCTTTCCCCGTCGCTCGCGTCGCGGTCGTCGACGTAGTATGACCGTCGGAAGGCTCGGCCGGCCGGCGACTCGGTCGGCGCAGCCTGGCGGGAAGGGGCTCATGGGGAACGCCCAGTGCGCCGTGGACGCAGCACCCACCCTGGCGACGGCGGACGACGGATCGGGGTCTGACGCAACTGGTGCTGGTCAGGGATCTCCATCGCTCTTCGAACGCGTGGTGGGGCCGTATCGCGCCGTGATGAAGTTCCTGGGTCGACGCGCGCTCGCCCGGGCCACGCTGGCCGTCCCTCGCACGCTGCGTTTCATGGGTGCCGCGGCACGCAGCGGTGAGGTTTCCGATGGCCTAGCGGCACCGAGCCTCTCGCTCGGACTGGCGGCCGGGGTGGCCATGGACGAGGCCCTGCTGGCGATGGCCATGACACCGAACCGGTTCCCTCGGCGAGCCGACTTCGCCCGAGTGAGCACCGAGCTCGGGGAGGCCCGCCGGTTGTTCACGAGGCGGGGATGGGTGGCGCGTCCCTTGTCTTATCATCGCACCCCACCTCTGCTCGCCGCCGAGGATGTCGACACGAATCATGGGTGGGCTCTCGGCCTGGGCTACGAGCGGATTACCTACGACAGCAGATTCTCGACACGCCCGAGCGAGCCGGGCGGGGAGCGCTGGATGGCGTACGAGCCCAACCGTCGAGCGACAGCGGCTATCGTCCGCCACCGCGGGGCGTCGCGTCCTTGGGTGGTCTGCGTACACGGGTTCTGCATGGGCTATCCCTTCATGGACTTCGTGGGCCTGCATGTCGCCAAGCTGCACCGGGAGCTCGGGCTCAACGTCGCCATGCCGGTATTGCCGCTGCACGGACCGCGCAAGGTCACCTTGGTGAGCGGCGAGCCGTTCTTGTCGTTCGACATGATGAACACCGTGCACGGGTTGACCCAGGCGATCTGGGACATCCGCCGTCTGGTGTCGTGGATCAGAGCCCAAGGTGCGACCTCCATCGCGTTGTACGGGGTATCGCTGGGGGCCTATGTGGTCTCGCTCCTGTCCGGCATCGACGAGGGGTTCGACGCCGTGGTGGCCGGGATCCCGGTGGTAGACCTCCCGTCTCTGTTCCACGCCCACAGCCCGGTGCACATCCGGGCTCGATCGATCGAGCACCACATCCTGGGTGGTGTGGCAGAAGACGTCTTCCGCGTGGTGTCTCCGCTGAGTTTCGAGTCGAAGGTTCCCCGCGATCGTCGGTACGTCTTCGCCGGGTACGGCGACCGCATGGCCACCACCGAGCAGGCTCGCATGCTGTGGAAGCACTGGGACCAGCCCCGCACCAGCTGGTACTCGGGGAACCATGTGGGCTATCTGTGGTCAGGTCAGGTGGCGGCGTTCGTCGGGGAGTCACTGGTGGAGTCCGGGCTCAGCGCCGTCCGTGCCGGGGGCTGAGCCGTGGAGGTGATGGTCGGCCTCGACGCCAAGTTCCTCTACTCGGAGACCGCCTCGTCCCACATGCACACCTTGAAGGTGGCCGTGTTCGACATGTCGGCGCTCCCTCTTGGGTTTTCTTCCGACGACATCGCAGACCTGCTCGGGCACAGGCTCAACCGGCTTCCGCCGTTCCGTCGGCGGGCAGTTCCCGTCCCGCTCGGGCTGGGTCACCCCGTGTGGGTCGAGGACCCCGACTTCGACCTGGCGCGCCACCTCACCTGTTGCCGACTCTCCGCACCGGGTGATGACGAAGCACTTGCTGCTGTGGTGGCCGACATCGCCGGGACGCCGCTGCCGCGGGATCGTCCGCTGTGGGAGGTCACCGTCGTCGAGGGTCTGGCCGACTCTCGTCTTGCCGTCGTGGCGAAGGTGCACCATGCCGTAGCCGACGGAGCCGCCACGGTGGCATTGCTGTTGAACGCGCTGAGCGGCAACGGGGCCGGTCCAGTCGACGAGTGGCACTCCGAGATGATCCCGACGCCGTCCCAATTGCTGCGGTCGGCCGTGCACGGCCACGGCACACGTCTGCGCCGGCTGCCTCGATTGGCGACGCGGTCGGTGCGGGGCCTGCGCCAGTCCGAAGCCCGACGGCGCGCGTCGCCGGTCAGGCCGCCCCTGCCGTTCGACACGCCGAAGACGGCGTTCAACGTGTCGCTCACCCCGGAGCGGACCTTCGCCATGACAACGCTGGCTTTACAGGACCTCAAGGCGGTGCGTCGATCGAGCGGTGTGACGCTCAACGACGTCTATCTGGCCGTGTGCGGTGGTGCTCTGCGCACCTACCTGGCGGACAGGGGAGGGCTACCGGGTCGACCGCTGGTGGCGAGCGTCCCGGTGTCGACGGATGCAAGCCTCACTCGGCTCGGCGGGAACCACGTCGACAACCTCTGTGTGTCGATCGGAACCGACATCGCCGACCCCCTGAAGCGTCTCCGGCACATCAACGACGTTTCAACCGCAGCCAAGAACGTCCGCTCTGTTCTCGGCAACGACCTCCTGGAGGAGCGTGCCGACGTCGTCCCACCCCAGCTCTACGCGCTCGCCGTGCGGGCGTGGTCCCGGACCCGATTGGCGAACCACCTCCGGCCACCGGTCAACGTGGTCCTGTCGAATGTGGCCGGACCACGCCAGCGTCTGCACGTCGGACAGGCCGTGCTCGAGGCCATCTACTCGGTGGGCCCCATCCTCGAGGGGATCGGCCTCAACATCACGGCGTGGAGCTACGGGGACGACCTGAATGTGTCCGTGCTCGGCTGCCCGGCGAGCCTTCCCGATCCGTGGTCGATCGCCGAAGCCCTCCACGGATCTCTGGCCGAGCTCACGCAAGCTTCCGACAGAGCCGCCCCGTCCGTGCCGGCGGAAGGCTGAGGAGTCGAACAGCAGTGGACGAGCCCACCACCACGAACAGCCAGGTCGGGTCAGCCCGTGACCCGGCGTTCCTCCGTACTGTTCGACCGGTCCTCGAGCTCTTCGCGTCCTACTTCCGGGCAGAGGTGAGGGGTTTCGAGCGGCTGCCACGGCGCGGACCGTTCCTGGTGGTGGGTAACCACTCCGGTGGCCAGATCCCACCCGACCTGCCCGTCCTGTTGACCGCTTGGTGGCGCGAGCGAGGGGAGGACGAGCCGGTTTATGCGCTGTTCCACTCCTTCTTCTTGGGCCTGCCCGGTGTGGGCCCGGTGATGGGGCGAGCTGGTGCGGTCGAAGCCGGGCGCATGGAGGCGGAGGCGATTCTTCGCAGCGGGGGGATCCTCATCGACTATCCCGGCGGCGATTACGAGGTCTTCCGGCCCTGGAGAGAGCGCAATCGCATCACGTTCGGGGACAGGATCGGTTTCGTGCGCCTCGCCTTGCGGACTCAGGTTCCCGTCGTGCCCGCAGTCTCGGTCGGGGCTCACGAGACCCTGATCGTCTTGGCAAGAGGGGAGTGGGTTGCCAAGCGCCTCGGGCTCGATCGGCGGTTCCGTCTGAAGGTGTGGCCTCTCGTCCTCGGACCTCCCTTTGGTGTCGTTCCCGGGGGGATTCCCACCTGGCCTCTTCCGGCCAAGATCACGGTGGAGCTGGGCGAACCCGTCGACTGGTCGTCGAGGTTCGGTCCCGAGGCGGCTGAGGACGAAGACATCGTCCGGGCCTGCTACCAGGAGCTCACGAGTTCCATGCAGGCCACGCTCGACCGGCTCGCGGCCGGGCGCCGCTTTCCGGTTCTCGGATAGCTGATCGAGCCCTTCGGGACGCGGTGGGGAGACGTCCGAACCGCTTGATGCCGGTGAACGCCTCACATAAATTGCGTCCGACATCGGACGCGGGCGCACGGCGACCCACGACTCTCCGATGGCGGCAAGGAGCGTCTCATGTACAACGTGATCGTGGTGGGTACGGACGGTTCGGCACGGGCGGGTATCGCCGTCAGAGAGGCCTTTGCCCTGGCAAAGATGACCGGGGCCAAAGTGCACGCCGTGCATGCGGTGCACCCTGCCGCCACGACCGGGTTCTCCGACGTGCCCGGAACGGCACAGATCGCCAGCGCGGATATTCGCGACCACGCCGACAGTGTCGGTACGAATCTGTTGGCCGAGGCTGAGCGCCAGGGGGTGGCGGCCGAGGTGCACAATCCCCACGGCGACCCCGCCGACGCCCTTGTCAGCATCGCCGGGGCCGTCGACGCCGATTTGGTGGTCATCGGCAACAGGGGCATGGCGGGGATGAAGCGCTTCGTGCTCGGGAGCGTCCCGAACAAGGTGTCGCACCAGTGCCCGTGCAGCGTGCTGATCGTCGACACTGATCGTTCCTGATCGTTCAGGCCGTGCGCGGGGCGCGGACCGGCCATGATGGGCGGGTGCGCCGCTTGGTCCTCACCGTCACCTGCCCGGACCGGACCGGGATCGTGGCCGCCGTCACCGGATTCATCGCCTCCCACGGGGGGTGGGTGGTGGAGGCGGCCCAGCACGGCGATCTCGCCACCGGGCGGTTCTTCCAGAGGATCGAGGTGCTGGCCGAGAGCCTGCCTTTCGGACCCGAGGAATTCGGGCACCGTTTTGACGACGTAGCCCGGCAGTTCGAGCTGGACTGGCGTCTCAACGACACCGATGTCCGCAAGCGGGTCGTGGTGCTCGTCAGCCGGGAGGACCACTGCCTGGCGGACCTCCTCCACCGATGGCGCAGCGGTGATCTCGCCTGTGACATCCCCCTGGTGATCTCGAACCATCCTGATCTCCGTTCCCTCGTCGAGTGGCATGGGATCGACTTCCTCCACGTCCCGGTTGACTCTGGGAACAAGGCCGCCGCCTTTGCCGAGGTGGTCCGGCGGTTCGACGCCTGTCGCGGCCGACGTGATGGTGTTGGCCCGCTACATGCAGATCGTTCCGCCCGACGTGTGCGCCCGCTACCCGGGACGCATCATCAACATTCACCACAGCTTCTTGCCGTCGTTCGCCGGAGCCCGCCCATACCACCAGGCGTTCGAACGGGGTGTGAAGCTGATCGGCGCCACCTGTCACTACGTGACGGCGGAGCTCGATGCCGGGCCCATCATCGAGCAGGACACCAGTCGGATCGACCATGGCGATGCCGTCGAGGACCTGCTTCGCATCGGCCGGGACATCGAACGGTCCGTGCTCGCCCGAGGGCTGCGCTGGCACCTCGAGGACCGAGTACTTCTCAACGGCAACCGGACCGTCGTCTTCGCCTAGCAGCCCCGTCTGGCCCTCGGTCCCGATCACCCCGAGGCGGACCAGATGGGTCCTTTGGCCCTGTCGCATCCCGGGCCGGTGACTCACGCTGAAGTGATTGGGGTGTCGACCCCCGCGCGTTGAGGAGTCACGATGGACGTCTTCATGGTGAACCCAGGTTCGGCGCAGGCTGCCGCCCTGGTCGAGGACCTTCGGGCCGATGGTCACGTGGTCCACAGCTGTCGCACAGTCGTCGGCTCGACCCAGGACGTCCCGTGCGCGGCGTTAAGGGGGACCGAGTGCCCGCTCGATGCGCGATCGATAGACGTGGCAGTGGGAGTCGGTCCCCGATCTGACGTCGATCGCCTCGGTGACGGTGAGGTGTGCGCCATTCGGCGCCGGATCCCATTGGTGCTGCTCGATCGGCCCGACGATCCCCTGGGCCGCTGGGCGGCTGCCGTGGCTCCGGCGTCCCGGGCGGTCGAAGCGATCAGCCAGGTGCACGCCGCGATGCTCCCGGAGCACACCGCGCTGGCGCGGCGCACCGTCGAGGAGTGGGCGCATCGGCACGATCTGGACGAGGCCGCGGTGGACGTGGAGGTGAGGCGCCGCCACGGGACACTGCACGTGGAGCTGTGGGTCGACGGGCGCCTGACCGAGCAGGACGCAGAAGGACTGGGTGTCTATCTCACCCAGTGCGTGCGCCGCTTCGATCCCTGGGCGAAGGGCATCGACGTCTCGGTGCACCCCGCCGTCAGGCCCACTGGCACCTGAGTTCGCGAAGCTCCGAGGTGGGTCCCTGGGGCTGGAAACCCAGCCGCGGGTGAAGGATGCTGGCGGCATGAAGGTCGTCTTCTGCTGCGTGCCCCAGACCGGTCACATCCTGCCCCTGCTCCCGCTGGCCCGGGGCTTCGTCGATCGTGGCGACGAGGTCGTGATGGCCAGCGGACCCGACGCGGCGCCAGTCGGTGTCGGGTCTCGGGCTCTCGTTCCGTGCCGTCGGCCCCGCCTTCGACGCCTGGTTCGGCGCGCTGCGCGCCCGGACACGGGGGATACCCGGCGACGGGCTGGCCCCGTCGCGGATCGAGAGCTACTTCGTCCCCCGACTCTTCGGTGAGATCGGCATGGCCCTCGTCATCGACGACCTTCTCGCCCTGTGCCAGGAGGTGGACCCGACCCTGCTCGTGTTCGACCCGTACCTGTTGGCGGCCCCCCTGGCCGCGGCGGTGACCGGGGCGCATCCCGTCCTGCACTGCATCGGGCCGCTGTGGGACCAGGGCGTGCTCGACCTGGCACGCGACGCCGTGTCGCCGGTGTGGAGGGAGCTGGGAATCGACGTCCCGCCCGCGGCGGGGCTCTACGCGGGCACCACACTGACGATCTGCCCCCCGTCGTTGGAACCTGGCGCCGTCGGGCTCGTCGGCGCCCGACCCCTGCGTCCGGCGCCGCTGCCGCACACCGATCCGCCCCCATTGCCGGTGTCGTTCGCCCACCCCGAGAATCCGCTGGTCTACGTGACCTTGGGAACGTTCTCCAACACCGCCCTCGAACTCTTCCGCTCTGGTGCTCGGCGCCCTGGCGGAAGAGCCCGTCAACGTGCTGGCGACGATCGGGCGAGACGGGGACCCCTCGGCCCTGGCGCCTCTCCCGGACAACGCCCGCGTCGAGCGCTACGTCCCCCAGACGGAGGTGCTCCCGCACTGCGCGGCGGTGGTGCACCACGCCGGGGCCGGCACCATGTTCGGCGTCCTGGCCCACGGCCTTCCCTCGCTGGTCGCTCCCTCAGAGTGCCGACAACTTCATCAACGCCGAGCTGCTCTCGACGGTGGGTGTCGCCCATACCCTGATGCCGGGGCAGGTGACGGCGCCCGCCGTTGTGTCCGGGCTCCGCTCCGTGCTCGACTCCGCGTCCTACCGGCAGCGGGCCCGACAGCTCGCTCAGGAGATCGAGGCCATGCCCTCACCGGACGAGGTGGCGGCGATGCTCGCCGGCTCGCTCCGCGCCTGAGCGGGCGCTCCTCGACTCGCCGGCACGTTCGTTCAGCCCCGATGGGGCGCCCACCTCGGGTACTCCCTAGGATCGGTCCGGCTCCGAACTCGGGAGGCGCCATGGTCGACGACGAGCAGGACCGGCAACCCACCCCCGCGGCTCGACCCGACGAAGGAGCGCCGCCACCTCCCGCTCCTGCCCAGGTGGTGCCGGCTGTGGTCGCACCGGGCGCCGTCGCCGGCGCCGTACCGGGACCGCCGACGATGCCCAACGCCGACCGGGTGCACGCCGCCTGGCAGCGTCGCGTCGAGACGGACTACATCTTCGACTACTGGACCGCCTTGGGCTGGACGATCCTCACCCTCGGGATCTACAGCTTCTACGTCTTCTACCAGTTGGTGCGGCGCATGCGCGACCACAACGAGCGCCGGGTCGAGCTCTTCGACGCCTCCCTGGCATTCGCGTGGGAAGAAGCCGGCCGGCGTGGCCTCCAAGCCGAGCTGACGCCGTCGTTCCAGAGGGCCAGTGCGCACATGGACGTGCTGCGGCGCATGACCCGGGACTTTCGAGACCCCGTCGTGTTCGTGGTGCTGGCCATCGTCGCCCGCGGCATCGTCGAGTTCATCGCCTTCGTCCTCCTGGACCAGGACCTCGTCAAGCACGATCGGTCGGAGGTCGGCGTGGAGTACGAGTTGTCGTTGATCTTCGGGCGCTTCGGCCAAGCCGTGGCTGCGCCCGACCAGGCCCGCGTCAAGGGACAGGACAACTACGTCGGCCGCATCGTGGCCACGGTCTTCACGGTGGGCATCTACATGTTCTGGTGGTACTACAACCAGATGAACGTCCCGAACCGCCACTTCCAGTGCAACTGGGTCCAGGAAGACACCCTGGCCGGCGCCGTGCACGCCCTTCGCTAGTCGTCACCGCCGCGCCCTGTCGGGCGGGTCCGCCGACGGCAGGGCCGACACCGTTTCGCCGAGGACGGATGCCGACGCCGTGCTACGGTGGCGCCGCTGTGTCGGGGGGCCGCCCGAGGGGATCCCACGTGGGGCGGGGTGGCGGGAGCGGGGAGTCACGCATGCACACCACTGGTCGGTCGACTTGGCGTCGGTACGGGGCGGTTCCCTTCGTGGGCAGCCTGGTGGTGGCCGCCGCCCTCACCACGGGCGGATCGGCCGTGGCCCAGGGACAGGTGCCCAAGGCCCACACCTACGACTTCGACGCTCCGACTTCCGCGGCGGTCGTCGGCAGCGACCTCTACGTCACCAATGGCGCCAACAACTCCGTCACCGAGGTCCAATCCCTTTCGGGGTCGTACGTGGCCACGATCTCGGCCAGGCGCTTCCGTTTCGACCATCCGGCTGCCATCCTCGCCGTGGGTGGGGATCTCTTCGTGGCCAACAGCGCCGGGAACTCCGTCACGGAATTCAGCGTGGCGCGGCAACAAGCACATCCGTACCGTCCGGGGGGCGACCTATCGTTTCGCCGACCCCATCGCCCTGGCGTCGTCGGGTCCGAACCTCTTCGTGCTCAACGGCACGGGATCGATCACCGAGATCGCCACCGCATCAGGGGCGTTGATCGGCACGGCTTCGGGCTCCCCCTACGGCTTCCACGCTCCTACCGGCCTCGCCGTCGCCGACGGGAAGGTCTTCGTGGCCAACAGCACCGCCAACACGGTGACGGTGCTCAACGCGCAGAACAGGTCGTTCATCGCATCGCTGTCGGGGCCGACCTTCACCTTCAGCACACCGATCGGCGTCGCCTTCGACGGCACCAATATCTGGGTCACCAACCAGACCGGCGGGTCCGTGACCGAGTTCTCCCCGGTCACGCTGGCGAAGCTCAACGTCCTGTCCAGTTCGAACCTGCCCATGGTCGGCCCCATCGCCTACGGCGACGGATATGTGTTCACCGTCAGCCCTCCCGGTTCCTCACCCATGGTGACCCAGGTCATCCCGTCACCCGCCAGCGTGAGCTGGATGATGTGCAACACCAACGGGCCGTACCTGTTCAACAACCCCGAGGCGTTGGCGGTGGCCGGAGAGAACCTGTGGGTGGTCAACGAGGGGGGCAATTCCCTCACTGAGATGGACACCGACACGGGGGATCTGATCCGCACCGTCGCCAATCCGTAGACGGGACCGGGCCCCTTCTTCGGTCTTGGCGCCGTCGGCGGACATCTCTTCCCCTGGGCAAAACCGGGTGCGAACGCTACACTGCGTGAGCTTTCCCGTGCCATCGGTCCTCAGTGATGCGGCATCGGTGCCGTCACGGTCGAGCTGGGTGGGGTCGTGCCGGGGGTCAGGGGGATCGCGGTGAGCACCATCAGGGGGAAGCGGGCCCTCGTGGCCCTGGTGGCCGCCGTGGCCATGATGGCGGCAGGTTGTGGTGGTTCGAGCCAACCGAGCGCCAACAAGGTGGCTTCGGGCCAGCTCCCGGGGGCAGAAGTCCCGACCGGGGGGTCGAGTGCCAATGCGAAGTCGTCCGGCTCGACCGTGCCGTTGGCCCAGGCCAACCCCATTACGACACTGTTCAGCGCCATCGGCACCTTCCAGTCGTGCCTGACGGGACTCGGGGTGACCTTCATCGGGGCGCCGAACCCCAGTGATCCGAGCTCGGGCGCCAACGACCCTGCCTATGTCAAGGCCCTCACCACGTGTGCCTCGCAGAGCAACATCGTGCAAGCGCTCAAGGCGGAACAGACGGCACAGCAGAACCTGACGCAGTCCCAGATCAAGAAGGAGAACCAGGAGTACCTGTTGTGGCGCACCTGCATGATCTCCCTCGGCTGGGGCATCCCGCAGCCCACGCCGAACTCGCAGGGACTGCTCTTCTCCTTCGGTGGAACCGGAGCGCAGGCGTCGCAATTCAAGCCGCCGCCCGGACAGACGCTGTTGTCGAGCCCTGACCTGCAGGGGTGTGCGAACAAGGCGCTGAGCGGACACTCCTAACATGGTGGCCAACAGGCTGAAGCTGTCGCTGACGCGCAAGCAGAAGATCATCTCCGCTGTCGTGGTGGTCGTCCTGCTGGCGTCGGGCGGGATCGCCTACGCCACGGCCGGGAGCAGTGCCTCGGGCAACCAGAACGACGTGGTGATCTTCAGCCGGGTGCAGGCCCGCACCTTGCAGGACACCGTGGCGTTGAGCGGGACGCTCGCCCGCAAGCAGATCCGCAACGTCGACGCCGCCTCCGAGGGTCTCATGAGCTCCGTCTACTCGCAGAACGGCGACACCACCAACGCCGGGGATGCCATGTTCGCCATCAACGGGCGTGACGCCATCGCCGAGCCGGGGAACCTGCCTTTCTTCCGGTCGCTCGTCCCGGGCGATCAAGGGGACGACGTCACCGAGCTGAAGCAGATCCTGACCGCGGCGGGGGACTACCCGGGCCCGATGTCCAACCTCTACACCCAGCAGACCCAGTTCGCCTTGGCGCAGTGGCAGGCCCAGCACCACTATCCCAACACCACGCCCGCCTCCCCGCAGTCCGTGACGGTGTCGTTGACCCAGGGCACCGGCTACACCTTGGGCGCCCAGGACTCGGCCGGGCTCACCATCGGGCCGCCTCCGGCCCAGACCACCACGGCCACGGGAACCCGTGCCACACGCCGAGCCGGTGGGTCCGATGCGACGCTCACCGCAGTGCCGCGCGCCGTGGTCCCCCATGACTCCAACCCGGTCATCACCATCCAGTCCGAGGACGACGACGTCCCCCAGGGCACGCCGGCGACCTTCATCGTCACGGCCACGCCCGCCCCCACCGCCGACATCACCGTGAACCTGACCTCAGGCGGAAGCGCAGGAAGCGAAGACGTCGTCGCGCCACCCACCTCGGTCGCCCTGACCACCGGCATGGCCACGGCGTCGGTGGCCGTGCAGACCAGGGTGAACACGGTGGTGGAACAGGACCCCACCATCGTCATGTCGATCGCCGGCGGGACGGGGTACGACATCGGGTCGCCCTCCTCGGCGCAGACCACGATCAAGAACGACAACCTGCCCACCCTGCAGCTCACGGGGACCACAACGGTCTCCGCCGGCGGCTCGGCGACGGTCACCGTCAGCGCCGATCAGGCGCCTCTCCAAGACACCCAGGTGCCGCTCACCATCTCGGGAAGTGCGGTGGCGGGGACCGACTACACCCCGGTGCGTCCCGTGGTGACACTCAGTGCCGGCACCACCTCGGCCTCGGTCACCTTCAACACCCTCACCACCAGCACCATCGAGCCGAGCCGCTACATCGTGGTCGCCATCACCCCCTCGCCGGCGTCCTACGGCATCGGGTCCCAGGGCAACGCCGTCGTCACCATCGCCGGCAGCAGCGCGCTCCCCACGGTGACGTTGAGCTCGGCCACCACGTATCTCGAGAAGGGCCAGCCCTACGGGGTCACCATCAGCCTCAGCCAGGCCGACAGTGCGCCGTTGACCGTCGACCTGGCCTACGGGGGCAGCGCCAAGGAGGGGACCGACTACTCGGCTCCGAGCACCAGTGTGGTGGTGCCGCCCGGCCAGACCTCGGAGCAGCTGTCCATACCCACGGTGAGCAACAACGTCGTCCAATCGGACCGGACGCTGTCGGTCTCGATCGTGGCCAATGCCGCCTACAGCGTGGGCAACCCGAGCACCGTCTCGGTGGACATCACCTCCGCGGTGCTCCCCACCCTGACCATCTCGGCCAACATGTCGACGGTGTCGCAGGGCGGGGCTGCGACCTTCACCATCACGGCGGACCAGGCGCCGGTGAAGGACACCTCGGTGAATTTCGCCGTGCAGGGCACCGCCGTGCCCGGCCAGAGCTACGTCCCGCTGGTGGGGACGGCTCTGCTGAAGGCGGGTCAGACCCAGGTCAGCGTGGTCCTGCAGTCCATCCAGAGCAACGTGACCTTCGAGCCCACCGACATGATCATCGGGCAATGGCCGATCCGCGTCGGCCAGGTGTTCGTGAAGGCGGGGGTGAGCGTGGCGCCCGGTGAGGCCATCCTCTCGCTGACCGACACCGATCTGAGTGTCACCTTGCAGGCTTCGGCCGCCAACCGCAGCAAGTTGGCGGTGGGCCAGCACTGCACCGTGCAGATCTCCGGCGAGCAGTCTCAGGGCACGGGGACGATCACTGAGCTCGACACCACCCCGACGCAGTTGACGACCGGGGGAGGCCAGTCCCAGGTGTACGAGGGAACCATCGCGGTGTCGAACTTCACCGGTGCCGACGGTTCCCAGGTATCGATCAGCGTGGTCGATCAGCAGGTGATCGACGCCCTGACGGTCCCCATCGCGGCGGTGAAGCAGAACGGGGTGGGTGACGACGTCGTCAGGGTCATCGACCTCTCCAAGGGTGGCACCGTCACCGAAGCGCCGGTGACGACCGGTCTCACCGAGGGCTCGTACATCCAGATCACGAGCGGGCTGCGGCTCGGCGAGCTGGTGATCGCGGGGACCGATCAGTCCGGATGACCCAGGCCTGGTCCGATACGCCGCCATTCGGAGTGCCCCGCGTCGCAGACCGTCCTCTTCTCGAGCTCGAAGGCGTGTCCCGGGTCTACGGCGAGGAAGTGGAGGTCTACGCCCTTCGTGACGTGACCCTGCAGATCTTTCCCGGCGACTTCATGTCGATCGTCGGCCCCTCGGGGTCGGGCAAGTCGACGATGCTGGGACTGCTCGGCGTCTTGGACCTGCCCACCACGGGCACCATCCGGGTGGCCGGGCAGGACGTGAGCGCCCTGGACGATCCGACCCGCTCGAGGCTCCGGGGCGACTCGATCGGCTTCGTCTTCCAGCAGTTCCACCTGATCCCGCACCTCACCGCCCTGGGCAACGTCGAGACCGCCTTGCTGTACCGGGACATGCGGCCCAAAGAGCGGCGGGAAATGGCCCAACAGGCCCTCGACCGCTTCGGGCTGGCCGAGCGCACCCATCACCGCCCCGTGCAGATGTCGGGGGGAGAGCAGCAGCGCGTGGCGCTGGCCCGGGCCATCGTGACCCGACCCCTGGTGATCCTGGCCGACGAGCCGACGGGTGCGCTCGATTCGGTCAACGCCGCCAACGTGCTCGAGACGTTCCGGCTCCTGGAGTCGCCCGAGCGGGCCGTGGTCATGGTCACCCACGATGCCACGGTGGCCGGGACGGCGCGCCGCAAGGTGTCGATGCGCGACGGGCGGATCGTGTCCGACGAGCGCAAAGTGGATCTCGCACGGTGAGCCACCTTCGCGACCTGATCGGTGTGGCCTGGGCCGGCCTCAAGGCCAAGAAGGTGCGGACCCTCATGATCATGCTGGGGCCCATCATCGGGGTGGCCGCCATGGTGAGCGCGGTGGGGCTGACCGAGAGCGCCAAAGGTGCGCTTCAGGCCCAGCTGGCCAAGCTGGGCACCAACCTGATCATCGCCCAGGCGGGTGGCACCTTCGGCTCGCAGAACCCGACCTTCCCCGCTAATGCCGTCCAGCGGGTCGAGAACGTCTCGTCGGTGACCAGCGCAGCCGCCACCACCAACCTGTCGGGCGTGATCTCGCTCCCCATCCAGGGAGCGAGCACCTATTACCAGGCCTTCCCCGTACCGGTGCGCGCCGCCGACGACGATCTGCCCTCGGTGCTCGAGGTCCCGCTCCTCGACGGGCGATGGCTCAACAGCAGTGACACCCAGCTGCATCTGCGATCCGTCGTCCTGGGCAGCGGGATCGCCCATCAGTACGGCTATCTGCCCGGTGAGATACGGACCATCCTGCTCAACGGGACGAATTTCGGGGTGGTGGGCGTGCTCGGTTCGGTACCCCTCGATCCCCAGTTGGACAACGCCGCCTTCGTCACGCAATGGGCGGCGAAGCACGTCCTGGGCACCAAGGGTCTGCCCAACCAGCTCTATGTGCGCGCCGCGGCGGGCACGACCCAGGCCACGGCCAACGCCATCCCCACGGCCATCAACCTGGGCGGCACCGATCAGGTCTCGACCCAGATCCCGAGCGATGTGCTCCAAGCCGCCGCCCAGGCCAACAAGACGCTGCAGCGCGTCGCCCTGCTGGCCGGCCTGCTGGCCTTGACGGTGGGGGGGATCGGCATCGCCAACGTCATGTCGATCTCGGTCATCCAGCGCTCCGCCGAGATCGGGATACGCCGCGCCGTGGGGCACAGCCGGTCGGTGATCGGCTCGCAGTTCCTGCTCGAGTCGTTGTTCGTGGGGATCTTCGGAGGGGCTCTCGGTGCCGTGCTGGGGATCGCCGTGGTCTACGGGGTCTCCGCCCTCTCGGGATGGGTGGTCGTGATCGCCTACGCCGAGATACCGCTGTGGATAGGCCTGGCCCTGGTGGTCTCGGTGGTGGCCGGCCTGTACCCGTCGATCAAGGCGGCCCGTCTCGAGCCGCTGGAGACGCTCCGGCTCGCTTAGGGGGCGCCGGCGGAGCCACCTCCGCCCGCACCGCCCGAGCCCAAAGCGCCCGAGCCCGCGCTGCCCGCGCCACCCCCGGAGGGGCCGGCACCGGTGCTCCCCGTGCCCGCGGTGCCGGCTCCGGTGTTGCCGGCGCCTGCTCCGGGAACGCCTCCGCCCGCAGCTCCCGTGCCCGTGTTGCCCGATCCGGTGTTGCCGGCGCCGGTGGTGCCGGCGCCGGTGTTGCCCGCTCCGGTGTTGCCCGCTCCGGTGTTCCCCGAGTTGCCGGTTCCCGAGGTGAAACCGGGCCCCTTGGGGTTCGAGCCCAGGGGCCCGTGATAGGTGCCGGCGCCACTGCCGTGGCTCTGGGTCAGGACGACGACGAGGACGACCACCACCACGGCCACCGCCACCACGACAAGCGCGCCGAACCGTCCCGAACGACGCCAGGGACGGGGAGGGGGAGAGGCGTCGACTTGCGCCGTGGGCGGATCAGCTCGCAACGGGCCTTCCATCGCCCCCAACTCGTCCCCCAACCCCGGTGTGCTTCGCCGACTCCCGTGAAACACCAACGACGTTACCGTCACCAGCCAATCCTCTGCCACGGCACCGGGTAGGGCTCGTCGTCATGGGGGTGGCATTTGGGCGGGCGTTGCCCTCAGATCTCCCGGCGCGGTGCCGATAACGGAGAAGCCCGAAGTGCAGCGCCGAACGAGAGATCGCCCATGGACGCCGACACCACGTTTCGATTTTCCCTCTGCGGGGCGACTGGCACGGCCCCACGGGTCCGTGCGCTCCCGGCCGGGCCTCCGAGCACGGCCACGGTTCTCGTCGTCGACGACGAAGAGGTGGTGCGCGCCTCGACGGCCGAGGTCTTGCGCTGCGCGGGCTTCGACGTCCTGGAGGCCGCGGACGGAGCGGCCGCCACATGGGCGCTGGCCAGTAACACCGTCGACGTGCTCCTCCTCGACCTACACCTGCGCCGGCTGGACGGCACCACCGTGCTGGAATCGCTGGAGGAATCGTCGACCGTGGTGGTCTTTTCGGCCTTCGGGTTCTTCGAAGAGCCCGAGATACGCAAGGCGTTCGGTCCCGTCGTCTTCGATTGTCTGCGCAAACCGGTGGACCCCCCTCGTATGGTGGAGGTGGTGGCCGCGGCTGCGACGCACGCTCGGGACGAGGGCCACACCACGAGGGTGCGTCCCATCGCCGCGCCGATGGCACTGCGTCTCGCCATGGCGAGCCTGGCGCGCATGACGCCGCAAGGCGAGCGAGAAGAGCGGGCTCGAGTCCACAACGGCTGACCTCGCCCGCGCACCGGGCTCCCCAGTGCCGGTGGGTAAGTGGCTCGTGTTGCTCGACGTGTTCGTGACACGGGCGTGGTGTGCGGCGGATGAAGTGCCTCGGGTTCCTCATGAGGTCGCGTCGGCGCCGTTCGTCGCGCATTGGCCTCCTCTCCGACACTTGCGTGCTGTAGTGCCAACGTGCAGGATTGGGCCGCACCTCCGGGACGTCGGAAACATCCGTCCTCGAAGAGTGCGAGGACACCGGATTCAGGGGGGGCCTGATGCTGCGACGCCGTCGGTTGGTACTCATCGCCGCTACCTGCGCGCTGGCGATCCCTCTGTTGGTGTCGGTGGCACGCGCCGAGGTGTCGGCGGCCCCGGTGATCGCGTATCCCAACCTGCGCGTGGAGGTACCCGTGGGGGACATCGCCATCTCCTCCCCGAGCGCCGGGGTGCGCGACCTCGACTTCACCCACATCACCTGGAACGCGGGACCGGGCCCGCTCGAGATCGACCCGCAGTACAACCCCACCACCGGCACGGCCCAGGCCAACCAGGCGCTCTACACCCTGACCGGTCCGAGCACGTGGTCGTACGTTTCGAGCGTGCCCATCGTGAAGCCGATGGTGTGGGACCCACCTGCGGACTACCGGTTCCCCCTCACGGGCTTCGGGCTCTACACCGTGGGGAGCGGCGGCGGGGTCGGCACGCTGGTGGCCTCGAGCCCCAAGGTCGACTTCTGCATGACCCCGGACACCTACGTGGGGGGCGTGCCCGACACCGCGCCGAGCGCCTCCCCACCGGAGAGCGACTGCACCAATCCCAACGGAACGCTCGGGCTCTCGGTGGGTTGGGGTGACGAGTACGACTACACCGATGCCGGCAACAACATCGACATCTCCAACCTCGCCAACGGCACGTACTGGCTTCAGGCCCAAGCCGACCCGGGCAACTACTTCCAGCAGGCGGGGCCCGACGACACCATCACCGACACGGAGCTGAGCATCACCGGGTCGAGCGTCACTGTGCTGCAGCAGGTGAACCCGGGGATCAGCCCCCCCGTGGTGACGATCACCAGCCCCGGGGCCGGGTCGGTGAGCACCCCGCTCACCGTGAACGCCACGGTCAGCGACACCTCGCCGGTCACGAGCGTCCAGTTCCTCCTGGACGGGTTGCCCCTGGGGTCGCCGGTGACCCAGTCGCCCTATTCCGTCGCCGTACAGACGCTGCCGTCGGGAAGCCATCTCCTGAGCGCCCAGGCCGTCGACGCCAACGGCCTGACCGGCACTGCTCCGGCGGTGGCCATCACCGTCCCCACCACGGTGGGCGGGTTGACCATAGACAAACAGGTCAACGTCACCGGGACCACGACGGTGACCACACCGTCGCTGTCCACGTCGGGCCCCAACGAGCTTCTGCTGGCTTTGGTGGGATCGGACGCCAATCCCGCCAGCGCGCATTCCCAAACGGTGACCGTGTCGGGAGGCGGGCTCACCTGGAGCCTGGTGACGCGCGCCCGGGTGGCCGACGGTGACAGCGAGATCTGGTCGGCGACGGCTCCTTCCACCTTGAGCGGCGCCACCTTCACGTCGACGGCGTCGCAGAAGGGCTACCAGCAGTCCCTGACGGTGCTGGCCCTGGCCGGCGCCGAGGGCATCGGCAACTCCGCCGCCACCGGCGCCACATCGGGTGCCCCCTCGGTGAGCCTGACCACGACCGCGGCCGGATCGATCGTCTTCGGCGTGGGCAACGACTACGACAACGCCATCGGTCGCACGGTGGGCACGGGGCAGGCCCTGCTGTCGCAGTGGGTCGACAACGCCACCGGCGACACCTACTGGTCGCAGTACACCACGACGCCGTCGTCGGGACCGGGCCAGTCACTGAGCGTCTTCGACACCGCTCCCACCGGGGACCAGTGGAACCTGGCCGCGGTCGAGGTGACGCCGGCGGGGTCCTCGTCCCTGGCACCGCCCACGGTCGCGCTCAGCGCTCCCGCCCCCAACGCCACCGTCACCGGCACGACGCCGGTCACGGCCACCGCCACCCCGGCCAACGGAGCCTCGATCGCCCAGGTGCAGCTCCTTCTCGACGGCCAGCCTCTCGGTCCCGCCCTCACGGCCGCCCCCTACACCTGGTCGTGGGACTCCACGGGGGTCACCAACGCCACCCACACCCTGGGGGCGGTGGCCACGCAGAGCAACGGAGCCGTCGGCTACGCGCCGACCATCACCATCACGGTGTCGAACGCGGCGCCGCCCGCCGTCGTGACCATCACCCAACCCACCGCGGGCCAGAGCCTGTCGGGGACGGTCAGTGTGACGGCCACCGTGGACATCCCCGCGCCGGTGGCCAACGTGCAGTTCTTCCTCGACGGCCTGGCGCTGGGAGCGGCGGTGACCAGCGCCCCCTACACCGTGTCGTGGAACACGACCACCGCCCTCAACGGCAGCCATACCCTGAGCGCCCAGGCCACCGACGTCAACGGGAACGTCACGAAATCGGCCCCCGTCACGGTCACGGTGTCCAACGCGTCCACCTGCTTCACCGTCGACGTCAACACGGTGGCCCACGGCAAGGGACCGGTGACCAGCGCCGCCTTCCACACCGCCTCGAGCAGCGAGCTGTTGCTGGCCCTGGTCGGATCGGACGGGCCCGACGTGGCCGGGAAGCAGACGGTGACCGTGAGCGGCGCCGGGCTCACCTGGAAGCTCGTGACCCGAGCCGACAAGTCCGGGGGCGACGCCGAGATCTGGGAGGCGGTGGCGACGGCCAAGCTGACCAACGCCCAGGTGACCGCCACCCAATCCTCCAAGGGCTATGACGAGTACCTCGACGTGGTGTCGATCCAGGGCACCTCGGGCGTCGGTGCCAGCGCGCAGGCCAGCGCCAACTCGGGGGCGCCCACCGTGACGCTCACCACCACCGAGCCCCAGTCCCTCGTCTTCGGCGTCGGCAACGACTACAACAAGGCCGTGGCCCGGACACCGGGAGCCAACCAGGTCCTGCTGGGGCAGTGGCTGGACACCGGGACCGGCGACACGTACTGGTCCCAGAACACCGCCCTGCAGTCGGGTGCGGCAGGCTCGGCGGTCACGCTCAACGACACGAGCCCCACCACCGACCCCTGGAACCTGGCCGCCGTCGAGGTGCTCGCCGCCAGCAACGCCGCCTACACCTCGTCGTAACCGTACGGTTCGCGGTCACCGGCACGGGGCAGCCGTGCCAGTGCGGTCACCGGAGCTCGATCACGACTCCAACAGTCGCTGGCCCACCCAGCCTCCGGCAGGCGCACCCGGCGGGCACGCGAACACGCTGCTGCTGGTGGGCCGGACGTAGCGGTTGAGCGCGTCGGTGGAGGCCAGGCGCCGCTGGATAGGGACGAATTGGCGGCGAGGATCGCGCTGGTAGCAGAGGAAGAACAATCCTGCGTCGAGCTCCCCGAGCTCGTCGACGCCGTCGAAGAAGGAATAGCCCCGCCGCAACAACCGCGCCCCGCTGTTGTCGGCCGGGGCGGCCAGGCGGATGTGGGCATCGGCCGGGATGAGCAGGTGACCCGCCTGGTCGACCGCCGCGAGGTCAGGGGGGTCGAACTCGGCGATCCCGCTGAGCGGCGCGCCGCTCAGCTTGTGGCGACCGATCGTCTGCTGCTGCTCGTCGAGCGTGGAGCGGTCCCACACCTCGAGCAGGATGCGGATACGCCGCGCCACGAGATAGCTTCCCCGTTCCATCCACGCCGGGCCCTCGCCACCGACCCACACCGCCGACGCCATCGCCGCGTGGTCCTCGCCGCGCACGTTGTCGGTGCCGTCCTTGAAGCCCATGAGGTTGCGCGGCGTCGTCTGCGACCTGCTCGTGGACGACGTGCGCGAGAACCCGCTCTGGGCCCACCGCAAGGTGACGAGCCCACGGCCCATCCGGGTCAGGTCGTGGATGGCGTGGAAGGCCACGATGGGATCATCCGCGCACGCCTGGACGGCGATGTCGCCTCCCCCGCGAGAGGGGTCCAACTGGTCGCCGGGGAAGGTGGGGAGTTCCACCAAGGCGGCGGGCCGCGCCGCGGCGATCCCGAACCGGTCCAGGCCGTCGCTCTCGAAGAGGCTCGGCCCGAAGCCGAAGGTGACGGTGAGGTTGGCGACGGGAGAGCCCTGTGCCTCTCCGGTGTCGGGGGGCGGCACCAGGAGGTTGTCGGTGACGGGGCCGACCGTTCGGCCTGCGCACAGGCGGGCGGCGGCATGGGACCAGCTCCGCATGAGCTCGGCCACGTCCTGGCGTCGCTCGGCGACCACGTCGAAGGCGGCGAACTCGATCCCCTGTTGGGCCGGTGTGCCGATGCCCGCCTGGTGCGACCCGTAGAAGGGCACGGTGTCGGTGGGGCTTCCGTGCTCGGCCCGGCCGGGCTCGAGGTCGTTCCACGCTCCCTGCGCACCCAGGGCCAGGGCGGCGCCGATGCCGCCGGCTCCGGCGCCGGCCAGGAGCGAGCGCCGGCTCAGACGCGGCCACTTCCCGTCGCGGCTCATGACGGCACCGGCTGGCTGAGGGTCGATTCGACGCTCGACATGGCATCGGCCAGCGCGTCGACGCCTTGGGCGACCACCGCCGGCTGTCCTGACGCGGCAGCGCTGAACGAGGCCGCCGCGGTGGAGAAGCTCTGGGTGAGCTCGGCACCGAGACCGCGGTCGCGCCGGGAGATCGCCGATCGCAGCGCCACGAACGCGCCTTGGGCCCCCTCGACAGCGCTCCGGGCGTCGACGAGGCCCAGATGGCTATAGGGCTCCCGAATCCCGGTCAGGTCCTGGGAGGTGACGTCGTCGAGCAGGAAGGTGGCACCGCTCGCCACCTCCAGGCCATCGAGATCGAGGGTCCCGATGCGTTGCTGCAGTGCGGTGGCACTGGCGACGAGGCCCGTCGCCACCGGGATCAGCCCGGCCGTCGAGCCCCTCACCCACAGGCCGTACTCCACCCCCGGCAACCCCCCTTGGCGACCTGCTTGGGCGGGGTCGACAGCCGGGTCGATCTCGGCGTCCAGGTCGACCAGGCCCGGGGTGAGCTCGTCGAAGAAATTGGCCGCCGCCGCCCGCACGTGCCCGTAGACGGCGCACACCGAGGAGTAGCGGGTTTGGGCCGTGCTCGTCGAGCCCTGCCGGATGGCGTCGAGAAGAGCGGCCGTGGCGGATCGGAATTGCGAAGCTTGGCCGGCCAGGTAGGAACGGTACGCGACCATGGCGGCGGCGAGATCGGGCGCCTGCCCCAGCTCGGGTGGCGCCGCGGACGAGCCGACGAGCACCTCGCCCCCCGACTCGACCAGGCCCACCGTGCACGACATCCGGTACGCGCCGGGGCTCAGGTCGAGCGTCAAGGTGAGGTCCCGGTCGGCGGGGACGCGTTCGAGCGCGCCGACCACGTGGTTGCCGCTCAGGATCTGCACGGCCGCGGGCCCCGAGATCCGGGCGCTGTCCACCCGGAACTCGGTGTCGCCGACCGGCACCCGGATCCTGGCGGGTTGGCAGCCGTGACCGTCGAGGCTGATGAGAGCAGATCGTTGACCCGTCCCGGCGCGCACCGAGTCGCCACAGCCGCACGCCAGCATCCCGGCGATCACGAGTGCGCCGGCGGCGTGAGCCCCCCGGCGAGAACGACGCAGTCCCGGCATGTCAACCCCGGGGCGAAGGGTAGCGGACGAGAACGCGCTGCTTCCTGTGGGGTCAGGCGCGCAACGGTCGGTCCGGCGCGGTGAGGGGGACCGAGCATCCTCCTGTCACGACGAGCACACCTCGGGTGGAGACGGTGGGTCATGGTCCTTGACCCAGCGGGCCATGGCGGGCGACGACTCCGCCAGGGCCAGCCCGGCATCTTCGGCCAAGGCGGCGGCGAAGGTGTAGTCCCCGTTGAGGCGTTCAGGTCGGGACGCCCCGGCCAAGGTGAGCAGGACGTGCTGGCCGAATCTCCTCCACACGACCTGTACGAGCCCAGGTCCGGTGCTCCCCCCGCCCTCTCCTGACATCTTGTCGATGATCAGAGCGAACGGCCATCGGGACCAGGGCCATAGGTCACAAGGTGGCGATGGTGGGGGAGGCCCCAGGCTTCGTCGTTCTCGTGAGGCGCTTGGATCGGCACATGGGAAGAGCCTCGGGATCGGTGTGTCTTGCGTTAGGTGCTCTTCGGGGACTTGAGCGCCGTGATGCTCCCCCCCGAGCCCAGGCAAATGGCACCTGACGTCTTGCCCGGGATCTTGATGCCGTCACCGGTGTCGGCGGTCACATGGGCGTCGCCCCGGGATAGGCCCCAGGGGCGGTCCGCCGCCGCCAGCTGACTAGAGCAGTCCGCCCCGGCGTGCACCGATCACGTCGGGGCGGGACTGGAGGTGAAGTACCTGGCCAGCCCCCCCAAGCGCCCGATCAGTGCGGTGTCCCCGTGCAGCACGTCGGCGGGGGAGAGGCGCCCGCTCAGGGCGTCGACGATGGCCACGGGGTCTCCCTCCAGGACCGTGACGACGTCGTCGGCGGACCGGTGGTCGCCGCCGTCTGCCGAGATCGCCGCTCCGATCGTCGACGCCGTCACCGGCCCGTCGCCGCAGTGGAGTCGGACCGTGCCGATCTGCACGTCCAACGGATCGCGTCCGCTGAAGAAGGTGACCAGCACCAGGGAGTAGGCGAGGGCGACCGTGGTCTCGTCGGCGGTCGCCTCCACGGCGCGATCCAACGGTGCCAGCACGTCGCGTTCGTGGATGGTCGAGTCCCACCCGAGGTGCACCGCGCTCAGCCACCAGGGCACGGGGCCCGCCGGCGACAGGCTGGGCCGCCCGAGGCGCTCGGGGTCGGTGGACTCCAGCTCGACGATCATCGTCTCGGTCGATGTCAGGTAGCGCCGCCGGATCTCGTCGTCGGGCACGGCTCGATCGGCCCGCACCGCCGCATCGGGAGTGGTGCGGGGGTCGAAGCCCTCCACCAGGGACAAGTCTCCCGACCAGATCCTCTGCATGGCGCCGTCAGCCCAAACACCGTGACGCAGGACGTCGGCCACCGTCCATCCCGCACAGCGAGAAGGCGCCTCGAGCTCCTCGGTGCTCAGTTCGGCCACTGTGGCCCCGAACCGGCGCCGCTGCCCCGCCAGCGCCATGAGGGCGGTGTCGGGATCGAAGAGGAAACGGATGTGGTCGGGCTGGGGTGCCTTCGCCCCCTGCTCCCCGTCATCGCTCATGGCGCTGCCTCCCCGTACGGCCTGGTCGCAGGGTACTGCCAACGACATGCCCGTCGAGGGGCGTGTCCGGCCGACGGCCGTGTGGGGTCGGGTCGGTCAGGCGCCCGGTCCTGTCGTCCACATCGGCTTGGCGTGTTTCGGTTGTGTGGCGTGCTCGGCGTCGTGGAATTCAACGAGTGCGTGTCGAGGCAGGCGCGCCAGGACCGTGTTCGGTATGCGGTGCACGGTCTCGAGGTGTCGCACGAAGTCACGCTCGTTGGGAGTGCGATCCACAATGGCCTCACCGCGCCCAGATATGGACAATCGGCTCAGCCGCCGCAGCCGCCTCATGAGCCCCATTATGGCCCCGGCCAGGTGCTCGAACCAAAAGCTCACCTACGCTGACTCGATCGCGTGACGAGCCCGCCACCGCTCGCGTTCGCTAGGCGGCGCGCGCCGGGGCACGGGGCGCGGCAGCGAGTGGCCGACGAGGGCTTTCATTTGCCCCGGCGGCTCGACACCCCGATGGGTAGGGTTGGCGCCACCAACGTCGAGGGCAAGGGGGAGCCATGCTCGCACGTCGTAGGGTCTTGTTGACCGTCGCCGCGCTCGCCATCCCGGCAACGAGCATCTTTGTGCTGGGAGAGCCAGCCATCTTTGCCGGCGCGTCTGCGCCCACCTACCCCGTCACGTGCAAGGTGGGCGGCGACATCACTTTCACTCCGCCGCTCACCAAGACGGGTACCGACACGACCAATCGGGCCGCGTTCACGACGATGTCGATCTCCAGCGGCAAGCTCAGCGGGTGCCTGTCGGGCGCCTTTGAGGGCGCGCCGACCAAGGGGACGTTCACCGCCACCATCCACCTGCCCGCCACCAGTGTCGGCAGGGTCGGCGGCGTGAAGACGTACGCGACCGGCTACTGCCCGGCGTTCATCGAGCCCTCCACCGTCAAGGCCCTCAAGGGCTTGAGTTTCGAGGTGGTGTGGACCAAAGGCGAGGAGGGAGAATCCACCTTCACCACCAAGCAGGGCACGTCGAGCAGCAACAGCGCCCTCGAGTACGGATGGGTGCTCTCCGCCAAGGAGGGGCTGGGATCGTACGCGGAGAAGTCTCTCAACCAGTTCGTGCTGTTCTTCGACGCCACTACCTCGGCGGCCGTGAAGAGTGGATGCTCGGCCTCCCAGACGGTGAGCACGGCCTCACTCGACTCGAGCAACAGCGTCGGCTCCCTTTGACGGGAGCCTGGAGGACAGCGCCACGGAGCGGTCTCGACCGCTCTCGTGCTCGGGGCCCTGACCATGGGCATCTCGACCATGTCGCCGGCTTCGGCTTCGGTGGTGGGCGCACGGGTCCCCTCGGCGGAGTTCCACGCGCCACGCATCCCGGGCCCGGCACCGTCTCTTAGACCCGGCGCCATCGGCATCATCCGGGAATGGACCTCGAAGAACTGGTCCGGGTATGCCCTCACCGGTGCGGGGCGTACGCAGGTCACGGGCAGTTGGCGGGTCCCTCAGGTGCAGGCCCCGACCAAGAAGCGCCACTATCGGAAGAACACCTTCTCGTCGACCTGGGTGGGTATCGACGGATTCGGTAACAGCAGCCTGATCCAAGCCGGTACCGAACAGGACTGGATCGACGGGGAAGCGGTCTATCAAGCATGGTGGGAGATCCTGCCTGCCCCCGAGACCGCCATCACCTCGATGACGGTCCGTCCCGGCGACGCCATGACGGTGTCGATCGCCAGAGGCACCCCGGACTGGACCATCACCGTCACGGATGTGACCACGGGCCGGAGCTTCACCACCATGCAGGCGTACTCGGGCCCGATGACCTCGGCGGAGTGGATTCAAGAAGCCCCGACAATCGGTCGGCACGTGGCCGGGCTCGCTCCCGACAGCACGGTGACCTTCGACAGGGGAACGGTGAACGGCGCCAACCCCGGCCTTGTCAGCACCGAAGCAGGCGCCATGTTCAAGGGCCGGCACCAGATCTCGACGCCCTCGGCGCCGGACTCGGACCGTGACGGCTTTTCTGTCGCCTACGGCAGCGTCGCTCCCCCCGTACCTTCGTCGTGACCGGACCGTCTCACCCCGGGTCTTGCCAGATGCCGGTGCTCGGGCCTTAGGATCTGCGCCATGCGTGCCGCCGTGACTCTGCACATCGATGCCCCACCGGACAAGGTCTGGGGGCTCGTCTCCGACATCACCAAGATGGGGGAGTACAGCCCCGAGGTGGTGGAGGCCGAGTGGATCGACGGCGCCACGGGTCCGGCGCTCGGCGCTCGCTACCGAGGGCATGTGAAGCGCAACGAGAACTGGCCCATCCTCTACTGGACCACGTGCAAGATCACCGAGTGTGTGCCTGAGAAGGTCTTCGAGTTCGCGGTCATCATGGGTGACCGGCCCGTCAACACGTGGCGCTACGAGTTTCGCTCCGCCGACGGAGGTACCGACGTCACCGAGTCGTTCGACCTCGGCGACAACCTCTTCACCAAGCTCTGGCGCCCCCTGGGCGGGTTCCTGCGGGAGCGCCGCAACAGCCGTGACATGCTGCGCACCCTCCAACGGGTCAAGGCGGTCGCCGAGGGTTCGTGATCGGTCGACTCCTTGGATGAGGCCGACCCCGGGAGATCGTCCGGGACGAGGTCGGCTCGTCTAGGAGAACGTCACGGTCCCGCTGGCGATGGCCAGTTCTGGCAGACCGGCCGTGGTGCCGCAGGCAGTCAGCAGCGCCACGCTCGTGAGGTTCGAATCCGTGGAGGCCGTCGACTTGGCACCGCTGTCGGTCCCTGCAAAGGAGCCGGCCACAGTGACTGAACCTTTGGCGTTCGGCAGGCCGAACCCGGTGTGTTGGGCGGTATCGGTCACGATGCTGTAGCCCCCGAACGACGCCACGCTGGCATGGATCGAGCTCGGGCTCCATGCCACCGCCACGACCACGGGCTTGGAGGTGAGCAGGCTGACACATCCGTTCGTCGAGCTCTGGATGGTGGCAGTGGCCGTTCCGCTCGTCACCTGGGTGCCGCTCGACCCGGCGGTGCTGCAGCCGGTGGCGGTGAGCGAGAGTCGGGTCGTTTCGGGACCGGTGGGGGTGTTGGACAGGGGCGGGGTGAACGTGATCTTTCCGGTCACATCGGTGCAGGTGACGCTGCCCGCAGCGACGGCACCACCTGCCACGGTCGTGGGTGTCACCCCGGCAGCTGTCGGGGTGGTCGAGGTCGTGGTGGTCGACCGATGCGTCGTGGTCGTGGTGCTCGTCAAGGTCTTCGACGAGCACCCCGAGAGCACGACCACCAGCGCCAGGGGGACGAGGACGGGGAGTGATCTCGACAGACGTCTGTGCGCCACAAAGGGAGTCATCGCAAGCCAGTGTCGACCCCGGTCCGGCCAAGGGCTAGGGACCTTGGTCCTTGCCTTCAGCCTCTCGACCCGAGTTGTGCGTTCGTCGTGGACGAGGCCGCCAGAGCTGCAGCCCGGCGGCCCTGACACTCATGAGGTGAATGTGGCTGGTGGGGCCGCCGATCCGTGGACACGGCCGCCTCGCTCTCATATGGTCTTGCCAGGTCACACGTGAGTTGTTCTCCATCGTGTTCGGAGGTGCAGCCATGGCCGACTGACGGGCGAGACAGCCGCACCAGCGTCGCGGCGTCACTCCTCCCGGCGGTACCCGTGCGACCCCAATACCGCCTCGGAATTCGTTTCGCCGACTCGCTCGGGTGTCCGTCCATGGGCCAAGGCACCGACGTCCCCACGAAAGAGGGTCCACCATGAAGCACGACAGTCGGATCGGGCCGGGCAGCACCGGAACCAGAGGTGCCCTGCGTTGCCGGGGTTCAGCTGGACGTCGTCGTGCGGTGGTGGTCTCGGCCGTCACCATCGCAGGCACGCTCCTCAGCGTGGTGTTGTTCGTCGCACCGGCCGGTGCTACCACGCCCACATCTACCACCACCCAGGTGAGCTCCACCTCCATCACGCTCGGGCCGAGCGGCACTGTGCGGGATAGCGCGACCGTGCAGGGGAATGCCACCCATGGCAGCCCGACCGGCAACGTGACCTTCTACGCCTGCAAGATCGCCGACACGCAGACCCTGACCACGGGGGCGTGCACGGTGGCGCCCGCCAACTTCGTCAGCACCAACGGGCTCAGCGCCGGGGCCAGCGACACCTCCACCGCGAATTCGAGCGTGTTCACGCCGACCTCGGCGGGCACGTGGTGCTTCTCCGCCAGCTACGCAGGGGACGCGAACTACGGCTCGTCGACCGACAACACGAGCTCGGGCAACCTCGACGACAACGAGTGCGTGCTCGTCATGACCGAGCCCGTGACCATCACCAGCTCGAGCTCCACCTCGAGCGTCGCTCTGGGTTCGTCCACCACCGTGACCGACTCGGTCACGGTGACGGGCGCCTTCGTAGGCGGCTCGCCCACGGGCACGGTGGTCTTCTATGCGTGTCAGACCGGTGCCGGCCAGACGCTCACCACGGGGCCGTGCCCCGCTACGGGGACGCCCGAGGACCTCGGTGAGACCCTCGTCGCCGGGGCCGGATCGACCGCCAGCGCCACGTCGAGCGCGTTCACCCCCACCTCGACCGGCACGTGGTGCTTCTCGGCGTCCTACGGCGGCGACAACAATTACAGCGCCAACGCGGTGAACACCGATGCCGGCAACGCCGATCCCGACGAATGCATGCTCGTCACCCTCGACACGTCGAGCACTCGCACCACGATCTCGGCGGCGACGATCACGCTCGGGGCCTCGGGGCACGTGACCGACTCGGTCACCGTGACGGGAAACTCGACCGAGGGTGCCCCCACCGGCAACGTCGACTTCTATGTGTGCGGGCCGACGAGCTCGGACGCCCTGTGCACCTCGACGTCGACGCCCGAAGGGACACCCGGGCTCTCGAGTGCGTCGTCGGACTCGTCGACAGCGCAGTCCCAGGTGCTCGCACCCACCAAGCTGGGCATCTACTGCTTCGCCGCCGTCTATGTCCCCGGAGCGGCTGTCTACTCCGGCTCCTCCGACAATGTCACGGGTACCGTCGATCCCCACGAATGCGTGTCGGTCGGCGCCGCGCCCTACACGATCACGAGTCCCGACAGCGCTTCTGCCACCGCCGGCCGGTCGTTCACGTTCCCGGTCACAGCCACACCGACGAGCCCGGCGCCCAAGCTCAAGAAGCACGGCCGGCTTCCGAGCGGGATCAAGTTCAAGAACAACCACAACGGGACGGCCACCATCTCAGGCACGGGGAGCCCGAAGAAGGCGGGCTCGTACCCCATCACGATCACGGCCACCTGGGGCAGGGGCAAGACCAAGCACGTCGCCACCCAGGACTTCACGCTGTCTCTGGCCCCGTGAGCGGTCCGTCGTCGCCCTGATCACCCCCGCGGATCGCTTCAGCAGTGAAGCGCGCAGGGTCCTGGGGCCCCAGGGCCCGACGCTCGCGGGGAGCCGCGCCGCCGAACCCGCTTCTGCAAGAACCTGAAGGAAAGAGGCAGGTTGATGGAACTGCAATGAAGCCCTCGACGATCGAAGCTACGCCAGCATCGTCAACTGCTCGGCCCCATGTGTCACAACGACATCAGAAGCTGTCGGGATCGACGTCTTGCAGGGCATCCCTGTTGACCTTGTGGCTGATCTGAAAGAGTCGTATGAGGTTCAAGTGCGACGGGCGGTCGTTCTGATCGCCCGGTTACAGGCAGAACTTGCGATCACAATCATGCCGTCAGACGATGACCCACATTGGCCGCGACAACCGGCGTCTGTGGATCTCCTTCTTTATGAGATCGGAGGAAGAATAAGGAGTACCATTCGGATGCTCGGTTCGCAGCGTAGTTCGACGAATGAGTGACACAGTCCAACATTGAGCGACGGTGGGTGAGTCATGACAAGTCTGGTGCGGACGAGACTCGCACGGCGGACCGCGCTTTCTTCTGTTCTGCTATTGATGGCAACCACATTGAGCGCCTGCTACGGCTGGTACACACAAGCAACGACCAACGACGGTTCCTGGCTTAGTGCGGTCACATGTCCTGGCGGTACCTCGCTGTGCATCGCCGTGGGAACCGGGACCTTAGGAAACGCACTCGTGGAGCAGACGACAAATGGGGGCGGAAGCTGGGTGACCGACACCAATGGCGTCAGTGGACTGGGACTCAATGCAATCTCGTGCTCTGGCGTCTTGCACTGTGTGGCCGTAGGTGGCGAACGGCGCGGAGCGAACCTCAGCGCCACCAATACGGTGCTGGTTACGAGCGATGATGGGGCCACATGGAACGCGTCATCGGTTCCCTCGGTCAACGGCTACTTGACCTCCGTGTCGTGCTCGAACACGGAGGACTGCTTGGCCACCTCGGCTTTGGGAATAGGTGGGACGAGCACTATCGTGGCGACAACTGACGGCGGGTCGTCTTGGGAGAACCGCCGTTGGAGCCCCCCACCGCTACCAGCTAACGCCGTTTCCGTAGTCGGTTCACAGCTGAATTCCATAACTTGTACCAGCTCCAACGATTGTCTGGCCGTCGGCCAGGCGACATTCTCGACGACGCTCTCTCCGCCCATAGAGACGCAAGGCGTGATCACCACCACCAACGATGGTGGCCAGACCTGGGAGACACAGCTTGTTCAGGCCAACGACATTACAGGCATTTCCTGTCCGGTCTCCGATGACTGTCTGGCCGTGGGGCAGAATTCGGGAAACCAAAGTGTCTATCGGATAGTAAGCACAGATGGGGGAACGACATGGACCGTCACCTCACTGGCCAGCGGGAGTCAGATCGCGGGTGGCCACGCTCCGGAAATCAATGCGATCTCTTGCTTCGACACCCTCAACTGCGTCGCAGCGGGAGTGGTCTTCGATAGCGACGAGTACGAGACGCCGATAACGACGACGACAGACAGTGGCGGTGCCTGGTCGAATCAGACCGTCAACCCCGATGGTGCAGACCTTGAGTCCGTGGCATGCGTTTCCTCTCAGGCATGCTGGGCAGTCGGGTCGACATCGAGCGGCTTGGTAATCGTGCATACGATCAGCGGCGGGGAGTCGTCTCCGACCGTGTCTGGGATCAGCCCAAACCATGGACCCACCGGCGGAGGCAGTGTGGTCACTATCACCGGCTCCGGCTTCAGCCGCGCCTCGAGTGTGTCGTTTGGCTCTGCGGTGACGACGAATCTCACCGTGGAATCCAATACGCAGCTCACGGTGACGCTCCCGCCCGCTGTTGACATCGTGCAAGGAACGGCCGCAACCGTGGACGTGACCGTCACAACTGGTCTCGGTACCAGCCAATTGAACCCAGAGGATCAGTTCACCTATACGGGGTGACGAGGCGACGTCCGAGGATGTGCGCCTCGCCGGCTGTTGCTGGTCGATTCGACCACGAGGAGATGGTCGAGTCGAAAATGAGGAAGCATCCGGTGGTGATGCCGTGGTGAACGACTCGGGCGGGGTGGTCTGGCCGTAGCAGTGAGTGCGAACAAGCCGGCGGCGACGGCGCGCTGCACCTGCTCGATGTGCGAGACGGCGTCCGAAAGCGCCTACGCCGCCAGGCGTCCGGCGGCCCGCCTCTCCTCAGGTTTCATCGCCCCCCCAGCGAGGCTGGATCGTGCCAGTGTGGCATTCCCAGGCCGGTGCCGGCGGGGTTTGGCAGGGACCGGAGGCGGTTCTCAGGGGCCCTTCGGTCGGCCAGAGGCCGTGCCTTCTCCGACCCCGCTGTGCCGGCTCTCTTCGGGAGGAATCCGTTGGGCCGTTTGCCTCTGGCCGTTCCGTGGAGCGACGGTGCAAGCTGGCACTATGAGTGCCGGCGTGGCCACATTGGGAACGGGAGTGGTGTCGCCTGCAGCCCGGGAGGGCACGGGCCAGCCAGATCTGGCCGTCGAGGTGTCAGGGCTTTCCAAGCGCTACGGCGCCGTGGAAGCGGTGAAGGAGGTCTCCTTCTCCGTGGCGCGTGGTGAGGTGTTCGCCTTCCTCGGCCCCAACGGGGCCGGCAAGACCACGACGATCAAGATGTTGTGCACCCTCGCCCGGCCCACCGGCGGGAGGGCGACGGTGGACGGGTTCGACGTGCAGCGCCAACCCAAGGCGGTGCGGCACCACATCGGGCTCGTCTTCCAGGAGCAGACCCTCGACGACCAGCTGACGGCCGAGGAGAACCTCCGCTTCCACGCCGTGCTCTACCATGTCCCTCGCGCCGAGGTCGACGAGCGCATCGACCGGGTGCTGCGTCTGGTGGCCCTCGAGGACCGCCGACGCGACCTGGTCTCCACCTTCTCCGGGGGCATGGCTCGCCGGCTCGAAATCGCCCGGGGGATGCTGCACACCCCCGCGGTCCTGTTCCTCGACGAGCCAACCATCGGTCTCGACCCCCAGACGCGGGCGCTGATGTGGGAGGACGTGCTCCGCCTCCGACGTGAGGAAGGGGTCACCATCTTCCTCACCACCCACTACATGGACGAGGCCGAGTACGCCGATCGCATCGCCATCATCGATCACGGCTCCATCGTCGCCCTGGACACGCCCGACGAGCTCAAACGCCTGGTGGGGGCGGACACGGTCGAGCTCACCACTGCCGACGACGCTGCCGCCGCCATGCACCTCACCGACGCCGGCTTCCGCGTGAGCCGAAGCGGGGATTCCCTGGTTGTGTTCGTCGAGGATGGTGAGGCCCTCGTCGCCCGGCTCATCGAGGTCTCCGGCGTGCCCGTGAGAAACGTCCACGTGCATCGTCCGACTCTCGACGACGTGTTCTTGCACTTCACGGGACGCCAGATCCGAGAGGACCACGCCGACCATTCCGAGCACGCCATGCCCATGCGCATGCGGGCCATGGCGCGACGGCGCTAGGAGGGTCCATGTCCACCGTCGACCTGCACGTTCAGCGCCCGGCACTGGTCGACGAGCGCGACAGCCTTTCTGCGGAGCTACGGACCATCGGCATGGTCTGGGAGCGTGAGCTCATCCGCTTCGTCCGGACCCGCACGCGGATCCTGTCCAGCTTCATGCAGCCCGTCCTGTTCCTTTTCGTCCTGGGCTACGGGATGTCGACGCTCGTCGGGACCACGGGAGGCTTCGACTTCAAGAAATTCGTGTTCCCCGGCATCGTGGCCATGTCGGTGGTGATGACGGCCATGTTCTCCGCCATCTCGATCGTGTGGGACCGCGAGTTCGGCTTCATGCGCGAGATGGTCGTCGCTCCGGTCAGCCGGGGGGCCCTCGTGATCGGCAAGACCCTCGGTGGGGCCAGCGTGGCCACCGTGCAGGGAACGATCATGCTAGCGCTCGCTCCACTCATCGGCGTCCACCTCACGGCGCTGTTGGTGGTGGAGGTGATTGGACTCGAGATGCTCATGGCCGTGGCCATGACGACATTCGGGGTGTTCATCGCCAGTCGCATCCAGAGGATGGAGGGCTTCCAGGTCGTGATGCAGCTGTTGCTGTTCCCCATGCTCTTTCTGTCCGGGGCGCTCTTCCCCCTGAAGGGCCTGCCATCGTGGTTGGCCGTCATCACCCGCATCAACCCGCTCACCTATGCGGTGGACCCGCTACGCCACGTCGTCTTCGCCGCGCAGCACATGCCGCCCGCCGCGGCAGCACGGTTCTCCACCGGGGTGAGCCTCTTCGGCTACACGCTTCCCCTCGCCGTCGAGATCGGGTTCGTATGCGGCTTCGCCGTCCTGTTCCTCGGATTGGCGATCGCCCGGTTCGGACGACCCGAATGAATCCGTAGGACGCCCGGCGCGCTCAGCCCCTCCACCGACCCTGGGCAAAGTCGTTGTGCACCTCGAAGAACTGGACTTCAAGTGGTACGACCAGACCGATCTCCGGCAGGACGGGACGAACGTCTCCCAGAAGACCTCGAACTATTCGCGCCGCAATTCCGGTCGTTTGCCGCCGTCGGGGCCGGTGGAATCGCTCGCCGAGCCTCGTGTTCCGACGGCGCGCCGGAGCAGCAACTTCAGGATCTCGGCGGTGAGCGCCCCGATCTGGGCGGGGGACTGATCGAAGTCGATCATGAGCGCCTGGGTGGTAAAGGCGGAGAGGTTGAGGGCGAAAGCCAACACCAGATCCTCCGGAGGCCCACCGGCACCACCGGCCTTTTCCCAGGCCAGACTGGCCAGGAACTGCACCCCACGGGTTCGCGACTCGTGGCGCAGTATGTCCACCTCGGTGAGCACCCCCGAGGCGTCGCGACTCGAGGCGTGGATGTCCCAGAAGGCCTCCCCGAAGATCTCGGCGTTCCGGGTGTGGACCGTCAGTGCCACCCCCTCGATCCAGCCATTGAGGTCGTCGGTAGGCGAGGGCAGACCCTCGATGGGCTTGCGGCCACACGCCTCGCACATGTCCTTCACCGTGGCCAGGATCAGCTCGTCATGGGTGGCGTAGTGACGGAAGATGGTGCGGGGGCTCACGCCCGACACTTCGGCGACTTCGTGGACCGTGGCGGCGAAGCCCCGACGTGCCACGACCTCCATGGCGGCTCGCCGGATGCGAGTCCGCGTGAGGTCTCGCTGCTGCTCAGCCAGCGAAGGGGATGGCTCTTGCGTGTTGTCCACGATCATCGGCCTTGGGACGCCTCATCCGAGGTCAACTCCACGGGATCGAGGTCAGGACGTGTCAGCCAGGCCTGGTACTCGGCATAGGTCATCGTCACCCACCGACATTTTCTTTCGGACCACGCACTGTTGGCCAGGACAGGCTTTGTCCGGTCATTGTGACCTCCCAGTCTTCCCGTCGCCATGGCGCTGTGTCGCCACCCTTTGTTCCAATCAGCCTGCGCGCTTTTTCGCCGGGGTCGTAGGGGAAAAGGTCCCAATACCGGGGGAGCTGCCCCCATGCCCACCGTAACCCCCGGGAGTGCCCTTCCGAAGGGAGCGCCGTGACGAGCAAGCGGACCTTCGACTCTGGGCGCGGCCCTGGTCAGAGGGTCATAGTGCAGGCATGAGCGAGGCGGACACCGTCGATCGCGCAAAGGCGCCGGACGATCTCATGGGGCGCCGGGGCGGAGATCCCGCCGCCTTCTGGCTGTCGTGGAAGAAGATCCTCGTAGACGGGCGCTCCGTCTCCTACGGCGAGGCGGGGGACGGGGTCCCCGTCGTCTTTCTCCACGGTTGGGGGCTCGACCACCGGGTCTACAAGCGGTCCCTGGCCCGTCTGGTGGCCACCGGTGTGCGCGTCGTGGCGCCTGCTCTCCCCGGCTTCGGCGGGTCGGCGCCCCTGCCGGCGCAGGATTCGACCCTCGCCGGCTTTGCCTCGTGGCTGGCCGAGTTCCTCGACGCCCTGAAGATCACCGAGCCGGCGCTGATCATGGGCCACTCCTTCGGCGGGGGTGTGGGAATCGTCTTTGCCCACGACTATCCGCAGCGAGTGCGCGGTCTCGTGCTGGTCAACTCGATCGGAGCCTCGGCGTGGGCACGACGAGGGGTGACGCCGCGCACGATCACCCAGCGTCCGTTGTGGGACTGGGGGTTGCATTTCCCCGGGGACCTGTGGCCCTTGGCCCAAGCGAGGCGCGTGCTGCCGGTGATCCTGTCGGAGGCCGTTCCCAACCTGCTCCGAGAGCCGGGCGCCTTCTGGCGCGTGGCGGGATTGGCCCGTGGGGCGAACCTCCTCGACGAGTTGGCCGAGCTCAAGAGGCGGCGGCTTCCCGTGGTGGTGTTGTGGGGCAACCGCGACCGGATCATCACTCGTGACGCGTTCGAGGAGATGTGTCAGGTCCTGGGCAACCCGCATTCGCTCACCGTCGACGGTTCCCACGCCTGGCTCATCGCCGACCCCGACACCTTCGGCGAGGTGATCACGAACGTGGTGGAAGTCGCCACACGGACACGCACGCTGGGGCGAACCCGTCGGGGGATCGGGGAGTTGCCGTCGCTCGCCACCAAACTCCTCCGACATCGCCCCGGAGCAAATCACACTCAGTGACGACGATCGAGGTACGACCCGCCCATCTCTCGCAGAGGGTGGGTGCGCCTCTCGAGGCGTACTTCCTCGAACGCGAACACATCGGGGAAGTCATGGTCATCTGAGGTCCGCCGAAGCCGATAGCCGTCGGGGAGCACCTCAGCCACCTTGAAGCCGGTGGTCCAATCCCCGAGAAACCGGTTCCGCACACACACGTCAGTGCCAACGTTCAGCCTCTGTGCCGGAGCCTGACGTTCCGATGAGCTCACAGCGATCTGCGGCTTGTTCACTGATGGACGTGCGGCTCAACGGTGACGGTCTCTGATGGACCCCGGTGCATCGGCCCGTCGGACGGGCCGGGGCGCGAACCTGCAGATCCATCATCGGAGGCCCAGAGTTGCGCGTGGGCCGTGGACCAGAACTCCGACCAATAGGCGCGCCAGTCCGCGGAACCGAGGGCCCATCCCAGAGCGACGAATCCGAGCCCTCCGACGACCACTCGGCGCATGCAGAGATGATCGGCATTCTGTCCGTACCACTTGATCGATCCTCCGCCGACGTCCGCGTGGGCGAGGGTGGAACAAGTTGCAGAATCGATTCACCGCCCTGGGCCTCTCAGGAAGTTCCAAGATTGACTTGCTTGGCTCGCGGTGCAAATGAGGCATCGGAACGGGTGAGAGGGACGACTCAGGTGGCCGTAGCTGTGCAGCTCGATTTTGCTGGCGCGACGCTCGATCAGTATGACGGGATCAACGAGATCTTGGGATCTCTGCCGGGAGGGCCCGCCGCGCCCCGGGAACTCTTCCACTGGGTCATGAAGACTGACGACGGGTTCCGGGTGACCGATGTGTGGGAATCACGAGAGGCGTTCGAGGAGTTCGAGCAGACCAGGCTCAGGCCGAGCTACGCCGAGGTCGGCGTTCTCAGTCCACCGAGTATCAAGTTCTTCGAGGTGCACAACTACTTTGCCGGGGGTCGTTGGGGCTGAGTTGAGGTCGGGGGACCGTCTCAGGCTCGGCGTTTCACGACCACGATGACCCCACTGCCGAAGCCCAGTTCCGCACAGATGAGCTCCCGGTTGTCGACCAGCCGTTGCCGTACGACGGTCAGCGCCTCGCGAAGCTGCTCGTCCTCGTGACGGGCAAGTTCCATGTCATCGACGACGAGAATGCCGCCAGGCTTCAGGGCGGCGATCGTCCGGCCCAGTTTGACGAGCTTTCCACCGGGTGCATCGGGGAAGATCAGGTCAAACTGACCGAGACCGCCCGCAACTTCGGCCCCGTCTCCGGACTCGAAGCGCACCCACGAGGGCCATGGGGCTGAACGGGCAACGCGCTGGACCTCGTCGTCGAGCTCGACGGTGACGACCTCGACGTCTTGACGCTCCCCGAGCCCATGGACCAGCCAGGCGAGCCCGACGCCCACGCCGGTGCCGATCTCGAGGATCCGACCGCGCTCGGGCACAGCCGCCGACAGCACGGCCAACAGCCTTCCCACCTCGTCATCGCAGGCCAGCTGGAAGCCAGCCTCCTCGGCTCGTTCGTGCGCGGCCAGGACCGCTGCGGGGCGCTCTTGGCTGGCGTTCACACCGACATATTGCCCGGCAGGGGCCAGACCGGCATTCCGGGCCTGGGAATGGGAGCTCGACGACCCGGCACTACACACTTGCCGAAGGGTCGACGGGCTGGCGCCTGTGCCGACGGTCCAGGTGTCACCCACAGCTGCCAAGGGGTGACCCCACTCTGACGTGCCGTCACGCGCCTGTCGTCATGTGACTGTGCGATGCAGGCGCACCACAGCGCAGGCACGAAGACTTCGGTCCTGTCGTCATGGCAAGCAGAGCTGCCATGTTGGCCTACACACGTGCTCGTCATTCTTGAGGATTGCTCCGGACTCATCGGGCGATCACGGTGATGTGACCGTGCGCGGACGGTGGGGACAGTTCGTGCGCGCGAGGAGCGCACCACAGTTCGCTTCTGCACGGACGGAGTCCGAAGGTAAAGGCGGGAAAACATGCGAAGGATCGTGATCGGACTTTCCACATTGGCCATGCTGGCACTCCTCGGGGTGGCAACAGCACCGGCCGCCCTGGCGAAACCCCTTCATGTCAAAGGGGCGAGGGTGAAAGTTGTCGACCCCACCATCTACGACAGCACGGTCGGCCCGAGTCCGGGATCTGTGGACAGCCAGTCGTTCGCGGCCGGCCCCTACGACTTGTCGGAGTTCGGGGACCAAATCGCCTTCGGGGGTACGTCTCGGGTACTGGACAATGTCGTGGTGCAGCTCGACAGCTGGGGTTGTCAAAGCGGTCAGTGGAACGGGACGTTCGCTTATGCGCCCGCCAGCCAGTCTCTGACCGACCCCTGTTCCACGACTCCGGGAGCAACCTTCAGCGAGCCCGTGACGTTGAACATCTACAACGTGGGTGCCGGCAACTCGGTCGGCAGCTTGCTCGCCACCGAGACGCAGACCTTCTCCATCCCGTACATGCCCTCTGCAGACCCGAACTTCGCGACGGACTGCGCCGCGGAGGCCACTCAGTATGACGTTCCTGTCAGCGATTTCAACGGGACCTGGTACGACAGTGCGAGAAGCCCTGTGACAGATCAGCCCATCGGCTGTTTGTTGGGGTACCTCAACAACATCACGTTCGACTTCGGGCACGTGACCCTGCCCAACAAGGTCATCTACGGTGTCGCCTACAACACCAGTAACTGGGGCTTCCATCCCTACGGCGACGCCAAGGCCTGCTACTCGACCCAGGCGGGCTGTGGGTATGACTCGCTCAACCTGGCGTTGACCAACGAGCCGGTCAGCCCCGACGTGGGAAGCGACCCCGACCGAGGCGCTGTCTACCTCGACACCGGAGACCCCGGGTTCTGCGATGGGGGACCGGCTGGAGTCTTCCGGATCGACGGCGGGTCGTCGTCGAACTGCTGGACCACTGACGGCAATGTCGACCCCGATGGTCCCTGGTACATCCCGGCGGTGCAGTTCAATGCGGTGAACAACTCGGCACCGTCGATCACCAGCCTGGCGCAAGCGGCCGTGGTGGCCGGAACGCCGTTCTCCTTCACCATCACCACTACCGGTGTTCCGGCGCCCACGATCACGGTGGGCAAACTCCCGAAGGGGCTCACCGTCACGCAGAACAGCAACGGCACGGCCACGATCTCGGGAACGGCATTGAGAACCGACGGGGACAGGACCTATGTCGTCGTCGTCCGGGCCAAGAACTTCCGTCACAACTCGGTGGCCAAGCAGCGTCTCCTGCTCACTGTGACGGGTGGGAGGTAGTCAGCGCAGTCGCTGTGAGGAGACATCCCGGCGGGTGAGCCAGGCAGCCAGCTTTGACGCCCCGCGACCTTGCCCCCAAGGTCGCGGGGCGTCACTGTCTCGGGCAACGTGCCGACGGCTGGAGTGTGGATCGACCGGGTTCGCCCCACTGACCGAGCCCAGCCGAGCGAGCACGCCCACCGGGGCCGTTCCTCGGTAGCGTCGTCACCCTGCGTTGAGGCGCCCCGAGCTCGGTGTCGCGACTCCTGGTGTCGCGACGAGACCGACACGGGTACAGGGCGAATGCGATACCGCCTGTCGTCAGGGGGATGTCGCAGGCTGGTGCCGCGGCCGATGAAGCACGGCCTGGTTCTCGGACGAGCGCGTGACCCAGAGGCTCGTGTGGGTCTTTAGGATGACGGGGAGATGCAGAAACGTTCCGTCTGGAAGATCGTGGGACTCGCCGGCTTGGCCGGAGTCGCCGCCACCGGCGTGGCCGTCGTCCGTGCCGAACGTCGACGCAGGGCTTACACGCCCGACGACGTGCGGGCCCGACTGCACCAGCGGGTCGCGGCTATCGCGGCAATTGCGGGTACTGCTCCAGTGGTGAGCCTGCCGGCCCCTCGGTCAGAGCGCTTCCGCGGCGTGCGCCGCGTGGCCGGAAATATGTTCCAGTTCGTGCGCCGTGGTTGAACCGCTCAGCCACGATGACGCTGTCGAACTGACGCGCACGGGGGACCTGTGGCTGTTCCGGGGTCCGAGCGCCGCCGACCACGCCATCCGAGTGTTCACCAACAGCCCCGTCAACCATGTGGGCATGGCCGTAGTGCTCGAGGACCTTCCGCCGCTGCTGTGGCATGCCGAACTAGGCCACTCGCTGCTTGACGTGTGGAGCGGCACCTACCACCGGGGCGTGCAGCTGCACGATCTGCGGGGGGCGGTAACCACCTGGATGGAGCGCTACCACCAGAGCGCCTGGCTCCGCCAGCTGCACGCCGAGGTGACCTCGGAGATGGAGGACGCCCTGCTGACAGAGATCGCCCGTCAGGATGGCACCCCGTTCCCGGCCATGCTCGCTCTGGCCGGACGTTGGGCCCGGGGGCGGATTCGCCGCCCCGCCGACGTCGAGGCCAGCTACTGCGCCGAGGTTGTCGCCGGCACCTATCAGGCCATGGGTCTTCTCGCCGAGAGCCGCCCGGCCAACTGGTACGACCCTGGCCGCTTCTGGAGCGGCGACCACCTCGAGCTTCTTCAGGGCGCCCGTCTGGGCGAGGAGATCACCGTGCTGGGCGCCCTACCCGAGCCGCCCCGGCCCGGCTTGCGGCGGGGTTGACCCCCGGTCGTCGCTGCCGGAGAGGGAGCCGATCGTCTCCCAGCCGAGATCACCGCCTGATTCTGCAGGGCTGAACATTTGGGCGTGCGACCGCCTTGTGGTTGCTTTGGCGTTGCACTGGGCGAGGTTTCGGATCGACCGTTGCCCGGCTGAGGCGAGCGGTATTGCCAGGTCCCTCCTGGGGCGTCGGGGGCGGGATCGGGCTGGGACCGAGCAGTATCGCTCTCGGCCGCGATGAGCGGGCGCTGCGGTCCCAACGCCAGGCTGGCGCGTCGGGGCACTTCGAGGATGGACCAGACGCACGGTCAGGCCCTTCCTGCGGAGAGTTAGAGGCTATCTGCCCTAGTCAATGCGGGAGATGGCGACTTCACTGCTAGAAGAGAGTTCGGGCACGTGAGGTGACAAAATGCTCTTCTACGATCAGGTAAACGCCGCCATTCCGGACGACATCGAACGAAAGACCGCACACATCATCGGCGGTGGAATCGGTGGCCTGGCTGCGGCAGCGTTCCTGGCAACCGATGCCCATATGCCAGCGGGCAACATCACGGTCTACGAGGACCTACCGGTCCCGGGCGGGTCGATGGACGGGACCGGCGATCCGTCGACAGGGTACGTCTGCCGCGGCGAGCGGGAGCTTGAGGCGCACATGGAGTGCCTGTGGTACCTCTGCAGCAAAGTGCCGTCCCTCAAGCGACCTGGGCGCACCGTCCTGGACGAGACGAGAGAGGTCAATTGCCGCGAGCCGATCTCGTCACATTGGCGGATCATCGAGAAGCAGGGACACAAGGCTGACTACGAGTCGCAACCGATGCTTCCGAAGGACTGCGCAGCGCGGTTCCTCCGCCTGCTCGTCACGCCCGAAGCCGATCTGCAGGACATATCCATCCGCGACTGGTTCCCACCGAGCTTCTTCGACTCGCTCTTCTGGCTGATGTTCTCCCGGATCCTGTCGTTCGACGACTACCACAGCGTCATGGAGATGCGTCGCTACGAGCTGCGGTTCATGCACCTCACCGCGGTGATGCCGCGCTTGGAAGGTATCTTGCACACCGAGTACAACGAGTTCGACTCCATCATCCGCCCGCTCATCGTCTGGCTCCAAGGGCTGGGGGTCCGCTTCGCCCTGGGGACCCGGGTGGTCGACATGGCCCTCGAATCAGAGGGTGGGAAGACCACAGTCACGGGCCTCACCATTGATTCGGAGGAAGGCCGTTGCGACATCAACCTCACGGCCGATGACCTCGTGTTCTTTACTAATGGGTCGCTGACCCAGAACGCCACCTACGGCGACAATGCCACGGCCGTGCCGTGGAACCTCGACCGCCACGACCGCGGCATATTCACCCTGTGGGAGAAGCTGGCGGCGCTCGACCCGAAGTTCGGGCATCCGGAGAAGTTCCTCAGCTGGCCGGAAAAGACCCGGTGGATCTCGTTCTTCGTCACCCTGGTCGATTACCCGGACTTCGTCGAATACATCGAGAAGATCAGTGGCGACAGGCGAGGCACGGGCGGTGGCGTCACCGTGAAGGATTCCGGCTGGGATCTGGGGTTCATCATCCACTCCAAGCCCTTCTTCCCCAACCAGCCCGAGGACGCGGACGTCTTCTGGGCCTACGGGCTGCGAGGGAACGCCGTCGGCGACTACGTCAAGAAGCCCATGGTGGAGTGCACTGGGAACGAGATCCTCACCGAGTTCCTCTATCACGTCGGGTACGGCGACCGCATCGAGGAGTTTCTGGCCCACGCCAAGGTGTCACTTGCTGGCATGCCCTACATCACGAGCCAGTTCATGCCCCGGGCCCTGGGAGACCGGCCGAGGGTCATCCCCGACGGGTGCGTCAACCTCGGCTTCCTCGGCCAGTTCGTCGAGGTGGACGATGACTGCGTCTTCACCGTGGAGACCTCGGTCCGCACTGCCATGGAGGCCGTCTACGGGCTCCTGCGACTCGACAAGCCGGTTATCCCGGTCTCACCCACGAGGTTCGACATCCGCCACCTCGCCGCCAGTGCCAAAGCCGTCTTGGAGGTGGAGAGCTTCCACCTGATGGACCTGTTGAAGTTGCTCGTGCCCGCAGTCGTCCACCCTCATGAGGTGGTCGAGCTCGCCAACCGGATACCCAGGCCCACCGACGTCCGACCTGGTACGCGGCGGCAATAGGTTCACGGCCCACGGTGCCCCCGGTCACTGCTGAAACGTATCCAGGGCTAGTCATTCATGCGACGAACGAAGGTCTTGCGGAGCCGTTGAATCCCAGGTGATGAGGGGGCGCGCTCCTCCCAGTTCACGTCCTCGCGTTCGCTCAAGGGCACCTTGAGGGCATCGAGTCTCGTCATTTCCAAGCTGCGCAGTGTCGCCTGCTCAGCCAGAGTGTGGCGCGCCAACGCCAGGTTGAAGGTCACATCGGCTTCGATGACATCGACAAGATTCGGGATCCGAACCGAGCGCGGCGAAAGAACGACCCTGATCACGAAGTACCAACGCCTGCTCGTCGCTGTCCACGTCGTCAGGCATGTACGCCTGGGTGCTCTTTCCTGGCCGGACCTGGCTTTGCTCGCCTTAGAGCGATCGGACGCGCCTGGCCTGAAGGCCCTTGAGCCCCTGCTCGGACTCGAAGTCCACCTTCTGTCCCTCGATCAGCTCCCGGTAGCCCGAGCCTTCGATGGACGAGAAGTGGGCAAAGACGTCGGCGCTGCCGTCGTCAGGGGTGATGAACCCGAATCCCTTGGTGGCGTTGAACCACTTCACGGTACCTGCTGCCATGGTGTTGCCTCTATTCTCCACGCTGGGACACTTGCGGGAGACCTTGTGGCACCGGCAACGACGCACAGCTTGCGTGAAATCTGACTGCTCGCTGAACTCAGTGTACTGGTTGCGACATGCCTCTGTGATCCGAACCTCTTGGGAACTCGAGAACCTCACGTCGCCTCGTGCCGGCGTCGCGGCCGGAACCTCACAACGGGAAGAACGGGTCGCGTGATGCCTAGGTCCTTGGTACATCTCTGGTCCCGAGCACTCGACGTGGATCAGGCACTTGATGGACAAGGTAGTGTGAGGGTGAATCCAGCCCCGAAGGAGGCTCGCCTCCCTTCGGCGACCGCATCCGGGCTGATCCTGAGGTGGATCGACGCCCATGGCGGACAACCGGTTTTTCCTGCTCGGCCGCGACATGGCGGTCGACCTTGGCACGGCGAACACGCTCGTGTACGTGCGCGGCCGGGGCATCATCCTGAACGAGCCCTCGGTGGTGGCGGTGAACGTCAAGGACGGTCGCCCTTTGGCCGTAGGAGCCGAGGCCAAGCGCATGATCGGCCGCACGCCCAGCCACATCCAGGCCATTCGTCCCCTCAAGGACGGGGTCATCGCCGATTTCGAGATTTGCGAAAAGATGCTTCGCTACTTCATCCAGCGTGTCCACCAGCGCCGCTTCGCCAAGCCGCGCATGATCATCTGTGTTCCCTCGGGCATCACCGGGGTGGAGCAACGTGCGGTCATGGAGGCCGCCCTGAACGCGGGTGCTCGCAAGGCTTACATCATCGAGGAGCCCATGGCCGCCGCCATCGGAGCAGGACTGCCGGTGCACGAGCCCACGGGGAACATGGTTGTCGACATCGGCGGCGGCACCACCGAGGTCGCCGTCATCTCGTTGGGCGGCATCGTCACGAGCCAATCGGTGCGCGTCGGGGGAGACGAGCTCGACGAAGCCATCATCTCCTACGTCAAGAAGGAACACAGCCTCGCCCTGGGCGAACGAACCGCCGAGGAGATCAAGATCGTCCTCGGCTCGGCCCACCCCCTCGAGGAAGAACTACACGCCGAGATCAGGGGCCGCGACTTGGTGAGCGGCCTTCCCAAGGTCCTCGTGGTGTCGAGTGAGGAGATCCGCAAGGCCATCGCCGAGCCGGTCTCGGCCATCGTCGACGCCGTCAAAGTAACGCTCGACAGGACGCCGCCCGAGCTCGCCGCTGACATCATCCAGCAGGGGATCGTGCTCACCGGCGGTGGGGCGTTACTCCAAGGGCTTGGCGCGCGCCTGCAGCAGGAAACGGGCATGCTGATCGTCTTGGCACGCGACCCCCTGAGTTGCGTCGCCATCGGAGCTGGTCAGTGCCTCGAAGAGTTCGAGATCCTCAAGCAGGTCCTGGTCACGTCGGGGTAGGCGTGGCCATAAGGCGTCTGATAGACCTCGCACCAGGTCACGGTGTGAGATTCACCGATTGAGCGAGTCTCTTGCCCGGTCGATATGGCGCGTTCGTGATTGGGCATCCAGCCAATCGCTCAAATGAGCCAATAGCAGTTCGTTGGGCACGTGATGATGCCCCTCGGGGCCTTGCGTCTGGGCTCCGCAGCGTCGGCAGACCGCCATCCGCCCATTGGTTTCTGGGAGATGATGCTCGTCGATACGAGCGCCCAGAAGGGAAGCCTCAGGTGAAACCATGGTGATCTCTTCTCGCTTCTTCTCTAGCGCCAGCTTGGCAAGGTCGCCCCAGCAAAAGACGAGGGCTTGCGGCACACTGTGCGGGGGGAACTTGGCTTGAAAGTGCTGCCTGTCGAGCACGGAAGAGGCAGGTCACAAGCGATATGGACCCGAGGTCTTTCAACGACGGTCGAAAACTCCGCCTGATCGGTCGGGCTGCTTCTTAGTGCTGACCGAGGCGTTCACGATCTCTGCCCGGTCGAACCACACCTGCTCTCCACTCGTGTAGTAAGACACGAGCACCTTACCGGCTCGGAACTCGATGGCAGTCCCGGTTCCGGTCCCGCCACGCACCGCTTGGACCCGATCGCCAACTTTCATTTCACGCACTGCTGAACCCCCCTCGTCCCGTTGGACGCTGACATCATTCTACTAGCACTTACCCCGACTATGTCCCATCAGCGCACCCGGCGGTTCCGAACCATCTTTGATATGTGCTTATACAGATGATCGACGACGATCTGCTGCGTGACAGCGGACGGTGCCCGTCTGGCACAGGCCCGGACTCACCCGCTACGGGATCGGCTGTGGCCTCTGCACATACCGGAGGCTCCCCGAGATCAAGCCGTCCAGTGCTACCCGTGCGTCGCTCGATGTCAGGCGGATCGGAGATCCGACGGCACTCTCGCCTATCCCCAAGACTTTATGGATGAACAACACCCTGACCCCAACAGCTCGCAGGGCAAGGCAGAGTGAATCCCGCGGTCCGACCTCATCACGGCACTGCCTCGCGCCGAGGCCGGCGCCGATGTGCCCGGCGCCGATCTGTACGGCGCCGACGGCTAAGGCGACTTGCCGGGTACGGGAACCCCCGACATTCCGTGGCATTGATGGGAGCGGAAGCGCGAGTTGGTGAACGACACGCGAACAGTCGTGTGACGGGTTGGGCCGTCAACCCGCTTGGAGATCGCCCTCCGAAGGCTCTCCGCTTAATCTACGTCGGTTATGCGCTGCTCTCCGGTCGAAGTTGGCATCAGCTACTCGTGGCGAGATCGTCGTGTGGCCCGCTCTGCTCGTGGGAGTGGCGGTGGGTGTCGTTTCGTTCCTCGTCGGTCCGAAGCGCGGCGACATCCGGGTGGATATCGCACTCGCCAGTATGGCCGCCTTCCTCTTCGGAGCCCTCTTGGCCTTCACCATCGTCCGGACCCGTGAGCGCCTGGCCCTCGTGCACGACTTGGTAGCCAAGAGCAACGCATCGCTTCTTTCGCTCTATCAGATGACTGCCGTCTTCGGCGAGGATGACCGGTGCCGTATCCGCGCCATGATCGACCACCACCTCACGGACCAGATCGATTATCGCCTCGTCGACCACCACATGGCGTCCCAGTCATTTATCGAACTGGTCGATGCGGTCTACGCCCTCGAGCCCGACACCGCGCAGGAGGAGATCGTCTACAAGGAGATGGTCCAGCTGGGCGTGAGGATGGGGGAGTACCGGGTACTGATCGAGGCGGCCACAGGCCAGGCCATGTCACCACTCGAGTGGAGTGGATTGTTCCTTCTGCTCTTCGTGCTCGATTCGCTCATCGCCGTGCTCCCCGGGGGCACGGTGCTGGGCGCCGTGGTGGCCGGCGTGCTGTCGGGCACCCTGGTCACGTTGATGATCCTTCTGCGCAGGCTGGACCTCCTGCGCTGGCACGAGCGGGTGACCATCTGGGAGCCCACCACGCGGTCTGTTCAGGAGCATGGGCCGTGACCCCTACGTTCCCCGAGAAGTGATCGACAACGGTCGCTACCGGCCAAACGGCCGTGTCCGCGTCGTCGAGTATCCCAATCCCTATCCGATCCGGGCTACCAAGAACGTCATCGTCATGGATCTCGACGGAAACTGGCCTCCCCCGCACGTGGCAATTGCAATGAAGGCCGACGCACCTCCTCACCGGTCGGAGAGCTCGGGGCTTTGGCTGGAGCCCGCCAGGTCGGCCAACAGGAGCACACCGCGCTCGATGAGTCCTGATTGCGACCGTCTCTGCACAGCCCTTCAGGATGACGAAGGTGGGGGGTACTCACCTTTTGGTGGCTCTATCTTCGGTTTGGCTGCCGGGCTGTGGAATCAGTTCCCGAAGTCCCAGCTCTCGCCGGTCTCGTAGCGGTGGACGACGTTCTTGGCGATGAGGATCTTGTGGACCTCGTCCGGGCCGTCGGCGAGCCGTAGGGTGCGTGCTCCCATGTACATGGCCGCCAGTGGCAGGTCATTGGAGACACCGGCCGCGCCCCACACCTGGATGGCACGGTCGGCCACCCGGCTGTAGGCGGCAGGAACGAAGACCTTGATGGCCGAGATATCGGTACGGGCTGATCCGCCGTCCTGGTCGATCCTCTCGGCGGCGTGAATCGTCATGAGGCGAGCGGCCTGTATATCGACATAGCTGTCGGCGATGAACCCTTGGATGAACTGCTTGTCCTTGAGGAGCCCGCCATGGACCTTGCGTGCACAGGCACGCTCGACCATGAGGTCGAACGCCCGCCACATCTGACCGACGGAGTTCATGCAGTGGAAGATGCGGCCCGCTCCGAGACGGTCCTGGGCGGCCTGGTGGCCCTGACCTACCTGTCCCAGGGCGTTGTCAACGGGGACCCGGACGTCGTCGTAGAGCACCTCGCAATGGTCGGAGGTGTCGCGCCCCCAGATCCCGATGCCCCGAACGATGTTGACACCCTTGGTGTTGGTGGGGACGATGATCTGGACCATCTGGCCGGTGTCATGCTCGGCGCCGGGCTGGCTGACCCGGCACATGACGATGAAGAAGTCGGCGGCTATGCCGTTTGATGTGAACCATTTGTGACCGTTGATGACCCACTGGTCACCCTGAAGTACCGCACTGGTGTCGAGTGATCGGGGGTCGGACCCGGGGTTGTGGGGTTCGGTCATGGAGAATCCCGATTCCATCGACCCGTCGATCAGGGGGAGCAACCACTTCTCTTTCTGCTCCTCGGTGCCGTACTTGACGAGGATCGCCTGATTGCCCGAGTTTGGTGCGACTACGCCGAACAGTGACGCCGCCCCGATGGCGTAGGCGAGCACCTCGTTCATATAAGCGTGGGCGAGGAAATCGAGGCCCATCCCGCCGTAGGTCTTGGGGAGATGTGGTGCCCACAGTCCGGCCTCCCACACCCGCTGCTTGATCTCCTCCCTGAGTTGGAGCGCCTCGCGGCGTTGGTGTTGAGGGACATCACCCTCACGTTGCAGGTTCCACAACTTCGTCTCGTTGGGGAGAATGGCGTCGTTGACGATCTCGGCAGTCCGCATGCGGATGTCATTGATCCGATCATCAAGCGTCGGGATGGGCTTCACGTTCATCACCATGTAGGGAGCCTTTCGCTACGGGAGAGACTATGCCAATGCCATCCCATCCTCCGAGGGCTCCCCGGTTGAACAGGTCTCCAACCTGGTTCGATCGAAGCAGCTGTGTCTCCGCCCGGCGAGGAACGGCGTGGCGCGCTCCGAAAACTTGGGGGCAAAGGGAGACGCCAACTGACAGAAAGCCGAGCGTGCCCCAAACGCCCTCCTATGGAGACTTCAGTCAGACATCGGGACGGGTTGTGACGGCGCAGCAGACGGGGGAGCATCTATGTGTATCTCTGCCGGCCCCAGACGGATTTCCATCCCCTCGGCTGCCAACGCTGGGAGCCGCCTTCCAACCCACAGGGACTGTGCCTCATCGCGAAGAGCCTCGAGCTCGGTATCGGCGTGGGCAGGGTCGTGATGGAACATCACGAGGCGCTCCGCCTGAGCGGCGACGGCAAAAGTCACCGCATGATCGATGCTCGAATGGCCCCAGCCCACGTGGGAGCGGTACTCCTCGTCGGAGTACTGGGCGTCATGGAGCAGCACGTCTGCTCCCTCCGCCACCCGGTAGCCGGAAATCCAATCTGGCTCGAGCTGCCGTAGGTTGACACCGAGAGAGGGCTCGTGATCGGGAATGTAGGCGAGAGTCCGCTCGTGGGCAGTCACTCGGTAGCCCATGGTGGGCCCTTGATGCACAACGGGGTAACCCGCCACGAGGGCGGACCCGATCATCCACGGCTCATTAGGCACGTCGTGGAACAGCGGGCGTGACGGCACATCTGACAAGTTCACGGGGAACAGCGGCGGGGACACATAGGCCGCCACGCGCTCGGCCAGAGAGCAGGTGGGCGACGATGGACCCCAGATGTGCAGCTCCACATCTTCTGACCAGAAAGGCTGGAAGAATGCCAGCCCTTGGAGATGGTCGAGATGGAGATGGGTCAACAGGACATGGATCTCCCGAGATCGGCGGGTGGCGAGCTCGCGACCGAGCAGGCGAATCCCAGAACCAGCATCCAAGACGAGCACGACGTCATCGTCGACGCTTACCTCAACACACGAAGTGTTGCCGCCGTAGCGCACGGTGTCTGGTGCAGGGGCGGGCAGGGAACCCCGGCATCCCCACACCCGGGCCTTCACTGGCCTTCCTCCCAGAATACCGAGACCGCGCCCGCCAGGTCGTTTACGTGGGCGAACAAAGGGAAGGAGGTGGCTTCGATGGTGCGCTTTACACCGTCAAGACCGGTGATGCGAAATCGCGCGTGTTCGGGTCTTCGTTCCCTCATGGTGTCGACCAAAGGAAGATCGTTCACCGTGATGGGTTTCCCATCGAGATCCTCGGGCTGGAACATCGTCCCACCCCACTGGTCGGGGCCGATGGGTCCCGTCACCGCGAAGCTTTGCCCTAGCAGGGATTCGGCGGCCTCGTTATAGAAGACGAGCACGCCATGCACGTCCACCACGAACATCGGCGTGGCCACGTTGCTCGCAAGCTCTCGGGCCAGAATCAAGAGGAGGCTCTTGTGGCTATCGACCATCACGGCGGAGCCTATCGATCCCCACCGATCGGCGCTCAGCCACGACGCGGGCGTCCGAACACGACGCGACTCAAACCGCAACAGTTCCTCACCGTGGCAGGCAAGGGCAACCGCTTGAGTCGAGGATTGCTACGTAGTTCCTTTCGTCCCGGCTTGTTCAGCCCTCTTCCGGCTCAGTTCCATCACCACTTTGGCGAAGTCCAGATTGGCGAAGGGAACGAACCCCAAGGAAGCCTCTCGAGCCGAGCAGCACAACTCCCACTCGATGTCATCGAAGTCACTGTCGTGGTCTTGATCTGCTGTGTCAGGGTGAACGACCGTGAGCTGCATCAGGGCCCCCCTTCATCTCGAACCCTGTACCTTCTGTCGTACGCCCACGGTGGGGGTCCCGGTAGAGTCGAAAGTCTCTAGCGGTCGGGGACTGTCCTCTCGTTGGCCACCCGAGGGGAACTGCCCGACGGTCCGGAGCTCTTCCCCTGACGAGGAAAGAGTCGATCGGCTCTGCACGAGCCCGCTCGGCAAGCGCACGATGACTCCATGTTCGGGACACCGGCGAGCTTTGGATCCTGCGACGGGGTGGTGATCATCCACGATGATCGCACGTTCACGTGTTCCCATACCGATTGCACCTTCACCACCTCGATCCAGGCCGCAGTTTCGCTGCACACCCGTTTCTTCGCATGCCGCAGCGTGTTTGGCGTAGGGGGTTGCCCGAGATGCAGCTGGCACCTCTTCTTGCCTGCGGGTGGCGAGGCGTCCGAGGAATCGCTTCCTCTCGATCCTCTTCGCCGGTGAGGACAAGGTGGATCCCCCTAACCGTGACCCTGGTGACGAGGGAGGACGTTATGGGGACGGGCCGCATCGACACTTGCCTGACGATGGGCGGTCAAGGGGTATCGGACCCGTACCCTCCGGGGGCGGCCCATGAGTGATCCCCGGGTGATGGGTGTGTTACGTGCGGCGCCCCGCGTGGGGCTCTTCCTAGCTCGTAGCCGCCGCCGGACGGCGATCTCGGACCAAGACGACAGCATCGTCCCCGTCCGCCCGACGCCGGCCCTGGCGCTTCAGGCGTATCTCGATGAAGTGCTGATCGCAATCTTCCGTCACCCGGATCTTTTGCCAACCCCTGACGACTATCGCCCCGCCGCGGCCGATGTGGCCGGCATCCAAGCCCTCTTCTCGGCGCGTGGGTGGCTGGATCGCCCCGCCGAATACCACCACAGCCCCCAGGCCCCCGACGATGTGCGCGCCTGGTATGAGCGTGGCCCGGGCCTCGGCTACGAACATGTCACGTTCTCGAGCGGCTGGGAGCCGTATCCCGAGGAGCCGGGGAGAAGCAGGTGGTTGAGTCACGAAGCCAACCGAACCGTGCACGCGTGGGTCTCGCGAGCGCCGGGTCGAGAACACAATTCCTGGCTGATCTGCGCCCATGGATTCGGCATGGGTACGAGCGCCTCGATGGACTTGCGCGCATTTCGAGTGAAAGAGCTGCATCGCAGGGGGATCAACGTCGTCGTGCCGGTGTTGCCCCTCCATGGACCGCGGGCAGCGGGGCGGGTGCGCGGCGAGGACCTCATGACCATCGACATGGTCGATTCCATGCACGGCATGGCCCAAGCCACTTGGGACTTGCGTCGACTCCTCTGTTGGTTGAAACAGAGCCAGGAAGCAACCATCGTGGGACTGATCGGCTACTCGCTCGGGGCCCTTGTGGCCGCGCTGGTTGCTTCTCTCGAAGGCGACCTGGCTTGTGTCATCGCCGGGATTCCCGTGGTGAGCCTGCCCGAGCTCTTCCGTCGACACAGCCTTCCGCCCGTTACCGGGCTCGCCGACGCCCACGGCGTCCTGGGGCCGGCCGCCGACGACGCACACCGGGTCGTCTCCCCGTTGGCCATGGACTGCAAAGTCCCCTTCGACCGTCGCTACATCTTCGCGGGCCTGGCCGACCGGATGTCGACATTTGGCCAGGCCCGGCGGCTGTGGCTGCACTGGGGCCGCCCCACCCTCGCCGCCTACCCGGGTGGCCATGTCGGCTTCTTCTGGTCCAGCGCGGTCAGAAAGCTCGTGGATGGTGCGCTGACGCGACTCGTTCCCAGCGCCGTAGTTACCAACAACCCCGCCGAGCTAGGCACGGGGGGTCTGTCGGGAACGCACCGGGACCGAAGGCGTGGCCGCCCCGCCCAGGCGTGTGGCCACCTCCACGAGCTCTCGCAGTGCTCCGGGGACGGCATCGGCGAGATCCCACACCCGAGGCACGAGATCGGGGCAGGTGATGAAGCCGAAGCCGACTCGATCCTCCTCCGACAACACGGTCACATTGAGCCCCGCCCCGTCGGTAATAGGCCCGAGCGGGTAGAGACCCACCAGGCGGGCACCGGCCATGTAGAGGGGGATCGGCGGACCGGGCACATTCGAAAGGATGAGGTTGTGCACGACGCGATGGTGGTCGGCGACATGCAGGGTCGAGTACAGGCGAGCGCCGAGGGCAAAGGCGTTGAGCCAAAAGTGCTCAGCCCAGCGCAGGAGCGTGTCCGCGCCGACCATCTTGTGGATCTCCTTGGCCCGAATGTTGGCCGAGGCGATGGCTCGGAGGCGCTCGGCAGGGTCCTTTTCGTCGGTGGCGAGGGTGGAGAACATCACCGAGACCTTGGTCATCCCGCCGCGCTCGGCCGTCTGATCGTGGACGGACACGGGGGCGGCGGCCAGGAGTGACCGGTCGGGGAGTTCACCACGATCTTCGAGATAGTGGCGAAGGGCACCACCCACGACAGCGGTCACAACGTCGTTGACGGTGACTCCAAATGCGTCTTTTACCTTCTTGATGTCGGCCAGGGCCACGTCGGTGAAGGCGACCGATCGGCGGGCGGTGATGGTGGCGTTGAACAGGGTGCGCGGCGCCGTGAACGGCATGGCGCCGGACGTGGTTCCCTCTTCCCTTCGTCCGAGACTCCACAGCGTGGTCGCCAGTCGGAGAGCGGTGGCCGGCACGAGTCGGGCAAGTTCGAGAGGTTCGCCCAGGCGGGCCACGAGGCTGCGACCGAGCAACTCGAGCGAACTGGGCGGGGACGGGACGCGCCAGGCCCCCAACGCGGGAGCGGGGGCTGGAGGCACGGGCTCGAGGTCGAGCAGGTGCCCCATCATGTTGGCACCCGAGACGCCGTCGATGGTGGAGTGATGCATCTTCACGAGGACGGCGACGCGCCCATCGGCCAGTCCTTCGATCACCCAGATTTCCCATAAGGGTCGGTTGCGGCGCAGTGGCCAACTGGCGATATCACCGACGACATCCGCCAACGACTCCTCATCACCAGGGGGCTCGAGCACGACGCGATGGATATGGCGATCCATGTCCAGGTCAGGATCATCGATCCAGTACGGCCGGCCCAAGTTGAGCGGAGTCTTCGCTAACTTTTGACGAACAGAGGGAATCTTCGGGAGACGCTCGAACAAGACGGAGCGGATACCGTCATAGGAGTACCCCGATGGCATGGTCGAGGGATCCAGAAGCAGCAGTCCGCACACATGAAGATGCATCGTGGGCGTCTCGCAGTAGAGAAACGCCGCATCGAGCCCTCCCAGCTGCTTCATGATCCGGCCTCGATCCATCGGCCCGCAAGAACCTGGGCCCTCTCGATCAGGCCCATCCGTCAGTATCAGCGCACCAAGAAGATGGCGGCCAGTGGCAAAGGTCCCAACTCGTTGCGAGCCATCCCGGTAACTCGGAGCGAGAAACGCTGCCCGTGCTCGGCCGCACACCTCCAGGAACACTGGCCTTCGACCTTGAAGGTGGCACCGAGCCGGTGCCGAGGATAACGGTCTACTTCGGAATCCAACCGATCCATACCAGAGCACCCCAATCGCCGGGAGTAGGGCGTACGTGGGGGCGTCGACGACTCGGATAGGGCCCTTCGCCCCTGTTTTGACCCCGCGTTCCGTGCCTTGGATTGAAATTGGCTGCGACCGGAACAAGAGCCGAGTTCGCTGGCCTGAGGGGTGGTTCGATGACCAATTCTTCGATTCCAAGGTTGGCTTCCGAGGTTTCTGTCTCCCTGATCGGAGTCGGTTCCTACCTGCCCGAACACCAAGTCTCCAACGAGGAGATCCTCCGCTACCTTCGCCCCGTTCGACCCGACGGCAGGCCTCTGGAGCCCGAATGGGTCGTGAAGCACCTCGGCATCCATGAGCGGCGGTTGGATTATGAGTTCGGCGGGCGACACAAGCGGAGCCGGGCCGAGGGCGGCCAGTACGACGGTGACCTGGCGCTCCGAGCCGGGCGCGCCGCCCTCGTCGACGCCAAGATCGATGCCTCGGAGGTGGATGTCCTGGTCCATGTGTCGACGACGCCCGACCTCATCGCCTGCCAGGACCACTTCCGGTTCCTGGCCCCCGAGCTCGGACTGCGCCGGGACGTGGACCTGGTGCACCACAACCTCGGGTGCGCCGGGCTGTCGGCCGGGTTCCGCACCATGGCGTGCTCGCTCGTCTCGATGGCACCCGCCACCGCTCTCGTCGTGGCCAGCAATTGTCCGTCGGGCTACTTCGGGCCCGAGGTGCACGACTACTACTACAAGCATCAGAGCGGCCTGGGATGGTTGGCGCCGCTGATGTTCGCCGACGGTGCGGGTGCTGCCGTATGGCGTTCGTCGCCCCGCGACCAGGACCGTGGCGCCACCGGCCTGCTGTCGGTGCGTAGCGAGACCAGTCCCGACATCGGGCTCGTCACCTACCCCGGGGGAGGTTGTCTGCATCACACCGCGGCCAGCAACCTGGCCGATCACGTGTTCCTCATGGACGGCGTCAAGGTGGCCGAGGTCTTCCCCCCGTTGATGGCGCGCGACTTCCAGATGCTGCAAGAGGACTGGCCCACGAAGGTCAAGTCCTTCACCGGAGCCGACTTCGATGTCGACGCCGTGGCCCGTTGGTACCTGCACCAGGCCAACGGCGTGGTGGTCCGCCAGGCCATCGAGATGCTCGGTCTTCCTCCCGAACGGGTACCGATCAGCGTCGACCACTACGGCAACACCTCGGCGGCGAGCACGCTGATCCTGTTGGACGAAGACCGTCGCGCCGGGAGGGTAAAGGAGGGCGACCTCGTGGTCTTCTTGTGGATCGGGGCCGGAAATGGCGCCATGAACGGTTACGCGGCGGTCGGGCTGTAGCTGTGGGCGATCGTGTCAGCGGCAGGCCACGACCGGGACCGGCCAGCCGGCTCGGGGGCGTCTGGGAGGAGGGCACGTGACGGTCGGCGGCGGTCGAACGGTGCTCACGACCGGTGCGAACTCGGGCGTCGGGCTGGCGACGGTGATGCACCTGGCTCGTCTGGGGTTCCATTCGGTGGGATCGGTCCGTTCGCAGGCCAAGGCCACCCACGTGGTCGAGTTGGCGGCCAGCGCAGGAGTGACGGTTGAGACGGTCGTCCTCGATGTCACCGACGTCGAGCGATGTCATGCCGTCGTCGAAGGCCTGCACCCGTGGGGGCTGGTCAACAACGCGGGGTACTCGGGTGTCGGAGCGATCGAAGACGTCACCGACGAGGAGGCGCGTCGTCAACTCGAGACGATGGTGGTGGCGCCCATGCGGTTAGCGAGGGCGGCTCTGGTGCACATGCGTGCTGCCGGCCAAGGCCGCATCGTCAACGTCTCTTCGATCTACGGGTTGACGACGACCCCCTTCAGTGGGTGGTACCAGGCTTCAAAGCACGCCCTCGAGGCGGCGTCTGACGCCTTGCGGGTGGAGGTCGCCCGCGACGGCGTCAAGGTCATCCTCGTCGAGCCCGGTGGTGTCAAGACCCACATCTGGGAGGAGATGGAGGCGGACTTGGCCCGGCGCACCGGCTCGAGTTACGAGAGGCAGTACCGCCGGATCCCCACCCTTCTCCAGCCGTACAGGGCTCTGATGGCAGGACCTGAATCCGTGGCCAAGGTCATCGGCAGGGCCATCACCGCAGGTTCGCCACGGGCGCGTTATCTCGTCGGCCCCGACGCCCCGGGCCTCGTCGCCGCTCAGGCGCTGATCCCTACCGCGGTGAGGGACCGAATCGCTCGGTTCCTGACCGGTCTCTGAGGAGTCTCGGGGACTGCAGCGGGAAGATAGGCCGGGAGTTGACCTCATTGCTGCCTCGGCTCTCCCTGACCATGGGTTGCCCGACAATGCACACAAATTTCGGGTGTGCTCGGGCTCCCGCGAGGAGCTGCGGTCGACGGCGCTGTGTGTCAAGAGTGCCGGAACAGCTACGGAATGCTGAGGCGAGGCGTGGAGTCGCAACCTCTCGCTCCGTTCGGTCGAGTCCTGATGAACCATTTGCCTTTCGGAGATCGGTTTCACTTTGCCGGCGTGCTTCGGTGTGCCTCATTGGTCCCACCGTGCAGAAAGGTCAATCAGCAGCCACGTTGGACCGTCAGTGCCTTGATGGTCGCTCCCCACTCGTAGGCGACCTGATAGACCCACTGTTCGAATGAGGTGGGGTCTACCCCCACCATCGCAACGGAGCCGGTAAAGCATCGTTCGACCCGAAGGCGCGGCGCGCGATACCTGAGGTCTTCCCGCTACGACGATGACCGAGTGCCAGTGACGCAATCGGGCCATGCGTCCGATGTAGCGAGCCTCCCCTTGCGTGGAATCCGGCCGGGCAGAGAAACAGATGACCCGCGGGGCTGCGTAGAGCGAACACGGTTCGCCCGCCTCGGAGATCGCCATCACCGGAGCGTCGCCGGCGAGAAGCAGCTTCTTCCCCTCTTGAACCCGCCGCATCTCGTTGACGGGATCCGAGCCCAGAACGACGATCGCTCCCGCCCGGCGTGGAACGTCGGTCTGTGGCCAGATGAAGAGCCTGGCGGTGAGGGCCACGAAAGCGATCCCGGCTATGGCGACAATCAATAAGGAGATGCGCCATCTGGTTCGCACAGCGAAAAAGTATCCGAATCCTCCCAGGCGCAAGTTTCGCATCGTTTTGGGATACGGGCCGAACGCATCCGGGCCCGAGGAGAGATTGCCTGGTGACCAGGGCGATGCGACACTCAGTGCGTGAAAGCGGGAGAAACGGCATCCGTGTCAAGGCGGTGTCGAGCGCGCGGCCTGCTGGCGCTGGTGGCGGTGAGCGCGCTGATGACGGCGGGGTGTGCCGCGTCGACCCGCCCTTCCACGTCGACGCACCATCGAGGCTCGACCCAGAACACAGCTCCCGTGCCGACTGTGACGGCGGTGGCGCCCACTTCGGGCACCACCGCGGGGGGCACCACCGTCACCATCACCGGGACCGGCTTCACGCGAGCCATCAAGGTGGCCTTCGGCCACGAGGCCGCCACCCACTTCACCGTCGTCTCCGACACCCAGATCACCGCCGTCTCGCCGGCCCAGGCAGCCAGCATGCAAACCGTCTTCGTGACCACGGCCGGCGGGACCAGCAAGCCTCTGGTGGCGGTCGCCGTCTTCTTCTACGACGCCCCCGTCCCGGCCGTGACGGCAGTGGCGCCCACTTCAGGTCCCACCGCGGGGGGCACCACCGTCACCATCACCGGGACCGGCTTCACGGGAGCCGGTCAGGTGCACTTCGGTGCCGTGGCCGCCACCCGCTTTACCGTGGTCTCCGACACCCAGATCACCGCCGTGGCGCCGGCCGAGGCGCACGGGCACCCGAGCCGTCACCGTGACCACGGCAGGAGGGACCAATACACCGGTTGCCGGCGGCCAGTTCACCTTCAAGGGTGCGACCCCCACGGTGACGGCGGTGGCGCCCACCTCGGGCCCCACCGCGGGGGGCACCACCGTCACCATCACCGGGACCGGCTTCACGGGGGCCACCCAGGTGGCCTTCGGGCCCGTGGCCGCCACCCGCTTCACCGTGGTCTCCGACACCCAGATCACCGCCGTGGCGCCGGCCCAGTCACCGGGCACCCGGTTCGTCGCCGTGACGACGCCGGGAGGGGCCACTACCCATGTGGCGGCCGCCCAGTTCACCTACCAGGGCGCTCCCACGGGCGCCACCCAGGCCACGCACCCCCCGGCCTAGCGCGCCCCCGGGCCGGGGCGGTCTCTCAGTCGAGCCCCATCTGGTCGCCCGACTCCCTCGACGCCGAAGTCGCCTCAGAGGGTCGACGATCGCCGTGGCCGTTGGTCGAGGGCGCTCCGGAACGTTTGTTGTGTGCTTCGTAGGTGTAGGAGTAGGCGTAGTCACCGTAGACGTCGCCCCCTCGGCGGGTCACCTCGTTCAAGACGATCCCGATGTGTCGAGTTCCCACCTGCGCCAGCTGCTCGATCCCGCGCTTGAGTTGTCTCTTGGTGGTCTGCCCGGAGGCCACGATGAGCAACGTGGAGTCGGTCAATCGGGACAGGAGAACCGGATCTGTCACGGGTAATAGCGGCGAGCTGTCGACGAGAACCATGTCGAATTGCTCCTTCAGCTGATCGAAGATGTCCGTCAACTTGGGACTGCTCAGGAGCTCAGCCGGGTTGGGAGGGACCGGACCGCATGCCAGCACCGTCAGTCCGGGTATGCCGGGAACTGCCCGCAGTGCCTGGTCGAGCGTCGTCTGCCCGATCATCACCGATGTCAGGCCCACGCCCTCCTCCAGCCCGAAGAAGGCCGCCAGTCGAGGTCGACGGAGGTCTGCCGATACCAGAACGACGCGCTGGCCCACCGTGGCCAAGACGACCCCCATGTTGGCCACGGTGGAGCTCTTGCCTTCGGTGGCCGTGGGGCTCGTGACGAGCACGGACTTGATCTCGTTGTCATAGGCCGCGAACTGCAACGACGTCCGAAGGGACCGGTAGGCCTCGGCCGCCGGAGAGGTGGGATCAGCCTTCATCACCAAGAACGGCTCGGCACGATCTCGCCAGGAGCCGATCATGGGCACCAGACCCATTACCAGGACATCTGGTGCGACGTGCTCGAGATCGTCCCTCGAGCGGATGGCGTCGTCCAGGCTCTCGGCGGTGAAGGCGGCACCAAGTCCCACCAGCAGACCGACGGCCAGGCCGATGAGAGCGATCTTGAGCTTCTTGGGTGAGCTGGGAGCCTTGGGCACAGAAGCGGATGAGATGACCGTGACGCCTCCGGTCGTGCCGGCCCCGTCCACCTGGTACTGGGCGTACTGTTCTTTGAGCACGGCCAACTGGTTGGCCAGGGCGTCTCCCTGAGGTGATCCGGTGGTAGCAGGGAGCTCCTGCTCGATCGTATTGATCTGTAACTGGAGCTGGAGCTCAGCGGTGGTGAGAGCCTTCAGGGCAAGGAAGGTCTCGTAGTTCACGAACTCCGTGGCATAGGCATTTGCCACTCGGGCAGCCTGTGCGGGATCGGAGTTGGTAGCGGTGACCGAGATCACGTCTGTCTGACCCTGCTCGGCGCTCGTCACGTTGAGCTCGGAGAGGTGGAGCTTGCTTCTTGACCGCATCGACCACAGGGGCGCTGGCCAAGAGCTGAAGCTCGGTGGCCACGTCGGTCGTCGTGATGGTCTGGGCAGGAGAGGTCAACGGAACGGCGGCGTTCTGCGGCTGGACCAGGAGTTGTGCCGTGGCCGAATACTTCTTGGGGGCACCGAAGGCGTATGCCAACGCTCCCGCCACGGCCAGGGCGGTGCAGACGATCACCCACCACTTACGACGGCGAAGGATCCGCAGATAGGTCCGCAGATCGACCTCCGAGGTAGGCATGTTCGTCGACATCAAGCGGTCCTCGCACGCAGCGGAAGGTCGTGTGGCGGATGGAGAGTAACGGGTGTCCCAGAAAGACGGGTGTGGTGGCCGTACCGCGACCAACGAGAGCTCGCCGCCGCCTCGGATCGCTTCACGAGTCTCGTGCAATCCCCCCTGGTCAAGTCCTAAAAAGCATAGCGCCTTGGCCCGGGTAAGGGCCATAGGGCTCGCCACCCGGACAGTCCCACCCCGCCGGCGCGGCCCGTCCGTACCGGTGCCGGAGCCACTCGTGATCGCCGGTGCGCGGAAGCCAATCGCGGCCTACATCTCTGAGCAAGGGCATGGCTCGTGCTCCCTGGCCCGGCTGTAACGTGACGATGGCTCATCACTTGGGACGAAGTCCACCTCGGAGGCTGTTCTCGGCGTGACAGATGACACCGGGCGGAGCGCCGAGGAAACCTCGCCCCAGCGGCACATCAGCCTGGCGCGCCGACGCCGGGTCTCCGTGGTCACGGTGCTGGCACTGTCGGCGGCGGCCGGAATTGCCGGCGCCACGGCGGGTTGCCGGCCCACGGGGACACGGATTCTGGACCCGATCTATGCGGGGCTCCTCGCCGCAGCAGTCACGTATGCGTGCAGCCGGGCCAGCCGCGAGGCCCTGCTCCTGTTGGCGGTGGTTGCCGTGGTGATGAGCCGCCAGTGGCTCGAGGTCCCGGCGGCAGCCGCACTGCTGATCGCCCTGGGCTCCCTGTTCCCTCGGCACGCCAGACGCCGAGTGGGCGCGCTCATCGGCGCCCTGGGCGTCGAAACCCTGCTGCGTTGGCCACCGTTTGCGTTCCACGGTTCCACCGCCCTCGTCGGCGGGGTCGTGGTCGTGCCCGTGTGTTTCACCGCGTATCGACGGGTCTCGACCTCGAGACGCCGTGACGCCAGGCGAGTGCTCGCGGTGGTGGGGACCGTCGCGCGTGGTGCTCTCGATCCCTCTTGTCGTCGCCGTGATCATGGCTGCGTGGGGACATCCTCACCGGGCAGAACGCCGCCGATGCCGCGCTGAGCGACGTGAGCAACGGCAATTCGTCGTCGGCGACGTCGCAGCTCCGCGTGGCCACGGCCTCTTTTGCCTCCGCCTCGTCCAAGCTCGGAGGGTGGTGGACATCGATGGCCGCGGTGGTCCCCGCCGTGGCCCAGCAGAGACTGGCTCTCGCCACCGGCGCCGCCACCGCCCGAGATCTCACCGTCGTCGCCGACCGTGTGGCGCCCGGACTCGATTATCACGCCCTCAGGTACCACAAGGGCCAGGTCGACTTGGGACGCATCGACGCCATGCTCGGGCCCGCTCAGACGCTCGACGGGGCTCTGACCCAGGCCCAAGCGGGCCTGGTGCCGCTGCGCAGCCCATGGCTCGTGGCGCCGATCCAGTCCCGCCTGCGGCTCTTCGACCGAAGCCTGAGCCGAACCAAGGCGAGCACCGCCCTTGCCGTTCGGGCCATCCCGCTGGTTCCGAACATGCTCGGCGCCGAGCGGCCCCAGCACTACTTCCTGGCCGTGGTGTCGCCGTCGGAGAGCCGGGGAATCGATGGGATCGTCGCCGCCTATGGGGAGCTCACCGCCGCCGACGGGCACCTCAGTCTCACGGTCGCCGGTCCGGTCGAATCGCTCAATGCTGCACTTCCCAAGGCGGGTGGCAGGCTCACCGGGCTGTCCGACTTCCTGGCCCGTTACGGGCAATTCGACCCCGGGAAGTCCTTCCAGGACGTGAGCCTCTCGCCCGACTTTCCCACCGTGGCGAGGTCATCTCGCAGCTCTACCCTCAGGCGGGCGGCGATGCGCTGGACGGTGTGCTCATGGTCGACCCTTACGGCCTGGCACGACTGCTCTCCATCACGGGACCGATCAAGGTTCCGGGGTTCTCACAACCACTGACGAGTCGAAACGCAGCCGGCATCTTGTTGAAGGGCCAGTACCTGACGGGGTCGGTGACGAATGCCGCCACGCAAAGCGCCCGCCACGACCTGTTGCAAGACGCCTTGCACCTCACCTTCCAACGACTGGTCAACGGGTCTCTCCCTGGCCCCGGAGTGCTGTCACACCAGACTCGAACCTGCGGTGCTGAACGGACGTATCGCCTTGTGGAGCGCCCATCCCAACGACGCTCCATTGCTGGAAGCCCTGCATCTCGAAGACGGGTTCCCGAATGCGCACGACGGCGATCTCCTGGCCGTGACCACACAGAACTCCGGCGCCAACAAGATCGACGCCTACCTCCACACGTCGGTCACCGACCACGTCATCTTCGACCCCACCACGGGAGCCGAGCATTCGGCGGTGCAGGTGACCTTGACCAACGACGCCCCGGCCACCGGGCTCCCGCCCATCGTCATCGACAGCCCGCCGTCCGACCCGAAGCTCCCGCCGGGCACCAACGAGACCTGGCTGTCGGTCTACAGCCCGCTCTCTTTCGACCAGGTGAGCGTGGACGGAGCCCCTGGCGCCTTGTCGGCCACCCGTGAGCTCGGGGTGTGGGCCTACAGCACCTACGTGGACGTCGCCCCCAAGACCTCGGTGACGGTCCGCATCAGTCTCGTCGGACGAGTGGCGAGCGGATCCAAGTTCCGGATCTCGGTGCGACTCCAGCCCGCCGCCAATCCGGTCCGGACCCAGGTGGTGGTGACACCTGCCCGCCCCTGGAGCCTGGCGCCGAGCAGCGCGTCGCCCCGTTGGGACCTTGGTCCGGCCGTGGTCCAGGACAGGGTGTTCGGTTTTGTGGTCAAGTAGGCCCGATAAGACCGGAGCAGAAGACCCGACCATCCTTGACGCCAGCGCGAACAGAGGCTTTAGCTTGCCATTTGTGTCATTGGTCACGTCACATTGGGGTAAGCGATCGCGATTGTGGCCATGAGGCGCAAGTTCACGGTGGCCTGTGCCGCTGCCACCCTGATGGTCGGGCTCGGATGGCAGGTCAGTGCCTTTGCCTACCCAGCCCTGGCTGCCGCCATCGCCACCAATTCCGCCGTCTCGACCGCGGGCGGAACCCTGACGGTGAGCGGCCAGAACTTCGCGGCCGATGAATCGATCCTTCTGACGCTCTTCAGCCATGGGGTGCCGCTCGCTGTCACGGCTTCGAACGCAGGGGGCTCGTTCTCCACTCCTGTCACACTCCCATCAAACACCACACCTGGCCACCACACCATCGTGGCCACCGGTGCAAAGGGCGACTCCGCCGGCACCGTGATCAACGTGGTGGTTCCCTACGCCGTGCTTCCCGCCGCGGGGCCGGCTCCATTTCCGAGCGTCGGCCGCCCTGGGTTCGGGACCCGCGGCCGGTACCCCGAAAACGCTCGGGCTGAGCCGCATCACCCTCGTGCCCGGGCAGGCGACACGCATGACCGGCCACGGATGTGCTCCCGGGGCCGATGTGGTCGTGTACATCGGGAAGAACGAAGTGGAGCAGATCACGGCCAATAGCCAAGGGACGTTCTCCACTTCGCTCACTCCGCCCGATCCAGGGGTGGGTCAAGTGACGATCACCGCCGTGTGTGGGTCGAAGCGTTTCGTCGGGGTGGCAACCTTGGTGACCACGGCCAAGGTGTCGGGGCCCGAGGGCAGTGTGGCGGTGGGGGGGGCCTTCGTCTTGCTCGGAGCCGTCTTGGTGCGGGGTCAGTTCGGCAGCACCTCCACTCGCCGCCGTCGTCGGCGCCGAGGGGCGTCGGACTTCGTAGACACCCGGTAGACGGGCCTCGTCTGGCCCGGGCTGCCGGCCCGGGGGCCACCCAGGTCGACCCGGACCACGCCCGGGAGGGCACGAGCCCAGGTGATTCGGACCCGACGGTGAGCTATCGTTTTCCCGGGATCCCGACCTCAGTCGGGGGCTGGCGAGACGTTGAGCGAGGGCGAGACGCGGACAGGTCCGCCAACCGAGGAGTTGGGTGGAGTTCGAAAGCACCCTGGGCGCGGCACTGCCCGGGTATGAGATCGGTATAGAGCTCGGACGCGGGGCATTCGGCGTGGTCGTGGCCGGGCGCCACCGCCAGCTTGGGCGCGAGGTGGCCATCAAGCAGCTGGCGCCGGGCCTGGTGAGTGACGACGACGTGCGCGCCCGGTTCTTGGCCGAAGCACAGGTCCTGGCGTCCATCGACCATCCCCACATCGTTCCCGTCTACGACTACGTCGAACACGACGACGCCTGCATCCTGGTCATGGAACGGCTGGCCGGTGGGACCGTGTGGCGCCGGTTCGTCGACCGGGGCTTCGACCAACGCACCGCGTGCGCCATCGCGCTGGTGGCGTGCTCGGGTCTCAGCAGCGCCCACCAACATGGCGTCTTGCACCGCGACATGAAGCCGGAGAACGTGCTCTTCGGCGAGGACAGCGTGCTCAAGGTGACCGACTTCGGCATCGCCCGGGTGCTGGGCGATGACGACACGCTGGCCACCCGAGCGGGCGAGCTTCTGGGCACTCCCGCCTACATGGCGCCCGAACAAGCCAGCGGCGCCGATCTCGGGCCCAGCACCGACGTGTACGCCGCGGGCGTCATGCTCTACGAGTTGTTGTCCGGGCGGCTCCCCTTCTCCGAGGAGGGAGGGTCGTTGGCCATCGTGATGCGGCACATGAACGAGGACCCCACCCCACTGGCCGAGATCGCCCCGGGGGTCCCCCCCCGTGTCGCCGAAGCCGTCATGCAGGCTCTGGCCCGCAATCCCGGTGACCGGTTCGAAACGGCCGAATTGTTCGGGGTGGCCGTCGGCCAAGCGGCCAGCGCGTCGTGGGGTGCCGGCTGGATGGACCACTCGGGTGTCACCTTGCGCGAACCGGGACCGATTCTCACCAGCGTGCACAGTGCACCGTCGCTGGGCGCGTCCACCGGCGCAGGTCGAACGGCGGGAGCCGTGGTCCGTCCCGTCATCGATCTTCACGCCGAGGGTGCGGGCGGCACCGGCCTCGTGCTCAGTGATCTCATGCCGTTGCGACGGGCACCGGTGGCGGTGCCCGAGTTCCCCACGCGTCTGGCCTGGGCGGCTGCGCTCGTCGCTTTGGTGGCGGTCATCTTCGGGCTCCTCGGGGTCGGCTCCTCGGGCCCGACCCCCGTACTCGGCGCAGGGTCGGTAACGGTGGCGGGTCGTGACCCCGCTGTGGGCGGACGAGTGCCCATCAACCTCGACCAGCCCATCCCCATCACGGCCCGCAACCTGCCCGCCGGCGGGGGAGCATCGGAAACGGCCCAACTCGTGCTGTCGCTCGGGGGCGTCTCGGTCGTCCGCTCCACCCCGGTGCCGTTCGTGCACGGGCCGGCGGGATCGCACACCACCGTGGACGCCAGCTCGGGGCGCTATGTCGTGGGTGGGAAGCTGGCGGCGGCGCTCAGGCTCTCGGGCCCGCAAGGCACGGTGACCGACGATTTCGGAGTGCAGGCCGCCCGTTCCCCCTTCGGCACCTTCGGAGGTGTGGTCGGGATCGTGCTGCTTCTCTTCGTGGTGGCCTACGCAGAGTCGTTGTTGCGCAGTCTGAGGCGTGGACGTCGACGCGACAACCGCAGCGCTGCGGTCGCCGGGTTGGTCGTGGTGGGTGCGGTGGGCGGGGTGAGCGCCACCCTGTGGGGCTGGATGTTGGGGATCGCCGGACCCACGTTGGTGTCCTTCGTTCTGACCGCTTGTCTGGGCGCCATCGCCGGGTTGCTGGCCGGGTTGGCCGGTATCCAGGTGGGGGAGAGGACCCGCGCCCGGCGCCAGGCCAATCGACTGGTCCTGGTGGCCCGCCGGGGCACATTGCCCTCGGCCGAGTCTTCACCGGCCGGGGTCGGTGCCTGAGATGGACCCGGGAAGGGTGCAACGCTTCGGGCCCCCCGGTTCGGGCCCGGGTGCGGCGGGCCCGCTTCGCCGCCCTGGGTCTTCTGACGGTGCTGGTGGCGCTCGGGCTGCGAGCCCCTGTGGCCGCAGCATCAGGGGGCGACGTGTCCTTCACCGCCACGGTCAACGGCCAACCCGTGGTGACCTCCTCCGACGCCCATCCCGCTCAGCTGTACCCGACCAGGTTCGTCGAGATGCAGATCACGCTGACCAACAACGGCACCTCGACCGTCACCGTCTCCTCGATGCGCCTCGACGGAGAGGTCGTGGCCCTCCCGCTCTTCTCCTACGACACCGCCGTGGACCTCGTCGTCCCACCCGGCGCCACCAAGTCACTCAGCTTCCCCTTCAGCATGAGCGGGGTGGGGAGCCAGGCCACCGGACTGGTCGTGGCCACCTTGTCGCTGCTCGGGCCCAATGGCGCCGTGGTCGCCTCACAGCCGCTCGTGACCAACGTGCACGGCTCGCTGCACTCGATCTACGGGCTGTTCGGGCTGGCCGTGCTCGTCCTCACCGCGTCGTCGCTCGGGCTGGCGCTGCTGGCCATGGCGCGTCACACGCTGTCCCAGAATCGATGGGTCCGAGGCGTGCGCTTCCTCATCCCGGGATTCGGCGTGGGCCTGATCTTGACCTTCACCTTGGCGGCCTTCGGCATCTTCACCGCCGGACCGGGGCACTGGTTGCCGTTGCTCCTCGCCACCAGTGGTGCCGGCTTCGCCATCGGGTACCTGACACCCGCCCCGAACGAAGAAGACCTCGACGACTACGACGACGACGTGCTCCTGGCCCAGATCGTCGTGGTCGACGAGGATCCCCTCGAGGGCGATGACGGGGCGGATGTCGTGACGTCGGCTGCGGTAGGGGTGCCCGACAGCAGGGCTACGGCGGCCCCGTAAATACTTCTCGGCAACAGACTCGGGTGGTGGGGTAACCACCCAGGCCAGCACCCACTGATCCCTCGCATTGTTCCTGCAGTCGAGCCCACAACGGCGAACTCACCCAAGCCGGGATCTGCGTAGGAATGCCACAGGCTGGTGAGCTAACTCTTGATTCGAGGGTCTGAGGGAAGTCGACTGGGGGTAGCCGACTGAGGGAAGCACGGTCTCACTGGGGCGTCATCGGAATGCAGACCCATAGCACTGGGAGGAGACTCATCTAACAACAACAACAACAACAGCAACAACAACAACAGCAACGGGACACAAATGGATTCAAGCGCGTCGAGCCAGATTGGCACCGTGCGCGAGGCGCCGTCTGATCGTTAAAGGTCATCAATTTTTGTTTGTCGCTTTTCGTCCGAGAACACTAGATTTCATTGATCGAGACAAACGGTGACGACCCGACTGGAACTGCGACACCACCCACTCAACGCGGAGGAGGATATTCAACTCGCTCCTCGGTCTGGTGCGCGATCCCGGCAGTGAGCCGAGGTGCCAAGGATGGCGAACTAGGCACTCCGCCTCAACCGCTTCGACCAAAGGGACGGCCTCGATGAGTTTCGATTTCACAGCGAACACGATTCTGCGTAGGCCGACAGTCGTACTGGGAGCCGGAGGTTTCATCGGAGGCCACATGGTTGGCCGTCTCCTTGATCTCGGCGTACCGGTGACGGCCGTGGACGTAAAGCCACTCGCAGAGTGGCATCAGGTCCACGGGAGCGCGACCATCCGGCAGCTCGATCTTCGGGAACTTGACGCCTGCCGGAAAGCAGTCGAGGACTGTGATGTCGTGTTCAACTTTGCAGCTGATATGGGGGGAATGGGATTCATCGAGAACAACAAGGCTCTATGCATGCTCTCGGTGTTGATCAACACGCATCTCCTGATGGCCGCCCGCGAGGTGGGAGTAGAACGTTATTTCTTCGCATCCTCGGCCTGCGTGTACGCCGCTGAGAAACAGCGATCTTCAGAGGTTCTTCCATTGAAAGAGAGCGATGCCTATCCGGCAGAGCCCGAAGATGGTTACGGATGGGAGAAGCTGTTCAGTGAGCGCATGTGCCGCCACTTCTTGGAGGACTTCGGCGTCCAGACCCGCGTCGCAAGATATCATAACGTCTACGGACCTCACGGAACATTCGACGGCGGTCGAGAAAAGGCGCCAGCGGCGATTTGCAGAAAAGTTGCACAAGCTGTGATCACAGGTGCTAACGAAATCGAGATCTGGGGTGACGGCGAACAGACTAGAAGCTTCATGCACATCGATGACTGCATCAATGGATCGCTGCTCCTGGCGACTTCGGACTACATAGAACCGCTCAATCTCGGATCGAGCGAAACCGTGACGATCAACCGGCTTGTCGAGCTCGTGGAAGAGATTGCAAACGTCCGCTTGCGTCGGCGCTATGTGCCCGATGCTCCATTGGGAGTTCGCGGAAGGAGCAGCGACAATACCCAGATTCTCAATGAGTTCGGATGGGAACCAGGGACGAGGCTCGTAGACGGGCTCGGTGCTCTCTATTCATGGATCTTTGATCAGTTGGTGCGGGAGAATCAGTTATCGCTTGTGACATGAGCCTTTTAGCTACGCGAGTCGACGTACTTGGCGTTCCCGTCACGCCGTGCACCACGGAAGAGGCGGTCACTCGTGTGGCCGCTTGGGTCCAGACGGGCCGGCGCGCTTTTGCGACGTTCACGGGCGTCCATGGCGTGATGGAGGCGCAACGGGATCCCGCCGTGCTGCTCGCGCATCGTGCAGCTGGAGTCGTCGCCTGCGATGGTGCGCCCATGGTGTGGGGATGCCGGTGGGCAGGTGCCGAAAATTCCGGTCGGGTCACGGGGCGGGACTTCATGGGCGCGTTCTGCGCCAGGGCGGAAACCGAGGGTTGGAGTTCGTTCCTTTATGGTGGCAAGCCCGGTGTCGCGGAACGGCTGGCCGATGCTCTTCGAGTTCGCTTCCCCACTCTGAGAATTGTGGGGACGTGCACCCCGCCTTTTCGAGCGATGACCCCCGACGAGGACGAGCAGGTCGTAGCAGAGATCAACGCATCGAGTGCGGATTTGGTCTGGGTCGGACTTAGCACTCCGAAGCAGGAGCTCTGGATGGCAGATCATCGCGATCGATTACATGCGTCCGCACTCTTCGGGGTCGGTGCTGCTTTCGACTATCTCACGGGCGAGTTGAAACAAGCCCCATATTGGATGCAGCGGATGGGGCTCGAGTGGCTCTTCCGCACGATCCTGGAGCCGAAACGGCTCGCGCCACGGTACCTGCGAAACAACCTCGCGTTCATCATCGCAATCGCGCGCAATCGTCCTAGCGTTATGCGGGATGAGTCCTCGTGTTGCCCTTCCCCCTAGTGGTCGCAGCCCGTGTCGCTACGAGCTCTCGTTGAGGCGTGGATTTTGTTCTGCCCTGGGACTGCTCGAGCCCGCTTGGGTGCAGTCATGATAGACACTGGCCGTTGACCACTCTCCGGCGTCAAAGTGCTTGGGCTTTTGTGGACCAAGTACTATCCTCGGGTACTAACTTCGTACCCACGGTTCTTTTGGCTCGACTGCTCGGACCGGCAGTCTTCGGAGCCTTCTCGCTCGCGATACTCGCGTGGTTCAGTGCGCTCGCCGTTCTCAGGGCTGGCCTCATGCAGCCGTACACGCTTGCAGCTGCTTCACTTGAAGGAGAGGAGTGGCAGCAAATCACAAGCCACACGAGCGGGGCGGTTCTGGTGGGGGGTGTCGCTACGGGCTGCGCATTCGCGATTATCGCGGCAATCGTCGGGGTTTCGTCAAGTCTCGGGCAGGCTCTTCTCTTTATCGCAATAATTGCACCGGGAATGGCTCTGCAGGAGTTCTGGCGTGTAGCGTCATTCGCCGCACAGCGAGCAAGAACCGCCACGGCGAACGACGGTCTGTGGGCATTCGGCCAGGTAATCTCATTCGCCGTTCTGCTGTGGGGCGGAAAGGTCACCGTCGCGGGAGGCATGTTGGCATGGGGGGCACCGGCTTCAGCCGCCGCCGGCGCCGGATTCCTGCAACTCTCCGTGATCCCTAGAGTCAGTGTAGCGTCGGCACGCTGGGCAAGGCAGTGGATGAACATCGGTGCGTGGTTCACTGCTACAAGCGTCGCTTTCACGCTTGGTTACCTAATCATTGCGGTCATTGTCGGTGCGAAAATTGGAAATTCTGGCTTAGGGCTCTTTCGGACAGTGCAGCAGAACCTCTTTGGACCCGCTCAGCTTCTAACCATAGGGGCCGCAAGTGTCTTCGTACCGCACTTGGTCCGAACGATCAAGCGGACCTCCACGACCGCCGTTCGCGAGAGTGCGGTCTACTCACTTGTTATGGCCAGTTTGGTTGCTGCCTATGGTTTGGTATTGCTGATCACCGACCGCACGGTTCTCACGAGGGTCTTCGGCCCGGCATTCGTACCAGCGACCGTGGTCGTTCTCCCGATGCTGATTTCATTCACGCTTGACGCGGCGTCGAGTGGTGCCGCGTTGCTGTTGCGGGCGCGGGCGAAGGGCGGTCGACTTCTCTTTGCTCAGGTAACGTCGACGAGCGCGCGGGTGATCGCGGTTGCAGTTCTCGTCAGCGTCGCTGGATTGCGCGGCGCCGGCTGGGGTCTCGTCATCGGAAGTGGAATCACCGTGTTTGCGATGTGGACTCAGGTCGTGCTCGCGACAACGCGCAAGCGCTGGCCCCCAGATGCCGTAGAACCCAGGTTATCTATGGTTCTACAACTGGCTGAATCCGACGCGGGAGTTAACGGCCGATGAATAGTCGGCGCGATCCCGATCCTGTGGTCGTCTTGAATATTGGCGGCGACGGGCGGAGCGGGAGCACGGTCCTGTCCGCCCTCCTCGGCAACCACGAGGGGTTTTTTCCGGTGGGCGAATGTCGCAATATATGGAATGCGCTGAAGGACCAGGAGCTCTGTGGCTGTGGCAAGCCGTTCTCGAGCTGCGAATTCTGGTGCCGTGTTGGGGAGCGAGCATTCGGTGGTTGGGATCAAGTTGACGTGGAGGCCCTTCTTGTAGCCGACAGCTACTTCATGCGCCAGATGCGTGTTCCCACGGCGCTCATTGCCTTTTGGAGAGGCGCCCAGAGTGACGATTTAGCGGAGTACTGTCGCATTCTTGGCTGCTTGTATGGCGCCATCAGAGACGTTTCGGGGTGCTCAGTTATCGTTGATTCGACGAAGCACCCACCGTACTCCCTTCTTCTTCGAAGCGTACCGGGACTTGATTTACGGTTCGTCCACCTTTTGCGGGATAGCAGAGGCGTTGCATATTCGGAAAACAAGAAAGGAATACGACTGCCAGAATACGCCGAGAGTGGGACGGCTGCGTGGATGGAAAGATCGGGTCCGTGGAGGTCAGCAGTGCAGTGGATAGTTAAGAATGTCGCCTTCTCGTGCGTAACACCCTCGACATCGCGACGAGTCGTCACGTATGAATCTCTCATGACAGAACCCGTGCAAGAACTCGCGGCGGATCTTCGAACTTGCGGGTGACGACCGAGCGTCTAGGGCCAATGTCACTGCACTGTGCCGGGAGTTCGTGTCGCTTCCGTTCCACTCGGTGGGAGGTAACCCCGTCCGATTCAAGCGAGGCGGGATCACCCTCCGTGTGGACGACGAGTGGAAGACACAGATGCCTTTCTCCCACAAACTGATCGTGACTGCAATCACCTTGCCATTGTTGATCGCGTATGGCTACCTCGGTCGCCGTATGCAGCTGAAGTACTACGCGTGATTGCAGCCCCAGAGGGTGTATGTGACGATGCTCAAGGGCGGTATGCCGTGTTGACACTCGCAAGGGGCATCACCCCAATCGCTCGACAAAGGCGCGATCGCGGTTGTGGAGTCGATAGTCGTGATCAGCCGACCAACGATTTTGGTTTATCATGCGATCGGTCCGATTCAATCTGCGGATGATCACGTCAGGCTGTCCGTCCCACACGGCGTCTTCGTCCGCCAGATGCATTTCCTCGAGCGTCATCGTCGCGTCGTGTCTCTCGCAGAGGCTATGGACCATCGATACGAACGTGGTCGACCCCGGGTCGCGATCACCTTCGATGATGGCTATCGCTGCGTTCGAGAGCTCGCCTTACCGGTACTCGAGGAGTGTGGGTTTCCGGCAACGGTCTTTGTGCCGACGGGCGCGATAGGTGACCGCAATACATGGGACAGCGAGTCGCCTCCAGCCGGACTCGCAGTTATGTCGATGGAAGAACTCCGAGAAGTCGAAGCACGCGGCCTCACGGTCGAGAGTCACGGCCATGGCCATGTCGACCTTGCAGCGGTCAGCGCGCCCACGGCGCTCGATGACTTGTCGCGGAGTGTCGCGATCCTGTCGGATCTCCTCGGCCGCGCACCCAAGTTCCTAGCCTACCCGTGGGGGCAAGTAACGCCTGATGTGGAAGGCATTGCGGCTGACCTTGGCTTTCTCGCAGCTTTCACGATCGGGGTTCGCGACCGCGGATCATTCGCACACGAACGTGTTCCTGTCCGGGCAACGACTGCGGCATGGAAGTTTCGGATCCAGACGTCTGGATATTGGTCCGCGCTGCGATTCTCTCGCGTTGGATCTCCCATCCGAGTGACGGCCAGGGCGCTAGGTACCAGATGGCAGTCGCGCAGGAAATCCGGAACGAAAGCCGGAGGCTGCTCCGGTAGATCCGCTAGACCTTGAGGAGGGAATTGACCGATGGATGATCGATCCGACGTGGATTCGGTCGTTGTCCTTTACATCGGCGGTGAAGGCCGCAGTGGGAGCACGGTCCTGTCTGCACTACTCGGCAGTCAAGACGGGTTCTTTCCGGTGGGCGAGTTTCGCGGAGTCTGGAATGCGTTGAAGGACGATGAGCTATGTAGCTGCGGAGAACCCTTCTCGGGTTGTGAGTTCTGGCGCCGCGTTGGTGAGCGAAGCTTCGGTGGTTGGGACCACATCGACGTGGAGGGCATGCTGAATGCCGATGGAGAGTTCGCCCGCCACCGCCGCCTTCTACGTCTGCTGTTCCCATCGTTGAGGCGGTCCAAGGGTGCTGCGCTAAACGAGTACCGTGAGCGGCTTGCCCACCTTTACGCTGCGGTCAAGGACGTGTCAGGCTGCGCGGTCATCGTCGATTCGACGAAAAATCCCAGTTATGCTCTGCTTCTTCGTGAGGCACCTGGAGTGGACGTGCGGTTCGTTCATTTGGTGAGAGATAGTCGAGCCGTGGCCTACTCTTGGAGCAAGAAAAACGTCGTGCAGCCCGAATATGGGCGGAATCCGATGCTCAAGGACACATTGCTTGACAGCAAGAGTTCATGGAGATCGGCGCTTGACTGGGATTTCAAGAATGTGTTGCTGCATTTCGTGACCCGACCGGCACCCCATCGAATTGTCAAGTATGAATCGTTTATGGCCAGGCCCGGCCCGGAAGTCGAGCGGATCTCTCAACTCACACGTGGCGCACGAACAGGCCTGAGCGAGGTGAGCCCACGTGGCGACGAATTGAAGTCCCATCCACTCCACATGGTCGGAGGTAACCGCGTCCGATTCGAGGGGAGCAGTATCAGGCTACGTGCGGATTATGAATGGAAAGTGAGAATGCGCCGTTCGCAGAGGTACATAGTGGGTGCCGTAACTCTTCCGCTCTTGATTGCGTACGGTTACGTCCGCGTGCCTGTCAAGCGACGAATCTCTGCATAGCATGTTCCCTGCTGGAGGCGGATCACGCACGGCAGAGTTGCGCGTGCTCATCATCTCGCTGAGCACGTACAGCGCACCGTATAACGACGGGAAGCTTAAGTACCTGGGGCCGCGTCTCGGTAACGTCACCGCCGTGTCTGGCAACGTCGCTACGCTCTGGGGTAGGCAGAATCACAAGCGATCGGGTACTGGATACCAGGTGTTCGTCCTTCCGATACGATTCGCCAGAAGCAATGCGACGGCCATGCTCGTGGGATTGGATGAGATCGCACACGCGGTGCAGCCGACGATCCTGCACCTGGAGTGCGAGCCGTGGCAATCAGTTGCGGTGCAGTCCCTCAAATTGGGCGAGCGGTTGCGCGTCCCGGTCGGCGTCCATTTGGCCGAGGAGGGGCGACAGCTCAGCGGCATGGGTGGGACGATCCGGCGAACTCGGGGTTCGCGTATGCTCAGACGCTGCGCATACGCCGTGGGATGGTCGACAGCTAGCACGAAAATTGCGGAGCGCTTAGCTCCCGGCATTCGGACCGATACGTTCCCCGTGACGGGAGTCTCGTTGAGTTCTGATCCGCCAGGTTCGGCGGATGAGTGGTTTGGCATCGACAGTGGGCCGCTTCCCAAACTGGCGTTCGTTGGGCGCTTCGCTCAAGAGAAGGGTGTACGCGACTTTGTCGAGATCTGCGATGAGCTAGCGCGCCGGCTGCCGTTGAGGGTGGCGATAGCGGGAGGGGAGGGCGAGCACGAGATGGTGTGCCGGTGGACTCGAGAAAGGCCCTGGGCTCTGCTGCACGGTATTCTTCCACGGCCCGCAGTCAGTACGCTGCTTTCGGCCGCTGATGTCCTTGTCTGCCCGAGCCGAACGACAAGGTTCGTGCAGGAACAGTTCGGGAAAGCAGCAGCCGAGGCGATGGCGGTGGGAACTCCGGTCTTTGCCTATGACTGCGGCGCCCTTTCTGAGACAATATCGCAAGGCGGAGTAGTAGTCCCCGAGGGGGAGCAGGGTCGACTTGTGGACGAGCTGGAGGCATATTTCACCGGGTCCATCAGTCGACGAACCGCCCTACAACAGAGAGCACATAGACAGGCAATGCGGTTTACCGATGAAGTAATCGCGGAGAAGCTCATCGACCTCTGGTCCGAAGTTCAACTGACCCGCTAAAGCGATAGCTATGGCGCAATGGATTGAGGCACCAATGGTCCAAGAACCCTGCGGGATGCGTAAGGTATCTGGAACATGCGGCTCGGTACTCTGAGGGTATTCGGGAGGCAAAGTGCGCGTTCTCGTCGCTCATAACCAGTACCGGTCGGCGCTGCCGTCGGGGGAGAATGAGGTGGTGGCCTCCGACGTAGAGGCACTCCGTGCTGCAGGCGTAGAGGTCGACACGTACTTCCGGTCTAGTGACGAGATCGAGAGCTTTGGCTCATTGCAACGAGCGAGGCTGCCGGTGCGCCCCATTTACTCGCTCGAGGACTCTCGTCGGATCCGCCGGCGCATCCGGGAAACACGACCCGACGTTGTCCACCTGCACAACCCGTTTCCGCTCATTTCGCCATGTGTCGTAAGGGTCGCGAAGGATGAAGGCGTGCCGGTAGTTCAGACGGTTCACAATTATCGCCACTCTTGTCCTGCCGGCACCTTTTTCCGCGACGGGGCCGTGTGCGAGGACTGCAGCGGGAAAGCAGTCCCGTGGCCTGCCGTAGTGCACGGCTGCTACCGCGATTCCCGTTCTCAAAGCGCGGTGATGGCCACCACGGCGCGGTTACATCGTGGGACGTGGCTCAAAGTCGACCGCTTCTTGCCGGTCAGTGAGTTCGTCGCCGAGCATCTTGTGCAAGCCGGGATTCCGCGTGAACGGATTATGGTTCGGTACAACTCAGCTCAGCCGCTAGGGCCGACGCGCCCGTTGGGTACTGGATTCGTCTTCGTCGGTCGGCTCACCAGGGAAAAAGGTGCGTCGCTTTTGATCTCCGCGTGGAGCCAATCTGACCTTTGGCGACAGCACCGCCTAGTTGTCGCTGGCGATGGACCGGAGCGGGACCTCGTCGTTTCCGCGAGTGGGCGCAATGTTCACTACCTAGGCCCCGTCGATCGCGCTCGGGTCTCGGAGTTGCTCGACGAGGCAGCAGTGGTCGTCATTCCCTCACTCTGTTACGAGGGTTTTCCCCGGGTTATGGCAGAGTCGTTCGAGCGGGGGCGACCGGTTGCAGCAACAGCGCTTGGTGCTCTGGGCGAGTTGATTACCGCCGAGCTTGGGTGGACGGCTGCTCCAGAGCCGGAGGCGTTCGCGAAGATGCTGTCCCGTGCGATCGTAGATCCCACCCTCCATGACAAGGGGGCGAGAGCTCGAAGCATGTTTGAGTCGAAACTGCACCCGCTCGTGACAACGGACTCGCTGCTCGGCGTCTATGAAGCACTCAAGGCGAGCTACCCGCCGAATCGTCGACCCTGAATGAGCCCCTCCGGAGCCTTGATCGCCCGGCGTGCTGGAACGAGGGCCTGTTACCGCAGAGAGACCCGGATTTGTAGGCGTTCAACCCTGTCAAAAGGGCAGAACTCCGGCTTTGCCCGCTCAATCTCGTGATGGGTTCCGGACTTGGCCCAATTCGGCGATGCTGTCAGAGCGGTTTTGAGTATTCTCAGCGTCGTGGACCACCGAACCGCCATGGCAAGAAAGTGGCTGTGGATCGGTTTGGTGGCCCCGTTCTCCTACTCGGCTTCCGAGAGCGCCAGTCAGGCTGTCTCCTCGCTAAACCTCACTGAGTTGATCCGGGGGGGTATACCGTTCATTTGCATCTTGGCCGCGCTTGGAACCTGCCGGCATACGAGGAGGCGGTTTGGTCTAGCCGAGTGGTGTCTCGTCGGTTTCTTGGTCTTGGCGCTTGCAAGTACTGCATGGTCGATCAGTGCCAACGCCACTCTGCTAAAGGCGATCAGCGTCGCATCTGGTTATGTCTGTTTGCTCCTGTTAGTGCGTTTGTACGAGGACCTCTCCAGTGCCGTAAGCGGTCTGATGACCTTTGTGCATGTGGTTCTGATCCTGACTGTCGTCGAAGCGATCCTTCTGAATCACCTGGCGTTCCAGTCTGCGGGCAATCTGCATCGGCTTATCTTGGTCTTCCCGCAGACCGGTTCAGATGTTCTCGCGACGGTATGCCTCGTTGGGCTGATTGCGGTGGTGACAAACACGGGCCCCGTGCTACTACGCGGACCGTGGGTTCGGGCTCTGCTCGTAGGTATCTACTTGCTGGAGCTCCTCGAGACCCGAACGCGTACGGCGCTGGTGCTCGCTGGCCTCTTACTCTTTATCGGAGCGTTCGCGTGGGCCCGCCGATCGGCGAACTCGGTACCGACGATCGCATTCTGTACTGCGGTCATGCTTGTTTCGTTGTTGCTCGGGGGCGCAGCGGCTTCATCTTTCTTCTATCGCCAACAGAGCACAACAACACTAACGACACTCACTGGTCGCACCCTGTATTGGTCGGAAGCTGTCACGGCTTGGCAGACGTCGCCAATTTTCGGACTTGGATACTACAGCGGACACCGCGAGGGGGTGCTTCTCGAACCAGGACAGACTGCTCCGAGTAACCTCGACGAGACTTGGCTTGAAACGTTGGTGGACACCGGTGTGGCCGGCTGCACGTTGCTGGCGGCGTTCGCGCTCGCTGGCATGACCCGTCTCATTCACTCTCGTGGGCTTCTTCCGCCAAATGTCCGATGGTGCGTGTTTGCGCTGGGGGCTCTGGTGTTGCCGATCACCAGTTTTGTCAATCCGACGATCCAAGCGAACATCTCGCCGAACTTTTTGGTGTGGGGCTTTCTCCTACTAATGTTTCCGCCCAGTCGAAGTCTTGCTGCGCGCTCAGATCCCGTACGGCGCTCGGTTTCGATGTCCCAAACAAGCGGCCTTCAGATCGCAGAATCCGCGCCGAGGTTTGGGAATGCAAGTGAACTCGCGCCCGTGCGTAAGCGCCCCCGGTGATGAACGGATGGGAGGTTCCCGGGGGCTTCCGTGTGCCGGCGTGGGCGGGATCACCGAAAGCGGGCGGTGAGCGCGCTCGTCGGCGACATGCCATGGTGCAAGGGGTCGATCCATAGGGCCTGCTCACGATGCGGTTGACGTCTGATACGACCGAGTCAGCGGAGATGCGGTTGGCTGGTAGAGAGATGAATGTATGAGTGAAGACGAGCTAATCCGCGAGTTGTCGAGCGACCTGAGTCGGAAGCGTGGGGGCCGATACAGGCTTTGTTGGGCAGACGTCTGCGTGTCGACGTTCCTCGTGGTCGCTGTAGCGGTCCCAACCATGGCCGTTGAAGAGGACTGGCATGGCCACCGGATGATCGATGAGCAAAGCCACCTTTGGATCATCGCCGCATGCCTGGTTGCGGTCGCCTTCCTCGGCGGAGGGGCGGTCGCCGGATATCGCAGTCCAACCGGCGCTGCCATACGCGCCATTGCCGCAACGAGTCTGGCGGTGGCGGTCCTGCTGGTGGGCGCCGAGTCTCGGAGGCTGTGGCTAGCGCACAAAGGCGTGTCGGCTGCGGTCGCGCAGTTCTGGTGTCTAGGCGTTGCGGCGGCGCTTCTGCTGAGCGGGGCAGGATGGCTGATCGGCCGTCTGTCTCACGACTGGCGCAGGCTAAGGTCCCTACCCGGCCTAAATCCAACCCCGGGAGAGTCTTGCAAATGGCATGTGTGTCGTATGGGGCAGCAACGTTGAAGGACAACTCGTGAGGGGCAAAACCGACAAGCCGCGAAGCGGCCGCCGTGTCGGGAGGGATTGTCGAGTACAATGTTCGCAGTTGAGTTCGCTTTGGCGACAACTTTGCAGTAATGCATAGATCGACCGACCCTCACGCTCATACTTGTGGGCACACAAAACTTGGATCGAACGGGTAACGCAATGGATCTTGGGTTCGAGACCATCGGGAACGCTACCTTGATCGCGTACGACCAGGGCCCGGTGCTGGTCACCGACCCGTGGATCCAAGGATCGGCATACTTCGGCAGCTGGTCACTCTCCCATACAATCCCACCCGAACAAGATGAATCGTCTCGTGGCGCGCGATTTGTTTGGTTTTCGCATGGACACCCGGACCACTTGAATCCGGAGTCCCTGGGATGCTTTCGCAAGAGCCAAATCCTGCTCCCAAACCACGTCGGCGGGCGCATCGCAGCCCAGTTGCGCGGTGACGGCTTCAACGTTCAAGTCCTGCGAGACAACACTTGGACCCGGCTGTCGGAACGGGTGCATGTACTGTGCATCGCCGACTACAACCAGGACGCCATCCTCTTAGTCGACGTCGGTGGCCGCTTGGTAGTTAACCTGAACGACGCTCACGACAACGGCTGGGGACCGTTGGTGAAAGGGATAATCCGCAGCTACCCCATGTCCTTTCTCCTCCGTCTCAGTGGATTTGGCGACGCCGACATGATTAATTTCGTGGACGAGCAGGGAAACCGGGTTCCCAGCATCCCTCAGATCCGAAGGGATTCCGGATTCGCTGTGGGTGCGGCGGCAGCGCGCAACGCCGAGACCTTTGGCACCACGTATTTCGTGCCCTTCAGCTCGCTGCACAAGTATCAACGCAGCGACAGCGCGTGGGCCAATGCCTATGCCACCGGCCTCGAGGACTACCCACGGGGATTCGTCTCGTCGTGTGTAACCCTACTGCCCGCATTCATCCGCTACGACTGCACCAAGGACACCGTTGAGGAGCTTGCTCCGCGAAATACGCCTGACATCGTCATCGAGCCTGGAATCTTCGGAGATGACTGGAGCGAACAGCTCGAGCCCGCCGATGTCGAGCGCCTGCGAGCGTATTTTACGTCGATTCAGCACCTAGCCAAGCATATGGACTTTGTGAATCTACGCGTCGGCGGATGTGACAACGTAATTTCTCTCGGAAGCTCATACAAAGATCGTGGTGTGACGTTTGAGGTACCGAGGACCTCACTCATGCACGCGATCGAATGGGAGATCTTCGATGATCTGCTCATCGGGAACTTCATGAAGACGTCACTTCACGGGAAATGGCCTCACTCTCGTTTGTACCCAGATTTTAGCCCGTATGTGACGAAGTACGCAGACAACGGCTTATCCCGTACGGACGATGAGTTGCGGCAGTACTTCGCGGAATATCGTCGGCGGCTGGGCCCCTTCCTGTATTTTCGGGGGCTGATCGAGCAACGCGTGCTCGCCGGGTCGTTGCAGCTCGGTTCACCGTTGAGTCGGCCCCCTTCCGGTTCGCACGCCGTGCTTACCACCGTGTCAGCCGGGCGATTTGAATCCCACACGCTTTAGGTGGGTCGAGGATGGCGCTTTGCGTTGGGCAAGAGAGCGCTTCGTCACACCAGACAGCGCGTCGGCTTACTGCGAGACGATCACCAAGTCAATGTATCTGCGCGGACCGCGCTGGGGTCATGGGGGGGTTATGCTAGGGAGGTCAGTAGCTGCGTCGAATCGTGACTGCCTTGATGGTGACTCCCGACTCCTAGACGATGTGATAGGAGACGTTGACTCCCACTAACTCGGCGAAGTGATGGTCGGGTAAGGGATCCGGGGACGTTGCGAGAGCGTGCCGCCAGGGATTCTGTCAGGAGCTGAGGGGATAGGAAGCCAGCGCGTTGAGCACGGGATCGCCCGGGGCGATGTCGAAGCTGCAAGGGGATGTCATCTCGGGTTCCCAGTCCCAAAGCAACACACCGCTGCTCCCGGCTGCCATCTGTGCCTGGATCCGTGCGGTGTCTACGTTGGTGCGCCTCCACAGAGCGGTGCATCCGGGGCTGGGCCCGGCCTCCATCCCCATCTCACCGGCGATAATGGGCTTGTCGAGGGCAGCTGCCTGCTGGAAGCGCACGGCGAGGCCGTTCCACTGATCACCGCCGATGAGCGCGGGGCCGGGGTAGTAATCGTGATACGAGAGCACGTCGATCCCGGGGCTCCCCGACACGTACTCGTAATCGGGACCGGCCGTGCCGCATTGGCCCCCGCCGATCATTCCGTCCTCGACGAGGTGGGCGGGGTCCAGGGCGTGGATCTCCGCACCGATGACATCGAAGAAGTGGCGCAGAGCCCGGGCCGCCACCGACTCGTTCGGACAGGTCTGATGGCCGGCGCACGCCCGCGGCTCGTACTGGCTCGGGCACGTCGAGGCCTCGGGCTCGGAGATCGGTTCCCACATGCCAAGGGCCGGTGAAGACCGGAAATGGGTCACGATGGCTTGAAGGTAGTCCCAATACGAAAGCGGTGTGAGTCCTTTGCCGTCGGTGTTCGATGGGGCGTTGACGACGTCCATGAAGCCGCCGTCGTACCAGGAGAGGTCCTGCCAATGGTCGTTATCGCACGTGCCCCCCTGATCGGTGAGAGAGACGATGAGTCGCTGGCCGTGGGCCGCCGCGGCGGTGAACACGCGATCCAGGGGTCCCCAGTCGAGCTGATGGGTCTTGACGTTGGTGGCCATCGATCCCTGAAAGGCCCAGATCCGCACCAAGGAGTTGGGTCGGAGCGATGCGAAGAAGGCATTGAGCTGCTCTTCGCCCACCATCGCCCCGCAGCCGGCATTCGCCCCCCAATCGGTCGCAAGCTCGTAGGCATTCACGCCTAAGAAGCGATAGGGCTGTCCGTCGAGCACCAGGTGTCCCCCCGAGGACCCGATGTCACCGGAGGAGGACGTGGCGGCACCGGCGGTGGTCGAGGCGAACGCCAGCCCGCCCGCCACCAGCAGGATGGCCACGCAAGCCGCTCCCCGGGGCGCGACGCGCAGGATCAGTCCATTTCGCATCGGTCCCCTTTCGATCTTCTCGAAGTGGGAGAGATCTTTGCCTGCCGTGACGCGGGTTTGGGTTAACTCAACGTGACGCCAAGATGAACCTCTCGCGTCGTGCCCCACGCAGACAGGGCCTCTCGGCGCCCCTTTTTGGGCGGGGTCACAGGTGCCCCGCTGAAGCCCCCTGGAGTGGACGGCGGGTGGGACGTTTTGCGAGTGAGGCCACCTCCCAAGGCTCCCTAAGGGACTCTGGAGGGTTGCCTTGAGTCGCCCACGGGGGTGGGGTCGTATGTGTGGGAATGAGCGGGTCTTTGGGGCAACCAGGGGGCTGACAGAGGGATCCTCGGCGAACCAGAGGGCCCAAAACCGCAAATTGGACACCTCGTCCTCCGGCGTTGGTTCTATTCACGGCTCGAAGGGACGTTCTCCCTCAAAGTGTCGGAACGGTTTCCGGGGTCGGCGTGACATGGCAGGCGTAGGGGAGTGGCGCTCACTGCTCGCAGGTGCCGTGGTGCCCGGCTGGCAGGGAGCGGAGATGCGACAATCTGGAGGGGGGTTGGGGGCCTTAAGCCATGGACGTCCCCAGGAGTCGGCGGTTCCTGGCGCTCGTGTGTCCGATGCCGGTCGTTGCCGAGGTCGTCGGGGTCTACACGGCCGCCTCCGTTGGACCGGACTCAAAAGGCGCCCGATCGGGCTACCACGGCGCGGAGCGTGCGTAGCAGGACTCGAATGTCCAGACCGGGCGACCAACAGCTCACGTAGAGGCTGTCGAGACGACACATCTCGTCGAACGTCAGGTTGTTACGGCCCGATACCTGCCAGAGACCGGTAATCCCAGGGCGTACGGAATACCGCCGCTGCGTCCAGTCCGTGATCCACGCGTCGTCTTCAGGGATGAAGGGCCGTGGGCCGACGAGCGACATCTCGCCCCGCATCACGTTCCACAGCTGGGGCAGCTCATCGAGACTGGTGCGCCGCAGGAACCGGCCCACCGGGGTCATGCGGGGGTCATCCTTGAGCTTGGGGAACGGACCCTTCGCCGCCTCGCCCGGGAGGCTCGTCGGATGTTGGACCGAGTCCTCGATCCTCATGGACCGGAACTTGAGCATCGAGAACGCTTGGCAGTTCTTCCCCACCCGTACTTGACGGAAGATCACGGGCCCCTTGGATGTGGCCTTGATGGCGAGCGCCAGCAGCCCGAGAAGCGGCGACAGCAGCACCAGGGCCAGGCTCGTGACCACCAGATCCATGGTGCGCTTGGCGGCCCGAGGCCCCCATCCGAACGTCGCCGGGGCCACGCTGATGCCGGTCAGACCGGAGCCAAGATCGTGCAGGGTGGCCGTCACCGGAAGCACGTCAAAGAGTCGGGGTACGACGGTGATGGGGACCCGCCCTTGCATGGGGCGAAGGGCTTCGATCAGCTCCTGGGGTTGGGACCGGGAAAAACAGACGACTATGTGGTCGACGCATTCGCGTTCACACACGAAAGCGAGTTCACGCAGCTTGCCCACGCATCCGGTGTGATCGACAGGATCGTCATCGACGAACCCCACGACCTCGACATCCCCGCCGGCATTGAAGTGCTCGGTCACCCGGCCCGCCACCAGTCCGCTGCCGACGATGAGCACTCGTCGGGCGTGGCGTCCCTTGCCCCGGGGCCGAGCGCGATGGGCCAGGCGCAGCGTGGACACGGTGACAAGCGCCATGGCGCACATGATCAAGAGCGCGTCAGGAGCCGGAGCTTGGACGAGGTGGGCACCTGAAGCCAGGCTCCAACCCGCCAAGGAGATCAGCCCACCGACCGCCAATGGGGGCGCGATGGCTGACAGCTGCTCGCCCACTGTAGAGCGGAGACGCCAGCGTGTGCCCGAGCCGGCGAGCAGCAGGGCCATGAGGGGCACCGAAACGAGGAGCCGGACCAGAGTCGTCGAGAAAGCGAAGCTCTGGGCGTGCGCGGTGGCGTTCCCGCCGAGCAGGGTTTCTGTCGCCGCGGCCCCGACGGCGGCCGCGGCCAGAGCCATCGCATCGGCGGCCAATGATGCCAAGCCCGCGCCGCGGTGCTCAATCGCAAACTCACTGGCGATATCGCGTGCTTGCGAGTGGACCGCTGCGGCCTCCCGCGGGGCTGCCCCCTCCTGGGGCGCGGTGTCAGGTTCGAAGGGGGCACGTGGCAGTGCGGTGTCGCCTTCGGCCGCGACCGCCGCTTTAGGGCCTCGGGGATTGGAGCTGCCACCCTCAGCACCCTCGGGTGGCGGCGGGTGCCTCCGGCGCGTCGGAGAGACGAGCCCGGATGTCAACTCGCTTCGGTGCTCGCCCTTCGCCGACACGTTGCCGCCTTTGTGGTGTCCAACTAGAGCCCTACCGGCTCCTGAGTCTGTCTGTCGTTACGCCCACACTCAGCATGTCATTCGGCAGCCCGAACCCCACAATGTGGTGCTACTGAGTCTCATGAGGCGTATGTGGTTAGGCAATTGGGAGAGGGAAGCGGATGCATACCGGATTTACCAACCTCTCGATCGCTGGCCTCCGGCGAAGAGGTCGGTCTACATGCCACCAAGGCCTCGAAACTCGGAAGTGAACCAGATCAGGTTGATCAGAATCCGGGGACCTCGTCACGGCGAGCCCTCTCGCGCCCCGGGATTGTTGGACACCGAATAGAGAGGAGCCAAGATGGCTCTCATGACGGTGAACGACGAGGACACGGGGGACTTCCGCTCCAAGGCGCGGTGGTCGGCGGGCAAGAAGCTCGACGTGGTGCTGCGCCTCCTGCGGGGCGAGAAGCTCGAGGAGCTCAGCCGGGAGGTGGGCATCGAAGCCCATCGGATCGCGGCCTGGCGTGACGAGTTCTTGGACGCCGGCAAGGAGGGCCTGAAGGGCAAACGGGCCACCACCGAGGACGACCGGCGTCTGCGCGACGCCGAGCGCAAGATCGGCGAGCTCACCCTCGAGAACGAGATCTGGAAGAAGGTGGCCGAAAAAAGGGGGCTGCAGATGCCGCCACAGAAGCGGCCGAGGTGAGCACCGAGATGGACATCCCCCTGGCCACGGTGTGCCGGGTCACCGGCGCCCCTCGGTCCACGATCTACCACCGCCGCTCACGTGGTGCGTGCCTGGGGGTGAGGCCCGGTCCGAAGACAGCGGTCGGCGACGACGAGCTCACCGAGCTGATCCGCACCGTCATCGTGGACTGCCCCTTCGCCGGCGAGGGACATCGCAAGGTCCGGGCCCGGCTCCGTCGGGACCACGGCATCCAGGTGGGCAAGAACCGGGTGCTACGGCTCATGCGCAATGCCGGGCTGCTCGCCCCCCAGCGGGCCCGGCGTCGCCGGAGTCCACGACTCCACGACGGCACGGTCATCACCACCGCCCCCAACCTGCGCTGGGGCACCGACGCCACCATGGCCTGGACCAGAGACCGACGGCTGGGTGTGGGTGTTCGTGCTCGTCGACCACTACACCGACGAGGCCTGGGCGCACGTGGCCAAGGTCGGCAACCGCTTCGCGGCGCTCCAGCCGGTCTACGACGCCGTGATCGACCGCTTCGGGACTCTCGGGCCCGACGTGGCCCGGGGCATCAAGCTCCGCCACGACTGGGGCAGCCAATACCGGGCCCATCACTTCCAGGGCTCGCTCAACTGGCTCGGGATCGAAGACGACGCCGCCTTCGTGGGCGAGCCCCAGGGCAACGGCGTGGCCGAACGCTTCATCCGGACCCTGAAGGAGCAGTGCCTGTGGGCCCGGCTCTGCGATGACGTCGACGAGCTGCGTCAGTTCGTGGCGTCGTTCATCGAGACCTACAACAACGAGTGGCTCATCGAGCGCCTGGGCCACCGCACTCCACGAGAGGCGTTCATCGAGGCGACAGCTCAGGTGGCAGCGTGATAGTCAGAGAATCTGTCCAACGGACCGGGGCCGCAACAGCCCTCCACTGCCGCCGATTTTCGAATCTCCCACATGTGATCACTGGAATTCCCCACCCCTGAGCGTCGGGTTGGGCCTGAGCTACTACCGTCGCTTGGGCGAGGACAGCTCGGCTGCGTAAACTTAACTACCGAGCCTCCGTCAAACCCAGGGCGCTTCATCGCTGGCACCACCTCCTGCTTCGTGATTCTGAGCGGGATACCGTCGTCGACCCGAATCACCGCGCCGATCGTGATCGCCGCTCTCCTTGCGGCCCCAAATGTGACCTCTTGGAGAAGCACATGCGTTACGCGATGTGAATCGGCCCGGGATCCTGGAGAGTCTCTAGGAAACCCGGGCCGATTCAAGCCTCTCAACGTCGTGCATTTTCTAGCTGCTTGAGGTGAGTTGGACTACCGTGCCGCCCCCATCGTCAGCGTAAATGCTCCCGTTGGAGATTGAAGCACCACCCCAGCAATCTCCGCCCGCTGGGACTAGGTAACTAAAGAGCGGGCTCCCAGTAGCTGCGCTTACTCCCACGACGGAGTTGCTGACACAGACCACTACCACTCCGTTCGCACCCGTTGTTGCACCAATCAAAGGTCCCTGAATGAAGCAGTCGGCCCAGTCGATGGATCCGTCTGCCGGATTAAGAGCCCGGAGACTCGCTCCACAGGACTGGCCATTAATCGTCGTTTGACCCCCCGCTACGAACAGGTGTGAGCCGTCGTATGCCATAGGCGAGATTGATCCGTCGGTTACCGGGCTTTCGCCACCCGAAGCGACAACCGTCTGCCAGATCGGACCCGCCGAGAGGTTCTGACGGTCAAAACGCGTATACCGTCCCATCCTTGTTTGCGATCGCCACAACCTGTCCGCTTCCGGGAGCAGCCAGGTCGTTATAGATAGTTGGCACCGATCCGAAATCACTATCGGTGATTTGATCTACCTCGGGAAGGTGCCAATAGCTGACAAGGTTCAGATCTGCGTCGACCTCCACAACCGAGGTTTCAAGCTGCCAACCTGCGACACCTTCAGCGGTGCCGGTGCAGCTTTCGTTCTCCGTACCTGTGGCGAAGAAGATGTGGCCAGCAGCGTCGACGCTCGGCGACCCCCACAAGCCACCGCCAATGCAGCCGTTTGGGGCCATGTCAAACGTTGCCTCAACTGCGCCAGAAAGCGGATTGATCTTAAAGAGCTGGCCTTGAACAAGTGGGCAATCACCATAGGAAGCGACCCCTGTGTATAGGGCTCCTTGATAAAGCATCGGCGACACAAAGGAGAAATCGTTAGGGGGTGACGCCAACTGAGTGCGCCAGAGAATAGCTCCCGTTGAAGCATCCAGAGCATAGATGGCCGAGTCTCCGCCACTGAGGTAAATGACATTCGTTGTCCCATTCACTGTGGCGGCGGTGGGAGCGCTAACCACGCCGTAGGGGTACAAATCTGGGCACGTTGACACCGGACCGTTGGTTCCGAGGAAGGTCGACCATTGCTGAGACAGTCCTCCGACCGCGAGAGCGGTCTCGTAGCCGGTGTTTGAACCAACAAACACGTGTCCGAAGGCGACGGTCGGAATTGATGATTGGAGGAAACCCAATCCATTACTGGTCGCCGTTACGCCAATCGTAGGCGCAGTTGAGGTTGAGATCGTGGACTCAGCCGTGTTCCAGTCGCTCTCTGAGGTGTCGTAATTGTACATCGACCAGTCGTTGGGATCGTCGTCTGCTGCGACGGTGCTGCCATTGGGAAAGGGCGTCGGCGCGGGCATGGCTGGAGCGGAGGGTTGCGACTGGCTGCTGGTTCCAATGGCATTAGTTGCCGCGACCGTGACTGTGTACGTAACGCCGTTCTCGAGGCCAGCGACAGACGCCACCGTCTCTGTCGGGCCTGAGACAATCTGCTCCTCCCCGGGGTTCACGGTGACCACATAACCCGTAACCGGTGACCCGCCATCGTCTGACGGGGCATACCACGATGCGGTGATCAGATCATCACCCGGTACGGCTTCAACCCCGGTGGGTACTCCTGGGCTTACGGGGCTGGAACGTGGGATAACGGGATTTGAAAGTGGTGAGCTGAGTGGTCCCTCTCCGGCCGAGTTAAGAGCAGAAACCTGGAATGTGTAGCTGGTGCCGTCAGTTAGACCAGTTACTACCGTAGTCGTAGCTGGCGAACTGACAAAGGTGCTTGCCCCACCGGGGCTCGCCACGACCAGATAGCCCCAAATGGGGGCTCCATCGCTCGGGATAGGCGCGCTCCACGATACGACCGCAGCGGCGTCCGACACGACACCGGCCCCCGCGATCGCGGTTACATCGGACGGTGCTACTGATTCGCCCGGGGCTCCGGAGGAAGTGATCCAGAGCGGCGAGCCCAAAGTTGACTCGATCGCCAATTGCCCGAGATCACCGAGCGTCAAGAACGCACCGGGGTTGCCTGCGGTGTTGCTTGCCCATAGAGGGTTACCCGCATTGTCATAGACGACAAGATTCCCATCCGACTGCATGACAGCCCTCACACCTGAGGGGTTAGTTCCTGATGCCCACATCACGGTGCCGTCATCGCCGTATTCAACCAGATTTCCGTCGTGCTGAAGCTTGAGTTGAAACTGCTGGCCAGTCGGGAGCGAGGCCGACATGAGCGATTGCCCAACCGCGAGTTGAGCAGTGGAGGGCACGACCGCGACGGTGCCACGGTTGACAATTCCTGGCCCCCACAAAGGAATGCCGGACAAGGAATCGATGACCAACTGACCCTGGCTGTTGAGCGTCAAGAACGCACCGGGGTTGCCTGCGGTGTTGCTTGCCCACAAGGCGGCCCCGCTGTTGTTGTAGACGACCAGGTTGCCGTCTTTCTGCATGACGGCATAGGAGCCGGATGGATTTGTACCGGATGCCCACACAGCAGTTCCACCTGACGAATACTCGACCAAGTTCCCGTCCTGTTGCATTGTCAAGTGAAACTGCCCTCCAGGTGGGACAATCGATGCTCCGGCGGTCAGCTGTTTTCCCGATGGCAAAGTCCCGAGTTCCCATAGTGGCGAGCCCGAGGTTGACTCGATCGCCAATTGCCCGAGATCACCGAGCGTCAAGAATGCACCGGGGTTGCCCGCGGTGTTGCTTGCCCACAAGGCGGCCCCGCTGTTGTTGTAGACGACCAGGTTGCCGTCTTTCTGCATGACCGCATAGGTGCCGGAGGGATTTGTACCGGATGCCCACACGGCACTTCCATCCGAGGAATACTCGACCAAGTTCCCGTCTTGTTGCATTGTCAAGCGAAACTGCCCTCCAGGCAGGACAATCGATGCTCCGGCGGTCAAATCAGTTCCTGGCGACACGAGCCCTGGTTCCCAAAGCGGGAGACCATTGCCGGCATCAACGGCGAGTTGCCCTAGATCGTCGATGCTCAAGTAGGCACCGCCGTTGTTGGCTGTATTGCTTGCCCACAGGGTGTGTCCGGCATCGTCATAGATGACGAGGTTTCCGTCCGTCTGCATTCGAGCAAAAGCGCCCTCGGGATTCGTCTCGTTGGTGCCCGCCGCCCAGACGGGTGTTCCACCCGAGTACTCCACCAAGTTCCCGTCGTGCTGCATCACTAGCAGGAACTGACTATTTGAGGAAGAGAGTGACATCCCCGCCTCCAACTCTGCGCCCGGAGCGAGCACACTGGACATGGAGGGCATCGTCCCCGCCTCGCTTCGAGGAGAAGCGATTGCTGTAACAGTTGAGAAGCTCAGTGCCACAAGGCCGAGGACGGCAACCAGTCGGCACGGATTCTGGAAAGCTGTCCTCAGTGCCCGGAGGAGTCGCCCCCGACGTGGCCTCATGCGGATGAAGCTTAGGGGCAGGGACCCGCCACTCCCCGCCTGACTTCGCGCGACAGGACTCATTCGCAACGCGACCGGGGCCCGCACGATCGCCGCACTTGTGTCGCAGTCGCACCCGGTCTCAGAGAGCGTCTGGACCGGGCGCATCCGTGGGTCAGGCGAAGCTGCTCATTAGAATTGGCCTAAGAGCTTGCTCCTGGGACCCCCTCACGCGCACGGACATCACCGACGGTGGTTAACGGTCACCCAAAGCACACAGGCCGTCGATCGAGAGACCGAGCCGTTAACACAGCCTTAACGACGGGCCAAGGAGATCCGTATTGCTTGTAAATACGCGTTCCGGTATGAAGGGAGTACGAACTACTCCATTCGACGAGCGCCGCTCTTCCCGTTGCCGCGGTAATCACTCAAAGTTGACACCTGCAGTGTTGAAGCTCGATGTGAGAGATCGATGGCGAGGGGTCCTGGCGAAATCGGCGATCGCCGTCGCATTGGTTGTCCTTAGCATCTGTGAATCCTCAAGCGCGGCATCCGCCGTTGACGGGGGGTATGGTCCCGGTGGCAGTCCCGGTGGCAGTCCCGGTGGTAGTTCCGGCGGGACATTGGGAAACGTCATAGTGGCGGCGACAATTGGACCAAGTGGAGGGACAATTCGGGGTGCCTTCGGCGGCACGAGTATAAAGATCCTCATACCCCCCGGCGAGTTTGCTACCGACGAAGTCGTTGAAGTCCTGAACTTCGTTCCCGACTGCCAGTCGCTTGGAGGCTGGCTCATAGTCGTTGGCCTAGCAGTCCTCACGACAAATGGGAATCAAAGCTCGCATATCTTCACCGAGGGCGCTACGGCCCACATTTCGAATGTCGAGATAGCTCCAAGTTCGTCGATCTTCTCCGACCGAACAAATCGATGCGTGCCATCACCTGGGCTTATTGGCATGGGGGGTGCAACGTTTCAACTTCACGTCAGTCCGGCTTTTGTCATCGCCACCCCGCTATACCGATCTCCACATCACGACTTTGTTGAGCACGATCTCAGTTTTGGGTTGTTCCGTTACGAGTTCAACCTGAGGCTTTAGGTCTTCCCAGGGCGACTCATTTCGAGGCGGTCAATTTCTGATTTTCTCTTTAGTCCCGTTCCGCGTTTCTGTCACGGTGTCGAGGTTGACGGTTGACTATCAACGATCTGCTTGAACACATCCCGAGCCCACCTCGAGGCGGTCGGCGTCGACCGCAGCATGCACGCGGGAGAGCTAGGGGGTACGACACAAGCCACTTCGGCCGGCAAGTAGGCCTTTCCCGAGGACCCCGGGCTGCCCCTGATCTGGGTGTCTTAGTGGGATGGAGCATGGCCGCCGCATGGTTACTGTTCGCCGGTGTCGAGGTATGGACAGGATCCGTGCTAGTGGCCTGGGTCTTGCCCATTGCACTCATAGCGGAGCTTTCTGGTCTCAGCGCCCTTGTCTGGATCTGGAGCCGCCGGTCGGTACCCAGATGGTTGCAGGTCTCATTGCTGATCCTCGCAGCCGTCACCATTCTTTCGCGTTGCTACCTGCTTGTCCTAGGAAAGCCAGCCTACGGAACGGATGAGATTGCCTTCGACCAATACGCGGCGCAACTCTTGCTCTTCCATGGAAGCGATCCCTACACGCACTCAATGGCACCTGCCCTGGGCCTCTTTCAGGTGCCGTCCCAATACCACACGTATACGCTCACCGGACAAGCCATTACACGCGTCTCATACCCATCAGCGTCATTTCTCCTCTATATCCCCGCCCTGCTGCTCGGGCTCCGGATGCAGGCTGCCGTTGTCGTGGATGCCCTCGCTTGGGTCGGTGCCATGTTCTTGGCTTGGCTGCTTCTGCCCGATCGAGCAAAGTGGATTGTAATCCTGATTGCCACGGAAATTATCTACCTTGGGTACGCCGCTGGAGGGGTAACGGACTCCCTCTATCTCCCATTTCTCATGCTTGCCTACTGGCGATGGGATCGGTTCGGTGATCCGACCGAGAACTCGATCGCTCGATGGGTTGGCCCACTGATGATCGGAATGGCCGCATCGATTAAGCAAACTCCTTGGTTTGCCCTGCCCTTCTTGGTGCTTGGCGTCGCTATCGAGGCACAGCAAAGGGGTCAGGATTCGGCGCCGAATCACTGGCCGTTACGTGGCCATGGCGACGGCAGTATTCGTTTCGCTCAACCTCCCCTTCATTCTCATGGACCCAGGTGCCTGGCTCAAAGGTGTAACGACCCCTGTGGCGGCACACATGATTCCTGCCGGCCAGGGCCTGATCGGCTTGACCATGTTCGAACATTTCGGCGGCCAGTTGCGTTATTATAGCTACGCAAGCGTTCTCGTTGTCTTGGTTGCGCTCCTTTGGTACCTCGGCTGGTACCGAGCCATGAAGCGTGTCTGGCCCGTTCTCATACCCTTGGCGTTCTTCTGGCCGAACCGCAGCTTCTCCAGCTACATGGTGATGATGTTGCCGGCAATCCTGGTAGCCGTGACCACCATCGGCGATACGTCGGCAGCGGGATGGCGACCTGCTCGCGTCGCGTTTGTTGGCGGCTTGACGGCCACAACGGTCGTCTTGCTTGGAGGACTAACGGTTAAGCCCGCACTTAGCCTTCAAGTCATCGGAGAGCGGTCCACAGGTCAATTGCAAAGCATTGATCACCTGACGGTGAAGGTGAATAATCATTCCAATTCCCCGATCGATCCGCACTTCACTATCACGCCCGGTGGTCAACAGACGAGTTTTTGGTACCGAAGCGGTGGTCCGGAAATCGTGCCACCTCACGCAACCGTTCTTGAATCTCTTGAGGCACCAAATGTGGCATCGATGCCCGGGATGAACGGCGGGTTCATCGTTGATGCGTTCTCCGATGGACCCGCACAGCTCGCGACCTCCCCAACCATTCACCCTCCGATCGAAAGTGCACTTCTGTCACCAGATAGCGTTGACTCGCCAGTGCCACTAGGCGAACCGATCACGCTTACGATTCAGTTGGTCAACCAACTCGGTGGTCCTCGTCTCGCGAGTGGCGTGAGAGTCGCCCTAAGTCAGGTTGTCTATTCCCAGGATGGACTGCTCCCGGGCGAGGCATCGATAGATGGCCAATCAGAGGGTCAGACGCCGGTAGTTAGGCGCACCAATGGATCAGGCAAGGTCGCGTTCGTCGTGTCTGGCGTCCAGGAACAACGGGATCCAGTGTTCTTCCAGGCGTGGTTGATTCCAACATCGGGGGTGCCAACCGGGTACTCCAACATCGTGTCAGTCCAGTTCTCTGAGCGCAGATGGCCCCGCTAACCGCCAGCACTTCCACCCATCGTGGAATGTCGATGGGCGCCACCGCAGAGGCAATCCGAGTGCCGCGCAGCGTGTGCACCGCCCCGGAACGTCCGAGACAGTTGCATCGGTGAACCCGTGGGCGACCGACGAGACGCGCAAACGCCACGCACCCTGCGTCTTTGCACCCCGCACGAGGGGACAACATAGTTGTAGCCCGAGGGAATTTCTGACGGGAGAGGGTGGGTAGAAAACGGGCCGCTGACCTGGTGGAACCCCGGGACTCGAACCGGGAACCTGCGGATTGAGTATCCGCAGACGAGTTCCTATCCGCACCCAATGGTGCCTTCCTCGCGTCCCGCTCTGAGGCAGGACCTGTGGCGCGGAATGGCAGCCCTGAGAGGTTGATCGTCGACGAACTCTTGGGAGGATCTATTGGTCTAAGCGGCCGATCGGTAGCCCAGAAGCTTCGGCGAGTACCTCGTCGGCGAATCGGCGTAAGCCGTCGATCGTTTCGCGCCCGGTTGACCACGGTCTCACCAGTGCTCGCCCGACCCCCGCTTCGGCCGCCCGGCGGAGTGAGTCGAGGTCAGCTGGCACTCCCATGGTGATCTCCACCGTCCCGGGCCGTCCGGCCCGATCGCGCAGCTCCGCGATACGAGCGGCGGCGGCCGGGATTTGCTCGACCGAATGGTTCATCGGGATCCATCCGTCCCCGACGAGCGCCGCACGGCGCAGCGCGGCGGGCCCGTCGCCCCCGATGTGCATGGGCGGCCATGGGGACTGGAGCGGCTTGGGCTCGAACATGACTGGGCCGAAGTCGAAGTTCTCGCCGTGATGCTCGATAACTGGCTCGCTCCACAGTCGTTGGCACACCGAGATGGCCTCGTCCACCCGCCGCCCACGGGTTGCGAAGTCGAGGCCCACGGCTTGCCACTCCGCTTCGAGCCAGCTGGCACCCACACCGAACTCGGCCCGACCCCCGGACACGATGTCGAGCGTGGCGACACCTCTCGCCACGACGAAGGGATGACGCAGACCGATGTTGTAGACGTGGGTTCCGAACCGGATGTGGTGAGTGCGGCCGGCCAGGAAGGAGAGATAGGCCAGAGCGTCGAACACGGGGACATCGGAGGGGATCGGGGGATGGTCCGCGCCCGCGTAGGGGCTTCCGTCCGAAGCGACAGGCAGCACGAGATGCTCGGGCATCCAGACGGACTCATATCCGAGCCGGTCGACTTCGCAGGCCACTTCCGTCCATCGCTCAGGACGGACCGTCCCGAGTGCGATACCGATCTTCATCGTCATGTCCCAGCAGTGTTCCGGAGGGTCATGGCTGTCGAGGGTATTCGTTTCGGAAGGGACACCCAGAATCGAGGTCGAGTGGGTGCCGCGGATCGGAAGCCGGAGCTCCGCTCGCGTCGCCATTCGAGTCACAGCCTGACGAGATGTTAAATCGTGAACTCTGGACTAGACGACGGGGGCTCTGTTTCCTACGATCCTCCGGCAGTGCGCTGGTGTGGTCGCGTCTGTCGGGTTTGGCGCACCGCCAGCGGTGTGCGTGCGCGCCGCGTTGCGCGCTTCACATCGCGCTCACAGCGACCGTGTGCGTCGCCATCGCCGTGGCCGGCGCTGCCCCCCGTCGCCCTGCACCTCCTCTCGCATCTGCCGCGTACGTCGGCTTCTCCGGGACCGGTGTGGCTGGCTATGGGGACGCACCGTCGCTGGGGGGCTTCTCCGGCATCACCCTGGCCGCCCCCGCCGTGGCCATGGCGTCCACCCCCAGCGGCAACGGCTACTGGGTGACTGCTGCCGACGGCGGGGTATTCGCCTTCGGCGACGCCCGATTCCACGGCTCGATGGGCGGTACGTCGTTGTTCGCCCCGGTGGTGGGGATGGCCGCCACCCCCAGCGGCAAGGGCTACTGGCTGGTGGCCGCCGACGGCGGGGTGTTCGCCTTCGGCGACGCCGCCTTCCTCGGCTCCATGGGTGGCAAAGCGCTCACGCAACCGGTGGTGGGGATGGCCGCCACCCCCAGCGGCAAGGGCTACTGGCTGGTGGCCGCCGACGGCGGGGTGTTCGCCTTCGGCGACGCCGCCTTCCTCGGCTCCATGGGGGGCAAACCGCTCACGCAACCGGTAGTGGGGATGGCCGCCACCCCAGTGGCAAGGGCTACTGGCTCGTGGCCGCCGACGGCGGGGTGTTCGCCTTCGGCGATGCCGCCTTCCACGGTTCGGCCGCCGGCGAGAACCTCGGCACCTCGGTGACGGGGATCGCCCCCACGTCTGACGGCGACGGGTACTGGCTGGTGGCCGCCACCGCCGCGGTGCTCACCTTCGGCGACGCCGTGTCCTACGGACCGTCGCCCAACGTGCCGCCGTTTCCGCCCACCGCCGCCATTGCCGCCACCCCCGACGGCAAGGGGTACTGGTTGTTGCAGCCCGACTCCATCGCAACTTCGTTCCAGGTGCCTGATCCTCCGGCCAATTTCCCCGGAGGGCAGAGCGCCGTCCAGATCGCGGCGAGTCAGATCGGACCCGACCCCGACACCGGCCAAGGGGCATATTGCAACCCCTACGGTCCTTGCGAGCAGTGGTGCGCGCTCTTCGCCACCTGGGTCTGGAACCAGGTCGGCGTCGCCGTCCCCCGCTATGCGTTCGTCGGTGACGTCTATGACTGGGCGGCCGCCCGGGGACTGGTGCTTTCTCCCACCTCGACACCGGCGCCTGGCGACGGCGTGTTGTACGGAACGGGGCCACAGAATGTGAGCACATCCCCTCACATGGCGATCGTGGCCGAGGTCTGGCCCGACGGGGCCATCACCACCGTCGACGGCGACTCGGGACCAGAGCCCGACGGGCAAGACGCCGTGACGTCCAACGGCCCCTTCCTGCCGGCTGACTCCTCGAGCTACAACGGCGTGCCCGTATACGCGTTCGTGCGGCCCTAGCGGCACCCGACCTCTTGATCGGAACGCTGGCGCGTGGCAAATCGGTTCCCGAGGTCCGCACGGCTGCGTATGGGCCCTCGGCATCGTGGTAGCTCACGACTAACCCTCGTACGCGTGGACCGCCAAAGGGGGTCAACCTCAGACTGTGCGCCCCCCGGGATTCGAACCCGGAACCTGCGGATTAAGAGTCCGTTGCTCTGCCATTGAGCTAGAGGCGCGTCGGCCGAGTGTAGGCGAACTCACTCCAGGCACCTCGAGGGTGCCCGGCGCCGTCGGGGTGACCGAGGGTGTCCGAAACCAGGACATAGGCGAGAGATGTGTCAAGACATAGGCGACACCGATCTGGGGGTCTCCTATGGAAATGGGCCGCTACCTGGTTGAAGCGCACCTGCGGGAGGGGCGACCGGTTGCCGAGCTGGCCCGGGCCCACGGGGTCCACCCCAGTTGGATCTACCGGCTCCTGGCCCGCTACCGGGAGGAGGGCGAGGAGGGTCTCGTGCCCCGCTCGAGACGCCCGCACCACTTTCCGACCGCCACCGCCGACGAGGTCGAGGACGAGATCGTCCTCTTGCGCAAGCAGCTGGCCGAGGAGGGACTGGACGCCGGGGCCGCCACTATTCATTTCCACCTGAGCAGGCGACACCGGACCGCCCCCTCGGTGAGCACCATCACGCGGGTCCTGCGCCGGCGGGGCTGTGTGGTCCCCGAGCCCAAGAAGCGGCCCCGATCCAGCTTCATCCGGTTCCAGGCCGCGCTGGCCAACGAGTGCTGGCAGAGCGACATGACGCACTGGGCCCTGCGGGGGAGCGGGGGGTGGAGATCGTGAACGTGATCGACGACCACTCCCGAATGTGCGTGGGGGCCGTGGCGCTGCGGGTCACCAAGGCTCTCGACGTGGTGGAGATCTTCGAAAACGCCCGCCAGCACTACGGAACACCGGCCTCGGTGCTGACCGACAATGGGGCCATCTTCACGGCGAGGTACCGGGGCGGGAAGGCCGCCCTCGAGGTTGAGCTCGAGCGCCTGGGGGTGATCTGCAAGCACTCGAGTCCCTACCATCCCCAGACGTGTGGAAAAGTCGAACGCTTCCACCAGACCATGAAGAAATATCTGGCTAAGAAACCCCGGCCCGCTCACTGCCGGGGCTGCAGCGCCAGATCGACGCCTTTGTCACCTATTACAACGAGTGCCGTCCCCATCGCGGCATCCGGCGGAGGATCCCCAAGGAGGTCTTCGATGCCAGCGTCAAGGCCCATCCCACCACCGTGGGCCCGAGCCACCTGCGCATCCGCCACGACAAGGTCGACACCTTTGGCAAGTTGACGCTTCGTTACGAGGGAAAACTCCGCCACATCGGGATGGGCGCCCGCTTCAAGGGCCAAGCAGTCGTGCTCATGATCGCCGACGCCGAGGTCCGGATCCTCACGCCCGATGGCGAACCCCTGCGGATCCTCACCCTCGATCCCGCGCGGGATTACCACCCGCAATCTGTGGGCTGGACCTCTACGATGTCTTGACAGATGAGTCGCTGATGTCTCGACACATCACATCGGGGTGACCGAGGGGACTTGAACCCCCGACCTCCAGGGCCACAACCTGGCGCTCTAACCATCTGAGCTACGGCCACCGTGGGTGTCCGGCACGACATGCCGAACACGCAGGGTCTTCACGATACACGGAGTACGCTGAGCCTCAGCAGCCGACACCCAATCTCAGCTCTGTACACCTTCGCCTCCGTAGCTCAACTGGATAGAGCGGGTGGCTTCTACCCACCAGGTTGCGGGTTCGACTCCTGCCGGGGGCACGTTGGCGTGAGGGGTGGCTTCTCGTGCACTCCAACCCCGCTCAGGTGACCGGTGGCGAAACTGCAGGCCTGGCGCTGGTGTGCAAGCGCCTTCTCGGGTGACGTCGGCGGATTCCCGTTCTTGGTCCCCCTTCCCCGAGTGCCCCTCCGCTCGCCAGCCCGTTGATGGCTCTGCCGGACTGGCGCTCCCCGGGGCCTCTGGGTGGGTTTGGATCCGCCTGGGGCTGGAATGGGCCCAAACCCTCGCCGAACCGATTTGGCCGCCTGAGGTCCGGATGTGCGCCCACCCGCCTTGCGAGGGGTTCGGACGGCTTCGGGTGGGGCGGCGTTGGCACGGGCCATCTGAACTCTGCCGCGCCACGAGGGATCCTCGTCGCTGTGGCGCAGGAGGAGGAGGAGGAGGTTGTTTCTACCCTCGGACCCTCCATCCGGGCCGAAACGTTCTACGCCGAGACAGCTTTGATTGGAGCCTTCGGCCGTGGGCCGGTGCCTGCTCTTTGTGCGGCTCGATGCGGTCGTTCCGAGGGCCAGTGCCGAAATCCCCCAAGAAGCTGGATTCGGCCATTGCGGAGACAGCAACGAGGAAGCACTGGTTCGTGGGCTCGAGGTTCGCGATCGCTCAGAGGCTCCTTGCGACGATTCGGTCATTCAGGTCATGCGAGTGACAAGTGATCAACATGTGACACCGGATGGGACGCTTTTCTGCGGGTTGACGAGGTCATTGCTTTAGTCAATCGTGCGGACCTCAAGTCGGAAGTCCGACAAATCGTGATGAATGGGCACAGAATGTGGTTTTCTGAGGGTTCTCGCGAACTTTATTTCGGCAGCATTTCCTAGCCTCCTACTTTCGACGTCTCGTGGTCTGATCTTCACACAGCGCGTCATCATTGCGAATTTCCTTCGCATGGCGGTGCCTGGCAACGGCCTCTTTGCGAGCAGAGCTTGATCAAACAAGGATTGCGTCTGATCGCTCACTCCTTGCCGTTATCGCTATGCGTGGTGAACCCTCACAAAATCGCTAGACACGCGGAGCGTCTTGGGACACACTCACCGGGAAATCAGGCGAGGCTTTACAACTGCGCCTTGGCGGGCGGGGGAGGAATGTCATGAGGGGCTGGTTCATGCGTGGAGCGCACGCGTGGCGGCGCACGGCAAGCGGTATCAATCCCAAGGCTCGTATCATCTTGGGAAGCCTCGCAGTCATCTCCTCGTTGGGAATAACGACGTCTGCCGCGTTCGCGGGTTCGTCGCAGGGAGCCCCGGGGTGTACCCAAGGTGGTCCCCCAGGTGGCAGCAGCGTCCAGTGCAACGGCCAGGGTGGCCAGGGCGGTAACGGTGGCCAGGGCGGCCAGGGTGGCCAAGGCGGTCAAGGTGGTCAAGGCGGCCAGGGTGGCAACGGCTGCCTAGGCGCTTCCGTCGTCGGTAACGGTGGCCAGGGCGGCAACGGCGGTCCGGGCAACAACTGCGGCAACGGTGGCCAGGGTGGCCAGGGTGGCAACGGCTGCCAGGGCACCTCGGTCCCGGGTAACGGTGGCCAGGGCGGCAACGGCGGTCCGGGCAACAACTGCGGCAACGGTGGCCAAGGCGGTCAAGGCGGCCAGGGTGGCCAAGGCGGCCAGGGCGGCCAGGCGGTGGCGGTCAAGGCGGTCAAGGTGGCCAGGGTGGCAACGGCTGCCAGGGCAACAAGGGCGCCTCGGTCCCCGGTAACGGTGGCCAGGGCGGCAACGGCGGCCCGGGCAACAACTGCGGCAACGGTGGCCAAGGCGGTCAAGGCGGCCAGGGTGGCCAAGGCGGTCAAGGCGGCCAGGGTGGCCAAGGCGGTCAAGGTGGCCAGGGTGGCAACGGCTGCCAGGGCAACAAGGGCGCCTCGGTCCCCGGTAACGGTGGCCAGGGCGGCAACGGCGGCCCGGGCAACAACTGCGGCAACGGTGGCCAAGGCGGCAAGGTGGCCAGGGTGGCAACGGCTGCCAGGGCAGCCTCGGTCCCCGGTAACGGTGGCCAGGGCGGCAACGGCGGCCCGGGCAACAACTGCGGCAACGGTGGCCAAGGCGGCCAGGGTGGCAATGGTGGCAACGGCTGCCAGGGCAACAAGGGCGCCTCGGTCCCCGGTAACGGTGGCCAGGGCGGCAACGGCGGTCCCGGCAACAACTGCGGCAACGGTGGCCAAGGCGGCCAGGGCGGCAACGGCTGCCAGGGCAACAAGATCGCCTCGGTCCCCGGTAACGGTGGCCAGGGCGGCAACGGTGGCCCGGGCAACAACTGCGGCAACGGTGGCCAGGGCGGCCAGGGCGGCAACGGTTGCCAGGGCAACAAGGGCGCCTCGGTCCCCGGTAACGGTGGCCAGGGCGGCAACGGTGGCCCGGGCAACAACTGCGGCAACGGTGGCCAAGGCGGCCAGGGTGGCAATGGTGGCAACGGCTGCCAGGGCAACAAGGGCGCCTCGGTCCCCGGTAACGGTGGCCAGGGCGGCAACGGTGGCCCGGGCAACAACTGCGGCAACGGTGGCCAGGGCGGCCAGGGTGGCAATCGGCTGCCAGGGCAACAAGGGCGCCTCGGTCCCCGGTAACGGTGGCCAGGGCGGCAACGGCGGCCCGGGCAACAACTGCGGCAACGGTGGCCAGGGCGGCCAGGGTGGCAATGGCTGCCAGGGCAACAAGGGCGCCTCGGTCCCCGGTAACGGTGGCCAGGGCGGCAACGGCGGCCCGGGCAACAACTGCGGCAACGGCGGCCAGGGTGGCAATGGTGGCAACGGCTGCCAGGGCAACAAGGGCGCCTCGGTCCCCGGTAACGGTGGCCAGGGCGGCAACGGCGGCCCGGCAACAACTGCGGCAACGGTGGCCAAGGCAGGCAACGGCTGCTCGGGCAACAAGGGCGCCTCGGTCCCCGGTAACGGTGGCCAGGGCGGCAACGGCGGCCCGGGCAACAACTGCGGCAACGGTGGCCAGGGCGGCCAGGGTGGCAATGGCTGCCAGGGCAACAAGGGCGCCTCGGTCCCCGGTAACGGTGGCCAGGGCGGCAACGGCGGCCCGGGCAACAACTGCGGCAACGGTGGCCAAGGCGGCAACGGCTGCCAGGGCAACAAGGGCGCTTCGGTCCCCGGTAACGGTGGCCAGGGCGGCAACGGCGGCCCGGGCAACAACTGCGGCAACGGTGGCCAAGGCGGCAACGGCTGCCAGGGCAAGAAGGGCGACTCGGTCCCCGGTAACGGTGGCCAGGGCGGCAACGGTGGCCAGGGCAACAACTGCGGCCAGGGCGGCAAGGGCTGCCAGGGCAACAAGAGTGACTCGGTCCCCGGTAACGGTGGCCAGGGCGGCAACGGTGGCCAGGGCAACAACTGCGGCAACGGTGGCCAGGGCGGCAAGGGCTGCCAGGGCAACAAGAGCGGCTCGCCCGTAGGCAACGGCGGCCAGGGCGGCAACGGCGGTCCCGGCAACAACTGCGGCAACGGTGGCCAGGGCGGCAAGGGCTGCCAGGGCAACAAGAGTGACTCGGTCCCCGGTAACGGTGGCCAGGGCGGCAACGGTGGCCAGGGCAACAACTGCGGCAACGGCGGCCAGGGCGGCAAGGGCTGCCAGGGCAACAAGAGCGGCTCGCCCGTAGGCAACGGCGGCCAGGGCGGCAACGGTGGCCAGGGCAACAACTGCGGCAAGGGTGACGGCAACGGCGGCAAGGGCTGCCAGGGCAACAAGGGCATCTCGCCCGTGGGCAACGGCGGCCAGGGCAACAACTGCGGCCAGGGTGGCAAGGGCCAGGGCAACGGCTGCCAGGGCAACAAGGGGCCCGAGACCATCGGTCTGGGCCTGGTCTTCGGCAACAAGGACAACGGCGGCCAGGGCAACAACTGCGGCCAGGGTGGCAACGGCGGCCAGGGCAACAAGGGCCAGGGTGGCAACGGCGGCCAGGGCAACAAGGGCCAGGGTGGCAACGGCGGCCAGGGCAACAAGGGCCAGGGTGGCAACGGCGGCCAGGGCAACAAGGGCCAGGGTGGCAAGGGCCAGAGCAACGGTTGCAAGGACGCCTACGCCCTCGACCGGGGGCACAAAGGGCACCACAAGGGCCACAAGGGCGTCGACAACCAGGGCCAGGGCAACAACTGCGGCAAGGGCCACAGCCACAAGCACCACGGCAACAAGGGCAGCCACCACGTCTGGCTGACCGCGTCGGGCGTTTGCAAGCAGTGGAGTTGGCTGCCCGTCTGACGACAACCCGGGCGCCTGCCCGAGTTCCGTCAATCCGCTTTCGAGAGACGCTCGGTTGAGTGGCTCTTCGGCTGAACATTCGCTCAGCTGAAGAGCCCTCACCGGGTGTCAGGTCATGAGATGGCGGACTGTGGAGCCCGAAGGTTCGGCGACCATGCGGGCAACCCGTCTTCGCGGGGATCGTGACCTTGGGCGGAGACGGCGTTGCCCGTAACGGCGCCACCGAACCGCCACGTTGGCGTCGGCTGACTCGAGCAGGGAGCTGGCGACGGAGCACCTTGCTCGATCGTCAACGGCAGCTACCGAGCTCCCTCATCAGAGCGTTTGGGCTCGTGGTCACATCACCGAGGCGCTCGGCCGGTGCGAACGAATCAGGCGACAGCGGCCTCGGGTGCAGCGTCGACGCCGACACCGGCGACCGCCCCGACGCCGGCGTGCTTACCTCCCCTGATCACCGACACCGCCAGGACGAAGGCCACCAGGGCGATGACCGACCCGATCCGGAAGGCGGCGTCGTAGCCGTTGGTGGTGGCCAGGGCGTGCTGGGCATGGCTCGCCACGCGCCCGGCCGATGCCAGGTGACCCCTGGTGACGCTCGTCGCCACCGTCACCAGCACGGCCAGGCCCAGTGACCCGCCGATCTGCTGGCCCGTGTTGAGCAGGGCCGAGGCCAGCCCCGCCTCGCCTCGCGGCACGCGGGACATGACCGTGAGGGTGAGGGGCACGAAGGTCGATCCCATGCCGATGGCGAGGAGCATCAGGGGCCCGATGATCGAGATGTACGCGGCGTGGACCCCGATGAACGACAGCCACAGCAGGCCCCCCGTGACCAGGAGCGGGCCGATCGTCATGGGCCGGCGGGGACCGATCTTGCCCACCAGGCGCGACACCACGTTGGCGGTGCCGCCGATGCCGATGGTCATGGGCAGGAAGGCGACCCCGGCCTTGAGGGGGCTGTAGCCGAGCACGTTCTGGACGAACTGCGTCATGAAGAAGAAGGTGGCGAACATGGCCGCGGCGAGGCACAGCATGATGACGTAGGAGCCCGCCCGGTTGCGGTCCGAGAAGATGTGCAGCGGCATCAGCGCGTGCGGGCTCTTGACCTCGATGGTGACGAAGGTGGCCAGCAGGATCACCGCCGCGCCCAGTGCCCCAATCGTGTAGTGGTCGGCCCATCCCGCCGTCGCGGCGCGCGACAGCCCGTAGACGAGCGAGGCCATGCCCAGGGTCACCGACAAGGCGCCGGGGAGGTCGAGCCGTCCGCGCCGGGTGGGCGTGGTGCCCAGCACCCGGGGGGCCAGGATGGCGACCGACAACCCGATGGGCACGTTCACGAACAGCACCCAGCGCCACGACGCCACGTCGGTCAGGATGCCTCCGAGGAGCAGCCCGAGCGATCCGCCCGCTCCCGACATGGCCGCGTACACGCCCATGGCGCGCGAGCGCTTGGGTCCCTCGGGGTAGGTGTTCTGGATCAGGGCCAGCGCCGTGGGCGAGGCGATGGCACCACCGACACCCTGGGCCACCCGGGCCGCGATCAGCCACAGCTGGTCGGTGGCGAAGCCTCCCAGCAGGGAGGCGGCGGTGAAGATGACCACGCCGATGGTGAACATCCGGCGCCGGCCGAAGAGGTCCCCGCTGCGCCCGCCCAGGAGGAGCAGCCCACCGAAGGTCAGCGCGTAGGCGGTGATCACCCATTCGAGGCCCGGAGCCGAGAAGTGGAGCTGGTGCTGGATCGAGGGCAGGGCGATGTTCACGATGGTGCCGTCGAGGATCACCATCATCTGGACCGCACAGATCAGCACCAGCGCCAGCCCGGCGTGGCGGTGTTCGGTCAGTCCCTGCTCAGCACCCTCGTGACCCATCAGTTGTAGACTCCAGTCAAAGGTTGAGGATAGTCTCCGAGATCGTTCAGGCTACTAAAAGGTCGAAATATGTCAAGTGATGGCGGGCCCGAGCAGGGCGGGGAGCGCGAGGCGGCGGTCGGCGACGCCTGGCGGGCGCTCTACAGCCTGGTGTTCGAGCGCGAGGGCCAGCAGCGCTTCCACGAGGCCTGCGACGCCACGGGCCTGGCTCCGGGCGGGCTCAAGACCCTCCTCCGCCTGGCACCGGACCAGCCCGTTCCCATGCGCGACCTCGCCGACTACTTCCGCTGCGACCCCTCCTACGTGACCTCGCTGGTGGACGGCCTCGAGGCGGCGGGGCTGGCCGAGCGCCGGTCGCACCCCACCGACCGCCGGGTGAAGATGGTGGCGCTGTCGCCGGCCGGCGTCGATGCGCAGGCCCAGGCCCGCAAGATCCTCGGTGAGCCACCGGCCTCCTTCGACGTCCTGTCCACCACCGAGGTGCTGCGCCTGCGCACCATCCTGGCCAAGCTGACCGACGCCGAGGCGCCGTCGGGCACCTGAACCTCACCGTGTGCACTCGGCCTACCGGCGCCCGGCGCCCCCCATGCGACCGCGGTGACCGAGTGCCTTAGACTCCGGCCGTGGCGCGTATCGTGGCGGTGGCAAACCAGAAGGGCGGCGTCGCCAAGACGACGACGGTGCACGCCCTCGGCTTCGCGTTGGCGGAGATGGGACGGCGGGTGCTCCTCGTCGATCTCGACCCCCAGGCCTGTCTGACCTATTCGGTCGGCATCGATCCCGAGAATCTGCACCAGTCGCTGCACGACGTGTTCGTGCGCAAGATGAAGGCCGCCGACGCGCGTCGCATCGTGACGAGCGTCGAAGGCCTCGACATCCTCCCTGCCACCATCGACCTCGCCGGCTCCGAAGTGCATCTGCTCACCCGCACGGGTCGCGAGCACGTCCTGGCCCTGGCGCTGGGCACCGTCGCCGACGACTACGACATGATCCTCATCGACTGCCCGCCGTCGCTCGGGGTGCTCACCATCAACGGGCTCACCGCCGCCCACGAGGTGCTCATCCCCCTGCAGTGCGAGGCGCTCAGCCACCGCGGTGTGGGACAGCTGCTCGAGACCATCGACGACGTGCGCATGTTCGCCAACGCCGATCTCGAGGTGCGAGGGGTCATCGCCACCATGTACGACCCCCACACCCGTCACGGCAAGGCCGTGCTCGACGACGTCAAGGCCCGCTACGGCCTGACCGTGCTCGAGCCCCCCGTGCGCAAGTCGATCCGCTTCGCCGAGGCGCCCGCCCAGGGTCGCTGCATCTTGCAGCACGCCCCCTCGTCCCCCGGCGCCGAGGCCTACCGCGCCATCGCCCGCGAGCTCGACGCCGATCTGCGTCCGGCGCGCTGAGTGAACCGGAAGAAAGACACCGGGTTCTCGTGACCGACGCGCCGGATCCGTTGGGCAAGCGGGCCCTGTTCTGGGCCCCGGCCGAACGCGACGAGGGCGGGCCCCGCCGGGCCGCCGAGCGCGACGTGCCGGGGAAGTACGCGCTGTTCTCCGACGAGGCGCGCGCCACCCGCACCAGCACCGGCCCCGTCACCCCCTTCGAGCGCCCTGTGCACAGGACACCGGGCCCATCCGGTACGCACGCCGTCTCCGCTCCGGCCCGCACCCGGGGGATCCTCAGCTCGATCATCGTGGACTGCGCCACCTGCGGGGCGCGTTCAGAGGTCCACGTGTCGGAATTCCTCATGCTGCATCTGCCCATCTGGCTGTGGCGGCCGGGTCGGGGCTACACCCGGTTCATGACGTGTCCCGCCTGCCGGCGCCGGACCTGGGTGAGCGCGTCGTGGACTCCCTGGGCGCGCTGATCGCCGCACCTCCCGGTCAGGGGGCTCGGCCCTGATCGCAAGCATCGGGTCGTGGTTGGAGCACTTCCACGGACCGGTGGCCTACGCCGTGTGCGGTCTGCTCGTCTTCGGTGAGGCCGCCGTGCTCCTCGGCTTCGTCATCCCCGGCGAGACCGCGGCGCTCATCGGCGGGGTCCTGGCCTCGCTGCACCACGTGAACCTGTTGGCCATGCTGGTGGTGGTGGTGGTGTGCGCCATCGTCGGGGACTCGGTGGGATACGAGGTGGGCAAGGTCCTGGGGCCCTGGCTCCTCGAGCACCGCCCCCTGCGCGGCCGGGCCGGCGTCAACCGGGGCCAGGCGCTGCTGGCCCGCCGGGGTGGCCCCGCCGTGTTCCTGGGGCGCTGGGTGGCCCTGGCCCGCGCCCTGGTACCGGGCCTGTCGGGCATGAGCGGCATGCGCTATCGCACCTTCTTGGCCTACAACGCCGTGGGCGGCATCTTGTGGGGGACGACCTACGTGCTGATCGGCTACGCGGCGGGCACGTCGTACGCGGCGGTGGCCAAGACGGTGGGGATCTACTCGTTGGCCATCCTCGGCGCCGTGGTGGTGGCGGTGGTCGTCACGGTGATGGTGCGCCACCGCCGCCAGAGCCGCAAGTGGGGCGGGGCGACGGCGCCCGGAGCCGAGGGCGTACCCGGAGCCGACGGCGCTTCCTGAGGCGAGGGCACGGCCTGAGGTCGGCTTCGGCCCTCAGCTCGATTCGGGGGGGTAGAAGCGCGCCGGGTTGGCCCCTTCGCGGCGCACCCGTTGGTGGTTCTCGAGCAGCACGATGTGGGCGATGGTCTCGCCCACCGCGGCGCGCTGCATGAAGTCGGCGATCTCGTGCCAGGGGCGCGACCACGTGAGCGCCACCGAGATGTCCCACGCCGTGGACCCGGGGTGCTCGCCGATGATGCGTTCGATCTCGGCCAGGCGATCGGCGTGGTGGATGATGATGTCGTCGAGCCGGCCCTTCAGGTCCGAGAACCGGTACTCGTGGGCGGGGAACACCTCGTCGACTTCGAGGTTGTGCACCTTGAGCAAGGATTCGAGGTACTCGCCGAGCGGATTGGGGAACTGCTGGGTGTGCACGCCGATGTTGGGGGTGATGCGGGGCAGCACGTGGTCGCCCGACAGCAGGAAACGGTGCTCCTCGCTGTAGAAGCAGACGTGTCCCGGTGAGTGCCCCGGCGTCCACACCGTGGTGAGGTCCCACCCCGGGACGTCGACGCGCCGGCCGTCTTCGAACAGGACGTCGGGCACCGCCATGGTGACCTGGCCCCGGATCATCATGGAGGCGAAGTTGAGGTCGGGGAGCTTGGTGGGCGGCACCCCGGCGTCCTGGAGGAACTCGCGCATGCGGGCCAGCAGGTCGTCGGTCTCGATGTAGCGCGCCTCGAGCATGGCGGCGTCATCGGGGTGCAGGCCGATCCACGCCCCCGACTCCTCGCGCACCCGTCCCGCCAGCCCGTAGTGGTCGGGGTGGATGTGGGTGACCAGCACGGCTCGCACATCGGCGATGGAGCCGCCCGCTTCGATCAGGCCGTTGTTGAGCGCCGACCAGGCGTCCTCGGTGTTCCACCCCGCGTCCACGATGGCGATGCCGTTGTCGAGCTCGAAGGCGTAGACGAGCACGTAGCGCAAGGGGTTGTCGGGGATGGGCACGGGGATCGACCACACCCCCGGGCGCACCTTCTCCACCGGGGGCATGACGTCGCGGTCCCATGCCTCTTTCTGGAGCACACCCGTGACGACGACCACAGCGGCACCGTACCGGAACCCGGGGCCGGCCGGGCCGATCGGAGAGCCCCCAGACAGGTTGGACAACTACGGACAGTGAGCGAAACGAGCAGTATCCGTGAAACCCGCCCGGGCCTTCACTATTTTCACAACTGCTGCATTGACCACAGAAAACACAGCTGCATACCATGACGCGTTCGGCCCTGCCGCTCCTGGCCACGGGAGCCGGGCCCCCGTCGACGACCTTCTCACGCGTGCGCGACCGCACATCGCTGCGTACGACACCGACCACACCAAAGGGGTTCGAGGGTGCGAGACCGGGTGCTGGACATGGCGGCGGAGGACGAGCGGCGCGCCGGGGACGTCCCGGGGGCCTCGAACGCCGGGTCGCGCATCGAGCACGTCCTCGACATGGCCCGTGACGCCTTCGTCGAGACCGACGCCTCCGGCGTGCTCACGGAGTGGAACCGCCAGTCCGAGGTGCTCTTCGGGTGGTCGCGCCACGAGGTGCTGGGACGACCCGTCACCGAATTCCTCATCCCCGAGCGCCACCGCGCCGCCGTGCTCGACGGGCTCGAGTCCATGGCCCGTTCCGAGCGGGCCATGGGGCGGACCCGTCCGCAGCAACTGGACCTGATGCACCGCGAGGGGTACGAGGTCTCGGTCCTGGGGTCGGCCTACATCGTGGGGTCCGGGGACGAGCTGCGCATCGGCGGCTTCCTCTACGACCAGGACGAGGACAAGGCGGCCGAGGAGGCGCTGGCCCACGCCTATCTGTACGACTCGCTCACGGGCCTGCCCAACCGGACCCTGTTCACCTACCGCCTCGCCTATGCGCTGGCCAAGGGGAAGAGCGCACCGGGCTCGGTGGCGGTGCTCGTGCTCGACCTCGACCGCTTCAAGGCCATCAACGACGGGCTCGGCCACGAGGTCGGCGACGAGGTGCTGGTGGCGGTGGCGGGGCGCCTCGAGGCCGCCGACGGCACGTCCGACGTCATGGCCCGGCTGGGCGGCGACGAGTTCCTGGTGCTCTTCGACGGGGACGAGGCCGAGGCCGAGGCGGTGTCCTACGCCCAACGGGTGCTGCACGCCCTGCGGGCCCCCATCGCGGCCGGCGACGGCGAGGTCTTCATCACGGCCAGCATCGGGGTGGCGTGCACGACCGGGCGCGTGTCGGAAGCCACGCCCTTGCTCTCCAACGCCGACGCCGCGATGTACCAGGCCAAAAAGCGCGGCGGCGGGACCGTCGAGGTCTTCGGCGAGGTCATGCGCATGCGGGTGCTCGACCGCATGCACACCGAGCACTCGCTGCACCGGGCGCTCGAGCGTCGCGAGCTGCGGCTCTTCTACCAGCCCGTGGTGGAGATCCACGGGGCCCGCGCCGTGGGGGTCGAGGCGCTGTTGCGCTGGCAGCATCCCGAGCAGGGTCTGGTGGCCCCCAACCGGTTCATCCCCGTGGCCGAAGAGAGCGGCCTCATCATCCCCATCGGCGCCTGGGTGCTGCACGAGGCGTGCCGTCAGCTGTGCATGTGGCGCGCCGGGCGCTTCGGCGGACCCCAGGGTGCGGTGGAGGTGAACCTGTCGGCCCGTCAGATCGACCACCCCGAGATCATCTCCACCGTGGAGCGGATCCTCGACGACACCGGGCTGCCGCCTGCCAACCTGACCCTCGAGATCACCGAGAGCGCCCTCATGAACGACGCCGCCTCGGCGCTGCGCGTGCTCCAGGCCCTCAAGGACCTGGGCGTGACCCTCGCCATCGACGACTTCGGGACGGGGTACTCCTCGCTCAGCCACCTGCAGCGGTTCCCTCTCGACATCTTGAAGATCGACAAGAGCTTCGTCGACGAGCTCGGCGCCGATCAGGGGGGTGCCGAGATCGTCGCCGCCGTGGTCAAGCTGGCTCATGCCCTCGGCCTGCAGGTCATCGCCGAGGGCGTCGAGACCGAGCGCCAGCTCGATGAGCTGGTGCGCCTGGACTGCGACTTCGCCCAGGGCTATCTGTTCTCCCGGCCCGTGCCCGCCCACGAGCTGGTCGAGAAGTTCCCTCTCCCTCTCGGCGCCTGACCCCGGCTCACCGGGCCACCGGCCCCACCAACGGGCTCCCGCACCGGCTCCCCGCTTGCGCCTCCCACCTGCGGGTTCGCGCCCGGCTGACCCTCGGCCAGAAAAATGATTGACGACGCAACTATCTAGGAGTACCATGCTTGTGGGCTCAAATTTATGAGCAACAAGTATCTCAGGAGGCAATTCCGATGACCACGACCACCACCCCGACCACCAGCTCCACCCGGGAGTACCGGGGCACCGTCGTCCCCGCCCCCGGCGTCTACGACCTCGACCAGGCCCACACCACCGTGGAGTTCATCGCCCGGCACCTCATGATCACCAAGGTGCGCGGCCGCTTCGGCACCTTCAGCGGTGCGGTGACCATCGCCGAGGTACCCGAGGAGTCCTCGGTGGAGGTCACCATCGACGCCTCGAGCGTCGACACCAGCCAGGCCCAGCGCGACGAGCACCTGCGCAGCGCGGACTTCCTCGACGTGGAGCACTACCCGACCCTCACCTTCACGAGCACGGGCGTGACCCTCGACGGCGACGACTGGAAGGTGGCCGGCGACCTGACCGTGCACGGCACCACCCGCCCGGTCGTGCTCCAGGTGGAGTTCGACGGCGCCAACACCACACCGTGGGGTACCCAGGCCGTGGCCTTCTCGGCTTCCACCGAGATCGACCGTGAGGAGTGGGGACTGACCTACAACCAGGCCCTCGAGACCGGGGGCGTGGTCGTGGGCAAGAAGGTCCGCATCGAGCTCAACGTCGAGGCCGTCCTGCGCCAGGAGGCCAAGGCAGAGAGCGCGGCCTGACCCACCGCACCACGCCGTGCCCGACGGCATGACCGTGGTGCCCAGCTCCGATCCTTGGTACCGGGCGCCGTTCCCTTCGGGGGGCGGCGCCCGGTACCGTTTCGCGTCGGCGGCGGGAGTGGAGGGGCAGCTCGGATGCCTGAGACTCGGAGGGACCGGGAGCGTCGCATCGGCCGCCGTCGTCGCACCGTGGTGCCGCGCACCAGCCAGGCGCAGTGGGAGCCGGCCCCGGACCGTCCCGATCCCATCGCCGTGCTCGACGCCGAGAACGCCGACCGCGTCCCCGCCCTGGTGCCGGTGCGCTGGGGGCGCATGCTCGAGTCGCCCTTCGCCTTCATGCGGGGCGCGGCGGGCGTCATGGCCCTCGACCTGGCCCGCACCCCCTCCACGGGAGTGCACGTCCAGTTGTGCGGGGACGCCCATATGGCCAACTTCGGGGTCTTCGCCTCCCCCGAGCGGCGGCTCCTGTTCGACGTCAACGACTTCGACGAGACCACGCCCGGTCCCTGGGAGTGGGACCTCAAACGGCTGGCGGCCAGTGCCGTGGTGGTGGGGCGGGTGTCGGGGATCGAGCCCGAGCACCAGTCCGCCGCCGCCCACGCCGTGGCGCGCGCCTATCGCCGCCACATGGCCCGCTACGCGCACATGGGCACCCTCGAGGTCTGGTACGAACGCGTCGACGCCAAGGCCGCCCTGCGCACCGTGGGCCGCCGGGCCCCGGCACCGGTGCGCTCGGCGGTGGCCGGGGCCCATCGCCAGACCTCGAGGCGGAGCTGCCCAAGTTGACGGTGCGCGTCGACGGGGGCGAGCGGCGCATCGCCGATCATCCGCCCCTGGTGACCCACGACGGTGTCGACGCCCACACCCAGCTCGTCCAGGACGTGCTGGCCAGGTACCCGGCGTCGCTGGAGACCGACCGCCGGGCCCTGCTCGAGAGGTTCGCGCTCGTGGACCTGGCCACCAAGGTGGTGGGCGTGGGCAGCGTGGGGACGCGCTGCTTCGTGGCCCTGCTCGAGAGCGACATCGGCGAACCCCTCTTCCTGCAGGTGAAAGAGGCGGGGCGATCGGCCCTGGCCGCGTCGGTGCCCCGCCGCCCCGGGCGCGCCGGCACGGGGTCGGGACCGGGCCCCGCCGTCCCCGAGTCGCCGCGTTCGGGGGGACGGCGGGTGGTGGCCGGACAGCGTCTCATGCAGGCCGCCAGCGACATCTTCCTGGGTTGGACCAGCACCGGGGACACCGACTTCTACGTCCGCCAGCTGCGCGACATGAAGGGCACCGTGAACACGGCCTCGCTGGGGCCCCGGGGGCTCGTGGCCTACGCCAAGTTGTGCGGGTGGGCCCTGGCCCGGGCCCATGCCCGATCGGGCGCCGCCGCGCAGATCGCCGGGTACGCCGGCAACGGGGGAGTGCTCGACGACGCCGTCACCGGCTTCGCGCTGGCCTATGCCGATCAGACCGAAGCCGACCACGCCCTCCTGGTCGAGGCGGTGCGCACCGGACGCGTCGTGGCCACGCCCGGCCTGTGAAGGCTCGTGTGGGGTGGCCTAGCCGCCCTGCACCAGCGTGTCGATCTCGGCCATGTCGTTGTCGTCGAGCTCCCAGTCCGCCGCGGCCACGTTGGCGCGCACCTGCTGGGGCGAGGTGGCCCCGGCGATGACCGAGGCCACGGGACGGTGCGCTGCGATCCAGGCGATGGCGAGCTCCACCATGGACCGGTCCCGGCTCGCCGCGAACTCGGCCAGCCGCTCCACCACCGCCAGCTGGTCGTCGGCCAGCGGCCCCTCGTTCTGCTTCACTCCCGCCAGCCTGGTGCCCGGGGGCGGGGGCTCGTTGCGCCGGTACTTGCCGGTGAGCACCCCCGAGGCCAGCGGGAAGTAGGGGAGGAAGGCCAGGCCGGCCCGCTCGCACTCGGGGATGACGTCGTCCTCGGCCTTGCGGCGCAGCAGGCTGAACTCGTTCTGGACGCTCACGAAGTGGGCCGAGCCCGGCGCCGCGGCGTCCTCGGCCTGGCGCAGCTGTTCCACCGTGAAGTTCGAGCACCCGATCTGGCGCGCCTTGCCCGCCGCCACGCACTCGTCGAGGGCCCCCAGGGTGTCGGCGATGGGGGTCTTGGGATCGGGCGCGTGCAGCTGGTAGAGGTCGACGTGGTCGGTGCCCAGACGCCGCAGGCTGTCCTCCAGGGCGCGGTGCACGTAGTCGGGCCTGGCCCCCTTGCGGTGCTCGTCGACCTGCATGCCGAACTTGGTGGCGAGCACGATGTCGCTTCGGCGCGCCCCCAGGGCGCGGCCCAGGAACTCCTCGCTGCGGGTGCCGCCGTAGATGTCGGCGGTGTCGAAGAAGGTGATGCCGGCGTCGAGTGCGTCGTGGACCACCGCCGCCGACTTGTCGTAGTCGAGACGACCGCCGAAGTTGTTGCAGCCCAGGCCCACCACCGACACCTCGAGCGAGCCGATCTTGCGAGTGCGCATCATGTTCCTTGTCGTCGTGGGGTCTTCTGGGATGCGGTTGTCTTGGATGCGGTGGTCTTGGAGAGCGCCGCGCCCGACACCACGGCCGCGTCGCCGGGCCAGCGCCGCACGCTGATGGACTGGCTGGCCGTCGCCAGCAGGGTACCGTCCTCGGCCCACAGATGGGCCAGCCCCTGCCCGAACCCGTGGGCCAGGGCGTGGATGTGGATGTCGCACAGCACCCATTCCGTGGGCACCAGCCGGGCCACCCGCAACGTGTTGTCGAGACTGCGGCCCATGGTGCGCACCCCCAGGGGCTGGCTCACCCCGCCCGACACGAAGTCGCCGATCACCGCCAAGGTGGCCGCCGAGGGCTCGAGATGGCCCGGCACGCGCGTCCAGAAGGCCGAGTTGGCGTCGCCGGGGCGCCCGTCGAGCTCGGCCATCATGCGGCCCTTCGCCACGCGCTGCTCGACGCGCACCAGCACCGTGTCGGCGAACATGGGCGGGATGTGCTGGACGGGGCAGTCGGCCGGCGCGGGCACGTCGGGGAACTCCACCCACGTCCCCGACAGGTCGATGTCGTGGCGGCCCAGGGCGGCGTTGACGGTGAGCACCTCTTCGGCGCCCAGCCGGCCGATGGCCCGGCCCTGGGTGGTGTTGCGCCCCGAGGCGGGGAGGACGACCTCCCAGTCGAGGACGGTGCCCGTCGGCGCGTAGGCGAGGTACTGGGCCGTGGCCCACACCGTGGGCCGTCCCGAGGCCTCCTCCAGGGCGACGATGCCCGCGGCCAGGCCACACCCGCCGTAGAGGAAACGTCCCGGGGTGCACACCGCGGGGGTGACGGGGAGGCGCCAGCGCAGCGGGTCGGCGGTGGGCTCCAACCCCAGGAAGTGCCGTGCATCCATCAGCGGCACCATAACGGGGCGCCCCGCCGACCTGGGTCGGGCTGCGGCCCGTATAGGTAACGGCCCTGTTACGGTAACCTCATCGTTACCGACAGGGGGAGGGATGGGGGGAGATGGCCCACGCGCATGCCGGGGGGGACCCCTTCGAGGCGTTGGGCGACGCCAACCGGCGCCAGATCCTGCGCCTCTTGAGCAGCGGGGACAAGCCGGTCCAGGAGATCGCCGCGGCCATGCCCATCAGCCGCCCCGCCGTGTCGCGCCACCTGCGCCTGTTGAAAGACGCCGGCATGGTGACCGAGCACCCTGAGGGGACGCGCCGGATCTACCACCTCCAGGCCCAGGGGCTGCACGCCGTGCAGGCCTATCTCGAGGGTGTGTGGGGAGAGGCCGCCGCCCGGTTCCGGTTGCTGGCCGAGAACACCGAGCCGGCGGCGCGGCCATGAGCGAGGACCCGCTGCGGATGTCCTTCGACGTCGACTGCTCGGTCGAGCACGCCTTCGAGGTGTGGACGTCGGGGATCGGCACGTGGTGGCCACCGGACCACACCGCCTCGGGGCGGGCCCAGCTGGTGGTGCTGGAGTCCGGCGTGGGGGGGCGGATCTACGAGCGCAGCCCCGACGGCGTCGAGCACGACTGGGGGACGGTCACGGTGTGGGACCCTCCGGCCCAGGTGTCGTACCTGTGGCATCTGGGACGGGACCCCGCCCACGCCGGCGAGGTCGACGTCCGCTTCCAGGCCCGCGCTGATGGCGTGACCGAGGTGGAGATCGAGCACCGCGGCTGGCAACGGCTGGGGGACAGCGGGGACGCCGCGCTGGCGTGGCGCCGACGCAACCTGGACGGCTGGCACACGGTGACCCCGCACTTCCGAGCTGCGATCGCGAAAGGAGCACGCTGATGGCGTCGAACAAGGGTGCAGGAACCAAGGAGGACCCGTGGGTGCTCAAGACCGCGCCGGGAACCTCGCAGTACACCATGTACCGGGACGAAGGAGCCGATCCGCCCGCCCTGGTGTGCCAGGTGGGCTCGACCACGTTGAAGTACCACCTCCGCGCCGTCGAGGACCTGCACGCCTGGCTCCTCGAACAGGGCGACTGGGTGGTGCTCGGCGCCGCCGACGAGAAGAAGCCCGCCGCCCCGGGCACCGTCGAGGCGTGGGGACGTGCCGCCGAGAACCCCGTGGGGGGCTTCTACGGCCTGCGCAACGGCTATCGGGGTCGCTTCGGCATGTACCTGCCGCCGCTGCTCGAAGCGCTGGGCCTGGCCGAGCTCACCCACGACCCCAAGAACAACAAGATGCGGGCACGCTGAACGCATCCGTGCGCACCGAACCTGGACACATGTCGATCCCGATGAAGGAGACACCACCATGCCCGTCACCAAGGTGATCCGCTACAAGACCAAGCCCGAGCGCGCCGACGAGAACGAGCGCCTGGTACGCGCCGTGTTCGCCGAGCTGGCGACCACGAAGCCCGACGGGCTGCACTATGCCAGCTTCCGCCTCGAGGACGGCGTGAGCTTCCTGCACGTGGCCACGCTCGACGGGGACGACAACCCCTTGACGCGCTCCGCCGCGTTCGGCGCGTTCCAGTCCGGCATCGGCGAGCGTCTGGCCGAAGGGCCGTTCCAGGCCGACACCACCCCCATCGGGTCGTACCGGCTGCTGCCCGAGTGACCCGCAGTCAGCGTCGCGCCGGGCGCGTCCGCTCAGTTGACCTGGCGGTCGTGGCCCTCCCAGTAGGGCCGGCGCAGCAGGTACTTCTGGAGCTTGCCGGTGGCGGTGCGGGTCAGTCCGTCGCGTAGCTCCACCGACCGCGGCGCCTTGAAGTGGGCCAGGCGGGCCCGGCAGAACTCGATGAGCTCCTCCTCGGTGGCCACCGCGCCGGGGCGCAGCACCACCAGGGCCTTGACCGTCTCCCCCCACGTGTCGTCGGGGACGCCGATCACCGCCGCCTCGGCCACCGCCGCGTGCTGGTACAGGCAGTCCTCGACCTCGATGGACGAGACGTTCTCGCCGCCGGTGATGATGACGTCCTTCTTGCGATCGGCGATCACGGTGTAGGGGCCGTCGAGGTACCCGCCGTCGCCGGTGTGGAACCACCCGCCCTCGAGGGCCTGGGCGGTGGCGTCGGGCTGCTCCCAGTAGCCGGCGAAGACGTGGTTGGAGCGGGCCAGGAGCTCGCCCTCCTCGTCGACGCGCATGCGCACCCCGACGGCGGGGACCCCGGCGCGCGCCAGCATCGAGGCCCGCACGGCGCCGTCGAGGTCGTCCCACTCCGAGGGGGCCCGGTTGATGGTGAGCAGGGGAGTGGTCTCGGTCAGCCCGTAGATCTGGATGAACTCCCAACCGAGCTCGGACTCCACCGCCTCGATGGTCTTCGACGGCGGCGGCGCCCCGGCCACCACCACCCGCACCGTGCCCCGCCCCGGGACCTCGACGCCGCCCCGGCGGCGCTGCTCGGCGGCGCCGAGGATGGCGGCCACCACCGCCGGGGCCGCGCACAGCATGGTGACGCCCTCGGCCGCGATGCGGGACAGGATCTCCTCGCCGTCGATCTTGCGCACCACGACGTGACGGCCGCCCATGGCCGTGACGGCATAGGGCATGCCCCAGCCGTTGCAATGGAACATGGGAAGGGTGTGCAGCAGCACGTCGCGATCGCTCACCGTGGTGTGCCACCCGAACACCGTGGCGTTGAGCCAGCAATTCCGGTGGGTGAGCTGTACGCCCTTGGGGCGGGCCGTGGTGCCCGAGGTGTAGTTGATCGAGCACGTGGCACCCTCGTCGCCCTCCCAGCGCGCCGGGGTGGCGCCGGGGGCGGCGGGGGCGAAGAGCTCGGCGTCCTCCTCGCCGTCGAGCACCATCCGCACCTTGGACGACACCCCCGCCAGGGGTCCGTCGAGCTCGGGATCGACCAGCAGCACCGAGGCGCCCGAATGCTCCACGATGTAGGAGACCTCCTCGGCGTTGAGCCGGAAGTTGACGGGGACGAGCACGCGCCCGAAGCCGCTCACGCCGAAGAACGAGATGAGGAACCGGGCCGAGTTCGGGCTCACGATGGCGACGCGCTCCCCGTGGGCCACGCCCATGGCGTCGAGGGCCAGCGCCATGCCCCGCGCCCGGTCGTGCATCTCGGCGTAGGTGATGGCGCCCAACGATCCCGCCACGCCCGGCTCGTCGACCACCGCCACCCGGTCCGCACCGTGCACCAGCGCGGCGCGCTCGAGGAAGTCGCCGATCGTGAGCGGGACGTCCATGATCGCTCCCTCCGTTCTCCGGGCTCGTCGGGCCGGGCCCCGTCCGATCATCGCACCCTGGAGTGGCATTTGCCGCGCTGGTAGGTTGCGGATGTCGGAGTCCTCCGCGTGCGGCTCCGGGGCCGAAATGAGGTGCACATGGCTGGGATCGTGGTCACCGGCGGGGGAGTGGGGGGACTGGTCGCCGCCCTGGTGTTGGCCGAGGACGGCCACGACGTCACCTTGCTCGAACGCGACGCGGCCGAGCCCCCGCCGCCCTCGGAGGCCTGGGCGGACTGGGAGCGCCGCGGCGTCAACCAGTTCCGGCTGCTGCATTTCTTCCAGCCCCGGTTCCGGATCGACCTCGAGCGCGAGCTCCCCGGCGTGGTGAAGGCCCTCGAGGCGGCCGGGGCCCTGCGCATGAGCCCCATCGGCGGCGCCCCGGTGGAGATGACCGGCGGGGTCCGTCCCGGCGACGGCGACTTCGAGACGGTGACCGGTCGCCGCCCCGTGGTGGAGGCCGTGCTGGCGGCGGCGGCACTGGCCACGCCGGGACTGACGGTGCGCCGCGGCGTGGCCGTGGGGGGCCTCGTAGCCGGGGCCCAGGCCGTGCGGGGAGTACCCCACGTCACCGGCGTGCGCACCACCGAAGGGGAGGAGATCGCCGCCGACCTGGTGGTCGACGCCACCGGCCGGCGGTCCCCGCTGCCGGACTGGCTCGAGTCGGCCGGCGCCCGCCGCCCCGTCGAGGAGCTCGAGGACTCCGGGTTCGTGTACTACGGACGGCACTTCCGCTCCGCCGACGGAACCACGCCGCCTCCCCTGGGCCCGCTGGCCCAGGCCTACGGGAGCATCTCGACGCTGACCCTGCCCGCCGACAACGGCACGTGGGGGGTGGGGGTCATCGCCAGCGCGGCGGACAAGGCCATGCGGGAGCTGCGCCACGCCGAGCGGTGGAGCGCGGTGGTGAACAGTCTCCCCTTGGTGGCTCATTGGCTCGACGGCGAGGCGCTCGAGGACCGGGTCGTCGTCATGGCCAAGATCGAGGACCGCCACCGCCGCTTCACCGTGGACGGTGTCCCGGTGGCGACGGGAGTGGTGGCGGTGGCCGACTCATGGGCGTGCACCAACCCGTCGCTCGGACGGGGGGCGTCGATCGGCATGATGCACGGCCTGGCCCTGCGCGACACGTTGCGCACCGTGGGGGTGGGTGACCCCGCCGCCTTCAGCGCGGCGTGGTCCGACGCCACCGAGACGGTGGTCGAGCCCTGGTATCAGGCCACGCTCAGCCTCGACCGTCACCGCCTGGCCGACATCGACGCCGAGATCCGTGGCGAGGCCTACCAACCCCGGGGCGGGGACTGGAACATGATCCAGAGCCTGCTCTTCTCGGCCGGTCAGGATCCCGACTGCCTGCGCGCCGTGTTGTCGGTGTTCGGGTTGCTGCGGACCGCCGACGAGGTCTTCGCCGACAGCGCGCTGGCCGACAAGATCCTTACCCTCGGCGCGGGCTGGCGCGACGCGCCGAGCTTGGGACCGAGCCGCGCCGAATTGCTGTCCATCGTGGCGGCCTGACATCTGCCGAGCCCTCCCGGGCCGGAGCGAGGAGCATGTGATGCGCGTCGACGCCAATGGTGTGGGCATCGAGTACGAGGTCACGGGGGAGGGACCACCCGTCGTGCTCCTGCACGGCTTCCCCGACAGCGGGCGGCTGTGGCGCCATCAGGTGCCCGCCCTCGTCGAGGCCGGGTTCAGCACCATCGTCCCCGACCTGCGCGGCTACGGCGGCTCGGACCAGCCCGACGAGGTCGCCGCCTACTCCATCCCCTTCCTGGCCGGCGACGTGGTGGCGGTGATGGACGCCGTGGGCGTGGAGCGGGCCCATGTGGTGGGCCATGACTGGGGGGCGGCACTGGCCTGGGCCTTCGGGGCGCTGTTGCCCGACCGCGTCGACCGTCTGGTGGCGCTGTCGGTGGGGCACCCCGCCGCCTTCATGTCGGCGGGATACGTCCAGCGCGAGAAGTCGTGGTACATGCTGCTGTTCCAATTCGAGGGCGTCGCCGAGCAGTGGCTCTCCAACGACGACTGGGCCAACCTGCGGGCCTGGGGAGCCCACCCCGACGTCGACGGCGTCATCGCCGATCTCGAGCGCACCAAGTCGCTCACCCCCGCCCTCAACTACTACCGGGCCAACGTGCCGCCCGAGGCCCTGCTGACCGGGCCCCCCGAGCTTCCCCCCGTGCAGGCCGACACCATGGGGGTGTGGAGCAGCGGGGACTTCGCCCTCACCGAGGCCCAGATGACCGGTTCGGGGGAGCACGTGTCGGGCTCGTGGCGCTACGAGCGCATCGAGGGCCCCGGGCACTGGATGCAGCTCGAGGCGGCCGATGCCGTCAACGAGCTGCTGCTGGACTTCCTGCCCGCTTGAGCGAGCAGTTCGGTCCTCGCCACGTCATCGACCAGGCGGGCACCACCGGTCACTGCCCGGCGAGCAGCGCCTGCGCTGACGTCGAGGATCTCGACCGGCTGATCGGTGCCGAGGAGCCATCAGGTACGATTGGCGGAGGCGACTCCACGACACCGACTCGTGTGGGTAGGTTCGCGCTACGTCTGCCGAGTCGGCTCGACGTCGGCGGCTCCGAGATCTATCGAGGGCTTGTGACGTGGCGACGCATCGGTCAGTCGTCGGGAAGTCCGGCGCCCGTCGTTCGCGCCGGGCCCGCACGGCCTCCTCGAAATTCTCGGTGGTGAGACGCACGTACAGCTGGGTGGTGCCCTCGTGGTCCATGTGGCCGTGCAGGCTGCCGGCGTCGAGGCTCGCCCACAGCAGGCGTTTGGTGAGCTCGATGCCCACCCGGGAGAAGCCGATGATGCGTTCGGCCACCTCGTAGGCGGCGTCGAGGAGCTCGTCGGGGGGCACCACCCGCGACACGAGGCCGATGCGGTCGGCTTCATCCGCGTCCACGTCGCGCCCGGTGAGCATGATGTCGAAGGCGCGCGACGAGCCCACCGCCCGGGGCAGCAGGTAGCTGAGGCCGAGCTCGCTCGAGGTGAGGCCGTTGTTGACCCCGGCGGCGCGGAAGTAGGCGTCGTGCGAGGCCACACGGATGTCGGCGGCCACGGCCAGGCAGAAGCCGCCGCCGATGGCGGGCCCGTTCACGGCCCCGATGACCGGTTGGTGCATCTTGCGCAGGGCCCGGATGACGTCGTCGAGCAGCTCCATCGAGCGCTGGGCGATCGTCGTGCGCGTGAGACCGGCGATGTTGGGGATGACCCCGGCGTCCTCGAGGTCCGCGCCCGAGCAGAAGGCCCCGCCGGCACCGGTGAGGACCACCACGCGGGTGTCGTTGTCGGCACTGGCCGCCTCGAGGGCCTGGCGCAGCGGGATCATCACGTCGAAGGCCATGGCGTTCATGCGCTCGGGACGGTTGAGCGTGATGCGCGTGACATGGGGACGAGGCGTGTCGACCAGGACGAATCCCATGACCGCTCAGTCTCCCGTGCCGGGCCGCCCGGCGCGCTGGGGAGCGCCTCCGAGCAGGCGGAAGGTGTTGCAGTAGACCACCTGGCCCCCCGCCGCCTTCCAGTCCGCCCACTGGGCGAACGCCTCGGTGCGCGACCCCCCGAAGTACTTGGCCATGTGCCGGGCCATGCCCATGTAGGCGGCCTCGGGGTCCTCGGCGTCGAGCTCGTAGAAGTGCATGAAGCGCGGGTCGCCCTCGACGGTGTTGCCATAGGTGGTGATGTGGGTGAAGCCCGGCAGGCCGGCAGCGGCGATGTGCCGGATGTGGACGAAGTCGCCCCAGTCGCGCAGGGCCCTGGTGTGCTCGGGCGCGCTCGGGCTGATCCACACCACGAGCAGGCCGGTGGTGGGCCTCCCCGTCAGGATGCCTTGGCTGGGACGGGGGTGGTGCCCGAAGAGACGGGCCGTGGTCCCGGGGTGGGGCTCGGGGGCCACGAAGCGGTCGTCGACCTCGGCCACCCCGAGCAAGGTGCCGTCGGCGACGAGCATGGGGAGCTCGTCGCGCCCCGGCACGTTGTTGGCCCACCACGTCACCCGGTCGACGCCGGGCCGGGCCAGCAGCTCCGGGGCCCGCTGAGCCGCGTACTGGTCGGGTTCGACGTCGCCGAGCTCGAGATAGAGACCGGTGGTGATGCGGTCTTCCACTCAGGCCTCCAGGGCGCGCTCCCTGGCCCAGCGGTAGTCGGCCTTTCCGGCGGGGGAGCGCACGATGTGGGGGAGGAAGGCGATGGCCTTGGGGAGCTTGAAGCGCGCCACGTGCTTGCCCGCTTCGGCCAGGAGCTCCTCGGCGCTCACCGTGTGGCCCTCGGCCACCTGCACCAGGGCGACAACCTCTTGTCCCCAGCGCTCGCTGGGCCGTCCCGCCACCACCACGTCGGCCACGGCGGGATGGCCGATGAGGGCTTGCTCGACCTCTTCGGCGTAGATCTTCTCGCCCCCGGAGTTGATGGTCACCGAGTCCCGACCGAGCAGCTCGACCTCCCCGTCGGCGAGGGCCCGGGCCCGGTCGCCGGGAACCGAGTAGTGCTCACCGTCGATGACCGGGAAGGTGCGCGCCGTCTTCTCGGCGTCCCCGAGGTAGCCGAGGGGCACCGAGCCGCGCTGGGCCAGCCAGCCGACCTCCTCGTCACCGGGCTCGAGCACGCGGGTGAGATCGGCGCTCACCACCACGGTGCCGGGGCCGGGGGCGAAGGTGCCGGTGGACACCGACCCCGAGGTGGAGTTCACGCCCATCTGCACGCCGGTCTCCGACGCGCCGGCGACGTCGGAGATCAAGATGTTGGGGAGCACCGCCAGAAGGCGTTCCTTGAGGCCCACGCTGAGCGTGGCCCCGCCGCTGCCGAAGGCCAAGAGCGAGCTGGCGTCGTGCCCACCGCGCTCGAGCTCCTCGACCACGGGACGGGCCATGGCGTCGCCCACCACCGAGATGCCGATGACGCGCTCGCGCGCCACGGTGTCCCACACGTCCGCCGGGTCCACCGACCGGGTGTTGGTGGGGAAGACCATGGTGGCTCCCATGGCCATGTAGTAGAAGCACGCCCACTGGGCCGCCCCGTGCATCAGGGGAGGGATCGACATCACGCGGATGTCGCCGGTGGGCAGGACGCGCGCCGCCAGGTGCTCGTAGCTCTCCACCAGCTCCCAGGTCCCGTAGGTGCGGCCCCCCATGGCGGCCCGGAAGATGTCGTGCTGGCGCCACAGCACGCCCTTGGGCATGCCGGTGGTGCCCCCCGTGTAGAGGATGTAGAGGTCCTCGGGCGTGGGCTTCACGGGGGGCACCTCGGGTGCGGCCGAGGCCAGGGCGGCCTCGTAGTCGAAGGCCCCGGGCAGAAGGTCGTGGCCCGACTCGTCGGCCACCTGCAGGAGGAGCTCGAGGCGGGGCAGCGAAGGCAGGACCTTGGCCAGCGTCGGCGCGAAGGTGGCGTGGTACACCAGGGCCCGGGCGCCCGAATCGGTGAGGAGGTAGCGCAGCTCCTCCTCGACGTAGCGGTAGTTGACGTTGAAGGGGGCCACCCGGGCCAGGTACGACCCGATCATCCCCTCGATGAACTCGTTGCAGTTGTGGAGGTAGAGCCCGAGATGGTCCTGGCCCGACTCGTGCCCGGCCAGGGACTGCCTCGCCGGGCCGTGGGCGCCCAGCCCGTGCTCGTGGAGGAACGTGGCCAGTCGCCGGGAGCGGTCACGCAGGTCCGCGTAGCTGAGGCGACGGTCTCCCCACACGATGGCCTCGCGCTCGGGGATGGTGGCGGCCACCGTCTCGAAGACCTGCCCCAGGTTGAAGCGCTCGTCGCTCACCGACCCCCCTCCCCGTCGACGGCCCAGGTCGGCGGGTCGACGATCACGACGGCACCGTGGCCGTAGGACGGGCGCATGTTATCGGCCAAGATGGGGCGATGGACCGTAACGAGCCCGTGCCGGAAGCCGACGCGCTCGAGCAGGAGGAGCCCGTCGTGCCCGAGCGCAGCATCCGGGTGCCCCCCGGTCGCGGAGAGGTGCCCGAGGCCGACTGGCTCGAGCAATCCGTGGCCGAGCCCTTCGACGACGAGGATCGCTGAGGAAGAGAACCGCCGGTGGCCATCGACGACCCCCGGGGCCGTCGTGTCGTCACTGCTGGTAGTTCTCGACCACCGGCGCGGGACGGGCCTCGACGTCGTCGGGGTCCTGGCCGGCCCCGCGCCGCGCCCGGCGCTGGCGCAGCAGGTCCCAGCACTGGTCCAGGGCGACCTCGATGGTGCGCAGCTTCTCCGACTCCTCGGGGCTCAGCTCCTCCCCGACGTGCGCCTCCTCGAGGCGGTGCTCCTCCTTGGCGAGGCGGTTGATCTCGTTGACGATCTGCGTGTCGTCCATGTCGACTCCCTGTTCTCGGTGTTCCCTGTTCTCGGTATTGGCTGCTCTCGGTATTCGCTCAACGCAACAACTTCGACAGGCGGCGGTCGGCCAAGGGCTTGCCCCCGGTCTGGCACGTGGCGCAGTACTGCAGGGACTTGGTGGCGAACGACACCTCGCGCACGACGTCTCCGCACTCGGGGCAGGGCTCGCCCGTCCGGCCGTGGACGCGCATGGCCCGCTTCTTGTCGCCCTTGAGCTCCGAGGCGTCCTGGCCCACGGCGCGTTCCACGGCCTCGCCCAGCACGCCGACCACGGCAGCATGCAGGCGCTCGACCTCGGCGCGGTCGAGGTTGCGGGCCGGCTTGAAGGGGGAGAGCCGGGCGACGTGGAGGATCTCGTCGGAGTAGGCGTTGCCGATGCCGGCGATGACCGACTGCGCGGCGAGCACCGTCTTCACGTTGCCCGACGCCCCGGCCAGGAGCCGGGCCAGGAGCTCGACGTCGAAGGAGGCGTCGAGAGGGTCGACGCCGAGCGTGGCCAACCCCTCCACCTCCTCGGGGTCGTCCACCACCCACAGAGCCAGGCGCTTCTCGGTCCCCATCTCGGTGACGTCGAATCCCGATCCCCCCTCGAAGCCCATCCGCAGCGCCAGGGGGCTCCGGCTGGGTCGGACCCGCTCGGGAGGGAGCTTGTCCTTCCACCGCACCCAGCCGCCCCGGGCCAGGTGCATGACGAGCCACCGACCGTCGAGGTCCATGCACAGGTACTTCCCCCGCCGCGTCACCGACGTGGCGCGGCGTCCCACCAGAGACGACAACGGGGGCTCCACCGTCTTGAGCGCGGCAATGGCGCCCAGTTCGCAGCGCTGCACCTGCAGACCCGAGACGCGCTCGGTGAGGAACCGGGTGAGGGCCTCGACCTCGGGCAGTTCGGGCACCTCCCGATCCTCCCACGCCGGGGCGAGCCCCGAAACGGGTACCGGCCATGTCACAGTGAAGAGGTGGGCCTGGTCGGTGGTGCAAGAGGTCGCCGCCCCCGCCGCGCCGTCGTCGTGGTCCTCCTGGCCGCCCTGCTGCTCGGTGCGTGCTCGGCGTCTCCCGGTCGCGCCGCGGGGGGGAAGCACCCGTCGAGCACGCCCACGTCGGACGCGGCCGCCACGAGCGCGACGACGACCGCCACCACCATCCCGACGTCCACCACCCTCCCGCCCCAACCCCCCGTCACCCCCGTGCAGTGGACGCCGTGCGGCGATCTGCTGTGTGGCACGGTGGCCGTGCCCCTCGACTACGCCCACCCCGGGCAGGCCACGATCCACATCGCGCTCACGATGCACCGCGCCACGGACCCCTCCCAGCGCATCGGGTCTCTGGTCATCGACCCCGGCGGCCCGGGGGGGTCGGGGGTGAACGACCTTCCGGCCGAATTGAGCGTGCTCACCCCGGCTCTCCTGGAGCGTTTCGACATCGTGGAATTCGACCCCCGGGGCGTGGACCGCAGCAGCCCCGTGTGGTGCACCACGCCCAGCACCGGGTCCACGGGATCGTCGGCCCCGGCGGCGTGGAGCCCCCTTCCCGACCCGGTGCCGAGCACCCCCGCCGCCCAGTTGGCCCTCATCACCAACGACGAGGAGTACGCCGCGCAGTGCAAGTCGATGAGCGGCACCTTGCTCCCCTTCGTCGGCACCGTGGACGCGGCCCGCGATCTCGACCGCATCCGCCAGGCCGTGGGTGACGCCCAGTTGACCTACTTCGGCCATTCCTACGGCACCCTCCTGGGCGCCATCTACGCCCAGATGTTCCCCACCCACGTGCGGGCCATGGTGCTCGACGGGGCCATCGACCCGGCCATGAGCACCGAGCAGATGGTGATCGAGCAGAGCGAGAGCTTCGAGAGTGTGCTCGACGACTTCTTTGCGTGGTGCGCGTCGTCGGGGTGCGCGTGGCGCCCGGCGGGAGGCCCGTCGGCCGCCGCGCTGCTGGCGCTGATCAACCAGAGCCGCCAGCAACGCATCCCCGCCGCATCCGGCCGCAGCACCGGGCCCGGCGAGCTCTACTACGCGTTGCTCGACGGCCTCTACGCCCGCTCGGACTGGCCGACGCTGGCCGACGCCCTGGCCGCGGCGGCGGGGGGCAACGGCACTCCCGTTCTGGACATGGAGACCACCTACACGACCGCCGGTGGATCGAACGCCACCGACGCCGAGACGGCCATCGACTGCCTCGACCATCCCGTGGCGGGGGGCGTGGCGGGACTGCGGACCCTGGCGGCCCAGTCCGCCGGCCAGGCACCGGTGTTCGGACCTCTGCTGGCCTGGGGCGAGGCCACCTGCGCGGTGTGGCCCTCGTCGAATACCCGGACGCCGGCGCCCACCACCGCGGTGGGGTCGCCGTCCATCTTGGTGGTGGGGGCCACCAAGGACCCGGCCACCCCCTACGTGTGGGCGCAACGACTCGCCGCCGAGCTCCAGCACGGCGAGCTCGTGACGTGGCAGGGCGAGAACCACGTGGCCTACTACTACAGCGCGTGCGTGCGGGCCATCGACCAGGGCTACTTCGTGGCCGGTACCCTCCCCGCTCCCGGCACGGTGTGCACCGACTGAGTTCGGGCCTGGGCTGAGGCTTCCCCGGCCTGCTTCGGCCATGCGCGGCTCGTCGCGCCCGGCACGCGATCATGGTCGCGCCGGCTCGACGTCAGACGGTCCGCCGTCGCGGGCACCGACGACCGGATGCCCGGCGAAGACACCCACCGTCGCAGGGAGGATGTGTGCCGCCAGGCGAACCGCCCCAGGCCTCGCCCTACCATGCCTCGCCCATGACGGCCGGTCCGGTGACGGCGGCCCCCGACATATTCGCCCCCGAAGGGCCGCCCCTCCGGCCTGACCCGGTGCCCCGGACCGCCCGGCACCGCCGACGGCGCAAGAGCCCGTGGAGGAGGGTCGCCCTCCCCGTCGGCTTCGTCGGCATCGCCGTGGCGTGTCTCATCCCGTGGCGCGCCGCGATGCACAGCGGGGTGGTCGACGACACGTTCTGGCACCGGGCCGCCGGGGTGTGGATGCTCGACCACCACCGCGTGATGACCCACGACGTGTTCTCCTACACGGTGCTCGGAGAGCGCTGGATCACGCCGGAGTGGGGGTACGACGTCGTGTTGGCGGAGGCGGTGCGCAGCGCCGGCTCGGTGGCCTTCTGGCTCTTGTCGGCGGGGTTGGCCGTGCTCACCGTCCTCGTCGTGGCGCTGCGCAGCCGGCTGGTCGGGGCGGGATGGATCTGGACGGGCTTGTTGTGCGTGGAGGTGGGAGCGGCGATCACGCTGTACCTCGACGACCGGCCCCAGATGTTCAGCTACCTCTTCGTCGCCCTGTTGCTCTTGCTCCTGACCCTGGCCCGTCGCCGGCTCTGGTGGCTGGTACCCGTTCCCGTGATGTTCGTGCTGTGGGCCAACCTGCACGGGAGCTTCCCTTTGGGCTTGGCCATCTTGCTCCTCGAGGTGGTGGTGTCGGTGATCAGGCCACGCTGGGGCCGGGTGACGGTTCCCGCACCGTTGGCGAGGGGGCCGGTCGTGGCCACGTTGGTGGCGTCGGGAGCCGCCACCTTCCTCAACCCGTTCGGTATCGGCGTGTACTCGAGCGCATTGGGCATCACCTTCAACCAGCAGGTGCGGGCCCTGGTGGTCGAGTGGCAGTCCCCGGACTTCCACGACCCGGCCACCCTGGCCGTGGTGGTGATCCCGGTGGTTCTCACCGTGGCGTACCTGGCTTTCTCCAACCGTGGCGTCCCCGCCGTCGAGCTGGCGCTGGCGGCGTTCCTCCTCGTGTCGAGCCTCGAGGCCGAACGCTTCATCCCGTACTTCGCCATTGCCTGGTGCGCCCTGGCGGCGAGCTGCCCGCCGGTCGAGGAGGAGACCCTGCGGCCGAGCCTGCTGGTATGGCCGCTGGTGGCGGTGTTGGGGGTGTCGATGCTGCACGGCCCGTGGTACCCGGCGGGCAAGCCGGCGCCGAGCGTCCCGGTCCGGGCCGTGGCTTATCTCGAGCGTCATCCGGGGCGGATCTTCTCGACCTATCTGTGGAGCGACTACCTGGACTGGGTGGGCCGGCCCGTGTTCGTCGACGGCCGCACCGAGCTCTACACGGACAACGGCGTGCTGTCGCAGTTCCTGGGCATCGAGAACCTCACCACCGACCCGGACCCGCTGCTGCGGGCGCACGGAGTCGACTACGTGCTGTGGCCGCCGAGCTCGCCCTTGTCCTTGTACCTCGAGCACGACGCGCACTGGCACGTGGTGTGGCGGTCGAACACGGCGGTGGTGCTGCACTACACCGCGCACGCGCAAACGGCTCAGCTCGTGTTACCGAGCTGAGCCGTTGCTGGTCCGACTAGTTTCCCTTCGGGCGATCAGCCGTTCGGGGCGTTGATGGACTGGCCAACGCTGCTGAGCGTGTTGGACACAGCGCCACCAAGGAAGTGCAGTGCCACGAGTGCGACCACGGCGATGAGGGCGAGAAGCAGCGCGTACTCAACGAGACTGGCTCCGACCTCGTCCCTACGGTTCCACGCGGCGCGGATCGGGTCGATCACGCACATCACGAGCGAGACGATGTTCACGGTTTCCCTCCCTTCGACGTGTCTAGAAATGGACGGCGGACGTTGATCTGTTGCGGATGTCGGTGTGTCCCGTCGGGCCGATCAGCCGTTGGGAGCGTTGATGGACTGGCCAACGCTGCTGAGCGTGTTGGACACAGCGCCACCCAGGAAGTGCAGCGCCACCAGCGCCACGACGGCGATGAGCGCCAGCAGCAGGGCGTACTCGACCAAGCTGGCACCCAGCTCGTCCCGGCGGTTCCAAGTGGCCCGGATCGGGTCGATGGCGCGCAGCACCAGAGTAAAGATGTTCACGGTTCCCCCTCGTTTTTTGCAGTCCAACCTGTGTCCCACTATCGGGGAATTGGGCCCCCATCGCTATAGGTCAGCAGGCCCAAAAGTCACTCTGTGCAGCCAAAACGTGGGTCGGGGGGCCTACCGCGACCACCCTCAGGGGCCCTTTTCGGGGAGCCGCACGGCAGCCCCTTCAGAGCAGGATCTGCGTGCTGACCGACGGTGACCTCGCCGGAGGCGCGGCTCTGGTCCTCGTGGGACTGGTGTGACGCAGAGACCGGTTCGGATGGTCCATCGCGGATGCGCCCATCCGACAGGGCCATCAGCACGGCCGGCCCGGGTCGAGCGGTAGGAGGAGCGGGATGCCCCCCGTCGACCGGAGGCAGTCCTCGGCATGACGCGATCCCCAATTGTGAGGATGACACCCACTTGGCGATTGCCGTAGACAAGGCAACCGGTAGGTCCATCACGGTTTTGGACCGTGCTTCTGAACGTACGTGGACCAATTGAGGAGAGATTCCTGATGCTGCGCAGAGGATCCGTTCGGCCCTACCTTCCGTCGAAATTGAGGACTCTCCCGGTGCTTGCAATCGTCACGGCGACAATTGCAGCCTCGATTGGCCTCGCCGGTGTGGGCAGCGTCGTCCGCGCAGAATCAGAGCTCTTTGGTACCCCTGGCGAACTCGGTCGTGCCCGCTGTCGCTGACGGTGAGCTTCAGTCCATGCCGACCCCAGCATCGGCCGCCAATCAACCAATGAGCTTCACTCTCACCCTCAAGCGTAGTGATCAAGTCGGGTTCGACCAGTATCTTTCGAGCGTTCAAGATCGGACGTCGCCGAGCTACCGGCACTTTCTGACGCAGCTGCAGCTTGCTGATCGATTTGGCCCAAGCCAGTCCGAATACGACTCTGTCATCTCGTGGCTCGATGCGCAGGGAATGAACGTTGTCCAGGGGTCCACGAACCGGCTCACGATCACGGTGAAGGGGACCCGTGCCCAGGCTGAGAAGGTGTTCGGTACGCCGATCGGGAGCTATCAAATTCAAGGGAGGGATGCCTACGCCAACACGAGCGCGCCAATGCTCCCCCTCCCGATAGCAGCTGACGTCCAGGCCATTTCTGGACTCTCAGATCTGGCCCAGCCAGCGTCTCCCACCCAACCCGCACAGCCCGGGAAGGCCTCCCAGCCCGGCAAGGTGACGGTGCGTTGTTATAACAGCGTCGAGGTGATGAACGGGGTTGCCCCTCCGGGCACATGCAACGTCACGCTGATGAATACGAAGACCGGTGCGGCATACTCGTTTGACGTGCAAATCGGCGTCAAAGGCTGTGGAGACCTCGTCCAAAGCATCATCAAGAACGCGGCCAAAGTCGCGACGGGGTTGGGAGCGGCTGAGGCGCTCTTCATCGGTCCGGAGGCACTCGCGTTAGGCCTGCTCACCTGCATACTGGCTGAATCAGGTGCGCTCAACCAGATTCCGGGTGGCACCGTGACATTCGGTGGCGATCCGCCTCAGAAGATCGGTCTCCTCGAGTTCGACAGCTACCACACCTCAGACGTTGCTGACTGGCTCCATCTCGTGGGGCTCGGTGCCAGCGAACTCGGAAGGGTCAGCGAAGTACCTGTGAACGGGGGAGTCGCTTCACCGGGGGCCTCGGAGAGCGAAGTGCTCCTCGACATTGACACGGCGCTGTTCATGACCTTGGAGACAAATCCCGACGTCGTCGTCTACGACGCTCCGACGAGCACGAGCTTCGAGCAGATGTTCAACGCCATGATAAACGACGGCGACACGGTCATCTCCAACTCGTGGGCGCAGTGCGAGGACGAGACGTCTCAGGCCGAGGCCGACGCCGTCGATTCCGTGCTCGCCCAGGCGGCGGCGAGTGGGATCAGCGTGTTCAACGGGACCGGCGATACCGGTTCGACGTGCCTCGACGGGAGCCCGAACACAGTCGCCGTTCCCGCCGATTCACCGAACGCCACAGCAGTTGGTGGCAGCACGTACGTCCCCGGACCGGGGGACACCTACGGTGCCGAGGGCTGGTGGGACGGGACGAACGACGACCCCCCGACCGGCCAGGGGGGATTCGGGGTCTCCCAGTACTTTGCCCGTCCTTCTTACCAGAACGGCCTTACCACTGCCTCCGGAAGATCGGTTCCCGACGTTGTGGCCATGGCGGATCCCGCCGAGGGCGTAGAGGTCTGTGAAGCAGATGCGGGAGGATGCCCTGATGGATTGAGCTACGGCGGAACAAGCATGGCAACCCCGGAGTGGGCTGCAATTGCCGCCAACCTGAACGCTCAGTTCGGGGGGGCCATTGGGAATGTCAACGACGCGTTGTATCCGCTGGCCAACACCCCGGCGTTTCACAGCGCCTCCGACATGGGAAGTGACTTCGCCCATGTGGGCCTCGGTGACGATAACTACTTCCAGTTGGTCGAAGAACTCGCCCATTACGTGCCGGGCACTGTCAGCAACACCGTTTCCGACGTCATGACTGTCGGCACCGCGGGTTCCGAGGACACCGACGTTCCCGCTGACGGCACGACCCTCGGTTCTGTGCGCGTCGCGTTGCTCGATTCCGGTGGATTCCCTATATCGGGCAAGGCTGTCTCGCTCAGCGCCAACGGCTGTAGCAGCCCCGTGATATCGCCGCCGAGCGGAGCGTCCGACGATTCGGGCTCGGTCGTCTTCACCGTTACTGACACGGTACCTGAGACGTGCACCTTCACTGCCACCGATACAACCGATGGGGCCACACTCTCCGCTCAACCGACTCTGACGTTCGTGCCACCTTCGGCGACGGGCGCGAGCATCCAGGCGAGCCCGCCGAGCATCCCCGATGACGGGGCTACAGCGACGACGGTGACGGTGTACCTGGAGAACGGGCTCGGCCAGCCCGCATCCGGCAAGACGGTTACCTTGTCGGAAACTGGCAGCGCCACCATCTATCCAGCGGGATCGACGACACCGAGTGAAACGGCAGTGACCGACTCACACGGAAATGCCACTTTCACCGCCACCGACACGAATGCGGAGAACGTCCAATTCAGTGCCGTCGACAGCACCGACGGGAATCTTCCGGTGCCGGGGAGTGCCAGTGTAACGTTCTACAGCGGCTCACCGCCCACGTGTACGAGTCCACCAGTTGCGGCCTCGGGTTACTCGATCTCCAACTTTGCATCCGGCTTTGGCGTCGATCCATACGACCAGATCCTCCCCGGCAACTTCAACGTCAACGGATGCGACGGGCTGGACGGCATGGCGTTCGATCCCAACGGGAACCTCTATGTGTCCGATTTCTACACCGGCACGATCAACGTCCTACCACCTGGGGGCGGTACACCGAGCGCTGCAAACCAGCTTCCTGACACTGCCCTCGGACCCGACGACATCACCTCGATGGCGTTCGGGAAGGACGGCGAGCTCTACGCCACCTTGTGGCTTCCCCCGCCGAGCGGCGTGAACAACAACGAGGACCCGGAGGTCGTCCAGCTCGACCCGAGCACCGGTGCGACCGTGCGTGTTGTGGCTCAAGGTACGCCCAGCGTGCCCGCGTCCCAGAGGCTGCCCGTACTGTCCCCATCACCTCGCGGTGGATCCCCTGACCGGCAACCTTTTCGTTTCCGGTTCGTGTAACGGCTATCTCGGTACACAAGAGATCGCCGAGATTTCGAATCCTTCCAGTGCCGATCCCACGGTGAGCATCTATGCCAACACCGCAGGGATCGGCAACGACGGAATTCCTTACGGGCTGGCCTTCGCTCCGAACGGAACGCTCTATGCCATTGTCGGCGGGGACGAGATCGTGGAGATCGGAGGAACAAATACCTCGCAGCCGGCCACCATAACCCCGATCTCGCAATACACGTCTAGCTACGGCACGCTTCTCGCCATAACCGGGACCAGCGGTGGCGCGGCCACGTCCCTGGTGGCGACAGACCTCTCGGCGAATACGTACTCGATCGACCTGACCAAGAGCCCGCCGGTGGTCTCGAGCCCGATCGTCACGGGGGAAACGTTTGCCGATGGCATCGCCTTAGGACCGGATTCGTGTGTGTACGTGGCGGATCCGTCGAACGTCTACCGCCTCGGATCGGGTACCAGCTGTGGTTCAACCGGGAATATCTCCACGTCGCCATCGATCACTCTCGGCTCGACGTCGTCTTTGGCGTCGCCGCCCGCGGGGTCCCGGGTCACCTTCACCGCCACCCTGAACAACGTGGCCAGCCCTGCGGGCACGCCGGTCATTTTCACGGTCACAGGCGCAAACCCCCAGGTACAGCTGGTTGACGCCAATGCCAGTGGTTCTGCGACGTTCACCTACAGTGCGCTCCATCCCGGGACGGACACGGTCGTAGCCAGCGCGATCCTAAGTTCGTCGACGTTGACCTCGGGTCCGATCAGTTTCACGTGGGGAGCGGGCATCGACACAAGTGCCTTGTCCTTCAACGGGAGTCAGGAGATCGGATCCGTCGGCAGTCCAGCCACATTTGCCACCGTGCTCTTGGACGTCAGCCAGACTCCACCCACGCCGATCGTTGGTGCAAGCGTCGGCGTGATGGTGGGTGCGCAGGGGTGCACAATCACCACCAATGCCGCTGGCACCGGTTCGTGTCAGATCACGCCTTCCACGGGTGGGATCCTCCCGGTCACGGCCCTGTACGGGGGAAGCAGCACCCTCACCGCCAGCGGTGCCACCGATTCCTTCTTCGCCGGAGGTCCCTCGACCACGCCTCCTCCCGGCGCTCCCGCGATTACCAGTACTGCGAGTGACACCGTTCCTTCCGGGACGGCCTTCACCTACAGCGTGACGACCTCGGGAACGCCCACCCCCGCCATCAGCCTGGCCTCGGGCTCGTCCCTGCCTTCAGGGGTGACGCTCACCGACAACGGCAACGGCACGGCCACCCTGGCCGGGACGTCGTCAGTGACGGCCGGCGTGTACCACTTCACCATCCAGGCCGTCAACGTGGTCAGCCCCAACGCCAGCCAGCCCTTCACCCTCACCGTTACCAAGCCACCGGCCTTCACCAGCGGGGCCAGCGACACGGTCCCGGCGGGGACGGCCTTGACCTACGGCGTGACGGCCTCGGGAACGCCCACCCCCGCCATCAGCCTGGCCTCGGGCTCGTCCCTGCCTTCAGGGGTGACGCTCACCGACAACGGCAACGGCACGGCCACCCTGGCCGGGACGTCGTCAGTGGCGGCCGGCATCTACCACTTCACCATCCAGGCCGTCAACGCGGTCAGCCCCAACGCCAGCCAGCCCTTCACCCTCACCGTCACCAAGCCACCGGCCTTCACCAGCGGGGCCAGCGACACGGTCCCGGCGGGGACGGCCTTCACCTACGGCGTGACGGCCTCGGGAACGCCCACTCCGGCCATCAGCCTGGCCTCGGGCTCGTCCCTGCCTTCGGGGGTGACGCTCACCGACAACGGCAACGGCACTGCCACCCTGGCAGGCACGTCGTCGGTGGTGGCCGGTGTCTACACCTTCACCATCCAGGCTGCCAACGGGGTGAGTCCCACCGCCAGCCAGCCGTTCACGTTGACGGTCACCGCCCCGGCGGGCGGGGGACAGATATCCCTGAAGTTCCAGGGTCTGCTCAATTACGCCAACTCCGGGTCGCTCACCTCCGGCGCCATCACCGTGAGCCCGACCACCGGAACGATCACGTCGGTGACGGGCACCGGCACCATTCCGGGCCTCAAAGGCGGATCGGCGACCATCACCGTGAAGATCCAGCGCTACAGCTTCGCGGGGCTGTCCGCCTACCTGGGGACTATCAGCGTCTCCGACCCCGACGCCCACGTGAACACCATCGCCGTGGTGCTGGCGTCGAGCCTGACCCGCGTGGGCAGCAACGAGGCATCGGGATTGGCGGTGGGACTCCTGTACCTCTTGAACTGGACGCTCTAGTCCGTCATCGACAGAGACCCTGACCCCGGCAAGGTTGTGGCCCGCCGGCGTTCCTATTTTCGTCGCCCTCAGTGTCAGGGCCGGCACGCAACGATGAGGCCAAAAGACCCTGGGAGGAGAACCCCCGTCGGCGTACCGTGACCCCAAGACGAGTCCCGTGACCGAGACCTCGCCTCGGGGATCGGATCGGCGGGGTGCAGACAACGCACCGGGCGGCTCAAGCCCATGGAATGTCTCGGCAGTGGTTCTGCACCCCGCCGCCTTTGCACCCCGTCTGTCCTAGTCCATCCGGATGAGCCCCATCCGCATGGCCTTCAGCACGGCCTGGGCCCGGTCGTGGGAGTCGAGCTTCTGGTAGATCGACGACAGGTGGTTCTTCACGGTCTTGACGCTGATGAAGAGCCGGCTCGCGGCGTCGGGGATCGACACCCCCGTGGCCATGAGGCGCAGGACCTCCTCCTCGCGCTTGGAGATGAGCGGGCGGCTGGAATTCGCCGCCGGGCGCGCCGAGGGGGCGGTCCTGGCCTGGGACGAGCCCACCACCCCCGCCACCGAGGGGGCGAGGACCCGCTCGCCGGCCGCCACACGCTTCACGGCGTCGACGATCTCGGTGGTCGTGCAGTCCTTCACCAGGTACCCCGCGGCGCCGGCGTCGAGCGCCGAGGACACCGCCGTCTCGTCGGAGAGCATGGACAGCACCAACACCGAGGTTCCCCGCACCAGGGTCCGGATCCGCTTGGTGGCTGCCACCCCCGACAGCACGGGGAGCGAAAGGTCCATGAGGACCACGTCGGGGCGGAGCTGCTCGGCCATCTCCACGGCTTCCTCGCCGTCGGACGCCTCTCCCACGACGTCGAGACCGGCGTGCTCCAGGGCCCAGCGCAGGCCCTCGCGCACCATGGTGTGGTCGTCTGCAATCAGTACTCGTGTCATCAAGCCGCCTTCATTCTCATTCGGATCAACGTGCCCTTTCCGGGCCCTGAGGTGATCTCCAGCTGGGCGCCGATCGAATCGGCGCGCTCGCGCATGCCGACCAGCCCGTAGCCCGACTCGCCCGACGTCCTGCCGGCGGGGAGCCCCACGCCGTCGTCGGCCACCTCGAGCAGGGCGCTCTCGCCGTTGCACAGCCACAGGATCGAGACGTGCGACGCCCGGGCATGACGCTCGGCGTTCATGACCGCCTCGCGCGCCACGCGCCACACCTCGCGCTCCACGGGCAGGGACATGCGGACCTCGGCGTCGGCCACGAGGGTGACCTCGACGCGTTTGCGCTTGTTCACCCGGTCGAGGAACGACCGCAGGACCCCCTCCACGTCCAGGGTCTCCGAGACGTCCACGCGCAGGTCCACCAGCATGTCGCGCAGCTCCTCGACCAGGTCGCGCAGGTCGCCGCGCAGGTCGATGAGGTCGGCCTGGACGGCACGCCCGTGGTTGAGCTCCACCAGCCGGTCGATCTCGAATCCCAGGTACACCACGGACTGGCCGATGTGGTCGTGCAGCTCGCGGGCCAGGCGCGTGCGCTCCTGCTCCATGCCCAGGGTGTGGATGCGCTCGAGCCACCGGGCGTTGTCGATGCCCAAGGCCGCGGCCCGGGCCAGGTCGCCGATGCGGCGCCGGTCGTGAGACGACGCCGAGTGCCGGTCGCGCCCTTCCACGCACAGCACGCCCACCACCTCGTCGCGGGCCCGCATGGGGGCGTAGAGCCCCCAGCGCGACCGGTAGTGCAGTCCCTGCTCGAGATCGTCGAGGATCATGGCCTCGGAACCCTGGGCCACGTCGTAGAGGGCGGGCGGAAGCTCGAGGGGATGATCGTCGGGCGCGCCGGTGCGCACCCCGCTGCCCGCGGCCACGTGCCAGGAGCGGCTGGTCGGATCGAGGAGCACGACGGCGGCGACGGTGGGGGAGAACATCTCCTCGAGGCGGTCGAGGGCCCACCGGACCGCCCCGTCGACGTGCAGGGGCGTGACCTCGCGCTCGGTGGCCCGGTAGAGGTCGAGGAGGATCTCGTTGACCTCCGACAGGTGCTCGACCCGCTGGGCCAGGCCCTCGCGGGCCTGGTAGGCGTCCTCCACGAGGTACCGGCTGAAGCCGCCGGCCACGCCGACCAGGACGAGCTCGATGGCGAACTGCACGCTCTCATTGGCGTCCGAACGCTGGCCGACCAGCAACAGGCTGGGCAGGGCCACGGCCAACCCGGCGATGACGGCCATGCCGGTGACGACGCGCAGGCCTCCGGCGAACCCGGCGATGACGGTGGCCACACCCAGGGTGATGAGGAACGGGGAGCGGGCGAAGCCCGTCGCCTCCACCACGGCCACGCCCAGGGCCACCTCGAGCAGCAGTGCGGTGGTGGTCTGCCACCGGCTGTGCTCGCCGCCGATGGGGCGCACCGTGCGCCACAGGGTGTAGACGACGAGCACGCCCCCGGCCACCGCGGCACGCGGGCCGCGGTGCTCGATCAACCCCAGGCCCAGCGCCAGGGACAACGACACCCAGCGCACGGCGCTGAGGATGCGGCCGAACTCGGCCACGTGCTCGGGCGAGGCGGGCCGCAGGTCCCGCCACCCGAAGGGCCCGCGCCAAGAACGCGCCACGGGGGGCGCCACCTTGTCGGTAAGTGGTTCGAACACCACTGCGGTCGTTTCCCCCTGAGGTCCGGATGGCGTTGTCTGGGCGCTTGGGCTCCTGATTGCAAGAAGGGGCCACTCACATATCGTGATTTCCACTCACGATCCTGAGGGGGGGACGACATTTTCCCCCCCAATCCACGCTCCAGGGCCAGGGCCCGGACCCCCGACGGGGATGTCCGGGAAGCCCGGACTTGGCCCTTGACCTGGGAATTCGACTGCCGGGACGGCCCGCCGGAATCAGGGGGCGGAGGAGCGGACCCCGACGCCGGCGCCGTGGTGGGCGGGGACGGCCACGATCCAGTGGCGGTCGAGGATCCGCACCGACCAGGCCGGGTCCTCGGCCACCAGCGAGGCCAGCGGCTCGCTGCGGGGCCACAGCACGGCGGTGAAGCGGTAACGGGCCAGCACCGCCTGCCATCCCTGGGTCCCGTCGAGCAGGACGTCGTAGTCGCGGTTCACCGCCGGGGGGAAGATGTCGACCCGGTCGTCGATGAAGGTGTGGGCCCGGGTGCCGTAGCGCCACTCCAGGTAGTTCCCGACGTAATCAGGGGCGGCCACCCGGCCCGGCACCAGGCCGTGGTCCTGCATCCAGGTGACCTCGCTCACGGGGTAGGCGCTCAGGTTGTAGGCGGGGTGGCGCACCGTCCCGGCGCCGAGCACGACCCCGAGGGCGGCCAGCGCCACCAGCGCCACCGCCGCGCCCACGCCCCGCTCGGAGCCGTCGATGGTCCCCAGCCCGGCCAGTCCCCGGGCCAGGACCGGGGTGACCACCAGGGCGGCCACCGGCACGTTGCGCGACGCGGCCAGCGCCGCGCCGGTGAACAGCGTCACCACCAGCACGTCCTCGACGGTGCCGCGCCGGGCCACGAGCAGGATGACCGCCAGCAGCGCCATGGCCAGGAACACCACGTTCACGGCGTCGGAGAAGCTCGGCGACTGCCACTCGGCGATGTGGGAGAAGGCCTGATGATGGGTGAGCACGGTGAGCGGGTACGCCACCAGGCGCAGGCCGATGGGGTTGAGCGCGCCCAGGGCGGCACCCACCACGGCGAAGCCCAGGAGCCTCGGGACCCGGCCCAGCGGCGTGCCGTCGGCGCGCCGGCCCGCCAGGCGCAAGACGAGGTAGGCGAGGGCGAAGGGCCAGCTGCCGTGGACCTGCACCCACAGCCACATGAGCGGCACCACCGCCCACGGCGGGCCGGTGTCGTTCTCGACCATGGCGATGAGGAGGGCGAACAGCACCAGCGCCATGAGCAGTGGGCGCGGCGACCAGTACCCCGTGCCCACGGCCAGGAGCCCGGCGGTGGCGAGGACGCGTCCCAGGAGCTGGCGCGCCGGGCGTGACAGCACCCACCCCAGGGCACCCAGCGCCAGGCACAGCAGCCCGTGCAGGATCTGCAGCCCGTGCGCGCCCCAGGCCATCTCGACGAGCCGGTACAGGACCTCGGCCAACCACGACTCGACCACCCAGGGTCGGCCGTGGGCGGTGAAGGTGTAGGGATCGGTGGTGGGGACGCCGTGGGCCAGGATGAACCGGCCCGTGGCCACATGGGTCAGGTACGAGTTGTCGTGGAGGCGCTCGAGCCCGACGCCGAGGCCCCACAGGGCGAAGGCACCGCCGGCGACGGTCGAGGCCCGTGGCGAGCGCACGGCGTGGGGGAGCGGACCGTCAGCCGCGGAAGGCCTGGAAGATCCCGAGGACGGCGGGCCCGGCGATGACGACGAAGAGTGCAGGCATGATGCAGAACACCATAGGGAAAAGCATCTTGACGGGCGCCTTCTGGGCCATCTCCTGGGCGAACTGGTGGCGGCGCACCCGCATCTCGGCCGCCTGGCTGCGCAGGATCGAGCCCACCGAGACGCCGAAGGCGTCCGCCTGGACCAGGGCCAGGATGAACGAACGCAGCTCGGGCAGCCCGGTACGGGCGTCGAGGGCGTGCAGGGCGTCGGCCCGGCTGGACCCGGCCCGCATCTCGCCCAGCATGCGGGAGAACTCCTCCGACAGCGGCCCGGGCACCATGGTGACGGTGCGGGCCAGCGCCTGCTCGAAGCCCAGGCCGGCCTCCACGCTGATGGTGAGGAGGTCGAGCACGTCGGGCAGCTTGCGGCGCATCGACAGCTGGCGCTCGGCCACCACGCGGTTGAGCCAGGCGTCGGGCCCGAGCACGCCGGCCACGCCGACGAAGACGATCACGGCCAGCAGGGTCTTGCCCGACAGCGACGTCATGGTCCCCACCACCAGCCACAGCACGGGGACGGCCACCAGCGACAGCACGCGCAGCACGAAGAACTCGTCGATCTCCTCGGCGGTGCCCCGTCCGGCCAGCACCAGCTTGTGGCGCAGCTTTTCGACGTACTCGTTGGGCAGGAACCGCTTGAGCAGCCCGACCAGGAAGGCGGCGGTCGGGGCCAGCACGCGGTCGGCGAAGGGCTCTTTGAGGTCCTCCTCGCGTTTCACGGCGGGGGCCTCGTAGTCGCCCAAGCGGACGCGCGCGGCGCGCACGCTGAGTCGCTCGTCGGCCTTGAGGACAGCCGCGTAGGCGAGCGCGGTGGCGGTGAAGAAGATGGCGATGGCGGCCAAGGGCAACATGTCAGACCTCGATGTCCACGAGTTTGCGCACCCAGAAGATGCCGATGACCCCGAGCACGATGGAGCCGTAGAAGAGGATCTCGCCGAACGCCTGGTGCAGCAGCGGGCTGATGTAGCTGGGGTTCACGGCGTAGACGAAGAACCCGATGGCGATGGGCAGTACCGAGATGATCACGGCGCCGATGCGCCCCTCGGCGGTGAGCGTGCGCGCCTCACGGCGGATCCGGGCCCGGGCCATCATGGTGTCGGCCACGATGTCGAGGAGCTCGGCCAGGTTGCCCCCGACCTCGCGCTGGATCCCGATGGCGGTGACCACCCACTCGAAGTCCTCGCTGCGCACCCGCTGGGCCACCTCGCCGAGGGCGTCGACCAGGGGCCGGCCCAGACGGGCCTCGGCCACGACGTGGCGCATCTCCTTGCCGATGGGGTCCGACAGCTGCTGGGAGACGGTGGTCAGTCCCTGCAGGATGGAGAAGCCCGAGCGCAGCGTGGTGCCGAGCAGTTGCAGCATGTCGGGCAGCTGGGCCGTGAAGGTGGCGGTGCGGTGCTTGGCCACGCCCACGAGCACCATCCACGGCAGGACGGCCACCGCCGCCAGGGCGGCCAGGCCCCAGAAGACGTTGCCCAGCAGCAGGCCGAGGGCCCCGCCCACCACCGCGCCCATGAGGTACACGAACAGGGCTTCGGCGGGCCGCACGGGCAGGTCGGCCTGGTCGAGCAGGCGCTTCACGATCTGGAGCAGGCCCCGGCGCGACGCCACCTCGGCCACCGCGGCCACGGCGCGCTGGAGCCACGGGGTCTCGACGAGCTCGGAGACGCCCCCCGCCGATCCGCCACCGGCGGCGGTGACGCGCGGCTCGGTCAGGCCCCCCACCGAGTACGGGTTGAGGGCCTCGTTCAGCCGGCGGGGACGCTCGCGCGTCGCCAGGCTGACCAGTCCCCACGTGAGCAGCCCGGCGGCGGGGAGGGCCAGGAACGCGATGAGGAACTTCATCGCCGCGCCACCCGGATGCGCGAGAACTCCTCCACCTCGAACAACTCGGGGTCGAGCGTGACCCCGGCGTCCTCGAGCTTGTCGGCGAAGTGGGGGCGGATGCCCATCGACTTCAGGGTGCCCCGGTACTTCCCGTTCTCGTCCATGCCCATGGAGAAGTCGAACATGAACAGGTCCTGGGTGATGACGACGTCGCCCTCCATGTGCTGGACCTCCGACACGTGGGTGACGCGCCGGGTCCCGTCCCGCATGCGGGTGAGATGCACGATGAGGTCGATGGCCGAGGACATCTGCTCGCGGATGACCCGGATGGGCAGGTCGAAGCCGGCCATGAGGGTCATGGTCTCGATGCGCGACAGGGTGTCGCGGGGGCTGTTGGAGTGGATGGTGGTGAGCGAGCCGTCGTGACCGGTGTTCATGGCCTGGAGCATGTCCAGCGCCTCGCCGCCACGGCACTCACCGACGATGATCCGGTCCGGCCGCATGCGCAAGGTGTTGCGCATCAGGTCGCGGATGGTGACCTCGCCCCGGCCCTCGATGTTGGGCGGGCGCGACTCGAGCGACACCACGTGCTCCTGGCGCAGCTGGAGCTCCTTGGAGTCCTCGATGGTGACGATGCGCTCGTCGCCGGGGACGAACGACGACAGCACGTTGAGCAGCGTCGTCTTCCCGGTGTCGGTCCCACCCGACACGATGACGTTGAGCCGGCCCACCACGCAGGCCTCGATGAAGCGGGCCAGGGCGGAGCTGATGGTCAGGTTCGAGACCAGGTCCTCGACCTGGAGCGGGTCCTTGGCGAACTTCCGGACGGTGAGGAACGGGCCGCCGTAGGCGAGAGGGTGGATCACGGCGTTGACCCGGGACCCGTCGGGCAGGCGGGCGTCGACCATGGGCGACGCCTCGTCGACGCGCCGGCTCACCTCTCCCACGATCTTGTCGATGACGCGGCGCAGGTGGGCCTCGTCGATGAAGCTGGTGGCGGTCAGCTCGATCTTGCCGTGCCTTTCGATGTAGACCCGGTTGGGCCCGTTGACCATGACCTCGGACACCTCGGGGTCCTCGAGGTACCCCTGGATGGGGCCGTAGCCGAGGATGTCGTTGGCGATGTCCTCGCCCAGCCGGGCCTTGTCGGCCAGCGACAGGGGCGTGGTCTCGTCGGCCAGGGCCGCCTGGAGATGGGCGTTGACGCGCGGCCGCAGGTCCTTGGCCGTGAGCCGTCCCTGGGACAGCTCGGGGCCGAGCTCCTCGATCAGGCGCTGGTGCACGCGGGAGTGGACCTCGTCGAGAAGCCGGGCCCGCGCCTCGTCGGAGGTGAGGAAGCTGCCCGCGCTGCGCAGGTGGTCGGAAAGGGTCATGGGACTCCCCTTACACGGTTTGTCGGGACTGCGCCGGATCCGACGCAGCGGTCATCAGGACGTCCGCCAGGTTGTCGATGCTCTTGGCGAATTTCGAACGCGGGGCGCTCGTGACCACGGGGACGCCGCGGTTCACCGACTCCGCCACCAGGATGTCGCTGGGCAGGGCGGCGTCCACCTTGAGCTGCAGGGCCCGCTCGGCGTCGGCCTCGGTGAGCCCCACCCTGGTGTTGGCCCGGTTGAGCACGAACTTGACGCGCGAGAAGGGGATGCCGAGCACGCGCATGGTCTGGAGGCCGATACGGGCGCTTTTGAGGCTCATGACGTCGAGCCCCGCCATGACCAGGATGTCGTCGGAGGACTCGATGGCCGCCAGGGTGACCTCGGCGAAGTTGGCCGAGGTGTCGACCACCACATAGGCGCAGCGCTCTCGCAGGATCTCGAGGATGCGGGCCAGATCGGCCCGCCCGATCTGGTCGGCCGAGCTCGGCTCGGTGGGCGCGGCCAGCACCAGCAGGCCGCTCGCCGGGTGGCGCAGGAGCAGGTTCTCGAGCATGGTGCCGTCGAGGCGGTCGCCGGCCTGGACGGCCTCGGCGATGGTGTGGGTGGGCTGGAGCTGGAGCATGAGCGCCACGTCGCCGAACTGCAGATCGGCGTCCACGAGCACGACGGGCTGGATGGTCCGCTTGGCCAGGGCCACGGCCAGGTTGATGGCAACGACGGATTTGCCCGTCCCCCCCTTGGTGCAGAACACCGACACCACGCGCCCGGGCGCGGCCGCGCCCGAGGCGGGAGCAGCGGTGCCCGCTGACCGTTCCCCGGGCCTGGACGCGAGCCGAGGCGCGGGAGATGGCGTCGAGCAGCTCGGCGTCCTCGGCCGACACCGCCACGACGTCGTCGACGCCGGCCCGGATGGCCTGCTGGAGCACCTCCGCCGTCAACTCGTAGACGACCATGATGGCGCTGCACCCGGGGCGGAAGGCCACCAGGCCCGACACCTGCGCCACGACCTCGGCGGATGCGACGCTCGGACCGAAGACCACCACGCCCGGGCCCGCGGCGTCGATGGTCCCGGTGAAGGCGGCGAGGTCGTCGTAGCCCTCGACGGTGTCGTCGAGCTCGCGGATGTGGTCGGTGAGCACACCCCGGACGACCTCGTCGGGGTCCACCACGCCGATGGCTACCCGTGCGCCGGCCTTGGTCTCGTTCTTGGGGAGGGCGTCCGTCATCGCTCAGCCCGCAGCGGTCGGAGTGGCGGGGATGAGGTTCGAGCCGTTGATGGTGGTGGGCGCGGTGGGCGTGTTGCCCGTGGCCTCGAGGGCGAGGTAGATGCCCCCGGTCACTCCGCCACCGTCGCTGTTGGCCAGGGCGATGCGGGCCGCGGCGGCGGGCGGGACGGCGAAGGTGATGACGTTGGAGGCCTGCGGTGCGCTGGTGGTCTGGGTGGCGCTCTCCGTCGTGCCCGGAGCGGGGACGAGGGTGGTGCCCACGGCCAGGACCGGCACGGCCTGGTACAGGTAGGTCTCCTGGCTGCCGTTGACGTCGATGAGGATGTCGACCTTGTCCCCGGGCTGGATGAGACCGGCCACGCCGTGGACCTGGTCGACCGACACCGAGATGGCGACGTCGCCCTGGGGCACGGTCTCGGCGGCGACGCTGGCGATGGTGTCAGGGGACTGGAACATCCCCGACACGACGACCTCGCCCACGGGCAGGTTGGCCCCCGCCTCCTGGTTGCGGATGGCCGAGAGGTTGGTGACCGCCGAGCTGGGCCGGAACTCGGCCGGGATCTTCTTCTGCGAGACGTAGCCGCCGCTGGCGACCTGGGAACCGGTGAGCGTGCGCGGGATCGTCTTGGTGATCACGTACGCGGGCACGAGCTTGGCGTTGTGGTAGGCGTCCTGCTGGGCGTTGTTGAGAAACACGTAGCTCAACACCGAGGCCAGTACCCCGACCGCGACAGCGACGGCGACCACGACCGTCCGCTTGGAAGTCATCCGAGCCCCCCTCTAGGCGAGCCGGAGCCGAATCCGTGCTCGAAGTACGAACCCGGAGCTGTGTCTCGGCGCCCGGCGATGTCCACTGCAGTGGACCGTTCGACGCCCAGTGTGCGCGACCGCGACCCCATTGACAATGACCTGGGAGGCAAATGAGTCGCAGGTCCTACCGCTCATTTGGCGGGGTCGTCCCAGGTCCTCCGGGGTCCGGAGCGGGTGCCCGGGTCGTCGGGCGGGTCCCGTTCGTCTTCCCGGTGCGGCCCGGAGGGGGTGCCCGGGTCGTCGGGCGGTCCCGGTGCGGCGAGGTCGGGCTATGACGGCCGGGGTCGGCCGGGGTCGGGCGGGGTCGACCGGGTAGGCGCACGCCACTGACGTGTCGCTAACGTCTGGCGGCGAAACCCGTCCGGCGGCGAAACCCGTCCCTACCGCAGAGAGGTCATCGAATGGGAACAGCTCAACAAGACGATGCCCGGGCCGAACGGGTCGTGCGTGACCTGTGCGACGCCTTCTCGAAGCACGACGCCGAGGCGCTGCGCCCCTTCTTCACCGACGACGTCGTCTACCACAACATCCCCATGGAGCCCGCGGTCGGCATCGATGCCGCCATCGCCTTCGTCGAGGGCTTCTTCGGCATGTGCGACGCCATGGAGATCGAGACCCTGCACCTGGCCGTGCGTGACAACGTGGTGCTCACCGAGCGGATCGACACGTTCCGGGTCGGAGACATCGTGGCGCCACTGCACCTCATGGGCACCTTCGAGGTGCGCGACGGCAAGATCTGTGCCTGGCGCGACTACTTCGACCTGGCCCAGATCACGGCCATGCTCACCCCCGCCGAGTCCTAGAAGCAGTCTCCTAGAGGCGGTCTCAAAGGAGCAGTCTCCTAGACGCCGTCTCCGGGAAGCAGTCCACCCGGCGCAATCGGGGTAGGGGCGTCGAGGCGGCTCTTCGCGGCCTCGGTGGCGGCTAGCCCAACGGCGCTGTCTGTACCGGTCGGCTCGCTCCTCGAGCCCCCCGGGCTCCCGATCGTCGAGCCGCGCTGGGCGCCAAATGAGCGGTAGGACCTGCGACTCATTTGCCTCCCAGGTCATTGTCAATGGGGTCGCGGTCGCGCACACTGGGCGTCGAACGGTCCACTGCAGTGGACATCGCCGGGCGCCGAGACACAGCTCCGGGTTCGTACTTCGAGCACGGATTCGGCTCCGGCTCGCCTAGAGGGGGGCTCGGATGACTTCCAAGCGGACGGTCGTGGTCGCCGTCGCTGTCGCGGTCGGGGTACTGGCCTCGGTGTTGAGCTACGTGTTTCTCAACAACGCCCAGCAGGACGCCTACCACAACGCCAAGCTCGTGCCCGCGTACGTGATCACCAAGACGATCCCGCGCACGCTCACCGGTTCCCAGGTCGCCAGCGGCGGCTACGTCTCGCAGAAGAAGATCCCGGCCGAGTTCCGGCCCAGCTCGGCGGTCACCAACCTCTCGGCCATCCGCAACCAGGAGGCGGGGGCCAACCTGCCCGTGGGCGAGGTCGTCGTGTCGGGGATGTTCCAGTCCCCTGACACCATCGCCAGCGTCGCCGCCGAGACCGTGCCCCAGGGCGACGTCGCCATCTCGGTGTCGGTCGACCAGGTCCACGGCGTGGCCGGTCTCATCCAGCCCGGGGACAAGGTCGACATCCTCATCGACGTCAACGGCAGCCAGGAGACCTACCTGTACCAGGCCGTGCCGGTCCTGGCCGTGGGCACCACCCTCGTCCCCGCTCCGGGCACGACGGAGAGCGCCACCCAGACCACCAGCGCACCGCAGGCCTCCAACGTCATCACCTTCGCCGTCCCGCCCGCCGCCGCGGCCCGCATCGCCCTGGCCAACAGCGACGGTGGCGGAGTGACCGGGGGCATCTACCTCGCCCTCGAGGCCACGGGCAACACGCCCACCGCGCCCACCACCATCAACGGCTCGAACCTCATCCCCGCCACTCCGACCGCGCAGGGCTCGACCAGTGCCGGCACCAGCCTCGCCCTCCCGGCCTCGCCGTCGCAGGCAGCACGGGCAGCACCGGCTCCAGCTCGAAATCCAGCTCCGCAGGTTCGTCGGCTCCAGGCAGCTATGACCCGACGCCATGACCGTCCGCTCTTCGGCGCCCGCTCCGTCGCCCCGGTCACGCACCACCGCTCCTACCCGGTGAGCCGTGGCGGCCGGCGCCGTGACGAGGGTGGCCAGGCCCTCGTCGAGCTGGTCATCGTCCTGCCCCTGGTGGCGCTGCTGCTGGGGGTGGCCTTCAACGGGTGGAGCGGGATGCAGCTGGCGGAGCGCCTGACCGAGCGCGGCGCGCGCCGGGGCCATCCAGGCCGCCAACGAGCTCGGTAGCGCCACTCCTCCTGCCACGCAGACCGTCCTGAACGACGCCACCACCGCGGTCAACTCCGAAGAAGGCACGCCGGGTGTGTACCAGGACAGCGATTCGGGCGCCGACGGCTACGTCTCCATGACGACCGCGCAGCAGACGATCTCCACGGCCAACGGGGGGACGCTGAACATCAACGTCGTCACCATCACCATCACCCAGAGATCGAGCTCCCTCGTCCCCTTCGTGGGCACCTTCCCCGTCACCGCACACGCCACTGCGAGGTACTCATGAACCGGATCGTCCGTCGGGGAGAAGAGGACGAGCGCGGCGTCGTCATCATCATCGTGGCCGTGGCCATGGTGGTACTGCTCGGGCTCATCGCCATCGCCATCGACGGCAGCTTCGGGTTCGTCCAGAACCGCCGGGCCCAGAACGCCACCGACTTCGCCGCCTATGCCGCCGCGCAGCAGCTCAACGACTCCACCTACTGCAACGGGACCACCGCCCTGACCATGCAGGAGGTCACGGCGCTGATCCAGAAGCTGATCTCCGAGAACGACTCCGGCATCGGCACCAGCTGGAGCGCCCAGTACGTGTCCTCGACCGGGACGGTGATCCCCAACTCGACCTTCACGCCCACCAGCAGCGACACCCCCGAACCGCCCCCGGGGGCCTGTGGCGTGACCGTCGTCGCCACCCAGACGTGGTCGCCGTTCTTCGCCGGGGTCCTCGGCATCCACCAGTTGGGCGGCTACGCCTCCAGCAAGGTGTCCAACACCGCCACCGGGCAGCCCTTCTCGATCATCGCCCTCAACAAGGTGGGACCGCACGAGATCCTCGGCGGCGGCACCGGGACCTTCGTGGTATCGGGCGACATCGTCCTCAACACCAACGTGCAGCCAACCAGCCATGGAGCGGGACGGCCGACGACTACCGTGGGACGACGCCATCGACGCCAAGACCGACAGCAACCTCTACATGTACGGCACCATCCACTCCATCGGCACCTTGCAACGGCCAGAACCTGTGGCCGCTCGACACGTGCTTCGAGAACAACGGCATCCAGGGATTGCTCGATCCGCCGCCTCCGGGATCCACGAACCCACCCACGAGCCCGGCGTACCAGAGCGGTGACCCGGCCGCTCAGCTGCCGGCCAACCAGATGATCTGCTCGAACTCTCCGGTGACCATCGACTACAACAACATCGAGCCTTCGAGCACGCAGATCTCCGACCCGCTGGCCTCGACCGAGGCGCCGCCCAGCCCGCTGAACCTGAGCACCAACGTGGCCTGCCCCGGTGACGCCGGCCCGACGGTCTACAACAACATCTCGGGGGTGTTGAGCGGGACCCAGAGCCTGTCACCGGGCATCTACCCGAACCCGGTCGAGCTCACCGGTTCGGCCACCTTCGCCGACTGTGCCGGGCCCGACGGCGGCTACCCGGGCATCTACGTGTTCACACAGGGCCTGTGGATCAACCCGCAGTCCTCGGGCGACACGGTGACGGGATCCAACGTCGTCATCGCCACCGGCGGCCAGGGCGGGACGCCGTACCCACTGGCGGGCAACGTGCCGGGCTCGGTGAACAGTTCGGGTGCCTTCACCGCCAGCGGTACCGGCAACGGCGCACCGTGCCTGCCTGCGGGCACGAAGACCAGCACGGCCAGCGGTTGGGGCAACAACATCGACGAGACCTCGCTCGTCTGCATCGGCGGTGTGCGGGGGGACCAACTCGACCGAGTACGGCGTCCTCGCCTACCTCGACTAGCCGGTTTCGAGCACTCCGGACTCCTCGATGACCGGCACGGGCAGCAACTTCTCCCTCATGATCGGCGGCGTGGCGGGCACCTCGGTGACCCTGAGCGGTGCCACCTCCGGAGCCTTCGGAGGAGTGGGGGGCACGCCCGGCCTGGCGCTGTACCAGGACCCCACCCAAGAGGCCAACTACGGGTTCAACGCCGAGACCGGTGACGCGGTCGGACATCCTGGTCAACGGCGTCGTCTACAACGCGTCGCTGTCGAACTACGGGCAGAACGCCCCCCAGGACTACTGGGACGGGCCCGGTGGCGGCATCCCCTTCTACGCCGGAGGCACGCTCCAGACCGGGTTCGGCGCCGGTTGGCCCACCACCATGGGACCGGCGGAGTCGGGCGGCTCGTTCACCCTCAACGGCACCGCCATCGTGGACGACTTCAACACCGACGGGGCCACCACCATCACCATCCTGGGCCAGCCCTACGCGTTGCCCGGCGGCAGCAGCCTGTCGCTCATCGGGTGATGCGACCCCGCGCCCGCCGCCGGGCCCACCGCCGCGACGACACGGGGGCGACCCTCGTCGAGTTCGCGCTGGTGGCGCCGCTGCTGTTCCTGCTCCTCTTCGGCATCATCGCCGGGTGCTTCCTCGCCTATCAGAACTCCGCCCTGCACGACGGGGCCAGCGCCGGGGCGCGCATGGCGTCGATCGAGAGCCCACTGCTGACGGCGGGCAACGGCGAGTACTGCGAGACCGGGCTACCGACCTCGATCGCCAAGGCCGTGTCCCAGGCCGCGCCTCTGCTCACCGTCAACACCGCACCGCTGTGCGCCGCGAACAAGAACGCCATCACGCTGACGCAGCCGGCGGTCAACGGCGACGTCAACATCATCGTCACCTGCGGCGGATCGTGCGGGGCCCCGACCACCATCGAGGTGTCGCTGGCGGTGACGACCAAGGGACTGGTGGCGCCCATCGGCCTCACCTACAACCTGACCGCCTCGAGCCAGGTCCCGGTCCTCAGCCCGTAGTCAGGCGTCCTGCAGCACGGGGGAACGGGTGGGCGCAGGTGCCCGGCTCCCGAGCTCGGACCGCAGCCACAGGCACGTGCCCACCACGATGAGCACGTCGCGGGCGAAGAACGTGAGCGTGAGGCTGGTGGCGAAGGCGTGCTCGGGGACGTATCCGAAACCGCTCGCCGAGATGGCGTAGGGGAAGACGACCAGGTTCGCCGTGGCCGCCAGCAACCACGTGACGCGCAGCTGGTAGAGGGCCCACAGCGGCATCAGCCACATCAGGTACTGCACCGACAGCACCTTGGACCCGAGCATCACGAACGTGAGCGTGGCCAGGCAGGCCGCCTCGATGCTCAGGCGGCCGCGCGCCTGCTGCCACCACACCCACACGCAAGCGCCCACGCCGGCCAGCTCGGTGGCGAGGCCCAGGACCCCGGAGATCCCGCTCACGACGTTGACGCTGTGGAAGGTGGAGGACCAATCAGTGCCGTGGAAGTCGAAGATCACCGACAGCCCCGCGGCCAGGCTGCCGTCCTCGGTGGGGCGGTGCAGGTAGTAGTGCAACACGTTGAGGGCGGCGCTGTGGTCGACGAGGGCGGGCACCCCGGCCACCACCAAGACGGTGGCCGCCATCCACCACAGCCGGCGCAGCGGGACGCGACCGGTGCGGCGCCATTCGGCGACCAGGAACACCGGCCACAAGGCGGCGGGGAAGAGCTTGATGGCGGCTCCGGCCGCGCTCCACGTCCACGCCGCGTTCCAACGGTCGTGCCGGGCCGAGCGCAACGAAAGCAGTGCCAGGGTGGCCGCGAAGACGTCGTAGCGGCCGGTGAGGACCATGACCGAGCCCAAGGCCAGGTAGACGATGAGCCGTCCCGCGCAGTGCACGTCCCAGCCCGGCAATCCCGAGCCCTCGTACGTCGTGACGAGGACGAGGACGGCGACGCCGGCCAAGAGCGCGAACGCCCACGGGTAGGAGAAGGGGAGCACCAGGGGGGCGAGGAACACGATCAGCGCGGGTGCCGGGTACTCGAGCGGGAAGTGGTGGAACAGGGGGGTGTGCAGCGCGGCGTGGGCGTAGCGCTCGTACTCGAGGACGTCGAAGGGGCGCAGTACCAGGGCGGAGACGACACAAGCCATGAACCACAGCACCAGCGCGGGCAGCACCACCGGCCGCCACTGGGCGGCGAGCGTGGCGCGCCCGGTGCGCAGGGCGAGCGTGGCGCCCGGGCGCAGGGCGAGCGTGCCGCCGGCGCGTCCTGGACACCGGCCGCCGGGGGTCCGATGCCACCCGTCTGGCGATCGAGGTCACCTATTGGGCCTCGGCGTGGGCCCCCGGGGACTTGAGGATCAGGCCTCGCACCCCTTCCCGGGGCGGTAGAAGCTGGCCACGGTCAGGTGTTGCGCACCGAACGTGGCTCTGACCTGGCGACGGGGCGCGGTCGGGCTGGCCGGGCTCGCACAGGTCGGCGACCTCGCCCTGGAAGGCCGGGGCCGCCCCGAGCAGCGACGTCGGTCCGTGGGAAAGGAAGTAGCGCGCCGACCACCGCAAGGGAACGTCGGCGAACCACCCGTGGCCGAAGGGATTGGTGGTGGCCTCGACGAGCTCGTGCGACAGGGCGTAGGTGGGGGTGGCGTAGCCCGGCACCGACCGGCAGGCGGCGCTGCGCGCGCAGGGCGGCCCGCCCCAGGAGGCGAAGCCACCCGTCAGCCCCGCCACCACCAGGCCGTCGGGCCGTCCCGGCCACGGCACGACGCCGTGGGCGGAGACCCCCCCGAGGTCGTAGGCCACACCCGGGTCGAGCCACAGCGCCACCACGGCGTCGGCCGGCAAGGTGGGCGGGGCCGTGGCCGAGGAGTACCCCGGGCACGGCACCAGTCGTGCCCCGCCGCCGAAGACCCGGTGCAGCTCGGCGGGGAACGGGCCCGACGACATGCTCGAGGCCGGGCTCGACGACGTCGGCCGGCGCGGATCGACCCAGCACCCGCCCGAGCCGAGCGACCCCACCCCGAACCCCGCCCCCACGCACCGCCGCCGCCCATGTCGAGGTGGGCAGGGCCAGTTGGAACGCCGAGGCCTGGACGAGCGCGGCGGTGGTGGCGCCGGGCGCGTCCCACTCCGGCCCCCAGAACACCTGGTAGAGCACGGGCCGGGCGAGCACCTGGCCGTCGTGGGCCACGGGAACCGACTTCCCCCCCACCAGGGCCGCCCCGTCGACGACCGCGGCGGTCCCGCCCAGGGTCAGGAGCGCGGATCCGAGGACGACCGAGGCCATGGCCGTGGCGATGGCCCCCCAGCCGGCCGGCGAGGTGCGGTGCTCCAGGGCCCGCAGCATGCCGTGGACGCCCAGGAACGCCACCACCACCAGGGCCGCGAGGGACACCTCCCAGTACCACGGGCGCAGGAAGACGATGGTGGCCAACGCCACCAGGGCGCTGGCGGCGGTGAGGCGGCGCAGGGCCCGCGCGCTCGAGGGCCGGCTCATGCCGCGCTCGTCGCGCACGAGCAGCCACACCGTGCCGCCGGCGCTCACCACGGCGAGCAGGGCGACGGCGGCGAGGATGTGCTCGGTCAACCGCGCTCGGTCGTGGCCCGTCCGGTGGTGCCCTCGCGCCCCTCGTGCCCGACCCTCACGACGCCAACTGTCGCCGCAGCCGCAATATTTGTCCAGCGCAAGTCACGGTGCGCGGTGTCACGACCTTCGATGGCGGGCGAGCGGGCGCCAGGGCGATGGCGGCAGGGGTCGGCCCAGGCGTTGACGACACGACGGGGTGGACATATGATCTCGAGAATCGGACATCGTGTCTGATTCACTGGAGGTGTCGTCCGGATGGACCGCTCCCCGATCGAACCGATCGACCTGACCGACTCCCGCAACTTCGTGGCCGGCGTGCCCTACGAGTGGTTCGCCCATCTCCGGAGCCACGCTCCGGCCTATTGGCACGAGGAGACCGACGGGCCCGGCTTCTGGGCCATCACCCGGCACGAGGACTGCGTGACGGTCAACCGCGACGCCCAGCGGTTCTCGTCGTACCGCAAGGGCACCTTTCTGTGGGAGACGCCTGACGACCAGCTCGAGCAGCAGCGGCTGATGATGGTCACCATGGACCCCCCGGTGCACACGCGCTACCGGCGTCTGGTCAACAAGGGCTTCACCCCCCGCATGATCGCCGAGCTGCAGCAGTCCATCCACGGCGTGGCCGACGAGATCATCGACCGGATCTGCGAGTCGGGTTCGGCCGACTTCGTCATCGACGTCGCCGCCGAGCTGCCTCTCGTGGTGCTGGCCGAGCTCCTCGGGGTGCCGCCCGAGGACCGCTCCAAGATGTTCGACTGGTCGAACCGGATGATCGGGCGCGAGGACGCCGAGTACCAGGGCGCCGAGATGCTCGCCGACGAGAACGCGGCGCTGGCCGCGGCCGAGCTGTTCGGCTACGCGGCCGAGCTCTACGAGCAGAAGCGGGGCAACCCCCGTGAGGATCTCATGAGCGTGCTGACCCAGGTGGAGCTGGACGGGGAGCAACTGTCGGAGCTCGAGCTCGACCTCTTCTTCATGCTGCTGGCCGTGGCGGGCAACGAGACGACCCGGAACCTGATGTCGGGGGCGATGGTGGCGTTCTCGCAATTCCCCGACCAGTGGGACCGGGTGCGCAAGGACAGGTCGCTGCTGCCCTCGGCGGTGGAGGAGATGCTGCGCTTCGTCACGCCCGTGATGAACTTCCGCCGTCAGGCCACCGAAGACGTCGAGATCGGGGGCCAGCTGATCAAGGAGGGGGACAAGGTGGTCTTCTTCCATGTGTCGGCCAACCGGGACGAGACCGTGTTCGAGGACCCCGATCGGTTCGACGTGGGCAGAAAACCCAATCCCCATATGGCTTTCGGCGGGGGTGGTCCCCACTTCTGCCTGGGAGCCAATCTGGCCCGCATGGAGATCATCGTGATGTTCGAGCATCTGCTCGACCGCCTCCCCGACATCCACGTGGCCGGCGAGGTGGAGCGGCTGCAGTCGAACTTCATCAACGGGGTGAAGCACCTCCCTGTGGCGTTCTCGCCGGCGGAGCCCGTCGGGGCCCGTTGAGGTGCCCCGGTCCTCGCCGGCAGAGCTGAAGGCCCTCATCCGGGACTTCCGCCGCGACCAGATCGTCGACGTGGCCCGCCGGTTGTTCGGCGAACGCGCCACGACCGAGGTCCCCATGGACGAGATCGCCACCGAGGCCGGGGTGGCACGCTCGACGCTGTACGTGTACTTCGCCAATCGCGACGAGCTGCTCCGGGCTTGTCTCCAGAGGATGCACCGGCTGCTCCTCGATTCGATCGTGGCGGCGTGGGAGCGCGACAGCGCCCCGGTCGAGCGCCTCCGCACGCTCGTGCTCGGCATGCTGGAGCGCATCGACGAGAACCCCGCCTTCTTCCGTCTGGCCGTGGCCACCCAGGGCGCGCCCAACCAACTGGCCTCGACCGTCGGCGCCGAGCTCGACCTCATCGGGCTCGACGTCGCCGGGCTCATCCACGACGTGATCGAGCAGGGCACGAAGTCGGGGGACTTCCGGTTGCTCGACGCCGACAAGGCCACGACGTTCGTGGGCCAGCAGCTCTACGGAGCCATGTCGGTCCGGGCCGGCGACCCCGCCCCCGCGGCCGTCGAAGAGGCGGCCGACGAGCTGTGCACGTTCCTGCTGCACGGCCTGGCCGGTCCGGCCCTGGCCGCCATCCACGCCGTGAGCGTCGAGCCCGCGGGCTGAAGCGGCTCGGTGCAGGAGCGTTGCGGCCCAGCCCGGCCCGCCGGTCGGGCACAGCGCCGGGCCCGGCGGTCGACGGGTGTGGACCGGGCGGCGCACAATGGGGCCGTGCGTCGTCGCCGTCCGAGCCCGGGTTCCGCGCCCAAGGTCGCTCCCGACGGCGACGCCGCCTTGGACCTGACGGTCCTGGCCGTACCCTTCTACTTCGCCAGCATGGCGGCGGAGTACCTGTGGCTGCGCCGGCGCGCCGCCCAGCGGGGACCCACCGCCGGGGACTACGAGAAGCGCGACACCCTGGCCAGCCTGGCCATGGGGGTGGGCAGCCTGGTGGCGCCGCTGGTGATGCCGAAGCTGCTCAAGCCCTTCACGCCCGGACGCGGCCGCTACGGCAAGGCCCTGGTGGTCGGAGCCGTCGGCGCGGTCGCCGCCACCACCGTCGCCGACGCCGTGACGAGGCGGATCGAAGCTCGTCAGGCAGAGGCTCGGGAGCTCGTCGGCCCGGAGATCGTGGGTCCCGAGCTCGTGGGCAACGGGTCCGCCCCGACGTTCGCCCCGGGCCGAGCGGCGCACCGCAGCGCGCCTGGCGCGACAGGTGTCGTCGGTGGGCGGGGTGGTATCGGTGGTGGCGGGGGGCGTGGCCCTCACCACCACGTGGGCGTCGGGCACCACCGCCGAGCGCCTGTGGCGGCGCCGGCTCCTGCCCGACCTCGGCACCGGGCCGCTTGGCCCTGGCGGCCGCCATCGCGGCATGGGACTTCCTGTACTACTGGGACCACCGCTTCATGCACACCAGCCGCTACATGTGGGCCATCCACGTGGTGCACCACTCGAGCGAGCACTACAACCTGTCGACGGCGCTGCGCCAACCGGTGGCCGAAGCCTTCGGCACCTTCGTCCCCTTCGGCTCGCTGTGTCTGTTCGGCATCCGCCCCGGGCTGGTCGAATCGGCGCGGGGCGTGAACCTGCTCTACCAGTACTGGATCCACACCGAGACCATCGGGGCCCTGGGTCAGGCCGAGACCGTCCTCAACACGCCCTCGCACCACCGGGTGCACCACGGCTCGAACCGGCAGTACCTCGACCGCAACCACGGCAGCATCCTCATCCTTTGGGACCGGCTCTTCGGTACCTTCGAGCCCGAAGGCGATCGCGTCGTGTACGGGCTGACCAAGAACATCAACACCTTCAACCCGGGCCGGATCGCCACCCACGAGTACGTGGAGATGCTGCGAGACGTGGCGGCTTCGACGAGCTGGCGCGAGCGCCTGTCGTACGTGGTGCGCGGGCCGGGGTGGGCCACCGCCCATCGGGCTGAACGGATGGCGGCCTCCGGCTTCGGCGCCACCGCCACGGCGGCATCGGACCTCGAGGTGCCGGTCAGCGCCTGAGCTCCGGGCGCTCACCGGGGACGGAGGGTCCCGTGGACATCCGTACCGAAGCCGCCATCGCCGCCTTCGTGCCGTCGTTGCTGTGGCTGGTGCTCGTCTACAGCCGCGACCGCTACGAGAAGGAGCCCAAGTGGCTCGTGGCCAAGCTCTACGTCATGTCGGTCCTGGCCGTCGCCTTGGCGTTCGTGCTGGAGTCGCTCGTCGGACCGCGCCTGACCGGCGCGGCCGGCGTCGTCATCGGGGGCGCGCTCGCTGGTGGGGCTCATCGAGGAGGGATCCAAGTTCGCGGTGCTCGTGCTCGGCACGCGCCGGAGCCCGAACCTCAACGAGCCCGTCGACGGCATGGTCTACGCCATCGGCGGTGGCCCTGGGCTTCGCCGGCCTCGAGTCGCTGACCTACATCCTGCGCAGCTACGACGTGGGTCTGGCGTACCACCTGTCCCCGTCGTCGGCCGCCCATCTGGCCCTCGTCGTCGACGGCGCCGGTGCGCGCCCTGGCGGGCAACCTCGGGCACATGGCCTGGACGGGCATCATCGGCTACGCCTACGGCCGCCGGCGCTGCGGGATCGGGAGCCGCGCCGCGGTGTTCGGCGCGCCTACCTGGTGGCGGCGGCCGGCCACGCCGCCTACGACGCGCTGTTGGGCCTCGACGCCTCGGTGCTGGCCTTCACGGTGCTCGCCGTGGGGGTGGTGCTCTACGTCCATCTCTTTCGCCGGGCTTTGGCCGCGTCCCCCTTCCGTCATCACCAGGTGCGGGCCCGTCCCATCTCGCCCGCCGCCGGCACTGCGCCGCCGCGGCGGTTCGCACCCGACGCCCTCGTCCCCCGGACCGGGCTGCGCGGCGTGGGCGCAGCCCGATCCCACCAGCCATCTCGTCGGGCAGCTGCCTCCGGGACTGCCCGTGCAGGTCGTCGAACGCCTCGGTGCCTGGGCCCACGTCCTCACCTCGACGGGGTGGTCGGGCTGGGTCGACGGCCGCGCCCTGGAGGCCGACGAGGCGCCCGGGGAGCCGCGGCTGCGTCGTTGACCGGCGCCGTGGTTGTCGAGGTGAAGGCGCCCGGGGCACCATGGGGCGGCGCCGGGGACCGGGCGCAGCGACGAGGGGGCACAGGGGCACTCCGATGAACGTTCTTCTCGTGACGCTCGACCAGTTCCGCGGGCGACTGCCTGTCGGTGGCCGGCCACCCCGTGGTGCAGACGCCGAACCTCGACCGGCTGGCAGGCGAGGGGCGTGCGTTTCGCCCGGCACTACAGCCAGGCCGCCCCGTGCGGGCCGGGCCGGGCCTGTCTCTACACGGGGACCTACCAGATGAACAACCGTGTGGTGGGCAACGGCACCCCCCTCGACTTCCGCTTCGACAACGTGGCCAGAGCGGCACGACGCGCCGGGTACGTCCCGACCCTCTTCGGCTACACCGACCAGGGCATCGACCCCAGGACGGCCACGGGGCCCGACGACGCCCGGCTGTGGACGTACCAGGGCTTCTTACCCGGCTTCGACGTGGCCCTGGACCTGCCCGACGAACAGGACGCGTGGCGGGCGTGGCTCGTCGGCCTCGGCTACGACGTGCCCGTCGGCGGCGACCCCGCCCTGGCGGGCGAACCCGATCGCCCCGATGCCCTCGGGGTGTCGGCGTTCCTGAGCGACACGGTCATCGCCTGGCTCGAGCGTCAGGACGGACCGTGGTTCGCGCACGCCAGCTACTTCCGCCCCCACCCGCCCTATGCCGCCGCGGGCCGGTGGGCGCGCCGCTACGACCCCGAGTCGTTGCCACCCGTGCCGGGGCCACCCGATCGGGACATGCCGTTCTGCGGCCGGCTCGCCGATGTGCGGGCGCCGGCCGACGACCACGAGCTTCGTGCGCTGCAGGCGCAGTACCTGGGAATGATCTCCGACGTCGACGCCCAGCTCGGCCGCGTCCTCGACAGCCTGCGACGCTCTGGGGATGTGGGACGACACCTTCGTCGTGGTCACCTCCGACCACGGCGAGCAGCTCGGGGACCAGGGGACCCTCGGCAAGGGAGGCCCCTTCGAGTCGAGCTACCACATCCCGGGGATCGTGCGCGACCCCCGTCTGGGCGAGGGCCACGGAGGTGTCGTCACGGAGCTTCACGGAGAACGTCGACGTCTTCCCCACCATCTGCGAGGCCATCGGCATCGAGGTCCCGGCGCAGTGCGACGGCATGCCCCTCACCCCCTTCCTGCGGGGGGAGCGCGCCGCCGTGGTGGCGCGACGCCGCGCACTGGGAGTACGACTGGCGCTGGGAGTACATCTACCGCGGCCCCCAGGCCTGGCCCTGGGACCGCCGCCTGGACTCCATGCACCTGGCCGTCCTGCGCTCGGAGTCGCTGGCCTACGTCCAGTACGGCAAGGGAGAGTGGCGATGCTTCGACCTCGCCGCCGACCCGACGTGGCGCACCGAGCTCACCGACCCCGGTGTCGTCCTGGAGCAGGCGCAGTCCATGCTGACGTGGCGCTCCCGGCACGCCGATCGCTCCCTCAGCGGCATGCTGACCTACGACGGGGGGGTGGGTCGGGTGCCCGACCGCGTGACGTGACGCTCCACGAGCTGCTCGAGGTGCTGGAGGCCATGGCGTCGGAGCCGTCGGAGGACACTCCGGGCCTGAGCGAGCTCGACCATGGCCTGCAGTGCGCCTTCGAGCTGGCCCGGTCCCACCCCGACGACCGCCAGCTGCAGCTGGCCGGGCTGGTCCACGACATCGGGCACCGCTACGGGCCCGACGAGCACCACGGCGTGCTCGGTGCCCAGCGTGTGCGGGGCCTGCTCGGCCACCGGGTGGCGGATGTGGTGGCGGGGCACGTCCCGGCCAAGCGCTACCTGGTGGCGACCGACCCCTCGTACCGGGGGTGGCTCTCCACCGAGAGCACGCGCACCCTCGGCCTCCAGGGCGGTCCGCTCTCTCCCGACGAGATGGCGTCGTTCCTGTCCGGGCCCCACGCCCACGATGCCGTCGCGTTGCGCCGCGCCGACGAGGCCGCCAAGGTGCCGGGTCGTCGGGTCCCGGCCCTGGCGCATTGGGTGCCCGTGCTCCGGGACGAGACCGTGCTCCGGGACGAGGCCACACACGGTGAGGCATGATGAGCGGCCCATGCGGAGGATGCTCGGACTAGGGGTTCTGGCCGTCTTGCTGGCGGCCTGTGGCGGATCCCCATCTCCCGCCACCACGACGACAGGGTCGGCCCCTCCCCGTGGTCTGGGCGTGTCGCTGGCCAAAGTGGCGTCGTTCTTCGACACCCACGGTGCCGAGGGGCAGTACTGGAGAACGACGCAGAGCCTCTCCGCGGCCCAGGGGTGCAGCCAGTTCTGTGGAGAGAACGATGAATCGGGCGGTGACGGGACCGGGTGCGTCATCGGGATCCTCGGCCCCGTCGGCAACGTCGATTCGATCGGGATGACCTGCACCCCCGGCGGGCCTCTCAGCACCACCGATGCTTCACCCCTGACCGACCGGGCTGCAGCGTCGCTGCTCTCTGCCAGCGTGCAACGGTTCGCGCCGTCGGCGGCGTCGTGTGTCTCGCCCCATCTGGATGCGACCCTGAGGCGCGGGTCCACCAGGACGTTGTGCACGGGCCCGGGTGTGACCGTCGAGCTCAGCAGCGCCTCCGTGTCACACAAGCGCACCATCAGCATGACCATCCAGACAGCGTGACCAAGCAGACAGCCAGACGATCCCGATCCCGGAGGGATCCCGTCGAGCGACGGGGGTCAGCTGTTGGCGGCGGTGAAGCGGTCGCGGATGGCGCGAGCGGTCTTCTTGGCCTCGTACATGGCCTCGTCGGCCTGACGCACGAGCAGCATGGGGTCGGTGTCGGTGTCGCACTGGGCCAGGGCCACGCCCACGCTCGCCTCCAGGGGCACGAGCACGTCTTGTACGGGGATCCGGCACTGCGCCACGCTGTCGCGGATGCGCTCGACCACCGTGTCGCCGCTGCAGCTGTGGTCGTGGCACAACACCACCAGGAACTCGTCGCCGCCGAGGCGTCCCACCACGTCGCATTCGTGGGTGGCCTGCATGAGGGCCATGGCCGTGGCCAGGATGGCGGTGTCGCCCACCTCGTGCCCATAGGTGTCGTTCAGGGGCTTGAGCCCGTCGAGGTCGATGAAGAGCACGGCGACGGTCTCGCCCGCCCCCCGCCGGCGGCTCACGTCGTGGGTGAGGAAGTCGAAGATGGCGGCGCGGTTGAGCAGCCCGGTGAGCGCGTCGTGGGTGGCCGCCTCGTGCAGGAGCTGGCGCTGCAGCTCGCGCTCACGGATGCGGATGGCGAGGGTGTCGACCGAGGCCTGCAGGGCGTGGCCGGTCCGGCCCGGCAGCGGGGTGAGCAATTCGGGGTCGGAGAGGTCCTCGGCTGCCAGCGCCACGGCCTTGGCCTCCACGGCGCGCAGGGTCGAGGCCATGTCGTTGAACGCTTCGGTGGTGGTGACCACCTCACGGGGCCCCGAATCGGGCAGTCGGGCCAGGTCGAAGTCCCCGCTGTGGACCTGCTGGGCCGCGGCGGCCAGCTTCTTGAGCGGCCGGGTGAGCACCCGGCCACCGACCACCACACCGCCCAGGCACACCAGCGCCAGCAGGGCGAGGAAGACGATCTCGCCGAAGAGCCGGCCCGAGGCCGCCGAGGCCTGCGCCAGCGCCGTGTTGTGGAGGTCCTGGGACGCCGACGTCACGAGCTTGTCGAGGTCGGTGAGGTAGTGGATCCCCGGCGTCATGGACGTGCCGGCGAAGGTGGTGTTGCCGACGAACGGTGGGGTCGTGCCGTTGATGGCGACCGACACCCCCTGTTGGATGGTGGCCGCGAATTGCCGGTCCGAGGGATCGCTCTGCAAGTGGCGCCACGCCTGTTCGGCGTTGGGGCTGAGTTGGCCGGCGAACTCTCCGGTGGCGGTCTTGAAGTCCCCGGCGGCCTGGATGAGCACCTGCTTGGAGTCGGCCGGCCCGATGCCCTCGAGGACGAAGATGGCACCTTCGATCTCCTGACCACCGGCCAGGAACGCCTGGAAGGTCTGGCGCAGTGCCGACGCGTGCACTTCGAACGATCCCGGCGGTTGCCACGTGGCGATGTCGGACTGGAGGTGGTTGTAGTCGCCGAACCAGACGTTGTCGATGTCGGTCGCCATCTTGTCGAGGAAGTTGTGCACGTCGGTGAACGACACCGACTTCGCCTCCACTTGGGGGATCATCGCCTGCAGCTCCAAGACGTCGGCCCGCAGTGTGGGGGTGGACGAGAACGTCGGGTAGTCGGCGATGTTGGCGGTGGCCTGCTTCAGCTGCTGGCTGTAGGGGATGGCCGGGTGTAGCAGCGTGTCGAGCTCGGGTTCGCCGATGCCGATCTGCGCCGCGTAGGACACGGCGGAGAGCGGGACCTCGAGCGTGTTCATCTGGGCCCGGGCCGAGGCGACGACCTGTAGGTCGGTGGCTTCCTTGGCCACCACCTGCGCGTCCTGGCGGAACTTCAGCGCGGAGACCGCCGACGAGACGATGAGGATCCCGGTGGCGAGCATGGGCAACAGGACCACGGCGGTGAGCAGCAGGCGGACCCCGGGGTGGCGGAGGGACCTGGCGCTCGGAGCGCGTTGCTCTTCCTCGAGTTCCACACCGGATCTCGCTTCGCTTGCGGTTGGCCGAGTACCGCCACCGGACTGGTTCTGGGGTGTCGTCGCCATGGGCTCGGGAAAGTTGTCGACAGGGGAGGCCCCGTCCTTGACCCGTTGCGCGTCCTCGCAGTTCACGGCACCGATTTCGCCCTTCGAGCCCGGGCCCGGCGGGGCCCTCACCGCACCCGGTCGCGTGTCAGGGTGCTGTGACACGGCCGTGGGTCTTTTCGGGGGCCCGGGGCGGCCCTACGGCGCCACGAACACGGTCTTGCGGTGGACCATCTCCTCGATGCCGGCCCGCCCTCCTTCGCGCCCGAACCCGCTCTGTTTGAAGCCGCCGAAGGGCGTGGTGGGCGAGACGCCGCCCCTGCCGTTGACGACCACGGTCCCCGCCTCGAGCTCACGCACGAAGCGCTGGACGCGACGCACGTCATCGGTGTGCAGGTAGGCCGCCAGGCCGAAGGCGCTGTCGTTCGCCTTGTGCAGGGCTTCGTCGTCGGTCCGGAATGCCGAAATGGCCTGCACAGGCCCGAACACCTCGTTGCGGGCCAGATCGCTGTCGTGGTCGACGTCCCCGAAGACGGTGGGGGCGACGAACCATCCCTGGGCCAGGTCACCGCGGAGGCGCTGTCCACCGGCTAGGAGGGTGGCCCCGTCGGCCCGGGCCCGGTCGATGACGCCCAGGATCCGGTCCATGGCCGCCTCGGTCACCACCGGGCCCACTACCGTGGCCGGGTCGAGCGGGTCTCCGACCCGGAGGGACCCCAAGGTGGCGAGGACCTTGTCGACCACCTCGTCGTAGACGTCGACATGGACATAGAGACGCGTGGGCAGCGCGCAACCCTGACCGGCGAGCAACGCCGTCCCGGTCACCGCGGCCATGGTGGCGGCCACGTCGAGATCGGCGTCGGGGAAGACGATGTTCGGTGACTTGCCGCCGAGCTCCAGAGCCAGCGGCGTGAGGTTGGGCGCGGCGTGTGCCATGAGGATGCGGGCTGTCGCGCTCCCGCCCGTGAAGCTGATCTTGTCCACGCCCGGATGCGCCACCAGTGCCGAACCCGCGTCGGCGCCGCCCACGACGACGTTGAGCACCCCGGGGGGAAGGCCCGCTTCGAGCGCCAGCTCGGCGAAGCGCAGCATTCCGAAAGGGGCGATCTCGGGGGGCTTGGCCACCACCGCGTTCCCCGCCGCCAGGGCGGGGCCGCACTTCTGGCCCATCCCCATCATCGAGCCGTTCCAGGGTGGGATGACGGCCACGACCCCGTAAGGCTCGAGCGCGACGTAGCTGAGCCCGGGCTCCGACGACAGCATCTCCCCGTCGAGCTTGTCGCACCACCCCGCGTAGTAGCGGACCCAGGCCGCGGCGTAGGAGCCGACGTTCATGACGCTGACCGGCGTGCCGTTGTCGAGGGCGGCGAGCTCGGCGGACTCGGGGCCGTGGCGCTCGAGCAGCTCCGCCAACCGGAACAGGATGGCGGCCCGCTTGCCCGGGCGCATCGCCGCCCACTTCCCCTGCGCGTGGCGCGCGGCGTGCACCGCCGCGTCCACCTCGTCGGCCCCGGCCAGGCCCACCTCGGCCTGGACCGCGCCGGTGGCCGCGTAGCGGTGTCGGTACGTCCCCGCCCCGTCACCCACCCTCCAGTCGGCCCCGATCAGATGTCCCTGGGCCGCCAGGCGGGTCACGGTCCCCGACTCGGGCGTCGTCCTCATGGCACGACATACCCCCCGTCGACGGGGAGGGCCACCCCGAGCACGAACGACGCGGCCGGCGAACACAGCCACACGGCGGCTTCGGCCACCTCGGCGGCTTCGCCGATGCGCCCGATGGGGTGCAGTGCGGCCAGATGGTCCCCCATCGCCGGGTCGTGGCGCAGGGCCCGGTCCACCATGGGTGTGCGGGCGGTTCCGGGGCACACCGCGTTGACGCGCACGCCGCGCGCCCCGTAGTCGAGGGCGGCGACCTTGGTGAGCCCGATCACCCCGTGCTTGGAGGCGGTGTAGGCGGCCTGCCCCGCGTATCCCACGAGGCCCACACCCGACGCCGTGTTGACGATGGCACCGGCGCCGCGCTCGAGCATCACGGGGATCTCGGCCTTCATGCAGTGGTAGACGCCTGTGAGCATCACCGCCAAGGTGCGGTCCCAGGCTTCGTCGGGGTAGTCCGCCAGCGGAGCCAGGGGCGCGGCGATCCCGGCGTTGTTGTGGGCGCAGTCGAGGCCCCCGTAGGTGTCGAGGGCGTGGCGCACCATGGCCTCGACGTCGGCCTTCACGCTCGCGTCGGTCCGGACGAAGCTGGCCCGACCACCACCTGCCTCGACCAGCGCCACGGTCTCGTCACCACCCGCCTCGTCGACGTCGGCCACCACCACGCTCGCACCCTCGCGGGCGAAGATCTGGGCCGAGGCGCGCCCGATCCCCCCGGCCGCGCCCGTGACGACGGCCACCTTCCCGTCGAGGGTTCCCATGGATGGCCACAGTAATGGGCGCGCATGCCGGCGCTACCATCGACGACCATGGGTCGGCTCGACGGGAGAGTGGCGTTCGTGTCCGGCGCCGCCAGCGGCATCGGTGCCGCCGTCGCCACGCGTCTGGCGGACGAGGGCGCATCCGTCGTCGGCGGCGACATCGAGGTGATGGCGGGCGGCATCGTGTGCGACGTCACGGACCCCGGCTCGTGCGCGGCGGCCATGGCGTCGGTGCTCGAGCGCCACGGACGCCTCGACGTCCTGGCCAACGTGGCGGGGATCGGGATGTCACGCCGGATCGGGGACATGTCCCTCGAGGAGTGGCGCGCCGTGATCGACGTCAATCTCACCGGCACGTTCCTGTTGTCGCAGAGCGCGCTCCCCGCCCTGCTCGAGTCCAGGGGGGTGATCGTGAACATGGGGTCCGTCGCCGGCCTGCGGGCCACCCCGTACAACGCCGCCTACTGCGCCTCCAAGGGCGGCGTCATCATGCTCACCAAGTCCATGGCCATAGAGCTCGCCCAGGCCGGGGTGCGGGTCAACGCGGTGTGCCCGGGATCGGTGGACACGCCCTTGCTCCGCAACTTCCGGCTGCCCGAGGGCGCCGACATGGCGCTTCTCGCCCGGGCCTCGTCCCCCATGGGGCGCCTGATCGACCCCGCCGAGGTCGCCGCCGCCGTGGCCTACCTGGCTTCCGACGACGCCGCCACCGTCAGCGGGACCACCCTCGTCATCGACGGCGCCGCTACCGCCTGAGGTCGCCGCTACCGCCTGAGGTCGCTGAGCGACACCGTGTCGGTGTCGCGGCCCGACCGCAGCACGGTCCCGGGCCTGGCGTCGTTGACCCGGCCGTGGTCGACGACCTCGGTCCCGGCCACGAAGACGTGGGCCACACCCCGAGCCGTGGCGTAGAGCCGCTCGCCGCCGCCGGGGAGGTCGTGGCGCATGGTGGCGGGCCGGCTGGCCACCTCGGCGGCGTCGAAGACCACGAGATCGGCGTGCCACCCCGGCGTCACCCTTCCCCGGTGCCGGAGCCCGTAGTGGCGCGCCGGGCGATCGGTCATCATCTCGACCGCCTCTTCGAGAGTGAGCAACCCGCGCCCGCGCACGACCTCGCCGAGCACCACGGTGGGGTAGTTGGCGTGGCACATCAGGTCGACGTGGGCGCCGGCATCGGACCCGCCCAACATCACCCTGGGGTCCTTCCACACCGCGGCGCGCGCCCGCCAGCCCTCTTCTGTGCGACCCAGGGACGGCACCAGTGACGGGAGCACCATGAAGAGGGTGGCGTCCTCGACGAGGACCACGTCGATCAGCACGTCGATGACGTCGGATCCCCGGGCGGCGGCGATCTCGGCCAGGGAGCGGCCCACCCACTTCGACTCGGGGTCGGCGATCTCCATGAGGCCGAAGTCGGCGAGCACACCCACCGCCTTGCGGGCGAAGCGCTCGGCCCCGGCCCGCAGGTCGGCTCGGGCCCGGGGGTCGGCGGCCGCGGCCCTGCGCCCGTCCTCGTCGAGCTCGAGGACGGCGCGCCAACCGGGCACGCCCGGCAGCAGGTTGTCGGCGCGCATCCGCATCAGGTCGGGAAGGGCCAGGGCGACGACGTGCGCGCCGCGCGCGGCGGCGACGTCGGACGCCTCGAGCTGCTGCGGGTAGATCTCCTCCGACGCCAGGCTGCCCAGAAGGTTCCAGTTGAGGGGTCGGTCGGCGGCCAGGGACATCTCCGCCATGAGCTCCATGCGCTCGGGGGGGATCGGGCCCACCGTGGGGATGAACTCCAGGGTCGTGCCGGCGTGTCCCCGCAAAGTGCCGGCCAGCGCGACGATCTCCGCGAAGTCGGCGCAGCGCGACGGGACGGGCTCTCCCTCACCGTCGAGGTGGCCTTCCCCGAGCGACGACGAGAACCCGAGCGCGCCTTGCGCCAGCGACCGCTCGAGCAGGTCGACCATGGCGGCGAGCTGCTCGGGCGTGGCTGCGGCCCGGTTGGCGGCCGCGCCCATGACGGCGCGTCGGATGGTGGAGTGCCCCACCAGGAATCCGGCGTTGACGGCGACGGCACGCTCGACCCGGGAGAGGTATTGGTCGAACGACGTCCAGTCCCAGGTGCCGATGCTCTCGAGCGCTCCCATGGGGATACCCTCGACCACGGCCATCATCTGCTGCACGTAGCGGGCGTCTCCCGGGGCCAGGGGGGCGATGGAGAACCCGCAGTTGCCCCCCAGCACGGTGGTCACGCCGTGCAGGACCGAGGGGCTGGCCGTGGGGTCCCACAGGAGCTGGGCGTCGTAGTGGGTGTGCACATCGACGAAGCCGGGGCACACCACGCGGCCGTACACGTCGACGGTGCGCCGCGCCGGCTCCCCGACCTCGCCGACCAGAACAATCCGCCCGTCGCGCACACCCACGTCGGCGGTCCGGGCCGGCCTGCCGGTGCCGTCGACGACGGTCCCGCCCCGCAGCACCAGGTCGAGCACTCAGGCTCCGGCCAGCGCTCGGTCGACGGCATCTTCGACCACGGTCCCCTTGAAGAAGGCGGGGTTGGTGCCGGTGTAGAAGTCCACCGGGTTCCTGAAGGTGAACTTCTCGAAGGCCTCGGTGTCGATCCACCCGTGATCGACCATCTCCCACGCCTCTCGCAGCACGCCGGTCATGTCGGGGACGTCCCAGTGGGCGATGTCGGAGCCCATCATGGCCTTGAGCTCGGCACCGAGAGGGTTGATGGCGGTGTTGAAGGCCATCGAGGTGAGCGGGTCGTCGGCCTCGCAGCCGAAATAGAACGGGTCGACGAAGAGCTCTTTGACGTCTCGGGCCGACTCGATGCCGCACGCCGCGAACTCGTCGAGCATGTCCTCGGGCTCGGCCGGGCGCCGCAAGAGCCGGGCGTCGAGGCGAGGAGCGTCGGGCGCGTAGCGCGCCATCATCTCCACCAGCAGCCCCCGGTCGACCAGGGCCGGATCGAGGTCGCGACGCAGCGCAGCGAGATTCCGCTTCTCCCAGTGCCCGACGAGGTCGCTGTAGAGGGCGGCCGCCCAGGCCACGCCCCCCTCCAAGAACGCGAAGTTGAGGGAGGGGAAACGTCGGGTGACCCCGCCCAGGAACAGCGACTTGGCCAGTGACTGCTGTCCCTCCGCCAACATCGACAGGTGGTTGAAGACGTAGCTCGAGATCGACCGGTACGGGGTCATCCCGATGAAGCCGGAGTGGAAGGCGATCGACACGCCGAGGTCGCCGGCCTTGGCCCACACCGGGTCGTAGTCGTAGGCAGAGTCGACGCCGAACTGATCGAGCCAGAACGCGTACTGGGACACCTCGGGATCCCTGTCCGCTAGGTCGGCGAAGGGGCGCTGCACGTAGCCGGCACACAGCACCGCCTTGAACCCGAGCGTGGTCACGGCGTAGTCGAGCTCGGCAACGGCCTCTTCGGGCGTGTGCATGGGGATGGCTGCCACGGGCGTGAGGCGGTCCGACAGGGGGGCGAAGGTCTCGGCGTTGGCCCGGTTGAGGGCACGGCACGTGCCCCGGCGGTAGCGCTCGTCGGCGCTGTGGAGGAAGACCAGGCCCAGGCTGGGGTACACCACACCGAAGTCGAGGCCCAGATCGTCGAGCCGCTCGTAGAGGAGCTCGGGGAACAGCGCGGTGGCGAGGTCGATGGTGCGCCGCGCCGGTGAGCTCCACCACGGGCCACGCGGGGTCCGGGTGGCGGACCGCTCCTCGGGGGTCTGCTCGTGCCAGGTGCGGTCGGTCCCCCCGTAGGCGGGGAGGAGCCGGCGCAGCGACGGATGGTCGAGCGAGAGCCCTTCGCGCTCGAGGTAGGGGGCGATGGTGGGGAGGTGCTCGGCCATGTGCCCGTCGATGTCGATGACGGGATGTCCCAGGCGCCGGCGGATTTCGGCCGAGGAGTCCATCGCGTCTAATCTAAGCGCATTACTCCCCGGCCTGGCAAAGGACTCCCGTGCCCTACGACGTGGTGATCCGGAACGGAACCGTGGTCGACGGATCGGGTCTGGGCGCGTTCCGCGCCGACGTCGGCATCAGCGACGGCCGGATCGCGTTCGTCGGAGCGCTCAAGGAGCGGGGCGCGCTCGACATCGACGCCGAAGGTCACGTCGTCACCCCGGGGTTCATCGACGGGCACACCCACATGGACGCCCAGGTGTTCTGGGACGCCACGGGGAGCAGCTCGTGCTTCCACGGCGTGACCACGGCCGTGATGGGGAACTGCGGGTTCACCCTCGCCCCGGTGCGCCCCGATGCACGCGCCCTGGTGGTGCGGAACCTCGAGCGCGCCGAGGACATCGACCCCGGCGCCCTGGCGGCGGGCATCGACTGGAGCTTCGAGACGTTCCCGCAGTACCTCGACGCCGTCGACCGCCTTCCCAAGGGCATCAACTTCGCCGCCAACGTGGGCCATTCCGCCCTCCGCACCTGGGCCATGGGGGAGCGGGCCTTCGAACAGCAGTCCACCGACGAGGACCTGATGGCCATGAAGCGCCAGCTGGCCGAGTCCCTCGAGGCGGGCGCCATCGGGTTCTCGACGTCGCGCAGCGAGCATCACCAGACCTCCGACGACCGGCCCGTGGCGTCCCGGCTGGCGTCGTGGGAGGAGGTCGTCGAGCTCGTCGGCGTCATGGGATCGCTCGGGACCGGCATCTTCGAGGGCACCGACGGGGCCATGGCCGCCCCCGACCCCGAGAAACGCAGGCGTTCCCTGGACCGGATGCAGGCCCTGGCGGCCGGGACCCGGGTGACCATGACCTTCGGCTTCGTGGCCACGGCATCGGCCGGGTACCTGCTCGACTTCCTCGACGACGCCGCTTGCGCCGGGGCCAGGATGATCGCCCAGACGCACTGCCGGGGCATCTCGGTGCTCTTGTCGTTGAAGACGAAGCTCCCCTTCGACCTGCTCCCGACCTGGCACGACCTACGCCGTCGCCCGGTCGAGGAGCAGCTTCGGGTCCTCGGTGACCCCGAGGGGCGCGCCGGGCTCGTCGACGCCGCGGTCCACGCCGAGTACAGGCGCTGGACCGGAGTCGGCGCCCAGGCCCGTCCACCGGACTTCGAGGGCATCCGCGTCTACGAGCGCGGTCTACCCCCCAACCCCTCGGTGGCCGACGTGGCGCGACAGCGTGGTGTGCACCCGGCCCAGGCCATGATCGACTTGTGCGTGGAGTCGGGGGGCGACCAGCTCTTCATCCAGCCCAGCCGCTATCCCCAGGACGAAGAGGTGCTGCTGCGGGCGCTGCGCCACCCGCGCGCCGTCATGACGTTCTCGGATTCCGGCGCCCATCTCAGCCAGATCGCCGACTCGTCGATCCACACCCATCTCCTCGGGTACTGGGTGCGCGACCGCCGGGAGTTCACGCTGGAGGAAGCCATCCGGATGATCACCCTGGCCCCCGCGCTGGCGTGGGGCTTCTCCGATCGGGGCCTGCTGCGCGAGGGGATGGTGGCCGATCTCAACGTGTTCGACCCCGAAACGGTGGGCCCCCTCGTGCCCCGGCTCGTCGACGACCTGCCCGCCGGGGGGCGCCGGCTCGAGCAGCGGTCGCTGGGGTTCCTGGCCACACTCGTCGGCGGCCAGGTGACGATCCGGGACGGTGAGCCCACGGGGGCAACCCCCGGACGGCTCCTGCGCAGTCGCTCGGGGTAGCGCCCCGGGGCCTCGGGCACCGGCCGCCGCAGTCGGGGGGCGTCTGGTCCGTCCCGCTCGTAGCCGCGGGTGGTCCCAATGGGACCACCCGCGGCTACAATGGGACCAATGATCAGGGTGGAGCTTGAACGAGTCGAGGCACTCGAGCTCCTCGGGATGACGTTGGCGCACCTCAACGAGGCCGAGGCCAGAGTCGAGACGTCACCCCGCGTGCCACTGCTGATGGCAATTCGGGACAAGCTCGCTCTCGGGCTCAGGGAGGAACTGTGAGGTACAGCGACCTCGAGGTGTCAGCGGCGACTGCCGCAATGGACAAGTACAGGGGTGGTGAGCAAGGCGAGGCCGGCGCGGCTCTTGTCGTGGTAGGCCTGAGCGCAGAACGGGCCGCCAAGGAATCGAGGCTGCGCGACGACATGATTCGGGTTGCCCATCGCGCCGGCGCGTCGATCCGTCAACTCGCCGACGTCTCAGGCCTTGGTCGAAAAGCCGTTACGGCGATCGTCTCTTCTCGCGCACCTTTGCCGGACTGACTGCGCCCCTCAGGCATCTCTGCGCATATCCCAAATTCCAGGAATATTGCAGAGTGGTAGCCCACCTTGTCGTCGAACTCAGCGCATCCAGAGGGTGTGGGCCTGACGGCGCAGGATCACCCAGTGTCCCCGGTGGACGACCACGTCGTCGAGGTAACGGATCCCGAGGGTCAGGTCGCTGCTGCCCGAACCCGGTTCGCTCAGCTGGAACACCACGGCGTAGCTGTCCACCGTGGCGTGGTCCTCCCCGTCGTTCACCACGATGAGCGGGTCGGCGATGAGGTGCATGCTGGTCGGAAAGGCGCGCGGGCCACGCATGGTCTCGAGCCACTCGTGCAGCGTATGGGTGCCGCGCGCCCCGGTGATCTGCGCGTCGGGATGGAACATCTCGGCCAGGGCGTGCAGGTCGCGGTCGTCGGCGGCGCGGGCGTAGCGCTGCTGCAGGGCGCGCAGCTCCTCGTGCGCGTTCACAGCACGGCCACCGGGTTGACGGGGCATCCCGTGGCTCCCGGGATGCGCAAGGGGCCCATGGTGAACAGGAACTCCCATCTGCGGGCGGCCGCGCACCGCTCCCCGAGCCCGGCCAGCGCCATGTTGTCGATCAGGTGCAGCCCCATGGCGGTGATGCCGATCTGATGGACGGGGAAGGGCCAGTCGGGGGTGGCCACGAAGGGCATGGGGTCCGAGATCCCGTCACTGCCGAGGACGGCCACCTCCCGCTCCCACAACCAGGGCAGGCACTCGGCGTGGAGACCGGAGAAGCCGTCGAACCCGCCCTTGGCCGCCCGCCGGGCGTCGCGTCCCCAGGCCACCAGGAGCACGTCGCCGGTGGTCACCCGGACGCCTTGGGACTGCTCGGTAGCGAGGAGGTCGTCCACCGTGATCACCTCGCCGCTGTCGAGGTAGTCGCGTCCGAGGGCCCGCGGGACGTCGAGGAGCACGCCGCGCCCGACCACGCCGTCGGCCATCGACAGCACCGTGTTCGACAGGGCGCCGTCGCTGCGCACGTCGCTGGCGGGGCGCCCACCGAACATCTCGCCCCGCACGAACATGTGGGACAGGGCGTCGACATGGGTGGTCGAAAGCCCGTGTACGTCCAGCGCGAGGTGGTCGCGGGCCGCCTCGTAGCCGGGGATCCCGCTCGAGTCGCGGGCGTCGCCCGACGCCAGCATGTGGTGCTGGGCGGGACGGGGGTTCTCCGGCGACGGCTCTGTCCCCAGGTCGCGCCCCAGGCTGATCGACTCTCCCGAGCGCACCGACCGGGCCGCCTCCGCACGGGCGGCCTCGGTGAGGTGGTTGAGCGCGCCGCGCTGGTCGTCGCGACCCCACCGGTCCCAGTTCCGGAGGGACCGGTACATCTGGTCCAGCTGCGCGCTGGTCGGTACCTCGTACCCGCTGGCCATGCCGGCTAGCTTGTCAGCCGCCGCGCTGCGGTGCCGTCATCGCTCCGATCACCATGTCGACGAGGTTGTCGACGAACCGGTCGTCGGAGAGCACGTCGTGTTCGCCACCCCTGTCGAGTCGGCGGGCCCGGTCCGCCGCGGCACGACCGATGAAGACGATGCACAGCTCGCGGCGCACCCGCCACAGATCGGCGGGCACCTTCGGGCACCGTTGGCCGAAGAGGTCCCATGCCTCGTAGCCGGCGGTCTGCATGAGCAGGTCGCGGATCTCGGCCGAGGTGCGGTCGATGGCACCGGTCAGCTCGGAGCCGATCTGGAGGTAGGCGCGCTCGCGCCACCCCCGCTGCGCGAACTCGGTGACGGGGCGGACGACGGCTTCGGCGGCCGAGCGCAGGTCCCGGGCGGGCCGGGAGCGGGCTCGCTCGAGGAGCTCGTGGCGGCGCTCGGCGATGGCCGGCACGTGGCGCGCCATGACGCTGCGCAGGATCTCGTCCCGGCTGCCGAAGTGGTAATGGACGGCCGACGTGTTGCGCTGGTGCGCGGCCCGGACGATCTCGGCGATCGAGACGTTGTCCATGCCCCGCTCGGCGAAGAGGCGGGCGGCGGCATCGAGGAGGCGGTCACGGGTGGACCTCGCTTCGGTCACCTCAGGGCCAACCGGGCACGAGGCCGAGCCGGCGACACACGTCTTGCGCCTCGACCCATCCGCCGTTGAGCTGCCGGGCTTCGGGGGCCGTCACGAGCCACACCGCCACGGCCCCCACGACGTCCACGGGCGCACCGGCCTTGGCGTCGAACCCGAATTCGCCCATGTCGATGGCGATGCGCTCGGTGGCGATGAAACCCGGGCTCAGGTTGTAGGCCCGGACCCCACGGTCGCCGAGCTCGAGCGCCAGCATCCCGGCCAGCCGGTGCAAGGCGGCTTTGGACATGCCGTAGCCCAGCCCCCACCCACCCCGGCCGGCGGGAGCCGGGGGGTCCATGGTCCCCGAGCTCGAGGCGAGGTTGATCACGACCCCGTCGCCGCGCTCGACCATCTGGGGGAGGACGAGCTTGCTCAGGACGACGGGCGCCATGACGTTGGCCGTCAGGTGGCGCTCCAGGAGCTCCACGGGGGTGTCGAGGATCTGGTCCATGTGGCCCGGTCCCACGTAGCGACCGTTGTTGACGAGCACGTCGATGCGACCCCACAGTTCCACGACGGTGTCGACGGCCGACTCGAGTGAGCTCCGGTCGAGCAGGTCGAGATAAACGGGCAGGGCCCTGGCCCCGGCCTGTTCGATGAGCGCGCCGGTGGAGTCGAGCGACCCGGGCAGGGCCCGGGTGTCGGACCGGGCGACGGTCGACGAGTGCTCACGTGGCTCGCCCTCGTGCACCGTGCGGGCCCCGATGGCGACGTCGAACCCGGCTCCGGCCAGGTGGACGGCGATCGCCTTGCCGATGCCACGACTGGCTCCGGTGACCAGCGCCACCCCTCGCGCGCTCATCGGTCGCGTCCGGCTGTTCTCACGGGCAACCCTTTCGTCGGTCCGGGGTCATTCTTGCTGACCCGGACGGGGTCACCCGCCGTCGGCGGGCGGGCCGGCGGGCGGTCGGCGGGCGGTCGGCGGGCGGTCGGCGGGCGTCGGCGGGCTGGGCAGCGGTGGCCCGGATTCCCTAGAGTTGCCCGGCGAAGGATCCCGGAGCGATGCAACAGATGGAGCTGCCATGACCACCGCGAACGATGCCCCCCGACCCGACGTCTCGGACATGCACGCCGTGCACCAGGCGCTGCGGGACTCGCTCGGAAGTGCCCCGAACCTCGTCCACGGCGTGTCCGCGTCGGACACCGAACGCGTCGAGCTGATCACGAACCTCTACGACAACGTGCTCGACTTCCTCCACGTGCACCACGAAGGAGAGGAGCAGCTGATCTTCCCGTTGCTGCGCGACCGGTGCCCGGACCAGGTCGAGCTCATGAACCTGATGGCGGCGCAACATGCCGATGTCGTCGATCTCGTGCAACGGTCGGCCGGCGCGCTCTCGGCCTGGGCGGGCGGGGAGACCGCCGCTCAGGCGGATGCGGCCTCGGCGCTGGGGCAGCTGGCGCAGCGGCTCGAGGAGCACCTCGGCGAGGAGGAGCTCCAGGTGCTCCCGTTGTGCGCCGAGCACCTCTCCATGGAGGAGTGGGGGGCTCTGCCGGGTCACGCCATGGCCAGCTTCAGCGGCGACAAGATCTGGTTGATCCTCGGCCTCATCCGCCAGCGCATGACGCCGTCCCAGCGAGACCAGATGCTCGCCCACATGCCGCCGCCGGCGGTGGAGATGTGGAGCACCATGGGTGAGCAGGCCTACAAGAACTTGATGGCCGCGGTGGGTGCCCCGCTGGCGTAGCGGCGGGTCAATCCGGCCGAGCGGATTCGGCCAGGAATCCCAGGATGGTGCTGGCCACCGCGTCGGAGTGCGTGAACACCCCGAGATGGCTCGCTCCGGCCAACTCGACGAAGCGGGCCCCGGGGATGGACCGCGCCGCCTGGCGCGCCCGCGCCGGCGGGGAGTCCACGTCGTGTTCGAAGGACAGCACCAGGCACGGCGTCGTCAGCTCGGGCCACCGCCGGGTCCGTTCGACGTCGAGTGACCAGGCGAGGGCCGCTTCGTACTGTCCGAGGCGACCCGGGTTGGGCCACGGATCCATGTCGCCGATCATCTCGAGCCACTGGTCGACGACGGCGTCCTGCTGCAATTCGTGGTTGGGCAGGTACCGCATGGTCTCCACGGCGTTGAACCACCGGGGAAGCTCGTTGTCGAGCCGAGCCATGTCGCGTTCCACGGTGGTGACGGCCTTCTCCCAGGAGGTCCCGACGTTGCAGCTGCCGATGAACACGGCGGACCGCACCCGTTGGGGACGGCGCCAGGCCAAGGTCTCGGCCACCCACCCGCCCATGGAGTAACCCACGACGTGGACGGACCCCAGTCCCAGGTGGTCGAGCAGGGCGATGGTGTCGTCGACCATGGCGTCGACGCTGTAGGGGGCGGGAGGAGCCGACGACGGGGCCACCCCCCGGTTGTCGAAGGTCACGACCCGGTACCCGGCCTCGGTGAGCGCCGGCACCATGGCGAAGTGCCAGGCCAAGGCGGGCTGGCTGAGGCCGCACACGAGCACCACGGGCTCACCCGAGTCGGGCCCGAACACGTCGTAGGCGATGGTCACACCGGGCAGTTGGGCTTCTGGCATGGCCGCATCATGGCTCAGCCCGACAGGGGCCGCGTCATGACCCCGCCGCAGAGACCCTGGCTGCGCGGAGCTACGTCTTGACGGGCGGGCGCAGCCCGTCGCACACGATGCCCACCATGCGCTGCACCGTGGCGTCGTCGTAACCGGAGTGGCCTCCGCCCTGGCACACCCCGACGACGAGCCCGATCATCTCGTCGGTGGAAACGTCGCTGCGGACACAGCGCGCCGCCACGGCCCGCTGCAACAGGGCGTCGATGCTCCGCTTCATCTCGTCGACCATCTCCGCACAGCTCGACTTGATGTCGATCCCCGCCGAGCTCAGCGCGTCGAAGAGGTCGTGCTTGGCCGACGCCTGTTGCGCGAACTCACCGAGGAAGGCGAAGAGCGCATCTCCGGGATCGGTGTCACCGGCGTGGGCCTTGGCCAACTCCAGAAGGTCCTCGAGCCGTGCCGTCACGATCGCTTCGAACAGGGCTTCTTTGGTGGGGAAGTGGCGGTACAGGGTCCCGACGCCCGACCCCGGCCCGCTCGGCCACGGCGTCGATGGGGACCGACAGGCCTTCGGAGGCGAAGATCGGCCTCGGCCGCGTCGAGGATGCGCTGACGGTTCTTGACGGCGTCGGCCCGCATGGGCCGGCACCCGGCGGTTTCGGGTTCGGCGCCGTCGCTTCGGACCTCGGGCTCCACGGGTGCGGTGCCCGGGGCGGTCTGTGTCTTGGCGGTCATGACGTTGGGCCCCCAACATCGGGTTGACAAGCGGAACGCACGTTCCGTATAGTATCCATGAAACCGGAACCTTCGCTCCGATTGTAGTCCCCTCGGGCCGTGCAAGGCCAGGACCGAGGGCGCGAGGGGACCGGGACCTCTCGCCCACAACGGCCTGCAAAGGGGTGCCCCATGACCACGACAGACACGGCGCCGACGACCGCACAGCTCAGCGAAGGCCCCGACCCCAAGCGGTACTGGTCACTGGCGGTCATCGCCGTGGCCCAGCTCATGATCGTGCTCGACGCCTCGGTGGTGATCGTGGCCCTGCCGTCGGCCCAGCACGCCCTGCACATCTCGGTCGCCAACCGGCAATGGGTGATGAGCGCCTACACCCTGGCCTTCGGAAGCCTGCTGCTGCTCGGCGGCCGGATCGCCGACTACCTCGGCCGGCGCCGCATGTTCATCATCGGCCTGCTCGGTTTCGGCGCCGCGTCCGCCCTGGGCGGGCTGGCCCAGGACCCGGCCATGTTGTTCGGGGCCCGTGCGCTGCAAGGAGCCCTGGCCGCGGTGATGGCCCCCGCGGCCCTGTCCCTGCTCACCGTGACCTTCACCGAGCCTCGTGAGCGCGCCCGGGCCTTCGGCGTCTACGGCGCCATCGCCGGCGGGGGAGCCGCCATCGGTCTCGTCCTGGGCGGGACCCTGACGCAGCTGGCCTCGTGGCGCTGGACCCTGCTCATCAACGTGCCCATCGCGCTGGTGGCAGCGGTGGCGGCGAGCCGCGTGATCCGCGAGAGCCGCGGCGAGTCGAAGGGGGGCTACGACCTGCCCGGCGCCGTCACCGTCACCGGCGGGCTCTTCCTCCTCGTCTACGGGTTCACCGTGGCGGGCACCCACGGGTGGGCCGCGCCCCTCACCCTGGCCCTGCTGGCGGGGGCGGCGCTGCTCATGGCCGCCTTCGTCGCCATCGAGCTGCGCACCGATCACCCCCTTCTCCCCCTGCGCGTGGTCCTCGACCGCAACCGGGGCGGCTCGTACCTGGCGTCACTGCTCGTCGGGCAGCGCCATGCTGGGGACCTTCCTGTTCCTCACGTACTTCTTCCAGGGAACGCTGCACTATTCGGCGCTGCGGACCGGCTTCGCCTTCCTTCCCTTCTCGGGAGGGATCATCATCGGCGCCGGCGTGGCCAGCCGCGTGCTGCCCCGGATCGGTCCCCGCGCCCTGATGATCGCGGGGCTGGCCCTGGCCGGTGGGGGACTGGTGTGGTTCACGGCGCTGACCGCCGACAGCTCGTACCTGGCCCACGTCCTGCCGCCCGAGGTGCTCGTGAGCCTGGGCATGGGGATGGCCTTCGTCCCCTTGAGCAGCACGGCCCTGATCGGTGTGGAGCCGAAGGACGCCGGGGTGGCCAGCGCCCTGGTCAACACGACGCAACAGGTCGGAGGCTCTCTGGGCACCGCGCTGCTCAACACCGTGGCGGCCACGGCGGCTACCAGCTATCTGGCCGGCCACGCCAAGAGCCTGGCGGCCGTGCAGCGCGCCGCCGTGCACGGGTACACCACGGCCTTCACCGTGAGCGCCGTGCTGCTCGTCGGCCGCCGCCGTGGTCGCCGGTGTGCTCGTGCGGGCGTCGCGTGACCAGGTGGGGGCCCAGCCGATGCCAGCCGCAGTGCCCGAAGCCGAAGTACCCCAAGCCGAAGTGCCCGAAGCCGCAGTGTCAGGCGGAGGCATGGGCCTCGGGCTCGAGCTGGCCGAGGCGGCCGAGTCGGTGGCCTGAAGTCTCTGGGTCCTGTGCCGGCCGGCGCCCCTAGGGGAGCTCTTCGACCTCGCCGCAACGCTGGCGCAGCGTCGAGAGGCTGTGCGCGAGCAGACGGGACACGTGCATCTGGCTGATGCCCATCTCCGTCGCGATCTCCGACTGCGTCAGGCCGGCGACGAACCGGAGCCGCAAGATGGCCTGCTCGCGTTCGGGCAGGGCCTGGAGATGAGGTTCCAAGGTGGCCCGCCACTCGACGCTCCCCATCTCCCGGGCCTCGGCGCCCAGTCGTGCCCCCACGCCGTCTTCGTCGGGACCCGAGCTCTCGAGCGACGTCGACCGGTACGAGCGCCCGGCCTCGAGTGCTTCGATCACGTGCTCCTCGGGCGCGCCGGTGTCGGCGGCCAGCTCGGCGATCGTGGGCGACCGCCCGAGCTCCTGGGAAAGCAGGGCCACCGACTGGTTGAGCTGCAGGTACAGCTCCTGCAGGCGACGAGGGGCCCGGATGGCCCAGCCCTTGTCCCGGAAGTGGCGCTTGAGCTCGCCCAGGATCGTCTTGCTGGCGAAGGTGGTGAATTCGACGCCCCGGTCGGGGTCGAAACGGTCCACCGCCTTGATGAGCGCCAGGGAACCCACCTGGACCAGGTCGTCGTAGGGCTCCCCGCGGTAGACGAACCTCCGGGCCAGATGATGCGCCAGAGCGATGTGTGCTTCGACGAGCTGGGCGCGGATCTCCCTGTCCCCGCTGCGGGCGAACTCGGAGAACAGCTCCTTGAGCTCCTCGCGGGGCGGGCGCGTGTGGACATCACAACGAGGGCTCCCGGCGCCGCATGCGCAGCCAGGCCCGATGCACGCCACCGATGGCGTCCGCCCCGTGGTCGTCCACAAGTGCATCGAGGATTCGCTGGGAGAGCTCCAACGACAACGGTGCGTCGCTTCGCTCCGGTTGGTTTTGGTCATCGGAGGGGCCGCCGTCGGGGACCAGGGTGCCCACGACGTCGAGGGTTCCCTCGGAGTCCCACTGCAAGAGCAGGGCGATCTGGCCTGCGCCGGGGTGCGATCCCAGGAGCGCGATGCACAGTTCGTCGATGGCGAGCCGGAGGTCTTCGACCTGTTCGTAGCCCAGCTCGGCGCGGGTGGCCACGGCGGCTGCCGTCATCCGCGCCAGGAAGAGCATCTGGGGATCGGCCGGAAGCGACAGCTCCACCCGGTTGTACTGGTTGGCGCCGATGAACTCGGGAGCCGGCACAGATCTCATCATGGTGTCACCGCGTCGCTCGAGTCGGACAGGACGCTGAACACGTCGTCGAGGCCCGTCAGCTCGAGGAGCTTGATGATGTGCGGCTGGGTCACCACCAATCTCAGGTCGCCCCCACCGGCACGCACAACCCGGACGGCACCGACCAGCACACCCAAACCCGTCGAGTCGATGAACGACACGTCGGTGAGGTCCACGATGATCACCCCGGGCCCGTCTGCGATCAGGTCGCTCAGGAGCTCGTGGAGCTCGGGCGACGTCGCCACGTCGATCTCGCCTTGCACCCGGAGGATCGGCACCCCGGGATGCGGGGACTCCACTACTTCGAACGAGGCTTCACTGGTCATCGGCGGACACCCTTCTTCGAGCGTGCTCCGGCGGTGCGGTCCGTCACGTGCCCATTCTGGTGTCGCGGACCGTCGGCCGGCGCGAGCGACGTACAGGGTGCTATGCCCAGTGGGGCCCGTGCCGAACCGTGGTGCGGCCGAAATTCCCCGATCCCTGCTCAGCGGGCCCGGCGACGACGGAAGTGCATGCGCACGGCGGTGCCCGACAGGGTGGACCTGATCTGGACGAGCTCGCACAGCTGGTTGACGATCCACAAGCCCCGACCACCCCGATCGTCGGTCTCGGGGCGCACCCGGCCGACCAGGGGCTCGACGATATGGCCGCCGTCGGTCACCTCGCACACCACCGCATCCGGGCCGTGCCACAACCGCAGCTCGCCACCACCCCCGCCGTGGCGCAGGCTGTTCGACGCCACCTCGTTGACGGCGGTCACCACGTCGGCGGCCCGCGAGGGGCCGAACCCCGCTCGGCTGGCTTCCCGGGACACCTGAGAGCGCAGGTCCCCCAGCGATCCGGCCTCGAACACGAGCTCCAGGGCCGGGTGGGGGATCTCGGGCAGGGAGGCCGACAACGGGCCGCCCATCTCCTCGATCCCGGGCCACCGGGGACTGTCCCAGTGCGCGCCGTCGCGGAGGATGAAGCGGTGGCTGCGAACAGCTTCGTCGACGACGTCCTGACCGAGGGCGGCGGTGTCGTAGGGACACAACAAGGTGAAGCCATTGCTCCCGGCGAAGGCCAGGTTGAGCAGGGCCTCGTGGAGTTGGCACTCGACGATTTCCTCGCGGCTGCGCTCCGCCCAGATCGGCTCGCCGACGCCTCGGGTGCGACGTTCCCCGTGATCGTTCACGAAATCCGCCCATGCCGGGATGATCCGGGCGGGGTTGACGCCCACCTCGTCCATGTCGGCAAAACGGACGTCGTCCGTCACGGGCCCGAGCCGCTTCCGGAGGAGGTCGATCTTGCGGGAGCTCACCACCACCAGGACGGGCTCGTCCTCCACGATGGCCTCCCCGATGAACGCGGCCGCGCCTTCGACGAATTGCGCTTCACCGGCATAGAGGAACGCCTCGTGACGGAAGGCGTCCTCGGAATCGGGGGAGTCGGCGAGCGCGAACGTGCTCACCGCTCGCCTCGCCGTCGACACTCGTGTGCCCCGCACACCTCGGGTGTCCTCATGGATCCCGTCCATCCTCGACTAGTACAAGAAAAACCTTTGATCGTCCCAGGTCCACGATACGTCCTGCCCCCGACCACACACGGAATCCGCGCCTTCGGCGACGTCCGGTCGTGCTGCGCAGGCGGCGCCGCGCTGTTCCCGGAGGGCTCGGGAGCGGCGCGTCGAACCGCTCAGGGAATGCGGCCCTCCCCGACCTCGTGCGCGCCGAGATCGGTCATCTCCCGGTAATGGGTGCGCACGTCCTCGCCGACGTCGTGTTCGTCGATGGCGTCGTCCTCCGTGGACGTCGCCGGCCGGTCCGCGCCATGGCGGACGCGGGCCTCTTCGGCCTCGGCTCGCCGGGTTGCCTCGGTGACCTCGGTGTGCTCGTTGCTCATGGGAACCGGCACCTCACGTCTTGGGCTCTTGCGGACGGTCCCCGGTCAGGGCGTCCGGTGTTGCTCTACCCCGATGCTCGGTCGGCCAATCACCACGCGGGCTGGTCGGGTCCGTCGAGATGGAACACGTCGGCCAGGCCGGTGACCTCGAACACCCGGCGGACGTTGGCTTGCGGAGACGCCACCCGCAGGTCTCCCCCCGACCCCAGGCAGCGCTTGAGCCCGGCGATGAGGACGCTCAACCCGGTCGAGTCGAGGAAGGACACCTCGGCGAGATCGACGATTATCGATGTGTGGCCTTCGTCGAGCATCCTGGTCACGTGGGCCTGGAGGGCGGGTGAGGTCTGGATGTCCACCTCCCCGGCGACCCGCAGCGTCGGCCACGGGCCGGTGCGCTCCGAGGCCGGATCGACGTCCACGTGCAGCCTCGGTTCGCCCACCGATCGCTCCTCCTGGTCTCGATCCTCCGCCCTCTTTGGGCCGGCGGTGGTCCCTTGGCTCATGTCACCTTCGGCAGGTACCCGGTACCGAAGAGCTCCATTCTCTCATCCCGGGCTTCGGGTATCGGATCCGCTCCCGACGTGGGCGCCTCGTCGGGGTCCGGGGGACGTCACGAGCTCGCCGGTACGACGGGGCACGATGTGGGTAGGGCCACGGCATCGAGTCCCGCACGCAACTGCCGGCGTCGGCGGCGAGCGCCGCCCGAGCGCGGCGCGTCGCGATGTCCGCCCTCGGGGAGTGGGGCCTGGCCGACCTCGGGGACACCGTGTGCCTGCTCGTGACCGAGCTGGTCAGCAACGGGGTCCGTCATGCCCGCACCACCCTCGAGCTCGTCCTCTCCTTCGATGGAGCCTGCCTGCGCATCGCCGTCGCCGACGGGGATCCGCGGCCCCCCGTCACCGCGTCTCCCCAAGGGCTCAGGATCGGAGGGTGGGGGCTGGCGCTGGTCGATGCGCTCTCGACCGAGTGGGGAACCGACGTGGACGATGCACGCGGCAAGACGGTGTGGTTCGAGATCGACACCACGAGGGCGAGGTCACCGACGGGCCTCGACCCGGGCCGGGCGCCTTGAGGCCGTAGACGCACCGGGGAACCGGGGCCAACGCCGGGTCAGGTGTCGCCGAGCCTGATCCGCTGCATGCGGAGCCAGGCGCCGGGGCCCTCCTCGCCGTGGGTCGTGCCGTGCTCGTCGACCAGGGCGTCGAGGATCTGCGAGGAGAGGTCGCGGCGGACGCGCTCGTCGGGGCGGTCGGCTTCGGGCCCGCTGACACCGAGGGCAAGGTTCTCCCGACCCGGGCCGGGCGCGTCTTCGGGGTCCCCCGTCTTCAGGGTGCAGGTGATCTCGATCGTCTCGTCGTCCCACTCGTAGCGCAGGACGAGCCGACCCGGTGCGTCTCCCGACGGGCCCACGAGCGACAGGCACAGCTCTTCGACCCCGAGCCGGAGGTCCTCCACCTCGTCCAGGCCGAGCTCGGCACGAGCGGCCACGACCCCTGCCGTTAGGCGCACCAGCTGCAGGAGCCCCGCCCGGGCGGGAATCGACAGTTCGATGCAGTCGAACACCATCCGCCTCTCTTGCGCCTCCCCGTCGGGCGGCGCGGTCAGGCATCGTGCCATCGCCGTGGGGCCCTCGGAAAGCCCGAGACCGGCCCCAGGGCGGGGGTTCCGGGATGGGGCCGTAGCCTCCTGATCTGCGGCCACGGAGGGTGTGGGCGTGTTGACAGGTCCGGGCGCAACCGGGACAATCGAAAATCAGTACCTTGAGATCGGACCATGTTTCCGGTGCACCCCCAGTACTCGGGAGGCCAGGGCGATGAGTCAGATGAAGGTGCCTGACCATATGCACCCCCGTCTCGACACGCGCCTGGGGTGGCTCCGTCCCGACGCCGCCGAGGCCATCAGCGCCTTCGTCGATCGGGGGCCCTTCGGGGTCGCCGTCCTCGACACCGACCTGCGTTTCCTCCTCGTCAGCCAGGGTCTCGCCGAGCTGAACGGCGAGGCCGCCGAGGAGATGGTGGGCAAGGGGATCGACGAAGTGCTCCCCCCGCCGGCCGTGGCCCCGGTCGCCGTGTTCCTGCGCGACGTGCTGGCGTCGGGAGCTCCCGTCCTCGACCTCCAGACGCGAGGCACCTTCCAGGACCCTGATGCCGACCGGTCGTTCACCTCCTCCTTCTACCGCCTCGACGACGCGGCGGGCTCACCCCTCGGTGTCGCCGTCCTCATGACCGAGACGACCGAGCTCCGCAGTGCCGTCACCGCAGCCAGGTCCGCCGGCGCCCAGCTCGAGCTGCTCGAGCGGGTCACCGAGGCACTGTCGGGAAGTGGAGACGTTTCCGACGCCATCGAAGTGGCCCTGACCGGTGCGGCCCAGGCCGTCGCCGCCTCGGCCGCCGTCCTGATGGCGCTCGACCCCAGAGACGACACCTTGGTGCCCGTGGCCTCGACCGGGTTGACCGACGTGACCCTCGCACACCTTCAGGAGCCGGCCGCCCTCGACGCCCGTCTTCCCCATTGCGACACGTTGCGGTCCCAGACGATCACCCTGTGGCGATCGAGAGCCGAGCGCGATCTCGAGTACCCCGAGCTCGCCGGGTACTCGGCCGATCACCAGGCATGGGCATTCGTCCCCATGTGCGCCGAGACAAGGGGCATCGGAGTGGTGGTCTTCGCCTGGCGTCTCGACCGCGACTTCGGCGAGACCGACGTCTCCCTCCTCGCCGGGGTGGGGCGCCAGTGTGCGCTGGCGCTGGAGCAGGCCCGGATCCTCGACGCCGAGCGAGAAGCGCGACGGGCCATGGAATTCCTGGTCGAGGTGACCAAATTCGTGGTCGAGGGCTCTGACGAAGGCGTCTTCGCCATCTCGGCGCAGAACCGGGTCCTCAGCTTCAACCGCCGTTTCTGTGAGCTCATGAGCCTTTCCGAGGCCGACATCGAAGTAGGGGACGAGGCCGGTGACCTCCTGGCGTACTGCGTCTCGCTGGCGGCGCGTCCCGACGCCGTACTCCGCTACATGGCCGAGAGCCGGGATCGGCACTTCGACCAGTTGGCCGTCGACTTCGAGATGAAAGACGGCAGGGTCATGGCGTGCACCTCGACGCCCATCGTGGACCGGCGAAACATCGCCCTCGGACGGGTGTGGTACATGCGGGACGAGACTCAGCATCGTCTCCAGGAGGCCGAGCAGCGCGTTGCCTTGGAGAAGCTGCAGACGAGCCACGAACACCAGGCCTTCCTCCTGCAGGCGGCGGAGATCACCTCACGGGGCGAGGGGTACGCCGACACCTTGCAACGGCTGGCAGCCACCGCGGTGCCGACGTTGGCCGACCTGTGCCTGGTCGACACGCTCACCTGGGACGGGCGGATCGTGCGGATGGCGGCCAAGCATGCCGATCCGGCCTTGCAATGGCTGGTCGACGAGCTTGGTTCGGATTACGCGCCCGACCCCGACGGAGTGCACCCCGGCGTCGAGGTGATGCAGACCGGACGCGTGCGATGGTCTCCGACGATGTCCGACGATTTCCTCCGAAGGACCAGCCGGGACGAGCGCCATTTCGACATCTTGAAGCGCCTCGGCTTTGCCAGTTACATGGCCTTTCCGCTCGTCGCCGAGAACAGGGTCCTGGGATCGATCACCCTGGTGTCGGCCGGGTCGGGGCGGCGCTTCGGGCACGAGGACGTGGCTCTGGCGGACGACTTCACCTCGGTCGTGGCCCAGGTGGTGGCGGCCGCGCACCGCAACGACGCAGCCCGCCATGCCGCTCAGACGCTGCAGGCAAGTCTCCTGCCCGACCGGGTGCCGGAGATCCCCGGGCTCGCCATCGCGGTGCGGTATCTCCCCGCCACGCTCGACAACGAGGTCGGTGGCGACTTCTACGACGTGATCGAGGGCCGCGGGGACGTCGTGACCCTGGTGATCGGGGACGTCGCCGGCCATGACATGCGGGCGGCCGCCGAGATGGGCAAGATCCGGACCGCGGTGCGGGTTCTCGCCAATCAGGCCAACGGGCCCAGGCACCTGGTCGAAATGCTGCGCAACGGGTGGGACGACCTCGAGCTGGAGCGGATGGTCACCCTTCTCGTCGCCCATGCCGACGCTCGCAACGGTGTGCTTCGCTTCGTCTCGGCCGGACACCCACCTCCGCTCCTGGTGTCGCCCGACGGCGAGAAGCTCTTGGACGTCAAGCCCACCACGCCCCTGGGAGCTCCACCGTCGCCGATCCACGAATGGCAGGGCCGGCTCGACGAAGATGCGGCCCTTCTCTTGTTCACCGACGGCTTGATCGAGGACCGGCACCGCAGTTTCGAGGACGGCACTGCCGAGCTCGTGCGCGCCGCGGCCGGGCGCGTGAAACCCGACGACCTGTGCGACGGGGTGTTGGCCGCCATGGTCCTGGACAAGGTCCACCACGACGACGACATCGCCCTGGTGGCGCTAGCGCGACCCGCAGCGGGCTCGTAGACCCCGGGGTCGCCTCGTTCCGCCCGGGTGCCGGGCAGAACGAGGGGACGATCAGCCCGAGTGTGAGGCCACGGCGTCCTTGGCAGCCGAGACCACGTCGTCGCCCCGTTGTGCCACGCGCTGCGCGGCGTCTGACTCCCTGACGCGTTGGGCAGCGTCCCGGACGTGCTCGGGGACATCGACATCGTGGATCTTCTCGCCGGCCTTGCCCGCCACGGTCTGGATCCAACGACCCGCTTCTGGTGCGTGGTCCCGGACGTGTTCACCCATGGCCGACGCCTTCTTCGAAGCGCGAGCGGCTGCATCGAGGACGATCCCGGCGGTGACTCCGGTCAACCCTCCGACCACGAGCCCCTTCCATACGTTTCGCATCTTCTGACCTCCCGATCGATCTACCAGCGGTACCAGCGTCTGCCCCCCGTCCCTTCACCGCGCGCCACGCCGAAGCCGATCAACCATGCGACGAACACCACGACGGCGACGATCCACAGGACATGGCTCGCGAACCCGAGACCCCCGAAGACCAGGGCCAGCAGAAGCACCAACAGGATCAGTCCCATTTCTTTCCGACTCCGATCACACCGAGATGTGTTGTTCCGACGTTGCACGTTGCTGTACCCCGAGGACCGGAGCGTCAAACTCGGCGAGGGACCGGGACGGAGCACGACGCGCTTCGATGCCAGCGCGCCGGGGTACGAAGAGAGGTTCCACCGGGGTGAAGGAGGGAACCGATGAGCCGGGACCGTGAGCACGGTCGTGAGCAGGAGGGTCACCCCTTGGCCCGCCGTACCGCACCGTTGCAAGCTACGAGTCGCTGGCTCTATCGCATCGACCATCACAGCTCCCGGCCCAGCGCTTCGGTGGTGGTGGTCGGGGTCCTTCTGCGGGCGCTCCCCGGCGCCCGGGAGCGGTTCATGATGCTCGAGGAAGCCCCCGACGAGCTCTTAGAGGGGGTCGTGGAGGACCAACGGCGTCATCATGACGACGCCGTGGCCCAGGAAGGCGTCACTCGTTCCCCGGGGTCGGGGAGAACTCCACGCTGACGCGCTGCTCGGGGCGGCGCTCTCCCTGTTGGGCCACCGCGCTGAGAACGGCCCGGTCGGCCGGGGTCAGCGGAGGCTGCACCATGCTGCGCGGGTAGAGCTTCCTCTTGAGGACCACGTTCACCTCCGCCGAGTAGACGGTGACCTCCGCCGCCAGGTACAGGAACGAGATCAGGCCCAGGACGCTTCCGAAGTAGCCGTAGACCTCGTTGGCGTGCCGGAGTGTGTGGCCGACGAGGAGCGTGCCCGCATACTGCAGCACCGTCCACCCCAGCCCCGCCAGGAGCGCTCCGGGGATGAGGCAGTCGAACCCGATGGACTTGGGTGTGAGGATCCGGAACCCGACCATGTAGAGCGCCATGTTGACGGCCACGCCTACGCCGACGGCGACGATCTGTGACCAGAGCGGTCCATGGCCGATGGTGGCCTGTCCCACCAGGAATGTGGTCAGCGCCACGTCGAAGGCGATGAGAGCCAGGAACTCGGCACTGCGCCCGAGGCGGGGGAGAAAGCCGGGTCGGATGACCCCGGGCACGTTCCACACCTCTGCCATCGCCCGCTGGGCGGCTTGGCTCACACCCAGTGATCCCCACAGCAATCCGATGAGGCCCACGGTGAGCCCGAGCGCGCTCCCCGCTTGCAGCGAGCGCACCCCGTAGGGGCCGGCGAGCTGCTTCCCGAAGATGGGGAACTGGCCGACAGCCGAGTCGACGATGCGTTCGTGGAGAGCGGCATCGTGCGCGAAGAAGATCCCCAGGAGGGTCGTGAGCACGAGGAGCAGGGGGAAGACGGACAGGAACCCGTAGTAGGCGATGAGCGCCGCCAGTGTGCCGGCCGAATCGTCACCGAACTTCTTCACGACGCCGTACACGAAGGAAGGAACGGTGTGTCGACGTTGGAACCCGTCGACGCCGCGGACCGCTCGCTCCACCAGATTCATGGCCAACCGTTCTACCCAATGGACCAGTGCAGAACAACGTCGGCGTTCCCCGGGTGCCCGAAATGGGTAGGGGGCCGTGGTCCGATGGGTCGAAGCAGGTACCTGGCCACGTGTCGGTCGAGGGAAAGGAGGAGAGTCGTGCCGCAACGAGCATGGAGCGTCGAGCGGGAGCGTCAGTACGGCCACATCAAGGAGGGACTGCTCGAGCGGGGGGACTCCGAGGGTCTTGCCGAGGAGATCGCGGCACGCACCGTCAACAAAGAGCGCGCCCGTGCCGGCGAGGCGACGGCGTCGAGCCGTACTTCGACCGAAGACATCTCCTCGGGGCGACGCGGGGGCCTGAGGTCGCACCACGGCCCGGGTGGCCACACTCGCGACCAGCTCTACGCGGAGGCCCGCCGCCGCCCCATCAAGAGACGGTCCGCCATGTCCGAGCGCCAGCTCCAGGACGCAGTGGACCGCCGGCCCCACTAGGGCCGAAGAAGTCCAATTCGCCGACCTGGGCAGGGCGGAGACCGTGGTCGCCCCGACGGGCGCCATCAACCAGGACGGCCTCGGCTGAGCGCGGCTCGCTGACTGCGCCGGTCTCCTCGGCGAGCCGTCGCGATCCGGGCCTACCCTGGTGCCCTCCAGATGTGGCCCACACTGCCAAAGATGCCACACACTGCTCCGCCAGGAGTCCGCTGACATGGCCCAGCCTCTGACCGCCATGGACGAGCACTTCGTCCACCAGATTCCCGAACCATTGCCCAATGTCCTGTTCCCCCACCCGCATTGGCGCGAGAGCTATTTCTTCGGCATCCACCGACCCGACGCCCTCGGCGACATCTTGTTCCTCACGCTGGCGCATTACCCACAGCGGGCGTCGATGGACTCGCTCCAGATGGGCCGGGTCGATGGTGTCCAGCTCATCGGCCACCACTTCCGCCCTTACGACGGGGATCCGCACACCACCGACGTGGGCGCGGCGCACGTTCGGGTGGTGCGCCCCTTCGAGGAACTGCGCCTGTGGGCTGATCCGGAGCGCTGCGAGATCGGCATGGATCTCACCTTCCTGGCCCGGACCAAGCCCTACGGTCTGCGCCGCGGCACCATGCGGGCCGGCGAGGAGATCATCTGGGACCAGAGCCATATTCTTCCAATCGGGCACCTATCGAGGCACGTACAGCGCGGGCGGGGTCACTCGCCAGGTCGACGATTGGTGGGGCCAACGTGACCACTCGTGGGGCATCCGAGATCACGGGCGCTGCCCGCTGTGGTTGTGGTTCCAGATCCAACTGCCCGACGGGTTCCTCGGCGTCTGGCATTGGGAACTGGCCAACGGCGCCCGGGTCTTCACCGACGGGTGCTGGGCCGGAACCGACGGCTCGGAGCCGGTGCCACTCGTCGATTTCGCCCACGCCATGCAGTGGGTAGGGGCCGACGGCGCGCCGACTGAGTTCGGTGAGCATGGCGATTCGGTCACCGGGCTGCGCGGCCAGTGCGTCTTCACACTCGAAGGCGGCCGACGGATCGTCGTCGACGCGGAGGGCACCTTCGACCGTCCCTACGAGCCCTTCCACCGCGGTGGCCTCAACCAGATGCAGCGTGCGCACCGACGACGGCCGGCAGGGCACGGCCATCTACGAGGTCACCGGTTCTCACCATCACCGGTACTTCCCCGACACCGTAGTGGGGGAGACGCTCCCGTCATGACCGGCCACGCCATCCCCATCGCCGACGCGCCACAGGCTCTCACCCCGAGCTGGCTCACCGTCGCCCTCACCGCACTCTGGAGTCCTCGACGGCACCCGGGTCGTCAACGCCACATCCCGACCCATCGGCACCGGTCAGATGTGTGATTGTGTCCGGCTCGACATCCACTACGACCGGCCCACCGACGCGCCCGGCACGATGGTGGCGAAACTGCCCGCTGCCGACGAGACGAGCCGCGCCACTGCCAAAGCGCTTCGCAGCTACGAGAACGAGGTGCGCTTCTACCAGCAGCTCGCTCCCGAGCTCCCGATCCGTACCCCGAAGGCGTACTACGCCGACATCGATGTCGAGTCGGCCAGCTTCGTCCTGTTGCTCGAGGACCTCGCCCCCGCCCGACAAGGCGACCAGCTCCGCGGCTGCTCACCCGAGCAGGCGCAGATCGCACTGCGGGAGCTGGTCAAGCTGCACGCATCACGATGGGGCGATCGGACCCTTGCCGATATCGAGTGGCTGCACGGCGACAAGGCCACAAACCAGCAGTTCCTCGCCTCGCTGCTCCCGGGGTTGTGGGAAGGCTTCCGTGATCGGTACACGGCGGATCTCGGTGACGACGTCATCCGAGCCGGCACCGTGCTCTTCTCCGAGATCGAGGCCTACCTCATGGCCGACTCCGGACCCGCCACGGTCGTCCACGGCGACTACCGGCTCGACAACCTGCTCTTCGACCCCACACCGGGCGGAGTCCCGGTGGCCGTCGTCGACTGGCAGATGTGCACCGACGGCCCCGCCATGAACGACGTGGCCTACTTCATCGGCGCCGGGCTGGGCGTGGACGAACGGCGATCCGCCGAGGCGGATCTCGTGGACGAATACCATGCTTCGCTCGCCGCCGCCGGCGTCACCGATTACACCTTGGACCAGTGCTGGCACGAGTACCGGAGAGGCACCTGGTCGGGACTCATCATGGCCGTTGCCGCTTCGATGCTCGTCGAGCGCAACGCACGCGGTGACCAGATGTTCCTGACGATGGCCGCGCCGTCATTCCCGCCACGCCCTCGATCTCGACGCCGCCGAGGCCATCTGACCGGCTTCACCCTTTGGGTTCTTCCCGTTCCCGTCAGCGCTCGTCGAGGGAGCCAAGCGCCGCCAGCGCGGCTCCACGGGCACCCGCCATGTCGAGATCCGGGATGAGGGCGAAGGTCACGTCACGCTGTTCCTCGCGCAGCGAAGTGAACTCGCGGACCCGCTCCACGAACCACTGGCGGAACCGAGGCGAGGCCTCGACGACGCCGCCTCCCACGAAGTAGGCGCTCGGGTCGATGAAGTTGCTGGCGATCGTGAAGAGCCGACCGAGTGCCATGGCCTGCTGACCGAAGATCTCGAGCGCCATCGGGTCTCCGGCGTCTCCCAAACTCCGCACCCGCTTGGCGGCCTCGCTGATCGACTCCTCTCTCGTGAGCTCGTGGTGGGGAAAGCGCGTCAACCAGTAGGGCAGCAAGTTCCTCTCGATGCCCGTCAGTGAGGCGACGCTTTCGGCATCGGCGAAAAAGCCGCACTGGCATCCCGGAACTGGCTGTCCCTCGGCCAGCAGTCCTTGCATCGGTATGTGGACGTGCCCGAGCTCGCCTGCCATCCCCGCCGCGCCGCGGATCACCCGTCCGCCCTCTATGACCCCACCCCCCAGACCCGTGCCGACGATGGCCGAGACCGACGAGTGCAACGGCGCTTCGGGTCCGAAGTGCTCATGGTGGGCCCAGAGAGCGGCGGCGTTGCCGTCGTTGTTGTAGACGACAGGTACTCCGAGTCGACGCTCGAGCACACTGCGAAACGCGAAGCCGTGCCATGCGGGGTGGGAGAAGTTCGTCGAGCCCCTGGAGGAGATGACGCCGTCCGCGCTGGCCGGGCCCGGCGTCCCCAGGCCCACGGCACGCACAGACTCCCTCGCCACGCCTGCCAGGCGGAGCACCTGCTCGACGGCCTCGGTGAGAGCTCCGATCGCCACGTCCGGGCCTTCTCGGACGCGGCTGGGACTCTCGACCAGCCCCTCCACCAAGAAGCGCCCCGAGTCGTCGAGCACGGTGGCGCTGTTGGAAGTGCCACCGTTGTCGAGGCCCACAACGACCCAGGAGCGCGAGGCCATGAGATCATCATGCCACTGCCGGTCACGGGCACGGGCTTCGGGATGCAGGGCACTCAGCGCGCAGAGCGGTCAAGCCGGGGACCCGGCACCGGCCTGGGCTGAGCGGCGAGTTTTCATTCCGTCGGCAGGGGTATGCGCGGTGACATGCAGGAGGACGATCCGCCCAGGGCACGAGACGACCCGGGTCGCGATGAATCGGAAGCCGAGCGCGACCACCGTAACCTGGCCGAGTTGCTCCAAGAGCTGCGGGTGGCGGCCCTCGGGGTGCAGGTCCTCTTCGGGTTCTTGCTGTCCCTGCCCTTCACCGTGCGCTTCGTGAAGCTCGGTCATCTCCAACGCGCCCTGTACGTCGCCAGCTTGTTGCTCGCTGCGCTCTCCACGGCTCTGCTGTGCGGTCCGGTCGTGTATCACCGGCTGGTGTTCCGCCACCACGAGAAAGCCCGGCTGCTCCGGGTGGCCAACGTCATGGCCCTTGTGGGCCTGGGCACGGTGGGGCTCGCCATCTGCGGGGCTGTCGTGCTGGTCACGAGTTTCGTGGATCGGGGTGCGCCGGTACCGATCATCGCCTCGGGCACCTTCGTGAGCTTCGCCGGCTTGTGGCTGGTGCTCCCGATGCTGCATGGGCGCCACGCTCCCCTCGGGCCCCTCCGGCATGGGGGCCCCGGCGGGAACCGGGCGCGCTGAGTGCGTTTACTGGCGCGCGAAGGCCACGATGTTGCCGACGTGGATACCGAGACCGGGGATTGATCCCACGAAGCCGGCGTCGCCGAAGGCGAACACCCCACCGTCGGACCCCACCATCCAATAGCCCCGGCCGTCGCCGGTGGCCACTACGCCCACGATGTTGCTGACATGGACCCCCAGGCCGGGAAGCGATCCCACGAAGCCGGCGTCGCCGAAGGCGAACACCCCACCGTCGGACCCCACCATCCAGTAGCCCCGGCCGTCGCTGGTGGGCACCGCCCCCACGACGTCGTGGACATGGACCCCCAGGCCGGGAAGCGATCCCACGAATCCGGCGTCGCCGAAGGCGAACACCCCGCCGTCGGACCCGATCATCCAGTAGCCCCGGCCATCCGCGGTGGGCACCGCGGCCACGACGTCGTGGACATGGACCCCCAGGCCGGGCAGCGATCCCACGAATCCGGCGTCGCCGAAGGCGAACACCCCGCCGTCGGACCCGATCATCCAGTAGCCCCGTTCGTCGGCGGTGGCCACCACCCCCACGATGTCGCTGACGTGGACCCCCAGGCCGGGGAGCGACCCCACGAACCCGGCGTCGCCGAAGGCGAACACCCCGCCGTCGGACCCGATCATCCAGTAGCCGCGGCCGTCGCTGGTGGGCACGATGGACACGATGTTCTGGGCATGGACCCCGAGGCTCGGCAGCGAACCCTCGTACGGAGCGCCTCCGAAGGCGAACACGCTCCCGTCGTTGCCCACCATCCAGTACCCCGAGCCCTGGTACGTGAATTCGTCGGGCGCTCCGGTGGGGCTGGACCCGCCCGGGGTCCTGACGGTGACGTCGACGGTGCCGGTGGTGCCGGCGGGGGCCGTGGCGGTGAGAGACGTCGCAGAGTTCACGGTGAAGCCGGTGGCCGGGGTAGCCCCGAAGTCGACCGCATCGGCCCCGGCGAAATTGGTGCCCGTCACCGTCACCGACGTGCCGCCGGAGGTGGGTCCCGCGTCGGGGCTGATCCCGGTCACAGTGGGGATCCCCACGTACGTGAACTCGTCGGGCGCTCCGGTGGCGCTCGTCCCCTGCGGGGTGGTGACGGTGACGTCGACGGTGCCGGGGGTGCCGGCGGGAACCGTGGCGGTGAGGGAGGAGTCCGAGCTCACCGTGAAGGCGACGGGCACTCCGCCGACGTGGACAAACGTGGCACCGTCGAAGTTGTCCCCCGTGACCACCACCGAGGCGCCTCCGGCGGCGAGCCCCGTGCCCGGGCTCACGCCGGTCACCTCAGGAGGTGAGGGCGACATCAGGCTGTCGATGTTGCCGTTGCCGGTATTGGCCGCATCCTCGAGGTAGGAGAGGCCGTAGACCTTCTCGACGCTGTGCAGGACGCCGGCGGTGTTCACCGGGGTGGCGTCTTGCTGGGGGGCGCCCTGCAGTGCGGCCGAGACGACCAGGGTGACGATCCGTCCGCCCCCGCCCTCGCCCGCGCTCCCGACTCCCGTGGTGTCGGACTCCACCCCCTCGTCCCACTGGACGACGATCTGGCCCCCGGCCCCGTACCACGACGTGGCCTGAACGGCGCCGATGAAACTCCCCAGCCAGGCGTCACCCACGGTGGGGACGGTGTCGCCGTCGGCCAACATGGGGCCGTCGTGCATGTCGTCGACGGTGTTGGGCGTCACCCACACGAAGTCGGGCGGGCTGGCGGCATCGAGATCGCTCGCCATGGCGGGGACGGAGGTGAGCGGCACCACGTCGCTGTCGAAGTCCGCCAGGCCCGTGGCCGCGGGGAAGAAGACGAAGGGATTGTGGCGCTGGAGGTAGCTGTCGAACCCGTAGACGTCGATGGGTCCGGTGTCTCCCCCGGTGTACCCCGGCGAGGGCAGGGCCTCGGCGTAGTCGCGCCAGGGGATCCCGGCCGCCTCGAATTGATTGGCGATGGTGCTGGCGCCGGCTGAGATGTCGTCCTGCTGCGCGGTGTTGTCCTGGGTGACGCCCCAATTCGACCCCGAGATCATCTCGAGATAGTTGGGCTCCGAGGGGTGTCCGATGGAGTAGGACGCCGTGGCCATGCCGTAGTTCTGGGACAGCGCGTCGATGTTGGGGGCGCTGCTGTTCCCCATGAGGTCGGAGGGCGACTCGTTCTCGATCATGACCTCCATGACGTGGGGAATCCCGGCGGCAACAGGAGCAGCGGCGGTGAAGGTGAACTTGTCGGCGGAGCTGGTGGCCGAGGTGTCGCCGGGGTTGGTGACGGTGACGTCGGCCTGCCAGGCAGGTTCTGCCGGCGAGGTGGCGGTGATGGAGGTGGCGGAGTTCACCGTGAAGGAAGCGGCCGCCGTGGTCCCGAAGGTCACGGCCGTGGTGCCGGTGAGGTTGGTCCCGGTGATGGTCACCGTGGTTCCTCCGGCAGTGGACCCGGTCCCGGGGCTGACGCCGGTGACCGTCGGTGCAGAGGTGGCGCTCGAGGCCGTGATGAGCGCTCCCACCGCTCCCGAGGTCCCGGCCGGAGACGCCGCGCCGGTGGGGGCCGAGGAAGACGAGACGGTCGGGTCGTAGAGGTAGATGTTGTCGTCGCCGGTGGTGTCGTAGGTGAAGCCCGGCGAGCTTCCGGCTCCCCCGGATGTGGACACCGAGGCGTACCCGGCGTAGAGCTCGTTCGATCCCGTCGGGGTGAGGCTCGGGAAGCTCACCGTGGTCGACGAGCCGTTGGACTGGCCTGCGGCGTTGTCCTTGGCCCACACGGTGGCGGCCCCCAATCCGGCGCTGAACTCCTCTGAGGTGAGCTCCGTGCTGATCGTCGCCACCGAGCTCGAGAACGTCACGGTCAGGGTCCCGGGCTCGGCCGTGGTCACCCTGCCCATCCACAGCTCCAGGTCGTGGCCGCTGTAGCCGTTGTAGGACTCGAGATTCGACCACCAGCTCACGCTCCCGCCCGAGACCGACGACACGGAGACGGCGGCCGAGTTGACCTTCACCGCCAGCACGAGGACGTCCCCCGCGGCCTGCGGGGAGACCTGCAAGGTCGTGATCCCCGTCCCCGAGTTGTTGGCCGGGCTCCCCACGGCGGTGATGACGGGGTTGGAGCCGGCCGCGGCGGCCGCGGTCACGATGTTCGCCACGGGGATGGCCACCAGGCCCGCCGCCAACGCTCCCGCGGCAAAGGCCCTGCGTCTCCTGGCCGGAGCCGAGGCGCGCCGGGCGGCGCGCCTGGGAAATTGGGGGACACGGTCGAACATGGGTGGTGTTTCGAACATAGGGGCAGGCACGGGCCAGGGGTGGGATCCGCCCACTACGCTCGGACGACATGGCCGCACCCGGTCCTGGGGGTCCCGGTATCGAGGGTGCCGAGGGGATCGTCACCAAGGAGAGCCCCCGCCCCTTCGCCGACACCGTGGCCCGGCTCCTGGACCTGGCGGCGGCGCACGGCTTGCAGGTGTTCGCCGTCGTCGACCACCGCGCTGCGGCCAGAGAGAGAGGGCTCGAGTTGCGAAACACCAAGGTCGTCCTCTTCGGGAGCCCGGAAGCCGGAACCCCGGTCATGGTGGCTGCGCCCCTGGCCGCGCTGGATCTGCCTCTCAAAGTGTTGGTGTGGGCCGACGGCGACGTGACGAGGGTGAGCTACACCGCTCCGAGCGCGCTCGCCGCTCGCTACCATCTCCCCGAGGACCTCGCCGCCAGGCTCGCCGGCATCGAGGCGTTGACCGACACCCTGGTCGCTCTGTAGAGAACGCCTCATGAGACAACTCACGTGAGCGTCCGGCTCAATCACACCATCGTCTGGTGCCGTGACCAACAGGTCTCCGCCACGTTCCTGGCCCAGACGCTGGGACTTCGGGATCCGGCCCGTTTCGGGCCCTTCCTCGTCGTCGAGCTCGCCAACGACCTCTCGCTCGACTACCACGAGATGGGCGGCGAGATCAGCTCCCAGCACTACGCGTTCCTCGTCACCGAGGAGGAATTCGACGCCATCTTCGCACGCATCACCGGGCAGGGGCTCGAGCACTGGGCTGACCCCGGCATGAACCGGCCCGGGGAGATCAACCACAACGACGGCGGACGAGGCGTGTACTTCCCGGATCCCGACGGCCATCTCCTGGAGATCTTGACCCGTCCCTACGGGAGCGGGTGACTCCGCCCGTACCGGGTCACGAAGGGCGGAAGACGACCTTGATGGCGCGTGAGGTGCCCCGGTCGACGGCGGTCTCGACCGCTTGGCGGAAATCCTCCAGCGCGAACTCGTGGGTCACGACCACGTCGTAGGGGACGAGCCCCGCCGCCAACACGTCGAGAGCCCGGTCGACCGAATGACGCTGGGGCGCACCGGCCGGTCCGGGGGTGGAGCCCGCGTCCACGGCGTGATCGATCGAACCGACCAGCGCGGCCTCCTTGTACCAGACCGGGGTCAGGTCGACCTCGCTGACGCCGGCAGCACCGAGGAGCAGGACCGTGCCCCGGTGGGCGACGGCTCGCAGTGCTTCGGTGACGGTCAGGGGAGCTCCGACGGCCTCGACGACATAGGGGAACCCTCCCATGAGCATCACGTCGGCCTTGCGGCCCACCACCCGTGATCCGGTGAGGCCCGCCAGCTCCTCGAAATGCGCGCTGGCGGGCTCGCTGCGCACCACGTGGTCGGCACCGCAGGCGGCCGCGGCTCGGGCCTGGTGGGCGTGACGGGCGAGCACCGTGACGGGACACGCGGGGTACAGCCCCTTGAGCGCGGCCACCACGGCGAGCCCCAGCACCCCGGCACCGACCACGAGCACCGGATCTCCGTCATCGGGTGCGGCGCGCAGGAGCCCGTGGCAGGCGATCGAAACCGGCTCGTAGAGGCTGGCGCCGCGGTCGGGCACGGCGTCAGGGAGGGGGTGCAGCATCGAGCGGTGCGCCAGGACCTGCTCGCCCCACCCGCCGCCCAGGCCCTGGGTGTACCCGAGGGTGCGGCCGCCGGTCACGACCCGGCTGTCGAGATTGAGGCACGACGAGGTTCGTCCCGCCGCGCAGTTCGGGCACGGCGGGACGATCCCCCGGGCCACGCAGGGGAGGCAGGGGTCGACCACGACCCGCAGCCCCACCGGGTGGGGGCACTCGGGCCCTGTTTCGACCACGTGCCCGGCGATCTCGTGGCCGAGCACGAACGGAAAGGACCCCATCGAGTACAGCGTGGGCGAGGGACCGGTGTTGTGGGAGAACAGGTGGAGGTCGCTCCCGCAGATCCCTCCCGTGGTCACCGCCACGCGGGCCCAAGCCGCACCGGGGAGCTCGGGCTCGGCCAGGTCGACGAGGGAAGCCGGGAAAGCGGGATCGGCCATGTCGAATTGGACGGCGCGCACCGGTGCAGGTTACGCGGTCGGGCGGGGCGGCCCCACCGCCGACGCAGCGTTCGGGGTCGGGCTGGCCTACTGTGCGGAGCTGTGCGGGTACCGGACAGCGCTCTCCAGGAGGTGCGCGAAAACGGGTTCACCCTCGTCGAGGGCTTCCTCGCCCCCGACGAGCTGAAGACAGCGCAGCAGGCGCTGTGGCTGCATTTCCCCCAGCCCGAGGAGTATTTTGCCGACCCGGCCGACCACAGCCTCTACTCCCGGGACCAGTTCGCCGGCGTGGAGGAGTTCCCGTACCGCTCCTGGGACCTGAACCGGCTGGCGTTTCACCCCGACCTCGTCGACGCCGCGCGAGCGCTACCTCGGCACCGCCGAATTGCACCTCTACAAAGTCGAGCTGTGGGCCAAGTACGCCGGTGCCAGCAACTACGATCAGCCCCTGCACCGGGACTACGGCAGCCACAGCCTGGTGGCCCCTCGCCTCGACGGTCGGTACCAGCAGCTGACGACGTTCATCTTCCTCTCCGACGTCACCGACGAGGACGGTCCGACCAAGATCGTCCCCTACGGGCGCGGCAAGGACGTGCCCTTCACTCCCCTCTACATCGAGTTCGGGGCGCTGGTCGAGCACGAGGTGTCGGCCGTGGGGCCGGCCGGGAGCCTGTTGGTCTACCGCACCGACATCCTGCACCGTGGTTCGGACCTGAGCGGGGAACGGCACTCGCGTTTTTCGCTCCTCGTGGACTTCCAGGCCCGGGGGACGACGTGGGCCGGGAAGATGGCGTGGCCCAAGGCCGCCCCGCACCGCTGGGCCAGGCTCATGCCGCAATGCACGGTACGCGAGCGTGATCTCTTCGGTTTCCCGAGGCCGGGCGACGAGTACTGGAACGAACAGACGTTGGTGGACGTGGCGGCGCGTTATCCCGGTATGGACATGACGCCCTACTGCCACGCCGCCCCCTGGCACCCATAGGTCGGCGGGAGGACCCGGTCGGTGATCGACACGACGCAACGCAAGGGCCATGGACGACACTCTGGGTGACTTCGCCAAGGAGCGCTTCAGCGCCCAGGGCAAGACCCGGGACCTCTACCGCCTGGGCTCGGGCCCGGCGGTGATCGTGATCGCCGAGATGCCCGGCATCACCCCCCACGTGGCCGAGTTCGCCCGCCGGGTGACCTCCATCGGCTGCACCGCGGTGATGCCGCACCTCTTCGGCCGGCCCGGGGCCGAGCCCTCGGCCTCGGCCATGCTCAAGGCGTTCGGCCCGGCCTGCATCTCGCGCGAAATTCTCGGTGCTGGCCCTCAAGAAGACGAGCCCCGTCACCGTCTGGCTCCGTGCCCTGGCGGCCGAGGAGCACCGGCGCTGCGGTGGTCCGGGCGTGGGCGTGGTCGGCATGTGCTTCACCGGCGGGTTCGCGCTGGCCATGATGGTGGACGACACGGTGGTGGCTCCGGTGCTGAGCCAGCCCTCTCTGCCCTTCCCGGTCTCCAAGAGGCGCAAGGCCGACATCGGGATCTCCGACGCGGATCTCGCCAAGGTGAAGAAGCGGGTGGCCGACGGGGCATGCGTCGTCGGGCTCAGGTTCACGAAGGACCCGTTCTGCTTCGCCGAGCGCTTCGAGACCCTGCGCCGCGAGCTGGGTGACGGCTTTGTCGCCGTGGAGCTCGACTCGTCCCAGGACAATCCCTACGGCCACCCCCGCCATGCCCACTCGGTGCTGACAGAGCACCTCGACGATCGCGACGGCACGCCCACACGGGCCGCTCTCGATCAAGTTCTCGGCTTCTTCAAGGCGCGGCTGCAGATCCCGTAACAGGTTCCCCTGCTGCGCCGCGGCCCGGGCCGGGTCGGGACGCGCTGATGGCGGAGGCTCGCACCCCCGCCATCAGCACCGTCAATCCCTGGTGGCCGGCTCGGGCCGGCTCCGGGCTACGACGTCGACACCAGGCTCTTCGGAGGTGTCGAGGTCGAGCCCGTGTACTTGGTCACGGGCGCCGACCCGGTGTCGGTGACCTCCACGGGAGTGACCGGCGTGGCGCCGATCCAGCTCCCCGTGGGCGTCACCGCCGGCGGTGCCGTGCTGCTGAGCCGGATGACTTCGGCGCCTTGGAGGCCGAAGTGCACCGTGCTCGAGTACGACAGGGGCACGAAGCCCGGAGTCACGAAGCTCTTGCCGGACTTGGCGATGGCCGACAGCAGTCCGGCCCGGGTCAGGTTCCTCCCCGCCGCCTGCAGCGCCTGGACGACCGTGTAGGCCAGCGCCACGCCGTACCCGGTGTTGCCGTCCAACCCGTACTTGGCGTAGAGGCTCGGTGCGTAGTCCGCCAGGAGCTTCTTCTCGACCTGGACCCACGGATTGGACACCTCGGACTCCGGTGCGAAGTACGAGTCGGTGATCACCCCGTTCAGGAGGCCGGCAGCTGCCTTGGCCTGTGCCGCGGTCCCGCCGCCTTTCTGGGTGAACGACGACAGCAGCGGCCCCACCGTGGGGGGGTCGGCGCCGACGCTGGAGAGCACGTACTGGGGAAGGTATCCGATGGCCACGCCGGGCAGCATGGCCAGGGCCGTGGCCGCCGGGATTGTCGCCATCACCACGACCTGTGCGCCGGCTGCCTTCAACGCCGCCATCTGGTTCGACAGCGGGCCGGCCAGGGTGCTGGCGTCGTAGGTCTGGCGCGAAACCACCGACGCCGAGGGGATCTCCATGTCGAGTCCCTTCACCAAGTCCTCACCGAACTCGTCTCCCTGGTAGAGGTACCCGATCTTCTTTCCGGCGAAGTTGGCCTTGACGTAGCTCCCGAGGATCTTGCCTTCCACCGTGTAGGGGGGCTGCCACCCCGAGCTGTAGGGGTAGGAGGGATCGCTCCAGCAGTTGCAGCCCGACTCGATGAAGAGCTGAGGCACCTTCTGCGAGTTGAGGAATCCCTGCACCGCGGTCTGGGTGGGCGTTCCCAGAGACCCGATGTCGGCGAAGACGTTGTCCTGGAGGACGAGCTTGCGCGTCAGCGTGGCCGTGTTGGCGGGGTTGTACCCGTCGTCGAGGTAGGTGTAGTGGATCTTGCGGCCGTAGATGCCCCCGTGGGCGTTGGCCCAGGCGAAGACGGCATTCATGGCGGGGGCGATTTCGTCGTACCCCGGAGCAGCGGGCCCCGTCAGCGGGACCGTCGCCCCCAGCGAGATGCTGGTGGCGGTCACGCCCGGCACCGATGCACTCGGCGCAGCCTTCGGAGAAGAGCTGCACGCCGACAATACCGTCGCGGCCAGTGCGGTCCCCACGACGCCGATCACGACGCCACGTGTCCAACTGCCCCTGGAGTTGCCGTTGCTATGTCTCATCGCTGCTCCTTTTTGTCGTCGCGTGTTCCTTGCACCACTGGTCGAAACGGTCACGGCAGGGGGTGTGATCCGGTCCTGAGCCGCACCACGCGGGCCCACGCCCAGCGCAGGCCCCCTTGGATGCCGGTGGGGGCGGCGATCATGACGACGATCAGTACGACGCCGAAGATGATCGTGGCCAGGTACGCGCTGGCGCCGCTCCCGAGGTTGAAATGGCCCGACAGCGAGGTCGACCACTGCGGGAGATAGACCAGGAGGATCGCCCCCCACCACATGCCCATGAGGCTCCCCGTCCCCCCGAGCACCATGGCGGCCAGGAGCTGGATGGAGAGCGTGAGGGGGAATTCCCCGGTGTTGACCACGCCGGTGGACAACCCCAGGAAGGCTCCGGCCAGGCCGGCGCAGGCCGCGCTGATCACGAATGCCATCACCTTCGTGCGCACCACGTGGATCCCGGCCAGCGACGCGGCGATCTCGTCGTCGCGCACCGCCCGGAACGAGCGTCCGTAGCGACTGCGGAGGAGATTGGCCAGGAGCACCAGGGTGACGAGGGCTCCGACGATCTGGATCCACGCCAGCCACTTCTCGGGATTGAGGGACCCCGGTGCGGTCGGGACCGTCGTGGTCAGGCCCTGGTCGCCGCCGAAGGTGCTGCTCCACTTGTCGGCGATGGGGGGGAGGGAGAGCGCCAGGAGCAAGGTCATGCCGGCCAGGTACGGGCCCTTCAAGCGCGTGGCCGGGATCCCGATCAACAGGCCCAGGATCCCTGCACCGACGACGGACGCCAGCAGCTCGAGAACGAAGTTGACATGGGTGTGGGTCATGAGCAGGGCGGTGGTGTAGGCGCCGACGGCCATGAAGGCGCCATGTCCCAGGGAGATCTGCCCGTTGACACCGGTGAGGAGGCTCAGACCGGCCAGGGCGATGACGTACAGGGCGATCTCGCCCACCTCGAAGTCGTTGTACGGGCTGAGGGCGCCGGTGACGAGATAGAGGATCAGCGCGCCGCCGAGGGCGAGGATCAGATGGCGTCCCAGGGGCTGGGTCGGCAGCCGGATGCGGCGCACCCACGAGCCGTCGTGAAACGAGATCGCCGACGGGACCGTTGGGGTCATCTCAGACCTTCCGGGCCGGTGGCCGGGCGAAGATCCCCTCGGGTCGGGCCATGAGGGCCACCATGAGCAGGGCCAACGCGCCCAGGGGCTGGAGGCCCGAACCCAGGTATCCACCCACGTACGAGATGCACAGCCCGGTGATCAATCCGCCCACCAAGGCGCCCACGGGGCTCTCGAGACCTCCGACGACGGCGGCGGTGAACGCGTAGACCAGGACGAGATCCATGAAATACGGTCCGAACGAGCTGGTCGGTGCCACCAGGAGACCGGCCAACGACCCGGCCACACCGGCGAGGGCCCAACCCAGGGTGAGGAACAACCCGACGCGCACACCCAGAAGCCTCGAGATCTCGCCGGCAAAGGCCGACGCCCTCATGCGCAGGCCGAGCGTGGTCGCCCGGAACAGGAGCAGCGTGGCGGTCATGAGGGCGAGAACCGCCACGAGGATGAAGACGTCGAAGTGCGAGAAGGCGATCTTGGTGTGCCCGACGACGAGCCCGCTCTGGGAGTACGCGGCGGGGAAGCCGCGACTGGAATTGCCGTAGACGGCCCCGGCCACACCCTCCAGGACGACCAGCAATCCAATGGTCACGATGACCGGGTTGAGCTCGGATTTCCCCTGGAGGGGGCGGATGAGCACACGTTCGACGAGTGCGCCGAGCACGAACCCGATGGCCAACACCGCCAGGAAGGCCCACCAGTACCCGACACCCTGGTCGAGGAGGCTCGAGGCGATGAAGGTCGTGATCATGCCCATCGCCCCTTGGGCGAAATTGACGATGCGGGTGGCCCGGAAGATCAGGACCAAGGCCAGGGCCAGCGCCGCGAAGATCATCCCGTTGGCGATGCCGTCGAGGGTGATGTTCACGAAGAGGCTCACGGCGAGCTCCTAGAACCCGAGGTAGTGGTGGCGAAGGGCGTTGTCGGCTGCGATCACCGAGGCTTGGTCGGAAACCACGACCTCACCGAGGTTGAGCACCACGGCATGCTGGGAGACCGACAGGGCACTGCGCGCGTTCTGCTCCACCAGGACGACCGTCAGCTCTGTTCCCTCCGTCTGCTCCCGCAGGAGGGACATGAGCTGTGCGGTCACGAGCGGTGCCAGGCCCAACGACGGTTCGTCGAGCAGGAGCAGGCGAGGGCGCGAGATCAATGCCCGGCCGATGACCAGCATCTGGCGCTCCCCGCCCGAGAGCGCCGACGCGTGTCGCCGCCTGAAATTGCGCAACCGGGGGAAGAGCTCGAATGTCGCCTCGATGGCGGCCTGACGTTCGTGGCGGCCCATGCACCACAAGGTGGGTAACCGAAGGTTGTCCTCCACCGTCATCTCCCCGATCACCCCTCGTCCCTCGGGGACGTGGGAGACCCCACGGCGGGCGATGGTCTCCACGGGGCTCCCCACGAGCTCGACTCCGGAGAAGCGGACCGTGCCCGAGCGGGGCCGGACCAGTCCGCTGATGGTCCGGAGCAAGGTGGTCTTCCCGGCACCGTTGGCACCGAGAACGGCCGTGATGGAGCCGGGTCGGGCCGAGAACGTCACGCACCGGAGCGCGTCCACGGCCCCGTACGAGACACTGAGGTCTTGGACCTCAAGCATCCGACGTTCCCGACGGGGCCGAAGCCCCGTGTACTTCGTCGCCCAGGTACGCCGTGGCCACTTCGGGGTCCGACCGCACCGACTCAGGCGTTCCCTGGGCGATCACCTGGCCGAAGTTCAACACGACGAGCCGGTCGCACACCGCCATCACCAGGTCCATGTGGTGTTCCACGAGCAGGACGCCCACCCGCCGTCGCAGGCTTCGGATCGTCGTCCCGAGCTCGTCCATCTCGTCGTTGGACAACCCGCTGGCCGGTTCGTCGAGCAACAGCAGGCTGGGCTCCGCCATGAGGGCCCGGGCCAGGGCGGTGCGTTTCTGGATCGAGTAGGGGAGCGTGGCCGGGAGCCGACGGGCATGATCGGCCACGCCCAGCTCCTCCAGGAGATCCCCGGCGCGCCGGGCCACCCGCCGCTCCTCTCGGCTCGAGCGCCACAGCCCGAAGAGCGCGGAGCCGACGTCGCTTCGCAGCCCCGTCTCGGCCCCGATCATCACGTTCTCGAGGACCGTGAGTCCCGCGCACAGCCCCACACCCTGGAGGGTGCGGGCGATCCCCAGCCTGGTCAGGTCATGGGGGTGGTGGTGTTCGAGCAGAGAGGACCCGTCGTAGGTGATGACCCCCGAATGGGCCCGCACGAACCCGCAGATGACGTTGAACAGCGTGGTCTTGCCCGCGCCGTTGGGACCGATGACGCCGACGATCTCCCCCTGAGCGGCGGACATGGACACCCCGTCGAGGGCGATGACGCCCCCGAAACTCACGTTCAGTTCGTCGACGAGGAGTGTCTTGCCTTGGCTCTCCGGGCGGATCGGAGGTGCACTCACCGAGGGTTACCTTTGCCGCAACGACCAAAGGGATGTCAAGGCACAGATCCACAAGCTCGCGCGCGCCTTGGCCTGCCAGCCCCCAGCATGGCCAGAGATGATACTGACGGTGCCCCGCCGAGACGGGCATGGGTCGCCGCGACGCGGGGCCCCGTTGCTCGGTCCTCAGGGCTCGGCAGGGTTCCCGCCCACCGACCGTCGCATGGCGGCGTGGAGGCGATTCGGGGTGAGGACCCCGAGATAGCAGTCGTCGTCGTCGACGACGGGGATCCAGCGCACGTCGTGCTGGAGCATCTCACCCAGGGCGGCACGCAACGTCGTGCCCAGCGGTACCTGGGCGGCGAATTTCTCCGTGAGCGGCCCGACCGGCCCGCTGCGGTCCGGTTCGAGCGACACCCAGCCCACCAGTCGACCATTGTCGTCGACCACCACAGCGGTCTTGGTGTCGGAGTCGCCGCCTTGCCCTCGAGCTTCCTCCACGTCGGAGGCGGGTGACACCACAGGCGGATGGGCCAGGTCGTCGACTTCGATCCGGACGACCGCCAGGCGTCGCACACCGCGGTCCGCGCCGACGAAGTCCGCCACGAACGCGGTGGCGGGCCTTCCCAGGATCTCGCTCGGGGCGTCGTACTGCTCGAGCACGCCTCCGGTGGAGAGCACGGCGATCCGGTCACCGAGCTTGGCCGCCTCCTCGATGTCATGGGTGACGAACACGATCGACTTCTTGAGCTCCTTTTGCAGCTCGAGGAATTGGTTCTGAAGGCGTTGTCGGGTGACGGGGTCCACTGCGCCGAAAGGCTCGTCCATGAGCAGGACGGGGGGGTCGGCTCCGAGCGCCCGGGCCACCCCCACCCGCTGGCGCTCGCCTCCCGACAGCTCGTGCGGGAAGCGTCGGCCGTAGCTGTCGGGCTCGAGCCCGACCAATTCGAGCAGCTCGTGCACACGGCGCTCGACCCGGCGGCTGTCCCACCCGAGCAGGCGGGGGACGACAGCGACGTTGTCGAACACGCGGCGGTGGGGGAAGAGCCCGCCTTGTTGGATCACGTAGCCGATACCCCGGCGCATCTGCACCGGGTCCTGGGTGAGCACGTTCTCTCCTGCGATGAGGATGCGACCCGACGTCGGCTCGATGAGCCTGTTGATCATCCGCAACGTGGTGGTCTTGCCGCACCCCGACGGGCCCACCAGGACCGTGAGCTCCCCGTCGGCGATCTCGAGTGTCAGGTCGGTCACGGCGACGGATCCGTTGCCGTAGCTCTTGGAGACTCGCTCCAACCTGATCATGGCGTGCCACGTTAGCAATCGGGTCCCACCGACCGCCCTGGCCCACCGCTGTGAGCTACCGCCCTGAGCTGCTCGGTCGCCGCGCCACTAGTGTCGGAGCGGTGGGAGCGGCCCAGCCCTTCTTCCAGTGGAGCTACGTGTCGAGCCAGTGGAGCCAGATCAGCTCCGATCTGCTCCAACACATCAGCCTCAGCCTGCTGGCGCTCGGCATAGGGCTCGTCATCTCGATCCCGCTGGCCCTGTTGGCGTGGCGCTACCGCGTGTTGAGGCCACCGGTCTTCGGAGTCGCCAGCGCGCTCTACATCATCCCCTCCCTGGCGCTGTTCGCCATCCTCGGCCCCATCACGGGGTACGTGGCGTCGTACCCGACCGCCGAGATCGCGCTGGTCGGCTACACCTTGTTGATCCTGATCTGGAACACGGTGGCCGGGCTCGACGCCGTGCCCGCCGACGCCAGGGAGGCGGCCACCGCCATGGGGTACTCGCCCGCCTCTGCGCTCGTGCGGGTGGACCTGCCCCTGGCCCTGCCCTACGTGTTCGCCGGACTGCGGGTGGCGGCGGCCACGGTCATCGGGCTGGTGACAGTCACAGCGCTGATCGGGCTCGGTGGTCTCGGCCAGCAGATCACCTACGGCTTCAACATCGGCTTCTACACGCCGATCGTCGTGGGCCTGGTCCTGTCGGTGCTGCTGGCGGCCCTGTGCGACCTGCTCCTCGTGGGCCTTCAGCGCCTGGTCGTCCCCTGGTCCCGCTCGGCACGGCGCACCGGGGCGAACTGAGATGGAGATCTGGGACCACTTCCGGCATTTCGTGGCCAGCGTGACCGCGTGGTTCACCACGTCGGCGCACTGGACCGGGTCGAGCGGCATCCCCGAGCTGTTGTGGCGGCAAACCGAATTGTCGCTGGCGGTCGTGATGGGGGCGCTGGTGGTGGGAGGTGGCATCGGTCTGGTGCTGGGCCACACCGGGCGTGGTGGACTGGTGGCGGTGAACGCCGCCAACGCGGCCCGGGCCGTCCCGAGCCTCGCCCTGCTCACGCTGTTCGCCATCGTGCCCTGGATCTCGCTCAGGTGGGGTGGGTTCCTCGCCGCCTTCCTGGCCCTCGTGGCCCTGGCCATTCCCCCGATCCTCACCAACACCTACGTGGGCATGCGGGAGGTGGACGCCGAGGTGCGCGACGCCGCCAAGGCCATGGGCCTGACCGGGTCCCAGGTGCTGCGCAAAGTGGAGCTCCCCCTCGCCACCCCGTTCCTCATGGCCGGCGTGCGCACCGCGTCGATCGAGGTGGTGGCCACCTCCACGCTCGCCGCCTACGTGAGCTACTCCGACCTCGGGACCCCGGTCATAGCCGGTCTCAACACCAACGACACCGTGGAGGCCTTCGCGGGCGCGCTCCTGGTGGCGCTGCTGGCGGCGTTCGTGGCACTGGGTCTCGGCGTCTTGCAGCGTGTCGTGACTCCCGAGCCCCTGCGTCGACAGATCCCGAAGGGTATGGGCACGTCGACGCGTCCCGAGGTCATGGCTACCGCCTGAACGAAAGAACTTGACTATTTTCATCGGAGTTCATACTTTATGGGCCGGAGTGCGAGTCGTCTTGGCGACCGTCGGACACCGGTTGCGAAACCCCCAACAGAGGAGGGATCCCCGATGGGACCTCGACGTTCGCTGACCATCGCCGCGGTTGTCACCGCCGCTGTCCTCGTCCTGGCCGGTTGCAGCAGTGGCGGCACGAACAACGCCTCGGCATCCAAACCGACCATCAAGATCGGGGCCACGAACTTCGAGGAGCAAGAGATCGTGGCGAACCTGTACGGGGACGTCCTTTCCCACGCCGGCTATCCGGTGGTCGTAGAGCCGGCCCTCGGTACCCGGGCCGTGGTGGTGCCGGCCTTGGAGCACGGCCAGATCGATCTCGAGCCGGACTATGCCGCTTCCCTCCTCGGCTACCTTCACGGCGGCACTCCCCAGCCCGCCGGCACGCAGATCAACACGGCCATCGCCGCCGACAAGGTCGCCCTGGCGTCCTCCGGGGTCACCGTGCTGCCTGCCTCGAAGGCACTCGACACCAATGTCTTCGCGGTGACCAAGGCGACCGCGGCCAAGGACCACCTGACCACCATCTCCAGCCTGGCGCCCTACGCGTCGAAGATGACTCTGGGGGGTCCATCCGAGTGCCCGACGTTCGCGGGGTGCGAACCGGGTCTGAAGCAGGTCTACGGCTTGTCCTTCGCCGGCTTCAAGTCCCTCGACGAAGCCGGGCCCCTCAGCGTGGCCGCGCTCAAGAACGGCGAAGTCCAGGTGGTGGAGTTGTTCTCGAGCGACGGAAACGTCGTGAGCAACAACTTCGTGGCCCTGACCGACAACAAGCACCTCGAAGGGGCGGACTACATCATCCCGGTCATCCGCAAGTCGGTGGACTCGCCCGCGGTGACCTCTGCGCTCAACGCGTTGGACGAAAAGTTGACGACCGACGCCATCTCCAAGCTCAACCTCGACGTCACCGCCGACAAGGAGCAGCCCACCGCGGTGGCCAAGGCGTGGCTCAAGGCCAACGGCCTGCTCTGACAAGGTCCGTGGCCCGCCCCTCCCTGTTCGAGTTCGCCGGAGGCGAGCCGGGCCTCCTGGCCCTTGCCGCTGCGCACCACCAACGGTGTCTGGAGGACCCGGTGTTGAACCACCCGTTCTCCCACCCGGGGCATCCCCGGCACGTCGAGCGGTTGGCGGCCTACTGGGCCGAGGTCTTCGGCGGGCCTCCGAGCTTCTCCCGATCCTGTGGCGGGCATTCGGGCATGCTCGCCGTCCATGCCGGACAAGGGATGCACGGAGACCTCGGGGACCGGTTCGTCGAGTGCTTCGTACTGGCAGCAGACGACGCCGGCCTCTCCGACGATCCGGATTTCCGGCGGAGCCTGCGGGCGTACATGGCGTGGGCGGTGAACGACGTCATGGCGTACTCGCAGCCCGGTTCGGCGGTGCCCGAGGATCTCGCCGTCCCGCGATGGTCCTGGGACGGCCTCGAACCGGGTCACCGCTCGCTCTGATCGCCGCACGCCCGGTGGCGGGCGCCGCTGATTTCCCACCTCCGGCGGCGTCGAAACTGAGGTGGTCGCCAACGAGTCTTGGGCCCGGATCATGTTCGCCTGGGGGGACGACAGCGTGTTGGAGACGACCCTCGTCGGCGACGGTGTCCCCGCCCTCTCCCTGGTCGACGACCTGGCCCGGCTCCAGCTCGCCGTCCGGCGCGCTGGAGGGCGCATGTGGCTCGAGGACGTGACGCCGGGAGTGGTGCGGCTGCTGGAGCTGGCGGGGTTACGCGGGAAGGTGGGCGGGGAGACCGAAAGCGGGGAAGATGCGCTCGACGTCCAAGAATGAGTGGATCGCAGAGATGCCGCCACCGGAGACCTCCAGGACCTGCAGGGCCCAGGGCGTGTGCCCGCCGAGCGGATCGACTCGGTACTGCCCGAAGGCGGGGCAGCCGCTCGCCGAGGTCGGCACCAGACGCGACCCCTTGCAGCCGATGCCGATGCTGAGCATCCACCGCCCGATGTCGGGGGCGCCTTGCAGCCACATCGCATAGGGCGGCATCGACTGCACGGCATCGGCGTGAAGCAGCGAGACCAGCCGTTCGACGTCGTAGCGCTCGAAGGCGTCGACGTACCGGGCCAGCAAGTCGGCCTGCTCCTTGTCCGAAGGCGCCGGGCGCTCGCCGAGGTCGGCGGAGGCGAGGGTGGCCCGAGCCCGCTGCAGGGCGCTGTTGACCGCCGCCACCGTCGTGTCCAGCAGTTCGGCGGCCTCCATCGCCTGCCAACGCAGCACCTCGCACAGAATGAGGGCGGCGCGTTGGCGGGCCGGCAGGTGCTGCAAGGCGGCGACGAAGGCCAGTCGGATGCTGTCGCGGGCCACGGCCATCTCGGCGGGGTCGGCCTCCACCGGCAGCACGCGGTCGTCGGCGATGGGGGAGATCCACGAACCGTCCGGCAGGACGCCTTCGAGAGAGGACTCCACCGGTGGGCGCGACGGACCGAGCTCCATCGGCCGGGCCCGGCGCTGGCGTCCACGAAGGAGGTCGAAACAGACGTTGGTGGCGATGCGGTACAGCCACGACCGGACGCTGGAGCGACCCTCGAAGCTCCCGCCGGCGCGCCAGGCCCTGATCATGGTCTCTTGCACCGCGTCCTCGGCGTCGAAGCCCGACCCGAGCATCCGGTAGCAGTAGGCGGTGAGCTCGCGGCGATACGAGTCGAGGTCGCCGGGGGCGAGACCGGGAGGACTGATGGTCACGGCGTCAGATCCTACGGGCGGGTCCAGCACTGAGTTCGGCATGGGGATACGACGACCGGAGGCTCCCGGAATCATCGGTCCGGGCCGAACGGGGGGAAGAGCGTGAAGAGATGGTGATCACACCGATGAGTCCGGCCCCGCCGCAGCGTCGGCCCTGGTGACACGCTCGGGGCAGGGGCGGATCCGGAGAGGAGGAGTGAAACGATGACGAGACAACCGCGCCGAGAGCGCAACCTGGACGGCTACGGTGCGCCGGTCATCCCCTTCGCCAAGGTGCGCAAACTGCTCGAAGGAGGAGTGGCGCAGGTCACCCAGGCGCCGGGGTCGGGAGGCCCCGGACGCCATACCTGCTGGCTGACGACGGTGCGCCCCGACCGACGGCCCCACGTCGTGCCCGTGGGCGTCCTCTTCATGGACGACGCCGCGTATTTCAACGCCGGAGCAGGTACCCAGAAGGCCAAGAACCTCGCCGCAGACCCGCAGTGCGTGATCGCCGTCGCCACCGCCCCCTTCGACCTGGTCGTCGAGGGACGGGCTGTGAAGGTGACCGACGAGGCCACGTTGAGGCGCGTCGCCGACCGGTACCGGGACGCCGGATGGAGCCCGACCGTACGCGACGGGGCGCTCTACGCCGAATTCAGCGCGCCCAGCGCCGGCCCACCCCCCTGGGACGTATACGAGTTCAAGACGTCCACCCTCCTCGCCTTGGGAACGGCCGAACCCTTCGGTGCGACCCGATGGAGCTTCTGAAACGGCGCCCTCGGGGTGCTACTTCGCCTCGGGGGTGATTCCGGCGCTCTTGAGCATCCTCCGCAGGTCGACGACCTGCTGGGCGTCGATGTCGTGATGGCGCGGGACGTCGAACGTCTCGGTCTCACCTCCCAGGGTCACGGTGTAGCGGCCCTCGTGCTCCCTGGCCACCGAGTCCAGCTGCTCCAGGAGGGACAGCACGTCGTGCCACTGGATGTTGTGGCTCATGGGGTGGCTGAAGATCTTCTCCACCGTGGCCCGATGGTGCGCGTCGAGCTCTTCACCTTTACTCATTGCATCCTCCTCGAGCCTTCAGTTCGTCACTCGGCTGAATCGGCATCAGGAGACTCGTCGCGGGACAACGGTGCGTCGAGATCCCAACCGCCTTCGTCCTGCTGCCGGGAGCGGGCTCGACTGGTGGGCTCTCCCAGGCCGTCGGGGTCGTCGATTCCACCCTCGAGGGTCACCAGGTCCTCAGGGTCGTCGAGCTCGGCCCCGACCTCCTCGAGCTCGCGCTCGTCGACCTGCAGCGTCGGGTCGAGGGAGGGGTCCGTCTCGAGAACCTCGGTGAAGCCGGCATCGACCCTGGAGTCCTCGTCGATCGCTTCGTCACCCTGCTCGAACGCCTCTGTGCCCAGTGGCTCGTCGGGCGACCAATCGTCGTTCTCGCTCACGGGGTCGTCTCCGTCGTAGGTGGCGTGACGTGATCGTAGGGCTCCGGAGCGTCGAGCGAAAGCGTCATGAACGTGCTGTTGGGACTGGGGCGGTAGTCGCCGAAGGGCCCACACGGCTCGAATCCGGCTCGCGCGATAGAGCGAGCGCGCCGGGGCGAATGCGGGCATCGACCCCGTCTCGAGGCTCACCCGGCGACAGCCGAGCTGCGCGCGCCACGCCCACGAGATGATCGAGCATGGCCCGGCCGATCCCGCTCCGACGAGCCCGGCCGACGGTGTGCATCGACTTCACCTCCGCATGGCCGACGTCCAGTCGCTTGAGCGCCCCCACACCGAGGAGCTCGCCTCCCAGACGGAAGCTGAAGAAGGTGATGTCGGGGACGACCAGAGCCTCCACGTCGAGTGCGTGGACGTCCTCGGGTGGGCTCTGCGATGCGGCGAACAGCAGGTGGGCCTGGAGCAGAGCGCGCACGTCCTGGGCACGGGGGTCGTCGATGGCGATCTCTCCCTCGGCCACGACCGCAACCTAATGGGACCCGGAGCCTTCCCAGGGCGGCCGAGGAATTCACCGGGGATCGTGGACCAAAGACCCTGGGTCCCCGAGCCGCTGGGGACCACCATGGGAAGTGAGGACGGCAACGAGGAGGTCCTGATCGAGGCGTGATCGTGCACGGGAAAGGCGCAGGGCGATGGCTATCTCCACCCCACCACGAGTGCGGAAGCAGACGGCGAGGCTCGAGCCCCCTCTGCCCGATCGTCCCTCTGTCTTCAGAACCGAGAGCTCGCTCTTGGAGCTCACCGTGCTCGTGGTGGTGATCGCCGTCGTCGCCGCCATGGTCGGCTTCGTGGTCGTCAGGAGCTTCGGCGCTCCGACTTACCAAGCGACCATCGAGAACGTCATGGCCTACACCTCGAACGAGGTCATGGTGGACTTCCAGGTGAGGAACCTAGGTGACGCACCGGCCACCCCGAGTTGCGTGGTCGACGTGAGCTCGTCGGCGTCCGCGGTGACCGGCGAGGGGGCCATGACCATGCTCCGACCCATTCCGGCAAGGTCCTGGGCCACCTATCACGTCGTGGTCCCGGTTTCCGACGGGGGGGCGATGCGCGTGGGTATGGCGGCATCGAGTGTGGCCTGTCACTGAGTAGCCGGGGTGCCACGGGCCCCGGCGTTGGCGTCCCAGGTCGAAAAGGCCGCCACCATCCCTTCCACGAGCCGGTCGAAGCTCCGGTCGACATCCACAGGCAGCCCGAAGCCGCCGTCGGCTTCGAGGCTCACGAAGCCGTGCAGAGCGGACCGAAGGGCGCGGATGGCGTCGATGGCGTCCTCACCGCGCAGGTCGAAACCCGACAGGACATCGGCGATGACCTGCACGGCGGCGTTGCTGGCCGCTTCGTCCTCGACGTCACCGGGGACAGGGGCGCGTTGGCCCGCCCTGTACCGGCCGGGGTGCTGGTGGGCCCAGGACCGGTAGGCCTCCGACAGCGCCGCGATGGCGTCGCCGCGCCACCGCCCCACGGCGGCGCGGGCCAGGGTATCGGTCATGTCGAGCTTGGTCCGGATGGCGATGCTGCGCTGCAGGCCGTCCATGCCGGCGATGTGCTTGTAGAGCGAAGGCTGGCGCACGCCCAGGCGCTCGGCCAGCGCGGCCAGGGTCAGGTTCGAAAGGCCCACTTCGTCGGCGAGGCGTTCTGCCTCCTCGACCACCCGGTCTTCGGTGAGCCCCGCCCTAGGCACGGTGGTGCACCTTCCCGGCGAAGCGCACCACGGCCTCGACGGTGATGTCGGGCCGCTGCGATTGGGGGTAGTGGCCGGCTTCGGGCACCATGACGACTTCGGCGTGCAGCGTCGAGGCGATCCAGCCGGCCTCCTCTTCCGGGTGGTGGAAGTCGGGGTCGAGCGCGCCCATGACCACCAAGGCCGGTGCCTTCACGTCGGCGAGTCGAGCCTCGACCGGAGCATGGCTCAGGCGCGTGGTGCGGGAGAAGGCCGCCGCGTACCCGGGACGCCGCAAGTTGGCCACCACCCGGTCGCGGTAGCGGTCGAAGTCCGCCGGCCGACGGCCCGCGTACAGCTTGGGCAGGTACGCCTTCCACACCGTGGCCACCCACGGCCGGGCCATGGCCAGTCGCATGGCCACGCGCAGCGCGGCGTTGGTGCGGGGGTCGCGGACGAAGGGCCCGACCAGCACCAGTCCGGCCACCAGATCGGGTCGCTCCGGCGGACGCCAGGACGGCCGAGCCCGCGCCCATGGAGTTGCCGACGACCAGCGCGGGACCGCCGAGGTGGTCGATGAGCGCCGCGATGTCGCCTGCCGTCTCGACATCACCGTAGGAAGCGAAGGTGACGTCGCTGTCGCCGTGCCCGCGCAGGTCGGTGCACGCCACCCGGTAGCCCGCGTCCCGGAGGGCGGGGGCCCAGAACCGGTAGGTGTCCCGAAGATCGCCCATACCGGGCACCAGCACGACCAGGGGGCCGTCGCCGCCGACGTCGTAGGCGATACGGCCGCCGGGGCGGCTGAGGTACGAGGTGCGGTGGATGTCGAGTTCGGAGTGGTCTGTGGGCATGTGGCTATAGTAGTTAGCCAACAAGCTACTGTCAAGAGCCAACGGTGGGGGTGGGCGGCTCGGGACGGTCCACCGGGGCGCTGCCCGAGGCCACGACGCTGGCCCTGCGGCTCGCCGGGAGCAGAGGGGTGTTGACCACCACCGTGGCCGTCGCCGCCTGGTACGACCAGCCCACGGCGTCCGAGCCCAGGGCACGCGCCGCCAGGGGGCGCCCGTTCAAGGTGACCTGGGTGGGTCGGGTCAGGTCCACCATCTCGAGGCGGTAGGCCATCGAGGTCGGCTCGCCCGGGTAGTGGCCCCGCGCCGGGCCGATCGTGACGCCATCGGTGGCGGTGGCGTCGGGTTCCCCCCCGGCCCCGAGGGTGTCGGTGATCGGGGTCGTCGTGGACTGGCCCTTCGTATAGCCGAGCCCGGTTCCGCTGTCGGCGTACAGGCTGAAGGACCCGCTCGACCCCGAGAAGACGTCGAGCACCATGGGGTGCCCCGTGCCCGACGACCCGGTGCCCGACGAGCCCGTGCCCGACGACCCCGTGCCCGACGTCGCGCCGGACACCGACTGCTCGGGGACGATCCCGCCGGCGCGGACGAACACGGGCATGCGGTTCAGGGGCACCGAGACCGTGGTGGTGGTGGGACCGGTGAACGTGGCCCCCGTGAAGTAGTCCACCCAACGGCCCGGCGGGATCCACACCGTGGTGTCGGCGACGCTGCCCGGCGAGGTCACCGGGGCCACCAAGACCTGGGAGCCGTAGAGGTACTCCCCGGAATGCGAGTACGCGGCGGCCTGCTCGGGGTAGTCGAGGTACAGCGGCTGTGCCATGGGCATGCCGTCGTCGTGCGCCTCGGCGGCCAGCGTGTAGGTGTAGGGGACCAGAGCTTCACGCAGGCGGAGGAACGCCTCGGTGATGCCCTGGACCGGTTGCGGGTACTGCCAGGGGAGTCGTTGCTCGTTGTTGGAGTGCAGCCGCAAGATGGGCTGGAAGGTCCCGAACTGCACCCACCGGTCGTAGAGGTCGGGTGGGTCGGGGGTTCCTTGGGGCGGCGGCCCCAGGAAGCTGCCGACATCGTCGCTCACGTAGGGCTCGTCCACGGTGGCTTCGTCGGGGGTGAGCGCCACCTCCTGGGCGAGAGTGGCCCACGTTCCCCAGGCGTCGCCGGTAAAGGCGATGGCCGAGGTGTGGTCGGACCACGGCCCGGCCGGGTACTCCCTTTGGGGGTTGCCGTTGGAGGAACCGATACGCGCCAGCACGAAGCCGCGCTCACCCTGGTTCACCATCTGCTGGGCGTAGAGGTGGCCGATCCACGAGTCCGGGGTCAGGCCCCGCATGTTCACCGTCGACGCGTCGCAACACCAGTCGAGCCAGAAGAACGCCACCCCCTGGCGCTGGAGGCTCTGCTGGAGGGCGAAGTTTGATTCGGCCTGGGGGACAGAGCTCCAGTTCCAGGCCAGACAGATACCGGCCATGCAGCTGGTCTTGGTCAGCGTGTTGCCGGCGATGTTCTGGGCCGTGGGCACCTCGGGATCGTCGAGAGCGATGCTGGAGTGGATGTTCAAGGTGACGTCGATGCCCTTGGAGCGGGCCCATTGCAAGAACGCGCTCGGGTGAGGGAACAGCGAGCCGTCCCACTCCCAACCGTCCCAGTTGTTGGGCGACTTCCAGTCCGTGTCGAGCGACAACGTGTCGAGCGGCACGTCGGCCTTCTCGAAGTCGGGGTACAGCGAGTCTTCGATGAACCCGGCGGAGTACGGGGTGTAGTCCGAGTACCACACGCCGAAGACCTGGCGCGGGAGCAGAGGGGCAGCGCCGGTCAACTGCGCCAAGGTACGCAGCGCGCCGGCGTAGTCATGGCCGTAGACGAACAGGTAGCCGTCTTCGACGTCCCCGCCGGGTTGGCGCGGTTGCACCCATCCCGATGCCGTCCACAACGCGCTCTGGGTGTCGTCAAGCAACCGCCACCCCGCTTCGTCGAGCAGACCGTCGGTGTGCAACGGTTCGAAAGTGTTCTGGCACGTGGCGCCGGCGGTCCCCGCTGCGCAGGGCTGGGCCGGTTCGTAGGTGAAGGTGTCGAAGCCACGGACCCAGCCCCCGAGGGGATCGCTCTGTGCCGAAGCGGGGGTGGGCTCGTCCGCCGGAGCGGTCGCCAAGGTGTCGAGGTCGATGCCACAGCTCTCGCCGGGGTCACAGCGCACCTGCAGCGAGTTGGAGCCCGACGTCAGCGACGCGGTGGTGGTGAGGGTCCCCCACGGGACTGCGCTGTCGGTCGGCGTTGCTGTCAGGGTGGTGGTGCGACGACCGTCGACCACCAGGTCGATCTGGCGGGGAGGACGTGGTGAGCCGGCCGGTACCACCTCCGAGTAGCGCAGCGACAGTGTCACCGGCCCCGCCGGCGCGCCCAGGACGGTCCATGTGGCGCCGGCACCGGCGCGCACGAGGTTGCTCACGTAGCCCGCGCTGGACTGGTATCCGCCCTGGTCGTACCCGAGGGTGGCGCCTCCGCCCAGGGTCGCGGCGCCCGCCTGACAGGTCTGGTCGAAGGGACACTCCCAATCCCAGGTGGGGTGCACGGTGGTCTGCTGCCCGGCTAGGGCGAAGCGCAACGACGTGTTGGCCGCGGTGAAAGGCCCCGATCCGACCTTGTAGGTGAGCGTGGCCCGGGCGGTGCGGATGGTGAGCCGGCCCCCCGAGACGCGCGTGCGGTAGCTCGGCACCGGGAGTCGGCGGTCGAGGGCATTGACGGTGGGGCGGTTCTCGAAGCGGCCCGAGGGGGAGTACTCGAGGCGGATCAAGGTCGGGCTGAGGACCTCGAAGCGGGCCGGGCCGGCGTGCACCACGGCCGACTGGTGTGCCACGCCGTCGCCCATGTCGACCGGTGTCGACAGGTTCACCGGAGAGGTGTCGCCGGGGGACGAACTGAAGGGGTCCGTGGCGAGAACCACGACGGCCGCCACGACCAGGACCCCGATGAGGATGAGTCCTGGGCGCCTGACCGAGCCCTTACCCGCCATCGCAGAGCGGCGTCCCCACGCAGGGGCACTCTACCGTCGCCGCCTCGAGGCACAGGTGGACGGGCCACGGGCCACGAGGGGCGCGCGTCGTGGCCTGTGAGGGCGCACGGGGGGTTGACAATCCTCCATTTCTTAGGGTTACCTAATAATCTGCCTATGACGGACCTAATGCCGGTTCCTCGATGATCCCCACCTTCGTCATCTTCCTTCGTGAGGGGATCGAGGCCAGCATGATCGTGGCCATCCTTCTGGCCTACCTCGACCAGATCGGCCAGCGCCGCCACTTCCGCGACGTGCTGCTCGGGGTGGCGGCCGCCATGGCGCTCGTCATCGGTGGGGGAGTCGCCGCCTACCTGGTGATCAGGCAGTACGACGGCTCGACCGTCCAGACCATCTTCGAGACCGTGACCTTCCTCGTGGCCGCCACCGTGCTCACGTACATGACCTTCTGGATGCAGTCCCACAGCCGGACCATGTCCGCCGACCTCCGGCGCCGCTCGGAGGAGGCGCTCAACGGCAGGGCTCGTTTCGGGCTCGGGCTGCTGGCGTTCCAGGCGGTGGGGCGCGAGGGGCTCGAGACCATGGTGTTCACCCTGGCCATCGTGTTCGCCTCGAGCGCCCAATCGGCCACCGGCGCCCACGGTCAGGGGTTGCTGCTCGGCGCCGTGCTCGGGCTGGCCCTGGCCATGGTGATCGCGTACGTCATCTACAAGCTCGGGCGCCGCCTCAACCTGGGTCTGTTCTTCCGCGTCATCGGTGTCGTCCTCATGGTGTTCGCCGCCGGCCTGCTGGCCGATGCGGTCGAGGACCTCCAGCAACTCGGGTGGCTTCCCTTCCTGGGCCACACCCTGTGGGACACGAGCGGCGTCCTGAGCGAGGGCAGTTCGCTCGGAGACGTCTTCCACAGCCTGCTCGGGTACGCGGATCGTCCCTCGGTGCTGCAACTGATCGTCTGGGTCACCTATGTGTCGGTGTCGGTGACGCTGTTCATCCGGATGGGCCGTCGGGCCAGGAAGGGACAGACGCCGGCAGTGGGGAACCCTGTGGTCACGGCCGCACTCTCGTCTCCGCCTTCGGGGGCGGTCCCACACCCCTGACCCCTCCCACCGGGCGCCTCCTCACCGTGGTCGGGCGGGAGGGCCCGGATCGGATTAGGACGTTTTCCTCTGGGCGCTGAGCGCTAGTGGCGTCACACTGAGTGGTGACAGGGCGCTCGCCGAGCACGGCGACCGCGTCGCCGGCGGAGGGGAGGGAGGAGCGAGATGCAGAGACGGTTCGTAGCGTTGGGACTCGTCCTGGCCTTGACCACCTTGGGTGTGGCCACCTTTCCCACGACGGCGTTCGCGGCGACGACGTGCTACACGGGGTGCACGACGACGTCGGTGACCAACCCGTCGGCTCCCACCACGGCGGTGATCCCGCATGTGACCGCCCCGCCCGCCACCAAGGCGACGTCGAGCTCCGGAGGCCTGGCCCTCACGGGCGCGGACATCGAAGCCATGGCGGTCGTCGGGGCGGGCGCGCTGGTGCTCGGCGGGCTCATGGTCCGCCGCAGTCGCCGGCGGCACCGGGCCGCGACGTAGCCGGCGCGCCGGTCTCCGGCCCTCTGCCAGAGCACCGCTCGGCCATGTCTGTCGCTCTCAGCTACCGCTCCTGGGGTAGCACCGCGGAGGCCGACACCGCGGCGCGCACCGTCGCCTCGGAGGGGCGCGTCACCGCGGCCACGGCGATGCAGGCGGTGGCGCTCCTCGACGCCGCATTGCTGGTCGTGGCGGCGGCGGCCATGGGTCTGCCTCTCGGTGCGTGGTGGACGTGGGCGGCCATGGGCGCAGTTGCAACAGCGTCGGTGCTCGACGGCCACTACCACCCCCGGATCACTCTGAGCGTGGCCCGAGAAGCGGGACCGCTGGCGGCCTGCTGGGCGGCACCGTTCCTCGTCCTGGCACTGGCCAAGGTGCCCGGAGTCTCTACTTCCGCACTGGTCGCCACCGCCGCGGTGATGGCGGGCGCGGTCATCGCCGTGCGCTGCGGCCAGTACTGGCTCATCCGGGCGTTGCGCACGCGGGGTTGGTTCGCGCGAGCGCACACTCTTCGTGGGAGCCGGTGATGTGAGCGCCAACCTGGCGACCACCCTCGACGAGCATCCCGAGTACGGCCTTCGGCCTGTGGGGTTCCTCGACGCCGTGAACAGCGCCGGCCTGCTGCTCCCGCTCTTCGGCGAGGTGGACACCCTGCGCAAGGTGCTGGGCGACGAGCGCGTCGACCGCGTCATCGTGGGCTTCGGCGTCACCCGCGAGTCGGAGATGGTCGACGTCTTCCGGGCATGCGAGGACGCCTCGGTCGAGATCCACGTCCTGCCGCGGTTCTTCGAGCTCGCCACGGCGACCGACAGCCGCAACGTCGACGACGTGTGGGGGTACCCCCTGCTGCGCCTGCGCCGATCGCTGATGCGCCGTCACGCTCGCCTTGCCAAGAGGGTCTTCGACGCGTCGTTCGCCGGTGTCGCGCTCGTCCTCGTCTCCCCGCTCTACGTGCTCCTCGCCGCCATCGTGAAGCTCACCAGCCCGGGCCCGGTGTACTTCCGCCAGGAGCGCGTCGGCCAGCGCGGCGTCACCGTCGACGTCCTCAAGTTCCGGTCGATGCGTGTCAACCCCCGGTCCGATGTCGAGTGGAGTCCCGACCACGATTCGGTGACGCCGATCGGCAGATTCCTGCGGCTGACCGGGTTCGACGAGCTCCCTCAGCTGTGGACCATCTTGAAAGGCGACATGTCCCTCGTCGGCCCCCGCCCCGAGCGCCCGTTCTTCGTCGAGCAGTTCAGGGCCGAGGTGCCCCGCTACGAGGGACGGCACCGCGTGCCGGTCGGGCTCACGGGCCTGGCCCAGGTGCACGGGCTGCGCGGCGACACCTCCATCGAGGAGCGTGCCCGGCTCGACAATCAGTACATCGAGAATTGGTCGTTGTGGCGCGATCTCGTGATCCTCTTCCAGACGTTCTCCGCGGTGATCCGCAACATGTTCGAGCCCTGGCGACGGGAGAGGGTCCGCCACACCATGACGGCCGGTGCCGGCCATGAGGTGCGTCGATCGGTGGGCAGCATCTGTTTCTGGCCGCTGCGGGAGCGCTGGGTGTTCGGGGGCGGGGGAGATGCGTCGGAAACGCCGCGCCAGGCGGTCCCCGGGGCAGGAGTCCCGGGCATCGGGAACTGTGCCAACCAGGTTCCGACGTGCCGAGTCACCTCGCCGCGTCCCGAGGTGGTGTGACGGCGGAGCGGGGACGGGTTACCGGCCCGTGGTCCCGTCCACGAGCTCTCGCAGGATATCGGCGTGCCCGCCGTGCCGAGCGGTCTCTTCGAGGAGGTGCATGAGCACCCAACGGAGGTTCACCGGCGCCTCGTCGCCCACGTCCCGGCACGATTCGTCCAGGGTGGGCGCAGCCGCCACGATGGCGTCGGTGCGCGCCCAGGTCCCCCGGTACAGCTCCACCGCCGTGGCCAGCGTGTCGTCGGGATGCACGGTGTCGTCGGGCAGTTCCCCCTGTTCGCCGGCGAAGCGGCGCTGGATCCAAAGGGATTCGGCGTGAGCCATGTGCTTGGTCAACCACAGCAGCGTGGTCCCGCTGTCCACGAGCGTGTGCCGTGCCGCGGCCTCGTCGACCCCGGTGACCTTCCGGACCAGCGATTCACGCTGATATTGCAGGAGTGCCCGCACGGTGGCGCGCTCGTCACCCTCCAACCGGGGCGGCTTCTGGTCGGGCACGGCGCCATTCTAGGACTGTGGTCGTCATCCGGAACGGGGCAGGCAGTAGTACACGGCATAGCGCGTCCGAGAGGGACGACCGGGGCGTGCCCCTTTGGAGATCGAGATGCAGTGTCGGGAGATCCACACCAGGCGGGGATCGGTCGTCGACGGCGACTGCAGGACGAGGTGAAAGTCCCCGGCGCGGATCATCGACCGGATGCTGTCCAGCGACGGCGACGGGATCGTCCCCGTGAAACCACCGATGGGCAGGACCTCCTGGCCGCTCTCGTAGATGAAGGGGGAGGCGAGCGCGGAGGTCTGGGTGGCCATGAGGTAGGGCGCGCCGCGCCGGATCTTCTCCAAGCCGGGAAGCAGCTTCGACGTGGCCGTGGCGACGCGGTACAACGCCAGGACGTCGTCGGTGACCGGTCGGGGTTGGAAGGGTGTGTCGAAGGGCCCCAACCGATTGGACGCCAGGGTGGCCGATGCCGCCGCCGGGACGGCCAGGACGACGACGAGCGACGTCGCCAGGGCCCCGACGACCAGGCGCGACGAGGGTGGGACCCACAGCGAAGCGAGCGTCGCCACCACCGCGGCGGAGCCGACAGCGAGGAGGGCAGGTGCCAGCCACGGCACCAGGCCCGTTCCGCTGGCCGGGAGGAGCCAGGCCGCGTAGCCCACCGTGACCAGGACCGTCGTGGCCACGACCAGTCGCGCCTGTGTCGACTGGCGCCGTCTCCAGGCCAGCACCGATCCCGTGGCGATCAGGCCCGCCAGGGGAGGTGAGAGGGCCGCGGTGTAATACGAGTTGACGCTCGAGCTGACGCTGAAGGTGAGGGCGAAGGCGAGCAACCAGGTGCCCCACAACACGACGCTCGTCGTCATGGGGTCGCCCCTCGGCTTGCGCCGGCTCGCGGCCGCACCGGCCACCAGCGCCATGAGCGCGGCCGGGACGAGCCATCCGATGTCCCGACCGAAGGAGCCGGTGAGCAGCCGGTTCCACGCCGGGGGAGGCGGAGGTGGGATCTCGAGCCCGATGGAGCGGGTGAGGAGTTGGTCGGGGGAGGGCTGGTCCAGACGGCCGAAGCCGTTGTAGACGAAGACCTGTTGGAAAAGCGAGTTGTCCTGGCTCCCGTCGACATACGGTCGCGACGCGGCGGGTGTCACGGTCACGACGGTCATCCAGCTCAGCGACACCACCGCGGCGACGGTCCCCATCACCCCCACACGCAGCAGCCGCTGGCGCCATGGCCCCGCTGCCATCAGTGTGACGAGCCCCAGAGCGGGGAGGACGATCCAAGCCTCGACCATCTTGGCCTGGAAGGCGAGGCCGACCCAGACACCGGCGAGGACCACGTTCCGCCACCGGCGCGTCGTGAGGGCACCGACGGTGGCATCGGCCGCCAGCAGGAGGAGCAAGACCATGAGGGTGTCGGAGACGTTCCCCCGGTTCAGGGCGACCGTCGCCGGGGAGAGCGCCAGGACCGTGGCCGCCACCAACGCGGCGCTCGGACCGCGCAACCGCCGGACGACCCGGTACAGGACGAGGACCGCAAGGACACCCTCGACCACCTGGGGGAGGACGAACGCCCAGGGGTGGACACCGAAGGCGCGCACCGCCAGGGCCTGGACCCAGAATGCCCCCGGCAGCTTGTCGAGCGACACCGTGCCGGCGGGGTCGACTGCGGCGAAGAAGAAGTTGTGCCAGCTCGACGACATGCTCCTCACCGCAGCGGCGTAGTACACCTCGAGGTAGGTGCCGGCCCGCCACGTGTAGAGGAACGCGGACCCCGCCGCGGCGATCAGGAGGGCGGGGCGGGCCCAGCGCGGCTGTCCCTCGGGGGAGCGCCACAGCGCCAGGCGCCCCAACCGCATCCGTTCAGTGCGGGCCATTTCCGGGGGTGGCGTCGTCCGTGTCCATGAGAGATGCCAGGGTCGCCCGGGTGGTGGCGAACGATTCCGCACCGACTCGCCGGACGACTCCGGCGTCGACCGCGTCGACCGCGGCCCTGACCGCTGCTGCCGCGCCTTGCCCTCGCTCGGTCAACGTGATCGTCAGACGCCGGCGATCGCCGGGGTCCACCGAGCGCTCGAGGTAGCCCCGGGTGACCAAGGTGTCCACGACCTGACCGCCGGCCTGCTTGGACACCCCCATCTGCCTGATGAGCACGCTCAGCGGTGCTCCTGTGCGGGCCATGGCGCCGACGACAAACGCACCGTGGCGCGGCATGTCGTCGTACCCCGCCTCGTCGAGCGCGTTGCGGATGGCGAAGCGGTAGAGGTCGCGCGCCCCGCGCAGGAGCGCCGGGGTGGACCAGTCTCCGTAGGGCGGTTCCGACTCGGGCACGGGCCCAGTCTATGGACAAGGGTTTTGATAGTCCATAGTCGGGACTATCGTGCCCGACGCGTGGGGCCCGTTGCCGGGGCGCCCGTCGACCTCGGCGATGTGGTGCACCAGCGCACCCGAGCGGGCATTGTCACGACCGCCCACGGGCGACGGCGCGTCGAGTGGTAGGGGCGACGGTCCGACCATCTCCTGGCACCGACCGCCGTCGCGGCGGACAGCCCTATGCCGGCGTCTCAGCGAATCGTGCCGGCTCCGGGGATCAGGGGCAGATCGAGGGGGGTGACCCAACCCGGCGGTCGGGCGTTGACCGCCGGTACCGCGTTGAGTGCCCGAAGCCCGGTGGCGAGGCAGCCCGCCGCCGCCGCGTCGCGGCCGCTCCCGTCGGTGAAGCGGAACGCCGTCTCCTGGGTGATCGACGGCGACCCCTCGATCTCGACCCGGTAGACGTCGTTCTGGGTGCCGCGCGGCCAGTCGGGGGCGGCGTCGGTGCCCACCCGGTTGACGTGCTCCAGGCCGATGCGGGTCTCACCGCGGAAGATGCCGTCGATGGTGAAGCGGATGGCGGCCACCGCGCCCGGTTCGATGGTTCCCTTGGCCGTCGTGATGGGTTTGTCGGTGACCCACTTCTCCCAGGTCGTGGTGATGCGGTCGAGCTCGATGCCGACCGCGTGGGCGATCATGGGCACGGTGGCGCCCCACGACATGACCAGGATGTCGGTGTGCTCGAGCAGGGGAGTGAACTCCGGTGATCTGCCGATGCCCATCTCCTCTTCGTAGTCACCCTCGTAATTGATGTAGTCGAGGATCTCGAGTGCCTTCACTTTGCGGACCTCGCCGCACAGCCCCATGAGGGTCATGGGAAAGAGGTCGTTGGCGAAGCCCGGGTCGATACCCGTGGTGAAGCACGATGCACCCCCCTCTGCGCAGGCCTCGGTGACGGGATCGATCCACGACGGCGGGTTGTGGGCCATGGAGGGCCAGACCCAAGGGGTCATGGCCGTCGAGCACACGTCGATCCCGGCCCGGAGGAACGTGCTCATCAACGCGATGTTGTCGGCCGCGTAGGCGGCCGTCGGCCCGTAGTGCACGAGGGCATCGGGGCGCAGCGAGACCAGGGCGTCCACGTCGTCGGTGGCGGTGATGCCCACGGCGCCGATGCCGCAGATCTCGCCTGCGTCACGACCGACCTTGTCGGGGGCACTGACACCCACTCCGACCAGCTCGAAACCCGGGTGCCGGACGATCTCGGGGATCACCATGCGCCCGACGAAGCCGGTGCCCCACACCACGACCCGCTTGGGAGCGACGGTCATCGGAGCAACTCGCCGGAGTTGACGAGGAGGTACTGCCCGGTGACCGCTTTGGCGTGGTCGGAGGCGAAGAACACCACCACGTCGGCCACTTCACCGTCCTCGGTCATCCGCCGCAAGGGGAAGTCGCCGACCAGGTCCTGGAGCACCTCCTCTTCGCTTCTCCCCTGGTGTCGAGCCGTCCCCGACACGTACAGCTGGACGTTCGGGCCCCACATCCAGGAGGGGATGACCATGTTGCACCGGATGTTGTCGGGCCCGAGCTCGTCCGCCAGGTAGTAGATCGCCGTGAGCAGCGCACTCTTGGAGGCGGCGTACCCGGCCTGGGGCATGGCCGGCTTGAACATGGACTGCGAGCCGATGAAGACGACCGAGCCGCCACCGCCGTCCTTCATGGCCTTGGCCACCGGCCGCAGCACCGTCAGGGCGCCGAGCACGTTGGTGTCGAACGCCGCCCGCCAGTCGTCGAGCTTGAGGTCGTACAGGCCTCCCCAGGCGTGCTCGAACGCCGCCACCTGGATGAGGGCGTCGACGGAGCCGAACCGCTCCTGCGCCAGCTCGACCAGGGACGCACAGGAGTCGGGATCGGTGATGTCGGTGGCCTTGTGGGCGCTGCGCTCGCCACCAGGGTCGAGCTCGGCCGCCACCTGCGCCAGCTCGTCCTTTCTCCGGGCGGCCAGGACCACGTTCGCCCCCTCGCGCAGCGCGCTGCAGAGCGCACTCCTTTCCGAGCCCCACGCCGACGCCGGTCACGAGCACCGTCTTACCCTCGAGAAGCATGGCCCCTCTTCTACCGGTTCAACGGTTGTTGCGCCACCTCGTGGGACGGCGCACAGAGGGGCCCATCACGTCCCGTAGCCCGAGCCGTAGCCCGAGCCGTAGTCCGACGTCGTGGGTCGAGGCTGAACGGAGATGACCGCGACGCACGTCCCAGGTGCCGTCGACAAGGTCCCGCCTGAGACGCCCGACGACCCGTTCCGTCGGGGTCCTGGGATCTGGTGCCAGGAGGAGGTCCCGCTGCGGATCTCAGGGTCCTCGGCCCGCGGCTTCAGCCCTTCAACTGCGGTCGAGGTCGTCTTGGATGCGGAGCCGAAGCCGGGTGAGCAGGTCCGAGGTGGAGATGCCCGGCGAGTAGGGAACCGTCCGGAAGATCCCCATTTCCATGGGAACGCCGTAAAGCCTCGTCGCCGTGTCGAGATCGAAATCATCACCATGCACGACGAGGTCGACCCGGTGGGTCTTCAACCACGCCTCGTCGACCACGAGGGGAGCATCGGCGATCACCTCGTCGACGTAACGACATCCGGCCACCACGGCCATCCGTTCCGCCATGGTCATGAGCGGGCGCCGTTTGTACGACTCGACGGTGTCGTCGGAGTGGATCCCGACCACCAGTGTGCTCCCGAAGGTCTTCGCCTTGCGCAGGAACTCCACGTGACCGGGGTGAAAGAGGTCCGCCACCATGTCCACGTAGACCCGGGTCATGATGCGAGGATCGTGAAGAGATCCTCGATCACCTCCTCGTTCATGGCGGCCCCCATGTTCGCCACCCGGAAGATCTTGGAGCGCAGCTCCTTCTGGCCGTGGTAGATCACGTAGCCGTGCCCGAGCGCCGTCGAGAACAGGGCGTCGGGGTCGCGACCCTCCAGATTGAACGACGTCAGCACCCAGGAGCGGTGGGGCTCGTCGAGCAGCGGCTCGAAATGACGGGACCCTGCGGCCCAGACGGCTCCGGCCAAGCGACGGTAGCGAGCGGGCCGGTCTTCGGTTTCCAGGATGTCGAGGGCGATGTCGAGGGCCATCATGGCCTGGACGTTGGGTGTGCTCGGAGTGCCCTCGGCATAGCTGGGCACGTCGAGCACGGGCACTGTGGGGTGGGAGGAGAGGTCGCGATTCCACAGCACGGCAGCCACGCCCGGGAGTGACTCCAGGCACTTGCTGCTGTTGAAGCAGATGACGTCGGCGTCGCGGTCGACCTCGTGGACGCCGAGCGAGCTCACCGCGTCGACGAACAGCCGTGCTTCGTGGCGCCGGCACAGCTGCGCCACGGCGGCCAGTGGATTGAGGATCCCGGTCGTCGTCTCATGGTGGACCATGGCGACCCAGTCGGGCCGCTGAGCCTCGATCGCGCCTTCGAGGGCCTCGAGGTCCAGAGGTGTGCCGAGCCCGGAGGAGCACATGGCCACGCTGGTTCCGCCCAGACCGGAAAGCGTCCGTTCCAAGCGTTGGCAGTAGAGGCCGTTGTCTGCCACCAGCACCTCGCCTCGCACGAACGACGCCAGGGCGGCGTCAACCGCGAGGGTGCCTGAACCATGCATGAGACTGAGCGCGAACTCACCCGAGTCGAATCCCAGATGGGCCATGAGCCTGGCCCGCACCCGCTCCTGGAGCTGTTCGAACTCGGGTTGGCGGTGACAGAGCTCGATGTTGAACAGGTTTTCCTTGATGCGGGGGTCGAGGTTGACGGGTCCGGGATTGAAGAGGACCTGCTGGCGCGGCGTGAACGGCATTGGGTCGCTCAGCGGCCTGTCGCAGCCCGACCGCCGCCACCTGCCTTGCTGCGGCTCAACGCCTCTCTGATGCGTTGGGTGTTCTCCGGCGCGGTCACGCCCACCCGAGGCATCTTTCCATCTCTGGAGATCTTCACGATTTCGGTCACTCCCGGATAGGACTCCTGCAATGGCGCGCAGGGTTGACCGCCCACCGACTCGTGACATCCATTGTCGAGGACGTAGTGGTAGAGGTTGGAAGGTCCGTTGTCCCGCAAGGTATGGGTCGTCCCCAGGCTCATGAGCAAGGAACCGTCGCCGTTGATCACCACAACATCACAGGGGGCGTTGAGCGCCATCCCCAGACCGATGGCCGGGGCCAAGCCCATGCTGCCCTGCATGTAGAAGACGTCGTAGTCGTCCCCGGCCTCGGCGAACACCGCCCTGCTGATGTAGCCGGTGGAGGCCACGTATACCGAGTCCCGTCCGTGACGATCGAGGATCTCCCGGATCGCCTGGGCCCTGGTGCTCACCTCGGCGTCCTCATGCGACCCCCGCCGGGGGCCAGACGAAGGAAGACGACTTCGGCTTGCTCATCCCTCATTGTTCTCACCGGCCACGAGGATGAAGTTGTCCCAACCCAACAACTCGAGCAGGGATTGGTCGATCTCCCCCATGACCCGGTGCTGGGTGAGGGTGTGGCGGTGTCCCACCACGAGGAGCAGGTCGATTCCGTAGGGGATGCACAACGAGGCCAAGGGGTTGATCGTGTGCCCCAAACCCGCGTTCTGAAGGTAGGCGCACGGCTTGGCCCCTGCCAATGCGGCTCCGGCGGCGATGCCTATTGCTTCTGCCTCCCAGGTGGCCGTGACGTGGCGATCCGGGGGCAGACGGGACAGGTCCGAGATGAACCCCTTGAGGCCGCTGTCGGGTACTCCGGTGAAGAAGTCGTACCCCTGGTCCAAGAGGCTGTCCAGCAGCCCGCTATCGGACGTAACGAGCCTCATTTTCCTTCAGCTCGTCTACGTAGATGATCCGGAAGATCTCGTCCATGCTGACCACATAATCGTTGCCGTCGGACAGACGCTTGTTCTTCATGAGCACGCCGAACGTATCATGAAGGGCTTTGACGACGGCTCGGATGCCGTAATTGGCGAAGATGATCAGCTTGAAGCCGGCGCTGTCCAGTGTCTCGTAATCGGTTGTGTTGTAGGTGGTCGGCACGCACACCAGGGGAACGGTCTCGGTCTTGTACCACGTCTCGGCGAACTCGAGGACTGGTGAAGCATCCTTCTCCTTGTGATGGATCAGGATCCCCTCCGCTCCTTCGGCTGCGTACGCCTTGGCCCGGTCCAGAGCCACCTTCATGCCCAGTCCCTTGATCAGGGCCTCGGTGCGTGCGATCACGGCGAATCCGGAATCCGTTCGCTGCTCCAGCATGGCGCGGATCTTTCCGCAGAACGTGTCCGATCTCTCGAGGTCCTCCTGCATGCCTGCGTAGAACGAGCATCGCTTGGGGAAGATGTTGTCCTCGATGCACATCGCGCTGGCGCCCGCCTTTTCGAACTCCCTCACCAGGCGGATGGTGTTGATGGCGTTTCCACCCCCGGCATTGCCGTCGACGAGAACCGGGATCTTGACCCGGTCGACGATCTTGGAGATGACGTCGACATAGTCCTCGGTGCCCAGGATGTCGGCGTCTGGCAGTCGTGCGGCCGCGTGGACTTCGAAGCTCGAGATCCACAGCCCGTCGGCTCCCGCTTCCTCGGCGATCTTGGCGCCCATGGCGTTGTGGACGCCCATCAACACGGCGGCATGATCTCCGTTGAGGAGTTCACGAATTGTCTTGTCCGGGAAGATCATGGGTCGAAGACTCCACTGTCGCGAGATGAATGTTGAGCTGCCTGCACCGGTGCGTGCCGGAGAGGCGACCTTGGTCGGGTCAGAAGCGCGCAACCGTCGCTGTCGCGCCGCTCTGAGTCAGTCAGGCATCTCCAGCCGTCGAGTCCCGTCCGAAAGGTACCTCGCCCGACGAGCCCCGGCCGGTCAATGCTCCTTCAGAGGTCGGTCGAACCGGTGTTTCCCACCTGGAATCACGCTACGGATGCGCTCGGCCACTGTCTACGCCGGGACCGTTGATTTTTCTCAACGGTAAGCCCTCGAGGTCCTTTAGAATCAAGGGATGTCTTCGGCGACGGCCCGCAGCTGGTTTGCGGCCACCCTCGGCCTCGGGATCACGATCGTGGTGGCCGTTGCCCCTTCGGCGGTGCTCGATCACCGCGCCCCGGTGCTCCGAGCCATCCTCGAGACGGCCGTGGCGCTGGTCGGGACGCTCGTTGCCCTACTGGCCTTCGGGCGGTACCGGCGATCAGGCAGTGTGGGGGACCTCTCGCTCGTCTGCGCGGTGGCGTTGCTGGCCTGGGTCCACACGCTCTTCGGTGTGGTGCCCGACCTGATCTCGCCCTATTCCGTCGGGAACGGAGTCAGCGAGAGGTTCGAGGTCTGGGGAACGATCGTGGTGAGGATCGTGGCCGGCGGGTTCCTGGTCGTCGCCGCCATTGCCTACAGAACGAGGACGGCACCCGCACTCGAACCCGTGGCGCACAGCCGGACACGCCAATTGCTCGTGACCGCCGCCGCCGGTGTGACGGGCATCGTGGTGCTGGTCTGGTTGGCTCCCATCAGCCAGCGCGGCCCGACGCGACATGTCTCTTGGTCGCCGTCGCTCCCGCTGGTTCTCCAACTCTTCGGTGCCCTGCTCTTCTTCCTTGCGTTCTTCGGGCTCTCGAGACGAGCGAGCGCCCGATCGGACGGTTTTCTCAATTGGATCGCGGCGGGGTGTGCCTTCGGTGGATTCTCCATGATCTGCTACGCACTGCTCCCGGGCGCGGGACCGGACTGGCTTCGTTCCGGCGACGTCCTACGAGCCGCCGCCGTCGTCACCTGGTCCATGGGTGCTGTCTCGGAGATCCGCTTGTATTGGTCCGAGATCGCCGATTGGGCGCGGCAAGAGACACGCCGCGGCGTCGCCCTCGATCTCCATGACGGGCTGGCCCAGGAGCTCGCCCTGCTCACCACGCACACATACGCTCCGGCCGACACACGGGCCCAGCCGCAGTGGCACGAGCAATTGCAGATGACCGCCGAGAGGGCGCTGGCGGAGGCGCGTCGTGCCATCTCGGCGCTGGCAACGGGTGAACCGGTGCCCTTCGAGGTCGACCTCGAACGGACGGCAGAGTCGATCTCGGGCGCCGGTGTGGACATCCATGTCCAAGTCGAGCCCGGTCACGAAGCGGCGTCGACGGACCCGTTGCAACGAGAGCCGATCGTGAGGATCGTCCGAGAGGCCGTCACGAACGCCGTGCGCCATGGCGGCGCCAGCCACATCGACATCCTCTTCCAGGCCGGCGGATCACCGGCGTTGCGGGTCTTCGACAACGGCGTGGGGTTCGACCCCGACCACCCAGCCGGCTCCGGACGGTTCGGGCTCGTGAGCATGAAGGAGCGGGCCGAGGCGCTGGGGGCGTCGTTCGCGGTTCTGTCCGCCCCTGGGGAAGGCACCACGGTCGAAGTGCGGTGGCCCTAGTGCCCGCGCCCAGTGTCCTCATCGCCGATGATCATGCCCCCACCCGGGCCATGGTCCGCGAGGCGGTCGAAGTCGGAGGCTTCTGGGTGTGTGCCGACGTTCCCGACGCCGAGGGAGCGATCCGTGCCGCGCGCCGGGAAAGACCCGATGTCGCCCTCCTCGATGTCCGCATGCCCGGCAGTGGCATCCGCGCCGCCGAGGTCATCGGAAACGAGCAGCCCGGGATCTCGATCGTGATGCTCACGGTCTCGGGGGAAGACAACGATCTGCTCGCAGCGCTGTCCGCGGGGGCGTCGGGCTACCTTCTGAAGGGTCAGGACCCGACCAAGATTCCCGACGTCCTTCGTATGGTCCTGTCGGGAGAAGCCGCCGTCCCTGCCCCGCTCGTCAAGCGACTTGCCGAGGAGTACCGAGCCCGAGACGTGCGCCAGCGTATTCGTGCTCGTCTTCCCGGCGGTGCCCGACTCACACCCAAGGAGTGGGAGGTGCTCGAGCTCTTGAACGACGGCCTGGCGACGGCCCAGATCGGCCGACGGCTCTTCGTCGCCGACGTGACGGTCCGTAGCCACCTCGCGGCCATCATCCGCAAGCTCCACGTGAAAGATCGCGACGGCGTCCTGCGGTTGGTGCGGGACGACACGAACTGAGCTTTTCCTGCACCACCGGGGTCAATGCGGGCAGACAGAAGCATCCCGGGGGTGGATACACCCACCCCCGGGATGCTGATACCGATACCTGACTACTGGTGACCGACTGGGCCGGTCATCGTCCCTATGCGCCGTTCAGCGACCCGCTCCCTAGGTCGACGGAGTGGATGCCCGAACCACATGCGGCAGAGAAGGCCGAAGCCGTCTCCGTGGTGTAGGCGTAGGACTCCGAGGAGCTGGTAGCCGCGAAGGAACCGGTCACGGTCGTGCCGCCCGGTTCGTGGGAGGGGTTGGGAAGCTCGAATCCCTCGTCACTGGCCCCGTTGGTCACGATCGTGCTGCCCTTCACCACGATGGTGCTGGCGGTGAACTTGGCCTTGGTGCCGTTGTAGTCACCCTTCCATTTGACGGTGAAGGTCTCCGAGGACGTCCCACTCGCCAGACCGGCACATCCTTGGGTAGCACCGCCCGTGATGGCGGCCTTGAACTTGCCCGACGTGATCGAGACAGCTGGGTTGGTGCCATGGCACCCGCTGAAGGCGCCCTTGGCCTTGATCGTCGTCCCACCCGTCGTCAACTTGAGCGGTGGCTTGAACGAGACCTTCCCTGTGATCGACGTGCAGCTGACGGTCCCCGGCGCGTTGCCGGAGAACTTGGTCGAAGCCGAGGCCGGTCCACTTGTCGCGATGGCAACCAAGGCCAGCGGCATCACCACCACGATCCCTGACAACAAGACTTTTCTACCGATACTCATACGCATAAGGCCCCCTTGGTCGGCCCTGGCCCGTCACGGCCATGAACCGGCTCGCGTGGCCAAACGACTTGCTCGGTCACGTACAGCCAACCTAAGAGGAAACGACGGTCAGTATCAGAGCCGAAAGGCTCCTTCACACGCAGTCTGGTGAGGACGACGCAGAGTGAGGGCGCCCGTGCCAAGACTGCCCGCGCAAAATACCGATGGAACTAACGGGGCGGACCCGCGTTGATGGTGCCGAACAGCTCTGCGACGGTCGCTTCCGGCCTTGCGGCCTGCATGAGCCAGGTGACGCCGGCACGATCGAAAGCGGCGGAAAGATCGGCCGATCCCCACACACAGATGTCGAAGTCCTCGTTACCACCGCGCTCGGCCATGACGGCTTCTCGAGCCTGGGCCGCCGCTTCAGGCGTCATGGGCGCACCCGTGAAAGGGATCACGCCGTCGCATCGTGCCGCTCGCCGGATTGGACCTGGTCGGGAGGCCGGCCATAGTGCTGCTGACCAGATGGGAATGCGCGGTGTCTGAAGCGGGCGGGGGAGGAACTGTGCGCCGTCGACCGACAGCCGTCTCCCCCGGTAGGTGGTGGGCTCCCCCGACCAGAGACGGGTGATGACCTCGATGCCGTCGTCGAGCAGCCCCGCCCGTTCGACGTCGGTGACGGCCTCGCCCGAAAAGGAGCGGAACTCGCGCCAAAAGTCGATGCCGAGCCCGACGCCCAGCACCAGGCGGCCACTGCTCAGATGATCGAGGGTGCAGGCTTGGCGCGCAACCACCCACGGGCGCCGCCGTGGAAGGGGAGTGACCAGGGGGCCGAGCCGGATGGTGGAGGTCGTCGTGGCGATGGCGCTGAGACTCACCCAGGCGTCTGCCAGGGGCAGAAGTGTCTCGTATTGAATGTGGTCCCACAGGAAGAATCCGTCCCAGCCCGCCTCCTCGGCGGCGGCAGCGAGGTCGACGAGGACCCGAGCGTCGCCAAATGCCCCGATGGGAGGCAGGTAGATGGCGTGGTGCACGGCCAAACGCTAGCGGCGGGGCCTCGGGAGTCAACCGGCCAGGACACAGACCCGGGTGCTCGACTACGAAGGCCTCCATGGCGTTGTTGACGTGGCGAGCCACCTCAGGACCTGGCGGCGCGTCGTCGGACCATGGGGAGTCCATGGAGAGGGGAGGGCACCGTCGGAGCGGAGCTGGGCGGTTTCCGAAACCTGTGAGGTCAGCGGATCTGTCGTAAGGGCACAGCGTGTCGCCGCAACGTCGATGCCGAACAAGGTTGCCGCGTTTGTGCCGAAGACGGATGCCTTGATCTCGTCGGTCAGAGCTGGATAACCAAAACGGTCCTGGAACTCGCCGGTGATCTGGAACGCGCGCATGGCCATGATCTGCGGTTGCGGGCTGCCATACCAGATGGCGTCCGTCCCCCACATGACCCGTTTGTCGCCGACGCGCTTGAGCAACTTGCCCAGAGCATGAGCCGCCTGGTCGGGCCGGGTGAGAAGCTGGCGCCACATCGCGGCCAGGTCGACCCACACATTGTCATTGGGAGGGACGTCGTGGCGGTCCAAGGCGGCGAGCAGGGTGTCGATCCCTAAGGTCGCAGCAGGATCGTAGGGGCCTTCGACATGGGACGGGTCCCATGCAGCGTGGTATACGACGAAGTCCATGTCCGGGAACTGCCGTGATACTGCCACCACGTCGTCGGGGTGGTTGAAGGCGGGGTCGAAGTTCACGAGTGGAAGTCCCTTGTGGGCCACGAAGACCTTGACGCCGAGGTCGTGGGCGTGTTGGACGGTGGGGAGTCCAATAGCCGGATCCTCCAACGAATAGCCCTGCGCCGACGGGCTCCACGCTGTGTAGACCTTGAACGCCGCCACCTGGCCGGTGTGCGCAGCGCTCGACATCTCGTCGAGCGTGGCCCCGAGCGGACCCACGTTCGGGGCGATGACGTTTTCCACCAGCAGACGGCTGGCGCCACCGTGATCCAGTCCGGCCAGGATCTGCTCGGTATCGATGGCCTCGGGAAAGGGGATCGGGGCATTGGACGGCCCCGAGTTGGGGACGTCGGTCAACACGGCCACGGTGGTGTCGCTGGCCAAGAACATGTCATGGAGATAAGCGGCGCGGTCTACACAATCGAGGCGTGGGTTGTCGGTGCATCCTGCAGGCAGCATCCCGAGAACCAGACCCACGGTCTCGGGCGCGTTCTCAGCCCAGGGGCCGTTCGGAATGACGTGATGGGTGTGCACGTCGACGATGAACTCCCCGTTGCTCGCCAGCGCCTGCTGGCAGGCGGCGGTGTCGAGGGGTGAGGGCGCGCTGTACGAACCGCCCTGGCCGGCACGTGAAGCCCGTGACGTCCGAGTTGAGGTCTCGGGCCTCGAGCATCCCGACAACTCGAACGCAGCGAGGGAGGCGGCGATGGCGCCGGCGCTCTGTAGGAACCGACGGCGGTCCACCCCAAGACGCCGCGCCGCGTCGTCGACTGTCGATCTGATCAGCGCATTCGTCGCCCGGGCATCGGTGCTTGACGCCGCAGGCACGAACTCGCCGTTGGAGACCGGACCCGCCGGGAGTGGCAGGGGGGCATGCTCCAGGTCGCGCACCTTGCGAGAGAATCGACCGGCGATCGCCACAACACCGACCATACGCCTGGTTGGTGCACGGATGCCCGCAGGTCGTCCTCGGGGGGTGGTCTTGGCGAATCGGGACGACCTCGGGTCGGCTTCGGTTCCCGACGCGATTCACATGCCGCCCGGGTATCGTGGGCATGTCACGACGGGACCTGCATCAACGAGCAGGCCTATCCCGTGGCGTGAGACGATGCACGGGTGAATTCGCTCGTGCGCCGAGGGGCGGCTGCGGTCGTAGCGCTGGCTCTCTTCGGGTTGATCGCCTGTGATCTGTGGCTCGGAGGATTCGGCGCCTGGTGGGATCGGCACTCACTGACAGGCTCCATCGCGTCCAACCTCTTAGTGCTCGCCGTAGCTGGGCTGATCGTCGACGACGTGGTAGCCCGGCGTCAGCGTCGTGATCGTGCTGCTTCGGTGGCTGTCCAGGGGTTGATCGTGTTTGGCCAGGCCAAACGGGCATGCAGCGCAATCGTGAGCGATGACGCGGAGAAGCCGCGCTCGAGCGCTGCCGCGGACGAGCTGCGGACCCTGGCGAATATGTTGCTGACGGCATCGCCGAGCTTGTTCGATGACCCGGCGGCCCGTCGGTTCCTGGAACAGGTCGAGCGTTTCTCTGTGACGATGATTCGTATCGTCACTACATCCTCGGCGGCAGGGCTGAGCGCAGATAACCGCGCCCAGCTGACCGCTGAGATGTCTCAACTGGAGACCGCCGTCGGACCGTTGTTGGCGCGGATTCCACCCCAGGACCGGGCTCTGCTCGAGGGGTCACCTGAAGAGTGACCGTCGTCATTCGCTACCAGAACATCGATGTGCACTGCGGCACCGATATCGGACCGAGTCGATCAGGACCGGGTCGATCAGATTCGAACCGCGATCGCTCAGCTCAACGCCTATGGGACGGCACGATACGAGACCTGGACTGAGTCGACCCCGCCCTGAACCGGATGCGAGAGCAGGAGTGTGTTGTCGCTGCGGGTCTACAGTTTCGCTCGACGAGCGGAGGTGGACATGGAGACCGACTACCTCGTGATCGGCGCCGGCGCCCTCGGGATGGGGTTCGTCGACACCTTGATCGAGCACTCCGACGCTGAGGTCGTCATCGTCGATCGGCGGCACGCCCCCGGTGGCCACTGGCTTGACTCGTACCCTTTTGTCCAGCTGCACCAGCCGTCCATGAACTACGGGGTGAACTCCACGTCTCTGGGTCAGGATCGAGTCGAGGTCGATGGTCGGGACGCCGGGTTTTATGAGCGAGCGAGCGGAACCGAAATCTGCGGCTATTACGACGAGGTCATGCGTCACCGATTCTTGGCCTCTGGTCGGGTGCGGTTCTTCCCAATGTGCGACTTCATCGGAGATCGGCGATTCCGATCCCGGCTGACCGGCGTCTTGACCGAGGTAACGATTCGAAAGGCCGTCGTGGACGCTACCTACATGGCTTCCCGAGTCCCTGCAACAGATTCCCCATCGTTCCAGGTAGGTGCCGGAGCGACGTGTGTCCCGATCGGGGCGCTTGCGAGGGTGACGACAACCCCCGACGGTTATGTGATCATCGGCGCCGGCAAGACCGCCATGGACGCAGTGTGCTGGCTGCTCGACAACGGGACGCCCTCCGGCGAGATCCGGTGGATCCGTCCGCGGGACCCATGGATGCTGAACCGAGCCTTCTTCCAACCCGGGGAGGGTCTCTTGACGACATTCGCCGGAATCGTCCGGGAGTTGGAAGCGGTGGCCGAGTGCGAATCGATCGAGCAGGTGTTCGGCCGGCTCGAAGAACTCCAGGTGATCTTGCGTATCGATGCTTCTGTTCAACCCACCATGATCAAGGGTGCCACGGTGAGTCTGGGTGAGCTCGAACAGATGCAACGCATCGACGACGTGATCAGATTGGGACATGTCACGCGGATCGATTCGGACAGCATCACCCTCGAAGAGGGGTCGGTCCCGACCAGTTCCACCTGCCTGCACGTGCACTGCGCGTCGGAGGGGCTGAGCGACAACCCACCTAAGCCGATCTTCACCGACCACACGATCCTGCTTCAGCCGATCACTCGTGTCAGCCTCAGCCTGTCCGCAGGACTCGTAGGTCTCGTCGAAGCGTCGGGACGGTCAACGGCCGAGAAGAACCGGCTCTGCCCACCGAACATGTGGTTCGACACGCCCTTCGATTGGATACGACATGTGTTGACCGGGATGAGAACCGAGCTGGAGTGGCGGGAGGCTCATGACGTGCTGGCGTGGTTGGAATCCTCCCGCCTCAACCTCGTGAAGGGCCTTGACCAGAGCGCCGACAAGGCCGCCCTGGCTGACCTGCAGAACAGGTTTCTGGTGGCACTGTTCCCTGCCCTTGCCAGGTTCGAGGCGTTGACCGCCAACGCTTCGGCCCCCGAGCGCGCTCTCATGTTCGAAGGCGCCACACCGCCACAGTGACCGCAGATCGACAGGGTTCGGCCGGAGCTTCGTGCCGGGAACCGGTCCCAGTGGGCCGAGCGATCCGTTGGTCTGGGCCGGCCCACCGCAAGGGAGTCCAGATCGCGACTGGCCTCCTGGCCACGATCTGAGGGCTCGTCCAGCTCATCGGCCCCGGCATGGCTATTGCGCTCGCACGGAATGGCCCTCGTCACTAACCTTGTCGGCGTGGCCTTGTTCCTCGACCGACACAAGACGCCTGGTGCGAAGGCTGCCGACATCGCCGCCGCGGACGAACTGGACCTTGCCGTTCAGGACAAGTACCAAGTCCGTTATGTCACATATTGGTTCGATGAAGACGAAGGGTCCGTCTTCTGTCTGGCCGAGGGGCCTGACCGACAGTCTTTGGAAGCAGTGCACCGGGAGGCGCACGGTCTGGTTGCCGACAACATCATCGAGGTGGGAAACGGGCCCATCAATGCGTTCCTGGGTGACATTCCCCGACACGCGCCGGGAAGCGCCTATGTCGATTCGGCCGTGCGTGTGATCCTTTTCACCGACCTTTGTGATTCGACGCGCCAGACCCAGGAATTGGGGGACGACGGCTTTATGTGTCTCCTCCGCGAGCACGACGAGATTGTGCGTGCCGCCTTGCATAAGCGGGCTGGACGTGAGGTGAAACACACAGGTGACGGGATCATGGCATCGTTTTGCTCTGTGTCGGCTGCCGTTGAGTCCGCGATAGACATGCAGTGTGCGTTGCGGCGGCGGAATGAGGAAGCGGAGCTCCCCATCCATCTCCGCGTTGGCATCAGTGTCGGGGAGCCGGTTACGGAGCGCGGTGATTTGTTCGGGGCGGCGGTCCAATTGTCGGCCCGACTGTGCGGAGCTGCGTCCCCCGGGGGTATCGCTGTTTCTACGGCTGTGCGCGAGCTCTGCGTCGGGAAGCAGTTTGTCTTCGATTCAAAAGGCGCGCTCGATCTCAAAGGGTTTGCTGAGCCGGTGCCGGTCTTCGAGGTGAGCCTCCCTTTACGATAGGGGCGTGTTCGCCGTCGTGAATGCAAGCCGCTGGCCCGGAGGCCGGCAATTTGTGCGTCGGTGACCAGAAGCTTTCGGCTCCATGGACACCTGTTCATGGCTGCTGTGGTGGGGATAGGAGTCAGCGCTTGGCGAAGGCCAGGAGGTCGTCGTTGAGCTGCTGCTTGTGTGTCTGAAAGAGACCGCGCAGTGCGCCAGGACAGATCTTCAGTTCTGCGCCCGGAACGATCTGGGAGGTGAGCCGTCCGAAGTCGTCGAGGGGGACGACCGGTCGTCGGCTCCCTGGATGGCGACTGTCGGAATGTCGACCTTCCTGAGGTCGTCGTGAAGTCCGTCTCGGAACTGCTTGATGCAGTCGTGGGCGGTCTTGACGCCGATCATGACTCTGCCTCCGACTAGCGTCGAACGCTCCATGACGCTGCTGTTTCGTCACGAAAAGCTGTCACGACGTGACGGGCCCCATCTCGGGGACTGTCATCTTGGTGACTACAGGTGATTCGCGAGTTGGTCGAGCACGATCGTTGCCAGTGCCGTGGCGGCGCGCATGATTGCCCTCTGCTCATCGTCGGTGACGGGCCTCTGACCTCGGTCGAGAAGTGCCTTGGTCTGGCTTCTTAGCGCCACGTCTTCGGCCAGCTGCTCGCGCTCGTTGCCTTTCGCACCAACCCATGCCTTCAGGGTCTGAGGTCCCCGTTCCACCACTGAGACGAGGACTGCGCGAGCAAATTCTGAACTCGCCGGGAAGGACTTTCCGAGTTCAGGCCCCTCCCACTGGGAGGCAAGCGGCTCACGAGCGATTGCCGTCCATGCGTGGTCGTCTCTCAGAGGCATGTGCAAGCGAAAGGACTCGCGGACCAAGAGAGACCACTGGCGATCTGGATCGTCGGGCACTTTGTTTCCTTTTGCCTCCATGTGGCACCCCTCGGCGACCGCCGCCTTACTTGTGGGTCAAATCTGCGTCTCCACGTCAGTTTCTAAGATGTTGCCTTTTGATCGAACACGCCGATGACCAGTAACCAAGCCGCGGTGATCATATAGCAAGTGTTGGTTAGCACGGCTACAGCTGCAATATAGAGACCGGGCAGGTACCCGAAAAAGAACGCTGCCGCACCGGTCAGCTCAGCCAAGTGTACAAAGCTTCCGCCAACTATGCGGGAGAGTCTCAGACCATTGCTCATCCTAAGGGCTTTGGTGTAGCCCATGACAAAAATAGTCACCGATATACCAGAGACTACGAAGAGTTCAGCTCCTATTGACCGATGGTTTTGGGCTCCCATGAGTACAAGCGCACAGCGCATGAAGACCAGTGCCAGACCGGTAAGTGTGTTGACGGCTCGATAACGATGTGTTGCGTCGATCGCGATCACTTTGAGGTTGAGGGACATCGCCACAAAGACCAACCCGGTGAGCGTGACTGCGCCGGTACCGACCAGAAGAAAGAAATCGGTCCATTGTCCAGGCTTGAAGATATCGGCTGCAAGCATGATCCAATGGTAACAAGATGGTAATGGAATGAAGCATCAGGCGTCTCAGACCAATCGTTGTGTCGCTACAGGGATACAGAGTCTTCACCTGTATCCGTTGCGACCCGCACCGACCGTATGCTGGGGTACCGGAGACCATTGCGATGGAGAGCCATCTCGAGTTGTCCGGTCGGATCGCAGCCGGCGGCGGACGACCTTGCATCTCCACTCGACTCCATCCCACCCCGGGTGTAAAGCGCTCCGGCCTGCCGTGCTCGCCCTGGTTGGCGTCCTGGACCCGACGGTACCGACGGGCCAGAGCGGCTGGAGGGTGGCACGGGGTGAGGAGCTCCGACTGGGAGTGCTGGCCACTCGGCACCTCTTGGTGGGTGTCGAGTGGCCAGAGGCTGCTCCGGTGACATCGCCCAAGGACTCGCCTGTCTCGACGAGTTCGTGAACGGATTCGAGCGAAGAGACATCGACGGTTGTCGTGCTCACGTTGAACCCAGCGTTCCGCATGACCTCGGCCGCGGCTTCTGCATTGCCGAGGTGCAGGTCGGCCAACAGGACGTGCTTCCCAGCGCTCACGCGCGGGCAATTGCCTGACCGATCGATCCTGGCCCGATGACGACAATGACTTCGCTCATAGCGACTCCTTTGCTTACCGTGGTATTTCGGGCACGCGGCCGAGTCGGCCGACCGCGCCCGATCGGCGTCCCCGCGGTGAGATGCCGCTCGAATGCCTTCCCGACCCCGACAGTTCGGGCCGATGTGCCCTCTGTGAAAATCACCTGAACGGGTGATTTGCGGCCCCTTTTCAGGCTGCCTCTCAATCCCGACTAAGGGGTTGTGATCCTACCGACGACATCGTTGAGATCGACGAACCACATGGCTCCGTCAGGGCCAGAGGTGATGGCATACGGGTGCTGGATGCTTGGGTCGCTGTAGCTGGTCACTACTCCCGAAGTCGTGATCCGGCCGATGGATGCTTTGCTTCCTGAAAGGTCGCCGTAGTTGGTGAACCACAGCGCACCATCGGGACCGGAGCTAATAGCAAAGGGTCCGGTGATGCTCGGGGCAGTGTAGAAGGAGAAGGCTCCCGAGGTCGTCACCCTCCCGATGGAGTTGCTCCCATAGTTCGTGAACCACAGAGCGCCATCCGATCCGGCGCTTATGTACTGGGCCGTGTTGATCTGTGGGTTGGTGTAGAAGGTGAATTCCCCTGAAGTCGTAACCCTCCCGATGGATTGGCCGACGATCTCCGGGCTATTGGCTGCCGGACGGCTGCCGAGGTTCGTGAACCAAATCGCTCCGTCGGGTCCAGCGGTGATGCCCCACGGATCGTCGATACCCGGATTGGAGTAGATGGTCACCTTTCCTGAAGTCGTGATCCGGCCGATCGATGTGCCGACGAGCTGACGGTCGTATACGTAGCCCTCGTTGGTGAACCACAGCGCGCCATCGGGACCCACCGTGATGTCGAGTGGACCGTCGATCCCGGTGGCCCTGTAGTCGGTTACGACCCCTGAGGTCGTGATCCGTCCAATTGTTGCGTCCTGATAGAGCCCGTTCGGGCCCGTTTCGTTCACGAACCACAGAGCACCATCGAGACCGGAGGCGATAGCGGTTGGACCGGCGACGCCTGTTCCCGTGTGGATGCTCACTACCCCCGTTGTGCTGATCCGTCCGATCGATCCAGGCCAAGCGTGATTCGCGAACCAAAGAGCACCGTCCGACCCAGCGGTGATGCTGGTCGGAGAATACCCGATGCCATTCTCGTTACCGCAGATAGGGTGACCACTGATGGAGAAAAGGGTGATAGGTCCATCGGTCTCGGGACCCGTATAGGGGAGGCAAGGCGGCCCCAATGTGAGGCTGCCTGTGAGCTTGGCATTGCGAAGTCCCCCGCGGGTTGCGCACCCGGAGCCCAGCGTTGACGGTACATGGACTGTGACGCTGGCAGCACCGGCAAAGGATCCGGTAGTGATGTTGCCGACCACCGAACTCGGTGTCCACCCGGTCCTTGTGGCCCCGTAGTAGCCACCCCTACCCCAGAGGACCGTGGCCGTGAGAGGTGCACGCGTTGCCGACAGCGTGACGCAGGCCAGGGGGCTGGCGGCAAAGGAGCCTACGAACTTCGCCCCTTTTTTCACCGTCACGTCGAGCGTGGTCGTGCAGCCAGAGATCACGGCTCTGACCGAGGATCGGTTGGTGCCGCCGCCGGCGTCGGTAAGTGGCGGTGAGAACTTGACCGTGGCCGAGAACGAGCAGGTTGCCGCACCAGGAGCATCGCTCTGGGCCCACGCCGGGGAGGACGTCACGGTGAGCAGTGAAGCGCCGAGAACCAGGGCCACCAGCGAGTAGCAGAAGCGTACCTTCGACACTTTTACAGGCAGTTTCCGCTTCTGGTGCACCATCGCACCACTCCCGCACTCGTCCCACGGGGGAATCTATCCCGGAAGAGATTGGGTTGCGAGCGAAAGCCTGCCCGATGCCTGTGGCGGTGGTTCCGATGCCCACGGGCTTGGCACAGCGCTGTATTCGGGCGGGGATACCGGTGGGTTGGTTCATCCATCTGGCTAAGAACGGTACGAGCCGAATTCGTCCACACGTCTTCCGCGGTCATAAGCCTGAAATCAGGGCGCGGAGTGTTCCTCCTGGTGGGGGCTGACAATCTGGTTCGTCAGTCAGGACGGGTCGGAATGCGGTGTCTCAGAGGGCCTGGTCACCCCTGAGTCTCCATGGCAGACTCATTGCATCGAAATCGGGTGAAGGAGGGCAGGGGTCGGAACCACTTCCAGTCACCAGGTGCAGATATGCCTCGATGTGCTGACTGATCTCATCGACGATCCCGACCGGGAAGCAGGAAAACGCGAAGCGGCCCTTACCCTGAGTGCCCTCGTCGGCGGCGCAGCCCCTCTTCGCCCCGATCTGACGCCAGTCCGCTCATACTCGCGGCTCGGCGCGATCCCGTGCAAAATTACCTGACGTAGGCATAGGACGCTGCGACCTCGACGCGACGCCATTGCGACTGCCTCGCCGAAGGCTGCAGGATCCCTATCCGAAGGGGACGGTCACCGGACCGGGCCGGGGCAGGTAGACGGCAAAGAAGTCACGGTCGTCTGGGACGAGGTAGCGGTTGGCCGACTGCATCGGGTTGGGTCCGACCATCGTCGGGCTGAGACCGGGGTCGTGGGTATAGGTAATGAGCGTATGCCACTCGGGGTTGATGTCGAACTCCATCGCCCGCACCGCGCCGACATGCTGGAGGATCTGCGCGAGTGTGATCACCGTCTGACCATCGGCAGCGACGTAGATGAGGTTGCCGCGAGTGTCGATGCCAACGCCCGTGCGCCAGACGCGGGTCCGGCCGCCGAGCGTGAACCCCCACTGCGGACTATCCGGGTTTTCGTCCAAAGCTGGGTTTAGTCGCCCGTTCCAGACGATCGGAGCCAGGCTCTGGCGGGCCCACGCCACGTCCGGCCCCGCATTCGGACCGCCGCTCCAGTCCACGATATCGATGCCCCCGTCGCGATAGCCAACGAGCGTGGCGTTACCGTCCTTGAGCGGCTCGTTCATCTGACCATTGTCGGTCGAGCCGTTATTGCCGTCCGTGTAGGTGAAGCCGGCGTTGAAGGTCGCAAGTAGCCGCGAGCGCTGGTCGTAGGGGACCATCATCGGCCCACGCACGGCCGCGTTCGGCGGCTCATAGCGGCCCGGGTAATACCCCACCTCGGTGCGCGTATGGTCGAACCAAGCGACGTAGGCGACGATCGACGGATAGTCAGCCTCAGGTCGAAACGTCGTCACTAGCACGGGCGGGCCACCGTCAACCAATGGGCCGGTGGGATTCCAAAGGCCTTCACCGGGAAGAGGTTGCGCGAAGACCGGCTGGATCGGCGGCGGCCAGGCAGCGGCCTGCGTGGTCGGCGGCACCTTCATCCCGACGGCCGGCAGGCTTTTTAGCTCTGGTCCGCCCTTCTTCGGCGCTTGCCGGCTGTAGTAGACCCGCTCGACGTTGTCGGCCAGCCAGTTGCCGAGCGGTACCTTGTGTCTCACCCACTCGACGCTGTCCACGTTCCACGTCAGGCTTGTGGGCTGCAGCATCCAGGTCGTGTACGAAACGATCACCCACGACAGCAGAACAAGGACTGGCGCCGCGATCAGGAGGAACCGGCGTCGGCGCCTGCGCTTGGCCTCAGGGTTATGGAGCTGCTTCCGGCTCTGCGGTCCCTGGGCGACGGGCGTCAATGGATCATCGGCTGGATGAGCACGCTGGCGTAAGCGATGCTTCGCTTCTGCTGCGGCCACGCCGAAACGCTACTAGAGCTAACAGGTGCGAGGTGAGCAGGACCCTCGGCCGAGTGTGTCCGACAGATGCAGGCGAGCGTTTTGGCCTGTCACTCGATTGCGTCACAATATGCTCATGCCGATTCCTGCGGACTCTGTTGGCTCCAACGACGTAACGTCCACCATTCTCGCTCTCTTTGGGCAAGTCCATGATCAAATCAGAAGGGAGATCGAGGGGCTCGATGTTTCTGGTCTGAACTGGATACCGGGACTTGGGGCGAACAGTGTTGCGACGATCATCACTCACATAGTCGGATCAGAAGCCGAAACACTCCGAACTGTGGCGGGTCTTGTAGGGGTCCGAGACCGTGATGCTGAGTTCGGTCATCCATCGCAATCTTCGGCCCAGGTCTCTGACTCCCTTGATCGGGCCGACCGCTTGATCACTGAGATCGGACCGCAGATCACCAGTGGCCGTCTCCGCGCCCGAATGTCCCTACCGACACTCCCTCCTGACGAGCGACGCTCCGGACTCACTTGGCTCGTCGGCAACTATGGACATACCCGAGAGCACGTTGGCCAGATCCAGCTGACCAAACAGCTTTACACCTCGGCTTGACGTCTCCAAGTGCCCAGGTGGTCGCGGACTCCTGGGCGACGGTGCAGCCCAGGTGTTCACATGGGGATTCCGGCGTCCGGGGGCACGCGCCCCATTTATTACGAGGGCGCAATCCCGCGTGATTCGGTCGGATCGCAAACCAACGGGCGGATGGCCGCAGCACTCCCCGACCTCCATCCCAAACCCCGGAGATTCCGATCTGTCCCTGAGATGGTCCTGGCCCCGTCAGGGCGCACGGAACCAGGATTCCCGAATGGTCCGCCCCATCGATCGGTCACCCAGAGTTACCATGGAACAATTCCTGGCATGGACGAGCCGCCGGAGCTGCAAGACAACGGACACTGGCGGATGGCTATTTGGGCACTCCGAGTGGGATACCTCGGGCTTGTCGTCGCCGTCGCGGGCCTCATCGTGATGTCATTGGGGCCGACGCTGTGGGTCCTCGCCATCGGGGTGTGCATCTGGCTCACCGCCGCCGGGGTCACGTTGACGGGGTTGTTCTGGTCCTGGCGCGAGCTTCCCCAGCCGAGGCCTGGGTATTGGTCAATGCGGTTCATGCTAATGCACGACACGATCCACGCCCGGTCCTCAGCCCAACGGTCCTGACGGTTCCTCCCCGTCGCAGCTGGTCCGTCTTCCGGCAGTCTCCCGTCATGTAGACCCGACGGGGATGTGCCTTCTTCATAGTTCGGGTCGGTGGCGCAGGCCGAGGATGAACTGCCCGGTAATCACCCGTCGAGATGGTCCGGACAGGGAGCTGGCCAGCTTCAGCATCCCCCTCCTCCTGCCGATGATGAGAAAATGCCGCTTGCTCTCGACCCGTGCTCGTGGCGGTTCGGGTCGTCCGTGCTTTCCTGCTGCCCCCCGGCGTCGGTTCTGTGACCCTTGGGGCTGGACGCCTGGAAGCTGCACCGATGCCCGGTCCAAGAAGCCCGCGACCGGTCGTGATCTGGACGACATGGATCGGTGCTTCCACGCTGACCGTGAACGCATCGTCCCTGCTGTGGTTCTTGGTCGTGTCCCCGTCCATCGTGGCTGCACCACTCTTGTGGCTGATGCCGCTCAGCCTTTGCCTGTGCGTGATCGATGTCACGGTATACCTTCGTGAACGCCTGGCCACATCGAGGTCGTCCGTCCCACCCAGACGGTGGGTGATTCATGTCATCTTCTCGCTTTCCCTCGTTATGTTCGTCCTTGTCGTACTCTGTGTCGCGCTTTTCCATAACGCACAGCTGGGGAACCTCGATCCAGGTGGTCTTTGACGAGGGAACGAGGGCGCAACGTGCCGTCCCGGCTGGGGTCGGCGTTGCAGACGGGGTGCCGTTCGCTCAGCACAGATTCGGGAATCACGAACGCCCGGATATCCGTCTGCGGCCTGAGGAGTTCCTCGTCGTTGTCCGACCTGGCTTTAGCGGATGCCGAGCTGATATGTCATATCATCAGTGTCACGCGACGATAGGCGGCACCCAGCCACTTTCAGAGGGCAAATCATGACAATCGAACCGGCGATCCGTGGCACCCGCTCCCCTCAGGTGAGGGTCCTGCCATACTTCCTTCGGGTGGCCACCACGCCGCGTGTCAGAGGAGATCTACCGAGTCGATACCTGCGCCGAGCAGAGCGCGACCGAGGGATTCGCCCTGTGTCCCCAGGGGAAGATGGAAGGGGTGGAATCGCGAGCGATCGGGATTCCACGTCGAGTGCTCAGTCCTCGCCGTCCCGACGGCGTCCAAGTGTGGATCAACGATCATCGAAATCGTCAGCCGACTCCGTTGCAGAGCGGTGTGTGACCCAACCAGTGGAGGTGCCAGATGGCCGACGTCCCGCCAGCAGGGGAAATGCTGCTCACCCACTTCATCGTCTCGGACGACGTCGAGCGCTCTGGGCGCTTCTACACCGAAGTGCTGGGGGGTGAGGTGGTTTTCCAAGGAAACGACACAGGACCGGTCAATGTCAAACTCTCCAACAGTTGGATTGTCATCAATTCCGGTGGAGGCCCGACCGACGACAAGCCTGCGGTTACCCTGGAGACGCCGCGCGATCCCGACCGGGTCAGCAGTTTCCTCAATATCCGGGTCAAAGACATCGAGGCCGTGTACGCCGAATGGAGTGCCCGGGGCGCTCGCTTCCTCACGCCGCCGAAGCAGCACCAGTATGAGATCCGTTGTTACATCCGCGATCCCGACGGTCATCTGATCGAAGTGGGTCAGACGACGGACCCAGCGGGGGACTGGTCACCCGCTCAGTGGTCGTCGACTACGTCAGGCGAGGGGCCCGAGTGAATTGGCCGGCGGACATCCATCCAGGGTGGCACAAGTGCCGGACGGGGACGCTCGCGACGGCGAGCATCGCCAAGGACCGAAGTGATCGTGGCCGTTCAGGCTCTCTCGTGGTATCCGTTCCGTTGAGCGGAGCACATCGCGAGAGAGGTGGCCCCAACGCGGGTGATGCCGGTAACCACTAACCGGTCGTTCCAGCCCTGCTACTTGCCCTTGTGGCGTTCAGGTCGCCCGGCGACGGACCAGCCACACGGTGACGGCGATGAGCAGCACCGATAACCCAAGCAGCCATCCAGCCTCCATCCACTGGAACGCCCAGAACCGGGTGGCCGGCTGGTAGCTCGTCACCTCGGTGTAGCCGTGTTGGACGAGGTACTGCCACGCGACGAGGGCGTGCAGGTTCGGGCCCCCACCTTCTTTCCCGGCGACCTGCGCTGGTGCGCCCTGGAGGACCTGATAGAGCGTTGTCTGGCTGATCGCCTGGCCGCCTTTGGTCCAGTCCTGGCTCACAATCCAAACGGAAGGTGGCACGTTCAGTGACCTGGTTACGACTGGCGAAAGATAGTGCGCTCGGAACCAGGCTCCGGTCGCGATGGCCAGTCCGGCGTACGCGACCAGAGTGGCGGCAATCGCGGGGACAACCCTGCGGATCAGGATGCCGGCTAAGACGCCGATCGCGAAGGCGGCCAGGGTCCAAGCGCCGAACGCGACTCCGCGCAAGTCGAACAGGCTGGGTGCGAGCGAAGTCAACTCAGACAGGCCCCGGGCCTGGTTGTCCGCGCCAAAGTACGGCTGGTAGTACCAGGAGAACAGCACGCTGATGGCGCCGGCCGCGGCGGTCACCGCGACCGCAAGCCCCGCCAACTTGGCGAGCGTCCAACGCCACCGCCCGAAGCCTTGCGTCCAGGCGTAACGGTAAGTACCGGTCTCCATTTCACGGGCCAGCACCGGCGCCCCGACGAACGCACCTATCAGTGCTGGCACTAACTGCAATATCCAGCCATTGGTCAGCAAGTCGCCGACGTTATTGAAGCCGCTCGTCAGCTGGAGGCAGGCATCTGAGCCCGCGGGGCGACAGGCGAGTTCGGTCGCGTAGGCGTGGTGAAGTTGCAGGCCGAGCACCCACGTGTACGTCCCGATGGCGGCCAATGTCGCAACCAAGCCGATCAGTGCGACGCGGTGCTGGCACCAGATGACCCAGGCCATTCGCCGCCACTGCACCGGTCGCAGTTTCGTGTCCTGCTCTTTGTGGAGTGACGCGGTCACTGACGTCATCGCAGTCATCCCGTCACCTCCGAGCCCCGACGTCTCGGGTGTGGACGGGACCGGGTAGCGCCGCGGCGTCGAGATCGCGTAGGTAGGCAAGCGCGAGTTCTTCGAGACCGACCGGATGCGACTCCCAGCCCTGAGGGGCCCGATCGTCGTTGGTCGTCCGGACGAGCATGTGCGCCTGCGTCTTGCCTCGACGGACGTGGACGACGGGGAGGTCGTTGTACGTCGCAGCCTCGGCAGCAGGGCCCGTTAACATGCGGTGACCCGCGAGAAGCTCGTCGACCTCCCCGGCCAATTGGACCCGGCCGTGTGACAGCAAGATGAGGTAGTCCGCCACGCGTTCGAGCTCGGCGAGCACGTGCGAGGACAGCAACACCGACACACCGTCTTCGGCCGCCGCCCCGAGCACCGTAGCCATGAAGTCGTGCCGGGCGATCGGGTCGAGCATCGCCACGGGCTCATCGAGTACGAGCAGCCTCGGACGGCGAGCCAGCGCCAGGGTCAACGCGAGCTGCGCCTGCTGGCCACCCGACAACTTGCCCGCCTTGCGTTTGAGCGGGATCCCCAGCTCGCCGAGCCGGGCTTCAGCGTAGGCCTCGTCGAAGTGCCGGTTCAGATTGCGGGTCAGGTGCAGCATGTTGGCAGCCGACACGTTCTTGTACAGCGGCGTGTCCTGGGCGACGAACGCTATGCCGTCCAGGGCGGCGAGCGACCCCGGTTGACGGCCGCCGAGCACGGTAAGGTCGCCCTCGGACGGCGCCGAAAGGCCGACCGCCAGGTTCAACAGCGTGCTCTTGCCGGCGCCGTTCGGACCGACCAGCGCGGCCACGTGACCGGCGGGGATGGCGAGCGTGCAATCGCGTAGCGCCTGTGTGTTGCCGTAGCGCTTGCCCAGGCTGCTCGCCTCGATGACGTTCATGCAACCCCCTCCGTTTCGCCCTCGGCTGCGCCACCGCCCGTGCTCGAAATGCCGCGGCGCTCATAGAAATCCCCCAGCTCACTGGCGACGAGTGCCGCGATCCCGCTCTCGTCGAGCCCCGCCGTGTCGGCCTTGGCCAGCCAGCCCCGCAGAGAACGCCGAAGCCCAGTCAGCTCGGGGAGCGCGACCTGGCTAAGCGTTGCCAAGATGAACGTGCCCTGGCCTGGCCGCCCCACGATGAGACCCTTGGTTTCCAGTTCGCGGTACGCCTTGGACACCGTGTTCGGATTGATGGCCAGCGAGACGACCACATCCTTGACCTTGGGCAGCTGATCGCCTGTTTTGAGATAGCCGAGTCGCAGCGCGTGTTCGACCTGATGGACGAGCTGGAGATAGGTCGGCACCCCTGAGGCGGGGTCGAGTCGGAATTCGATCGGCGACACCGGGCTACGGCCCCCAGTGGGGAGGGCATCCACCCCGCCGTCCGAGCCGCTATCCCCTTTGCCTATTATCATAGGATAACGTTAGAGCATTTACATCTATTGCGTCAACGCGATTCAGAGGTACTCCTCGGCGGGACAACGTTCTAAAACACGACATGGTCGTAGTCATCGATACCGATTTGAATCTGCGGCCCATTCGGCGAACCGCGATGGAACGACGGGTGGGCGTGCGTACTGCCCGATGGCCGCAATCCTTAATCGGGGGTACCGGTGACCCTCATCCCAGGTTGGCCGTCCCGAACACGGATCACAGGGAGCGGATGACGCGGGGGAGTCACCCGTCCATAACGACGAGGTCGCGCAATCCCGCGCGGGCCGGTCAGATCGCACGCATTGGCGGGATGGGCCGCAGGACCCCTCGACCTTCATCCCAACGCGGGTGATCCCGCCTGGGTGGCTGCCCAAGGGACCCAGCCAGCCCAGGCACGTGGAACTGACATTTGCGTGTGGTCCTGCCCTGACGGGAACCAATCCTGGCTCCGCGGACATTATTAGGTGTGAGACACACCAAGGTGTCCGACACCGCCTCCGCCGCCGAGTCGTCGGACGCGGTCGCCTTCGGCCAGCTCTTCGGTCGTCACGCCCAGGCCGTCTACACCTTCTGTGCGCGTCGAACGGCCGACCTGGCCTTGGCAGAGGACCTCACCTCTATTACCTTCCTAGAGGCTTGGCGGTGTCGGGACAGGGTGCCATCGGAAGACGTTGGCAGTGCCCTCCCTTGGCTTCTCGGTGTATCGAACAACGTGGTTCGGAACGCCAGGCGGGGGCAGCGCCGATACAAAGAGGCCTTGGAGCGGCTACCTGCCCCGCCGGTGGTCCCTCCGGCCGAAGACCAAGCGATCGCTCGCTCCGCGACCGAGGCTGGGTTACGACACGCACTCGACACCATCTCGGCACTCCCTGAACGGGAGCAGGAGGTGGTCATGTTGGTCTTGTGGAGCGGCCTGTCCTACGAGGAGGCGGCAACGACGCTCGCGATTCCAGTCGGCACGGTGCGATCACGTCTCGCGCGCGCCCGACGCAAGCTCCAGCTTGCGCTCTGCACCCCTGCTCATGCCGTCCTAAGGGAGTCCTCATGATCGACTTGCAACCCGCACCTGTGCCCGAACTTAGCGAGGAGTGGATCACTTCGCACCAGACCGCGCTCATCAGCGTTTTCTCTCAGAGGCGGCGCAGGCCGCTCAAGTGGGTAGCCCTCGCCGGTGCGACAGCTGCGGCCGCTACCGTCTCGAGCCTCGTCCTTGTCGGCGGAAGCGAACAAGTTGCATTCGCTGGTTGGTCCCCTTCCCCGACGCCGCCCGCTAACGGCCAGCTCACCTCCGCCGATGCCGCTTGCCAAGCGCATCTCGCCCAGGTCCCACCTTCCTCCAACAAGGGCGCCGACGCCGCATCCTTGGCGCCCGAGCTGAGCGACGTTCGGGGTCCTTATACGGTCACCGTGTTCGGCAATGGCACTGGGAGCGGTGCCCTGTTGTGCATCACCACCCCAGATGGCAACTCGGCATTGCGCTGGCTCATGCAGTCGAGCGCTCCCGTAAGCACCGGCGCGATCGCGGTGGATCAGGAGAGCGTCTTGGCCCGCCAGAGTCAGCCGTACACCTTGGTGGAAGGCCACACAGGTGATGGGGTCACCGGTGTGGACCTTGTCCTCGGGAATGGGAACAAGGTGACGGCAACCAGCGGGAACGGAGTGTTCATTGCCTGGTGGCCAGGGAGCGAGAGCATCACTGCTGCGATCGTCTCGACTGCGACCGGCGTTTCGACCCAGACCTTGAACCTGCCCGGCCCTGGTATCCCATCCGCCCCCAAGTCTCCAGCGCCATCTCCTCCCGGGACGCAGACGTCTTGCATTCCGAGTGCGGCAGTCGCCTGTTCGGTCGGGACACCGGGGCCATCGTGAAGTGCCGCAATCCCGGGTAGTCCGGTCAGATCGCACCCATTGGCGGGATGGGCCGCAGGACCCCTCGGCCTCCATCCCAACGCGGGTGAGCCCGCCTGGGGTGGCAGCCCAAAGTCCCGGGGAAGTGAGGCCACCCTGGACCCGGCCTTAGCGGGCGGTCATGCTCAAGCGCCCCCAGAGTGCCCGCGCCATAATTCCCCTCGTGGAACCCCCCGACACGCTCTACGCCCTATCGGATGGCCACCACATCGCCTACCAGCGATTTGGCTCAGGGCCAGATGTCGTTCTGATTCCGCCAATAGTCTCAAACGTCGAGCTTTCCTGGGATCACGAGCTATACCGGCGTGTACTTGAGCACGACTCGCAACACCTCCGAGTGCTCATGTTCGACAAACGAGGGATCGGTTGTTCCGACCGCTTCGAGCGACTGCCCGTCCTCGAAGAGCGTATCCAAGACATCGCCGCTGTCATGGACGCCGAGGGGGTGGAGAAAGCCAGCCTCATCGGCTTGTCCGAGGGTGGCCTCATGGCACAGCTGTTCGCGGCCAGACATCCTGATCGGATCGAGAAGTTGGTGCTTATCAACACCACGGCGGGTGCGCAGTCCAGCCCGCTCCTGAGCGATTACGTCGATCCTGGCGAACGACCGATTGACCTAGTCTACTTCGTAGAGCAGTTCCAGAAGCTTGTACAGACCTGGGGGACTGACCCATCCTTCATGGTCGAATGGATGATGCCCAGCCAGAGCGACAACGTTTCCTTTGTGCGCTGGGTGGGTCGACTCCAGCGGCAGACGGCCAGTCCGGCAGACATCAAGCGTCAGATCGACAGCGTGTTGAACCTCGACGCTACGGACTGCCTCTCGCAGATCCATGCGCCCACCCTGGTCATGCACGTAAGAGGTGATCGCGTTCTTCACGTCGCGTACGGGCGGTTTCTTGCCGACCGGATCTCGAAATCCACGTATGTCGAGGTGCCCGGAGAGGACCACTTCCTGTGGGTGATGCCGAATTGGAGGGAATTTGCCGCAACCCTAATCGAGTTCGTAGTCGGTCATCGACCGATGGCGACAACGCAGCGGCGCTTCGCTGCCGTTCTTTTCACGGACCTCGTGGAGTCCACAGCGCGCTCGGCATTAGTAGGGGACCTCGCCTGGCGAGACACGTTGGAGAGCCATGACCGCATCTGTCGTGAGGTGGTCGAACAACACGGCGGTCGGATTGTGAAGAACACCGGGGATGGGCTGCTGGCGATGTTCGACGCGCCCTCACAAGCGGTGGGCGCGGCCGCCGACGTGGTAACCAAGCTCTGCTCAATCGACCTTGGCGTGCGTGCCGGGGTCCACGCCGGCGAGCTAGAGGTGCGCGATGACGGTGACATCACTGGTGCCGCCGTCAACATCGCGGCGAGGGTCGAACAAGAAGCAGGCCTCGGAGAGATCTTTGTTTCCTCCACCGTTCGCGACATGTTGCTCGGAGGGGACTACCAGTTCGCCATCCGGGGCGAGCACAAGCTCAAAGGTGTTGAAGGGACCTGGAAGCTGTACGCCTTGGGGCGCTGACCGTCCCAACCATGCGCGTCGTATCGAGGTGGGCGGGCATCCGAGATGTGCCTGAGCGTACCGGGCGGGTCTCGCTGCATCGAGGGCTGGCGTTCCTGCGTACGGGGCTACGATGCGCTCCCGGAGTCTTCCGGTGCGTCCGACGAGCTGCACCGGATCCGGGTGGCCGGGCCGGATGGCGACCAGCGCAGTATTCGCGTCGCTGAGCGTCGGATGGGTCAGGTCGGCGGTGAGCCCGTCACCCTCGCTCTGACTCGGCGGTGGGAGACTGAGCGTCGCCACCCTGGAGCAGTGGATATGCGCTCTCAGGCGCCGACCGCGATGACCCTATCGGGGCAGCCTGAACCCGGTGTGGTGGTTGCGGGCGCCCTGCGAAGCTAGACCGTGCACCCTGCAGCTGGCACCGGAGCGACCACACGCCGTGGTTCACCTATTTTGACGATATGCACACCTCCGTGCCGTGCGCGGAGAATGTGTGCATACGGCAGGGAGGGCACTGATGAGGCGTCTCAAGGTCATGGCAGTGGCGATGACGCTCGGCGCGAGCCTGGCGACGGCGAGTATCGCCGGTGTAGCGGTGGCTGGTGGCTCGAGCGCACCGAAGATCACATCGGCGAAGCCCGATGTCGGGCCGCTGAGCGGAGGTACGAACGTCCTCATCAAGGGCAAGAACCTCCAAGCCGTCACGAATGGAGATGTGTACTTCGGTTCAACGGAGGCCACAGATGTCATCCCTCGTAGCCCACATGAGTTCCACGCCATCGCGCCCGCCGGCGCAGCGGGTGCGGTGTCCATCTCGGTGACGATCGGCGGACAGACCGCCAGGCTCAATAATGGCTTCACCTATGAGGACCTTCCCACCATCCAGCACGTCAAGCCAGATCGAGGCCCGTCCGCCGGCGGCAACCGGGTGCAGATCAACGGTGCCGGCCTCACCGGGGCCACCGCCGTGGAGTTCGGCTCCGTAGCGGCCACCAGCTTCCAAGTGGATTCCGACCAGGCGATTACTGCCATTGCTCCGGCCGAGCCATCCAAGACCACGGTCCAGGTCACGGTGACGACTCCTCTCGGCACGTCGCCCGTCGACGAGAACGGCGCCAACGATTACACGTTTGTGTCGGGTCTTCCCGCTGTCACCTCGGTGGCCCCGGACTTCGGCCTCACCACCGGTGGGCAGTTGGTGACGATCACCGGGTTCGGCTTCGTCTACCGGGGCCACGCTGCCAGCGCCGTTGACTTCGGCGGTATCGGAGCGAAGTCGTTCACCGTCGTCAACAACAACACCATCGACGCCACCGCCCCGGCCGACACAGGCACGGTCGACGTCACGGTGACGACCGGTGCAGGGGTCAGTTCCGCTAACCCTCCCGTCGACAGCTTCTACTACTTGCACTCCTACTCGTCGTAGCGAGCACAGACGGCTGGGGTAACCGGGCCGGATGGCATTCGCGGAGTATTCGCGTTGCTGAGCGTCGGATGGGTCAGGTCGGAGACGAGTCCGTCACAGAGACTGACTCGGCTCTGGCAGGCAGAACGTCGTCCGCCCGAGTCCCCGTGTTCTGCGCTGCCGCGGTCAGGCCGGTCGGGCCCTTGGAGGGTAACCCTGCCCGGCAATCCCAAAGGGTCCAGTCAATGACATGTGGGGCCTAGACCTGCGCGTTATCGGGAGGTGCCAACTCGTCACGTTATGTTATTCGCACCGGCCCAGGCAGAGGGACCGCCGGCAGTGGTTCACCGCCCCGACCTGGGGCGCCGCAATCCACCAAACGCCCAGTGGGATCCGCGTCAGGTGGGCTCTTGGCAGAGAGCCGACCTGACCTTGGACATCCTGTATTTCGGTGTGATCTGGTTCGCAGGTGTGGTCCGCCTCCGCCCCTGGAGGTTGCCCACCAGAAGGATCGGTCCGACAGTCACCTGATCGGTAGCGCGCTCGGAATGAGCAGTTAGCCGTTGATTCTAGGATCCTTGCTACCCTCGACCTGGTCCCGGAGATTGCCCACCTCCTCGGGTCGAGCGAGTGCGCTCACCAGATCGCCCGGTTTCAAGATCGTGTCGCCGTCGGCGAAGAGCAGGGCTCCGTCGTGTTCGACGGTGACGATGATCGTCCCGGCGGGGAGGCCAGCGTCGCGTATGGCTCGCCGAGCTGCGCGGGCTCTTGCCTCCACCCGCATTTCGACCGGCATGGCGTTGCCCGACAGTTGGGAAAGGCGCTTCGTGTTCAATCTGAGCGCACGGCGGTAGCCGCTGATCAATCGGCTCGTGGTGAAGATGCCAACTACGTTGTCAGCAGAGTCGGTCACCGTGACCCACGACTCAGGCGTCGTTCCGAGTGCCTCAAGAGCCACGTCGAGGGCCGCACCGGCGCGTACGGTGGGCGCCGTTACGTCGACCAGGCGGTCAATTGCGATGTCGGGGTCTGTTGTCGCCGCGATCTCCGCAGCGTTCCGCGTCAATACCCCGAGGAACACTCTGCCAGCACCGACCACGGGTCCCCCGGGGATCCCTGCCTCGCGGAGCTGGCGCAGCCCCTCGGTCGCTGTGTGGTCGGCGTGCAAGACCACACGGAGCGGTGCCATGACCTCGGCCACGGTCACGTTGGCGAGCAAGGGGAGCCCGAACTGGAGACGGTGCGCCGGAGAGTCGGCGCGGGTGCGCAACTGGCTTCGGTAAATGGTGGCGTCGCTCCGGCGGACGATCAGGGTGGCGATGCCCACGGCGATCATGGCAGGAGCCAAAACCTCTAACGAGCCGGTCATCTCGGCCACCATCAGCATCACAGCGATAGGGGCACGAGAGATGCTGCCGAAGCACGCCATCATGCCAACAATCACGAAGGTGGCGGGATCATGGGGTATGCCTGGGGCGAAGGGCTCCAACAGGCGCCAGACGCCAGCCCCAGTGAACGCCCCGATGACGATCCCCGGGCCGAAGATCCCGCCCGAGCCGCCCGAGCCGATGGAGAGCCCGGTGGACACGATCCGGGCGAAAGGGATGAGGAGGACGATGGCCAGCGACATATGCAGCAGACTGGAGCGCCCCAGGGCCTGTTGGACCCAGCCATACCCGGTGCCGAGGACCTCGGGGACGGCCAGGGCCAACGTGCCCACCAGCAGTCCGCCGAGGGCCGGCTTGACATAGCGGGTGACGCCGAGGCGGTCGAAGTACCCGGAGATTCCGTAGAAGCCGCGGCCGTAGAGAAGGCCAATCAGCCCACACAAGATGCCGATGCCGGCAAACCACAGCAACTGGAGCGGATCGAAATGATACGTACGGGCGTAGCCGAAGAGGGGCGTGTACCCCTCGAAAGCCCCGAACACGGCGTAGGAGATACCGGAGGCGATGATGGCTGGTAGCAAGGCCTCGACTTCAATGTCGTCCCGGTAAACGATCTCCGCAGCCAACACTGCCCCGCCGAGGGGTGCCTTGAAGATGGCCCCGATCCCCGAACCGATCCCTACTGATACCGCGATGCGCCCGTCAGCGGGTGAAAGGTTGCAGAATCTCGCCAAGAGCGAACCGAAGCCGGCGCTGATCTGGGCGGCGGGTCCCTCACGCCCGCCCGACCCTCCTGATCCGATGGTGATGGCCGAGGCCACGAACTTCACAAGGACAGCGCGCAGGCGGATGCCGCGGGGGTTCTCGTTCACGGCGTGGATCGCCGCGTCGGTCCCGTGACCCTCGGCCTCGGGGGCGAAGCGATAGACGAGGATTCCCGCCAGCAGACCGCCCAGTCCGACGACGATGGGCAACGCCCAGGGCCGCGTAAACCCCGATGACCCCAGACTCCCACCTTCGGCTACGGCCGTGGGCGGATCGAACGCCACGAGGAGGTGAAGGAACAGGCGGGTGGCGAGCTTGAGCGCCTCGAAGAAGGCGACGGCCCCGAGGCCGGCGATGACGCCCAGGGCGCAACCCAGCAGAGCCCACTTGCGCAGATAGGAAGCGGTTGCGATCCCATGGGCCACCCGCGACCGCTGGGCGCTGAGTCGAGTGCGGGTTGAGGTCATCACAGTGCCCAGCTGCGTTCCCAGTCAACCTCCGGGATCTCCCCGGCCGCAGCAGCAAAGGTGGTGAAGGCCTGTACTAGGGTGGACCGTTCTCTCGGGTCAACGGCGTCGAGAATCCGGTCGATCTCTTGGCGACGGCGTTCGGTGACGCTATCGACCAAGCGCCGTCCCGAAGCGCTCAAGTCCATCACAACGACACGCCGGTCGGTTATGTCGCGGCGACGGTTGATCAGTCGCTTTCGTATTAGACGGTCGCACATGCGCGTCGCTGTCGAAGGGTCGACGCCGAGGGCGTGGGCCAGATCGACAGGACGCTGGGGACCCCGGGACGCCAGCACGACGAGGGCCCGGTACTGCGGTAGGGATACGGCCGATTCGTGTTCGGCCAATGACCGCGCAGCAACCCCGACGAGCACCCGGCTGGCGGTGAGGACCGCATAGGCCAGCCCGTCGTCTCGGCCCTTCGATCGCCGCGAACCGTCCGCCCTGATAATGGTATGCATACAGTTATTGTACTACTACATGATTCTCCGGGCCTTTGCGGCTCCGAGAGATGTGTTGCGCGCAGCGTGGTGGGGTGGTCCCTGGGGAGACGACCGGCTGAGGCCGCAGGGGATCCCGGGCGAGTCATGGACCGAACGAGCTGTGCCGTCACATCGCCCGGTGGTCGGGAGGCAACCCGTCCGGAAATATCGGGACGCTTAGCGCCTTGCAACCTCTTGCGCTTCCTTGTATTGCCGGTGCTGCTCAAGGATTTGCTCGTGCGTGGCACCCTTCGTCGGAACATGCGGGTGGTGGTGTTTGCACAGGATGTATGGGGTCCCTTCTAGCGCATGGTGACCGATCCGCCAGCATCCCTTGGTATGGCAGTTGACCTTCCGCACGCCGGTGTAGACGCCAACACCAACGGCACTGATCAGAGTGGCCTCACCAAGGTCAGAACCGAACCCGGACCAAAAATTGTAATAGAGGTCTGGACCGCCGTGGAGCGTCCCTGTGTGTATCGCGAACCAATGACGGACGGCGCTCAGAAAGGCAATCATCAATGCGATAACGATGATCACAATGACAAGCCCAATAACCCAGGGGAGCTTGTTCCCAGTACTGGTTGAAGCGAGTTCCGGCGTCGCTACCGGGGAAGCGCCAGCGCTGGGACTCCTCGGTGTCGGCGTGGCAGAGGGTTCGGTTTGGGGGGCGGAACCGGTTGTGTCAGTCATGGCTCTCCGATCCTCTGGAACGGTCGGGCAAGACCGGTGCAGAAGCAGGCTAACCCCGGGTTCCCGCGGAAGGTGGGACGCCGACCCGTGCCGGTTGACCACCCGAAAATGCTCCTGCGTATATCCAAGTGGACCGACGGGAGCCCTTCCCGACCGGGGACCAGGGAAGGCAAAGCAGGCGAAATCGGAGACGTGCGGAGGCTGTAGAACCGGGGTGGGCGATGCCAATGGAAATTGGAAGGGGGGCGTACGCGACACAAAGCCGGCTACGTCATCGTGCGAGTTCCTGAGCACCCGCGGGCGGGACGGAGCCCATACGTGTTTGAACACATCTGGTGGAAGAAGAGCTGCTTCGGAGGTATCTCGTGGAAGGAGAAACGATCCACCACATCAACGGCATCCGAGGCGACAACCGACCTGAAAACCTCGAACTCTGGACGCGCCCTCAGCCCTCAGGCATCCGGGTGAGCGACGCCGTAACCTGGGCCCGATCGATCTACGACAGCTACGTGGATGTCGGTGCACCTCCAACGGTGCTCACGGTCTCCCCTGAGCATCCTTGGCATGTTCATGAAATCGCCCGGTCAGGGTGGATGGGCCGGCAGCCGGGAAGTCTCCACAGGTTAGGGACTGCGGTTTCCACAGCTCACTGCCCAGGATAAGCGAGGTGTCCAGGCCCAGCCAGAGTCTGGTGGGAGCGAGGCCCAGGTCCGCATTCGCTTGAGAGCAGATGGGGCAAGCGGAGTAGAGCCAGGGAGGCGGGGGGAGCCCAAGGTGGGGCAGGGGGTGCGCGTTATCGGTCGCTTTACCCGTGGGATTCTGCACGACACCCCCTGGGATCTGGCCGTTTGGGGCTGTCCAGCGCCTTCCTTCGAATGCACCTGAACGGGTGATGCGCTACCTCGCGACGGGTGGATCAGGTGATGGTCAGGGGAATGGTGGCTTGGACCGTGGTCTTGGTCTTGATCTTCTTCTTGCCGTTGCGGGTGGTCACGGTCTCGGTCACCTGGACCTTCACCGAACTCGCACCGCCGGTGAGCTTCTTGCTCGGTGTCCCCGACAGCACTCCGGTCTTCTTGGAAAGCTTCAGCCCCTTGGGCAGGCTGACCTTCTTCCACTTCAGGGTGGTGAAGTAGGGACTGGTGCTCATCCCGGCTTCTTGACTCGTCAAAGTGACCGGGCCGTAGACCGTACCGGGTGTGGCGTTGGGCAGCGAGGTGGTCGTGATCAGGAAGCCACCCTCCGCCGCACCGATGGTGCATTTCCCGATGCTTTCCACGCCACGCTGGTCGGTGCGGGGGCAGACCTGGACCCCATTCAGGATGGTTGCCGGTGACGACGGGATCACCCCAATGACCGGGCTGCCCAGTGCAGGAATCATGGTCTCGGTCGGGCCGCCGTTGTTCTGCAGGGGCCCGAGCTTCGGGGCGGTGCTCGGCAGGTCGTGGTTGGCGGTGCTGAACCCGCAGCTTCCGTCCGAGTCCAGGTTGTAGCCCAGGTCGATGATACCGCCGTAGCAGTCTCCGCCCGACGTGCTGTTGGCCACAATGGTGGCGCCCAGGTTCACCGTGCCGCCGCTGGAGTTGTCGATCCCCTCGGCGCCGTTGTCCGACAGGGTGCTGTTGTTTACCGTCACGGAACCACCGCTTACGAGTATCGCCCCGCCGCCCTTGCTGGCGTGGTTGTCCGTCAGGGTGCTGTTGGAGACGTTCGTGGTGCCGTCGCTCCAGATGCCGCCGGCGTCGGCGGCGCTGTTGCCCGTCAGAGTGCTGTTGGAGACGTACGTGGTGCCGTCGCTGAAGATGCCGCCGCCCGCTTCAGCGCTGTTGCCCGAGAGGGTGCTGTTGGAGACGATCAAGACTCCCCCGCTATCGTTGTAGATGCCGCCGCCGAAGGACGCGACGTTGCCCGAGAGGACCATGCCCGCGAGTGTCAGGGTGCCGTTGTTGTAGATGCCGCCACCGTTGCCGCCGGCGGAGTGGGCGTACTCGATTGTGAGTCCGGAGATGGTCATCGTGCCGCTGTTGACGCCGAACACCTCGACGGCGTTGCCGCCGCTTACCGCCATTTTGCTCGCCCCCGGCCCGGTGATGGTGAGGGACTGGCTGATGGTGAGGGTGCTCGTCAAGGTGATGGGCGAGGTAGGCGGACACGTCAGGCCCGATTGGAAGGTGATGGTGTCACCGGAACCGGCGGCGCCCACCACCACAGGCAGCGATCCGGTGCCGGTGCTGGCGCACGTGGTGACGACGTCGGTGGCCGCACTGGCCACCTGGGCTGGCACCACGGCCACTGCCACACTGGCGAGGCCTACGACGAGACTGGCGGCAATGAGTCGTAGCCCCGCCTGCGTGCGCTTGCTCGATCCGGTCGCCACCCGCATGGCGTGTCCCCTTTACTCGGTCTCCTCCGCCAGGAGACACAGGCGCCTGAGCCTAGGTGACAATAAAGGTGGAAGCGTCTTCGATTCTGAGGAGTTCACCGCCCGATACTCGGGGCTACCGGAGGGGCAGAATCGAATGCGGCCAGGCGGATGTCAGCCGGTCCCGAGTGCGTTGCGCTCCGACGAAGCCGACCTCTATTCGCGGCCTGGAGCGTTACCGGCTGACCTCGGTCTGGACCACGTCGGCAACGGTTCCGACAACCGGGCTGCGTGGGCGCCCGGCCCCGGGTGTTCCCGGTAGGCCCGGCGGTGGGAACCCTGGCATCTTGTGGCGACCGGGTCACACCAGTTGCGAGGCGCTCTACTGCCGTCGGTTTGCATGGTGGTCCGAACGTCTCCGAGCGCCCCTGTGGATAACAAGGCAGACTGGCGCCCGTGATCGAGGTCCCCGACACGCACTACGTCGAGACCCCAGATGGGGTGTACCTGGCCTATCAGATCTTCGGCGAGGGGTCGGTGGACCTCCTCCTGCCGCTGCCCGGCGGGGTGGCGCTCGACCTGGCGTGGGACGACCCAATCATCAGCGCCGGCCTCCGACGTTTGGCCTCCTTCAGCAGGGTCATCGCATTCGATTGCCGAGGGTTTGGTAGCTCCTCGCGGGTCGATCCCAGATCCGTCCCGGCCCTCCAGACCTGGAGCGACGGTCTAGGCACGGTGATGACGGCCGGCGATCGAGAGAGGGCGGCGGTCTTCACCTGGGGCGAAGCCGCTTCTGGGGCGATGTTCTTCGCGGCGACCTACCCGGAGCGTGTCACCAGCATGGTGCTCGTGAACGCCTATGCCCGCAACACCCGAAGCACGGACTGCCCTTCGGGGATGCCCGAGCACCTCGTCAAGACGTACGGCGCTGCCATTCGCGAGGCTTGGGGCACGGGCGTGGCGACCAAGTTCCGCGACCCGAGCCTTGTGCAGAGCGAAGAGGATCGACGTCGATGGGCGCGAATGGAACGACTTTCGGCCGCCCCTGATGTCGTGGAGGCGGCAACCGTGTCGGTCATGAGAAGCGACGTCACCGACGTGCTCTCGGCCATCCGCGCACCCACCCTGGTCATGAGCCGGGTCGGGGACCAACATGTTCGTTACGGGCATGGTGGCTATATCGCCAGTCGCATCCCCGGAGCAACCTGGGTGGAGCTACCGGGAAACGACCATACGCCTTTCGCCGGAGACTTCGAGCCACTGCTCAACGAAGCACAGGACTTTATCACTGGCTCCCGGTTGGTCCCCGTCCTGGATCGGGTCCTAGCTACGGTGCTCTTTACAGACATCGTCGATTCGACAGGCCACGCTGCTCGACTTGGCGATCGGCGATGGAGGGAAGCACTCAATCGCTATGACGAACTCGTCCTACACCATCTCGAGCGCTTTCGTGGCAACCACGTAAAAGGAACCGGCGATGGGACATTGGCCACCTTCGACGGTCCTGCCCGTGCTGTTGAATGTGCTCGCGCCATCACTCGTCGTGTCAGAGACGACCTCGGGTTCAACGTTCGGGCGGGGATACATACGGGAGAGGTTGAGACTCGCGGCGACGACGTAACAGGCATGGCCGTGCACATCGCCGCTCGCGTGGCAGACGCGGCCACTGCCGATGAAGTCGTAACGTCGAGCACGGTTAAGGACTTGGTGGTCGGCTCCGGCATCGAGTTCGATGACCGAGGGGAGCACGAGCTGAAAGGTGTGCCAGGGACCTGGCGGCTATTCGTCGTCGTGGGCTAACCACACCGAAGCCACCGTATCGGCAAATCACGGGTCGGCAACCAACGTGCCGATCCTCGTCGGATCGGGATCACGGGCGAGGGTCGGCCCAGGTAGCGCACACTCGGGGCTATGAAATTCCTAACCGCGTCAAGGGGGCGTAGCCTCGTCTCCTGAGCGAGCCAGCGCGGGGCGCCATTGGCGACCCCTATCTCGTTGGCTCGCTCACCGCGTCAGGGATTCGAGACCGTCGGCGAGCTGCGGCTGGGATCGAGTAGCGCTTGGCGATGATCGCTCTGGCCTGTTCGCTGTTGACTGGGGTGCCGTCGACGTCTCGCACCACGTAGAGCTGGCCCGAGCGCATGCACGCCGCGATCCGGGTGACGAGGGTGGTGGCCAGGTGACAGATCGCCGAGTAGTGATGCAGGCGTCGCTCCATGATCAGCCGGTGGTACTTGGCGGCCAGCTGGGGATCCTGGTGGCGAGCCAGGTCGGCGGCGAGGAACAGATCACGGCGCAGGCCGGGGTCTCCCTGTTTGGTGATGCCGGGTCGGGTCTCGGTGAACCCCGACTGGTTCACACCGGGCACGATCCCCGAGAACGAGCGAACGGCCGCCAGGTTGGCAAAGCGCGTCGCATCGCCCAGGCGCCCGGTGATCCCCGCCGAGAGCACCGGGCCGACACCGGGCGCCGAGCGCACGATGCCCTTGGGGTCGGCCACCTCGTAGAGCTCGGCGATGCGACCATCGAGTCGTGCGATCTCGACATCGAACCGATTGATGAGCCGAACCTCCTGGGCGAGGTCCCAGGCCAGCTCGTCGAAGTCGAGACCTCCGCCTTTCCACAAGGTGATGGCTTGCGCCGCCGCCTCGAGGAGCCCAGTGGCGTACTCGGCACCCAGGTGGCCACCGCTCGTCTTCCTCACCAGGTCGGTGAGCCGGGAAAGGCCCAGCCGACGCAGAGTTTTCGGGTTCCCGTAGTGGTGGTGGTGCTGCGTTGTCGCTATTCGAACTCCGGACTCTTGCGTGACCAGCTCACCAGGCTTGTGGGTGAATTTGGTCCGCCGTGAGAGTTCTGGACCGATCAGCCCCGCAGAGGCCGGAACATAACCTCGACTATTAGGACGTCTGAGGCGTGGGTGGGGGAGTCATGTTGGCCACACCCGTAGACGCCCAGATTGGACGATGGAGCGGTCCGCGGGCCCGGCCTTTCCCCATCGGCACGCCCAGGTCGAGCAGCAGGCCCGGGCTGGACCCGCGTGTGACTCGGCCCCGACCGCTCACGATGGCAGCGTTCACATGAGCGGGAACCAAAATGGTGCCCCGGGAGCATCAGACGGGAGGTTGTTTTGGAGGTCGGGGACTGGTTCCAGGGAGCACGTCGCGCCTGGCGGATCGCAGGTGCCGTCCGGACCGCCGTGGACGAGGCCCGCCGACAGACCCAGGAGCGCCGCCGCGCACTTCTGCGGGCGCGCGCCGAAGACGAAGCGACACCTCCTGAGGAGCTCGCCGAACTCGCCGGCCACGCCGATCCCATGGTGCGCAACAATGTGGGGCGCAACCCACGCACGCCTCCAGACACGCTCCGGCGCCTGGTTGCCGAGGCACCTCCCGGTCCGATCCGCGACGGTGAGATCGCCAGTTGGACGACCAGGGCGGCTGTCGCCGCGAACCCGTCGGTGCCGTTGGACCTGCGCGTCGTGCTCGCCCGTGACGAAGAAGCCTATGTCCGTGCCGCCGTGGCGGGCAACGACAGCACGACCCCCGACGAGCTCGTCCAGTTGGCGTCCGATACTGACGATCTAGTGCGGATGACCGTCGCCGCCCATCCGAACACGCCTGTGGGCGTCCTCATCCAGTTGGCTCAGAACGCCGACCCCGGCAGCGAGACGGCACGCTCCCTGATCGACAACCCCAACTGCCCCGAAGAGATCCGAGCGCGCTTGCGGTCCGCGCTCCGCGACTCGGCGCCCGAGCCTGAGGCCGACGCCGAGCCCTCCAAGTCTGAACGGTTCTTGCCATTCGGTCTGGCCAAGCTCGCCGGTGGGGTCCTCTTCGCCCAACGTCTCGCGCCACGAGGAGCACGATCACCCGGACGACCCCGGCATTGCCATCCTGGGACCTCGCTCCGGGCTGCTAAGCGCGAGGCCATGGAACTCGCGTCCGAAGACCGTGAGGACCGCCAGGCGGCGGAAGAGCTCGTGAGCCGGGCCGAAGGCCACGATGAGGCGTTGAGGCGGGCAGCACTATGGCTGCGCTGCGACGGCCAAGCCTCGGAACAGCTTCTCGAGAATAGGGCCCACCGGCTTTTGCAGGCGGCCCTGTCGGGAGAGGCGGTGCAACAGATCACAGAGCCTGAGCGCCGGTTTATCGAAGACCTTGAGTCACTCCGGGCTCACCCTGAGGACCGTTTCGACGCCTTGGTCGAGAAGGAGCCACGCCTGCGAGCCGTGGCCGAAGCCATCCGTCCGGTCGACGGCATGCCTTCCCAGGAGGAGCTCGGTATCGAGCCGATCAGAAGCTGGGTCGCAATCTCATTCCCGTTCGCGACCCGAGCAATGAGCCAGATGCCTGTCCTCGGCAATCTCGTGCCGGCGGCCCTACTCGACTTGATCGGGCAACTGGAAGACTTCGTGGGCCCCACGAGCGCTTCCCCGGACCCTGTCCTCCGTTCTCACACAGCGATGAACATCGCCGTGAAGCACGCGTGCCGCTCCTCTATCTGGCTCGGTGACGGCGTCGGCTCGCCGCTTGCTCGACCGAGGCCTTCAGAAATGTTCCCGATTCTGAATCGAACCAGTGTTGGCCCTGCTCCTGGCCGAAGGTCGGCCTAGGCGCGCGAAAATTGGAGTTCCCGGTGGGTTGTGACGTCGTGTTCGAGTGGGGTGTGGTTTCCGTTTCAACGCAAACTCACTCGCAAATCACGTTTTTGACCGATACAGTGCGGTCCGCCGTTTCACCAAGGGATCGTGAACCCACACGAAACACGGCACTTATACGCCCGGTCCAGTCGAATATACACGGCGGTCGCGATCGCCTCAGTTACAGCCTGGTCGCGTCGGACTTCTCAAACTGGACCTTCAGAGCGATACCGGTCGCCTGACGTTGCCAGGGACGCTCCGGGCCCGCTCGAGCGGTACCCGGCAGCAATCCCGAGCGGTCGGCTAAGAGACCCGGCATGTGGGGGTTCACGTCGGAGAAAACGAGCTGCACGTTCCCGTACGAAGACACACCGGCGGCTTGGGGCAATGCAATGCGGTTTGCAGGTGCTGTGTTACAGGGTCAGCACCTGAGGTCATTCGGTCCTTCTGGAAGATCCAGCGGCTTGGAGTGCCCGGTACTCGGCGGCACGCTCGTGCAGTCCAGCGGCATCAGCGGTGGTCGCCAGCTCATCTAACTGGGCTGGTGTGTACGCTGGTCTTGCTGGGCTTCCAGGCACTGAGTCTGGCGCCCATGATGTTGGACGTCCGTTCAATGCCACCTGACCCTCAGTGGCCGTTTCCCGGCTCACCTCAGACTGACCCAGTACCGTCCGATCAGCAGGAGCACTATGACGCTCAGTATGGGCATGATTTGCCTCCCTCGTGCGGGAGGAGCTACTGAGGTGGGCATCGAAGACGGGCCTTGAGCCCGGGTGCCCGTCGACGACGCCGGTCTTGGCAACCCGACGATGCCGGTGGAACGCTTGCACGGCCTGGTAGGCCCCAATCATCACAACGGCGGTCACGCCGTACCCGATCACGGCGTCATTGCCGCGAAGGACTACAACCATGATCGTCAATGTCACCGTGCCTGCCACGAGGGGGAGCAGCCAGTCCTTTATGATCTGTATGCGCTGCTTCATGATGTCTCTCCCTTCCCTGGTCTCGTCAGGGCTGTCCGCTCCATGTGTCCACCCAGTTGGGGTATCGGCACCTGGTTTTACCGACCTGAGAAGACCTGGTCAGAAGGACCTAAAGGTCGTTTCCCGACGAGGACTCAGTCCTCGTTTCGGAGACCGGCTACGGCCAGGGTTGGACCCGCCAGTCGGGAGAACGGTGACATCGCCTCTCCGACATAAACTCCAGCTGCCCTAGTGTCCCGCCTCAAAGATTTCTAGCGATATAGGAATTTCCATCAGTTCAGGCGCGTTGTGCCTTTCATCAGCGACGATGGGAGGCAGCATGGCAGGACGTGGCAGGCCGAAGGCGAGCTCGTGCTGAGCGACGAGGAGCGGGCGACGCTCGAAAGATGGGCGCGTCGTCCGAAGAGCGCGCAGCGCCTGGCGCTGAGTGCCGGATCGTGCTCGCTGTGCGCATCGGGGAGCTCCGATCCCGAGGTGGCGGCCGTCTCGGGGTAGCCCGGCCACGGTGGGCAAGTGGCGCCGCGGTTCATCGCCGAGCGCCTCGACGGCCTGAGCGACGACCCGCGGCCCGGGGTGCCGCGCACCATCGCCGACGACGCGGTCGAAGAGGTGATCGTAAAGACCTTGGAGGAGATGCCCGAAGACGCCACGCACTGGTCGACCCGGTCGATGGCCAAGGCGGTCGGGATCTCGCCGGCCACCGTCGGACGGATCTGGGCGGGCGTTCGGGCTCCAGCCCCATCGGGCCGAGAGCTTCAAGCTCTCGACCGACCCCTTGTTCGTCGAAAAGGTGAGAGACGTGGTCGGGCTGTACCTGGACCCGCCCGAGCGCGCCGTGGTGCTCGCCGTGGACGAGAAGTCCCAGATCCAGGCCCTCAACCGGTTCCAGCCGGTCCTGCCCATGATGCCCGGGAACCCCGAGCGCCGGAGCCACGACTACATGCGCCACGGCACGACGTCCTGTTCGCCGCCCTCGACACGGTCGAACGGCACGGTCATCGCCTCGTTGCACCAACGCCACCGGGCCACCGAGTTCAAGAAGTTCCTGAAGCGCATCGACGACGAGGTCCCCGCCGACCTCGACGTGCACCTGATCCTCGACAACTACGCCACCCACAAGACGCCTGCCATCAAGCGCTGGCTGCTGCGCCACCCCCGCTTCCATCTGCACTTCACCCCGACCGGGTCGAGTGGCTCAACCTCGTCGAGCGGTGGTTCTGCGAGCTGACCACCAAGAAGATCAAGCGAGGGGCCCATCGCTCGGTCGCCGAGCTCGAACGCGACATCAAGGGCTGGATCGAGACTTGGAACGAGAACCCCCGTCCTTACGTCTGGGTCAAGACCGCGGACCAGATCCTGGCTTCCCTCGCAAGATATTGCTTACGAATTTCTGAGTCAGGACACTAGGAGGGTTTGGCGAAACGATTGGCGAAAGTCGGGGAAACCAACTTTCTGACCTGGGGGAAAACCCCCAATGAGGCGCCTACCAGGGAACTTGGAAGGTGTCGTCGAACGCTCGGATCGCCCATACGGCATCTCTCAACATCTGGCGAGTATCCCGATGGGAGATGGTGACCCCTGTCTCACCGCGAAACGCTACGGACGCGGTCTGGTCGGCATGTACCTGCGGCTGGACACCTTCTGGGGGATCTCCCCGGAAGGCCACTTGCACGAGAGCCACGACTGTCTCTGGCTCCAGAAAAGTTCCGGGCTGTACACAAGGAGTCACGGAGCGCATTGCGAAGTAAGGCGACGGCTCAAGCGTGACGTTCGGAGTGGCGGCGAGGTTCAGTGCTCCAGCGTGGACAAGACGGTGTTTGTCGGCATTCCAGGCCAGGTGCAAGAGGAAGAGGGGGGAACGTCGTGCTTTACGCTCATCCCTTCCGATGTATGGCTGGTGCAGAGAGATCAGGCGTATTTGTTCGGGGGTAAGCCCCTCAAGGAGCGAATTTCCACGGCGCGTGGGGTCGCGCTCAGACACGTCCAATCGGAAGGCTCTCGGGGAAAGACAGAAAGGGTAGGCGTTCCACCGCCTGATTCTGACGTTGTTACTCCGCAGAAGCGCACAGACCAGATGATCCAACGCGCTCCGAGTGTTGTGGATGAAGTCACCGAAGATCGCCCCGATATCGGGACGATCTGTGTTTGGCAGCCCGACGTGGATCAACTTATGAGCCTGTTGTGCTACATCAAACTCGCTCCGGAGTTCAGCATTTGTTTCAACTCCGGGACCAACTATGGAGTCCAGGGTACGCAGGTGTTCGGCTGCCCGATCAATCTTGGCCCGGATGCTGCTGAGATCGAGGCTCGCCGGCACGGGTACCCAACCTACGCGGCAACCAAAGCCGGTGCTCCGTGAGTCGACCGAGCCTTGTCCAGAGCCGTTGCCAGCCTGGTCAGGATGGTCAGATCGACGTGCAACCGCACCTTGGGCAGAAGGCGCACCCGCAGGGGCAGCATCGCCCATTGGTGCTTGAGGGCGCCGAACTCATGTTCGACCGATCCACGCTGGCGGTACTGGCACTCACCCAGTCGGGCAACGCCACTTCGATGCCCCGCGCTCGGCGTCGGAACCGGCGAAGCTGTCCGTCTACGAAGAACGGTGTCTTGCGAAGCGGAATGATCGGGCGAATGCCCGTGGGCCTCGCACGCCTCGTAGACGGGGTTCACGTCGTAGCCCTTGTCCAACACAGCGGTGCCGACCGCGAAGCCGTTGTCGGTCAGCTTGTCGAGCAGGGTGGGAACCAGCGGGGATTCGCTCTGGCGGGCTGTTTCGACCTGCCACGCGACAGGAAGGCCCATGGTGGTGCAGACGGCAGCGAGTGACATTGCTGCACGCTGTCTTGAGTCTTAATGATTGACCTTGTCCGAGACCCTCAAGACGACCAGCGGCCCCTCCCACCAGCGGCGATGCGTTGGCAACTTGCTGCTCCACCAGCCGTGTATCGGACCACCTCCACGAGTGTTGGCTCGCAGATTCGAGGCGAACTCGCAAGATGGGTGACCTACCAAGCGAACTGAGGACTGTCTCAAGGTATGGGTGACCAGTACCGATACCTGATCCAATGGACCCTTTGAGCGGGGAGCAGATTGAGCAGGGCGCGGGAGAACTGACAAAGCTCGATGTCCGTGGGGCAGATCTGTCGATCGGGCCCCCAGTCGACATCAGCGACACGTCGCAGGGACCCGGCTGGTGGATCGCGTCGGACGGCAAGTGGTACCCGCCCGAGCAGCACCCAGCGGCCGCCGTGCCAGCTCCGGTAGCGACGGTGACCGACGGGTCGGCCGAGCCCGTTCCCCCGTCGCGGTCCTTGACCTGATGCGCCGGGTCCCCACGCTGATCCTCCTCACGATCGCGGCGTTCGTCTTCGCCGTGTCGGTGATGGTCCTCGCGATTGGTTTGACCTCGTCCTCGTCGAGCGCGGGGTGGTACGACTTGTCCGACTACCTGCACACCGCGACCTACGTACTCGCCACCGTCGCCGCCTTCATCGGTGCCGGGTGGGCCCGGAAGCCGGTGACCGTGCGCCGCGGGGATGTTGAGGTGCTCCTGTACGGCGGCATCGCCTTGGCACTGGTCGTGATCGGATCGTTCCTCCAGACGTTGGCGTATTCGTTCGACTGGTCGACGACTCCCCACAACATCGGTGTCGCCGGTGAGATCACCGGTTTCGCCCTGCTCGGCATCCTCTGCTTCGTGCTGGCCGGCGTGTATGGCACCCACCGCGGTGGGCGGAGTGATCGCTCGCCAGTGGCTCCGCTCGTGATCGCCGGTGTGGGGATCCTCTTGTGGTCACTCGCCAGCCTGTATCACACAACGACGTTGTTCTTCTCTCGGGGCGTCGGTGCGGGCTTGCTCATGATCGCCGCCGCGGTCGTGGTCACCGCCCGTCGGCGTCTCGGACCAGGCGGGCGCCTCGCCTGGGCGGCGGCTGGTGTGGGTGTCTTTGGGATCTGCGGGGCCTGGGCCTCTTATACGAGCAACCTGCACCTCGTGGCCGGCATCGAGGTCGTGGCGGGCCTGGGGTGGGTGGCCGTCACCGCGGTGCTCCTCGCCTCGGCCATCCTGGCTGGCTCGAGGTCATCGGCAACCGCCCGTGCGGTGAGCGGACCGGGGACATACCAGGTCGCGGCGGCCCAGGTGGTCAAGGTTCTTCCGACAACGATGCCAGCGTTCACTGCGTCGGCAGCACCTGTGGCCGCTGCACCAGCGGCGCCGACTGTCACCGCACCCCCCGTATCGGCGGTGGTACATGCGGGGCCGCCCCCGGTTTCGGCGTTCTGCCCGTCGTGCGGCACGGCGCGCGGCCCGAGTGCATCTTTCTGCATCTCTTGCGGCCGCGCCCCTCGGACTGGTCTCCCCACGACACCGTTTCCCTCGTCATCGACACCAGTCCCGCGCCGCCCCCCGCCGACCAGCCCGCGGCAAGCCATGGCGAATCCCGCACCTCAAGCGTACGGAATGCGCTACTGCCGGACGTGTGGAAATGCGGTCGTCCACACCGCAGTGATCTGCCCCCGTTGTGGCAGTAGCGTCACCGGTAGCCGACCTCGCACCAAGACGACGGCGGTCCTCCTTGCCATCTTTCTGAGTTTCTGGACGTGGCTGTACACCTTCAAGGCCGACTCGACCAAGTTCTGGATTGGCCTTGGCGTCGGTATCGGCGCCGTTGTCCTTAGTCCTTTCCTGCTTGGAATCCCCCTATTGGCTCCGCTCGGCATTTGGATTTGGGCCATCGTTGATACTGCCTCGAAGCGTGAAACGTGGTACCAGGTGTACCCGAACGGAGGGGTCCCTGGTTCTTTCAAGCAGGGGTCGTAGTGCGAAGCCCTCGACCGGCCCGTGGGGAATCAGTCAGCCAAGAGCCAGCCAGTGACTGTAGCCGCTCGGTGTCACGTGTTGGGTCGCCCAAGCGCCCAAGCGTCAAAGTGATTGAGCGCGTACGATTTCATCGACTATGGAAGTGACAGACGACGGTCTGGGACACCGGGGATTCTTCACCGAGGACCAGCGAGCCGCGTCCACTCCGATCGCCAGCTCCGAAGAGCTTAATCTTAAGCAGCAACGAGAATTACAGCTGGCGATTTCAAGCGGTGAGCGCAACGAGCTCGGCGAACTTCTCTGATGGTTTCATGTATCCAAGCGTCTTGCGAGGACGGCCGTTGAGGCTTCGTTGGATTCGGGCCAGATCGGCTGCACTGTGCTGGGAGAGGTCGGTGCTCTTGGGCATGTATTGGCGCAAAAGTCCGTTGGTGTTCTCGTTTGATCCCGCGTTGCCAGGGCGAATGGGGATCGCAGAAGTAGATGGGGATGCCGGTGGCCACCGTGAAGTCCACGTGGCTGGCCATCTCCCGGCCCTGATCCCAGGTGATGGAGCGGGCGAGCTCGTCGGGCAACTTCCTGATGGCCTTGCGCATGGCCCTCTCGACGCTTTGCGCTCCGTGGTCCTCGGGGAGGTGCAGGAGCAGCACGAAGCGGGTCGAGCGTTCGACCAGGGTCCCGACCGCCGACTTGCCGCCCGCCCCGATGATCAGGTCGCCCTCCCAGTGCCCGGGCACCGCCCGGTCTTCGATCTCGGCGGGCCGCTCGCTGATCATGACCATGTTCGGGTTCTTGCCCCGCTTCTCCACCCGGCCCTGGTGACGCCGGGCCGTGCGCCCCGAGCGCAGGCAGCGGGCGAGCTCACGGCGGAGCTCACCCCGGCCCTGGACGAAGAGGGACTGGTAGATGGTCTCGTGACTCACCTGCATCATCGGATCGTCTCGGGAACTCGAGGCGCAAGCGCTCCGCGATCTCTTGGGGCGACCACAGCTCCTCCAGCCAGGTGGTCACCTGGCGGACGAGAGGAGGGTGAGCCAGCTTGGCGGGCTTGGGTCGCCGGGACGATGCCCCGGCCCGGCAGTGGGCCTTCCAGGCCCCGTAGCGGCGAACACCACCGTTGGCGGCCACCTCCCGGGTGATCGTCGAGGGGGCACGCCCGAGGCTGCGGGCGATGGCCGACATCGATTCACCTCGGGCCAGACCCAGCAAGATCTCCTCGCGCTCCTCGGCGCTGAGGCGACCTGGTGCCGGCGTCCAGCTGTCGGGCAAGCCCGATTCCGGCGCCTGGACGTACACGCTGGCGGTCACCAGAGGCAACGAACAGCTCAGTTCTCTGGCGATCGCCTTGAGCGTCAGTCCCTTGGCCTTGAGCCGACGGGCCATCTGCTTTTGCTCACGGGTCATGTGACGTGCACCCATCTACGGCGCCTCCTTGGTTCGGGGCAACGAAGCGTTGCCTATTCACCAAGTCGTTGCAGTGATCCCTTGAAACCGCCGCTCCTATCGCCTGACGAACGCCTGCAGGGGTTGCTCAACGTAGCTCAGCTCCGGGCACAACTCGATGCCGGAGCGGTCGTTTCCTATATCCCGAGTCGAAGGTGCCCGCGATGTCAGGGAACCGACGCGGTCCTTACTCGTTCGGGAGACCAGCTACCGGTCCGATGCAATAACTGCAATGCCGTCTTCTACAACGCGCCGAAAGTAGAGGTGGGCTTCGCCGCTCGGACAGTGCGGACGCTTCGCGATGACATCTCGCCGAGTCAGCAGGCCCGCATTCTCGACCGCGACCACGGCCGATGTGCATTGTGTGGTAGCAGCGAGAATTTAGTGATCGGTCATCTGTTGAGCGTGGCTGAGGGCGAGCGGGTGGGAGCCACTCGCGAAGAGTTATACGACGACGCCAACCTCGCCGCGATGTGCGAGGGCTGCAATGCTGGCCTCTCTTCTCGGAGCGTCTCCCCCCTCACATATGTAATTCTGTTGCATCTGATCCGAGCAGAACGTAGTCGTACGGGTCCGACAGGCGACACCGGATGCGTGCCGCCCTGATCCCAGAGTAGGAACGGTCTCAGGTCGTGGCGGCGCGAGGCCGAGTCGACCTTGTGTGCCGCCATCGACAAGCACTTAGCGCATGTGCTTGCTTCCGAGGTGGCGTCCATCCCCTGGTGTAAAAGTCGACGGGCGTAGGTTCCTTCCAAGAGCGTACCAACTCAAAAAAGGAGGACCCACACCCGTGACTACACGAGTATCACCCACCGAGCAGCTCCGCGCCGAGATCGACGACCTGTTCGCCGAGTCCGAGCGGGAGCGCCAGCTCGGCGACACCTTGGAGGAGGTCGCCCGGCTCGGCGCCCGACTGCTGCTGCAGACCGCGCTCGAGGCCGAGGTCACCGAGTTCCTCGGCCGCAACCGCTACGAGCGCCGCGGCGGCCAGAGGCCCGTGACGGGGTCGCGCAACGGCTACTGCGCGACCTGACGGTGAAGACGACCGCCGGCGCCGGTGACGCTGCAAGCGCCCGAAGCTGCGGGGCACGACCGAGCAGTTCGCCTCCCGCCTGCTCGGCAAGGGCGTGACCCGCACCAACGCCCTCGAGTCGCTCGTCATCGCCGGCTTCGTCCGGGGCCTGTCGGTGCGCGACGTCGAGGCGACGCTCGCCGAGGCGCTCGGGCCGGAGGCGACGGTGTCCAAGTCGACGGTCGAGCCGGGTCTGCCAGGCGATCAAGGACGAGTTCGACGCCTTCAAGACCCGCGACCTCTCGGACGTCGAGCTCGAGTACCTGTTCCTCGACGGCAGCCACTTCAAGTACCACCAGGGCGCCAAGGCCGAGCCGGTGCTCGTGCGCCTGGGGGATCACCACCGACCGGCAAGCCGGTGCTGTTGCACCTCGCCCCGGGCGCCTCGGAGTCGACCGACGCCTGGGCGGGCATTCCTCTCCGACATGACCGGCGAGGATTGCGCCCGCCGCTGCTCGTCGTCTCCGACGGGGCGCCAGGGCTGGTCGCCGCCTGCGAGACTCGTGCTCTCGCACTCGCTCCGCCAGAGGTGTCTCATCCACCGAGCGCGGAACATTCTCGCCAAGGTGCCCAAGCACGCCCAGGGCGAGGTGAAGGCCGAGTTCTGGGGGATCTTCAACGGGATCGAGGCGGAACCCGGCTCGGCAGCCGTCGCCGAGGCCGCAACGGCGGGCCAAGCGCTTCGCTGCCAAGTGGCGCCAGCTCTACCCCGCGGCGGTGGAGTGCCTCGAGGAGGACTTCGAGCACCTCGTCACCTACCTGCGCTTCCCGGCCGAGCACTGGGAGCGCATCCGCCATTCCAACTTCATATCGGTTAACCGGCTAAGGGAGGCTGGGCTCGGGGAAGCGGCCTGAGGGTCCACCAGCCGGGAGTCGTCGGGCGCATCCTGGACCTGAACACGACCCGGAGGTGTCCCATGACGGTGCGGTCGGTGTGTGATTGGGGCTGGGCGACGCGGTGCAACGCGGCGAGCCGTTGGGGTTGCTGGGTGGGTGGTTGATCCGCGGAAAGACGAGAGTCTCGCCGGTCCTGCTGAGGCGCTCGTCGGCGGCGCCGGCTACGACCAGAGCTGAGGGCAGACCTCTTCCGGTTCGCCATTCTGCTCGATGGACCGAGGGAGAGCTGCTCCGGCGGGGATGAGCGATGAGTCTAGGCGGCACTGGGTGGCGGCGGGCAGCGACTCGACGGTGGATACCGATTGGCGGGGGCCTGGAACGGCATCGAAGCTGCGAACGCCTTCCTCGCCCATCTGGAGGCTCGGGCGTTCTCGCCGGCGACGGTGCGGGCCTACGCGTTCGACCTGGTGAACTTCGCTCGGTTCCTTGAACGAGCGCGGCATCGACGTCGCCGCCGTGGTTCCGACCGACATCTTCGACTGGATCGACTGGCAGGCGGTGCGCCGACCGGACCGGGACAAGGTGGTGGCGATCACCGCTCGGCGGGGTTCGGCTCCGGCGTCGGTGAACCGCCGGGCCGCAGCGGTCAGGGCATTCTTCGAGCACCAGGTGATGGCCGGGACGCGAGACGGACAACCCGGTGCCGGCTCCACGCCGGGGCCAAGGGCTGCGGCCCAAGGCGCGTGGCGTGCTCGGTCATCTCGGACCCGGGCCGGGCCCGCCAGGGGGGCCGCCTCGTCCGCCAGCAGCGGCGGCTGCCCGAGTCGCTTGAACCAGCGGGACGTGTCGGCCTTTCTGGCCGATCTGGGCACCCACCGCGACCGGGCGATCGTGTTGCTGATGGTGTTCGGTGGGCTGCGAGCCGCCGAGGTCCGCTCGCTGCGGCTCGCCGATGTCGACCAGGGTCGCCGCCAGGTGCGGGTGCTCGGCAAGGGCGGCCGGGAACGCACCGTGCCCGTCGACCGGGCGTTCTTCTCCGAGCTCGCCGCCTACCTGCGCGTCGAACGCCCACCGGGCCTTTGACCCCGGAGTGCTTCGTGGTTCTGCACGGTGCGACGACCGGAGCAGGCGCTCACCGAGGCGGGGATGCGCAGCGTGTTTCGCTATCACCGGGTCACCTCGGGAGCGACACGGGTGCGCCCCCACCGCCTGCGCCACACCTATGGGACCGAACTGGCGGCCGCCGGGATCGACATGTTGGTGCTGCGGGACCTGATGGGCCACGCCAGCCCCGAGACCACAGCCGGCTACGTGCACCTCTCCAACGAGCACGTCGCCGCCGAGTACGCCGCAGCCCGGGCGGTGATGGGGCGATGACGGCCGCCGTCGCCCGGTGGGCCACCGACGACGACCACCCGCTCATCGAGGACTACGCCATGCTTCTGCCACGACTCGGGCGTGAGCGACCGGGCGCTGCGCGACCGGCTGCGCCATCGCCCGGGCCTTTCTCGCCGAGCACCCCGATCTCGACGCGTGGCTCGCCCGGCCGACCCGGACCCGGCTGGCCGACTCGAGCCGGGTCAGGGCATGGTCGCTCGTGTCCTGGGCGGCGCTCACCGGCCGACTGCAGGTCGACCTGGACCTGTTCGCGGCCAAGGACCTGGGCGGGCATGAGCGCGACGGTCCGCCAGTTGTGGCCACACGAGTTCGAGCGGCTGTGGGAGATAGCTCGCCGCTGGGGTGGAGCTACAACTGGTCCCGCAGCGTCATCGACCAGTTCGTGCCCGCCGTGGTCGCCTGGTCGTCGACGCCGATCGACGGGCTCGGTGAGGAACTAGCTCGACGCGTTCGAGGCGGCACTCGGGGAGGTCACGAGCGCCTCGGTCACGACCCGCAAGCAGTGGCACGGCCGACTGTTCGGACTCCGGCAGCTGCTGTTCGAGTGCGGCCAGATACCTGCGCCGCCGAAGCGAGGCGCCGACGAGGGGCAACCGATCGAGGACCAGCTGGCGACCGTGCCCGCGGTCGAGATCCGCCAGGCCATGGCCCGCTACGTCCGGGCTCGCTCTGCCGTGCTGTCGCCCTCATCTGTCGACGGCCTCATAAACGACCTGATCCCGTTCGGGCGAGTTCCTCGGCGAGCACCACCCCGAGGTCGGCCGCTACGCCAGCTCGAGCGCCACCACATCGAAGAGTTCTTGGTGTGGAACCGCACCCGGGCCTGGCGGGGACGGGTCGCCCGGGACCAGCAGGTGTCGGCGTCGGTCGTGCACGGCACGGTGCTCACGTCTGCGGAACTTCCTCGACGACATCACGCTGTGGGGATGGGCCGAGCGGCCAGCCCGGCGACTGGTATTCGCTACGCGACGTGCCCCGTCTTCCCCGACCGCTGCCGCGGGCACTTGCCCCCGACGTCGACACCGCCCTCATGTCTGCGGTCGGCCGATCTCGAAGACCCCTTCGCCCGCTCGGCGATCCTGCTGCTGCGCCGAGCCGGCTGCGTCTCGGTGAATGCCTCGACCTCGAGCTCGGCTGCGTCGTCGACTACGGGCCACCGGCACATGGTTGCGGGTCCCGCTCGGCAAGCTCGGCACCGAACGCGCCGTCCCTCTCGACGCCGACACCGTTGCCGCTCTCGATGCCTGGGCGCCCAGAGGGGGCCAGCAACGCCCCCATCCTCACCCCCGAACGGGCGCGCCCACCGACTTCTTCTTCGCCGAGCACGGACGGCGGATCCAGGCCTGGCGGATCCGCAAGGGGCTTCGGGACGGCGCAGTGGCAGCCGGGCTCATCGGCCCGGGCGGCAAGACCCTGCGAGTGACTCCGCACAAGCTGAGGCACACCTACGCCACCGAGCTCGCCAACGCCGGCATGAGCCTCCAGGCCCTCATGGCACTTCTCGGCCACGTCACGCCGGAGATGACGCTGCGCTACGCGATGCTCGCCTCGCCGACCCTCCGCGCCGCCTACGACGAGGCCATCGGGCAAGGTCGCGCAGACTCATCCCCGTCGCCCCTGCCGGGCGACCCGCGCGTGCCGGCCAAGGTCGAATGGATCGCGTCGGAGTTCCTGAAGACCCGCCTCGCCGCGCGGCTACTGCTCCCGCCACCTCGCCGCCGAAGCGTGCCCCTACGCCAACGTCTGCGAGACATGCGACAACTTCGTGCCGGGACCCGAGTTCGCCCCCGCCCTGCGGGCTCAACTCGGTGACGTCCGAGCGCTCAAAGACGACGCCGAACGCCGCGGCTGGGTCAGTGAGGCCGCCCGTCATCAACGGGTCATCGATGCCCTCGACGGACACCTCTGTCGACTCGACAATCGACGCTCGGTAGACTCAGCACTTGACCCGGCCCCCGTGGCCGGTTAATCGAGCGCACCTTCGGCGAGACACGCAGGCGCGTCAAGGTGATCGGCCGGCTCCCCGGCGAGCGGAGCTGCCTCGCCCTCGTGTGGGCCGTGCTCGACCGCGCCTCGAGGGGATGGCGCGGCGTGGAGATGACACCGGCGGTCGTTCGTCGACTGCAGAACCTGCGGCGTGAGCTGTTCGAACCGCCCGGTGGACACCACGAGGAGGAGGTGGTCGACGAGAGCGTTATTGCCGCCGCGTAGAATGACGAACAGGAACCTCCGTGGGTGCGCGTTTGCACCGGAGCCGGGACGCCACCGCTTCCGAGGCGTTCCACATTTGGACCCGAGAGCAGCCCCTGCGCCCGCCCGAAAATGTTCCGCGCCTCCGCCCCAGGTACACGGTAGGCCGAGCCTTGGCGATAACGCCCCGCATGGTGAGCGACGGCCGGAGGGTCAGACCGCTCATCCCTGCCGGCTACCGGGGCGTTGGTCCCACAGAGCTAGATGCGCCCAACCCGACCGGCAACGCTCACGCATGGGCAGGGGAGTGACCGTGCCAGTCAAGACTCAGGCAGCCGGGCTGGCTGACCTGGCGGAGAAATCTTCGTCAAACCCTTGACTTCACGGCGCGATAGAGGTTTCATGTCTCTCCCTCAAGGCGCGCTTTTCCTGTCACGGGCACAACGCTCATGACGCAGAACCGAATGTCACCCCTGGACCGGTCGCGCCCAGGTGCCCGGCCACACGCTGCTCGGGTCGAGATCTCGGCCCGGCGGGTCCGTGCTTTATCGCCGACCGACGGGGAGCTCCTGACGCTCCTCGGCGAGCACCAGGTGCTCACCACCAGCCAGCTCGTGCGCATCACCTCCCAGCCCGAGCGCACGGTGCAGCACCGGCTCGGCGTCCTGCATCGAGTCGGTCTCATCAATCGGGTCCGTCCCCCCGCCGACGTCGGCACCGCGGCTTTCCATTGCTGGCTGACGGTCTTTGGTGCCGGCGCCATCGGTGTGGATGCGCCCGAGCCGTGGAGCGAGGACCTGGCTGGCGTCAGAGCGAAGGTCGCACTCACCGAGCTGTGGCTCTCGGTGCGCGATCACGGCGAGCCGGACGGGCTGCATCTCCAGGGCTGGCACCGACTCCGCTGTGGAGTCTCCTACCTCGACCCTCGAACCGACGCGCCCGGCGCGTTGCCAGTCGAGGCCGAGCTGATCGTCGCCCTCGATAGTCACGACGGTCCGCAGGTGACGATGTTCGTCGTCGCCACCGTCGAGGGCATCTCAAAGGCGCGCCTGGCGGCGGTGCTCGCCCGCTATGCTGGCTTCGTGGCGGCCTGTCGCCCCCACGAAGGGATGCCAGTACTGGGCGTGCTCGTTCGTACTCCTCGCCACGCTGACTCGGTCGTGGCAGTGGCCGAGCAGCTGCCCGAGGCAACCGGTCTCCGCCATCTCGACCGAGTGACCGTCGAGGAAGCCGTGCGCCGCGTCGCCGTTGGTGTCAGCGTGCCCCGGCCCGACGGGTTCGCCGCCGAGCCGGTGTGGTACACGCCGGGAGGCCACAGAGCGAGACGTCTCGTCGACGTGGTCGCCAAGACCGCGGCGGGTAGGCGATGACGCCTCGGTCAAGCGCACTACCCCGCCAGACGCAAGAAGCAGACGGTTCACCGAGTGCCGCGGGGGATCTCCCCCGACATCCGCAAGGTGACGCCTCGCATCGACGTCGCGGTAGCGATGGGTGCGCCGGGGGTGTCCATCACCACCCGCCGAGCGCCGGTGACGTCGACCCCCGCCATCCGCAAGACGGTGGCGACCAGGCGTTGCACACGCGGGGATGTGGTTGTCCTCTTTCGTCGGAGCAAGAGCCATCTGAGGGCGCAACTCACGCCGGTGAGCAGCGATGTCGCGCCGGATCGCGATGTGCCCGGCGAGGTGACGACGCTCCCGTGCCCGACGCGGGGGTGCTGCGGCCCTTGGCTCGGGCATTGCTGGCGGTGGCCTCCGATGTTCACGCCGCGCAGAGCAACCCGCTCGGGGCAGGGAGCTCGGAGCCGGGCTCTGGCTTGCGGATGCGACATCGGGGGGATCCGTTGGGGGATCGTTTGGGGGGTCGTCTCAGGGGTCCAATGTGGCGCCACTCAGAGAGGACCGGGTCTGCCGTCGCGTCAGCGCCGGTCAAGTGCGCCTTCCCCCCGCCAGTGGTCAACCCCGACTGTATGGGGGGGTGTTCATGAATTCGGATCGGTCTTCGCCTCGCCAGGGGCGATCGAGGCGGATCACCGCCGCAGTGTGGCGCGACGTGGCATCCTCGCTCACCGATCGGGATCGGGACATCCTTCGTCTCATCCGATGGCATCGGGTGCTCACCACCAGCCAGGTCTGTCGCATGTTCTTCACGGACCGCAATACCGCCCAGCATCGGATGACCCGCCTCTTCGAGCTGCGCCTCGTGGAGCGTTTTCGACCGCTGCGAGCCGGTCGGCAGAGCGAGTACCACTACGTCCTCGATCGCCTCGGTGCCTGGATCGTCGCCGCTATGACGAACAGCCACATCGACACCGAGGTGCAGCTCCGGTGGCGCACGGACCAGGCCCTCGCCATCGCCACCAGCCAGCGCCTGGCCCACACCGTCGGCACCAACGAGGTCTTCGCCCGCCTCATCGGTGCGGCCCGGAATCGCCCCGGCGCCGAGCTCGTCACGTGGTGGGGCGAGCGCTACTGCGCCGGCGTCCTCGGCGAAGTCGTGCGTCCCGACGGGCTCGGGGTGTGGCGCGAGGAGGGGGCCAGCGTCACGTTCTGCCTCGAGTACGACCGGGGGACTGAGTCCCTCGCTCGCCTGGGCGCCAAGGCGGCGGACTACGCCCGGCTCGAGAGTGCCTGGGGCGTGGCCTTCTGGTTGCTCGTCGTCGTGCCCGGTCCTCGCCGCGAGACCGGCACCCGGGCGGCCCTGGCGGGCCACGGCCTGGCGGTGGCGACGACCACGGCGTCAGGCGCACGCCGGCCCGACGCGGCCAACTGGGCGCCCCTTGAGCCCGACGCCCCTCGCCTCCGGCTTGCCGAGCTGGCCGACTGGCCCCGCCCGGCGGCTTCAGCGGCTCGTCTTGCCCACAGCGCCCGCTCCGAGGCGACGGGCCAATCGGGACACGAGGCCCGGTGATGGCCCCGCCCGAGGAGGAGGACTTGCACAGGAACGTGGACGGAGCGCTCATGGATGGGTTCGAGGCCATGGACGAGTCCGAGGAAAGGAAGAACGCCATGCGCTGTGTGCTCTACCTGCGGGTGTCGACGCGCGAGCAGGCCGAGAAAGGGGAAGGCACCGAGGGACTCTCGATCCCGGCCCAGCGCGAGGCCTGTACCCGCCATGTCCGCGACGCGGGGTGGATGCTCAGCGACGAGTACGTCGACCGAGGCGAATCGGCCCGCAGCGCCGATCGTCCCGCGCTGAAGGACATGCTGGCTCGCATCGCCGGGGACCGCGACATCGACGCCGTGGTCGTGCACAAGATCGACCGCCTGGCGCGCAACATGGAGGACCACGTCGCCATCCGAGCGCTGCTGCGACGCCGGGGCGTAGCCCTTGTGTCGGTGACCGAGAACGTGGAGGAGACCGCCTCGGGCCGTCTCGTCGAGGGCATCCACGCCCTGATGGCCGAGTTCTACTCGGCCAACCTGGCCAGCGAGATCAAGAAGGGCCAGGACCAGAAAGCCAAGCTGGGTGGCTTCCCCCACGGGGCTCCGCTCGGCTACCTCAACGTGCGCGAGGTGATTGGCGGCCGCCCGGTGGCCCGCATCGTCCCCGACCCCGAGCGAGCGCCCCTCGTACGACTTGCCTTCGAGCTCTACGCCACAGGCGAATGGACCTTGCAGCGCCTCGCCACCGAACTGGCGCATCGGGGCCTCACCAACCGGGGCCAGCGGTCCAAGGCGCCGGCCCCAATCACCTGGCAGGGACTGGCCAAGATCCTCGCCAACCCCGTCTACATCGGGATCGTGGAGTGGAACGGCGTCCAATATCCGGGCACCCACGAACCTCTTGTCACCCCCGAGGTCTTCCGTCACGTCCGGGAGCTGCTCGGGGCACGCTCGGCACGTGGCACGCGCGAGCGCAAGCACCCCCATCACTTGAAGGGGCTGTTGCACTGCGGGGTATGCGGGCGGCGGCTCTCGGTCCAGCGGTCCAAGGGTCGCTATGTCTATTTCTTCTGCCTGGGTCAGAAGAACGACCCCGAGGGCACCTGTCGGGAGCGCTACGTCGTTGCCCACGACCTCGAAGCTCAGGTCGAGGACCTCTACGAGCGCATTCAGCTCCCGCATTCCTGGGCGCAGCGCCTGCGCCACGAGCTGGCCGCGGAGGTGATCGAACGGCAACGATCCGACGCCGCGCAGCGCGAACTCCTCACTCGTCGGCTCACCAAGGCCGAGGCAGAGCGGCGCAAGCTTCTCGACGCCTACTACGGCGGCGCCATCGACGTCGCCACGCTCAAGACCGAGCAGGCCCGCATCGGCACCGATGTCAACACCGCCAAAGACCGTCTCGCCGACCTCGACGCCAACATCACCGAGTGGCAGGAGGTCCTCGAGCTGGCCGCCACCCTCGCCACTCAGTGCGGGGAGGCTTATCGCAAAGCCGATGACCGCTCGCGCAGGCTATTCAATGCGGTGGTGTTCGAACGCCTAGACGTGAAAGGCGGCCGACTCTGCGAGGTGCGGTACCGGCCGCCGTTCGACGACATCTTCAGCGTGTCCGAGTTCGAATACGAAACACGAGTGGAGGTGGCGGGAATCGAACCCGCGTCCTTCGGCTTCTCATCGGGCCTTCTCCGAGCGCAGCCGGCAGCTGAGTTTCGGGTCCTTCGCCGCCACCGGCGACATTCGAAGGCCCTAGCCGACTTTTGGTTTCCCCGGCGGCCAATCGGCGGAACCGCCCGGGTAAGCCCCGCTAGATGACGCCCGCTACCGGCCCACAGGGCTGAGACCGGACGGACGGGCTACGTATTAAGCAGCCAGCGCGAATGTGTCGTTCGCGTTTATTTTTTTGTTCCGGCTCTTTAACGTGGCTCCGGAGACCACGGCTCGCTTCTCCCGAATTGACGACCAAAGTCGAAACCGATCACCCCCTGGTTGTGTTGCTCGGCCATGTTACCGCCCGCCCGGGCCGTAGCGGACCGCCGGTCCCGAATCAGGCCCCTCAGTCGTATTCCTTGCGGGCCCCCCGGCCCACGCTCTTGCCCGCCGCGCTGCGGGCTTCGCGGCGCCGCGTCGCGCTCGGCGTCACGTGTGGCGATGGCGTGGCGCTTGTCGTAGAGGCGCCGTCCCCGGGCCAGGGCCAGCTCCACCTTGGCCCGGCCGTCTTTGAAGTAGATCGACAGGGGCACGAGCGTCAGCGACTTCTGCTGGGTCTGGCCCATCAGCTCGTCGATCTGGTCGCGGTGCAAGCAGCAGCTTGCGCCGGCGCTCGGGGTCGTGGGCGCCGAACCCCGCGGCGTGCTCGTAGGGGGGGATGTGCACGCCCGAGCAGCCACGCCTCGCCCGCCCTCCACCCGGGCATAGGCGTCGGCCAGGGTCACCCGCCCGGCCCTGAGGGACTTCACCTCGCTTCCCTGCAGCGCCACCCCGCATTCGTAGGTCTCGAGGATGTCGTACTCGTGGCGGGCGCGCCGGTTGCGGGCCACCGTCTTGATCCGGTCGCTCCCGTCGTCGGGGACGCGGCGCGCCGCCCGCCGCCCCGGTCCCTTGGCTGCTGCCACCGGCGAACGGTACCCCCGGCGTCCCACCCTCCGGTCCGTGCCCGGCGGGGAGGCCCCCGGTACCCTCGGTGGGATGCTCCGCGTCCCCGCCAACGTCTACGCCGAGATCGTGGGGCACTGCCTGGGGGGACTGCCCGACGAGGCCTGCGGGTTGCTGGGCGGCGACCGCTCCTCGGGTTCCGTGGTCCGCTGCTACCCGGCCCGTAACGCGGCGGCCTCGGCCAAGCTCTACAGGTGGACGGACGCGACTACCTGAGGGCGGACCGCGACGCCGAGGGCCCGGCCTCGAGATCATCGGCGTCTTCCACTCCCACACCCACACCGACGCCTACCCGTCGCCGACCGACGTGGCCCGGGCCTCGGACCCCGCCTCGGACCCCGGCTGGCACTACGTCATCGTGTCGCTGCGCGACACCCACCCGACGCTGCGCTCCTACCGCATCCACGGCGACCACGTCGACGAGGAGCCGGTGGTGGTCGGGCCCGGCTAGGTCCCGCGGCCCGGTAGAATGCCGACCGGAGCCGTCAGCATTCGGTCCGGGCCGCACGGCTGCCCCGGTGCCCGGCGGCAGGTGACGGAGCGACCACGGACCAGGGAGGGCGTCGTGTCTGTCGAGGTGAGGCTTCCCACGGTCCTGCGTGCCCATGCCGGCGGGAAGTCGACCGTGACGGCCGAGGGCGCCACCATCGGCGAGGTGCTCGCCGACCTCGTGCGGAGCTATCCCGGCATGGCCGGGCAGGTGCTCACCGAGGACGGGTCCCTGCACCGCTTCGTGAACGTCTACGTCGACGACGACGACGTGCGCTACCTGGAGCAGCTCGACACCAAGGTGGCCGACGGCGTCACCGTCTCGATCCTGCCCGCCGTGGCCGGCGGCTGAGCCCGTCCTCGCCCCCGGGACCGACGGACCCCGTCCCATGGTCCAGGTCACGAGCGTCCTCGACCTCATCGGCAACACGCCCCTGGTCGACGTCAGCGCGCTGAGCCCCAACCCCGCCGTCCGGATCCTGGTCAAGCTCGAGGGCCAGAACCCCGGGGGGTCGGTCAAGGACCGTATCGCCCTGTCGATGGTGGAGGAGGCCGAAAAGGACGGCCGCCTCGTGCCCGGGCGACACCCTCCTCGAGCCCACCTCGGGCAACACCGGCATCGGGCTGGCCCTGGTGGCGCGGGTGAAGGGCTACCGGCTCAAGGTGGTGCTGCCCTCCAACGTGTCGGTGGAGCGCCGCCAGCTCCTGGAGGTGTGGGGGGCCGAGGTCATCGAGTCGCCCGGGGCCGAGGGCTCCAACGGGGCGGTGCGCATGGCCGAGCGCGTGCACGCCGAGCACCCCGAGTGGGTCTTCCTCTACCAGTACGCCAACCCCGCCAACCCCAAGGCGCACTACGAGGGGACGGGGCCCGAGATCTGGCGGGACTGCCCCGAGGTGACCCACTTCGTGGCCGGGCCTCGGGACCTCGGGCACGCTCCTCGGTGTGGGCCGCTTCCTGAAGGAGCGCAACCCGGCCGTCGAGGTGTGGGCCGTGGAGCCCCCCGCCGGGGAGATGGTGGACGGCCTGCGCAACCTCGACGACGGCTACATCCCGCCCATCTTCGACCGACGCTCGGCGGCGCGGAGCTGCTCGACCGCAAGACCATGGTGGGACCGCTCCAGTCGGTGCAGTGGACGCGACGGTTGGCCGAGGTGGGCGTGTTCGCCGGGATCTCGTCGGGGGCGGCCATGGCGGGCGCGGCCAAGTGCGCGCAGTCCGTCGAGGCCGGGGTCATCGTGGTGGTGTCGGCCGACGGCGGCTGGAAGTACCTGTCGACCGGGGCGTGGACCGACGATCTCGACGCCGTGGTGGAGCGGGCCAAGCGCACCATCTACTTCTGATCCGCCCCTCTCCCCCCGGCCTCCATCCGATCCGGCTGATCCGGGCCCGCTGGATCCGGGCCCGCTGATCCGCCACACTCCGACCCGCTCGGGCGCGGCCTATGCCTTCTTGGCCTTGGTGCGCAGTGCGACGGCGGCGTCGGGCTCGAGGACCCGGAAGCTGAAGCTCTCCTCGAGGTACAGCGCCACCGTGTCGGCGTCGTGCGACGAGTAGCCGATCGAGATGTCCTGGCCCGACTCCAAGACGAAGTCCCCGCCCCGCAGGCTGACCACGATGCCGCACTCGACCCCGGGCGCCCACACCAGGGGGCCGCCCAGGATCTGGCGCAGGTGGTCGAGGAGCAGATGACCACCGTGCTCGGCGGTGTGGACGATCTCGGTGTAGATCCCCGGCGACAGGGCCAGCCCGTAGGGGCCGCCGATCCCCGTGCCGCGCAGCACGTCGACCGCCTCGGCCACCGCCGTGGGGTAGTGCTCGGCGTCGGGCGACAACGTCAGCGGGGCGTGCGAGCTGTCCTGAGTGATGCCCTGGATCTGGCCCGCCGGATAGCCGTGGAACACGGCGGTGTTCTCGGCCAGGGCGATGCGCCGTCCCGCCTCTTCGAGCTCGGGGAGGTCGAGGTCCGTGGCGCCGCGCTCGGCGTCGTCGACTTCTCGACCGCGACACGGTGAACTCGGCCCGCAGCTCCACCAGGGACAGGACCCGGCGCTGTGATCCGGTTACGTCGGGGGAGGGGCCGGCGACGGACGTGGTCCGTCCGATGGAGGTGGCCGAGTGCGCCCAGCCCCGCGGTCCCTCGAAGTCCACGAGCTTGCGGGCCGCCAGATAGGTCTCGAGGCGGGGCTTGATCTCCTCTTCGATGGCCGTCCATCCCGCGTCCCCGATGGGTGCGAGCTCTCGGTGGAGGTGGTTCATGATTGGTGTCCCTTCAGGCTCCCGATGCCCAGTGATCCCCATGCCGCGCCCGCCTCGGTGCCGCTCGCCTCGGTGCCGCTCGCCTCGGCCTCGGCCTCGATCTCGGTGATGTCCTCGGTGCGGAACAGGTAGGTGCGCAGGTGCCGGTCGAGGACCGGATCGCGGCGGCGCAGCCACTCCAGGGTCATCGACGCGTGCTCCTTCTCCTCGTCGCGGTTGTGGGCGAGGACCGCGGCCAGGCTGGCGTCGGAGGTGGCCTTGACGCGCTGGTCGTACCAGTCGACGGCCTCGAGCTCCTCGCACAGCGAGGTCATGGCTCGGTGGTGGTCGACGGTCTCCTCGTCGAGCAGCTCCGCCGCCTCGTGCAGCCCTTCGCTCGCCATCTCCGTGCTCCCTCGTCACGCGCCCGTGTCGGTCCCGGCTCCGGCTCGGCCCCGGCCCTGACGGCTATACCCGGTCGGGGCGCCCGCCAGTCGCGTCGGCTCCGGGGACACGGTATAGCTTTCGGGCGTGGCCCACCTCCCCCGCACCCCGAAGAGGACGAAGGTGCAGGCGCTCCCCGAGCACCTTCAGCGCCGCGAGGAATGGAACGGGTTGCGGCGCGGGGACCCCGTCGAGATCGAGGGGCTGGTGCTGCGCGGGGCGGTTTGGCGGTTCCTGGGTTACGTCCGCAACGAGCGCAACGGCGCCGAGTCCGTCGAGGTCATCGGGGGCCGGCCCGGGGAGGACCGGGTGCGTTCCTTCCTGCCCGAGCAGGTGTTCCCCCTCGGCGGGCGCAAGACGGGGCGGGCCTCGCTGGCCGACGCGCCCCAGCTGCCCCTGGGCTGAAGCTCCGGTGGCGCCCGGGGCGGGGCCGGTGCCGTAGCCTCACGGGGATGGACGGCCGCCCCATCGGCATGTTCGACAGCGGGTTCGGGGGGCTCACCGTGGCCCGGGCGCTGATCGACCTCGCCCCCCACGAGGACCTCGTCTACGTGGGTGACACGGGCCGCTACCCCTACGGCCCCCGTGACCTCGACGAGGTGCGGTCCTTCGCGGTGCAGATCGGGCGCTGGCTGGTCGACAACATCGACGTCAAGCTCATCGTGGTGGCTTGCAACACCGCCTCGGCGGCGGCCCTCGACACGCTGCGGGCCCTGCTGCCGGTGCCCGTGGTCGGGGTCATCGACCCCGGGGTGCGGGCCCTGGCCAAGGCCACCCGCAACCGCCGGGTGGGCGTGGTCGGAACCGTGGGCACCATCCGCTCCGGTGCCTACCAGCGCGCCATCGGGAGCCTGGCGGTCCCCCTCGAGCTCGTGCCCGCCTCGTGCCCCGGGTTCGTCGAGTTCGTCGAGCGCGGCGAGACGCGCTCGGACCAGGTGTCGGTGCTGGCCGAACGCCTGCTGGCGCCGGTGCGCGACGCCGGGGTCGACGCCTTGCTGCTGGGGTGCACCCACTACCCGTTCCTGGCCCGGACCATCGCCGACGTCATGGGCCGCGACGTCGTGCTCGTGTCGTCGGCCGACGAGACCGCCTTCGAGGTGCGCGCCGTGCTGGGTGAGACCGAGTCCGCCCGCCGCGGCGCCCTGCGCGTGCTCTCCTCGGGGGACGTGGAGTGGTTCCGGTCCGTGGGGAGCCGGCTCTTCGGAGGCGAGCTCGGCGAGGTGCGGCGCCTGTCGTGGCCCGAGCCTCCCGCCGTGGCCGACGCCGACCTCGGGGCGCGGCCCGGCGCGGCGTCGGGCTGAGCCGTGCTCACCCTCACCGTGCTCGGCTGCGACGGCAGCCACCAGGCCGCCGGCGGCGCCGCCAGCGGGTACCTGGTGCGGTCGTGGGCGTCGGGGACGTCGCTGTGGATGGACGCCGGGCCCGGGACCTTCGGGAACCTCCAGCGCTTCACCGACCCGCTGGCGCTGACCGCCATCGTGCTCACCCACGAGCACCACGACCACTTCAGCGACGTCGAGGGCTTCATCACCGCGGCGCGCTGGGTGTACGGCTTCGAGCGCGACCCCATCCCGGTCTACGCCGCACCGGGCGTGCGGGACCATCTGGCCCAGGACCTCGAGGGGATCCTCGACTGGCACGAGGTGGGCGACGGTGATGGGGCCGACGTCGGTGATCTGCGCCTGTCCTTCAGCCGCACCGACCACCCGCCGGTCACCCTGGCCACGCGCCTCGAGGGGCCGTCGGGGGCGCTGGGCTACTCTGCGGATTCCGGGCCGCGGTGGTCGCTCTCCTCGCTCGGTGCCCCCCTCGACCTCGCCCTGTGCGAGGCCACCTACACCTCGGACAACTCCACCGAGATCGCAGAGCACGAAGGGCCGCCCATACACATGAACGGCACAGAAGCAGGTTCAAGTGCACGACAGGCCCGAGCCCGTCGCCTCGTGATCACCCATCGCCTCCCCACGGTGCGCGCCGAGGACGTCCTGGCCGAGGCCAGCGAGGCCTTCGGGGGCCACGTCGAGCAGGCCGCCGTGGGCCGCGGGTACTCGCTGTGACCGACCCCCGCGCCCGGCGCGCCGACGGCAGGGACGTGGGGGACCTGCGCCCGGTGTCGTTCGTGCGCGACTTCACCGAGTTCGCCAACGGGTCGGTCCTCGTGTCGATGGGCAAGACCAAGGTGCTGTGCACGGCGTCGGTGGAGGACCGCGTCCCGCCGTGGTTGCGCGGCGGCGGCAAGGGCTGGGTCACCGCCGAGTACTCGCTGTTGCCGGGTTCGTCGGCCGAGCGCGTCGGGCGCGAGGCGGCCAAGGGCAAGCAGTCGGGGCGCACACACGAGATCCAGCGTCTCATCGGCCGCTCGTTGCGGGCCGTGACCGACCTGGTGGCCATGGGTGAGCTCTCGGTCACGGTGGACTGCGACGCGCTGCAGGCCGACGGCGGCACTCGCACGGCCTCGATCTGCGGCGCCTACGTGGCGCTGCACGACTGCTTCACGCGGCTGGTCGCCAAGCGGGTCATCTCGACGCACCCCCTCACCGACGCCTGTGCCGCCGTGTCGGTGGGCGTGGTCGACGGGGCGTGCATGTTGGACCTGGACTACTCCGAGGACTCGCGCGCCGAGGTGGACATGAACGTGGTGATGACGGGGTCGGGGCGCTTCGTGGAGGTCCAGGGCACCGCCGAGGGCATGGCCTTCACGCGCGGGGAGCTCGACGAGCTCGTGGGCCTGGCCGAGAGCGGCATCGCCGTGCTCCTCGACGCCCAGCGCGCCGTGGTGGACGAGCCCCCCGCGCCGCGGTGACGTTCCCCGGCAACGGGGACGGTGTGACGTTCCCCGGCAACGGGGACGGTGTGACGTTCCCCGGCAACGGGGACGGGGCCGGCGGGGCCCGACGGCTGCGCATGGTGCTGGCCACGGCCAACCCCGACAAGGCGGCGGAGATCGTGGCCCTCATGGTCGACACCGTGGGCGACCGGGTGGAGCTCGTGGGCCGACCCGCCGCGGTGGGGGAGGTGGAGGAGACCGGCGACACCCTCGAGGAGAACGCCCGCATCAAGGCCTCGGCCCTGGTCGAGGCCACCGGGCTCCCCGCCGTCGCCGACGACACCGGGCTGGAGGTCGACGCCCTGGGCGGCGCGCCGGGGGTGTACTCCTCGCGCTACTCGGGCGAGCACGCCTCTTACGACGACAACGTGGCCAAGCTCCTGCGGGAGCTCGATGCCGCCGGCGCCGCGGGGGAGGGTGCCCGCCGGGCCCGGTTCCGGACCGTGGCCGTGGCCATCTTCCCCGGCGGGCGCGAGGTGGTGGCCCACGGGGTGGTGGAGGGGACCATCGCCCCGGCTCGCCGGGGCAGCGGCGGGTTCGGCTACGACCCGGTGTTCGTCCCCGACGGCGACGACGGGCGGACCTACGCCGAGATGTCGAGCGCCGAGAAGAACGCCCGCTCGCACCGGGCCCGGGCCTTCCGGGCCCTGGCCGTGGGCCTGCTGTCGGGCTGAGGGGGCAGAACAGAATTTCTGTGTACTCGCACAGAAATCTTGTTAGATTGGGCCCATGGACGGGGTGGGGCGTCGCCGCCGGATCGTGGAGGCTCTGAGGGAGCACGAGGAGGTCCAGGTGGCGGACTTGGCCGTCGACCTCGGCTGCTCGGAGATGACCGTGCGCCGGGACCTCGAAGCCCTCGAACGCGACGGCGTCCTCCGCCGTGTGCACGGAGGCGCCACCCGTGCCCGGGGCACCGCGGACGAGGCCCCCTACGCCATGCGGGTCTTCAGCCGTGCCGAAGAGAAGGCCCGGATCGGCTCCGCTTGCGCCGAGCTCCTCGACGACGGCGAGACCGTCGTCATCGACGGCGGCACCACCGCCCTGGAGGTGGCGCGTGCCCTGACCGGAAGGTGCCTCACGGTCATGCCGCTCGCCCTTCGGCCCGTCTACGAGCTGCACGACTCACCCGAGGTGCGGCTCCTGCTCCCCGGGGGCGAGGTACGGCCCGGGGAGCTCTCGCTCATCGGCGGGCTGTCACGACGCAGCTTTTCGGACCTGCGCTTCGACACCTTCGTCCTCAGCCCGTGCGGGATCGACCCCGAGGCCGGGGTCACCGCGCACCTGATGGAGGAGGCGGAAATCAAGCGGGCCGCGCTCGAGGCCTCCCGGCGGGTGATCGCCGTGGCGGACTCCACCAAGCTCGGGTTCGTCGCCTTCGACCACGTCTGTGACCTCCAGAGAGTCGACATCTTGGTGACCGACAGCGAAGCCGACCCTCGCCTCGTCGAGCAGCTCGTCGGTCTCGGTGTGGACGTCCGACTGGCCTGATGCGGCGCTCTCCCTGGTGACGTCGCCGCTCCCATCCATCACTGTTCGGACGGAGCGATCCAGCGCCCTTCCCGCCGTGGCGGCCGTGTTCTTCGTGCACGGCCTGCTCTTTGCATCGTGGGTGGCGCACATTCCCCAGGTGAAGGCGAACCTCGGCCTGGGCCTCGGACTGCTCGGCATCGCCCTGTTGGGAGCCCCGATCGGATCGATCCTGGCCATGTCGGGCGCTGGCTATCTGGTCCCTCGCCTCGGCAGCCGACGGGTCCTGCGCGTGGCCATGATCGGGTATTGCCTGGTCGCGCCGCTCCTCGGGTTGGCTCGGAGCCTCGTCGCCTTCGTGATCGTGTACATGCTGTGGGGCATCTTCCAGGGCACCATCGAAGTGGCCATGAACACCCAAGGCGTCGCCGCCGAAGGCGTCGAACGGCGTCCCGTGATGCCCATGTTTCATGGCTCATGGAGCCTCGGCGCATTGGCCGGTGCCCTCCTCGGCACCGCTGCCGTGGCGCTCGGCGTGCCGCTCACGAGCCAGTTCCTGGTCCTGGGTGTGGTGTCGCTCGTGGTGCTCGGCGTTCTGACCAGACGGCTGCTGCCCGAAGATCGGCACGACCTTCCTCTGGGGTCAGTCGCGACCGCTCGACCGGTATCGGTCCGTCGGTGGTGGACGGCAGCCTTGGTGGTTCTCTGTGTGGTCGCCCTGGCCGACATGCTCTGCGAGGGGGCTGCGGCCGACTGGTCGGCCGTGTACTTGCGCTCGTCGTTCCACTCCACAGGGGTCATCGTGGGGCTGGCGTACACCCTCTACTCGCTCGCCATGGTCGTGACCCGGTTCGCCGGCAGCCGGCTCGTCGCCCGCTGGCCCAACGAGCGTCTCCTGCCTGTTCTCACCGCCCTGGCCACACTCGGGTTCGCCACCGGGCTGGTCGCCGACAACGCGGGGGTGATGCTCATGGCGTTCGCCTGCCTTGGAGTCGGATGCGCCCTGGTCATCCCGACGACCTACAGCACCGTCGGCCAGATGGCCTCGGAGAACCCCGGGCGAGGAGTGGCCCTGGTCTCGGGCATCGGCTGGGTCGGATTCGTCGTCGGCCCGGCCCTCATCGGTCAGATCGCCGCCATCAGTTCACTTCGGGTTGCGCTCGTCACCCTCCCCGTCCTCACGGCGCTCATCACGGTCCTGTTGGTCTCGACCGGCGTACTGACGACAGACCGAGCGCATATCGCCCGTCGTCGAGAGAGGTGACGAGCTTGCTGGCGAGGTGTTGTCGAGCTGAGGGGCCGGCGGGGCCCCGGGGCCCCGGGGCGGGCTGCGCTCAGCGCAGGCGCCACTGCACCCGCTGGCCCGAGGCGAAGCGCGCCTGGCCCTGGGCCAGCGCCTCGGGGTCGTTGCCGAGGCCGACGAAGGCCCACCCCAGGCCCAGGGCCTGTCCCCGGGACAGCTCGCGGCCCGCCCACAGGGCGCGCAGGGTCCCCTGCACCGCCACGGGGTGCGCCTGGGCGATGACCCCGGCCGCCCACTGGGCCCGGGCGCGCAGCTCGTCGGCCGGCACCACCTCGGTGACCAGGCCGATCTGCAGGGCCCGCTGCGCGCTCATGCGCTCCTCGCTGCCGAGAAGGGTGAGCCGGACGAGGTCACCGAAGGGCATGCGCCCCGTCATCTGCAGGGGCTCGAAGGCGGCCGCCATGTTGAAGGTCAGGTGGGGGTCGAAGAAGGTGGCGTGCTCCGCCGCGATCATGAAGTCGACCTCGCCGAGCATGTAGAAGGCGCCGCCGCACGCCATGCCGTTGACGGCTGCGATGACCGGCTTCCACAGGTCGTTGCTCTTGGGGCCGAGGTTCTCGCCCGGGTCGTCGAACATGAAGGGCGTGGTGCCCGAGCCGATGTGCAGAGCCTCGTCGGCCTTGGGGTCACCGGTGGGGCCGGGTGCGGCCGAGGGGGAGGCGGCGCCGCCCGCCGAGTCGCTCCGACCCGGGCGCGGTCCCTCGGCCAGCGCCTCGGAGCGGTCGATGCCCGTGCAGAACGCCTTGTCACCCGCTCCGGTCAGCACCACCACGCGGACGTCGTCGTGGCGCCGGAGCCACCGCCACACGCTGCGCAGCTCGCGCTGCATCGTCGTGTTGAAGGCGTTCATGACGGCGGGCCGGTCGAGGGTGACCCACGCCACGCCCTCCGACTCCTCGTAGCCGAGCGTCTCGAACTCGGGCATCGCCCTTCCTCGCCGTCGTCACCTTGGGCCCGCACCGACCTCGCGGCGGGGCCGCGGGCACGGTAGCAGGGGGGGTCGGCGAACGGCACGCCGGACCCGCCTGATCAACATGGGGGCTGCTCGATCAGGCGGGAACCGGCGGTCCGAATCCGGAACGGTGGCCGGGGGCATGTTCGGTCCGTCCCAGTGGCCCGTACCGACCGGGAAGAGCAGCAGGCGACGGGGCTCGTTGCATCATCTTCTCCCTCCGACCCCGGCACTAGGGACGAAAGTCCCTAACGGTGCGGACATCCGGACCCTCCTGCCCCTCGGGCCACTCTCCCCCCGTCGGCCCGACCCAAATCGCAACGTGAGGCGGCCCCCGGCTACGTTGACGCCCGCAACCACGGCAGGGGAGGGACACCGTGACCGACGACGATCTGCGCGCCATCATCGGCAAGCCCATGAGCAAGTCCAAGGTGGTCGTCGAACGCGGGCCGGTCGCCAACTTCGCCACCGCGGTGTGCGACTCGAGCCGCGTGTATCGCGATCCCCGCGCCGCCGCCGAGGCCGGCCTGGAGGCGATCCCGGTGCCTCCCACGTTCCCCTTCGTCATGCAGACGTGGGGCGAGTTCGCCGAGGACCAGCCCGCCGACAAGCCCAAGGGCAACCCCCTCGGCGAGGTCATCGGTCCCCTCATGGCCAAGGGCGGCATCATCCTCCACGGGGAGCAGGAGTTCGTGTACCACCGCCCCGTGGTGGTGGGCGACGTGCTCCTGGGCGAGGGCCACGTGGTCGACGCCTACGCCAAGGAGTCCAAGGGCAAGACGATGACGTTCCTCGTGACCGAGACGGTGTGGCGCGACGACAAGACCAAAGAGCCCGTGGTCACGTCGCGCTTCAACCTCATCCACCGCGGCGCCTGACCACCGGCCGCGGCGGGCGGGGGTGGGCCGCCGGGGTGACGTCGGGGTATGAAGTCCCAGGTCGGGGGATGCTAGAACGAGCGGAGTGAAGACCTCGCTGCTCACCGGACCCCAGTGGGCCGCCGTCTTGCGCATCGGCCTCGGCCTGTGGTGGCTGGAGAGCTTCCGGCACAAGAACCTGACGGCGTGGATCAAGCGCCAGGCGGGGATCAACTGGGCCGGCGACATCGCCTCCAAGCACCGCTGGAAGGTCGTGGGCCGGGGCTTCGACGCCGTGGTCAAGCCCCATCCCAAGGCCATGACCTGGGTGGTGCTCATGAGCGAGCTCTCCCTCGGCGTCGGGCTCAGCCTCGGGTTCCTCACCCCCGTGGCCGCCTTCGCCAGCATCGCCCTCAACCTCTTGTACTTCGTCCTCATGATCCACGACTGGGCGGAACAGGGTCAGAACCTCATGATGGTCCTGGCCGCCGCCGTGGTCCTCGGGACCCACGGGTGGCAGGTGTGGTCGATTGACCACGCCATCGGCTGGTTCTGAGCGCCGCCGGGGACTCGAGCACCCAGCCAGCACCGGTCACGACACCAGAGGGGAGAGTCCGAGCATGCCCATCGGCATCGGGGAGGATCACGAGGAGCTGCGCCGCACCGTGCGCCGGTGGCTCGAGACGCGCTGTCCTCCCGAGGTGCCGCGCGCCCTGCTCGACGCCGAGGTCGAGACCATGCCGCCGTTCTGGGACGAGCTGGTGGGCCAGGGATGGCTGGGCATCCACGTGCCCGAGGAGTACGGCGGCCAGGGCTTCGGCCTGCTCGAGCTGGCCGTCGTGGTGGAGGAGATGGCCCGGGCCCTCGTGCCCGGGCCGGCGCTGCCCACCATGCTCGCCGCGGCCGTCGTGGTGGCCGGGGCCGACGACGCCCAGAGAAAGGCCCTGTTGGCCTCCATGGTCGACGGCACCGCCCCCACCGCCGTGGCCCTGCCCGGGTCCGGGGCCTTCGAGGGCACCCGCGCCGGCGACGGCTCTCTGCACGTGACGGGCGAGGTCGGCCCCGTGCTCGGCGCCGGGCTGGCCACGCGGCTGCTCGGACCGGTGTCGGTGCCCGCTGTGGCCGGCGCCGCCACCGTGGTGTGGTGCGTGCTCGACGTCGACGGCACCGAGGTCACCGCGGGCGTGCAGGCCAGCCTCGACCCCACCCGGCGGGTGGGAACGGTGCGCACCGGGGGCACCGTCGTGGTCCCCGAGCGCCAGCTCCCGGCGGTGTCCGACGCCTTGGTTCGGGACCTGGCGCTCGTGCTCGCCGCCGCCGAGTGTTCCGGAGGGGGGCGCTGGTGTCTCGACACGGGCGCCGCCTACGCCGTCGAACGCCGTCAGTTCGGCCGCCCCATCGGCCAGTTCCAGGCCGTGAAGCACCGCCTGGCCGACATGCTCGTGTCGGTGGAGCAGGTGACGGCGCTGGCCTGGGACGCCGCCCAGTCCGCCGACGCCGGCGACCCCGACCAGGCCCGGCTGTCGGCTGTGCTGGCCGGGGCCCTCGCCCTCGACGCCTACGCCGAGTGCGCCAAAGGCTGCATCCAGGTCCTGGGGGGCATGGGCTTCACCTGGGAGCACGACGCCCACCTGCACCTGCGCCGGGCCCTGTCGCTGCGGCAGCTGGTGGGGCCGCCCCGCGCCCTGAGGGTGGAGGCCACGCGCTCGGCCCTCGAAGGCAGCCGGCGGCGGCTCGTCCTCGACCTCCCTGAGGACGCCGAGAGCGTCCGGGAGCAGGTCCGCGCCCTGGTGGCCGAGGTGGCCGCCGCCCCGGACCACGGCGAGCGGCGCCGGCGCCTGGTGGAGTCGGGGCTGCTCACGCCGCACTGGCCCGCGCCCTGGGGCCGGGGGTCGGGCCCCGTGGAGCAGCTGGTCATCGACGAGGAGCTGGCCGCGGCGCACGTGCACCGGCCGCACCTGGCCGTCGGCGCCTGGGCCCTGCCCACCATCATCGCCCACGGCACCGCCGAGCAGCAGGAGCGCTGGGTCGGGCCCACCCTGCGGGGCGAGCTCGTGTGGTGCCAGCTCTTCAGCGAGCCCGGCGCCGGCAGCGATCTCGCCGCCCTCTCCACCCGCGCCACGCGTGTCGAGGGAGGTTGGGTCCTCAACGGGCAGAAGGTGTGGACCTCGATCGCCATGCGCGCCGACTGGGGGATCTGCCTGGCGCGCAGCGACCCCGACGCGTCCAAGCACGAGGGCATCACGTACTTCATCGTCGACATGCACAGCCAGGGCATCGAAGTGCGGCCCCTGCGGGAGATCACCGGCGCGGCCATGTTCAACGAGGTGTTCTTCACCGACGTCTTCGTTCCCGACGACTGCGTGGTGGGCGCGGTGAACGGGGGATGGCGCCTGGCGCGCACCACGCTCGCCAACGAGCGGGTGTCGATGGCTTCCGGCGCCACCTGGGGCTTCGGGATCGAGGGGATCCTGAAGGCCATCTTGGCCGGCGGGCCCGAGGACCCCGTGGTCCTCGACGGCGTCGGGGAGCTGCTGGCCGAGGCGCAGTCGCTGGCCCTGCTCGGGGCCCGGACCACGCTCCGGTCCGTGTCGGGCGTCGAGCCCGGTCCCGAGGCCAGCGTGCGCAAGCTGCTCGGGGCCGAGCACGAGCAGCGCCTCCAGGAGTTCGGGCTCATGCTGCTCGGTGCCCGGGGCGCCACCACCGAGGACGACGCCGGCCGGTGGAGCCAGGGCTTCCTCTCGGCCCGGTGCCTGACCATCGCGGGGGGCACGAGCGAGGTGCAACGCAACGTCATCGGCGAGCGCATCCTGGGGCTGCCGCGCGATCCGGAGCCCGGGAACTGAGCCCGTCGGGCCCGAGCCGACGGTTTGACAGGGCCCGAAGACCACGCCCAAGCTGCGGCGGCCAGGGAGACGGGGCCGGGGAGAAGGGGATCGACATGGCTGAGGCCAAGCGGTATTTCGAGGACGTCAAGGAGGGTGACGAGGCTCCCGCCACGCACCACACCCTGACCCGGACCGACCTCGTGCGCTACGCGGGTGCGTCGGGCGACTACAACCCCATGCACCACGACGAGATCCTGGCCACCGCGGCCGGCCAGCCCAGTGTGTTCGGCCACGGCATGTTCTCGATGGGCCTGCTCGCCACCGCCCTCACCGACTACGTGGGGCCCGGCAACCTGACGCACTACAAGGTGCGCTTCTCCCGCCAGACCTGGCCGGGGGAGGAGCTCTCCACCCGGATCGTGGTCACGGCCAAGCGCGTCGAGGACGGCCGCAACCTCGTCGACCTGGAGTGCAGCCTGGCCAACGGCGACGGCGAGGTGAAGGTCGTGGGCGAGGCGACGGCGGCGCTTCCCAGCAAGGTCTGATCTGCTAGCAGGGTCTGATCACCTGGCAGGGTCTGATCAGCTGGCAGGGTCTGATCAGCTGGCAGGGTCTGATCAGCTAGCAGGGTCTGACCAGCCGGGGCCCGGCGCCAGGCACTCCTTCCCCGTCACGAGGAAGGAGTGCCTTGGAGCTCAGCAGCCCGGTGGGGTGCCCGTCTTGCCCTCGGCCGTGTAGAAGAGGCCGAGCAGCGTGCAGATGGTGGTCTTGGCCACCAGCCACTTGCCTCCGCTGAGGACGGTGTAGCCCGTGTTCCCCGGCAGGATCGCCGTTCCTCCGGTGCCGAGGATGTCGTACTTCACCTTGGCACACGGGCTCGGCAGCTTCTGCTTGGTGCAGTCCGCGCTGCTCAGGAAGTCGACACTGTCCACGTTGGCGCCGTCCGACGCGCTCGACTCCGACGACGCCAGGGCCTGGCCCATGGCGGCCTTGAGCGAGGCGCCGTTCTGGATGACGGCCTCCTTGGAGGCGAGGGTCCCCGAAGAGAAGTGGAACAAGGTGTCGTAGGCGTTGGAGATGTCGGTCTTGGCCTGGGGCTTGCTGAAGGTCGGGGTGGAGCTCCCGCCGCAAGCCGCCGCGGTGAGGGCGAGCGCCACCATCACGGTCAGGACCACGACGTGCGGGGCCCGCCGCGTATGGTGCCGTCCCTCGCCGATGATCCCGCCTCCGTCTCGTCCGAACATCATGTGGGTCTCCCCCTCCATCTCGGTGTGCCGCTCCCGTCGGGCTGCCAGAGGATATCTGTATCGCCGCCGTCGCACCTGACATTCTCGTCAGGGACCGGGATCGCCCTCCTTGCGCCGCCGGAGCTCCTCCGCCCCGCGCAGGGCCTCGGCGATGTCGGCCTCGGAGGCGGTGACTCCGAACACCGACGGCGGGACGACCCGGAGCACTCCCGACAGGGCCGCCTGGAAGGCCCCCGCTCCCCGGTACCAGGGCGGGACGAAGACCTCGAACCGGCCCCGCTCCACGGCTCCCATCACCGCCGCCGCCACCCTCGAGGCGGGGACCTGTCGGGGCCAGCGGCGCTCGTAGTCGTCCTGGCGCGTCTCGGAGGATCCGGTGTCGACCGGGCCGGGATCGATCAGGGACACGCCCACGCCGGTGCCGTGGAGCTCGAGCGCCAGCGACTGGGTGAAGCCCACCACCGCGAATTTGGTGGCCGAGTAGGCGGCCTCGCCCGGGGCCGCGAAGCGACCGGCCACCGACGCCATGTTGACGATGTGGCCCCGCCCCCGCTCCAGCATGCCGGGGAGCAGCGCTTTGGTGGCGTACATGGTGCCCAGGTAGTTGATGGCCATGACCCGCTCGATGGCCTCGACGGGCAGTGACAGCACCGGGCCGGCGCAGCCCAGCCCGGCGTTGTTCACGAGGATGTCGGGGGGACCGAGCACGCCACCGAGCTCGGCGAGCGCACCGTCGAGCTCGGCGCGGTCGGCGACGTCGGCCACGGCCACGGCGCCCACGTCGCTTCCGCCCAGCGCCTGCAGGGTCGACTGCAAGGCGGCGCCGTCCCGGGCGATGAGCCCGACCCTGGCCCCGCGGGCCACGGCGTGCTCGGCGATGGCCCGGCCGATCCCCCGGGACCCCCCGGTCACCACGGCCACGGACCCCTGCCATCTGACCGTGCCACGGCGCATGAGGACCACGGTACTCAGGGGGGCCCTGCGGCGAGTGGTGCCGTCCCCGGGCGCTGGCCTCGGGCTCGGAGTCCACTCAGAAGGTGGACCCTCAGAAGACCGACCCTCAGAAGGTGGACTCTGAGAAGGTGGACCCTGAGAAGGTGGACCCTCAGAAGGTGAAGGGGGGAAGTCCCGAGGCGCGCGTGGCGAAGAGCGTCGACTTGTTGTCGGCCAGCTCCTTAGGTGTCCAGGGCGAGTCGCGCTTGACCTGTCCGGCGGGCTGCCAGCCCTGCATCACCCACACGGACCCGCCGTAGACCACGAAGTTCTGGCCGTTCACGTCGGCGGCCTCGTCCGAGGCGAGGAAGGCCACGAGCGGCGCCACGTTCTCCGGTGCGAAGGCGTCGAACTTGCCTTCCTCGGCCTTGGCCATGTCGCCGAAGAGGTCCTCGGTCATGCGGGTCCGGGCCCGGGGCGAGATGGCGTTCACCGTCACGCCGTAGCGTTCGAGCTCGCGGCCCAAGATGATGGTCATGGCCGCGATGCCGGCTTTGGCCGCTCCGTAGTTGGCCTGCCCGGCGTTTCCGAACAGCCCCGCCTCCGATGCCGTGTTGATGATCCGGCCCGAGACGTCCTCGCCGGCCTTGGCGCGGTTGCGCCAGTGGATCGCCGCGAAGTGCGACAGGGCGAAGTGGCCCTTCAGGTGGACGCGGATGACGTCGTCCCAGTCGGACTCGTCCATGTTGAAGCACATCTTGTCCCTGAGGATGCCGGCGTTGTTGACGAGGATGTCGAGCTGTCCCCACGCGTCGACGGCCTGGGCCACCAGAGCCTCGGCTCCGGCCCACGAGCTCACGTCGCTGCTGTTGAGCAGAGCATCGCCGCCGCCGGCCTTGATGTCCTGAACGGTCTGCTCGGCGGGGTGCGCGTCCTCGCCCTCGCCCGCCCGTGAGGCACCCACGTCGTTGACGATGACCTTGGCACCCTCGGCCGCCAGCAAGAGGGCCTCTTCGCGCCCGATGCCCCGTCCGGCGCCGCTGACGATGGCCGTCTTCCCTTCGAGCATGCCCATGAGAACGTCCTCCTGCTTCTGCTGCTTCTGCTTCACAGCCTCGTGCCCGGCGCCCGCCGCCGTCCCGCGCCACGTTGACGTCGGATCTGGAACCCGGGCAGCATGGCCGATGGCGCGCGCCAGGGTCAACATGGACCCCGAGCGTGAGGCGCCGCCTCCGGGCACGAGCGTCACCACGGTCCAGACAGCGAACGAGGCACAGACATGGCGAAGACCCGCTTCGATCTCCCCACTCCCGACGACTTCACCCGGCCGTGGTGGGACGCGGTGGCCGAGGGCCGTCTGCTGCTCATGCGCTGCTCCACCTGCGGCCAGGCCCACTACTACCCCCGGCCCTTCTGCCCCCGGTGCGGGGCCGACACGGTGTCGTGGGAGGAGGCCAGCGGGGACGCCACGCTCTACACCTGGTCGGTCGTGTACCAGAACGACCTGCCGCCGTTCAACGAGCGGGTGCCCTACGTCGCGGCGGTCGTGGACCTGGCCGAGGGGCCGCGGATGATGACCAACGTGGTGGGGTGCGAGATCGACGACCTGGCGGTGGGCATGGCGTTGCGCGTGGACTTCACCGACATCGGGGACGACTACCACGTCCCCAACTTCCGTCCCGCCGCGTAGTCCGGCCCTCGTCGTGGACCGATCGGAGGGGAGGGTCGCCCTCGTCACCGGTGGCAGCCGGGGCATCGGCCGGGCCTGCGCGCTGGCCCTGGCCGGCGACGGCTTCGACGTGGCGGTGAACTACCGCCGCGACGAGGACGCCGCCACCGACACCGTGCGCGCCGTCGAGACGCTGGGCCGTCGCGCCCGGCCCTATCGGGCGTCGGTCGAGTTCGCCGAGGAGGACGAGGCCATGGTGGCGGCGGTGCTCGAGGACTTCGGCTCCCTCGACACACTGGTGCACTCGGCGGGCATCGCCAGTCGCGGCCACACCGTGGTCGACACCGACCCGGCCGAGCTCGAGCGCGTCGTCGCCGTCCACGCCCTGGGGGCGCACCATCTTTGCCGGCTGGCCGTGCCCGCCATGCGGACACGGCCTCGGGGAGACGTGGTCTTCGTGTCGAGCGTGGCCGCTCGGATGTTGGCGCCCAACAGCTCCCCCTACAACATGGCCAAGGCGGCCCTCGAGGCGCTGGCCATGACGCTGGCCAAGGAGGAGCGGCGCCACCGCATCCACGTCAACGTGGTGGCGCCGGGCCTGGTCGTCACCGAGATGGGCCGGCGGCTGGTGCGGGCCATGGGGGTGGAGGACATCTCCACCATGGACGCCGCGGCCCCCTTCGGCCGGGTGTGCCGCCCCGAGGACGTGGCCGCCGTGGTGCGGTTCCTGTGCTCGGAGCAGGCCGGGTACGTCACCGGGCAGGTCATCGCCGTCGACGGGGGAGGCTGACGCTCCAGAGGCGGGGAGAGTCAAGGAACCTTGTCGGGGAGCCGATCCTTAGGCAGATGACCCGATCCTCAGGCCCGTGACCGCGTCGGGGCGGACCGCCACCTCCGCCGGTCGGCCCCCTTCCGACATCGGGCCGGCACCGGTCGCCGACACCCCGTCGATCGGGACCACCCCGTCGATCGGGGCCGAGATCCTCTTGCTCGGGGCGTGGGCCGCCATCGGGCTCGGAGCCGCGCTCGGGGACGGCACCTATTCGCTCGACGCCGTGCTCCTCGTCACGGTGGGGACCGTCCTGCTCGTGGCGTGCGCGGCGCAGGGGCTGGCGCCGGCGCGCCACTTCGACCGCCTGGCCACGGTGGCGGCCGGGGTCGTGGTCCTCGGCGCCTGCAACGAACCCGCCGGCATCTACGGGTCGGGGACGGCGCTGACGGTGAGCCGCGTCCTCACCAGTACGGCCGCGGTGGTGGTGGCGGGGTGGCTCGTGGCCGGGCTCCCCCTGCGCCGCCTGGTCGCCTACGGCGCCATCGCCGCCATGGTGGGGGCCGGGGTGGCCATGATCGTGTCGAGCCCCCGGCCCGCCATCGACGACTGGTACATGCTCCAGGCCGCTGGGAGCGGGCTGTCGCACGGCCACGACATCTACACGCTGCGCTGGACGAGCGGCATCAAGGGGGAGTTCTCCAACGGTTTCGCCTATCTCCCCGGGACCGCGCTGTGGGTGTGGCCCTTCCACGCCCTGTTCGGGGACGTGCGCTACGGGGTCCTCGCCGCCATGGCGGTGACGGCGCTCGTGCTGGCCCGGGTCCGCCGCGACTCGCCCGTGGTGCTCCTGGGCGCATTCGTACTGCTGTATCCCAAGGCCATGTTCGGGCTCGAGCAGTCGTGGATCGACCCCCTCGTGCTCATGGCGGTGTGCGTCGCCGCCTACGCGGTGGTGCGGGGGAGACACGGGTGGGCCGTGGTCGCCTTCGCCCTGTGCCTGTGCACCAAACAGACGGCCTGGCTGATGCTGCCTCTGGCCTGCTTCTGGAAGGACTTCGGGTGGCGCCGCGCCGGCTTGTCGGCCGGGGCGGCGCTGTCGGTCACCGTGCCCTGGGTCCTCGCCGCCCCGCACGCCTTCTACCGGGGGGCGGTGTCCTACAACCTCTTCCTTCCTGCCCGGCTCGACTCGCTGTCTCTCTACACCACGGCCCTGGTGCACGGGTGGGGCCCGGGGCTCACCCCGCTGGTGGTGGCGACCCTGGGTGCCATGGCGCTCGTGGTGTGGCGCCTGCCCCACGACACCTACGGGTTCCTGCTCGGCTCGGCCGTGGTCATGGCGGCGTTCAACCTGGCCAACAAGCAGTCATTCTTCAACGAATGGGCGCTGACCGCCGGCCTCGTCCTGGCGGCCTTGGTCTTCGGGCCGGCCGCCACGCCCCGGGTGGCCGTCACGTCGGAGACGGAGTCTGCCCTCACGCGGCAGAGCTCGTCAGCTCGTAGACGGGGACGCCGTCAGGTCGTAGACCGGGACGCCGTCAGGTCGTAGACGGTGACGCCGTCGACGGTGCGGGCGCTGTAGTGACTCTCGACCCACTCCGTGATCTGCCCGGCGGCGGTGCCGGTGCTCCCGGTGCCCGGTCCGCCCCCACCGGAGATGAAGTAGTGGATCTTCTCGTCGGCGACGGCGCGCTCGAATTGGGCCAGTGTCGGGGCGGGGTCGGTGCCGTTGAACCCGCCGATCGCCATGACCGGGTCGTCGGTGGCGAGCTGGTACCCGGCAGCCGAGTTGGAGTTCACGGTGGCGGCCACCCAGGTGTAGCGGCCCGCGTCCGCCTCGAGGGCCTTGACCAGCTTGCTCCCCGGCGTGCTGATCGACAGGAACCCGCCCCCGCCACCCCCGCGCCCGGCCCCGGGGCCGAAGGTTCCGGCCCGGGACGTACCGGCACCGCGGGCGCTGGCCCCGGGGGGCGGCCCGAAGCCACCCGTCGCCGACGCCCCGTTGGGGACGCCGCCGCCGGGGGCTCCGGGCCCGGGGGGAGAGCCGTTGGTCGTGCCCAGCCCGCCGGGTAGGGCCGGTCGTCGGGCCGCGCCTGCCGCACCGGGGGCCGCGCCCCGGGGAAGCCCCCCAAGCCGGCACCGGGAGCACCCGGCCCCGCGCCGGGCCCCGAAGTCGAGGCCGGCCCGGCCGAGGGGATGGCGCCGGAGTGGGGGGTGGCGGCGGTGTCGAGGGCGTAGGCGGCGGGGCCCGCCAGCGCCGCGCCGATCCCCACCGCACCCAGCGCCAGGGCGGCCCGGCCGCGCAAGCGGGGCGTCACCGCCACCCCGACGGCACAGGCCAGGCCCCCCACCACCACGACGGGGCGCAGCCACGGCATCCACTGCGGGGCCCGGTCGAGCAGGACGTACCCCCACACCGCGGTGACCGCCAGGGCGGCACCGAGTGTCAGGCGGGCCCCGAGCTGGGTTCGCCGCTCCCACAGCGCCGAGGTGCCGATGCCCACCAGGGCGCCTACCGCAGGGGCGGCGGCGACCGAGTAGTAGGGATGGATGATGCCCTGGGCCAGGCTGATCACGAGCACCGTCACGATCAGCCATCCGGCCCACAGCCCCAGGGCGGCGCGGGGACCGTCGGTGCGGGGCCGACGGCGCCACAGCCACAGCGATCCGACGGCCACGACGACGGCGGCGGGGATGAGCCAGGAGATCTGGGTCCCGAACTCGCTGCCGAAGAAGCGCAGCAGCCCGGTGGGCCCCCAGCGCGACCCGGCCGCACCGGCGCCGCCCACACTGCCGCTCTCGTTGCCCGAGAGCCGGCCCAGCCCGTTGTACCCGAAGATCAGGTTGAGCAGGCTGTTGTTCTGGGAGCCGCCGATGTAGGGCCGATCGGCGGCCGGCGTGAGCTGCACCGCCGCCACCCACCACCCCGAGGAGACCACCAGCGCCACGGCACCGGCGCCGAGCTGGACGATGCGGCGTCGCAAGGGGGTCGGCGCCGCCACCAGGTACACGACGGCGATGGCCGGCACGATCAAAAAGGCCTGCAGCATCTTGGTGATGAACCCGGTGCCCACCGCGGCCATGGCCAGGACCAACCACCACGTGCCGGCGCGCTCGATCGCCCGCACCGTGGCATAGGCGGCCACGGTGAGCAGGAGCACCAGCAGCGCGTCGGGGTTGTTGTAGCGGAACATGAGCGCCGCCACCGGCGTGGTGGCGAGAACCAGGCCGGCCAGGAGCGCGGCGCCGGGACGGAACGAGCGCCGCACCGTGGCGTACAGCACGGCCACCGACGCCACCCCCTCGAGTGCCTGGGGGACGAGGATGCTCCACGAGTTGAGGCCGAAGACCCGGGCCGAGAGCTCCATGACCCACAGCGCGGCGGGCGGCTTGTCGACGGTGATGAAGTTGGCGGCGTCGGAGGAGCCGAAGAAGAACGCCTTCCAGCTCTTGGTGCCGGCCTGCACCGCGGCCGAGTAGAAGGAGTTGGCCCAGCCCGACGCCCCCAGGTCCCACAGGTACAGCGCCGCGGTTCCCGTCAGCAGGACCAGCAGGGCAGGCCGGACCCACGACGGGTCCTCGGGGCGCCCCCGCCACAGGCGCCGGACGCGGCCCTCGGGCCGACGACCGTTGCGCTCACCGAGCATGGGCGGCGGGTCGAGAGGCGGGGCCTCTACGGGCGCGTCGACGGGCAGGACATCGGTCGTCATCGTGAGCTCCTCGGAGTGGGTGACGGCGAGACGGGCACAGACGGCGGGGCCGCTCCGGCGAACACCCAGGAGCGGAAGGCCACGAAGCGCAGCGCGGTGGCCGCCGCGCCGGCGGTCACGAGCACGCCGACCTCGAGGCCCCGCCCCGCATGGGGTGCAAAGTGGTGCAGGGCCACCAGGGCGCTGCCGGTGAGGGCGAGGCCCACCCCGAAGACGGCGATGCCCTGGAGCTGGTGACGCAGACGCGCCTTGGGGGTCCGGATCCCGAAGGTCACGCGCCGGTTGACCGCCGTGTTGGCCACCGCCGTGGCCAACAGCGCCAGCGCGTTGGCGCCCTGGGCGGGGATGCCCGTGCGCAGCGCCAGGTAGAGCAGCACGTACGCCACGGTGCTCACCACACCCACGACGGAGAAGCTGGCCAGCTGGGAGAACAGGCCCGGGCGCGCCTGGACCGCCTGTTCGGCCCAGGACGACTCGAGCACGGTGGCGAGGGGCAACCTCCCGGTGACGAGGCCCCGGACCAGCCGGGCCACGCCCTTGAGGTCGGCGGCCGCGGTGTGGACGATGTCGACGCGCGAGTCGGGATCGTCGACCCAGTCCACGGGGACCTCGTGGATGCGCATCCCGGCCCGCTCGGCCAGGAACAGGAGCTCGGTGTCGAAGAACCACCCGGAGTCCTCGACCAACGGCAGCAGGGCCCGGGCCCGTTCGGCCCGGATCGCCTTGAACCCGCACTGGGCGTCGGAGAACCCGGCCGCCAGCGCGGTGTGGAGCAGGAAGTTGTAGCAGCGCGAGATGACCTCGCGCTTGGTGCCGCGCACCACGCGTGACCCGTGGGCCAGACGGGTGCCGATGGCCATGTCGCTGTGCCCCGACACCACCGGAGCCACCAGCGGCAGCACGGCGGTCAAGTCGGTGGAGAGGTCGACGTCCATGTAGGCCAGCACCGCCGCGTCGCTGTTCGACCATACGTAGCGCAGAGCGCGCCCGCGCCCTTTGTCGTCGAGATGCACGGCCACGACGTGAGGGAGCTCTCGCTCGAGCGAACGGGCGATGCTCCAGGTGCGGTCGGTGCTGGCGTTGTCCGCCACCGTGATCCGGAAGCTGAAAGGGAGCTCCGTGCTCAGAAAGGCGTGCAGCCTCCTGACGCTGTGCTCGAGGTCGGCCTCCTCGTTGAAGACGGGGATGGCGATGTCGACCTGCGGTGTCGGGCCCTGGGGGAGGACCGCGGTGCCCGGCCCGGGGTGGGCCTGGTCCTCGTGGGTCTGCGCGTGGTGCGGCAGGGTCGCCGGCTGGAGCATGGACACAGTGTCCCGATCCAACCAGTGGGTCCCGTCAACGCCACCTGTGCGTTTTCTGACAATCCCGGTCCCGCGCCCGGCCCGTGCCCGCCGCCCCCGCCGCCTCCGTCGGATGCCCGCGGCGCCTGATCAGGAGCTCAGATCTGCCAGGGTCGTCACCGTCTTCCAGTTGCGTGTGGTCGCCACCGCTTCGAGCGTGCGCTCGAAGAAGGTGTTGTTCAGCTTCGTCCGGCCGTAGCCCCCGGGGCAGTGCAGATAGATCTCGCGCCCGCGGACCCCGAACTCGTCGGGGAGGAACGGCCCGCTGTCGAGGGCCGCCACCCGGGGCGGTGCCGGCGCGGCGGCCAGGAACGTCACATGGAGCCTGGACATGTCCCGGCCGCCGGTGGCCAGCGGGTTGTGGGCCACGACGTCGGCCAATTCGGTGCTCGTTCGGAGCAAGGCCCGCACCGTCAGGCCGAAGGCAGCATCGATGACCTCCTCGATGGCGCCGGGCAGGGCCGAAGGGGACCTCGACGACCGGAACAGCACGTTGCCGCTCTGGATGTAGGTGGAGACGTCGTCGAAGCCCGTGTCGGCGAAGGCGGCGCGTAGATCGGCCATCGACAATTTGGAGCGACCACCCACGTTGATCCCCCGCAGCAGGGCGACGTAGGACGTTGTCATCGTTGCCTGGCGCGTGCCCGCCGCCGTCAGGGCCTGCGGCCGGTGAGGTCCAGAAGACGTTGCTCGAGGGGCGCGCCGGTTGCCACCGTGCCACTGGGCCCGCTCCCGAACACCCCGATGTCTCCGATGAAGGGCACCATGGGCTGCAGGCTCTCCCACACCGTGGCCACCAGGCCTGCGGGGAGGCGCTCGGCCCCGCCCGTGGCCCGGGCCAGGTCCCAGCTGTGGAGCAGGTAGTCGCCGGTCCGGAACTCGATCAGGGTGGCGCCGGGGACGTCACCGGCCGCGGGGTGGTGCACCGTCATGGTGAGCGCGTCGGGGGCGGAGAAACGGGCCAGCTCCTCGGCCAGCGCCACACCCAGCTCGGCGGCGAGATCGGGGCCGTGCGCCGCCCCGAACACGCGGCGCGCCTCGGCGGCGGATGCGCCTTCGAGAAGAGCCAGCGCCATGCGGCTCCCCTCGACGAGGTGCACCACGAGGTCGGTCACGGTCCAATCCGTGCACGGGGTGGGCAGGTCCCACTGGGCGGCGGCGATCGCCTCCACGCGTCGGCGGACCTCGGTCCCGGCGGCGTCGAGATCCTTCACGTCGGCCACGTTTCGTCCTCCACGTCGTCGGTCTTCATCGGAGCTCTCGTCAACACATCCTCCCTCACCGCATCTCCACGTCGTCGAGGTATTCCTCGCGCCACAGCTCGTAGCGCTCCTCGGGCAGGTGGAGGGCGTGGGTGGGGCGCAGGGCGTCGACGAAGGGACGGTCGTGGCTCACCGCCACCACCGTGCCGGGCCACGTGCTCAACATGGTCCCCACGGCCTCGACGGAGGCGGGATCGAGGTTGTTGGTGGGCTCGTCGAGCACGAGAAGGTTGGCACGCCCCGCCGACAGCATGGCCAGGCTGAGCTTGGCGCGCTCCCCGCCCGACAGCGACGCCGGTAACTGCTCGGCGGTCCCCCCGGTGAGCCCGAACGATCCGAGCAGGGCGCGGCGCTCCGACACCGTGCGCAAGACACTGTCGTCGATCTGGTCGAGGGCACAGCGGCCCGAGTCGAGCTGCTCGTGCTCCTGGGCGAAGTACCCGAGCGTCACGTTGTGCCCGACCTCCACGACACCCTCGGTCGGGGTCTGGACGGCGGAGAGGCAGCGCAGCAGGCTGCTCTTGCCGGCGCCGTTGCGCCCGATCACCACGACCCGGTCGCCGCGCTGCACGGCGAAGTCGACGTCGAGGAGGACCTTCTTCTCCCCGTACGACACCTGTACCCCGCGCACCGTGAGCGGAAGGGCGCCCGAGCGGGCGGGCGTGGGGAGGCGGAAACGCGTCTTGCGCTCCCGTTTCACCAGCTCGGTGCGGTTGCCCTTCATGCGCTCGACCCGGCGGTCGAGGACCTTGGCCTTCCGGGCCCGGTCCTCGGTGCTGGCGCGCATCGAGTCGGCCAGGGTGCTGAGCTTGCGGATCTGGCGGTCCTCGAGGGCCCGCTTCTTCTCGCGCTGCTCGATGTCGGCGTGCAGCTGGGTGCGGAAGGCCGTGTAGTTGCCCTTGAACTCGCGCAGCCCGCCATCGGCGAGGTTCAGGACCTTGGTGATGACGCGGTCGAGCAGTTTCAGGTCGTGGCTGATGACGAGCATCGCCCCCGGAAAGCGGGAGAGCTCGCTCATGAGCCATCGCTTGGCGGCGAGGTCGAGATGGTTGGTGGGCTCGTCGAGCACGAGGACGTCGGGCTGGCCGAACAGGACACGGACGATGTCGACGCGCCGACGCTGGCCACCCGACAACGAGTCGATGTCGTCGAACAGGATGTCCTGGCGCAGCCCGACCCCTTCGGCGAGACGGGCGATGTCGCCTTCGAGGCTGTATCCCCCCGCGGCCCCGTAGCGCTCTTCGAGGTCGGCGAAGGTGGTGATGGCCTCGGGGGTCGGGTCGCCGGCCACGGCGCGGCGGGCCTTGTCCAGCTCCTCGTCGAGGACGTCGAGGCCCCGGGCCGAAAGCACATGGGAGAAGCCGGTCGGTTCGAGCCCCAGGCCTCCGGGCTTGGGCACCTGGGGGAGGAATCCGAGCGTGCCCTGGGCGGTGACGTCGCCCCGGACGCGCAGGTGCGACGGCGACTGGCCGCAGATCACCGACACCAGCGATGACTTGCCCGTGCCGTTGCGGCCGACGAGTCCCACCTTGTCATCGGGCCCCACCATGAAGGACGCGTCGCGCAGGAGGGTCCTGCCACCGATCTCGATGGTGACGTCGCGGGCGTTGATCATCGTTCTCTCGCACCTGGTCCTGGGGTGGGTGGACCGCTTCCCTTGGCGTCGCGACTGCAGGGGCCGGAGTGCGGGCGAGAGGAGTCGAACCTCCACCCCCCGAAGGGGACGGGGACCTAAACCCCGCGCGTCTACCGTTCCGCCACGCCCGCAGCGCTCCCGGTCGCCGCCGTCGCGCCGCCTGCCGGGACACGTCGAGCCTACCGGGCGCCCTGCTGTACCCTGCCCGACCCTGGGCGGCATCCCGGGTAGCCTCGTGACATGGCCCCACACTCAGCACCGCAGTCACCCCTGGTCACAGACCTGTCCCCGTCCATGCGCACCGGTAATCTGCCTGACCTGGCCTCGGCCGACGTCTTCCAGCGTCTGCTCAAGGAGCGCATCATCTTCCTGGGCAGCGCCATCGACGAGACGGTGGCCAACCAGGTGTGCGCCCAGCTCCTCCTCCTGGCGGCCGAGAACAGCGAGCGCGACATCGCCCTGTACGTCAACTCCCCGGGGGGATCGGTCACCGACGGTCTGGCCATCTACGACACCATGCAGTACGTGAGCTGCGACGTGAGCACGATTTGCGTGGGCCTGGCCGCGTCGATGGGGCAGTTCCTCCTCTGTGCGGGGGCCCCGGGCAAGCGCTTCGCCCTTCCTCACAGCCGGATCCTCATGCACCAGCCCTCGGGGCAGATGCAGGGCCAGGCCACCGACATCGCCATCCAGGCCGAGCAGATCGTCTATCTCAAGCGGATGATGGCCGAGCGCATCTCGTTCCACACCGGCCAGCCCATCGAGCGCATCGAAGCGGACTCCGACCGCGACCGGTGGTTCACCGCCGAAGAGGCCAAGGACTACGGGTTCATCGACCATGTGATCGAGCATTCGACGCCGCAGGCGGCCCACCGCTGAGCACGGCACCCGCAGGTTCGAACGGAGCTTCTCGATGACCGACGTCCGTTCCGAGGCGGGGGCGGCGTCGACCGCCGTCGAGCCCGCCGCCCCCGGAACCGAGGGCGACGGCGGGGTCGACGGTGAGGGCGCGCTAGCCACGATCGCCCTCGACGAGCACGAGCGCGACGTCGCCGATCGCGCCGCCCGCATCGCCGCCCGGCGCGCCAAGCCCACCCGTGTGGTCGCCGCCCGGGTCAGCATCTGGCTGCGGCTGGGCGAGCTGTGGCGGGCGCGCGAGCTGTTCTTCTTCCTGGTGCGCAAGGAGATCAAGGTCAAATACAAGAACTCGGTCCTGGGGTTCTTGTGGTCGATGCTGAATCCGGCGCTCACCCTGGCCGTCTTCTTCGTCCTGTTCACCTATTTCCTGCCCAACGGCATCCCCAACTTCGTCATCTACATGTTCTCGGCCATGTTGGTGTGGAACCTCTTCCAGACCGCCGTGCTCACCGGGACGAGTTCCGTGGTGTCCAACGCCGCCATCGTCAAGAAGGTCGCCTTCCCCCGCGAGATCCTCGCCCTGGCCGCGGTGGGATCGGCCTTCATGTTCTTCCTCTTCCAGTCCATCGTGTTGCTGGTGTTCATGTTCGCCTTCTGGCACCGTCCCGACTGGAGCGCCCTGTGGCTGATCATCCCGGCCTTGGTGGCCATCGTCGCCTTCTCGGCCGCGCTGGCGGTGTTCCTGTCGGCGGTGAACGTCTACCTCCGCGACACCCAGCACCTGGTCGAGGTGATCCTGTTGGCCTGGTTCTGGGCCATTCCCGGCATCTACTCCTTCTCCGGACGGGTGCACGACGGGCTCGCCAAGCGGTCGCTGCTCGGGATCCCGGGGACCCATCTGATCTGGCTGTACTTCGCCAACCCCGTGAGCCCGGTGGTGATGTCGTTCCAGCGCGTCTTCTACAACGTCATCCATCCCCGGTCGACCCTGCTCACCCATCCGGCCAAAGGGCCTCCGTATCACGCCCTGATACCGCACGGCGTCATGGCGAGCTACGGGCTCCACTGGTACGTGGCATCCGACCTCACCGTGTTCGCGGTGTCGGTGGTCCTCCTGCTCGGCGCCATGGTCGTGTTCGGCCGCCTCGAGGGCAACTTCGCCGAGGAGCTCTGAGGCCCGGTGGCAATGAGCATCGCCGTGGACGTCGTCGACGTGTCCAAGCGGTTCCGGCTCTACTCCGAGAAGTACCAGTCGCTCAAGGAACGATTCCTGCACGCCGGGTCGCAATCCCTATCAGGACTTCTGGGCGCTGCGGGACGTGAGCTTCGAGATTCCCGAGGGCCAGACGGTGGGGATCCTGGGGCGCAACGGCTCGGGCAAGTCCACCTTGCTCAAATGCGTGTCGGGGATCTTGCAGCCGACCCAGGGGAAGGTGGTCGTGCGGGGGAGCCTGGCCGCCCTGCTCGAGCTCGGGGCGGGGTTCCAGCCCGAGCTGTCGGGCCGGGAGAACATCTATCTCAATGCGTCGCTCCTGGGGCTGTCGACCAAGGAGGTCGACAAGCGGTTCGACGAGATCGTGGCTTTCGCCGAGCTCGAGCAGTTCATCGACAACCAGGTCAAGTACTACTCGTCGGGGATGTATGTCCGGCTCGGCTTCGCCGTGGCGGTGAACGTCGACCCCGATATCCTGGTGGTGGACGAGGTGCTGGCCGTGGGCGACGAGGCCTTCTCGCGCAAGTGCATGGCCAGGATCAAGGAATTCCAGGACGACGGCCGGACCATCCTCTTCGTCACCCACTCCTCGGACCTCGTGCGCCAGATCTGCGACTTCGCCGTGGTGCTGAGCTCCGGCGACATGATCGGATCGGGCCCTGCCGCCGAGGCCGTCCGCATCTACCACGAGCACCTCAACACCGTGGCCTCGGGGATCGGCGCCGCCGCCCTCGAAGCCGAGGAGGTCCCCGAACAGACGCCTCTGCACAAGTCCATCGAGATCACCTCGGTCGACGTCGAGCACCCCGGGCTGGGTTCCCGTCACTACCTCCACCCTTGGGAAGGTGTCACCGTGCACGTGGCCTTCGACGCCACCGAGCCCGTCTCCGGGGTGGTGTTCTCGTTGGAGATCTACGACCAGGAAGGGCGGTTGATCTTCGGGTCCGACACCGAGATCCTGGACCGGCTCTTCGACGCACCGGTGGGCGCCGGACGCGCCGATCTGAGCTTCGACCACGTGCCGCTGCTCGACGGCGCCTACAGCGTGAAGGTCGGCATCAAGGATCGCCTGGGGATCCTCTACGACACCAGGGAGCAGCAGGGTTTCGAGGTCATGAACCCGGATCGCTCGCGTGGGATGGTGGCGCTGCAGTTGCGTGCCGATATCCGAGCCGCCAGCCTGAGCTGACGTCGCGTTGGGCCCGCCTCGCCCCGCCCGGCGACGTCGACGAGCCTTCGCGGCTGCTGCCGTCGTCGTGGCGGTTGCGTGCCTGGTCTGGTGGGGCGCCCCGCCGCGGGGCGGAGGGCGTGCCTACGCGCAGGCACCAGTGTCCCCGACCTTCACCTTGACGTGGTCGGCCGGACCTCTGGCGGACCAGGGCCAGCCCATCGCCGAATCCTCTCCCGTCGTCGCCACCCTCGACGGCTCGGGTCCCGCCGTGGTCGTGGGGGACCGGAGCGGGTTCCTCTACGCCTATCACCTCGCCGACGGCACGCCGGTGTCGGGTTGGCCGGTCGACGACGGAGGCATCCCCATCGACTCGTCGCCCTCGGTCCTGGCCGGCGCGGGCGGGGACGACGACGTGTTCGTGGGGGCCGGCAACGCCGCCGATCCCGGCCAGGGCGGCTATCTGGCGTTCCGCGCCTCGGGCGCGTTGCTGTGGTACTCACCGGTCACCGACCCCGCCAGTGACGACCAGCCTGCGGCGGGCGTCCAGGCCTCGATGACCGTGGCCGATCTCCAGGGCACCGACAGCGTGGTGGCGGGATCACTCGACCAGGAGGAGTACGCGCTGGACGCATCGACGGGGGCCGGCCTGCCGGGCTGGCCCTTGTTCACCGCCGACAGCGTGTTCTCCACCGCCGCGGTGGCGGATCTCTACGGCACGGGGACCGAGGACATCGTCGAAGGCGGGGACGAGACCAGCGGGTTCGCCCTCGGCCGGCACTACCTGCAGGGGGGGCACCTCCGCATCCTCAACCAGGACGGGGGGCTCATCTGCGACGCGCACAGCACCCAGACCGTGGACTCGTCGCCGGCGGTGGGCCCGTTCCTGGCCGGAGGGGCCACCGGCATCGCCGTGGGCACCGGCGCCTTCTTCCCCGGCGCCTCCGACACCGACGCCGTGAAGGCCTACGACACCGACTGCGACCCCGTGTGGTCGCGCCCCCTCGACGGGGCCACCACCTCGAGCCCGGCCCTGGCCGATGTCACCGGGGACGGGAGCCTCCAGGTGGTCGAGGGCACCGACAACGGTTCGGCCGGATCGGTGTGGGTCCTCGACGCCAAGACCGGCGCCACGATCTGGCAACAGCCCGTGGTGGGCCGTGTCATCGGGTCGGTGGTCGTCGCCAACCTGTCGGGCGGGAGCTCGCAGGACGTCATCGTCCCCACCACGGCCGGCGTGGAGGTCTTCGACGGGGCCACGGGGGACGAGTTGACGGTCCTCAGCCCGGACCTGGGGTTCCAGAACGCCCCGCTGGTCACCGACGATCCCGACGGTGACGTGGGCATCACGGTGGCGGGGTACAACGGGTCGGACCAGGGGGTGATCCGCCACTACGAGATCCTCGGGTCCGACGGTGCCGGCGCCGTGGGCCCCACGTCGTGGCCCATGTTCCACCACGACCCGCAGCGCACGGGCGTGACCGGGGTCGGCCCGCCCCCGCCGCCGTGCGCCGCGCCGGCCGGCGCCTTCGAGGGGTACACCATGGCGGGGGCGGACGGGGGCGTGTTCGACTTCGGGACGCCGTTCTGTGGTTCGGCCGGAGACCTACGTCTCCAGGCACCGGTGGTGGGGATGGCCGTCGCTGCCGACACCGGCGGCTACTGGCTCGTGGCCGCCGACGGCGGGGTCTTCGCGTACGGCGGCGCCGGGTTCTACGGGTCGATGAGCGGTGTGAAGCTGGCCAAACCGATCGTGGGCATGGCCGCCACCCGCGACGGGCGCGGCTACTGGCTGGTGGGCGCCGACGGTGGGGTGTTCGCCTTCGGCGACGCCGGGTACTCCGGTTCGGCGGCCGACCTGCACCTGGTCGCTGCGGTGGTGGGCATCGCCGCGTCGGTGGACGGCGACGGCTACTGGCTGGTGGGCGCGGACGGTGGGGTGTTCGCCTTCGGCGACGCCCAGTACTTCGGCTCGATCTCCGGGCGCCACCTCCGGGCGCCCATCGTGGGCCTGGCCGTCGACCTCGGCACGGCGGGCTACTGGCTGGTGGGCGCGGACGGCGGGGTGTTCGGCTTCGGGGCGGGGTTCTTCGGCTCGCTGGGCGCGTACAGGCTGGCCGCTCCGGTGGTGGGCATGGCGCCGACCACCGACGGCGACGGCTACTGGCTGGCGGGATCCGACGGTGGCGTGTTCGCCTTCGGCGACGCCCGGTTCGAGGGGTCGATGGCGCAGACGCGTCTCGTCGCGCCCGTTCGCGCCGTCGCGCCCTGACCGGCGAATTCGTCCCCGTGGGTACAATGCCGCCGGTGCGAGTCGACCAGGTGATCCCGTCGCTCGCCAGTCGCGACGCGATCGGTGTGCACACCGTCGCCATCACCGAGGCACTGCGCCAGGCCGGTGTGGAGTCGGACATCTACTACGGGGCGTGCACCCGCGATCTGGCCGATCAGGCCCGTCCCATGAGCAGCCTGGGCCGGGCCACCAAGGGCCGTTGGCTTCTGTACCAGGCATCGATCGGCAGCCCGGTGTTCGACATCTTCGCCAGCCGCTCCGAGCCCAAGCTCCTCAACTACCACAACATCACGCCCGCCTCGTTGCTCGACGCCTGGGAGCCCGCCGTCGGCCACGAGGTCAGCCTGGGCCGCTCCCAGGTCAGCCGGGTGGCCTCGGAGTGCCGTCTGGCCATCGCCGATTCGGCCTTCAACGAGAAGGAGCTCATCGACGTCGGGTTCCCCCGCACCGCGGTGGCGCCCCTCCTCATCGACATGACCGCAGCCGCGCCGCCCGACCCCGCCTTGTCGGCGCGGCTGGCCGCGTCGAAGGCGGCCGGCGGCCCCGATCTCCTCTTCGTGGGCAAGGTGTCTCCCCACAAGGCCCAGCACGATCTGGTCAAGATGCTGGTGCTGTACCGCCGTCTCTACGACGACCGGGCCCGTCTCCATCTGGTGGGGACGCCGCTGGGCAAGACCTACGAGCCCGCCCTCAGGGCGTTCATCGCCGAGCTGGGCCTGAACGACGCCGTCACCATCACGGGCTCGGTGTCCCCCGAGGAGCTCGAGTCGTACTACCGGGGGGCCGACGTGTTCGTGTGCGCGTCCGAGCACGAGGGGTTCTGCGTCCCGCTCGTCGAGGCCATGGGCCACGGGGTGCCCATCGTGGCCTACTCCACCACGGCGGTGCCCGAGACCGTCGGCGACGCCGGGCTGCTGCTGGCGTCGAAGGAGCCCATGGCCTTCGCCGCCTCCGTGCACAAGGTGGTCGAGGACAAGCGTCTGCGCCGGCACTTCGTCGAAGCCGGCGTGCGGCGGGCCGAGGCGTTCTCGCTCTCGCGGTCCCGGCACCGCTTCGTCGACCTCGTCGTCGAGGCCGTGGGCACCGCCCCAGGCTGAGGGCGGCCGGCGCGCTGAGCCTGGGTCACTGGGACACCGAGGTCACCGGGCCGAGGGTCACCGGACCGAGGTGTCGACAGGACCGTCGTCCCACGTCCTGTCCGCACCGGCCCAGCGGTCCCACACCGCCCGCGGGGTGGTCGACCACAGCCGGTGCAGCCGGGCGCGCGACGCCAGGGCCCACGGCAGCTTGTCCACCACGGCGCGTCGCAGCTCGGGGGCGGCGTCGTCGCGGCTCGCCAACCACAGGAAATGGCGGGCGACGTCGAGGGGAGCGTTGCGCACCAGGCACAACAGGGCGTTGCGCCGGGCCAGGAGGCGGACCACGGGCGACCTCGGGCCGTGGCTCGTGGACGAAAGGCGGTGGCGCACCGAAGCGTGGGGGTCGTAGAGGATGCGCATGCCGGCCAGCCGGGCCCGCAGGCACCAGTCCGTGTCCTCGTTGTAGGCGAAGAACTGCGGCGCCAGGCCACCGAGCCTCTGCAAGGTCTCGGACCGGAACACGGGGGCGGTGCCGCTGAAACCGAAGCGCTCGGCGGGCTGGTCGAAGCGGCCGTCGTCGGGGGCGCTCAAGCCGTATTCGCCGGCGACCCCGTGGTACGCGAGATAGGAGCCGGCGTGGTTGAGCAGACGGCACGTGCTTCGCAGCTCGACGGGCTCGCCGTCGACCGCCACGTCACCCGCCGCCGCGGCGTCGGGGAGCGGGACGTAGAAGGGCCGGCGCCCCGAGGTCCACCGCCATCGCGACGGTGTGCCGGCCACTCCGCCGTACTCGGTGTCGTAGACGCCCGCGCCGCGCACGTCCTCGAGGACGTCGGCGGTGTCGACTGTGACCGACCGGAGCTGGCGGCCCAGGGGCCGGGCGTCTCCCGGCGCCAGCCACGGCTCGTCGTCGAGGAGCACCTCCCCGAACAGCCCGTCCAGGACGACCTTCGGGGTCACGGCGGCCACGGCCGGATCGGCCAGCACCGTGCGGGCCGATTCGATCCAGTTGGGGCCGGCCACGGCGTCGTCGTTGAGCAACCCGACCACCTGTCCCCGGGCTCGGCGCAGACCCAGGTCGACGCCCCCCGAGAAGCCGAGGTTGACCGTGGAGCGGACCACCTGGGCCCCCAGCGAAGACGCCACCGCCGAGGCACGCCCCCCCTCGGACCCGTTGTCGACCACGACGACCTCGTCGGCCTGCGACAGCACCGAGGTCAGACAGGGCGCCAGCCAGTCCCCGGGCCGGTACGACACGACGACCACCGATGCGTCCGGTGGCATCAGCGCGCCGCGACGACGTTCCCGTAGGGCAGGTCGAGGAGCTTGGCGCGTTCGACGGGGGAGAGACCGTCCTCGAGGAGCCGGAAGCGAAGCCCGTGGCCCTCCAGCAGATCCAGGAGCGCTTCCGCCTTGTCGCCGACCGCCTCCATGAGCTCTGGTGCCCATTCGAACATGACCGAGATGTCCCGGCTGGCCTCGAGGGTGCGCGACAGGCCAGTGAAGGCCTGGAGCTCGGCCCCCTCGATGTCCATCTTCAAGACGTCGACGGGGGGCACGCCCTCGAGTAGCTCGTCGACCGGGACGGCTCGGACCTCGACCATCTCCTCGGTGTCGCCCAGGCGGTCGAGGGCTTCGGGCCCGATGGCCCCGACGCTCGAGGCTCCCGAGAAGTTGAGGCGCTGATGCAGCTGCAGGCTCGTCGAGCTCGACCAGGCGGCACGGTGCCACGTGGTCACGTAGCCGTAGAGCCCGTTCATGATGACGTTGCGACGCAGCAGGTCCGCCAGTCCCCCGTGGGCCTCGACCGCCACCACCCGTCCCGTCGGCCCCACCAGCATGGCGCCCAGCAGCGTGAAGTAGCCGACGTTGGCTCCCACGTCCACGAACACCTGTCCGGGACGCAGCGTCCGTTGCATCCATTCGGTGACGTGGGACTCCCACAGGCCGTCGAGCACGATCCACGGGGCGATGGCCGCGTCGCGCGTGTCGACGAGCATCTTGGCGCCCCACCGGGTGGCGACCAGCGCGGTGTGGTCGCCGAAGTACAGCGGTCCGTTGGGGTAGCGGTCCGAATGCAAGGTGGCCAGGCCGGTCTCGATGGTGTCGAGCCTCCGGGCCAGCTCGTCCATGCCCAGCGCCCGCCGGGCGCGAGCCGCGACTCGCGACAACAGCGGAGGGCGACCCACGGCGCTCATCCTAACGTCGTGGTCGACGAGCCCGGCGGGACCGTCGTGCCCGGCGACGCGCCCGCCAGGACCCGGTCGGTCAGGGTTTCGTAGCGGTCGACGATGGTCGCCCAGTCGAAGACGCGCCGGGTGTAGGACCGGCCGTTGCGCACCAGATGCTCCCGCAGCCCCGGATCACCCAGGAGCCGGTCCACCACGATCTCGAAATCCGCGTAGTCGAAGAACCACAGGCCACCCCGGCTGCGCAGGCAATGCTCCAGCGTCGCCTCGCAGCGCCGGTTCACCAGCACCGGCGCACCAGCCAGCCACGCCTCGAGGACGACGAGGCTGAAGGACTCCCATGCCGAGGGGGAGACGGTGAGCTCGCAGGCCTGGAGCAGTCCCCATTTCGTGGCCTCGGGTTGCCGGCCCACGACGACGACGTCGTCGTCACCGTCGAGGGCCTCGTGCACCGGGCCCAGCAGGACGAGGCGGGGCGCGCCGGGACGCCGGCTCCGGTACAGGCGCCACATCTCGGCCAGCACGTGCGACCCCTTGGCGCGTTCGACACGACCGACGCAGAGGACGAATCGCTCGTCGGGAGCCAGCCCCACCGCGGCGCGCGCCGCGTCGGGGTCGCCCGAACCCTCGACGACGGTGGCGCCGATCACGCTGGAGGGGAGATGTGCCACGGGGAAGGTGCCCTCGACCAAGGCCTGTTCGGCGTAGGAGTTGTACGCCATCCCACCCACGGCGCCGAACACGGCCCGCATGATGGGTAGATGGAGCTCGGGCTCGTCATGGGCGGCGCTGTGGAAGATCACCCGCCGCCCCAGCCGGGGAGCGGCGGCCAGCGCGGGCCAGAAGAGATACGGCGTGACGGCGAAGACGTCACGGTCCGAGGCGATGGCGTCGTCGACCACGTCGGGGCACACCGGGCCCACCAGCTCGACGAACCGGCGTGCCATCGCATCGGGCACGAGCGACGGGCTGCGCCCGACCAGCACGCCGAGCTCGCCCGAACGCGGGTCACGCCCCGACACCGACCGGCGTCGGTGCACCGTCACTCCGTGTAGGACGCTGTCGCCGGAGGGGAGCTCGTCGGCCCACGTGGCGGCGGACACGGCGCAGGTGGTGAAGACCTTGACGTCCCAGCCCTTCAAGGCGACGAGGTGCTCACACAGCAGGCGCAGCCAGTGCTCGATGCCTCCTACGACGTCCTCCCCGTAGCGGGGGACCACCAGCCCCAGTCTCATTCTCGGGCCCGGACCACCACGCGGTAGCTGTGGCCCGACGCGTCGTAGTGGGCGGACCCGGTCATGGCAACTTCGTCGAAGGCGTGCAACCACGTGTCGGGGTGGACCGGCCGGCCTGGCGCCAGGTCGGCGTCCACCGCTCCCAGGCGCAGACGCCACCACCACGGCGCTTCGGAGACGATCACCACCATTGCCGTCACCCGGGCCAGCTCCGCCACCGTCGGGCCGAGGGTGTGGGGGCTCATGGCGTCGGGGGGTCCGGCCAGGACCACGGCCCCGAGCGCCCCGTCGGGCACGGCGCGGAGGTGTTCGAGGAGATCGGCACGACGTACGTCGGGGCCCGGTTGATGCCGGGGGCCGCTCCCGGTCAACCCGTAGGCGTCGATGCCCGCCGCCCGGAGCCGGGCCACGACCTCCTCGGCACGCGTGTGCGCGTACAACACCCGCGCCCCGGCGGGCAACGGCTCGGCCAGGCCGTCCCACCATTGCTCCAGCGCCTCGTGCGCCGGCGCGCCCTTCTCCGCGTCGGGGCCCGCCCCCGGTGCCGGTTCCGACGCCTCGGTGTCGGGCGTCACGGGGTCGAGGCGAGCCACCCGCTCCTCGAGTTGGGCCAACCGTGCGATGACGGCGTCGAGGGCGGCGGCGGTGGCCAGCCCCAGCGACGTCATTGACGTGTGCACCTGCTCGAGCTGTCGGCGCAGGACCTCCACGCGCTGGCGTCGCGAGCCCGTCGATCCGGTGCCGGCGTCGGCCCATGGTGCCGCGCCTGCCGCGGCTGCCTCCTCCACCCGGGCGACGAGCGCACCGGTCTCGGTGTAGCGGGCCGGGTCCGGAGCCCGGCGGGCGAGCTCGAAATGGAGGCGGGCATCGGCATCGTGGGGATAGCCGGGCTCGGCACGACGGCGGGCTGCCTCGGTTTCGAGCTCGCCGATCAGGCGGTCGAGGTCCACCGGGCCCGAGGAGTCGGAGCCTTGGTTGTCGTTGATCGCCATCGCGTCGCGCCGCTCCGGGGAGTGCGTCAGGGGTCGGTCGGATGTGCCCGGCGGATCGAGGCCAGAGCGGCGACCGGTCAGCTGGTCACGAGCGACACTAGCGTGCCCGCCAAGTGGTGGAACTGGTGGGCGGAGGCGAAGCGCACACCCGCTTCCGACAGCGCCCGCCGTTCGTGGGGACGCGCCAGGAGTCCTTGCACGCACGTGGCGACCACGGCCGGCTCGGCGCTGGGCAGATGGGCCACGGTCCCCAGGGGGTACTCGGCGGCGGTGGCGAGGTTGGTGACCACCGGCACCCCTGCGGCCAGGGCCTCGAGGACCGCGGCCGAGGACTCCCCGCTCGTCCCCTCGCGCAGTTGCACGGCCAGCGCGGCCCGGTCGAGCCAGCCGTGCCAGGTCGCCTCGTCGACGGCGCCTGTCACCTCGACGCGGTCGAGGGTGCCGCGCACGCGGGCGCGGTCCTCGATGACCTGGGACAGAAACGGCGGGCAGGGCCCGACGAAGGTGAGGCGACACCCGGCGCGCGCCGCGGCGTCGACCAACAGGTCGGGCCTCTTCGCCATCGAAACGATGCCGAAGGCCACCACCACGGGATCGTCCCCGGGATCGGGGCGCTCGGTCGCCGTCACGGGGGGACACGCCGGTGGGAGCACATGGATGGGGGGGTGGTGCGCGAGCGGGGCCAGGTCGAGCAGCACGAGCCGGCGTGCCACCTCGGAGTTGACGAGGATGCCGCGGCACCGTTCCGCCAACAGGGGAAGCAGCCCCACTCCCGCCGTCACGAGGTCGCGCACCGAGCGGCCGGCGCGGAGCGCGCCATGGTGCGGGGCGCGCCCGGGGTAGGCGCGGTCGAGCAGCCAGGCGAGGGAGCTCGAGAAGTGGGCATCGTCGAGCGACTCCAGGGCGGTCACGGCGATGGCGGGCAGTCGCACCTCGTGCAACCACATCCAACCGGGATACCGCAGCGCCGCCTCGATGGTGGCCAGATGCCCGTCCGAATTCCCCACGGTGTAGACGACGGCGTCGTACGACGCCGGGCGGGCGTCGGAGCCGAAGGCGTCGATGGGGATGTAGCCCACACCCCGAGCCACCTCGGGTGAGGCGTGCATGGGGGTCACGGCGTCGACGGCGACCGGCCCGTCGACGGCGCGCAGGAGGCGGTCGTTGTAGAGCCCGATGCCGCCCCCGAGGGGCGGGAGCGGTCCCACCAACGCCATGCGGGCGACAGCAGGCGCGGGCGCCCACGCCGAAGGGGCGAGGCGCTCTCCCATGCGGTCCACCGCCGCCGCGGCCCGCTCGGCCACCGCGTCCCAGGTGGAACGCGTGGCCAGCTCTCGTTGGACGTCGAGCACGCCGGCTCTTCTGGCCTCGTCGGAGAGGAGATCGGCCATGGCGCGGCTCAGCGAGCTGGTGTCGGAGGGATCGAAGGTGGCCAGGGGGGTGGCCGCCGCCTCGGCCAGGGCCGTGGTCGCCGAGGCCAGGGCGGGGGTGCCGCACGCGGCGGACTCCAGCACGGGCAGCCCGAAGCCCTCGGCGAGCGACGGCATCACCGTCACCAGGGCCCGCCGGTAGCAGGCCCGCAGCAGCTCGTCCCCGACCGCGCCGGCGAGGACGAGCCTTCCGGTCATCCCCGCGCTCGAGGCCGCCTGGGCCAGGCGTTGCTCCCACTGCTCGGTCAACTCTCCGACCACCAGGAGCCGGAGGTCGAAGCCCGCCTGCACCAACAGGCCCACGGCCGAGATGAGCCGCTCGGTGCCCTTGCGGATGTCGCTCCCCCCGACGGTCAGCACGAAGGGACGGTCCTCGAGCTCTCCCAGGTACCAACGGAAGTGCTCGTTGTCGGTGTCGTCGGCCGGTGTGAAGAACGGGGACACGCCGCATCCGACGTTCACGACCTTGTCGGGGTCGCACCCGAGCAGCTCGACGGCCTCCGAGCGCGTGTACTCGGAGTCCGCCAGCACCAAGTCGGACGAGGCCACCCAGGCGGCGCGCGCCCGGTACCGGTCGACGTGTGCCGGAGTGGGGAGATACCGGTGCGGGGCGCGTAGAGGGATGAGATCGTGCAGCGTCACCACCCGCGGCAGACCCAGGCTCTCCCAGTGCGGGGCGATGACGAGCCCCGAAGGGTCGAGGGGCCCGCAGTGGAGGAACGGCGCCGGGACGTGGCGCGCCAGCAGGCCGCCCTCGGCGACGAGGGCGCGCATGGAGGCGGCGCAGTCCCACTGCACCCGACCCGCCGTGGCCAGCTCGGGCGGGAGCCCGAGGGGCGGGGGCAGTTCGGGGGCGAGGAGGCCGGCCGCCAGGCGCTCGATGCGGTCGAGGGCGCCGCTCATGGCCGCCACGTAGCGGCCGATCCCCCGATCGGCGATGCCGTCGGTCTGCAGCGCCTGCAGGTCGACGGCGAGCCGGATTCTCGCCGTCAAGCGTCGTCCTGAGATGTCGCCCCGAGCAAGTGCTCGATGGCTTCGATCCGTCTCGTGAGTCGCGCTTCGGACTCGGCGGTGCCATGGGAGTACTCGATCGACGCCGCCGCCCGCGCCGCGGTGATCTCCACCGTGCTCTGCACGTCTCCCAGCTGGCGCTCCAGGGTGACCAGCGTGTCCAGTCGGGCGTCGAGAGCGTCGAGACGGGCGTGGAGTTGTGCGAAGGCTCGCCGCTCGATCCAGCCCTGAGCACGCTGCAAGAAGCGTTTCACCGATCGTAGGATTGCCACTGCGCCGAGCGAGCGTCAAGCGACGCCACGCCGGTGACCGATCGTCGAGCCCGACCCGGGGTCATCGGAGCTCGAGGGCGGCCCGGTCGGGAGCCCGGCGCGCCCCGTCGAGCCAGGCGAGGAGGGGCCGGGCTGCCGTCGGCCACTGAAACTGGGCCAGCGTGGGCGCGAAATCCGCCCCGGGCAGGCCTTCGGTCACGAGGCGGGCCAATGCTTCGGCGATGGCGTCGACGTCGCCGGGCGCCACGGTGATGCCGAGACCCCGAGCCGCCACGAGGTCACCGAGGGCGTCACCACCGGTGAGGATCATCGGTCGGCGGGCCCACATGTAGTCGAGGATCCGGGTGCGGAACGAAAAACGGGTCTCCAGGTTGTCGAGGTGGATGCTGACCGCGACATCGGCATCGAGGAGGTAGCTGCCCCAGGCGTGATAGGGGATCCAACGGTCGTTGAAGAAGACGGAGGTCCCGGTGAGCGCGAGCTCGTCGCTCACGCGCCGCAGCTCGAGCGCTCTGTCCATCTCGGCGATGGCCGGGTTGGGGTTGGCCATGCCGAGGAAGACGAGCCGGAGGTCGGGGACCACGGCCCGCACCCGGTCCACGGCCCGCACGAGCGAGACGGGGTCGAACCAGTCATAGACACCGCCGCCCCAGACGACGACGGGGTCCGACATCCCGATGCCCGGGAAGTGCCGACGGAGCACGGGACCGTCGGGTACCGGTGGGTCGGGGGGGAGGCCGAAGGGCACCACGTCGACGAGGCGACGCAGCGTGGGGTCGTCGTCGTAGGTGGCGGGGTTGACGCGACCGGCGTAGGAGAGCGCACCGAGCCAGAAGTCGCGCTGCCGTTCACTGGCGCACAGGAAGAAGTCCCCTCGTGCCAGGTCGTCGTTGATCACCGAGACCTGGTGGGCGACATCCCGCTCGTACTCCGCGTCGCCCCGCCCGCCACGTTCGAGGTTCTCGAGATGTGTGGGGATGTACATGTCGATGACGAGCGGCACACGGCTCGACGCCACCTCGGGATGGCGACGCACCACGCTGGTCGGCGCGAACACCACGTCGGACTCCTGCACCAGCGTGGCCAGACCGGCGCCGTCGCCGGCCACCGAGCACACCCGCATGGCGTCGTGGCGGCGGGTCGCCTCCACCGTGGCGGCCAGGGTCACGTCGAAACGGGAAGACAGCACCTGGGCGAGGTGCCAGGCACGGATGGCCGGGCCCGCCATGGCGTCGGTCAACGGGTCGAAGGTGAGGACGAGAACGCGCGTTCGCATCAGGGACGGAATCGGTGCGCGACCGCGGCGCACCACGACCGTTGACGCGCTGCACCAGTGGTGCGCTCGTTAGGCTCGCCCCATGACGAGGAGCGGTGCGCGCACGGCGACCGGGTGGACACCGAGGCGATGATAGTCGGCTCGTCCCAGCGCGCTCGGCGTGTGGTGGTGATCACCGACGACGTGCTCAGCGCGAAGATGGCCGGTCCTGCCATCCGGGCCTGGAACTTCGCGCACGCGCTGGCGGCGGGCTGCGACGTCGTGCTGGCCACGACATCGGAGCTGTGCGAGGTGACGTCGCCGCGCTTCTCGGTCGAGTCCGCCGACCGGGAGCGCTTCGCGGAGCTCGAACGTTGGTGCGACGTCGCTATCGTGCAGGGGTATCTCCTCCACAACGTCCCGGGGTTCCGCGGGTCGGAGAAGGTCATGCTCTTCGACCTCTACGACCCCTTGCACCTCGAGGCGCTGGTGCTGACCCGTGACGACCCCGAGCCCGAGCGCTCGGTCAACGTGGCCAACACCGTGGCCACGCTCGAAGAGCAGCTGTCCCGTGGCGACTTCTTCGTGTGCGCCAGCGACAAGCAACGAGACCTCTGGCTCGGGTTCCTGGCCGCGCTGGGACGGGTCAACCCCGCCACCTACGGCGCCGACCCCACGCTGCGTTCCCTCATCGACGTGGTGCCCTTCGGCCTGCCCGACGACGCGCCGGTGCACACACACCCGTGCCTGCGCGGGGTCGTCCCCGGTATCGGACCCCACGACGACGTGGTGATCTGGGGGGGCGGCCTCTACGACTGGTTCGACCCTGTGACCCTCATCCGCGCCGTCGACAAGGTCCGGCTCGTCCGGCCTCGCCTGCGCCTGTACTTCCTCGGCATGCGTCATCCCAAGCCCGACATCGTGGAGGCCGCCGTCGCCACCGAGGCCCGTCGCCTGGCCGGCACACTGGGACTCACGGGGACACACGTGTTCTTCAACGAGGGCTGGGTGGCCTACGACGACCGTCAGAACTACCTGCTCGAAGCGGACGTGGGTGTGAGCCTGCACTTCGAGCACCTCGAGACGGCGTACTCGTTCCGCACCCGCATGCTCGACTACCTGTGGGCCGGGCTCCCCGTGGTCGCCACCGCCGGCGACGGCTTCGCCGACATCATCGCCACCGAAGGGATCGGGACCGTGGTCGGGGGCGGGGACGTGGAGGCCGTGGCCCGGGCCCTCACCGACCTGCTGGGCGATGGGCGCGCCCGTGCCGCCTGTGGGGAGCGCAGCGCGGCGGTGGCGGCGAGGTTCCGGTGGTCGGTCCTGCTCGAACCACTGGTGGCGTTCTGCGCCGATCCCCGTCGCGCCCCGGACCTCCCTATGTGGCGGGCCGTTGACCGGGGCTCGCCGGTCCCCCCCACCGCCTCGGCGCCGGTGCTTCCCGAGGACTCCGGGCCCGCCATGCTCGGGCGCGCGGCGCGGCTGTATCGCCAGGGTGGGGTGCCGGCCGTGGCCCGAGGTGCCGGCCGGTTCCTTCGCAGGCCGCTCCACCAGGTGTTTCGCCCCCGATAAAGGTTGGGGCGGGGCCTGTCGATGGAACAGGGTCGACAGGGGGAAGGTGGCATCGGTGGACATGTCCCGCATCAGGCGCCGGCGCGCCCCGGCGCCCGCCCCGGTCCCGGCAGCGATGCCCGGTGACCGGCAGCACCCGAGAAGCGACCGTCCTGGCCGTGGTCGGAGACGGCTGAGCCGCATGGTCCTCGGCATGGCGGTGGGAACCGGTGCGCTGTGGGGAGCGGCCCCGACCGGTGCCCAGGCGGTGGAGCCGCACGCCGTCTCCTTCACCTTGGACTGGACCCAGGTCCTCAACGACGCGGGCGGGCCGATCGCGTTGTCGTCGCCCAACGTGGCCACGCTCGCCGGGGGCTCGGCCGTGGTGGTGGGCGATCGCGCCGGCCACGTCTACGCCTTCAATCTCGCCTCGGGCAACGCTGTCCCGGGCTGGCCGGTGAGCACGGGCGGCGTTCCCGTGGACTCCACGCCCTCGGTGTCCGACACCACCGGGAACGGGCTCGACTCGGTCTTCGTCGGGGAGGGCAACGCGGCGACGCCCACCGAAGGGGGATACCTGGGCATCACCCCGCAGGGGACGACCCAGTGGTTCACCGGGGTGCAGAACCCGTCGACCGACACCGCACCGGCCCACGCCGTGCAGGCGTCGATGGCGGTCGGGGATCTCAACGGCGCCACCGACGTGGTGGCGGGCTCGCTCGGTGAGGTAGGTGAGGCCATGAACGCGGCCGACGGAGGCATGCTGCCCGGGTTCCCGTGGTTCCAGGCGGACAGCAACTTCACCTCGCCCGCTTTGGGCGACGTCGAAGGCAACGGCCGGACCGACATCGTCGAAGGCGGCGACTCCTCCCCGGGAACGGCCTACGGGACGACCTACACCCAAGGCGGCCACCTCCGGGTGCTGAGCCCGACGGGCAACGAGGGGACGGGGAATCCCGCCGGCGGTCTGGTGTGCGAGACCAACACGGACCAGACCGTGCAGTCCTCGCCCGCGCTCGGTGAGTTCGGGGGAAGTGTGGGGATCGTCTTCGGCACCGGCGCCACCTTCGCCGGCGCCAGCACCACCAACGACATCATCGAGGTCGACGCCCACTGCAATCCCCGGTGGATCGAGAAGCTCGATGGCACCACCACCAGCAGCCCCGCTCTCGCCGACATCCTGGGCAACGGCCAGCTCGACGTGCTCGAGGGCACCCGGGTCGGCTCGACCGGATCGATCTGGGCCCTCAACGGGGTCACCGGAGCCACCATCTGGCACTCGGCCACCGCCGGACAGGTCATCGGCTCTCCTGTCACCGCCGATCTGACCGGTGGCGGGTACCAGGACGTGATCGTGCCGACGACGGCGGGCGTCGAGATCTTCGACGGCAAGTCCGGCACGATGATCGCCACGTTGGGCGAGAACGACGCACTGGCCTTCCAGAACTCCCCGCTGGTCACCGACGACCCCAACGGCACCATCGGGATCACCATCGCGGGGTACAACCCGAGCAACCAGGGCGAGGTCGAGCACTACGAGGTGAGCGAGGCGCGCGGCTCCACCGTCGACGAGACCGGCGCATGGCCCGTGTTCCACCACGACCCGCAGCTGACGGGGAACGCCGGGCTGCCCGCGCCGGTGGTCGAGGTGCCCTGCAACACGCCCAGGGGCGGCCCGGTGGGCTACGAGATGACGGCGTCCGACGGTGGGCTCTTCAACTACGGGAACCTGCCCTTCTGCGGCTCGACGGGCAACCTTCAGCTGACCAAACCCGTGGTGGGCATGGCCGTGACCCCCGACGGCGGGGGGTACTGGCTGGTGGCGTCGGACGGCGGGGTCTTCGCCTTCGGCGACGCCGCCTTCCACGGGTCGGCCGGGAATCTCGTGCTGACCAAACCCGTGGTGGGCATGGCGGCCACCCCCGACGGCGGGGGGTACTGGCTGGTGGCGTCGGACGGCGGGGTCTTCGCCTACGGCGACGCCGCCTTCCACGGCTCGGCGGGCAACCTCCATCTCACCAAACCCGTGGTGGGCATGGCGGCCACCCCCGACGGCGGGGGGTACTGGCTGGTGGCGTCGGACGGCGGGGTCTTCTCCTACGGCGACGCCACCTTCCACGGCTCGGCGGGGGCCATCCGGCTGACCAAGCCCGTGGTGGGCATGGCGGTGGATTCCCAGACCGGGGGGTACTGGCTGGTGGCGTCGGACGGCGGCATCTTCTCGTACGGCGCGCCCTTCGAGGGCTCGGCGGGAAACCTGCGTCTGGTCAAGCCCGTGGTCGGGATGATGGCCACCAAGAGCGGCGGCGGCTACCGGCTGGCGGCGGCCGACGGCGGCATCTTCTCCTACGGGTTGGCCCCGTTCTACGGGTCGGCCGGCGGGCTCCCCCTGGTGCAACCGGTGGTCGGAGTGGCCGGCTTCTGACCCGTCAGGCGCGCCCCGCCTCGTGGCGCGCCCGCACCGCGCCCAGGAAGGCGGCGTAGCGCCCGATGAGATCGGGCCACTGGTAGTAGCGCGCCACATAGGCGCAGCCCCGGGCGCCGAGGAGCGTCCGCAGACCGGCGTCGGCGCACAGGCGTTCGAGGACGACCTCGAATTCCCGGTACGAGCCGAACCACAGTCCTCCGCCCGATCGCTCGCAGTGCTCGCGGGTGGGGTCGCAGGTGGCGTTCACCATCACCGGCACCGATCGCTCCCAGGCCTCGAGCACCACCAAGGAGAACGACTCCAGGGCTGAAGGCGAGATCGAGACCATGGCGTCGCGCACGATGTCCCACTTGTCGGCCTCGCTGACCGTGCCGGTCAGCACGATGTCCCGGTGCTCGGGGATCGACGCCGCCACCGGACCCACCAGCGCCAGGGCCAGCGGCCCGGGGTGACGCTGCTTGTAGGTGCGGAAGAACTGGGCCAGCATGGCCGAGCCCTTGTGCTCGTCCACCCGCCCCACGCTCACGACGTAGGGCCGATCCCCCAGGCCGAGGATCTCGCCGCCCGGCCGCCCCCCTTCGACCACGGCGGACACACCCAGACCGAGCACGATCTGGGGGATCTGCGCCACCTGGTGGAGGCGTTGCACGAGCCGGCGCTCGGCCCCGGTGTGGTAGCAGATGGCATCGGCCTCCGAGAACGTGGCCTCGAAGACCTCGAGGTACAGCGCGGGCTCGTCGTGGGCGGCGGGGTGCAGGACCCGCGGCGCCGTGACGGCATCCATGCCCTTCACCGTCGGGTAGTAGAGGTAGGGGTAGAAGGCGACCACGTCCGCGTCGCTCTCGCCCAGGGCGCCGACGAGGTCGGGCGTGACCGGACCGTTGAGCTCGACCCACCGACGCGACTCCTCGAGGCTCGCTTCGGCTGGAGCCATCCTCAACCGGGCGTCGAGCTCGTAGAACTCCGGTACCCGCCCCGCGCTCGACGCGAAGCGGTGGACCGTGACCCCGTTGAGGACGCTGTCGCCGGCGGGGAGGACGTCGTCCCAGGTGATGTGGTCGAGCGCGCCGGTGGTGAAGACCTCGACCTGCCAACGGCACTCCGCCACCAGATGCTCGGCCAGTTGTCGGGCGGCCGACTCGGCGCCGCCCATCACCTCGAGCCCGTAACGGGGGGTGACGAAGGCGACCTTCATGGGTGGCGTCGCCGAAGCCGTCGCCGGCTCACGCGGGGTCGGCGACGGCGACGGCGCGCAGGCGGCCGGTCACGAGGTAGTCGCGTCCTTCGGGTCCCTCGGCGACGGTGGCGTCGAGGCCCAGGCCGTCGAGGAGGCGCGGCCAGGTCCCGGGCCGGTAGGGCCGGGCCGGGACCATGTCGGCCTCGAGGGGCGCGTCGTCACCGGCCCAGCTGGCCGGGCTGAGCGAGTGGACGAACAGCTCTCCGGACGGGACCAGACAGCGCACGACCTCTTCGAGCAGCTTCACGCGCTCGCCTTGGCCCGAGCCTTCGACGACCCCCGACAACACCACGGCGTGCAGGGATCCCGAGGCGACGGCCCCGACATGCTCGGAGAGGTCCTCGACGCGCAGGTCCGCAGCGTCGAGCTCGTGGGACAGGGCCCGGCGCCGGGGATCGACCCCGTAGGCGTCCACACCCCGGTCGGCGAGGGCGGCCACGAGCCATCCGTCTCCGCATGCGGCGTGCAGGACGCGACCGGGCCGGCCGGCGAGGTCGTCGGCGACCGCCTGCACCCACCATGCGCCGGGGTTGTGCGCCCAGGGGACCTCGACGATGACCGACGTCGCCACCGGGATGGCGTCCACCTTGCGGCGCAGGTCGGTCACCTGGACGTCGAGCACGTGCAGGGCACGACTGACGGCGGTGGCGAACTCGCTCACCTGGTGCGTGACGTAGCGCAGGTACCACAGGCTCAGCGACCGCAGGCCGCGCTTGACCGCCGCACCCCCCGGCCGACGGGAGTCCACGGGGACCACGGGGTCGATGAACACCGACGCGTCGACGAGCCGGAGCATGTCGCGCAGGGCCGCGCCGCGGCCGCCGAGGGGGGAGTGCCGCAGGAATTGCTGGTCCAGCTCCCGCTCGACGTCGAGAGGCACGTCGCCCGACACCCGCCGTCTGCGCACCTCGTCGTCGATCTCGCGCCGCACCTCCTCGACGTAGCGGAGCGCGGCGTCCTCGTCCTCGAGGTCCGATGGACCAGTGACCGAGGGCGTCGGGTCGTCACCGGGCACGACGTCCCCCTTCATCGCGCCGGTTTGCGGCACAGATAGCTGAGGAGATAGCAGTCATCGATCTCGGCGAACAGCCCCCGGTTGGTGGCCACCTCCTGCACCGAGAACTCCCCCCGGGCCACAGATCCACCGGCGTAGTTGAGCCCCTTGGCCTCGAGGACCTCGAACCCGGCCTCGTGAAGCTTGGCCGACATCTCCTTGTGGGTGTACTCGTGGTCATGGTCGGGGTCGATGAAATCGGGCTGCTGCAGGCGGCACACTCGGGCGTTGGGGGTGTCGAGGGCGAGGTAACCGCCGGGTCGGAGGATCCGGGCCGCGCCCACGAGGACGCGCTCGGCCTCCTCGATGGGGACGTGCTCGATGCTCTGGCCGCTGTAGACGAGGTCGAAGCAACCGTTGGCGTATTGGGTCAGGTCCGACATGGAGTGGTAGTTGTACCGGACGGGCCCGAGCTCGGTGTGCGTGACGTCGCGGGCGACCGACTCCTTGTAGAGGGCGTTGCGATCGTCGGGCGGGAGGTCGACGACCACGAGCTCGTCGAAGGCGTAGGGGTAGCCCATGAGGACCATGGCGCCCTTGTCGGACCCGAGCGCTGTGCCCCCGAGGTCGAGGATCCGGCGGGCCCGGGGCAACGAGCGCACGAAGAGGCTGCGGCTGAAGTGCAGAGCCGGGCCGAGCTGGGTGAAGGGTGCCACGGTCCACCACTCGTTCGAGGCGTAGAACCACTCCGCCAGCTGCGAGGGAGAGAGGGACCCGTTCTGGAGCGAGGGGAGGTACGACGCCACTCCCGAGGGGTCGGGCTTGCGGCTGAGCAGAGCCTCGTACACCACGCTGAGCTGCATCTCGGGAGGGAGCCCGGCCAGCCCGCCGGTGCCGGGTTGGGATTGCAACCGGCGCGCCAGCGCCGCCAGCACGGATCGGGGGGAGCGGAGCCTGCTCATGAATGGCCCTGGACCATGGTCCGGCCACCGTACCGTGCGCGGGGTCAGGTGCTGTCTTCGAGCGTCACCGGTGGCGTCCGCCTCGGCTGCAGCCCCGATGGCTACCATCGGGTATCGGCCTCTCCTCCCTCTGTCGGCGTCGCGCCCTGGTCCGGATCGTTCCCGCCGCCATGGTGCTGGTCGGGTTCACGGGCCTGGCCGTGATCCCCGCCGGGCCGGCGGCCGCGTACCCCTACCCCGACGTCAACCTCACCGGCCACGGCTACGGCGGAGGCGCGGGCATGGGGCAGTGGGGTGCCCTCGGCTACGCCCTGCAGGGGCTGACGTACCAACAGATCCTGAACACGTACTACGGCACGCTCAGCGCCGGTGGTCAGACCACCGTGGGCGCCCTGCCCAACGGGTGGAACGACGCCACCACGCCGGTCACGGTGGCCATCACCGAGAACGCCGGCTCCGACGTGATCGTCACCTCGGGTTCGGTGTTCAACGTCGACGGGTCGCTGACGCCGGCGAACGCGGGCGCGCTTTTCCAGTGGGTGGGGCCCGGGAACGCCTGGGACGTGTACACGAGCCCGCCCGAGATCGCGCCCGTATACGGGTGCGCGGGACCGTGGACCGAGGTGGCCGCAGGGGTGGCCAGCCCCACGGCGTCGCCGGGCACCGAGGCGTTCCCCGCCGACTCCAACTTGGCCGGCGAAGCGCTGCAGCTGTGCCGGGCCGGCGGCAACCTCACCGTGCGCGGCACGCTGCAGGGGACGGTCAATTCCGACAACCAGGCGCGCACCGTCAACGTGCTCCCGCTCGGGCAGTACGTCGCCGACGTGACACCGTCGGAGTCCCCGGCCTCGTGGGGTGCGCTGGGCGGCGGCGCGGGCCTTCAGGAGCTCGAGGCCCAGGCCGTGGCGGCCCGGTCCTATGTGATGAGCACCTACGGCAGCCTGAAGGGCTACTTCGGCTACGCCGACATCTGCGACTCCACGTGCCAGGACTACCCGGGCGTCGCCAACGAGAACCCCACCACCGACACCGCCGTCACCGCCACCGCCGACATGGCCGTGCTCATGCCCGGAGGAACCACGGTGGCGAGCACCCAATACTCGTCGTCGACGGGCGGCTACAGCGCGGGCGGGACCTTCGCGGCGGTGCCGGACCTCGGGGACTCGGTGTGCGTGCCCGGCGCGTGCAATTCGCACCACACCTGGCAGGCCCAGGTTCCGGTGTCGGCCATCCAGAGCGCCTATCCCCAGATCGGAACGCTCGAATCGGTGGACGTGACCCAGCGCAACGGCCTCGGCGACGAGGGGGGCCGCGTCCTGGCCATGACCGTGCAGGGCAGCGCCGGCAGCGTGAGCGTGAGCGGCAACGCCTTCGCCTCGCAATTCGCCCAGTACGGCCTGCAGTCGAACTGGTTCTCGGTCACCAACGAGTCGGACGGCGGCATCGGCGGCTACTGGCTGGTGGCGTCGGACGGCGGGGTCTTCTCCTTCGGCGACGCCGCCTTCCACGGCTCGGCCGGCAACATCCACCTGGTGAAGCCGGTGGTGGGCATGGCCCCCACCCCCGACGGCGGCGGCTACTGGCTGGTGGCCTCGGACGGCGGGGTGTTCTCCTACGGCGACGCCGCCTTCCACGGCTCGGCCGGGAACCTGCCTCTGGTGAAGCCGGTGGTGGGCATGGCCCCCACCCCCGACGGCGGCGGCTACTGGCTGGTGGCCTCGGACGGCGGGGTCTTCTCCTACGGCGACGCCGCCTTCCACGGCTCGATGGGGGGCAAGAAGCTCGACGCCCCCGTGGTCGGCATCGCACCCACCCCCGACGGCGGCGGCTACTGGCTGGTCGCCGCCGACGGCGGGGTGTTCTCCTTCGGCGACGCCGCCTTCCACGGATCGACGGGCGCGCTGGCCCTGGCCCAGCCCGTGGTGGGCATGGCACCCACCCCCGACGGCGGCGGCTACTGGCTGGTCGCCGCCGACGGCGGGGTGTTCTCCTTCGGGGACTCCGGGTTCGGGGGATCGCTGCCCGGGACGGGGATCCACGCCACGGCGGTGGCGCTGCTCGGGACCCGCACCGGTGGGGGGTACCTGATCGTCACGGCCAACGGTCGTGCCGTGGAGTTCGGCGACGCGCCCCAGTTCGGCGACGTGGCCAGCGTGGTGGCGGGGTGGAGTGGACGCCTCGTGGGCGGCGCCCTGGTGGCGGGGTAGGGGAGCGCGGGCGTGCTCACCCGTCGGCTGGGGCGCACCGGGCACGAGTCGTCGGTGGCGGTCCTCGGCGGCGCCGCCTTCTGGGGCACCGATCCCGACGTCACGGCGTCGACCTTCTCGGCCGCGCTCGACGCCGGGGTGAACCACCTCGACGTCGCCCCCCGCTACGGACACGCCCAGGAGGCGCTGGGGCCACTCGTGGGCCCGGTGCGGGACCGTCTGTTCGTGGCGTGCAAGACGATGCGCCACGACCCCGACGGGGTGCGGGCGCAGCTGGAGGAGTCGCTCACGCTGCTGCGCTGCGAGCACTTCGACCTGTACCAGATGCACGCCGTGACCGACCTCGACGAGCTCGAGGCCCGGGGACGTGCGCTCGCCGCCATGCTGGCGGCCCGCGACGAGGGTCTGTGCCGGTTCGTGGGGATCACCGGCCACAACCTCACCACGCCCGGGGCGCAGCTCGAGGCGCTGCGCCGCTACGACCTCGACACGGTGATGTTCCCGGTGAACCCCCGCCTGTGGGCCGATCCCGCCTACCGCCACGACGCCGAGGCGCTGCTGGCCGAGGCCGAGGGTGGCGACGTGGGGGTGATGGCCATCAAGGCCGTGGCGGCCCGGCCGTGGGGGGAGCGCCCCCACACCGCCTCCACGTGGTACGAGGCCTACACCGGTGAGGAGGAGATCGCGCGCGGCGTGCGCTTCGTGCTGAGCGTCCCCGGGATCCACGCCCTGTGCACACCGAGCGACCCCGGCCTGACCCTGGCGACGATCGAGGCCGCCACCCGCTTCGAGCCCATGAGCGAGGACGAGCGGGCCGCCGCCGTGCGCGCCACGGCCACGGAGGACCACATCTTCCCCATGCCCGGTACCTGACCCGGCCCGGGCGCGCTCCCGGGCGCGTGACCTCGGTCCCGCCGTCACAGCCCGGGGACGTCACCAGGCGGTGAGCACGTCCCCCAGGCGACGGAACCGGCGCAGCTTGCCGAAGCGGCCCAGGCGCCCGGCGTCGACTCCGATGTCGGCCGCCTCGAGCATCTGGAGGTCCCCGGCGCTGTTGCCGTAGGCCCACAGGAACGGGCGACCCGTGTCGTCGGCGGCGGGACGGGCCCCGACGAGGGCACCCTCGGCGTTGCGTCGCCGGTCCGACGAGGCCCCCATCCACTGCACGAGCCGGTCGCGCTTTTGCACCCCCCGGCAGTTGCCACCGCCGAAGCGCCCGGTGAGCAACCCGGCGCTGTCGACCTCCAGGCGGGTGGCGACGACGGCGTCCACGCCGATCTCGTCGGCCGCGGCCCGGACGTAGTACTCGGGCGAGGCCGACACCACCACGACGCGGTGGCCCTGGCGGCGGTGCCAGTCGAGCCGGGCCCGCACCTCGGTGCGGTTGCGGCGGCGGTAGTGGGCCACCCCGAAGGCGGCGGCGACACGCGCCACCTCGTCGGCGGGGCGGCCCGCCAGGGTGCGCACGAACAGCGCCTCTTTGGCTTCGTCGGCCGCCTCGCCGCCGAACAGCGCGGCGCGCACCAGCTTGGGGAGCAGGGCGATCCCGGCCACCACCACCGCGCACCCGTCCGCACACCGCGGTCAGGAATTTCCACACGCTGCCGCCGCGGGTGAGGGTGCCGTCGAAGTCGAAGGCGGCCACCACGTCGTTGCCCGGCACGCGCTCGGTGGCGGGCAGGGCGTCCTGGCGCTGCATGGCGCTCACCGGCCCGGCTCCGACGCGTCGGGTTCGACGGTGGTGCCGTGGCGCCCCGCACCCGAGGCGAAGCGCGCCGTGCCCTTCAGCGACTCGCCGCTGGCGATGGTGTCGACGCCGAAGCGGGCCTCGAGCACGAGCGCGTCGGGCTCGGTCAGGCCCCACTGCCACAGCACGCGAGCGGCGGTCGTTGCGCATGCACGTCTGGGGCAGGGCGGCGAGCTCCGAGGCCAGGGCCACGGCGGCCTCCAGGGCGCGGCCCGGGCGGGACCAGGCGGTTCACGAGCCCCATGCGCAGGGCTTCGGGCCCGCCCACGCCGCGCCCGGTGAGCACGAGGTCGAGGGCGTGGCTCTGGCCGATGAGGCGCGGCAGCCTGACCGTGCCCCCGTCGACGAGGGGGACGCCGAAGCGTCGGCAGTACACCCCGAGCACGGCGTCGGTGGCGGCCACCCGCAGGTCGCACCACAGCGCCAGCTCGAGCCCACCGGCCACGGCGTGGCCCTCGATGGCGGCGATGACGGGCTTGGAGAGGTCCAGACGGGTGGGGCCCATGGGCCCGGGCCCGTCCTCGGTCACCGGGCCGGCGGTCGCCGCCGGCCAGCGGCCTTGAGATCGGCGCCGGCGCAGAACGTCCCTCCCGCGCCGGTGAGGACCGCCACCGAGGCGCTGTCGTCCTCGTCGAAGGCCTTGAAGGCGGCGAGCAGCGCAGCGGCGGTGGCCGACGTCCACGGCGTTGCGCCGCTCGGGCCGGAAGATCGTGACCACGATCACCGGTCCCTCCCGGGAGATGTCGACGGTCTTCCAGACGGCCTCAGCCACGGTCGTCACCTCGATGGCGCGGCAGGCTGCCCGGGTCGTGGAGCATGGACCCATTCTCCCAGAGCAGGGGATGCAAAACGGGGCTGCCCCGAAAGCCGACCCATCCGGTCGACAATTGCGGTGCAGGCCGGTACACTCCTGGGCGACGCCCCGACACGACCCTCGCCGAGAGACTAACGCAGGAGGAGACATGGCAGTCCGCTTAGGGGATATCGCCCCCGACTTCACCGCCGACACCACCCAGGGCACGATCAACTTCCACGAGTGGCTGGGCGACTCGTGGGGGATCCTGTTCTCCCACCCCAAGGACTTCACCCCGGTGTGCACCACCGAGCTCGGTGCCTTCTCCAAGGCCAAGTCCGAGTTCGACAAGCGCAACACCAAGCTCATCGGCCTGTCGGTGGACTCGGTGGAGTCGCACCGCTCCTGGGACAAGGACATCGAGGAGACCCAGGGCCAGGCCGTGAACTTCCCGGTGATCGGCGACCCCGACCGCAAGGTGGCCGACCTCTACGACATGATCCACCCCAACGCCAACGACACCCTCACGGTGCGCTCGGTGTTCATCATCGGGCCCGACAAGAAGGTGAAGCTGACCATCACCTACCCGGCCTCGACGGGACGCAACGTCGCCGAGGTGCTGCGTGTGCTCGACTCGCTCCAGCTCACCGCCGACTACCAGGTCGCCACCCCGGTGAACTGGAAGGACGGCGAGGACGTCATCGTCGTGCCGGCCGTCTCCGACGAGGACGCCGAGAAGAAGTTCCCCAAGGGCTTCAAGCGCATCAAGCCGTACCTGCGGGTCACTCCCCAGCCCAACAAGTAACGGGCCGGCCCGGGCCTGCACGGCCGGGCCCGGGTGCCAGTGCAGCACACTTTCGCCGTCGAGGCCGGCCCCCGGGCCGGCCTCGACGCGTACGGTGTCGGCGTGGACGTCTCGCGCCCCCGCCGCTACGCGTTCGGCGACACCGGCGCCGCTTCCGAGCGGCTCGGCGTGCTGGCCTCGGTGTTCGGCCCCACCAGCCGGGCGTTGCTGGCGGAAGTGGCCGGGGAAGCCTCGGGGAACGGTCCGACGGGCTCCCGGAGCTCGTCCTCGACCTGGGGTGCGGACCGGGCCACACCACGGCCATGCTGGCCGAGGCCTTCCCCACGGCGGTGGTGGTCGGGATCGACACCTCGCCCGCGTTCGTGACCGAGGCCACCGGTGCGGGGCCGGGGCGATGCCGCTTCGCGCTCGGCGACGTCAGCCGGACACCCCTGCCCTGTGCTCCCGCCGACCTCCTCTACGGTCGCTTCCTGCTCGTGCACCTGCCCAACCCCAAGGCGACGGTGGCGGCGTGGGCAGGGGAGCTGCGCCCCGGGCGGCGTGGTGGTGGTGGAGGAGCCCGAACGCATCGACACCGACGACCGCGGACTTCCGCCGCTATCTCGAGCTGGCCGCGGCGGTGGTGGCCGACCGCGGCGGGGACCTCTACGTGGGACACGAGCTGGTGGACCTCACCGCGCCGCCGGGAGCCGCCATCGTCGTGCAGCAGGAAGCGGCGCTCGAGGTCAGGGCGGGGGCGGCGGCCACCATCTTCGCCCTCAATCTCGGCATCTGGGGGCACGACCCGGTCCTCGCCGCTGTCGCCTCCGCGGGTGAGACCACGGCGTTGCTGGCAGCGCCTGCGGGACCGGCGCCACGACCCCGCCCCCGGGCGTGATCCGGTGGCACATGCGCCAGGTGGTCATGACGAGGAGCGCGTGACCTCCACCCGGCCCACGCCGGTCTCGGCGTCGAGCACGATGCGCGCCGTGGCCCCGGTGCCATTCGAGCTCCCCGGCGCGGAGACGGTCCGGTGCATGGAGAACCCGCCGTCGTTCTGGCCGAACACCTGGACGTCGCCCATCCCGGAGTGGGCGGCCACGCTCACCGCCGTGCCCGGGGGCAGCTCCACCACGAGGTTGCCGATGCCGACGGTGGCGGTGACATGGGTGGTGCCGGGAGCGAAGTCCACGTCGCTCAGGTCCACCCGCATGGTGCCGATGGCCAGCCGGTAGCGCGGGGCGACCTGGGACACCGTCGTCGGCCGCCACTGCGTGTCGCCCACGCCGCCGCGCAGCGGGACCCCGCTCAGGGCCTCGACGGAGAAGATGGTGGCGGTGGCGACCACGGCGATGGCCACCACGGCGACGAACGTGGTGACGAGCAGCCAACGCAGAGGCGAACCGCCCCGGCGCCCGCTCGTGACGAGCAGGACGACGGCCAGTGCCAGCGCGCACAGCCCGAAGAAGAACCCGAACCCGCCGAGCCCGCCGTCCCAGTGCGGCCACCACGGACCGCTGGAGAACAGGTTGGACAGGGCGATGATGCCGATGACGGTGCCGAGCACGATGGTGACGAGGCTGCGCCGGCGCGGCCGGCGCTCCATGAAGTCCTGCACCACGGCACGACCGGTGTCCCCGGCCGGGATGAGCAGCCACCCCGCCAGGTACAGCAGGACGCCCGAGCCGCCCAGGACGGCCAGCACCACGAAGCCGATCCGGACCAAGACGGCGTCGATGTCGAGGTAGTCGGCCAGCCCGGCGGCCACACCGCCCAGAAGCCGGTTCTGCGTGTCCGGCGCAGCACCCTGGGGTGCACTCCCGGGGCCCCCGGCGGGGGAGGCGATGGCGGAGGTGGGGGTGAGGGCGGCGGAGGTGGAGGCGGGGGCGGTGCCTGGCATCCCCCCGGGGGCCCCTGCAGCCCGGGGGGGTCGGGCGGCGGGGGCTCTCCGGGAAGATCCGGCGGGGCGGTGGCGGGATCGGGCCACTGGGCGCCGAAAGGGTCCGGCGGGGTGTCGGCGCCGACGGGGTCCGACGGGGTGTCGGCGGCGACGGGGGGCAGTTCGGGGGCGTGATCCGGCGCCGGGTGGGGAGCGGTGACGTCGTCCGGGGTGATGTCGTCCATATGTCGATCATCGGGGATCGCGTCCACGACGGGAATCGGGAATGACCCCGAGGAATACCCCGAGCCGCGCCCTGGGGTCAGGGGTCACCCCCGTGGTCGCTCCGGCCCCCGCATGGGATCATCGCCTCATCCCCGAACACGCCGAACCGGCCGAGCCCACCGTGTCCCTCCCGCCGCCCCCGGCCCCGCCGTCGCCTGCAGCCCCACCTGCACCCCCACCTCCGCCAACGGCCGGCAGGGACGGGACATACGGGACGGACGGTAATCCTGCACCCTCGCACCACGTCCACCGTCGGGCCTGGTGGCGGGCGCCGAGGGTCCGCGGGCCCCTGCGGCGCAGCACGTCCGACCGGATGGCCGGCGGCGTCGCGGGCGGCCTGTCGGCGCGGTTCGGCATCGACGCCAACCTCATCCGGTTCGCGTTCATCCTGGTGGCCATCGGGGCCGGGACCGGGCTGGCCGCCTACGTCGTGGCGTGGCTCGTCATCCCGGCCGAGGGGACGTCGACGTCGATCGGTCGCCGGGCCCTGGCCGACCGTCGCACCGTGGCGGTGGCCCTGGCCTTCATCACGGCACTGGCCGCGGTCCTCCTGGTGCTCGCCGCCGTCGGCCTCAACTTCGCCGCCAACCTGATCTGGCCGGTCTCGATCGCGGTGGGGGGCCTGGTGATCGTGTGGCGCGGCGCCGACGCCGAGGAGCGGGCCCACCTGAGCGAGCTCATGGGGCGGGCCCCGCTCATCGGGTCCACCGAGCACCGCACCCGGCGCGACACCATCGCCCGCGTCGTGGTCGGGGTGGTGCTGGTTGCCACCGGCCTCGGTGTCCTGGTGGCCTCAGCCCATCCCACCCTCGCCACGGTCAGAGTGGTGATCGCCGCCAACGTGGTCATCGTCGGGTTCCTCGTCGTGTTCGGTCCCTGGTGGCTCCGCCTGGCGCGCGACCTGGCGGTGGAGCGCCGCGAGCGGGTGCGCAACGAGGAGCGGGCCAACATGGCGGCCACGGTGCACGACTCGGTGCTCCAGACGCTGGCGCTCATCCAGCGTGCCGCCGGCGACCAGGGTGAGGTGACGCGTCTGGCCCGGGCCCAAGAACGCGAGCTGCGGGCCTGGTTGTTCGAGGGACGGTCCCCGGGGTCGCTCCACCACAGCGAGGTGACGACCGTCGCCCAGGCGGTGTCGGTGATCGAGCGCGACGTCGAGGCCAGCCACCGCGTGGCGGTGGAGACGGTGGTCGTCGGCGACTGCGAGCTGAACGGGGAGCTGCGGGCACTGCTGGCGGCGGGCCGCGAGGCCACGGTGAACGCGGCGACGTGGTCGGGCGCCTCGGTGGTCCGATCTTCGTGGAGGTCGAGGCGGCCCAGGTGTCGGTATTCGTGCGCGACCGGGGCCAGGGCTTCGACCCCGACGCGGTGGGACAGGACCGTCGCGGGCATCGCCGAGTCCATCCGGGCCCGCATGACCCGCCACGGCGGGACCGCCGTCATCCGCAGCGTGCCGGGACAGGGGACCGAGGTCGAGCTGGTCATGCCCAGGACGGGAGCGGGTCGTGAACGAGACTGAGAACCCCGAGACAGGACCTCGAGCCAAGGTGCGCGTGTTCCTGGTCGACGACCACCACCTCTTTCTCTCCGGAGTGCGCGCCGAGCTCGGTGACGCCGTCGAGGTGGTGGGGGACGCCGACGAGGTGGGTGCCGCCATCGAGCTGATCGGCGAGCGCGTTCCCGACGTCGTCCTCGTCGACGTCCACATGCCCGACGGTGGTGGGCAGGCGGTGATCGAGGCCGTCGGTCGCTCCCATCCCGAGGTGCGTTTCCTGGCCCTGTCGGTGTCCGACGCCGCCGAGGACGTCATCGGGGTCATCAGGGCCGGGGCGCGGGGATATGTCACCAAGACCATCTCGGGGCCCGAGCTCACCGACGCCGTCGAGCGTGTGGCCGACGGTGACGCCGTGTTCTCGCCGCGCCTGGCGGGGTTCGTGCTCGACGCCTTCGCGTCGGACCCCGGTGCCGCCGGTGGCGCCGTTCCGTCCTTCGACCCCGAGCTCGACCAGCTCACGCCCCGCGAGCGCGAGGTGCTGCGGCTGATCGCCCGCGGCTATGCCTACAAGGAAGTGGCGCGTCGAGCTGTCGATCTCGGTCAAGACGGTGGAGAGCCATGTCTCCGCGGTACTGCGCAAGCTCCAGCTGTCGAGCCGCCACCAGCTGACGCGGTGGGCGTCGGAGCGCCGGCTGCTCTGAAGCCCCCGGAGGACCGGACCCGAGCGGTCCGGTCAGGGGTCGCGCCGGACCATGAGCATCCCGCCGATCACCAGTGCGCCCACCGCGTAGGCGCACAGGACGGCGAAGCCGTGCCAGAACGGGAACGCCGGCAGGAATGAATCGTGCGCGCCCTGCGACGTCGTGCTCGTCATGGCGGCACCGATGGTGGCGGGAAGGTACCTGCCGATGGGCTGCCCGATCTTGGCGGGGAAGGCGGAGTCGACGAGGGGCAGGATGAGCAGGATGGCCACGAAGGTGGTGATGGTGCCGGCGGTGTGCCGGATGATGGCGGCCAGGCCCAGCGCCAAGAGCCCCAGCACGGTGAGGAACAGTCCGCCGCCGATCACGGCGCGCAGCACCTCGTGCTGCGACAGGGTGGCCGTCGGGGCCGAGCCCGACAGGATGGACTGACCCACGAAGAAACAGGCGAAGGACACGGCCTCGCTCACGACGAACGCCACCACGCCGAACACGACCGCCTTGGCGCCGAGCACCACGGGACGGCGCGGGACGGCCGCGAAGGTGGCCCGGATGGAACCCGACCCGTACTCGGCGCTCATGGTGAGCCCCCCGAGGACGCCCATGGCGAGCTGCCCGAACAGGAGCCCCGTGAGGCTGATGCTGGTGGGGTCGAACAGCGCCCGGTCGACGAAGCCGCCGTTGCGCCAGTTCGAGGCCTCGCTGGAGCAGGCCAGGATGCCGACGCCGAGGCCGAGCACTACGGTGGCGAGCACGCACCACGCCGTGGAGCGCACCGTGCGGATCTTGGTCCACTCCGAGCGCAAGGCCCCCGAGAAGCGGTAGTGCCCGGGCGGGAGCGCCCTGAAGGCGGGGGTGGCGGCGACCATCAGTGCCGGAGCTCGGTGGCATCGGCGGCGGTGCCCTCCTCGGCCCGGAACTCGACGCTCTCGTGGGTCAGCTCCATGAACGCCTCTTCGAGCGAGGCCGCTTGGGGAGCCAGCTCGTGCAGGGTGATGCCGAGGGCGGCGGCGAGATCCCCGATGGCGGGGGCGGCGAGCCCGTTGACGACGAGGGCCTCGTCCGGCTCGACATGGACGCGCCCCCCGGCCGCGACCATGGCGGCGTTGAGCGGTTCGGGCGTCGGGGTCCGCACCCGCACCGAGGCCCCCGAGCTCTGGGCCACGAAGTCGGCCACGGGCTGATCGGCGATGAGCTTGCCGCGACCGATCACGACGAGGTGGTCGGCGGTGAGCGCCATCTCGCTCATGAGATGGCTGGAGACGAACACGGCGCGGCCCTCCGCCGCCAGGCGCTTGAGCAGCGTTCCGCACCCACAGGATGCCCTCGGGGTCGAGGCCGTTGATGGGCTCGTCGAAGAGGAGCACGCCGGGGTCACCGAGGAGCGCAGCGGCGATGCCGAGCCGCTGGGTCATGCCCAGGGAGAACTTCCCGGCCCGCTTGCGGGCCACCCCGCCAGCCCGACGAGCTCGAGAAGCTCGTCGACGCGCGTGGCGGGGATGTCGTTGGTCTGGGCCAGCGCCCACAGATGGTTGTAGGCGCTGCGTCCGGGGTGCACCGCCTTGGACTCGAGGAGCCCGCCCACCTCGCGCAGTGGCCAGGGCAGGTCGTGGTAGCGGCGCCCGTCGACCGTGACGCTGCCGCCGTCGGGCCGGTCGAGCCCCATCACCATGCGCATGGTGGTGGACTTGCCCGACCCGTTGGGGCCCAGGAAGCCCGTGACCTGGCCGGGCCGGACGTCGAAGGACAGGCCGTCGACGGCCAGGGTGGCGCCGTAGCGCTTGGTCAGTCCTCGGGCCTCGATCACGCGCTGCCACCTGGTCGCCGGAAGACCGCGCCGGTGCGGGCGCACGCCGGGGCGGCGCGGTCCCGGTCAGCGTAGGCCATGGGCGCGCGTCCCCATCGTCGAGCGCGGCCCGATCCGGGGGGCCTCAGCGCTGGTGGGGGTGGCCGCCCCGGAAGAACCGGTCGAAGAGGCCGTCCACGCCCGCGCCGTGCAGCGTCATGCCGCCGTCGACGACGATGGTCTGTCCCGTGACGAAGCGGGCCAGGTCCGAGCACAGGAACATCACGACGTCGGCCACGTCCTCGGGCTCGCCCACCCGCGCCGCGGGGGTCATGCGGCCGTAGTGCGCGTCGGCATCGGGAACGATCTCGAGCAGGGGCCGCGTGAGGTTGGTGCGGATCATGCCCGGCGCCACGGCGTTGACCCGGATGACCGGGCCGTACTCGAGCGCGGCCGACGCCGTGAGGGCGATCACGCCGGCCTTGGCGGCCGAGTACGGGGTCTCGCCCGCCGAGGGCCGGGTGGCGCTGATCGACGCCGTGCTCACCACGGCGCCGCCGCCTCCCGCCAGCAGGTGGGGGACACCGGCCCGCATGCCGTTGAACACCCCGGTCAGGTTGAGGCGCACGATGCGGTCCCACTCGTCGGGGTCCCAGTCCGGCCAGACCGGCCATGGTGCTGCCGCCGGCGTTGTTGACGAGGATCGACAGTCCCCCGAGCCTGCCCACCGCCGTGTCGACGGCGGCGCGCAGTGCCGTCGGCGTCGGTCACGTCCACGGCCAGGGCCACGCCGTCGACCTCCTCGGCGGTCTCCTTGGCGCTGTCGCCGTCGATGTCGAGAACGGCCACCGTCGGCCCCTTCGGCGGCGAAGCGCCGGCACACGGCGCGGCCGATGCCCGAACCGCCCCCGGTCACCACGGCGCGTCGCCCCTCGAGCAGGCCCATGTCAGCCGATCTCCTCGGACGGCACGTCCTCGCCGGGCTGACCGGGCCCGACGAGGTGGTCGCGCAGCTCGCGTTTCAAGACCTTGCCCTGGGGGTTGCGGGGCAGGGGTTCGGAGCGGAACCAGATGTGGGTCGGCACCTTGAACCCGGCCAACCGCTCCTGGACGTGGCGGGCGAGCTCCTCGGCGGTCACCTTGGTGCCGGGGCGCAGCACCACGGCCGCGCCCACCTCCTCGCCCAGGACGTCGTGGGGTACGCCGATGACCGCCGCGTCGGCCACGGCCGGATGTTCGAACAAGGCCGCCTCGACCTCCACCGAGTACACGTTCTCCCCGCCCCGGATGACCATGTCCTTGGCCCGGTCCACGATGTAGACGAAGCCGTCGTCGTCGATGCGGGCCACGTCTCCGGAGTGCAGCCATCCCCGGGTGAAGGTGGCCGCCGGTGGCCTCGGGCTTGTTCCAGTAGCCGCGCACGACGTTGGGCCCCTTGATCCACAGCTCGCCGGTGACGTCGGGCGCCGGCGGGCAGGTCGTCGGTGGGCTCCTCGCCGTCGAAGCCGTCGGGCACCACCCGCGACGTCGCACACCGGGACGGGCGGGCCCACGCTGTCGGGCCTGCGCACGTAGTCGTCGCCGGTGTTCATCGTGGTCACCGACGACGTCTCGGTGAGCCCGTAGCCGTTGGAGGGCGCGCTCACCGGGAAGTGCTCCTTGATGCGGCGCACGAGATCGGGAGGGGCCGGGGCGCCGCCGTAGGCGACGGACCGCACCGAAGAGGTGTCGCGCGCCGGCGAAGCTGGGGGAGTCGATGACCTGCATGACCATGGCGGGGACCCCCCCGAAGGTCACGATCCGCTCGCGCTCGATGAGCTCGAGGGCCCGCTCGGGATCCCAGTGGTGCATCATCACGAGCTTGTTGCCGGCCGCGGTGTTCGCCACCAGGATCGAATGGCATCCCGTGGCGTGGAACAGCGGCACCGACAGCAGGTAGGCGCCGGGACCGCCCTGCTCGGCGTCGCCCGGGCCCGCGCCGGCTCGGCGAGCGCAGGCCGGCCCGGGTGTTGAGGAAGAACAGGCTCATCAGGTTGGTGCCCATGTTGCGGTGCGTGCCCACCGCCCCCTTGGGCTTCCCGGTCGTGCCCGAGGTGTAGAAGATGGTGGCGTCGTCCTCGGGGTCGATGGTCACGTCGGGCAGGGTCGACGTCGGCGCCGGGGTGCCCACCAGCTCGGCGAAGGAGACGACGGGTACGGGTGCATCGGGCAGGCGGCGGCACCTCGGTGCGGTCCTCGTGGGTGACCACCACCGCCCGCAGGTCGGGGAGCTCGGCCAGGTGCGGCGTCAGGCGCTCGAGGCGCGCCGCGTCGACGAAGGCGACCTTGGTGCCCGAGTCGGCCAGTCCGTAGTGGAGCTCGGGGCTCGTCCACCACGCGTTGAGCGGCACGACCACGCCGCCGGCCACGGCCGCGCCCCAGAACGCCATGGCCCACTCGGGGAGGTTGCGCATGGCGATGGCGACCCGGTCGCCGAGCTCGACGCCGAAGCGGCTGCGCAGCCCACCGGCGATGGCGGCCGCGATGCGGAAGTGCTCCTCGTAGGTGGTGCGCTCGTCCTCGTAGACGAGATAGTCGGTGTCGCCGTGCCCGCGGGACAGCTCGAGGATCACGCGCAGGTTGGCCGGGCAGTTCTTCCACACCCGGGTGGAGACGCCCCGGATCTCGACGTCTTCCATCTCGAACATCTGCCCCGGCGCGGTGATGGTCCGCGGTCGCCTCCTCGATCGACATGGAGGGGGTGTCGGGCATCGGTGGAGTCTCCTTGTGGGCGTCGGCGGGCTCAGCGCGCGCCGGCTCGGGTGGCCAGGGGCCGACGGCGACGCCAGGCGTCCGCGACCGGCGGGGGCGTCCATCCCGCGTCGGAGGGGTCGACGGTGGTGCCCGGGAGCGACGACGGCGTCGATCCGGTCCAGGACCTCGTCGGTCAGGGTGACCTCGAGCGCCCCCAGGGTGCCGGTCATCTGCTCCATGGTGCGGGGGCCGATGATGGCCGAGGTCACGGCGGGATGGGTGAGCACGAAGGCCAGGGCCAGGTGGGTGAGGGGCACACCGGCATCGGCCGCCACCTCGACGAGGGACTCGACCACCTCGAGCTTGGCGGCCACCTCGGGACGCGACGGCGAGAACCGGTCGGGCACGCGGCTGGCCCGGCCGCCCGTCGGGCAGGGGGGCGTCCTTGCGGTAGCGGCCCGTGAGCCAGCCCGCCGTTGAGGGGGCTCCACACGATGACCCCCATGCCGTAGCGCTGGCAGGCGGGCAAGCACGGCGGCCTCGACGCCCGCGGGCCAGGATCGAGTACGGCGGCTGCTCGCACTCGAAGCGCTCCCGGCCCGCGGCGTTCGGCCACCCAGTGCGACTCCACGATGAGGTCGGCCGGGAACGTCGAGCATCCGATGGCCCGCACCTTGCCCTGGTGCACCAGGTCCGACAGGGCGCCCAAGGTGTCGTCGATGTCACAGGTGGGGTCGGGCCGGTGGATCTGGTAGAGGTCGATCCAGTCGGTCCGCAGTCGCTTCAGGCTCGACTCGACCTCGCGCATGATCCAGCGCCGGGAGTTTCCCGACATGTTGGGATCGGCGCCCATGGGGGCGTGGACCTTGGTGGCCAGGATCACGCCGTCGCGGCGCCCACCGGCCAGGGCCTTGGCCACGATCTCCTCGGACTCCCCACCGGAGTAGACATCGGCGGTGTCGATGAAGTTGATCCCGGCTTCGAGCGCGGCGTGGACGATGCGCACGCAGTCGTCGTGATCGGGGTTCCCCCAGGCGCCGAACATCATCGCCCCGAGGCACAGCGGGGACACCCGCATGCCGGTGCGACCGAGGGTGCGCAGGTCCATGGGCTTCCTTTCGTTCGGGGGCCGATCGACGCCTATCGGTCCGCGCCGGGGGCTGTCGCGCCCGCCGCTGGGGACACCGGGGAAGGCTCCGATGGCGTGAGGGGCGGGGCGAAGACGGTGCTGCGGTAGTAGGCCAGCTCGGCCACCGACTCGACGCACGTCGTCGAGGGCGCGGTGCGCGGTCTTCTTGGCCGGGGCCTTGGCCAGGACGCCGGGGTACCAGCGCCGGCACAGCTCCTTCACGGTGGAGACGTCGACCGACCGGTAGTGGAGCCAGTTCTCGATGTCGGGGAGCTGCGCGGCCAGGAACCGGCGGTCGGTCCCGATGGAGTTGCCGCACAGCGGGACCGTTCCCTTGGCCGGGACGTGCTGCTTGAGGAACTCCAGGGTCTGGCGGCCGGCTTCCTCGAGGGTCAGAGTCGAGGCCTCGATCGCCGCCAGCAGGCCCGATCGGGTGTGCATCTCCCGCACCACGGGCTCCATGGCCTCGAGCTGCTCGGCCCCGGCGTGCACCACGAGGTCGGGCCCTTCGGCGACCACGGCCAGGTCGTCGTCGGTGACGAGGGTGGCGATCTCGACGATGACGTGGCGAGCCGGGTCGAGCCCCGTCATCTCGAGGTCCATCCATACGAGCACCCGAGGGATGCTACCGGTGGACGCGCAGGCCTCCCCGGGCCGGCGTTCGGGCGCTCCCCGCGGCGCGGGACGATAGGGTCATGCGGTGCTCGAGGTGCCCCTCGTCCTCCTCGACCCCGACCTGCCCGTGCCTTCGTACGCGCGCCACGGCGATGCCGGGGCCGACCTCCACGCACGAGAGGACGCCGTGCTCGCTCCCGGCGGAGGACGGGCGCTCGTGCCCACCGGCGTCGCCCTGGCCCTCCCTCCGGGCTACGCCGGCTTCGTGCAGCCCAGGAGCGGGCTGGCCCTGCGCCACGGCGTGACCTGTCTCAACACCCCGGGTCTCATCGACGCCGGGTACCGCGACGAGCTGCGGGTCCTCCTCGTCAACACCGACCCCTCGACCCCCTACGAGGTCCACCGGGGCGACCGCATCGCCCAGCTCGTCATCCAGGCCGTGGAGGAGGCCAAGTTCGTCGAGGTCGGCCGAGGGTGAGCTGCCCGACTCCGCCCGGGGTCTGGGTGGCTTCGGCCACACCGGCCGATGACCGCGCCGGCGCCGGCCGGGTCGAGGCGGGCCGGTGATGGAGCGCCTCAGCGGCATGGACGCCGCCTTCCTGGCTCTCGAGACCGACGACCATGCACATGCACGTGGGGGCGGTCATGGTGTTCGACCCGTCGTCGTCCGATGGCGGCGAGCGACACGTCGACGCGCTACTGTCGACCGGCTGCGCGACGTCGTCGAGCGAGCGCATCCATCTCGTCCCTCCGCTGCGCCGACGTGTGGTGCGAGTGCCCTTCGGTCTGCACCATCCCGTGTGGGTGGAGGACCCCCATTTCGAGCTCGACTACCACCTGCGGCGCGCCAGCCTCCCCGCGCCGGGCGGCCCCGGCGAGCTGGCCGCTTTCGTGGCCGATCATGGCCGGGCGCCCCCTGGACCAGAACAGCCCGCTGTGGGAGATGCACGTCGTCGAAGGGCTCGAGTCAGGACACGTGGCGGTGGTCCCGAAGGTCCACCATGCGCTGTTCGACGGTGCCTCGGGGGTCGAGGTGGTGGCGTCGTTCCTCGACCCGGCGCCCGTGGCGCGCGTCGTCGCACCCCCGCCGCGGCCGTGGCGACCCGAGCCCATCCCCACCGAGGCGGAGCTGATCGGCTCGGCGGTGTCGTCGCTCGTCCGCCAACCCGAGACGGACCGCCGGCGTGCTGCGGCGGACCTTGGGCGCGGTGCACGACCTCGCCGAGCGGAATCGCCGGCTGCGCGAGGAGGACGACCAGGTGCCTCCGCCTGCGCCCTTCCGGGCGCCGCGCACCTCGCTCAACGGCGCCATCTCTCCCCACCGGCGATTCGCCTTCTCCCAGGTTCCCCTGGACGAGATCCGCACCGTGCGCCGGGTCTTCGGCGGCACGGTCAACGACGTCGTGCTGGCCGCGGTGGCGGGCGCGCTGCGGCGCCTGCTGGCCGAGCGTGGGGAGCGGCTCGAGGAGCCGGTCGTCGCCATGGTGCCGATGTCGCGGCGGGGCGAGGCCGATCGGGGTGCGCTCGGGAACAAGGTCTCGGCCATGCTCGTGTCGCTGGCCACCCAGGTCGCCGACCCCGTCGAGCGCTACACCACGATCGCGGCCGGGACCCGGCTGGCGAAGGACCAGGCGCGCGTGTTGTCGGAGGAGCTGATCCAGGGATGGGCGCAACTTGCGTTCCCGGCCCTTTCGTCACGGCTCGCCCGACTGGCGGGAAATCTGCGTCTCTTCGACCACTGCCACCTCTGTTCAACGTGCTCGTCTCCAACGTCGCCGGCCCCGACTTCGCGTTGTGGTGCGCGGGGGCCAGGCTCGTGGCGCTCTATCCCGTGGGGCCCATCATCGAGGGTGTGGGGCTCAACGTCACCGTGGCGAGCTACGAGGGCACGCTGTACGTCGGGATCCTGGGGTGCCGAGAGCTGGTGCCCGAGGTCGCGCACTTCGGCGACCTGCTTGCCGACTCCTTTGCCGAGCTCGTCAAGGCTGCGGAGCGCAACGGGGGTCACTGGGCCTGAGTAGATCACGGGGTTGACCAGCACCTTTGCCGACTACCGGTGGGAGAGCGACTGGCCCGGCCCACGACGGGGGGAGCTCAGCGGTTTGACCCGTTGCTACAATCGCGGCGTCACAAGCGGACGTGGCTCAGCTGGTAGAGCATCACCTTGCCAAGGTGAGGGTCGCGGGTTCGAATCCCGTCGTCCGCTCCAGAGAAAGTCCAGGTCGTGGCGGTGCAAGAGGTCGAAATCGGACCCTTCTGGCGCGTCTGGGAACGAAGTGCACCACATCTGCACCACATTTCTTCGCGTTCTTCGGTGGTCGGGCCGTTGACCTTCGACTGCCGGTGCCGGCTCCAGAGCATTTTCGTCCCGATGCACCCGTTGTTGCAGTAGCTGACTCAATTGCGTTGCTGATGAATGTCAGTTCGTAGGTTCAACAATCGGAACATTGTTAGCAAATGCCAGCCGGCGAAGAAACAGCAGACGACTATTGGGATAGCCCACTGCCGTCGGGAGATACGCATGAAAGGCCATCCACAACTGGCCGTCTTGATCAGCAAAAAGTGAAGGCCCACCCGGGCCTGCCGTCCCCTCTTGCGACCCCAGAAGTGCGTGAGTGAGAGACTTGGAGCACGGTCCAAGTGGGCCCTGACACGTTGCTACCCCTATGGCGTAGTTGGCACTCTCCCAGTCATTTGCCGAGTAGAAGAGGTAATAGCGGCCCGACCAAAGCAACATGGAAGGACCCTCGACAACGCCACCTTCCCAGGCTTGGCTGGGACGGACGAGGATTTGTGCCGCGTTACCGGCCAAGCCAGCACCATCGGCCGTCAGCTGCGCGGACCAGATGGCCGGTGGTTGACCGTCTGCTCCTTGCGACTTCCACACCAGGTACGGGGTGCCCGAAGCGTCGAGAAACGGGCTCGGGTCTATTGACCCCCCGAGATCGAGCTGACACTCGAGTGGTGCGGTCGAGTTGTCGACGAAGGGTCCTTGAGGATCGGCGGCTACAGCGACCGAGATGCACTCCTTCCCCGTGGTTCCATCAACCACCGCGTAGTAGAGCACGAAGGTGCCGTTGAGCTCGAAGACTCCCGGCGCCCACGTGTCTCCAGAGTGCGCCCACGACGCGAGATGGGACAGGGCATCACCGTCCACGGTCCAATGGACGAGATCAGACGACTGGATCAGTTGAACATTGCCGACCGCGGAGTTCGTTGCGTAGCCGTAGTAGACAGTTCCTACCCGAATGACGTCGGGATCGGGAAAGTCAAAAGGGTAGACAGACCCCCCTGTGCCCTGTCCTTGCAAGGCCTGGCAGCTGCTCGACACCCCCGAGATCGAAGCGACAGCACCAGTGTTGTTGCCTACGGCGATCTGGTTGAGCGCCCGCTCCACTCCTCCCAGACAGGTATTGAGCTTGGCAATATCGACACCTTGGGACGCGAGGCTCTTGTTTGCGTCGGACAGGCCGGCTTGGGTAGTCGAGAGGCTCGCTCTTGCTGTAGCGAGCTCTTGTGAGGTGGTCGTGAGTTCCACCTGCAACGCGTCGCGCTGGCTGGTGGTCTTCCCCAGGGTGGATTCCACCGACGACAACTGTTCCACTGTGAGCGCGAGGTGCGTCCGAGTGACCTGCAGCGACGAACGAGCCTGGCTTAACTCGGATCGGACGTGCAGGTCCGCGATGATTCCAGAACCAAGCACACCCGTCCCCGCAAACGCACTCACGAGGAGGACGATGCGCCTCGTTCGGCGCGCCTGCGTTCGCCGAGGCTCGTCGTATGGGGGCCGAGGAGGGTGATCTGGCCGGGCGGCCCGCCTGATGCGCCAGCGGGAAGCCCCTTGAACGTCTAAGGCTCTGCTCATCTCTGGCGTCGAATTCGTGTTTGGTCAGTCGCCGGATGTCGCTCGGAAGCCAATAGAGTCGTCACTGTCCGGTATCTCCACAGCGCGCCCCTTCGGCGAGTGGTCGACGATGGCTCTTACCGTCCCAGGCTCGCGTCGAAGTCGAGTGTCGGTCCGGGTCAACGACGACACCATCCTTATGGGACACGATGCCGAGTCAAACCCGCTATCCGCCAGATCCCGAACCTGCTCCTCCACTGGCACCAGAGCCGAATCCGGGAAAGCCCGAAGAAACGCCCGCCCCCGTCGCCGACACCGATGTTGCGGATACCGACCCATTGCTCGCCTTCGAACCCTGGACCACCACGGTGTCACCCACCTGAAGCGCCCCGAGGCTGGACTTGGCGTTCCGGCTCACCGTCGCCGAGGGGCCGACGATCACCTTCACCAGGTTGCCGCTCGAGTTCGTGACATAGAGGGTGGAACCACTGACCGAGGTGACGGTGCCGGTGGTGGCACCGCCGAGGGCTCCTGTGCCGCCGAGCCCAGAAAGGCCTCCGGCCCCTCCGCTCCGCAATGCAGCGAACGGTGAGGCTGCCGACGACGTCGCGGTCGAGCCATGGCTGCGCTGGAGTGCCGCGCCACCCCAAAGTCCCCCCGCGGCAATGAGTACCGCCAGGAGCAACACCGTGGGGACCGGCATCCGTATCCCCTTGCGCGGACCCCGCACCGGCCACTCTTCGTCGTCGTCTCCGAGCGTTCCGTCTGATTCCCCTGGAGAACCTAATGTCGCCACGTGGCGAGGTGATGTAGTGACAGGTACTTCCTCGGTAACGGGTTCGACCCCAGTTACGGACATTGCACTCCTCGTGATGTCGGTCTCAGACACGTCGTGGCCTTCCAGTCTTTACTCGTAGCGAAGGGCGTCGATGGGCCGAAGCGATGCGGCGCGATTGGCGGGATAGAAGCCAAAGAACACCCCGACGGCGATCGCAACTCCGAAGGCCAACGCGATCGAAGCAGGGGCCACCACGGGTTGGACGCCGTCGATCTTGAACCGCGCCCCGATCAGACCGAGGCCAACGCCCACCGCACCGCCGACGAGCGAAATCAAGACTGCCTCGATGAGGAATTGGGAGAGGATGGCGAGCTTCGGAGCACCGACGGCTTTGCGAATCCCGATCTCTCGGGTCCGCTCCGTGACACTCACAAGCATGATATTCATGACACCGATACCGCCGACGAGAAGCGAGATCGCCGCCACGGCCCCTAGCAACACGGTCAGGGTGCTCGTTGTCGATGTGGCGGTGGACAACAAGCTCGCTTGGTTCAGGACCTGAAAGGGAAGGTCGGCCACCGTCGTGTCGTTCTGGGCGGCGAGAATGTTCTCCACCTCGTTCTGGGCCAGGGTGAGGGTCGAGGAGGACTTCCCTTGGACAAGGAGCTCCGTGAAGGACTGGGACTCCCCGGTGAGCTGATCCTGAACCGCCGTGTAGGGAGCTATGGCCACCGCGTCCTGGTTCTGGCCGGCGGTCGACCCCTTGGAAGCGAGCACGCCCACCACGAGGAAGTTCGACGAGCCCAGGGTGATCTGCTTGCCGATGGGGTTGGAACCCGTGGCGAAGAGATTGCTGGCCACAGATGCGCCGATATCGACCACCTGAGCATGGCGCGAGACATCGGCGCTCGAGATGGCTCTCCCCGAGGCGACGGTGTAATCGCTGGCCTTAAGATACGAGGGAGTCGAGCCGGTGACCGTCGTGGAATAGGTCGCTCCCTCATAGGTGGCGGTGACCGAAGTGGAGAGCACCGGCGACACCGAGGCCACGTCGGGTGCGTTGTTGTGATCGGAAATCTTCTGGACGTCGGCGATGGTCAGACTTGCCTTCTGTGACTGAGTACCCGTGGAAGAGACCCCTGAGCCAAATCTTCCTGTGTTGAATACGGTCAAGGTATTGGTCCCGAGGGCGTCGATGCGGGCCTCAACCGCACGGGAGGAGCCCGTGCCCACCGCCACCAAGATGATCACCGCGGACACCCCGATAAGCACTCCGAGCATCGTCAGCAACGAACGCAGCTTGTTGGACGTAACCCCTCCGAGCGCCATGCGCATAATGTCTCTCTGGGTCATCGGAACACACCCTGACCGGCCTCAGCGTGTGCCACATGGGTGCTGTGTGCTCCCGATGCGTCTCGACGGTGATCATCGACGATCTGTCCGTCACGAAGTTTCACGATGCGTTGCGCGTAGGCGGCGATATCATCTTCGTGGGTGATCAGGACCACCGTTCGCCCCTGAGAATGCAGCGTGTCGAACACCGACATTACATCGATGCTCGATTCGGTATCGAGGTTCCCGGTGGGCTCGTCCGCCAGGATCAAAGCGGGGTTGGTCACAATGGCCCGCGCCACAGCGGCGCGTTGCTGTTGGCCGCCGGACATTTCGCTCGGGACATGGTGCATGCGTTCCCCGAGTCCGACGGCCTGAAGCGCCCGGGCGGCCCTTGCTCGCCGTTGCTTGGGGTGCACCCCGGCGTAGGCGAGAGGCAGCTCGACGTTGGCGATCGCCGACATACGCGGCAACAGATTGAAGCTCTGGAAAACAAAACCGATCTTGCGGTTCCGTATCCGAGCCAGATCGTCATCGTCAAGCGTGCGGACATCGACACCGTCCAGCCAGTAGTGACCCCGCGTCGGGACGTCGAGACAACCCACGATGTTCATGAGCGTCGACTTGCCGGACCCTGACGTGCCCATAATGGCCACGAAATCGCCCTGCATGATCTGGAGCGAGATACCCCGCAGCGCGTGGACGTCGGTATCACCCATTCGGTAGTCCTTGACCACGTTGCGCATGGCGATGACGGGGTTCTCGATTCTCAAGCGGCCACCAACGTTCGCCTCAGCGACTGAGGGCATCACGGGATCCCGGCGCCGCCACCCGGGAAGCCACCGCCGCCACCCGGGAAGCCGCCACCAGATGTGCTGCTACCGGTGGTGCTCGACGCTGACACCGAGGCCACGGGCTCGACCACGACCTCACCCACGCTTACTCCGCTCAGAATCTGGGTGGTCGAGTCGCCCACCAGGCCGGTCGTGACCGTGGTGACCGTCTGCTTGCCGTTGGCGAGGACCGTGACAGTGGAGATGGGTCCGGTGGTAGTGATGGCTGCGCTCGGTAACTCCAGGGTATCACTGGCCGTCTGGACGACGACGCTCACGTCGGCGGTCATCCCGACTTTTACGCTCGAGGGTGGGCTCTGCAAGGCGATGGTCACGTCGTAAGTCACTACATTGCTGACCACGGTCGATGTCGGGGAGACGGCGACGACCGTTCCCGCCACAGTGGTGTTGGGCAACGCTGGAAGAGTGGCCGTAGCCGTCTCGCCAACAGCCATCTTGGAAATGTTCGCTTCAGCGAAACCGGCGACCACCTCGAGAGTGCCCATGTCCTGAATGGCGACGAAGGCCGAGGAACTCGAGGATCCTGTAGAACCGGCAGAACCAGTGGATGATGTCCCGGAAGAAGCGGTGGACGACGTGCCCGTGGATCCGGTCGCGCCCGAGCCGGTGGCGCCCGTTGAGCTCGATCCAGTCGTGCCCGAACCGGTGCTGGCGGTAGAGCTCGACGTCGACCCTGTGGAGGACGACCCAGTGCCGCTCGAAGACGATCCACTCCCGGTGACGGTGTCGCCGACAACGTCATTCACCGAGGTCACGATCCCACTCACCGGTGCGGTGAGGACCGTGTCATTCACGGCCTTTTGATCGGCGGTGACGGTGTTTTGGTCCTGAAGTACTTGAGCCTGATCTTGGGCGATCGTCGAGGAGGTCACCGCCTGGCTGGCAGAGGTACTCGCCACGGTGTACTGCTGAGCCGTGACGGCGGCCTTGTCCTTGGTGACGGTTTGCTGGTCGGAGGCGATGTTCTGCTGGTCCACGACGCACGCGCTTGCCGCTGTGCTGACGGTCTGAGCCACGCCGACAGATGTGCCGGCCGAGTTGACCGTCACGAGACGATAGAGGTAGGTCGTATCAGGAGTAAGTCCCGTGACCGTTGTATTCACCTGGACACTGGTCGTTCCCGACCCGGCATCAGCGCTGGGTGTCGCGGAGCTATATGCGTCCGTTGTGCCGTACATGAAGTAATAGGTGGTGTCGACACCACCCGGATTGACGGTCCCCGAAAGCATCACGGCCGTATCGGACGCACTCGTGGCGGATCCGGTCCCAGAGGTAGAGGTCTGGGCCGAGCCTGCTCCGGAGCTTCCCGTGCCTGACGAACCAGAAGACGCCGAACTTGCCGCGGCCGGACAACCCAGTGCCTGGTCGGCCGTGAGCTGGTTCTGAGCCTTGGTCAGGTTGGTCTCGTCGGTGGCCAGCTGCTCCTGGTCGGACGTGAGCTGGCTTTGAGCGGACACCAGCGCTGCCTTGTTTTGGTCCAGCTGGGCTGTGGTGCCACCTTGCTCGACCGATGAAAGGGTGTACTGGGCCGCGCTCAAGGCAGCCTGGGCCGACGCCAGGTTCGCCTGAGCACTCGTGGGATCCAGGGTGCCGAGTGTTTGGCCGGCCGTGACATTCTGCCCGAGCGTGACGTTAACGGCGGTCAAGGTCCCGCTGGTCTGGAAGCTGACCGAATCCGAGGTGGCTGCGCTCACATTGCCGGAGGCTGAGACGCTCGACTGCACCGTGCCGCGCTGCACGGTCACCGTTCTCGCCGTCGAGGGACTTGCCGAGGAGGTGCCATAGATCGACTCCAGGCCCAGTGTGGCAACCGCTGCCACCGCTAACCCCAGGAGCGTGTACCAGACAAACGACCTGCGTCTGATCAATCGCGTGGCGAATCTCATCGGAGGTGTCGTCCCTTCGTGTAGCTCCTGGCGGAGATAGGCATCGTCAGCCCGTCGTCGTGGTGGTGGAGGCCGACGGCTGCAGTGCGGCGCAGGCCTGCATCGCAGCCTCCACGGTGGGGTTCGATTGACTGAGCGTCGTGGGCGGTATCGAACTCGCGGAGCCCTGTGGTGTTCCCGTCGGCAACGTGACACCGTGCAGTTTCAGGCAATTGCGGTAAGCGGCGAACGCCGAACTGTTGAACCCGCCCGCCCCCCCTGGTCCGCCGAAACCGGAACTCCCCGAGGGCCTGAGGCTTTTGCACGCAGCCGCTGCCTTTTGAAATTTCGGGTTGTTGGCGAAGTTGCCTCCGGCGGGCGGCGATCCTCCCGATCCGACGGAGGGGGGTGTCCCGCTGGGGACGCTGCCTCCCGTAGGGGGACCTCCCGACCCACTTGGGAAATTCGGGAGTGTCACGCCATGCTGCTTCAAGCAGTTCGTATATGCCGTCAGAGAGGCCGTGCCCGATGACTTGGCCGTGGTCGAGCTGGTGCTCGATCCCGCCGCTGGTGAGCTGCCGCAGGCCGCCAGGATGACCGGAACGCAACTGACCAACAGCGCGGTCCGGACCGCCTTGCGCCGACTCGATGAGTGCCGGGATCGCGAGCTCGCCGATGGATACGCTCCAGGGGCAGCGCGATGGGAAGAATGTCTTACGGCCTCTAACAGGTTCCTCATGGGACGACATCCTGGAGCGTCGACCTATGAGGACCTTGAAAGACACATGCGGGTTCTCTGTGAATATCACGTTGCGAGCAGAATTCAGTCCCGTCAAGGCGGGGACGTGGGGGTTTCACAGACCTAAGGACCGGCCAATACGCGACGACTGGTCTTGGTGCTCAGGTCGATCAAGTCGAGATCGTCGGCGGAGATCCCAACGAGAACCCGGTCTCCTCTGGTCATTTGGATCTTGCACCGGAGGACCCTGACCTCTGTAGCTCTTGGTTCAACACCTAAGCCACAGGGAGAGATACCCGTACCACCGTGCCCTGGCCGAGAACAGTGTCCATCTTGAGCTGTCCGCCATGGGCGGCCACGATGCCCGCCACGATTGGCAATCCCAAGCCAGATCCCGGTCGCGATCGGCTCGTGTCCCCCCGCCAAAAGCGATCAAAGGCATGGGCAGCGCCTTCAGCGTCCATGCCAGGTCCGGTGTCGGCCACCTCCAGTTGCACCGCGCTTGAAGAAGAATTGATACGTATTCTCACCGACGCGGTCGATGGAGTGTGGATGAGGGAGTTTGTGACCAGGTTGGCGATGACTTGACGTAACGCCCTTGGATCACCGATGACGACGGCCGCATCGTCTCCCTCGATCCGGATGTGGCGTGACGGATGATTCGAGGAGGCGGCACGGACGACATCGTCGACAAGCGGCGTCAGATCAACCTGGTCGCGCACCAAAGGTTGACCCTCGTCGAGCCGAGCCAGCGTCAACAGGTCTTCCACCAACCCAGCCATCCGGGCGCTCTCCTGTCCGATTCGACGCACTGCGTCGTCGAACTTCGGGCCTTCTCGCAGGTGGCCCTGCTGCCACAGTTGAAGAAACCCCTGGATGGCTGACACCGGGGTTCTCAGTTCGTGCGACGCATCGGCTACGAACTGACGGAGCCGGGCCTCGAGTGCTTCTTGTTCGTCGAGCATGACGTTGAAGGCCCGAGCCAGATGCGCGGCTTCGGTGCCTGAACGAGGTGATCTCATCCGCCGGGACCGGGCCCCAGCCGCAATGGAGTCCGCCACCTCGGTGACTTCGGCGATCGGACGCAGGCCGAGCCGAGCCACCCAATAGGCGGCGGCCGCGAGGACGGCCAACAGAACTGCGCCTGTCGCAATGACCGCTAAGCGAAACTTTGCGGCGGTGGCATCTGCCCGCGTCAAAGACACTGCCACGAGAACTTGCTGGGTCGTCCCAGGCCGCGAGATCAGGACGGCACGCCATCTTCCTGGTCCTGACAACGAGCCCACCGTCACCGGCCGCAGAGTCGTATTTCCCAATGTCGAAACAGTTCTTGGAGTACGTGGAGCGTTATTCCCAGCCAAGGCGGGATCCAGCGATACGTCTCGATGGCCGTTTGAGATGAAAGCGACGTAGACGTCACTGAGTGTGCTGTGAGTCGCCAAAGGTGGCCGAGGCGCCAGGGAAGTACTAGGGCCTCTCAAGACCGCCGCCGCGGGGAGAGCCGTTTGCAACTCTTGATCGATTTGCTGAAGCTGGGATGCCTCGACCGTCCCGATCAGGACGTATCCAGCGACCCCTAGTACCACGAGCAACAGTCCGGCAGCGACGCAAAGCCGTAAGCGCAGGGTCATCCGTACTCAGTATCTGTCGATGCGATAGCCGACGCCGCGCACCGTCTTGATCAGTGGCCGTCCGACAGTGTCTACCTTCTTGCGGAGCGAGGACATGAACGTTTCCACCACCGTCGACTCACCGTTGAAGCTGTACTCCCAGACGTGGTCGAGGATCTGTCCTCGACTCACGACGTGGCCCGCGTTGTCGCATCAAAAATCGCAGGAGCTTGTACTCAGTCGGAGAGAGATCGACAACACGGCGCTGACGTGTCACGCGATGTGCATCGTCGTCGAGCACCAAGTCCCTGCAGGTGAGCACTGGCGACTCGACCGACTTGCCACTCCGACGAAGAACCACGCGAACTCGCGCCACCAGCTCCTCGACGCTGAAGGGCTTGACCAGATAATCATCTCCACCGATCGTGAGACCTCGGACACGGTCCGCAGTAGCGTCTCGGGCGGTCAGGAACACCACCGGCGCCCCGACCCCCGCAGCGCGTAATCGTCGACACACCTCGAATCCATCGATATCTGGCAGCATGACATCGAGGACGATCAGGTCCGGCGGATCCTCCGCCAAAGCAACCCGTAGCGCGTCACCGCCCAGTCGCGCCTCGACCACATCGAAGCCAGATAGTCGAAGTGCGGCCGTGACGACGAACGAGATGTTCTCTTCGTCTTCTACCACCAAGATCTGAGCCCCCTGCACCTGATGAGGCTGTCATCCGAACCTTGGGGTTTCTTGAAGACTTTCTGAACATCTCCCCAATTCGAGCCCCGATCGACTGTGACCCGAAGGACGTGGCTAACTTCGACGAGGACTTCGATCGAGGGGTGCCCAGATCCTCAAGACTCATTCCGGTCCCCGAAGGTCAACGCCATGCCGAGCAATTCGTTGACTATCAGGTCCAGGCCACGAAGGCCTAGCCGTCGGGCTGTTGGTAGGCCGGGCCTGACGTGGCCCTCGCGGCACGCGCCAGGGAGAGACTCATTCGCAACAGAACTGCCACCGACTAAGTGCTTCGATTTCCTCGTCCAGCACGAAGAGAACGTCATTGCGCTCGTGACTGGTAACGCCCAGGTCGGATCCCTGGGAGATGAGCCGCCGGGCCTCCTCGGCCTGCCTCGCGAATGCCGCCAAACCCTCGGCATTCCGCAGCGTGATGATTGTCACCAAGTGCCACCTCCCGCAGTATCGATCCTCCAAGCACAGGAGTCCGCTAAATCCGGGGAGCAACCGAACCTCGTCCGCGGCGACGTCCAGGGCCCCGACCAGCTTGGGCATGTTATGGCCGTCGAGGTGGAAGGTTTGCATCCGGGCGTACACGGTCAGCTCACAGGTGATGGGGCTGGGACGCACCGAGGATGATGAAACCCAAGGTCCCGGCTACCAGCGCGACCACGATGGCGACGACGCCAAGTCGGCGCTCGTGCTTGGCGATGGCCACGCCTCTCAGGCGATGCCGCCGAGGCCGAACAGGGCGCAACGAGGAGGCAAGCAGCGATACCGAGGACAATCCCGGCAATGGCTGCCCTATGCAGACCTATGCAGACCTATGCAGCCCCATGAGCCGATACCTCGATCGAGCCCGACGATCGACAGCGGGCCCGTTCGGTACAATGTCGCCGATGTTGAGGGGCGTGGGAACCGTTGGCGTGGTGCACGTGGTGCGGGATTCCGCGGTTCGCGCTCCACAGAAAACGCACGCGCCATTGACCGTTACGGTTGATGGTGGTGTGTCGTGGTCGGTCAGAACGGCGATCGTCCTGCGTGATCTTGCAAAGGTGCAGGTAGGGGGGTTGGGCCTCTCTTTATTGCCAAGGTGAGGGTCGCGGGTTCGAATCCCGTCGTCCGCTCCAGAGAAAGTCCAGGTTGTAGCAGTGCGAGGGGCGGAAAACGGCCGCTTGTGGCGAGTCTGGGCGAGCCCCGCACCTGTAGGGTGCCACTTCAGAATTGGTGTCTTGAGTCCGGCCGCGGATCGTCACTATGGTCGTGCAAAGCACGACTCCGGAGCACCCGAGCAAGCCGACCTTTCCGGGGGCGCGACCGATCCCCATTTCGAGGATCTCCGATGACTTGATCGAGGCTGGCGGGTGCCTCGATCGCAATGGTTTACGCAGCTCTTCGGTAGTACTCGTGGATCAGGCCACCCAAGAGTTCCCGACGTCTGACTGAGTCGTTGATGGTGAGCGGCGAGACGTCTTTCGCTCCCTCCGGCGCCACAAGGTCGAGCCCGCGATGGGGTCGCTCGCGGTTGTAGTGCTCGACGTAGGTCTCCAACACCGATCGAAGATGCCGTTCGCCCAGGATGAGAACCCGATCGAGGCACTCGGTGCGGAGCGTCCGGATGAACCGTTCGGCATAGGCGTTGGCCTTCGGTGCCCGCCACGGTGTACGCAGGATCTCGATTCCCTCGGCGCGGAATATTTCGTCGAAAATTGGGCAGAACCGCTTGTCCCGGTCATGAACCAGGTAGCGGATCGGCTCGTCGCGGCCTTCTCGAGCCTCGGTCAGGTTTCGGGCGATTTGGGCGCACCAGGTGGCGTTGGCGGCGCCGTCGGTCACCCCACCGAGGAGGACCTTCCTCGTACGCAGGTCGATGAAGAACAGGACGTGGAGGGTCTTCAAGCGAACGGACTCGATGGTGAAGAGGTCACAGGCGATGATCGACGACGCCTGAGCTCGCATGATCTGGCGCCAGGTCTCGCTCCCGGCCGGGGGTCGACGCTTCTCGGCCACGATTCGTCGGATGCTCGTCGTCGAGATCTCGGCCCCGACCTTTTTGAGCTCTCCTCTCAGGCGGCAGTAGCCCCAGGTCGGTTGGCGTCCCCTGACGTGGTGTAGTTCGGCGGGGTCCACCAGGTAGTGGACCACCGGAGTGATCCTCGACGTGTCCCTTGCAAGGCACGACAAAGGAGATCACCCCGGTGGCCCAGACTGATTTTGACCCCTACGCACTGCTCGACGCGCTCCGTGCCGGTGGCGACGTCGACAAGATCCGCAGCTCGGTGGAGTTCGTGCTCCAGGCCCTCATCGAGGTGGAGGCGACCGAGGCCATCGGAGCGGCTCCCTATGAGCGAGCCGACAGCCGCACCACCCAGAGAAACGGGCACCGAGCCCGGGTGCTTTCGACCAAGGCCGGGGACGTGCACCTGGCCATCCCCAAGCTGCGCCAGGGGAGCTTCTTCCCCTCCATCTTGGAGCGGCGCCGGCGCATCGACCGGGCCCTGTTCGCCGTGGTCATGGAGGCCTATGTCCACGGGGTGTCGACCCGCAAGGTCGACGACCTGGTCCAGGCGCTGGGGGCGTCCTCGGGGATGTCGAAGTCCGAGGTGAGCCGCATCTGCACCGAGCTCGACAAGGACCTCGAATCGTTCCGAACCCGGCCCCTGGGGCATGCGGGGTTCCCCTATCTGTTCTGCGACGCCACCTACGTGAAGGGGCGGGTGAAGGGCCGGGTGGTCTCCCGGGCGGTGGTGGTGGTGACCGGGGTGTCGGGCACCGGGGACCGAGAGGTGCTCGGCATCGACGTGGGCGACTCGGAGGACGGGGCCTTTTGGACGGCCTTTCTGAAGGGCCTGCGGGCTCGGGGCCTCGGGGACGTGAAGCTCGTGGTCTCCGATCACCACCTGGGGCTCAAAGAGGCCATCGCCAAGGTCTTCGTGGGGGCGTCGTGGCAGCGGTGCCGGGTCCACTTCCTGCGCAACGCCCTGGCCAGTGTTCCGAGGGCCAAGGCCCAGATGGTGGCGGCCGCCATCCGGACGATCTTCGCCCAGCCCGACCGCCGCCATGTCCGGGCCCAGCTCGGCGAGGTCGTCGCCACCTTGCGCCCCCAGTTCCCTGTCGTGGCGGACAAGCTCGCCGATGCGGGCGAGGACCTGCTCGCCTTCTCGGCCTTCCCCTCGCCACACTGGACCAAGCTGTGGTCCACCAACCCCCTCGAACGGGTGAACGCCGAGATCAAGCGGCGCACCAACGTCGTGGGCATCTTCCCCAACGACGCCTCGATCATGCGCCTCGTCACTGCCGTGCTCGTCGAACAACACGACGAGTGGGCCGTGGCCGACCGGCGCTACCTGTCCGAGGAGTCCATGGCCATGCTCGACGCCGCCACCGACCAGCTCGATGACCTGGAGGAGCCCTTGGCCATCACCGCATGACACACTGTTCGACGTCGAGGTTCATCCGGTGTCCGACTTACACCTCTCGGCGGGACGCACACTGCGACGAGGGAGACGCAGGGGAGGTAGAAGTCCCTGGTAGAGCTCCGACCCTCTGGTGGCATCCTTCATGTCCGCCCGCTCCTAAGCCCTGGACGGCGTGCCGTCAAGAGACGATGTGAGATCCAATCCATCAGGGTTCGAGCGACCCTCCACCACCTTGTGCTGTCAGGATTCCGAAAATCGGACTATCCGATAATCGGAATATCTGTTAGGCTGCGATTGTGTCGAGAACCACACTGAGAGCCAAAGGACAACTGACGCTTCCCGAGGAGATCCGCGCCGCAGCGCGTCTGGAAGAAGGCGATCTCCTCGATGCCGAGATTACGGACGAGGGGATTCTTCTCCGGCCGCAAAAGGTCATCGACGCCACCCAGGCGTGGTTTTGGACAAAGGAGTGGCAGGAGGGGGAGCGCGAAGCGGACACGGATCGTGCCGGCGATCGTCTGGAAGTATTCGGCTCCGGCGAGGAGCTCCTTACGGCCTTGGGGAGTCGGGCAAAAGCTCCAGGGCGGCCGCGGCGTGCTCGCTGAAAAGCGTGCCCACCTTTGCCTGGTTGGCCCGCTTTGGCGCCGACTTCGATGCGCTCTCGGCTGACCAGCAGGAAGCTTTTTTGGCGGCGGTCGCACAGTTCGTAGCCGACCTCAAAGCGGGAGCGTTTCGATCGAGTCTTCGGGTGAAGGGGGTAAAGGGGGCCGCCGGGATCTTCGAGATGACATGGGCGGCCGACGGTCGGGCGACCTTCGAGTACGGGAGTCAGATCACCCCTGGTGAAGCACACATCATCTGGCGACGGGTGGGTGCTCATGATGTATTCAGGACGCCGTGATCGCGGAGAACCGTGGTGTACGTGGTGCACGTGGTGCAGGACTCCGTGGTGCGCGCTCCTGTAGGGTGACACTTCAGAATCGATGTCCTGAGTCCGGCCGAGGATCGCTCCTATGGCTGTGCAAAATGCGACTCCCGCGCACGCCGAGTAAACCGGTCTTTCCATCGGCGCGACCGATCCCCATTTCGAGGATCTCCGATGACTTGATCGAGGCTGGAGGGCACCTCGATCGCAGCGGCTTACGCAGCTCTTCGGTAGTACTCGTGGATCAGGCCACCCAAGAGCTCCCGACGTCTGACTGAGTCGTTGATGATGAGCGGCGAGACGTCTTTCGCTCCCTCCGGCGCCACAAGGTCGAGCCCGCGATGCGGTCGTTGGCAGTTGTAGTGCTCGACGTAGGTCTCCAACACCGATCGAAGATGCCGTTCGCCCAGGATGAGAACACGATCGAGGCACTCGGTGCGGAGCGTCCGGATGAACCGTTCGGCATAGGCGTTGGCCTTCGGTGCCCGCCACGGCGTGCGCAGGATCTCGATCCCCTCGGCCCGGAAGACCTCGTCGAAGATTGGGCAGAACCGCTTGTCCCGGTCATGAACCAGGTAGCGGATCACTGTGTCGCGGTCTTCTCTCGCCTCGGTCAGGTTGCGGGCGATTTAGGCACACCAGGTGGCGCTGGCGGCGCCGTCGGTCACCCCGCCGAGGAGGACCTTCCTCGTGTGCAGGTCGATGAAGAAGAGAACGTGAAGGGTCTTCAAGCGAACGGACTCGACGGTGAAGAGGTCACAAGCGATGATCGACGAGGCCTGGGTTCGCATGAACTGACGCCAGGTTTCGCGCTTTTCCGGAGGTCGACGCTTCTCGGCCACGATTCGTCGGATGCTCGTCGTCGAGATCTCGGACCCGACCTTTTTGAGCTCTCCTCTCAGGCGGCAGTAGCCCCAGGTCGGATTCTCGCTGGCCAGGCGCCAGACCAGAAGCCGCACGTGGTCGGGGATCCGCCCTCGCGACACGACCCGATGACGGTAGCGCCACTTGGCGCGAACCAGGTCACGATGCCAGCGGCGGATCGTGTCGGGCGTGACGAGGGACGACAGACGATCCCGGACTGGTCGCAGACGCTGGAGGACGGTGAGCACCCATCGCTCCTCGGGTCGGAACCGTGGCCGGGGCACCTGACGGCGGAGCACGTCCAGCTCTTGGCGCAAGACCAACAGCTCGAGGTCTTTGGACCGCGAAGAGCGACACCTGAGCAGGAGCAGGCGAAGGATCTGTCGGAGACCGATAGCGGCGAGACGGAAGGCCATGGGTCATTGTCGCGGTGCGACGAGAGGATCGCAGTTGCGGAAGAAGTGGCTGGTAGGAGCCGACCCATGGGCGGCACCCTTCAGCTGTCTTTGTCATTCCAAACAGCGCAGCTCCCTCAGGCTGATCCACCTGAGCGGTGCTTGGTGTCGAACCCAAGACTCGCGTAGCCAGGCAAACGCTTTCCATGCATCCGAGCCAACACGGGAACATCGAAATCAACGTAATCGTGTACCTCGATACTTGTTTTTTCCGGCAAGGGCCGAAGGACCCGCCCGACGTACTGGATGATCCGGCCCTTGAACGCGAGAGGAAAGGCCAGAAATAGCGTGTCCAATGGAGGACAGTCGAACCCCTCACCCAAGAGTCCGCCGGTGGCAACGAGGAGGAGTCCTCCTCCAGGGAAAGTCTGGTTGAGCTTCCCGACCACCTCCCTTCGTTGCTTCTTGGGCATCCCACCGTAGAGGACGTATGGATCGAGGCCGACCTGACGGAGACCGTCGGCGATGGTTTCTACATGTTCGGTCCATTGAGCAAGAACCAAGCAATTCCTGCCTTGGTGAACTGCCATGAGCACGTCGTTACAGATCTGCTCTGTTCGCTCGTGGTCTTCGACGATCCCCCGGAAAATGTCCTGGATTCCGAGGTCCTCTGATTCTGGAACCGAGTGCTTGGTGCTATGAACCACGAGCTCGAGTCGGGCAAGGGAGGTTGCGTCGTTCCTTGCTCCGATCCGGTGACGAATGGGACCGCAATACATCGTGATCAAGCCCTGCAACCCATCTCGCCGGTATGGGGTTGCGGTCAGTCCCGACCAGCGTCGCACCGGGAGCTGCCGCACACAGCGCTTGAAGGTCACCGCCGGCACGTGATGGCACTCATCGACGACAACCAAACCGTAGCGGAGCCCCAACTCCGCTAGATCCTCCCGGCGAGCCAATGACTGCGCTGTGGCGATGTCCACGAGCCCCCGGGCCTTTCGACGCCCGCCCCCGAGCTGGCCGATCTGTTTCTGCTCGAGACCAAGGTGTTCGGCGAGGCGGTCGCGCCACTGCTCCACCAGCGGCTGACGGTCCACGATCACGAGGGTAGGTATCTTGTGGTGCGATATGAGCGCACACGCGATCACGGTCTTGCCCGTGCCCGGTGGCCCGATAAGAACTCCCAGATCGTGCTGAGCCAGAGCGTCGAAGGCCGAGCGCTGTTCACCATTGAGCTCCGCTGTAAAGACAAAGTCCGCAGGCTCCGGATCAGGGCAAGCATCTGCCACCACCAGACAGCTTCCAGCCTCGGAGATGATCCTTGCAGCTTGCGCCGTGATCCCACGTGGGATCAGGAGACGGTCGAGGGTTTCGTCGTAGCAGCGGACGAACCTGGGGGTATTCCAGGTGGAAAACCGCAGACGTTCCTTCTCGTAGTACGCAGGGTTGTGCAGCGAGGCCGCGTGTTTGAGCGACCAGCAGAGCAGGGGGGATTCCAATGCGCTCGATGCTCATCATGGCGCCCGCGCTGGCCACGATCTGTTCTGGCGGCGTTGGCGACCCCGAGGTCGATGGTCTTCGATAGGTGGCATCTTCGGGTCCGGCTCCGATGGGTGGGATCGACCGGGCAATGTCGGCCAATGCCTTCGGAGAAACGCAAGCCAGAGACGAAAGAAAAGCCCACTGGTCCTCGAACGGCTCAAGCTTCGAGGGATCGAGGAAGACCGTCGTCTCGCGTTTGCGGCACTCACCGTTCAGCGGGAGTGCGATGAGATTGCCGAATGAACCCTTAGGCATGAAGTCTTGAGCGGGGAAGAGGCGGTCATAGCTGGCGAGGTCGAGTTCCGCTCGGATCGTCATCGCCTCGCGAAGAAGATGTGCACCGACCTGGCGCGCCAGCGAAGCAGCGACGGGACCGGAGAAAAAGCTCCAGACGTGAGCACCGTCCCCCGATCTCGAGCGCTCCAGAGCGACCGGGATGCCCGCCGCCCGAGCCGCGTCCAGGTACGCGAGCGCATCGAGCAGCCAGCCCGCACCGTCGAAGTCACAGACAAGGAGTCTGCATGCATCGCCCCTGAGGAGCGGGTATAGCCCGGCATGGACCTCGCCTGAAAGGTGCGACCCGACGACCTCATCTGAAAAGGGAAGGTATTCCCGGGACGGCTTCGTTGAATTCGCCCAACCACCGCGGACAGCAGGGCTCCAGCCGGCCTTGGCGCTGCGGGGGTTCTCCCAGCGCCGAGCATGAACGTCTTCCCGCCCCACAAACAACGATCGGAATACTGCGATCTTTGCCTCTCTCGGCGAGTGGCGATCCACGGTGACCGCGGCGCCGTCGGCGTCACCCTCATTCTCAACAAAGAGCGTGGGCTCCCACGGCGAGACCGCTTCATCGCGTGTTCCAACGCCCAGAAGGCCTCGGAGGCGGTCATTCTCGGCGCGTAACTCCACGAGCTGCCGACGTAACTCGTTAATCCCATCCGCATCCGAGTCGGTCGATCGGAATTCAGCCATCAATCGTCACCAGGCGATATCTGTGGACAACGGAGTTGCAACCCCACTCGAAGGCTACGGGACCACGAAGAGATGCCCGAGCTGGTCGGAAAAGTTCGGGACTCGGGCCTCGTCGAGGTGAAGAAGGAGGTCCTCAACCTGGAGCACGGGCCTTTCGAAGGCGCCGCCTGCTCCTGGACCTCCCCGTGCCGAAAATCTGATCCAGGCCGCCGACCAGGAGTTTCTCTCGGGAGGCTCGTTAGGGCAATAACCCATGACAGCCGCCACCATCGCGACTACTCCGCCTCACTCCAAACCGGGTGGTCGAGCACGATGCTAAACGGCGACTCCTTCCGGGGTGATGTCGATATGGAAGCTGATGCCCAGACGTGAGGCCAACCGACTGAGCGTGTCGAGCGAGGGCGTCACGTCTCCGGACTCCAAGCGGGCCACGGCTGGCTGCTTCATACCCAGCTGGCGGGCGAGGGCGGTCTGGGTCAGCTGGTGGTCAACCCGATATCCAATGACGCGAATGGCAACCGCGCCGGCAAAGGCTGTGCGGTCCCACTCAGCTCGGAACTCTGGGTCTCGGAGAGACTCCTTTCGCACTACTTCGGCGTTCTTCATCTCGCTGATCTTCATAGTCACTCCTCAACATCGCTGAGTCGACTTGTTGCCAACCGAACGGCTCGGTCAAAGCCTTTCGCATCCACCTGGGCTTCCGGGCCGATAGCAGCGATCACGAACGTGTCACCATGGCGCTGATAGAGAGGACGCACCCGGCTCCGCCCCCCTCGCGGGCGCAACTCGCGCAGCGACTTCGACCCTCGCACCGCGCTCTGATGTGGGTAGGGGAGCACCGGTCCGTAGGTTTCGAGCTTCTTCACCGCATTGTCGAGGGCGTTGCGATCGGCAACCGAGAGCGAGCGGTGCTCCGTCTCGGCTCCAGGGTGATAGACGACATCCCACACCGCAGTATTATAACACTGACGTTATAAGTTGCAAAGATATGAGGGTATGCGGCGGTCCCAGTCGGAAACTGTGTTCGCCCGCGACCGACCACTGGCCCACCCCCTGGGCAACAACTGGGGGCACCGCCGAGTAAAGAACGACGAGCGTGACGCCAAGGACTTGGCGGCCATGCTGCGGCTGGGTCGGCTGGCCGAAGGCTGGATCGCTCCCCCTGAGACCCGAGAGCTTCGTGAGCTCGTGCGTTACCGCTTTGGACTGGTGGGACACCGCAGTAGCTGCAAGGCACAGGTCCACGGGGTGATGGCCAAGAACGGCATCCTGGCTGCCATGGGCGACATGTGGGGACAGGGAGGGTCCGCCCAGCTCGACGCCCTCGAGCTGCCCAGGGCCTATGCCACGCGTCTGGACTCCCTTCGGGATCTGATCGCCTTCTTGGACAACGAGGTCGACATCTTCGACCGCTACATCCACCACCAGTTGAAGGACGACCCTGGCTACAACGCCATCCAGAAGGTCGACGGCATCGGGAAGATCCTCGGCGCCATCTTCGTGGCCGAGATCGGAGACCTCCCCCGCTTCCCGTCGCCGAAACAGCTGTGCTCCTGGGCCGGGCTCACCCCCAAACACCGGGAGTCCGACGAGAAGGTCAGGCGAGGACCGATCACCTAGCAGGGATCTCCCCTCGTGCGCTGGGCGGCCATCGAGGCCATCAGCAAGTACCGGGGCGGAGAGAAGCTCAGGGCCGACTACCTCCGCATCGCCGAGCACGCCGGGAGATTCAAGGCCCGCGTGGCGGTGGCCAGGAAGCTCCTGACCCTCGTCTACTACGGGCTCCGAGACGGCGAGATCCATTGTCTCGAATCCCACGAGGCCGCGTGAGCGGACGGACACGCACCAGCGCGAGCTCGACTATCCCCGTGGACCCCCGACACCTTCGGCGGGACCGAGTATTTGATTGAGCCCGCTGGGACGTGGCCGAACCCCATCATGTCCGGACATCGACGAATGTATGGCTGGCGACCTGCGGGTGCCCCACTCAGTCACCCACACCTTGATGGGAACTAACCGCCTCACATAGGCGTCGTCCTCGGAAGAGGATGCGCCGCTCCTCGCCGGCGTCAACGCCAAGCCTTCGGTGGCTCCGCCAACGTTGACCCCGGCTCGATCGCTGGCGCGCGCCCTCGAGCGGGACGACGCCTTGGCTCTCAGGAACAAGAAGCCTCGCTGGATCCGTTGACCGGCCCCGCTCCTTCATGTACGGGGCGATGCGTGCCCAATGTCTTCATCTGCGTCCGACAGGTTGTACTCGATTCGGGTAACCGAACCGACTGGTGACCCGCGCAGTATTCTGCTCGGTCCGGCTCGGTGACCTTTGCCTAAGCGCCAAGCAGGAGCATCATTTGCAACTTCAGCTTGCCGAGTTCCACCTGCTCGAATACGTAGTACGCCCGTTCACAAGAAGCCCCTCACAGGGTGGGGGAATCCTCGGTCCCACCTGGACGGTGGCGTAAAGTTCCGCAACGACTATCGGTGAAGGTGAAGCAACACAATGCGGACACGAGCAGACGCTCCTCTCCCGGGTCGCCTTCGGCATCTAGCTCTGACGCGCCTCCTGCCAGCGGTTGTTGTGGTGATCGCTGTGTTCAGTGGCCTACTCTCCGTGAGTACCGCCCCGGCGCAGGCCGAGGGTAGCGCCAACCTGTTTCCCGGGAACCCCGCTCCGACCTGCACCACGAACTCGGCCGGGGGGAGTTGTCGCGCCAACATCGAATGGCGCACCAGCTCCTACGGACCGACCGGGGGAACCACCATTCCACGGCGCGACCTCTTCTACGTCTACATGACGGCAGGCCAGGTTCTTTTGATGGGATCGTCGGCCGTCGGGGTCACAAGCGGGGCAACCGAGGGCGACATCGTCGTCTACAACCCGGGTGTCATCACCGCCTACGACGAGTCGCCTCTGCCGGCACTCGTGACCGCTGGCCCCGGGGCGAACGGCTTTTCCTGTGACGCCCAGCGCACCTCGTCGGGGAACGCCGCCCAGGGCCAGCTGACGACGCGCACCGAAGAACTGGCCGGTCCCCAGGCCGTTACCGGCGGCGGCAACCCGACCGGCTACGTGCCGTGCTCGTATACCGCTCCGGTGACCGGCCTCTACAACGTGGCCTTCTTCGGCCCCGACGGTCCCAACACCGATGTCGATGGCAGCATCGGCGCCGACATCGGGCTGACCCAGGCCATCGACACCAACGCGGCGCAGGGCTCATCGGTGGCGGCGTGGGACCTCACCGTTCGCGATTCGGCTACGACCACCACCAACGATAACGGTCGCATCTTTCTGTATGCCTATGACGCCTTCACGGGAGGTAACGGGCTCCCGCTCAACTCAACTCTCTATGTCACAACGCTCGACGGATTCCTCTACAAGACGGACCTGCGCGGCCTCGACCCGAACGGCTTCATGCTGTACGCCAACGACGAGGGCTTCTTGAACCCTGACGGGACGATCCTCGACCACGACGTCGAAGGGACGACCGACAGCGGGCAGCTCACCGCACTGGCCGGAGGCACTAATTTCGCCGCACCCCAGTACCCCATTTCCTTTTCGCCCCTGGACCCGGCCACTTTGGGGGCGCTCAACATTCCCACCAGTGCCGCCTTGGCGAGTCTGAGCGGGCTGAACTTTGCGGGATCCTCCAGCGGGAACACGAGCCTCATCAGCCAGGGCGGAACGTTCTCCTTCACTTCGACCACCGCCACCAACTATCAGCTCGTCATCAGTCAGAATGGAACCAACTTCGATCCCACACTGGCGACCAATCGGGTCATCCGCGGTGTGGGCCTTGCCGGCGTCAACACGGTCCACTGGGACGGCAACGACAACACCGGGACCCCGTTCCCGGTCGGAAACGACTATCCAGTCCAAGTCGAGATGCAGTCCGGTACTTATCACTTCCCGCTCCTCGACGCCGAGAACAGCACGCTCGGTGGCCCGACCTTTACCTTGCAGAACCCGCCTGGCGGGGTGTGCCCCTTCTCGAATACGAAGTGCACCACGGCCTTCTACGACGACCGTGGCTATCACTCGAGTGGGCCCGGTGGCGGCGACGTCGGCACGTTCAACAGCGTCCTATGCGGCGTCAATCCACCGACCATCCCCAACGGCGACCCGGTGACCGGGTTCGACTCGTCGAGCGACCAACGAGCCTATGGGCAGGACACGGGCGGCAATGCCAACGTGCCTTGTCAGAATGGCGGGACCGGGTCATTCGGTGACGTGAAGGGTCTCGACCTGTGGACGTACTACCCAAGCAACGCCAGCAATGCGACACTGAATATCGTCGATCCCGCTCCGGCGATCTCACTCACCAAATCGGCGCGCGTGACCGATGTGAACGGCGACGGCAAGACTGACCTGGGCGACACCATCGCCTGGTCCTTCCTCGTCACCAACACCGGAACGGTCACTTTCACCTCGGTGGGGGTGAGCGACTCCACAGCCGGGGCGGTGACGTGTCCGAGTTCGACGCTCGCCCCAGGGGCCTCCGAGACATGCACGGCCGATGCGGCTCACACCATCACGCAGACTGACGTCAGTGCTGGCGTCGTGAACAACACGGCCACCGCCCACGGCACCCCGCCCTCGGGACCGGTAGTGACCTCGCCAACCTCGTCGACATCGACCCCGGTAGAGAATTCGCAGACGAACCCAGCGCCGACCCCCGTGAAGAATTCACAGACGACTCAATCGCCGTCAGCCCTGCAGGCGCTTCCCTCAACTGGAATCGAGTCACTCGGCTTTGAGATATATAGCGGTCTCATACTGGTCGGTGCGGGTGTGGCAAATCTGATCGTGAGCCGACGTCGGCGACGCGCCAGCCCCTAGGAATCCATCACCACTGACGGGGCCGTCGACCACCCTCGAGGCTGTCGTCAGTGCGCGGTACCACCTCCCAGGGACCGACTGACCGCGAGTGGTGAACTGAGCCATCCTGTAAGTGCCTTCGGTTCCGACTGGCCTAGAGATCGGAGCGACCATGGGGGGAGGGCGCCCGGTACTCGGTGATCCCGACCGCACCGGACCGTCGGCGTGACACCGGGGCCGCGGGTCATCCGTTGGCTCCGGTGTCACGCCCGGTATTGCTCCGGTCAGGCGCCGCCCGCCACGAAAGCAGTGACGATGTAGCTGGCATGGCGGTCCAGATTGTTGCGGGCCCGGTCGTAACGAGTGGTGGTCCTGGGATCGGCGTGCCGGGCGGCGATCTGCACGTCCCGGAGCGGTACTCCGGCATCGAGGGCAGCGGTGATGAAGCTGTGGCGCAGTGAGTGCGGGGAGATGTGTTTGGTCACCCCCGCTTGCCTCGCCAGGCGCCGCACGATCCGGGTGGCAGCGTGGCGGTTGAGGCGGTTGCCGGCCCGGGTGAGAAGAAGTGGCCCTGCCTTGCGTTCCCCGGCCGCCAGGTCGACGGCCCGGGGGACTCGAGGAGGAAGGGGGATGATGGCCAACTTGGACCCCTTGCCCAGGACCGTGACGGTCCGGTGCCCCCGCTCGAGCGAGAGGTCCTCCGCATCGATGGAGCATGCCTCCGACACCCGCAGGCCGAGCAAGCCGAGCAGACAGGCAAGGGCGTGGTCAACCGGGCTCCCCGCCGCGCCCTGGGCTACGAAGGCACTGAGCTCCATGCGGTCGAGACCCAAGGTGGTGGACTCGGTGTCGATCTTCGGACGCCGGACGTACTCCGCCGGGGAGTGCTCGAGCAGTCCGTCTAGAACGGCGATCCGATAGAAGCCGGCCACCGTGGACAATCGCCGGCCGATGGTGGCCCGAGACAGTCCTCGGTCCTCCATGGCCCTCGCCCACAGCTCGACGTGTCCACGTCTCACAGCAAAGACCTCGAGGTCCATCTGGGCACACCAGGAAAAGAACTGGCGTAGATCGGTGGCGTAGCTCGTCCTTGTCGGCCCTGAGTACCGTGCCAGAAAACCAGCCACCGCCAGGCGGGCCTCGTCGAACAAGACCGGAGTCGGGCTGACAATCGTCGTCGTGGACATGGAAGAACCTCCTTGTTGGTGGGCCTTCCATTGCGCCTCTTGGGGCGCCTTTCGTCGATACCGTGCGGTGCGCGCGTGGACTTCTACACCGAGAGCCGCTCACCCGGGAGGTGCAGCGACTGCTGTCGACGGTGATCGATAACCCTTGATTACCGTGCGCCGTCAGACGCCCATGCCAAGGGGTCGGACCCCATCCGACTCCGGCACATCCCGGTCGGACCACCCAGATACACGTGTTCGACCGGGAACTGCGATCATGTGCGGGGTAATGGGTCTGGTCCGCGATGAGTTTCAGAGTCGCCGAGTCGTCTATCTCGGCAATGCCTGACATCTACCCTGGGGAGGAGACCGCAATGTCAAGTGTTCGGGTCCACAACTTCTCGGTTTCGCTCGACGGCTTCGGCACCGGCGAGGGCCAAAGCCTCGAAGCGCCGTTCGGGCATGCCGGCACCAGGCTTCACGAATGGTTCTTCCCCACCAGAACCTTCCGCGAGATGCAAGGTGGGAACGGAGGGAGCGCCGGCATCGACGACGCCTTCGCGAGCAACTGGAGTACCGGCGTCGGCGTGGAGATCATGGGTCGGAACAAATTCGGGCACCGAGCGCGGCCCCTGGGCTGACGAGGCGTGGAAAGGTTGGTGGGGCGACAATCCGCCCTTCCACACGCCGGTGTTCATCCTCACCCACCATCCGAGGCCCACAATCGAGATGCAGGGAGGGACGTCGTTCGAATTCATCGACGCGAGCCCGGCCGAAGCTTTGGAGGTAGCTCGGCTGGCGGCAGGCGGGCTGGACGTCCGAATCGGCGGAGGGCCATCGACAATCCGCCAGTTTCTTGCCGCAGACCTGATCGACCACATGCATATCGCGATCGTGCCGATCGTTCTCGGACGCGGGGAACGCCTGTGGGATGGCCTCCAGGAGCTCGAGCAGCGCTTCAACATTGAAGCGGTCAGCTCGCCCAACGGCGTCACCCATCTCACGTTCACCCGCCGATAGTGCACCGCCCGCAACTGCCGGTTCTGTGCGCTCTGACGGGGCCAGCCCGACCAACCTTAGGTCGATCGAGATACACCCGGTTCAGGGTGGGCGACGAATCGTCTGCCGGAGCCGAATCAGTCCGAAGATGACGGACTCGCCTCCGACCTGACCCACGCGATATCAATCAGCGACGCGAACACTGCGCATGTCGCTATCCGACGCGGTTACCCGTATCCGGTGCAACCCGTCGGAGGCATGGAAGAAACGAGGGGCGCATACCCCCGCCCACCCATGAGAAGGGTCGGTGTCAAGAGGGACGGCAGTTAGACGTAGCTCCTGGTAGAGGAGTCGCGCCGACCCGCAGACGGGGTCACGGTGGAGCGCCCGGAGCGCGCGGAAGCGCGCCAGGACGAACGATCGTGATGCCGGCGAGGACCGGCGCATGATCTTCATGGAGCGAAGTCTTGACGGAGTTGGTCTCGCAACCACCCATTCGGTCCCAATCGGGACGCACGACGTCAAATGCGAAAGCCGGGCTGTCTCACTCGAATATTCGGCGCCATCAGGCGCGCACGGGGATACCTCGGACTCGCCCGGCCGATCTGACCAATCTCACGAACATTGGCGCTGCTCATCCTCGAGGGCCCACAGCGCGTGGAAGGACTCGGTGAGCAGCTTGCGCGCCACCCGGATCAGGGCGATGCCCGTCCCCCGCCGGCGCTTGGTGGCCAGATAGTCGGAGTGATAGGGCTCTTTGCGGATGGCCGTTTGCGCGGCTTCGGAGAGCACGTGGCGCACCGCGGCGGGCCCCGCCCTTGTGATGTGGCCGTGGTGCAGGGTCCGGTCCGAGTTGCGCATGGAGGGAATGATCCCGGCCCAGGCGCACAGCTTGCGGGACGTGGCGAAGCGGGTGACATCCCCGATCTCCGCCACGAGCGTCATGGCACTGAGAAGCCCGATGCCGGGGATGGCCATCGAGAGCGTCGACCCGCTTGTCGGGCTTGGCCTGGCGACGGATCTCGGCCTCGAGCAACGAGATCCGGGTCTCGAGCACGTCGATGAGGACCCGACAGTCGGTCACCACCCAGCGGTGCATGGGCGAGAGGTCGAGCGTGTCGAGGAAGGTCGCGCCTTGCTTGGTCCACAGCCCGTGGCTCGGGGAAGGCACACCTCGTCGGCGATCTGGGCCCGGATCCGGTTCTTCGCCGACGTGCGGATCCGCACCAGGCGGGCCCGCTCCCGGAGCAACAGGCGCTGTTCACGCACCTCCTTGGGTGCCAGCCAGGCCTCGGCCAGATACCCGGTGCGCAGCAAGTTGGCGAGAGTGCGGGCGTCCACTCGGTCGTTCTTCAGCTTGGCATCGGCGATGGCCCGACATCCCGCCGGATGGGCCAGGTGGGCCTCGAAGCCGAGGTCACCGAGCAGCTCGGCGATCCACCCCGTGCCGTAGGCCGCCTCGAAGGCGACCGGCGTGCCCCGCCGCAGTCCCGCCAGCTCCTTTCTGAGCGACTGGCGGTCGTTGGCGACGTTTCTGTTGCGGACCTCGGTTCCGTTGCGGTCCAAGACGCAGACCTGGGTGCGGTTGCGATGCACGTCCATTCCGACGAACATGGCGGTGGGCCTCCTTCCTGAGCTCGTCAGGTCATGGTTTCCAGAGGACCTTGAGCGGACCGTCAGGTTCCAGCTCGTACGGAGTCTTACTCCAGTGAGCAGGGAGGGAGGCCCGTGCTCATAGCGTCGAGTATGCGCTATCTGAGCCCGTCCCGATCCTGAGCATGACGTCGATATGCGCTACCCGGCTGCACAAGTTTCCAGGACCCTGTTTACGGTCGCGAGCACCATGTCAGGCGTATGCTTTGTCGGCACGGGGCAATGACCAGGAGAGGGAGAAATGGCTGCTGAGGTTCGGGTCGGATCGCTCTCCGACTTTCCCGATGGCGGAATGACCGGGGTCGAGTCCGACGGGCACCGGCTGATCATTGCGCGCAAAGGCAACGAAGTCCACGTTGCCCGCAACCGATGCCCGCATCTGGGCTTCTCGCTCACCCGTGGTCCCGGTGGGTTGAGGTACGAGGATGGTGTAGTGCAGTGCCCATGGCACAACTCGCGATTCAACGTCTGCACCGGGGAGAACCTCGACTGGGTCACCGGCTTCGCCGGACGGCGTGTGCCGAACTGGTCCCGGTCGATGATCCGGCTCGGCCGCAAGCCACGCGGCCTGGACACGCTCTCAGCCACCGTCCGCGACGGCTACGTCTACGTCACCGTCGACTAGGCCGCTGCAACGTTCCGAGGAGTCTGCGATCTGCGCACCCCGTCGAATGCTCCGAGGGAGCGTATAACAAACGCCCAAGAAAGGGGCGTCCCAACTCTTCCACCCACCGGTACTGCTGCGTCCGGGGTGGCTTATCCGCCCAGCCCTATGGTCTGCCTGTCGGGTGCCAATACTCAATTCCTTCCGTGACCAGCAGTTTCGTAAAGCCCGTTAGAGCAACTTTAGGGCTGGGATGGCCTGAGATCGGCGGGACGGGCGAGGCTATCAATCGTGGTCCTCTCCGTCCTTTACATTTTGGTCCAACGGGTCCTCGGCTTGGTGCTGCTCCGGTTTCGAACGGATCGCTCCAAGGATCTGGAGATCGTGGTGCTCCGTCACGAGCTGGCGATCCTGCGCCGGCAAGTAGCTCGTCCGCAGCTGGCAGATGCCGACCGGATATTCCTGGCTGCGGCGTCGCGGCTCCTCGCACCTAGACATTGGCCCGTGTTCTTCGTGCGTCCGGAAACCTTGCTCCGCTGGCATCGACGGCTGGTGGCTCGTCATTGGACCTACCCGAGGCGAGGCCCTGGACGCCCACCTCTCGACCCCGAGGTGAGAGCGCTCATCGTCTTTCTGGCCAGGGAGAACCGGAGGTGGGGGTACCTGCGCATCCAGGGAGAGCTCGCCGGGCTCGGCATCTCGGTGTCGGCTACCACGGTGCGTCGCGTGCTGGCACAAGCAGGACTCGATCCCTCCGGCGGCCGGATCGGTTTGAGTTGGCGCGACTTCATCCGCACCCAAGCGCAGAGCCTCTGGGCCACGGATTTTCTGAGTGTGGACACCGTGTACCTCAAGCGCCTGTACGTGCTCTTCTTCATCGAGGTCGATACCAGGCGAGTCCACCTCGCCGGGGTGACGTCCCATCCGACCGGAACCTGGGTCACCCAGCAGGTTCGCAACCTCGTGATCAGGATGGGCGGCGCCCTCTCGACCCGCAAGTTCTTGATTCGGGCCCGGGACGCCAAGTTCACCGGGATCTCCGACGAAGTGTTCCGCTCCGAGGGGAACCGGGTCATCCGTACACCGGTCCGAACGCCGAGGGCGAACGCCTACGCCGAGCGCTGGGTGGGCACGCTTCGCCGAGAATGTCTCGACTGGATCCTCATCCTTGGTCGCCGGCACCTGGAGGCCGTCGTTAAAGAGTACTTGGTGCACTACAACACCCACCGGCCCCATCGGGGGCTCGATCTCCACCCGCCATGCCCCGAGTCGGTCGAAATCACATCAACACCGGATCCGCTGAGGCGACGAGTACGTCGGGGGGATCGACTCGGCGGGTTGATCCACGAATACACCGTTGCTCCGCGACGGCATAGGTATTGGCACCCCACACCCTCGGACCCGGTAGGTCGCACCCGGACTACGGCGCAGAATCGGCCCCCTCTAGTGAAGCGGAACTCCCGAGTATCGACCGCCTAGCAGCTGGAATCGGAACCCAACGAGGCGTGGCTTGCGCGATCACCCAATCGCGGTGGAAGCACTACACACGACCTCGATCAGAGCTTTCTTCGGGGGTCTAATGGCAACCGCGGTTGGCGGGCAAGTGATCGGATATGCGACGACCCTTGCGACGACTATTGCCGTTACCACATACTGGCCTGCAGGCAGGAACAAATGGAATGGCTGTCCCGAGCGCACGACTTGAGTCGAGACGCGCTGCCCATGGCGAAGTACCTCAACGGTCCCAGCCACATGAAAAAACGCGTTGTCCGTTGCCCACGCAGTTGGGTCATCACTCAAAGTGCTGACTCCTCCGCTGTAGACCCCTATACCGCCCGTGAGCACTGCCTTGGAGGGCTTAGGTAGTGATGAGAAACCGAATCCGAACCCGAGGCCCAGCCCCAGCAGTACGAGGGGGACAATCCATCTCACCCGACGTCTCATGCTCCTAGAGCCTCCAACAAGCCCATCGTAATGAGAGCGTCTCTGCTCGTACAATGTCCCGTGCTGGCTGCTCTTATCACCCCGATAGGGATGGTGCCCGAGGGCTGCCCGCGGTCAACCGGCGACAATGGCAAATTGACCAACCATCCGAGATCGCTCAGACCTCGCAAGAGCCAGCGCCAGTAAGTCGGGCGCTCGCAAGACCAGGTTCGGGACGACCATGCCCACGATGGGGTCACGGGGATCCCCGAGTATCGGATGGCTACTTCCCGTCGACCTGCGAACCAGACTCCTACCGGGACCGGTACGGAACCATCCACCCGGTGGCAGACTTCAGCAGTGACCGACCTATGGAGACTCGCAGAAGACAGGGTCTCGGAGTTCGACGCAATCGCCGTCAACTACGACAGGTACCGACCCCGGTACCCGGAACCGCTCTTCGACGACATCGTCGAGATGGGGGAACTATCACAGGGCGCACAGGCCGTCGAGATAGGAGCAGGGACGGGAATCGCCACGACGCCGCTTGTCGACCGAGGTCTGATCGTGACCGCCCTGGAACCTGCACCAGGCATGGCAGCCCTGGCACGAGCCAAGCTCGGGAATCGGGCTCGTGTCGAGGTGTCCCGCTTCGAGGATTCGACGGCCACCGAACCGATCCAACTCGTAGCCGCATTCAATGCATGGCACTGGGTTCAGCCTGACATTGGCCTCGATCTTGCGACGCAAATGCTGACGTCGGGGGGAACACTGGCCATCGTCTGGACCGACGTCATTTCGTGGGGGGAAGATCCATTCGAGTCCCGCCTTGCCGACGCATTTGGTGCCTCTTGGCCCAAGACCGTCGATCAAGTTGTAGGGTCCCTGCGCCCCGTGCGAGAAGATGGGCGGTTCGGGACGTTTCAAGAGCACCACTACCGGTTTGAACGAAGGCTCGACGCAGCAGCCTTTGTTGCTGTCACTCGGACGTACGGGGGAACTCACAGCACCGACCGGGATGAGATCATCCGGACCATCATCGATGAGGAACTCGGCGGGACAGTGACGAAGGTTGAAGATGCAGTGCTCAATCTGGCCCGACGTCAGTAGAGTGTTCTGAAACAAAGCCACAGAAGCGCCCCAGGGGTGCCCGCTATCTCCCGAACCGGGATGGGCGACGGTTCGTCTGCCGGAGCCCAATCAGTCCGAAGATGACGGACTCGCCTCCGACCTGACCCACGCGGTATCACTCAGCGTGATCCCGCTCGGCCCGAGAGCGGTTGGGTTGGCCCTGCCAGGGCGCTCAGAACCGGCAGTTGCGGACGGTGTTGGAGGCCTGGATGAGCGACCTGGGCCGTTATTTGCGGATGGCCTGACGCGCCCGGCGTCGACCCGTAACTAGTGCCTCGGGCGGCAGCCTGCGGGGCGTGCTAATCGGAACGCTGCGGTTGCAGGGCCGCAGTGAGGGCTCGGGTGGCCACCCGGACGAGGTCGTCGGCGGAGGCACTCGACACGGCGCGCAGCTGGAGGAAGTGGCGGGCCACGGTTAGGCCGAGGATGCTGCTCACAGCGATGGCGGCCCGCAAGTCGGCGTCCTGGCCGCCGATGCCGGCGGCCAGGTTGCCGATCCGCTCGTCGAGATGGTCACGGACGGCGTCGGAAGCCTCCGGCACGGTCAGCATGGACCGGACCAGGGCCCGCATCTCGGGAGGTAACGCGGCGGCGCGCACATTGAGGACGTCAGCCAGGTGGTCTGCTGCTTCTTCCGGCTCGCCGGCCGGGAGTTGGATGGCAGCGGTGAACAGTGCCGATTTTGATCCGTAGTGCTGCAAGACCAGGGATGGGTCAACCCCGGCCCGGTGGGCGATGTCCCGCACCGTTGTCGCCTCGAACCCTCGGCCGCCGAACTCCTCTCGGGCAGCGTCGAGGATCCGTGCCTGTGATGCCGCCCGTCGGGCCGCCCTGGTCGTCGTCGGCGTGGAGGCCACGGTGTCGTTGCGCATAGTTTTCACTCTACACGTGTTGAGCGAAGCGATCGCTTGGGGTACAGTTGACTCAACACACGTTGAGCAACAGCTCTGCAATGACACTCAACGAGACGACCGACCCCATCGGAAGGGAACTGCAATGGCCTCTCCGCGAAATGGCTCACCAACACGCGCCCTCGTCCTCGGAGGCGGCGGCGCCGTCGGTGTCGGTTGGCAGACCGGTCTGCTCATGGGGCTGCATGAGGCCGGTGTCGACTTGGCGGGAGCCGAGGCGATCGTGGGAACGTCCGCAGGTGCCCTCGTCGGCGCGCTGCTGGCCAGCGGCCGTGAGGTCACCGATGCGCTCACCAGCCTGGCAGCACTCGGACAGAGCATCGATCCCGACAGCCTGGCGGCCGGCGATGAAGCCTTCCTAAGCGCAGTGCGCCAGGCGAGCCTCGAGACCGACCCGCGGCAAGCGCTACGAGGCGATCGGTCGCGCAGCGAAGAAGGCGAGCACGCCCGCCGAAGACGTCTACCTCGGCCTGTTCGGCACACTCGACGGCATCGCCTGGCCTGCGGGCTTTCGGTGTACTGCGATCGACACCGACACCGGTGTTTTGGCCGTGTGGGATCAACGATCCGCCGTTCCGCTGCTGCACGCTGTCGCCTCCAGTTGCGCCGCACCGGTGCTGTTCCCCACCGTCACCATCAAAGGGCGCCGCTATATGGACGGCGGCATCCTCAGTCACTTGAACGCCACGGCGGCGCCGCCGACCGACGTTCTGGTGGTCCTGTCCTGTCACCCCCTCGGTTCCCAGGGCGCCGGAGGGGGTGGCGCGCTGGCCGCATCCGTCACCCCGGACGCTGAATTGGCACCATTGCGCCAAACGAGACGGCTGATAGCGGTCCAACCCGATTTCAGCGACATCGAGGCTCCGGCGAACATGATGGACCCGAACCAGGCCGTCCAGGCTTTCCAGATCGGCAGGCGTCAGGCGGCAGGCGAGGCCACAGCAATCCAGGCCGCCTGGAACTTCTGATACGGCACGCAGTATTCGCAATTCCTGGTCGACTGTGTATCTGAACGTCGCGCACTGCATGTGCCGGTACCGGGTCGACGTCTGGAAGGAACCCTCCCACCGTCGAAGCAACGCGTATTCGGGGTACCCCGGTCGCCCTCCATCTGGGTCGATCGCCGCCGGCGACGCCCCATCGGTTGACCGCACGCCCGACGCCCGTCCGTTCGTAATGTTCACGGCCGGCGATCCCGGGCGGGCCAGCATTACGAAGCCCTGGCGATACGGAGATTCGATGCCGGGGCCAGTCAGCCTCCAACGGGTGCTATGTGCCCCTCGGGGACCGGGCGGTCTGGCCCTGCTGGGACGCTCTGCAGTACCGAGGCCTGCTCGCCTACTCGGCGCCGACGACCTTGAAGTCCTGGTTGACGAAGACGTGGTGCGGCCAGTTGACGCCGATGTAGTGGACGTTGTATTCACCGTTGCTCAGCTCCACAACACGGTCGACGATTCCACCCGGGTAGGCGGCCAGCGCAGCTTCCGTTGCCTCATTGGCGGCCGTTCCGCTGATGATCGTCCCCGACCCCTGGCTAAAGTTCACCGGGATCTGACCGACCTGCTTTGACGTGGTCGGCGCACCGCGCTGGAAGGGGATCACCGATGCCGCTGAGGAAGTCGAAGATCCACCGTCAGTCGTTTGCATGATGACTTGCGTGGCTGTGATGGTCGTTCCGTTGGTGATCCCGAGTACGAGGACGGGCTCGCCCTTTGTAATGGCATTCGCTGAGATCGAGTTCGTCCCCCTCTGGTACTTCGTGGAGGATGTCTCGTCGACAGTCACCTTCTGACCCGCTGACGTCGTTATTGTGAAGCTCGGCGTGGACATGCTACCGACGGTGCCGGCCGCTCCCCCTGAGGCCGGTCCAGACCGGGCGTTGGATCCTCCTCCGCCGGATGCGGGACCGCCAGCGGAACCGCGGCCGGACACGGGTTGCGCTGCTCTTGCCGAGGAGGACGTGGCTGTTGCCGAGGGAGCCGTGGCGAGACCAACGGAAAGTCCGATCACCCCACACAACACCCCGGACGCCACGATCCATCGACTCTTTCTGTTCGATAGCAATCGGAGTACCCGTGGCCGGCGTGCCAACTTCGCCCGGGTTACCGAGACCGACCCCACTGGCGAAGACGCCGTCGGGGGAGGCGGCGCGGCGCCGGCGTCTTCTGGACTTCCATCAACCGACGGCTCCGACGCCGTGCTCGATACGGAGCGAGTGGGAAGGATCTCGTCGGGGCTTGTTGGGTCGAAATCATTCATGATGGCGCTCCTCTTACTCATGCAGCTATCTATAGAGAGTGCCAGCCGTTCATGTGAGGTCCCTGCAGGCCGCCTGTGAGGGGAGTGTGAATCCTCCGAACCCTCCGTATGCGTTTCGCCTTGCGCATTGGTCACCACATGTGCGCCCGGACCCCTGGCCGCAAGGGAGGATGCAGCGAGGGGTCCGAGGATGGTCCTGGCGCGGGATTGGGCCGCTCGTTTATAACATGCCTACTTCACCTCCTCGGAGGGACTTGCCCCCGTCGTCGAACTCTTACCTCTGAGTCTGCGATACCACCCTTGGGATGGTCTGCTCCCGCGCTGTGAACGTCTTGAGAGCTGTGCTGCGGCGCCGGTGGGGGCTTCGCTATGGCGATCACACGAGTCGCTTTAGCGACTGAGGCGCGCCCGGTAATCGGCCACAGGGGATCCCGTGCGCGTTGTGTATCCATCTGGCTCGGGCGCAACGTGGCGTGGTTTGCGCCACCAGCCCACCACGCGAATCCGCCCATATCACCAGCCTGGAGCAATCCCGGTCTCCCCTGCTAGCCCCCCAGCCGGTGCTTGTGGTGAACTCGACCATGACCAAGAGGCTCGAGATCTCTCGTGACATCGCCGCCCCGCCCGAGGTGGCATACGCCGCCATCTCCGACGTGACACGCATGGGCGAATGGTCCGAGGAATGCCATGCCTGCGAATGGCACGAGGGCTACGACGCCCCGGTCGTTGGCGCTACTTTCGACGGCCACAACCGCCATGGCGAGCACGAGTGGACCACGCAGGGAAAGGTCATCGAGGCCGACCCCGGGCGGGCTTTCGCCTTTGAGTGCTCAATGATGGATTTCCATTACTCGACCTGGGGGTACCGCATCGAGTCGACTGAGAGAGGATGCCGAGTGACCGAGTGGAACGAGGATTTGCGGCCCGAGTCCGCCATGGAGTTCAGCAAGAAGGTCTCTGGCGTGGATGACCGCACAGAGCGAAACCGTCGGACCATGAGCGGCACTCTCGAGCGCCTCGCCGCCGCCCTTGAGAACTAATCGCGAGAGTCCTCGATTCGTCCTGATGACGTGTCGAGTGTGCGACGCCGTGGGGGGCCTTAGCAACCCGATAATCGGCGTTCTGCGCCGCCTGGAGGTCCCTGCGGACGATCCCACCATGACTGAATCGACTGCCGCTCCTGAAGGGTGACCCGAGCGGGATCACCGTCGAAGAACGTTTGCGTGCGGTCTCGTAGGTGCTGCCGGTCCGGGGACCAGTGCTATGTCACTGCTGTTCCTGCCCAGGGAGGCCACCCGGCAGCGGGTGATATCACTGACGATTGTCAAGACGGTTCTGCGTAGACAGCTGGCAAACCACTGACGAGCCACTCAGAACGAGGGCGGGCTCCTATTAAGCCATGCGTCTATGCGAAGTGTTCCGAGGACGGGCCGGCAAATCGCACCAAAGGCAAGTCAAAGCTGCCAGGTATCACCAGGGCCAGGCTCCGTCCTCGGAGATCTCAGGGGCGAGGGAGTTGGCGGTAGACCTCCCTGGCTACGTAGCGCTTCAGGATGCGGATCACCTCGAGCTTCGAGCGGCCGTCCTTGGTGCGACGCTCCATGTAGACCCGGGTCCTCGGGTCCGAGACGAGGCGCACCATGACGATGCGCCACAGCGCCTGGTTGGCGTAGCGGTCTCCACCGCGATTGAGCCGGTGTCGGACCACCTTGCCCGAGGGCGCCTCGATGGGTGCCACTCCGCAGAGATGGGCAAAGGCGGCCTCAGAGCGAAGGCGCTCGGGGTTGTCACCGGCGGTCACGAGCAAACTGGCGGCGGTGTCGATGCCCACGCCGTAGAGGGCCAAGAGCCCCGGGGCGGTCTGTGTCACCAGCTCGGCGAGCAAGGCGTCGATTCCAGCGACCTCCTCCTCGAGCTCCTCAATGCGCCGGCCAAGCGAACGCAACGCCACCTTGGTGGCATGGTCCACCACGTCTGACGACGGCCGGGGGCGAAGCGACGCGCACGTCTCCCACAACGCCGTAGAGGACAGGCCCTTCAGGTGCTCACGTATGGGATCAGGGGCCGTGAAGCTGAGCTGGCGCATCTGGCACAACGCGGCGATGCGCGCCCGGCGGGCCGAGCGTTTGGCCACGACCAGGGCCCGGATGGCCTCGACGCGTCCGTCTCTGGTCTTGGGTGTGCCCGCTGCTCGCCCCGACAGGGCGGCCCGGGCCGCTTCGACGGCGTCGGCGGGGTCAGACTTGCCACTCTGGCGCCGGGCCTGCCGATTGGGCCGATCGACCTCCACGACGTCGATCCCCATCTTCTGCAGGTAGCGGGCGAGACCCGCCCCGTAGGCGCCGGTGCCCTCGACCCCGACCTTGTGTAACGCTCCGAACGACCCCATCCAGTGAAGAAGCGCCCGATAGCCACGAGCGTTTGCCTCGAAGGACTCCACACCGAGCAGGCCGCCAACAAAATCGAGCGCCGCGGCAACGTGGACGTCGAGGTGGGTGTCCACTCCGCCGGTGATAGCGCGGTCGCGCTCTACGATGGTCATCGCCATCCCTTCCTTCCTTACTGGTCAAGGGGTGGCACGGCCGTCCCGGGAAGGAGACCGGTGCTGGTCGACCTGCTGGTACAGGACGACCCGTCACCCTCCGGAACGGGGCGTGCCGCGTCTGTTGTGGCTCGAACGCTGGCCGACGACGCCCTTCAACAGACAGCTAGACGTCACGCTTCTTCTCAGTCAGGCCAACGACCCGAGTACGCCCGAACGTAGCGATGCCCATCCCACGGATGGTGGATCTTGCGCCGTATCAGGCCAACGCAGACGATAGGAGCATCGCACCCCCCAGGCTCGCCCCCTGGACCGATTTGGGGCGCACTACCCCCGGCGTTCCCGGATGCCCTTGTTCCGGGCCGATGTCCACTCAAAGAGGCAGACTGTGGCGGCCATGGATCAACCTGAGACCAGATACGTCGCTGTGGGAGATGCCGATGTCGCCTACCAGGTTGTCGGCGACGGCGACATTGACCTCCTTTACTGCTACGGGCTCGGGAGCCATCTGGAGATGTTCTGGGAGGTGCCGGAAACCGCCGACTACCTCCACCGTCTCGCCGCCTTTAGCCGGCTGATCTTCTTCGACCGCCGGGGGACGGGCGCATCCGACGGCATCGCCCGCAACGCCATCCCCACCTGGGAGGAGTGGACCGAGGATGTGATGGCCGTCCTCGATGCGGTCGGGTCCCAACGTGCCGCCATCCTGGCGTCGCTCGACTCTGGCCCGATCGCCATCATGTTCGCGGCCATGCACCCTGAACGGGTTTCGTCGCTCATCCTCCTCAACACCACGGCACGCTATTCCTTCTCCGAGGACTATCTGATCGGTGTGTCGCCCGAGAACGTCGAGGCCTTCGTCGCCCTGGTCAGGGAGACCTGGGGCTCGCCGGACATGGCTCGCCTCACGAACCCCTCCCTGCCCAGCGACAGCGATCTTGTCAGGCGACTCGCGAGAGTCATTCGGTGCTCGGCCACACCGCGCACCGCCGCCGCCCAGTTGGACGTGACCCTGCGGGCTGATGCACGCCAAGCCCTGCCGCTCGTCCAGGTGCCCACACTCGTACTTCATTCACGCGAGAACGCGCTCGTTCCGGTCGACCACGGCCGCTACCTCGCCGACAACATCGTGGGCGCCCGCTTCGTCGAGCTGCCCGGTGGGGACATCGGCCTCACACCAGCGATGTACTCGCTCATCGACGAGGTTGCGGAGTTCATCACTGGCGAGCGTCCTGCCTTCGAGGTTGACCGCATCCTGACGACCATCTTGTTTACCGACATCATCGGGTCCACGGAGCTAGCCGCTGACCTCGGCGACCAGCGATGGCGTGCGGCTCTGGACGAGCACGATCAGACCATACGCAACCAGTTGCGCCGTTTTCGAGGTCGCGAAGTGAACACGACAGGCGACGGATTCGTCATCTCGTTCGACGGCCCAGCACGAGCGGTCCGATGTGCGCAAGCGATCATCGAGGCGACAGCCAGATCCGGATTCAAGCTGCGGATAGGTCTGCACACCGGTGAGTGCGAGGTTCGGGGCGAGGACCTCGGAGGGCTATCAGTTCACATCGCTGCCCGGGTAGGCGCCCTTGCCAGGCCGGGAGAGATCTTGGTCTCTGGAACCGTCAAAGACCTTGTCATCGGTTCCGATATCGATTTCGCCGATCGCGGGGAGCGGAAGCTAAAGGGCGTCCCTGGGGATTGGAAGCTCTTCGCAGTAGAGGGCTGACAGATCGCACTGTATGTGCCGGTCCCGGTCGCCCCGGTTGGGGACGACGACCGCTCGGCGTAGCCGGATACCTCACCCCCGGTACGCCCTTAAAGGAGCCCTCGAACCACCCGGTATCGCGCGTCGCAACCGAGCACTGTTCCAGACGACGAAGGAAGACGAGAGCGCCATGGATGCTGCTGCGAGGAGCGGGTTGAGAAGACCGAAAGCCGCGAGCGGAATGGCGGCCGTGTTGTAACAGAACGCCCACAGCAGGTTCGTCTTGATGGTGTGTAGCGATGCTCGGGCGAGACCGATGGCGTCGGGAACAGAGTGCAAGGAGTCCCCGATAAGAATCATCCCCGCCGCGTTGATCGCTACGTCGGTTCCCGATCCGAGGGCCAGACCCAGATCGGCAGCCACAAGCACAGGACCGTCGTTCACACCGTCACCTACCATGCCAACGACCCGTCCTTGCGCTTGCAGCGACTGGACGAACCTCACCTTCTCGGTGGGTAGAACCTCGGCAACCGAGTCGTCCATGCCGAGCTGCAGACCGACTGCCGCCGTCACGACCTCTGAGTCACCACTGAGGAGCACGCAGCGCACCCCCATCGCATGGAGGCGAGAAACGGCCTCATGGGCGGAGTCCTTGATGGCATCGGCCACGGCAAAAGCCCCCACCGCTTGATCGTCCACGGCGACGACTACCGTCGTGCTCCCCTTATGTGCCCAGGTCGTACACCACTCCAGAACCTCGTCGGGTACGCCGATCCCCTCCTGGGCCAGCAGCCGTGAGTTCCCGACGAGAACCCGATGCCCCTTGATGGATCCCGTCACCCCCAACCCAGGTTCCGAAGCGAACCCATCCACCTCGGGCAGATCTCCAACCTCGCCCCGAGCCGCCGCCACGACGGCCGTGCCGATCGCGTGCTCGGAGCCGACCTCCACTGCACCCGCGTATCTGAGCATGCTCGCCTCATCGCTATCCGTCGCGGACATGAGGTCGAGCACCGACATCTTGCCCTCCGTGATGGTGCCGGTCTTGTCGAACACCACCGTATCGACGGCTCGTGACGCTTCCAGTGCCTCATACCCCTTGATGAAAACACCCATCTGGGCGGCGCGGCCGGTAGCGACGTACAGGGCGGTGGGGGTGGCGAGTCCCAAGGCGCATGGGCAAGCGATGATAAGGACCGCCAGCCCGGCGCTGAACGACCGGTCTGTGGATCCCGTGGTCGCCATCCAGATCGCCACCGTCCCTAGGGCGATCACGAGTACAGCGGGAACAAAGGACCGCGCGATCCGATCTGCCAGGCGCTGCACTGTCGCCTTGCCGTTCTGCGCCGAATCGACCAGCGCCACCATGCGGGCCAGCTCGGTATCAGGCCCGACATCGGTGGCGCGGATGACGATGTGGCCACTCACAACGATCGTGCCACCGATGACGACATTGCCCTCGTCCGCTCGCACGGGGACAGACTCACCCGTAAGCATGCTCTTGTCGATCGTCGAGCTACCTCTCAAGACCCGACCGTCGGCAGGCACCGTTTCGCCGGACCGGACAACGAGAGAGTCGCCCACCTGGACGTCTTCGACAGGCACCTTCGACTCCCTACCGTGGGCGTCCAGGACCGCGGCCTCCTTGGCTCCCACGGACGCCAGCGAACGCAGGACGTCACCGGTCCGCCGCTTCGAGATGGCCTCGTAGTACCGGCCGGCGAGGAGGAAGGTGGTGACACCGGCTGCCACGTCGAGGTAGACGGCACCGCTCGCCTGGCGGAACAGCACCTCGATGGCCGACTGCGCCTTCTCTCGATGATCGCGGAAGAACATGACGTACTCGGACCATGCGGTCGAGGCGACGATGCCGATCGACACAAGAGTGTCCATGGTGCTCGTGCCGTGCCGGGCGGCCCGGAACGCGGCGACGTACATGGGCCATGCCGCCCAGGTGACGACCGGCACCGCAAGGCCTGTCATCACCCACTGCCAGCCAGAAAAACGCAGGAGGGGAACCAGCGAGAAGGCCAACGACCCGTCGCACAGCGGCATAAAGAGCAGCGCCGCCACGATGAGGCGCCGCCGTAGGTAGCGGACGCGGTCGTCGTCGACCGCGGCGCCAAAGCGGGTAGTGGAGGTCTCTGCGGGGGGCTCAGCCTCGTAGCCGGCCCGCTCGATGGCGTCGAGAAGCACCTCCACGGGGAGTTCGGAGGGCGCCGTGACCATGGCCCTGTCGGTGGCGTAGTTCACCGTGGCCGTGACGTCATCGAGCTCGTTGAGTCGGCTCTCCACTCGAGCCGCACACGACGCACAGGTCATGCCACGCACGGTGAGAGCGATGACTCGCGTCTCGGGCGCGGACTCGACCGTCGATGTCGCAGCCACCCTCAGCCCTTACTCCGGCAGCAGGGGATCACGACCTCATCCTCGGCCCTTGAGTGCCTTGCGAAGGAGGGCGGCCTCCGATTCGCTGAGGCTTTCCACGAAGCGCCTCAGGGCGAGGGCCGGATTGCCGTCAGCAGACAGGGCGTCATACATCAGCACCGCGGTATGACTGCCGCGACTACCTGTCGTCTCATACCGCTTGGTCCGGCCGTCGAGCGCCGACCGCAGCACGCCCTTGCTGACGAGCCGGTCCATGATCGTTGCCAGCGTGGTATACGCATACTTGGGGAACGCGTCGGCGACATCGCGGATCGTGATCGTCTCCGACGGTGTCGTCCACAGCCAGTCCATGACTCGCTCTTCAAGGGAGCCGAGCCTCGTCGCACCACATGCGCATTCGCTGCAGCCACACGGATCACACGAACACAATGGATTCTGGCAGGCGGTGGCTGACTGGCCCAATGCACTCCCCTTTCTCGACTGCGCCGGGCTCTGCCGGCCGGCCCACCAATCCCGCGGCCCCTCCAGGTGATGCCTCCTCACCCCGTTAGAGCATCAGGATGAGCATAAACCCCATGCCAATGCACATCACCACGTGGCTGAGGTCTTCGAGGACCGGCGTAGTGAGGATCCCAAAGCCGCGGCGGGCAGCGGTGGTCGAATCCACCGGTGCCTGACCGGTAGGCGCAGGGGCACCCACTGTCGCATAGGTCGATGTATAGGCAGCGAGATGTCTCCTGTGCGTCCCGTGATGGGACGAGCCCTTGTGCGACGATCCGAGTGTGAAGATGGCCGATCCGAAGAACGTGACTGCGAGCAGCAGGCCGAGCCCTGGATCGAGGATCCCGTGCGACGAGGGGGAGGACCCGGTCATGGACATGGCGGCACCCGTGGCTCCCACTGGATAGAGGTACATGAGGATCATGGACAAACTCATGACGGCGTGGATCCCCTCGTGGGGAACATGCACTCCGTACTGCTGGACCGATTGCACGCTCCGTACGACGAACCAGACCGTGAGGGCGAGGAAGGCCGTCTCCCAGAACCAGGCCGGCCAGAAGGCCCAGTCGGTGACGAACATCCCAGCCATGGCGACGCCCATCGCTACGTGGGCGACGTCGATATCGCGCCCGACGGGGTCCGACGTCTTGAGGGACAATCCGAGCAGACCCACCGAATAGGCGGCGACGCCGAGCATGGCGAGGGCGAACAAGTAGAAGAGCCATGGTGGCGTTCCCATCGCTCATACCTCCGCAACGTGAAGGCGCGCCCCGTCGCCACCCCGGCTCGATCCCGATGTTGGACGCACGGGCCAGTACAGCAAGGCGAGCAGAACCACGAGCGGGCCGGAGTTGGGATCCGTGGCACCTCCGGCCAGGATGCCCCCGAGGTTCTCCACGGCGATCCAGATGACTGCGAAAGTCACCGCCACGATGACGATCATGAGCCGCATGAACTGGGGAGAGAGGTAGACGCTTGCGCCGGCCAGGGCGCAGACAATGGCGAGGAGGATGGCGGCGGCGGTCCCACGATGAAGGAGGAAGGCCGACGAGACCTTGTCGATGTGCTCCAACCAGCCCGGTTGCCCGATCGCCGATTTGGTCACCAAATCGTGGAGAGCCTGAGGCTGGCGTCCCGAACCGACCACGGCGAGAACGGCCAGGAGTCCCCACACCCCCACCCAGATGAGGCGGGCAGCCCCTACGCCGACGGCGCGGGCGGCCACAAAGGGCTCATCTCCACCCCGGTGGGGCCACAGGAGAACGGCGAGCACGGCGTAGAACAGGACCCCACCGGGGCCACCACTGAACGGCGTCGCCGTGCCCAGGAAGACGCCACCTGCACCCTCACCGAACCACCACACGCCCAGTGCCCACACGATCGACAGTGCGAGCGCGGGGCGGACGGTGCGTGGGGAGACGATGCCGAAGGCGATGACGAACTGGATCAGGGCGAACAGTGCATTGGTGAGTACCGGCTGGTGATACACGATCGAGGCATTCCAGGTGATGGATTTAGCCACGAACCCGGGGTTCCCCGACGCCATCCCATGCAACATGCCGCTGAACCCACTGGAGCCCCTGGTGAACATGAAGGGCTGGATCTGCAGGACTGCATCGGTGAGCCAGATCGTGGCCAACACAAGCTGGAGGGTTCGCTGAACGTCGCGTGGCCGACCGGCACGGAGCCGCCCCCCCTGCTCGACCACAACGCTGCGTGCATCCGGAGCGGCCAGGACCGTGTCTGCCACCTCGCACGCCTCCTACTGTCTACGACATCTCGTAGTAGTGTGCCCCACGATGGTCGGGCCGAGCAACTCCCGCCGAATGCCATGGCTCGTGTGCGCCGTCGTGGCCGTGGTCGGCTTCACCGCCGCAGCCTGTGGGTCCCAGGCGGGGGCGCCGACCACCGGAGCCCCCCTGCCTGCCGGATCGGCACCGTCGGAGATCGCCAAGATGGTGTGCCAGCCCAAAGCGCAGCACGAGATCGACGAGGTGCTCGGCGTCACCTCGACGATCGGGACGCCGGCGTGGTCGAACCACCGCTACTCGTGTCGGTACGGCTTCGCCAACGGAGCCTTTTCGCTGTCGGTCAAGGAGCTGTCGAGCTGGGGCCAAACCCTCGGCTACTACCGCGGGTTCGGCTCGGGTCTGGCATCCAGTCACGCCATCTACAACCTCGGCCAGGGAGCGTTCCAGGCGAGCAACGGATCGGTCGTCGTCCGCAAGGACTGGAAGGTGCTAGTCGTGGACGTCTCCTCATTGCCCCCGCAGTTCGGCAACCCGAGCGCACCCGCCGACAACATCGCGCTCACGGTGGCCAACGTGATCCTGGGCTGCTGGCACGGCGACTGATTTGCCGGCACCCACGATCAGGGATGATCCCGGTCGGATCGTGTATCCGTCCGACCTGTGCGGTACGTGCCGGTCTCGATCGGGCCTGGATGGGCGCCGAGGGTGGCAGAGCGCCCATACTCGGTAGTACCCCGAGTACCGGATGTCCAAGCCCCGTCGGAACTTACAGGTCATCCCACCAGGCGACGTGATCGACCTGTCGGATAGCTTCGAAGAGTCCCGCCTACCGGAGGATGCCGTGATGCAAGCCGTCACCGTTCGAGACCGCGACGCCGGCGTCAGCGGACTCTCAGTTATGGACATGCCCTACCCGCACGCCGCCCAGAACGACGTCATCGTGCGGGTGCATGCCGCCGGGTTCACCCCCGGGGAGCTGGACTGGTCGGGGACATGGACCGACCGCGCCGGGCGCGACCGGACGCCGAGCGTGCCCGGCCACGAGCTGTCGGGAGTCGTCGTCGAGTTGGGGTACGGAACCACCGGCCTCACCGTCGGCCAGCGGGTGTTCGGACTGACCGACTGGACCCGCAACGGCTCCCTGGCCGAGTACAGCCGCGGTGGAGGCCCGCAACCTCGCTCCCCTTCCGGCTGATATCGACCACACCGTGGCCGCCGCCCTCCCGATCTCGGGGCTGACGGCATGGCAGGCGCTGATCGACCACGCTCACCTGACGACAGGCCAGAGCGTCCTGATCCACGGTGCCGCGGGCGGTGTCGGCTCGATCGCCGTGCAGCTCGCACGCGAGGTCGGAGCCAAAGTGATTGGCACCGGTCGGGCCGCGGACCGCGATACAGCCCTCGGCTTGGGAGTGGATGCCTTCTTGGACCTCGAGGCCGACAAGCTGGAAGACGCCGGCGAGGTTGACGTGGTGTTGGATGTGATCGGTGGCGACATACTCGACCGCTCGGCTGCGCTGGTGCGCGCCGGCGGCACGCTCGTCACCACCATCAGGGTGCCCACGGTCCGGCCCAAGGATGGGCGCGCCGTCTTCTTCGTCGTCGAAGCTGACCGTTCCCGGCTTGCGGACCTCGCCCAGCGGCTCAGAGACGGGCGGCTCAAGCCGATCGTCGGGGCGGTACGGCCGCTCGCCGAAGCACCCGCCGCCTTCGCCCCCGACCGGCGCACCCCTGGTAAGACCATCATTCGGATCACCGAAGGCGGATAGTCGGCCACGGACCCTCTTCGTCTGGGATGCTGAGCGTGGCGGGGGGGTCCCGTCCACGGTCTCGATCTCCACGGTCCGTTGCGTCATCTGGTCTCCTTCCGTCAGTCCGGTTTCGACCTACCTTTCAGCTCTGGAGGCCCGGCGAGGCCGAACCAATCGGGGTCGTTGTCGAGCATCGTCTGCGAGCGGATGGCCCGAGGCCAGGGTGCGAACGACCGGCATTTGTCGATGGGTTCGATGCCCCTCGGTGCCCCCCCGCCCACGCACGCCAGGTGGCTTATCCCAGCGGCGGCGTAGCATTCTGGAGATGGCGGTGGTCTGTGGAGAATGTGGGTCGCCGATCGGGGAGAAAGCGAAGTTCTGCGCGGAGTGCGGGGCCAAGCTGCCTGGCGAGAGCACGGAAGACGTCCGCAAGACGGTCACGGCGTTGTTCTGTGACCTGGTGGGGTCGACCAGTTTAGGCGAGCGCACCGACCCCGAGAGCCTGCGGGCCCTCTTGGAGCGCTACTTCGCTGCGATGCGAGCGGCCCTCGAGCGCCACGGCGGGACGGTGGAGAAGTTCATCGGCGACGCCGTGGTCGCCTTTTTTGGCGTGCCTGTGACACGGGAGGATGACGCCCTGCGGGCGGTGCGGGCCGCCTTCGATATGCAACGAGACCTGACCGAGCTCAATCCGGAGCTGTCCGAACGTTGGGGCGTCGAGCTGGCGGTGCGCATCGGGGTCAACACCGGCGAAGTACTCGTGAGCGGCACAGCCGAGCACACGGTGGGCGATGCCGTGAACGTAGCCGCCCGGCTCGAACAGGCCGCCGGGCCGGGCGAGGTGCTCGTCGGCGAAGAAACCTGGCGTCTGGTGCGGGAGTGGGCCGAGGCAGAGCCGGTGGCACCGTTCGAACTCAAGGGAAAACGAGAGGCCGTTCCGGCATGGCGTGTGCGCTCAGTGGCTGGGGTCACCGAGGCCCGCAACTCCGACGCCACTTTGCGGGCCCGGCTCGTGGGTCGAGATCGGGAGCTGGGGATGCTGGGCCAGTGCCTCGAGCGCGCCGAGGCCGACCGTAGCTGCCAGTTGTTCACCCTGTTCGGTGCGGCTGGGGTGGGGAAGACCCGTCTCACCGACGAGTTCCTGGCCGCGCAAGCGCCGAAGGCTCGGGTGATCCGGAGTCGATGCCTGTCCTACGGAGATGGCACGTCGCTGTGGCCTCTCCTCGAGATGTTGCGGGCGTCCGCCGGCTTCAGCGGAACCGAGGGCGACGACGAGGGGCGACGGCGCCTTGCCGAGGTGTTCGGGGACAACACGGGGGCGGCACAGGTCACGGAACTTCTGGCCCCCCTGGCGGGCCTGGGCGGAACGTCGGCGGCCATCGAGGAGATCCAGTGGGCAGTCCGACGCTACCTCGAAGCCCTGGCGGGCTCGGAGCCGGTCATCTGGGTGGTCGATGACCTCCACTGGGCCGAGCCCGCCTTTCTGGCCATCCTCGAGGACGTTGTCGACTGGACCCGCGATGCGCCGCTGGTCGTGTTGTGCCTGGCTCGTCCAGAGTTCCTCGATGACCATCCCACCTGGGGCGGCGGGAAGCTGAACGTCACCAACGTGTTGCTCAGGCCCCTGTCGGCCACAGAGTCCACACAACTCGTCGAAGAGTTCCTCGGCGGGGCCGGCCTGCCGGCCGAGGCACTCGATCGGGTGGTGTCGGGCGCCGGGGGGACCCCTTTGTTCGTCGAGCAGCTGCTGGCCATGCTGGTCGACGACGGCTTCCTGGTGTTCGCAACCGAGGGGTGGCAGGTGTCGGGCGACCTGGGCACCGTGACCGTTCCCCCGACCATCGGCGCATTGCTGGCGGCACGACTGGAGCGCCTGACGGCTGGCGAGCGCCAGGTACTCGACGCCGCCGCCGTGGTGGGGCAGATCTTTTACGCCGGGGCGGTGGTCGAGTTGACGGCGCTCGAACCCCAGGCAGTGGCCGGTTATCTGCGCTCATTGGCCCGGAAGGAAATGGTCCGCTCGGAACGCAGCGACATCCCCGGCGAGGACGGGTTCGCGTTTACGCACATCCTGGTACGAGACTCGGCCTACCAAGCCCTGTCCAAGTTGCGCCGGGCCGATCTCCATGAACGACTGGCCCGCTGGCTGGACAAGCGCACGGACGTCCTGGCCGGCGAGTCCGACGAATTCGTCGGACACCACTTGGCCGAGGCCGTGGCCTTGCGTCGGGGCGTGGGTGAGATCGACGACGGTGCACTGGCCCAGGAAGCGGCGAGGCGCCTAGCCGCAGTGGCCTGGCGGCTCATGGCTACGGACCTCCACTCGGCGTCCGCTCTTTACGCCCGGGCCGCCGATCTGGTCCCGGGCACCGTGGCTGGATTGGATCTGCGATGCCGTCACGGCGTGGCTCTCTTCCGGGCTCAAGAGTTCGGGCGCGCCCGCGCCATCCTTGACGCGGTGCTCGGCGAGGCCGAGCAGTGTGGCGATCGTGGGCTATTCCTGCGGGCGCGGCTGGCATGGCTGGAAGTGGCCGCGCACACCGAAGGCGATCTCGCCATGGCCGACATCGACGTCGCCGTCGCTGAGGCGTTGGACTATTTCGACTCCACGGGTGACGACGAAGGATTGGCCCATGCGTACGTCGCACGCCGCCAACGACTGAACATGGAAGGCCGTTGGGAACCGATGATGGAGATCTGTGAGAAAATTATGGACCACGCGTCGCGTTGTGGTGATAACCATCTGGTCGAGGAAGCCCGAGCGTTTCGCTACGCGGCGATGTATTACGGGCCGCGTCCGTCCAATGAAGTCCTCCCACTCCTGCGCCAAGACGCGCTGTCGGGTGAGTCGACCCGAATCGCATACGGCACTCGCCGCATGGTCGAAGGAGTGCTCCTCGCCCTTGACGATCAGCCACGAGAAGCGCGTACAGCGCTAGCCGATGCTCGGGCCGCATTCGAGGAAATGCACAGCGACATGCACCTTTTCCATCTTGCCTCCTGCTCCGCCAACGCCGAGTACATCCTCGGGGACGACGAGGCGATGGAGCAACACCTCATGTTCATGTTCGACGAGCTCGAGCGGAGGGGCGAACGGTCCTATCTCTCAACCGTGGCGCCCATGCTCGCGGAGCTCCGTTTGCGCCATGGCGACACGGAGGCGGCGAAAGAACTGGCCGCCATGGGGCGGAATCTGACTCACGAAGAAGACGTGGTCTCTCAATCTCTCTGGCGCGTCATAGAGGCCAAAGTCGCAGCACTCGCCGGGGATTTCGGCCGCGCCCTCTCACTTGCCGCCGACGCCGTGGAATGGATGGAGCGCAGCGATCAACTGCAGTGGATCGCGGAAACGTACAGAGGGCAAGCAGAGGTCCAGCTCATGGCTGGGCGGATCGACGACGGCCGAACCTCGCTCGTGAGAGCGCTCGAGCTCTTCGAAGCCAAGGGAGATGTACCTGACGCCCGCCGAGCGCGTCGCAGTCTGGACGACCTCGCCTCCGCTTGAGACGTGGTGTAGCGGTGCCACTTCCGAATTGGTGTCTTGAGTCAGCCGAAGTTCGTTAACTATGGCGTGCAAAGTGCGACTTCGAGCACGCCGAGCAAACCGATCCTTCCGGGAGCGGTGCCTGCTGGCGACCTGTGGCCCGACTGTGATCGCTCTAATCCCTCCTTTCACCATTTTCCGAGACTCGTCGGGGGGCGTTGTGGCGTCCGCGGCGGATCGCCAAGTATTCCATCGACGAGCGGAAGGGATCTCGCCATCGCGTTCTCATCCCCACGTAGGTCACTGGAGTCGGGAGATTGATTGCCTGTCGTCACTTCACCCTGTGTTTCAAGACCACGGTTCCAGCTCGGAATCTTGGGAGCTCCGATGAGGCGTTCTTGCGGCTGAGCAGCTCGGAGAACTCAGCGATCGTGTATTACCTAGGAGGTCGCTGGGATGCGCCACAAGTCGATGTCACAGTCGACGGCGTAGCGATCGATCTCGGTGAGGTCGTCGGTAGTCAACTCCAGGTGATCGAGAGCCTTCACGTTCTGCTCGAGTTGGGCGACGCTGCTGGCACCAATCAGCGCAGAAGTCACTCGAGGGTCGCGCAAGGCCCATGCGATGGCCATCTGGGCGAGGGACTGGTTTCGACCCCGGGCAATGTCGTTGAGGGCCCGAATGCGGGCGAGGTTGTCGTCGTTGAGCATGTCGTGGCTGAGCGAGCCGTCTTGAGACGCTCGCGAGCCTGGCGGGATGCCGTTGAGGTATCGGTCGGTGAGTAGGCCCTGGGCCAAGACTGAGAAAGCAATGCAACCGACACCTTCATTGCCGAGAACGTCGAGGAGGCGGTCTTCGATCCATCGGTTGAGCATCGAGTACGAGGGTTGATGAATGAGCAGCGGGGTGCCGAGCCCGCGGAGGATCGTGACGGCTTCAGCAGTCCGTTGATCGGAGTACGACGAGACCCCGACGTAGAGGGCTTTGCCGGAGGTCACGGCGGTGTGGAGGGCACCGAGGGTCTCCTCGAGGGGGGTGTGGGGGTCGTAATGATGGTGATAGAAGATGTCGACATAGTCGAGGCCTAGCCGTCGCAGGCTCTGGTCGAGGCTGGCAAGGAGGTACTTGCGAGAGCCGAGATCGCCGTAAGGGCCCGGCCACATGTCCCAGCCAGCTTTGGTGGAGATGACCAACTCGTCACGGTACGGGCGGAAGTCGTCGCGGAGGATCCGGGCAAAGTTGGTCTCGGCGCTGCCGTACGGGGGGCCGTAGTTGTTGGCGAGGTCGAAATGGGTGATGCCCAAGTCGAAAGCTCGGCGCAAGATGGCGCGTTGGGTATCGATAGGCCGGTCGTCGCCGAAGTTCTGCCACAGCCCGAGTGACAGTGCTGGCAGAAGGAGGCCGCTTCGCCCACAGCGGCGATAGCTCATGGACCCGTAGCGGCCTTCGGTGGGGAGGTAGCTGGTCATCGCCCTCCCCATTTCTCTTCGAGCGTGCGCGTCACCACAGTCACGTCTTGATGGCCGACGCCGAAATCGATGGCCTGCTGCCACTCCTCCGCCAAGCATGCAAGGGCACCAAGTCGGCCGTCTGCGGCCTGCTCGGCGAGGCGCACGTCCTTCAGCGCCAGCGCGAGTGCGAATTGGGCTGAGAAATCATCCTTGGCAATTCGATGCAGCTTGGCTTCCTGCCAAGGAGACACGAGTGGGTTGCCTTCGAGGGCGTCGACGACGTTGTCGATCTCGAGCCCTAAGCCATGAGCGAGAGCCACGGAGGCGGCCACCGCTTCCGCCGCGAAGGCGAGCCATGTGTTGGCTACAAGTTTGAGTCGGGTGCCGCTCCCGGCGTTGCCGGCCCAGATGGTGCGCTGGCCCAGGGCGTCGAACAGCGGGGTAACCCGCGGCCTCGCTACGTCGGGCCCTGACGCGAAGATGGTCAGTTGGCCGCGTTCGGCCGGGTCCTTACTGCCCGAAACAGGTGCGTCGAGCAAGATCACGTCGGGGCGATCGGCCGCGACCATCGCTGCCACGCGCTCGATTCCCGCCACGCCGATAGTGCTCATCTGCACCAGAATCGCACCCGGGGCAAGCGCAGCAAGAACGCCCTCGTCGCGCGCAATGGAGATGACGGCGTCGGCATCGGTCACCATTGTGATCACGATCGCCGCCGGCCTGGCCGCATCCGCTGCGGTCGGAGATACCTCCGCGCCGAGCTTGGCGAGGTCTTGCGTGGCGTCTTGATTGCGGTTCCACACGATCGTCGAGATCCCGGCCCGCAGCGCCGAGGTTGCCATCCCATGGCCCATAGTGCCGATGCCCAGAATGGCAACCGGCTCTTGTGCGTTGTCTGCCATGAGTCCCTCCTTACGATTGTTTGTGAGCCTGTGGTGCCCATGAGCATCGCGCTGCTCCGGAGGCCGTGCCTCAGGTCTTGCCGCTCGCCGGCCACCGGACTGGCGCCGGGGGCCACTCATACGCGCGATCCTGACGGCAGCTCAACTCGTGGGGCGCGTCCATCTGGTCATTGCTGCCCCGGCGGCCCGACCCCCAGTTGCCATAGCCTGAGGTGGCCGGTCGTGGCACGATTTGAGGATGCGGGCGTGATGGCTCAAGGGCAGACAACTCCGTCGACGTGGGCTCCCCTTCGCATCACTGTCTTTCGCTGGCTGTGGCTCGCCTCGCTCGTGAGCAACGTTGGCGCCTGGATGCAAACCGTCGGCGCTCAGTGGTTCCTCGTCCACGCCGCCCATGCCGCGATCCTCGTCTCACTCGTTCAAACTGCCGACATGCTTCCCGACGTCATGTTCGGCATCGTCGGTGGCGTGCTGGCCGATACTCTCGATCGACGTCGATTACTGATGGCGGTCCAAGGCGGCCTCGTCGTCGCTGCCTCGGTGCTGGCGGCGCTCACGATCGATGGGCGAATGTCGCCGGCGCTGCTTCTGATGTTCACCTTCGTGATCGGCACCGGTTCGGTCCTGGTGACCCCGGCCTACCAGTCCCTCGTGCCTGAGCTCGTTCCACGCGACAAGATACCGGCAGCCGCACAACTCAGTTCCATCAACGTCAACCTCGCCAGGGCCATAGGCCCCGCCATCGCCGGAATCCTCATCGCGTATATCGGAGTGGGGCCGGTCTTTGCCGTCAATGCGGCAACATTCCTCGTCTACGGCGTCGTGGTCGCTCTCTGGCGGCCGAGCCCGGACACCGTCCCGCAGATCCCCGAGCGTTTCGTGTCGGCCCTTCGGGCCGGCGGCCGATACGTCCGCTATTCGCCGGTGACCCGTCGGATCCTGCTTCGGGCCACGCTCTTTCTCGTTCCCGCCAGCGCGCTGTGGGCCCTCCTTCCGCTCGTGGCCAGCCGCCGCCTCGGACTCGGCTCAGGCGGATACGGACTGCTGCTGGGCGCTCTCGGGGTCGGGGCCATTGCGGGGGCCTCGGTGCTCTCAAAGGTGCGCGCCCGGGTGTCATCGAATGCGCTCATCGAACTGATCGGCGTCGTGTTCGCGGTTGCGCTTGTGGCGGTGATCTTGGTGCGGTCGACTGTTGTAGTCGTCATTATCCTCCTTCCTGCCGGAATGGCGTGGGTGGGGATGCTGGCGACGGTCAACACCGTGCTGCAGCTCTTCTTGCCGCGCTGGGTGCGGGCGCGCGGGCTGTCTGTCTACCAAATGGTGCTTTTTGGGGCGCAGGGTTTCGGGGCATTGGCGTGGGGTGCGCTCGCCGACGGGTTCGGACTCACTTTCGCATTTCTCGTTGCCGCGGGGCTGATGGTTCTCGGCGCGGTCTCGGCGCTCGTCTGGCCCTTGGTCGACAGTGGGAACATGGACCGGCGCACGGTACCCCGGCCCGATCCCGATGTGGTCCTGGATCCGGAGACGGACTCGGGACCGGTGGTAGTGCGGACGGTCTACAGAATCGACGCCGATCGTGAGCCCGACTTGATATGCGCCATGTTCCGTGTCCGCGAAATGCGGCTTCGGACCGGCGCCATCCAATGGGGATTGTTCCGAAACGGCGAACGACCGGGTGAGCTCGAGGAGATATTCATGGTCGCCTCGTGGGACGAGCACCTGCGCCAGCACCGCGAGCGATGACTGCGACCGACTTCGCCTACGAAGAACAGGCGAAGACCCTTTCCGAGACGCCCTCGGAGACGTGGCATCTCCTGCCTATTGAGCTCTCGCAGCGGCTCCATGACGAGCGATAACTAGGAGTCATCAGCACCGGTTGGTCAACCGGCGGGTCGCGAACACACTTGCTGCGGGTTGCCCTGAGATTCGCGATCTGGGTCACGGTGCTGCTATGTACGGGGCCCGGTGTCGGTGCGCAGCGCGTCTTCCGGGTGGCAACGGAACCAGAATCGGGTCCGAGACGCCGATAGGCCTCGGGTGTGTCTCCCGTGCGGCACGGCCGGGTATCGGCTCGCTGTGGTCATCTCATGGTGCCGTATTCCCTCCCGGTCGAGCTTGCGGTGACGTCATTTTGCGCCCTTGGTTGATGGGTCCGACCGCGCCGTTTCGCGCTCAGGTCCGCCACTCGGCATTGCTCGATCCTCGGGGGACCAGTATCGGGTCGGGCCACCTGGGTCGGGTATGGGAGAAATGCACCGGCGGGGCGAGCATGTGGACGTCACCGAGCGGGGTCGGAGCATCGTAGGGGAGAGGCTCGCGCAGGCGGTGCTGGTCGTCCCGGCCGGCGCCGTCGGGGTCGATGAGGCCGAGCGACCCGCACCACATCGCCGTCCTCGTCAAGTTGACGGTGACGTGCCACGATCCGCCCTCGGTGGCGCGCTTGACCAGCGCGGCGGAGGCCCCGATGGCACCCATGTAGCCGGTGATGTAGTCGTTGATCAGCCCGGTGACAGGGAGTTTGGGCTGCGCGTCGCTGCCCTCGATGGTCATGAGGCCCGAGGCGGCCGAGCCGTTCATGTCGAAGCCCCCGCGCTGGGCCCACGGGCCAGCCGACCCGTAGCAGGTGACCGACACGGAGACGAGACCCGGGTGCTGTTCGGCTAGTTGTCGAGGGTCGAGTCCCCGACGCTCGAGCGATCCGTGGCGGTGGTTGTTGACCACGATGTCGGCATCCGCCAGCAAGGCGGCGGCTCGCGCCTGGCCGCCGGGGAGATCGAGGTCGATATAGGCGCTTCGGGAGCCCACGTTGGCCTCGACGTAGATGAACTCGTGTTCGTAGTCGTTGGGCCGGGTGGCGCACAGCACGTCTGCTCCCTGCTCGGCCAGGGTCCGACCGACGGTGGGGCCCGCCACAGCGTGGGTGAACGACAGCACGCGTATCCCGTCGAAGGGTCGGTCGCTCGGCCCGAAATCCCGAGGTGGCGCTTCGCCGATCCGCTCGAGCCCGATGACGGGCTGGTCGGCCAGGAGCGCCCCCTGCTCGTGGGCGAGCCATTCGGCCCGAGTGCGCACGACGCAGATGGGCAGCCCCGACGCCGTCGCCGCTTCCTCCAGTTCGAAGGCGTGCCAGCTCGCTATGGCTCCGGCGACCCGGGCGGGATCGGGAGCCACGTCCAAGAAACGGCACCATTGGGCGACCATGTGGGGGTAGACGCCTGACGCCATGACCCAACGGGCGTCCGCCGTGCGGTAAGGCGAGATGAGGAAGGGATTGTCGATCACCAAGGGGTGGGGCGCCATCTCACCGTTCAGGGTCGGATGCCAGAAGGCACTCGGGTTGATGGCGTGCACGGCTTGGCGCAGGTCCAGCTCGAGGTGTTGTGCGGGTCCACGGCGCTGGCGGTGAAAGGCGACTGCGGCCACCGCACCGGCCATGATGGGGACGGAGATGCAGGCACCGAGCCGGTGCGCCGCCGGAAGGATGGGATCTTGCCCGGTGAAGGACACGACCGCCCCAGCCTCGTGTCGCCACAGCCCGACATCCGACAGAAGATCGTCTAGGGCAACCAGAGGATCGAACTGGCTGTGTCGAGGCCCGGGCGCCGATGCAGAAATGTCGCGATGTGGGCTCATGGAGCCGACCTCCTGGAGGCGCTCAGGACAGAGGGCACGCACTGGGACGACGCTTCGTTGCTGGCAACAGACATCGGGCCGATCGATTGACGAGATGCATATCGCGCCAGGGCATGTGCTGGATCCGCGACATGTGGGAGTTGCCGCGGCTCGACCTCGCTGGCGCCTTGGCGGGCCTTGGCCTCGCTCTTGAGCAGGGTGGCGACGCTTATGGCGGCGAGGATTGCCGCCCCCGCCGCATAGAGCAGCCCGGTGTGGATGCCGCTGACAAAGGCCTGGCGGGCGTGGGCGCCAGTTGACCCCCCGGCGTGGATGGCCACGGCGAAGGAGGCCCGGGCGTTGGCCACCACGTGTGCCGGGGCTCCGGGGAGCCGAAGGCTAGAGCGGTAGACGGCGGTGACGACGCTGCCGATGACGGCTGTGCCGAGGGCGCCGCCGACCTCTCGCGACAGATCGTTCAGTGCGGATCCCACCCCCTGCTGGGCCTGGGGAAGCGACTCGGTGATGCCTGCGGTGGCGGGCGTCATGGCCGCTCCCATGCCGATCCCGAGCGGGACGAGACCGACCAGCATGAGCAGATAGGAGGTGTCGGTTCCGACCCGCGAGATGATCACGAGGCCGGCGGCGACGAGGACAAGGCCGGTGACACACACGGTGCGGGCACCGAATCGCGACGCCAGTCTCGGCGTGAGCCGGGCTGCTGGCATCATCGTCGCGGATAGAGGGAGCACGGCGAGTGCGGCGACGAGCGGGCTGTAGCCACGGACGCCTTCGAGGTACTGCAGGGACACGAAGGTGAAGCCGAAGAAGGCGAAGAACTGAATGCAGATCGACAGACTGCCGGCTGACAGCTTGCGGTTGGAGAACAGGCGCGGGTCCAGGAGAGGGTGGCGCCAGCGGAGCTCGAAGAGCGCAAACCCCGCCAGCGCCGCCAGGCCGGCGACCATACCGCCGAGGGTGCGGGCGCTCAACCAGCCGGCGTCGGGAGCCTCGATGATGCTGAAGACCAGCGCCACCAGTCCGACTGTGGCGAAGAGCGCACCGCCCTTGTCGAGCGCCGGCGCGTCCGGCTGAGACGACTCGGGGACGAAGCGTAAGGTGCCGACCAGGGCGATGAGGGCGAGGACGACGTTGACGGCGAAGGCGGCCCGCCAGGGGAACCAGTGGAGGAGGACCCCGCAGCACAGCAGCCCCAAGATGGCGCTCCCCCCGGCGACGGCCGCCCAGACGCTCACTGCCTTCGTGCGCTCGTCGGCGGGGTACGTGCCCGTGATCGTCGACAGCGTGGCCGGCATCACGAAGGCGGCGCCGAGCCCGATCAGACCGCGCAGAAAAATGAGGTCGTCGGCGGAGGACACCGCCATCGCCGCCGCCGATGCGGCACCGAAGACGACCAGGCCGCCGATGAGCGCCCTGCGGCGACCGTAGCGGTCGCCGAGGGCCCCGGCTGGGAGCAACAGGACGCTGAAGACGAGCAGGTAGGCGTCGATGATCCACTCGAGCTGGGTCTGGCTGGCGTGGGTGCTCCGGACCAGGTCGGGGATGGCGACGTTCAGCGACGCCATCGCCGCGGAGACCGCCCCGAGCGCGATGCAGACGACGGCGGTGACCATCGAGAGGTTCACGCGCTCGTTGCCGGTTCGGACCCTTGTGGGCATGGTCACCATCCATAACGAAAGAACATTCAGTTTCTAACAGGCCCCCAACCAGGTGTCAAGGCGAATATTCGTTTTGTTTGTGGTAGGGTCGTGACGTGCCCAAGATCACCGAAGAGCGGCGCGAAGCCCGCCGCGAGCAGGTCCTCGAGGCAGCTCGCGCCTGCCTCGAGGAGCAGGGTCTCGAGGCTGTGTCGATGGAAATGATCATCGCCCGCTCCGGCCTGTCGACCGGTGCGGTGTACGGGTACTTCAAGGGCAAGGACCAGATCATCAATGCCGTTGTGACTGAGGGGACGGCGGCAATGGCTGAGGACCTGGCGCCGGTCCTCACCAATCCCGAGCCGCCACCACTCCCCGAGTTCGTAGAGCAGGTGCTGCGAACCATGATGAACTTCGGTCGGCACAAGGGCGACATCGACCGACTGCTCGCCTCGCTCCACGGTTGGAGCCACTCCCAGAGCGATCCCGAGCTCAAGAAGGCCACCCGCGCCTCCTACGCCGGTCTTCGCAAGCTCTTCGCCGACGCGGTGAGACGGTGGCAGGCGGCCGGGACGTTCGACGCGACGGCAGACCCGGAGGGGATGGCGGAGCTGATGACGTCGATAACCCTCGGGTTCGTGGCGCAGCGGGCGCTGGCCGGATCGGCCGACGTGACGGCGCACGTTGCCGCACTGGAAGCACTGACTCAGCGATCAACCGCCGACGGCGTTGCTCACGAACCTCGGACAAGGACGACCGAGGCGGCTTCAGAATCGCCGTAGGCGCGCCACCGTCGATCCCTTCTTTTCGCGAAAGCGACAATGTGGTGCACGTGGTACGAGACTCCATGGATCGCGCTCCACAAGAAACGCATGCCGCCATTGACAATCGCGGTCAGTAGCGGTCCAGTGCGGTCAATCGATATTGCCGATCATGCTGCACCAATGTGCAAGGGTGCGGGTGGGGGAGTGGGCCTCCTAAGTTCGCCAGTGAGGGTGGCGGTCCGAATCCCGTCGTCCACTCCTGAGGACCGCTTTCTTCATCGGCTCCGGTCAGGCATGATGTGGAGATGGGATCGTCTGGGGACAAGGCCCGCAAGCCGAGGCATCCACTGGCCAAGGTACCGAAGTACGAGGAGCCAAATGAGCTTCCGCTCCCCGGCCTGACGGGCAGCACTGAGTTCGGTCTGCAAGGTGGCCGTTTCGGGCATGGCTCGGACCACAAACATGTCGGAATGCCGGGGCGCACGGGAAAGTTTCTTCTCAAGTTGCTGGGAAGGCGCCCCAAGGACTGATACCTGTCGGGGCAGGTCACGGTCCTCAGAGGGCTTCGAGCGGACCATCAGATTCCAGTTCGTCACGCAATAGGCAGCTGTACCGGGGCGGTATGGGCGTTCCCGAGACGGTGCCGTGCCGGTCCTCGGCCCCGCCGCGCCCCCCATCGTCCGGCCGCTCAGGGCGTGTGTGGGGGAAGAGGCCGCTCGTAGACGACGAAGGAGGTGAACCGCGCCACCCGGTCGTAGAGGGAGCGGGCCGGCCCGTTGAACTCGTTGGTGTGCCAGTAAACCTTTTCGAGACCTTGAGCGGTGGCCTCGGTCACCACGGCCTCGATGAGGTCCCGGGCAGTGGTGGTCCCCCGGGTCTGCGGCGCCACGAAGAGATCTTCGAGATAGCAGTAGCCGGAGGCCGACCAGGTCGAGGGGTGGACAAGGGCGTGGGCCAGGCCGGTGAGCCCCCATCCTGAGTCGGCCACGAACCCGAACATGCCCTCGGTGCCACTACAGAGCCGTTCGAAGGTCCGGTCGGTGACGGCGGTGGGAATCTCGGCCCGGTAGAAGTCGAGGTAGCCCCGCCACAATTCCTCCCAGCCGGCGCGGTCGTCGCCCGTGAGCGGTCGGATCACCCCGCCCCTCCCGTGCCCGGCCGAAGCGTATGTGGCTGGAAATCACACCTGGCGCTCGGCACTAGTCCTCCAGAAAGGCCCGCGCCTCGGCGTCGAGGACGAGGTCCTCTACGGCCAGGTTCTCCTCGAGGTGGGCCAAGGAGGAGGTCCCTGTGATGAGAAGCACGGTGGGGCTTTGGTCGATGAGCCAGGCCTGGGCCACCTGGGCGCCGGTCACGCCCAGGTGGGCAGCAGCAGCGCGCACGTTGGGTGCGTTCAAGACGGGGCGGTCGGCGGCGAAGGCGGAGCCGAGAGGGAAGAACGGCACGAAAGGGACATCGTCGGTGTTGCAGATGTCGAGAAGGGGCTGGTGCGTCCGGTCGACAATGTTGTAGGCGTTCTGCACGCACGCCACCTCGCCTCGCTGCCGAGCGACGTCGTACTCGTCCACTTCGACGTTGCTCAGGCCCACGGCGCCGATCAGACCCTCGGCCTGCATGGCGAACATGGCATCGAGCTGCTCGGTCAGTGGCACGTCGGTCTCGGGGTGGCGACGCAGGTTGACCACAGGGATGCGGTCGAGCTCGAGGGTGCGCAGGTTCGCCTCCACGCCGGCGCGCAGCTCCCCGGGTGTCTGCGCGCCGAGCCACCCCCCGCGATCGTCGCGGGCGGCCCCCACCTTGGACACGATGACCAGGTCGTCGGGGTAGGGGTGGAGGGCGGCGTGGATGAGTTCGTTGGCCACAACCGGCCCGTAGAACTGGGCCGTGTCGATGTGGTTGACACCGGCGTCCGCCGCCCGGCGCAGCACGACTACGGCCTCGGCCCGGTCGGCCGGCGGCCCGAAGACGCCTGGCCCGGGTAGTTGCATGGCGCCGAAGCCCACGCGTCGAACGGGGACGCCGGCGAGTACGACGCGCTCGAGTGGCATGACTCGGTCAATCTATCGGTGCCTCAGGGGTCGCGCAGACCCGAAGGAGGTGGGCAGCACCGAGGTTCGCAGCGCTGAGGTTGGCGCCCTCGGGGTTGGCGCCCTCGACAACGGCGGCATCATCGATCGTGGCGTTCATGGTCGGCCCCGTAGAGCCATGCGCCCGGCCCGATGAGTGAGGCCGTAACCGACGGCGCTCACGAGACCCCTGATCGTGCCGGTGGCTCTCCTCGAACGAATTCGGTGGTGACGGCCGTGGCGGCACGTGGTAAGAGGAGTGTGAGTCCCCAACCAATGGAGGTGCCAGATGGACCAACCCACACCGTCGACCGAGGGAATTGTGCTGGCCCACTTCATCGTCTCGGACGATGTCGAGCGCTCTCGGCGTTTCTATACCGAGGTTCTCGGCGGCAGGGTGGTCTTCTCCGGAGATGTGACCTACGTCGCACTGTCCAACAGCTGGATCATCATCAATGTCGGCGGAGGCCCGACCGACGACAAGCCCGCGGTCACCCTGGAGACGCCCCGCGATCCTGACCGGGTCAGCAGTTTCCTCAATATCCGGGTCAAAGACATCGAGGCCGTGTACGCCGAATGGAGTGCCCGGGGCGCGCGAATTCCTCACGCCGCCCAAGCAGCACCAGTATGAGATCCGTTGCTACATCCGCGATCCCGACGGTCATCTGATCGAAGTGGGTCAAACCACGGACCCAGAGGGGGACTGGGCACCGGCTCAGTGGCCGTCGGCTACGTCTGCCGGGGAGTCCGGATGACCACCGCCGTCATCGGCAGTGGGGGGATCGGATCGGTCATCGCCCGCCAACTCGCTTCAGGCGGAGAGACCGTGCGGCTCTCGAGCGCCGACAAAGAGTCGGTGCGAAAACTGGCTGCCCGGATCGGTCGAGCTGCGGTTGTCGCCGCCGACAACTGCGATGCGTTGCAGGGAGTCGATGCCGTCATCCTCGCGTTGCGCTTTGCAGTGCTGAAAGGCGTCATAGACGAGATCGCCGTCCCGCTCACCGACAAGATCGTGGTCGTTCCGAGCAACCCGGTCGGTGTCGACGCACAAGGCAACCTCTCACGTCTCCTGCCCAAAGGGCAATCCTCTGGTGAAGTCGTAGCCGGGTGGTTGCCGGCGGGGGCGCACTTGGCCATGGCGTTCGGAACCATGTCGGCCGATCTCGTCGAGTCCTCTGCCAACCGGACACCGGAGCGGGCCGTCCTCTTCTACGCGACCGACGACGATCGTGCCGCAGAGGAGGTCGAGCGGTTGATCCGAAGGGCCGGCTTCGAGTCGTTGAAGGTAGGCGGGGTAGAACAGTCGAGTCGACTCGAGGTGGGTGGCGACCTTCACGATCTCGTGGTCGGCCCTGCACAGGCGCGCTCACTGATCGGTGAGGTCTGATCGCTTCGCCGTGCTGGCCGGGGTACCCCTTGGGCGGCCCCGGGCCGCCGGGCAAGCTCGAATTGTTCGTCGCGGCATCTACTGGGGATCGGCTCCCGTGGACAGGGTGCTGCCGCTGTCCCGGGGAGTGCGCACCACGGTGCGGCCCATCGTTGTCCGCCCTTCGAGGTCGTCGAGCCCAGAGGGAACCTCCGCGAACTCGATCTGCCGGCCGATCACCGGACGGATCGTTCCGGCCCGGGTGAGGTGCAGGATGCGGTTCCAGATGTCGATGCCCTGGGCGCTGGACACGAAGTTCATGCCGAACGGACGGGCCGGCCGCGGTGAGTCCACGTATGCGAAACAGATGCCCACCAGGTCGAAGTTCCCGTAGATGCCCGGCTGGATGGGGAGGGGACGCTCTTCCTCTTCGATCCCCGAGGCGAACCCGATGATGAGGTGACGACCGTTGAACGCCATCGCCCGGAAGGTGTCCGTTGTCACCGTTCCACCCACGGTGTCGAAGGCCACGTCCACGCCCCGCCCATTGGTGACGTCGTCGACGAAGGCGACGAAATCCCCGCTGCGGTAGTTCACGCCGTATTCGGCGCCCAACGAACGGCAGAATTCGACCTTCTCGTCGGTGCCCGCGGTGGCGATCACCGTGGCCCCGAAGGCCTTGGCCAGCTGGACGGCGGCCGACCCGACACCGCCTGCGGCGGCGTGGACGAGGACGACCTCACCGGGGCACACCCGTCCCCGGACACGCAGGGCGAGGTAGCTCAGCTGGAAGGGGAAGTACATGGCCATCGCCTCGGCCGTGCTCAGCCACGCGGGGATCTGCTGGGTGGTGGCGCCGTCGAGCAGGGCCACCGAGGCGTACCCACCCTGCACGCCCGCGGTCGTACCGACCACGCGTCGGCCGAGCAGGGCCTCACACCCCGGCCCGACGGCCTCGACCGTGCCCGCTGCCGCCATGCCGATGACGAAGGGGGGTTCGAACTTCAGCAACCCGTAGCGACCCCGGATGGTGTCGATGTCGTTGAAGTCGAGGCAGAACGCCTCCACGGCGATGCGCATCTGGTTGACGCCCGGCATCACCGACTTCCACCGTCTGGATCTCGAGCACCTCGGTGGGCGGGCCCAGACGGGTGACCATCCACGCCGCAGCCGCCGTCATCGGGAGCTCCCGTAATCGACAGGCAGGTGTTTGATCCCGTTGAGCCACGAGGAGCGCAGGCGCGACGGTGGGCCCGTCAACTTCAGATCGGTCAGCTCGTCGGCGAGGGCGTCGAACATCACCCGCAGCTCGAGTCGGGAGAGGTTGGCCCCGATGCAGAAGTGGGGGCCGCCGGCCCCGAAGGTGACGTGGGGGTTCGGGGCGCGGCCGATGTCGAAGCGCCGGGGCTCGTCGAACGCCTCTTCGTCGAAGTTGGCCGAGGCGAAGTACAGGGCCACCCGCTCGCCTTGACGCACGGGCTGTCCGGCAACTTCGGTGTCCTCGGTGGCCGTGCGTTGGAGGACCACGGCGGGTGAGGCCCAACGTAGGATCTCGTCGACCGCGGTGACAGGACGTTCTGACCGCCACCGTTCCCACTGGTCCGGATTCTCCAAGAAGGCCAACATGCCGTGCGTGATCGCCTGTCGGGTGGTCTCGTTGCCGGCAACGGCGAGGATCATGAAGAAGAAGGCAAACTCTTCGCTGCTCAGGAGCTGCCCCTCGGCGTCGGGTTGGACGAGCCGGCTCGTGACATCTCCGAGGTCCTCGTTGACCCGGACCTCAGCCAGAGAATGGGCGTAGGAGAACATCTCGACCACGCCCGAGAGGTCGGTGCTCGCGTACTCCGGGTCCTCGCCGCCCGCCATCTGGTCGCTCCAGTGGAAGAGCCTCTGACGATCGGAGTCGGAGATTCCCATGAGGCCGGCGATGGCCTGCAAAGGCAGATGACGGGCGACGTCGATGACGAAGTCGCCCGTGCCTTCGCTCTTGGCCGCCCAGATGATCCGATGCGCTCGCTCGCGCAGATCGTCCTCGAGGCCGGCCAGGGCCCGTGGCGTGAAGCAGCGGTTTCCCACCCGGCGCACCCGGGTGTGGCGGGGTGGGTCCATGCACAGCAGGAGGTCCTTGGTGGATTGGCCCGTGGGGTCGGACTCGTCGAGCCGGCGGACGAAGGCGGAATGGAGCTCGACCGACCACCCCGGACTCCGGTTGACCTCCGTCACATCGGCGTGACGGGTGACAGCCCAGAACCCGCGGTCGCCATAGGCGCCCGAGCCGCGTTGGGGGTTCCACCGGACGGGTTGGTTCCGGCGCAGCCAGGCGAATTCGTCAAGGGGCAGATGATCGGCGAGCAGGTCGGGATCGCTCAGATCGAGTCGATCGTCGACAGGCGTCAAGGACACGACGGCAGACCTCCATGGCTGACAACACTTGGTACCAGGACCGTAGGCGTTGAGATGAACTGTGTCACGATATGGCGGTACAAGACCTCGACCGCGTTTGTGCGTGGCGTGACAGTATTCGTCGTGACCGCACTGCGCTGTTGGCCACAAGTCGGACTGGGGTGCACGGCGCTAGGGCTGCGGCGACTCCGGAGCTCGGGGCAGGACGAAGCGTTCGACCGCGTCGGCAAATCCCTCGTTCTCGTTGGTCCCCGTCACCCGACGGGCAGCTCGTTGCACCTGAACGTCGGCGTTTCCCATGGCGATGCTCAGGCCTGAGTGCGCGAACATCAACACGTCATTGGGCATGTCCCCGATAGTGGCGATCTCATCGGTGGACAGCTTGTACTTACGAGCCAGGTACTTGGCCACCGCGCCTTTGTTGGCTTCAGGGTGGGTGACGTCCAGGTAATAGGGCTGGGACGCCGCCGCCGTGACGTGATCCCCGAAGCGCTCGTGGGCTGCTGCTGAAGCCTTCGACACCGCATCGTGGTCGTCACTCACGCCTACGATCTTTGCCACGTCGCTGGTGAGGCCTTCGATGCTCTTCATGACCTTGGGCTCGAACTTGACCGTCCATGCCTCACGGTCCACGTGCGGTCCCTTCGGGTCGGGGACGTACCAGTCGGCACCACGGTAGAGCCACACGCTCAGGTCGAAGGAGGCCATGAGCGCCGCGATGGGACTGACCAGGTGCTCGGGGACGACGCGCTGTTCGATGACGGTCATGTCGCGGTCGACGAGCAGGCCCCCGTTGAAGGCGGCGATGGGCGTCTGCAGATCGAGCGGGTCGACGAGCATGGCCATTCCTCGAGGAGGACGTCCGCTCGTGATGGCGAAGAGGATGCCGGCATCGCGCAGGCGTTGCACGGCGGCGATCGCCCTGTCGGTGAGGACCTTGTCCTGGGTCACGAGGGTACCGTCCACGTCGGCCAGCATGAGGCGGATGGGCGGGGGTGTCACGACGCGGCCTCGGTCAGTCCGCTCGTCGCCGCGTTGTAGACGTCGATGAGGCTTCGGTAGCGGTCGGCGATGACCTGTGCCGTCTCGGTGTCCGAGGACCGCCCCGCAAGGTGATCGACCAGTGCGTCGTGCCACAGGGTCCGTCCCACGGCGAAGCCCTCGAACCCGGGCACGCTGGCACCGACCTCCAGCCAGCGGACGACACTGTCCCAGTCCGCACCGCGTCCGAGCACGATGCACACCACGTGCTCCCGTCCCCCCGAACGCGCCTGTCGGACCACGGCACCGGCGTCTTCCTTGGAGTCGAGCCCTTCGATCTTCCAGATATCGGGCTCCACCCCACCGGCCTGCAGCGAGGCGATGGTCTGCACGACGAGCTGAGGGCGCAGATGACGGTCGTAGTCCTGCTGGTGGCCCTCGAAGCTGTCCAGCTGTGCGGTGGTGGCCGGGACGAGCAGCTCGAAGAGGAAGGTGCGGTCCCGGCCCCGGAGCCACTCGCTCAGACGGGCCAAGCGTTCGGTCTGGCGGCGGTTCAGATCTGGGTCGCCCTCGGGGTTGAAACGGACGAGGACCTTCACGAAGGTCGGGTCGAAGGCCTCGATGTGCTCGGGGAACTGGTCGCCGTATTGGAAGTCGAACTCGTCCTGGCCGGAGCGCTCGACCGGCATGGCCAGCGGGACGCCCAGCTCCAGGGCACGTCGGGCCACTGCCGAGCCGAACTCCTCGTCCACGAGCACCCCCGCTTGATTACCGGGCGCGCCGGACCTGACCGCAAGCCGGTTGGCCTCGAAGATGATCTGCTTGGCTCGCACGATGCCGTCGCGTACCTCCGGCGAGAGTGGTGGCGTGGCGCCGAAGAGCCCGCGCTCGAACGAGGAGCGGTGGTCGAAGGCGAGAAGGTACAGCGGCGTGCCGTAGCCGGATGCCATCTCAGTCCTCCTCGGGGAGATGCCAGCGGTGGGGCGCGACCACCTTGTCGATCGAAGCTGGGCCCCAGGAGCCGGGCGCATAGGGCTCGACCGGCGGAGGGTGCTCGAGCAGGGGCGCCGAGACCTCCCACAGCCTCTCCACCTGATCGGCGCTCGTGAAGAGCGACTGATCACCGAGCATGGCGTCGAGAAAGAGACGCTCGTAGCCCGTCAAGTCGTTGGAGGCGCAGAAGGAGTCCTGGTATCGGAAGACGAGCTCGGCCTCTCCGAGGCGCATGTCCGGGCCCGGCTCTTTGGCCAGGAAGCGCACTCCTATGGAGCCCGGGTCGCTGAAATCGATGTTGATCTCGTTGAGCCGATCCTCAGGCTTGGAGCGAGCCTCCAACGGGAACATGCGAAGGGTCGGCTCACGGAATCCAAGGGTGACGACCTGGCGGCTGGCCCCGAGCGATTGCCCGGTGCGCAGGTAGAAGGGGACGCCGGCCCAGCGCCAGTTCTCGATCTCTGCCCGCAGGGCCACGAAGGTCTCGGTCTCGGAAGTCAGGCGCCACGCCGGGCTCGGCCAGGTAGCCGTCGTACTGGCCGCGTACGACGTGCCTGGTGTCGACGGGCCGCATCGAATCGAAGACCTTCTGCTTCTCGTCTCGAAGCGCTTTGGCCGACAGGGTGGTCGGCGGCTCCATGGCGACGAACCCGAGGACCTGGAAGAGGTGGGTGACCACCATGTCGCGGAAGGCCCCCGTTCCTTCGTAGAACGCGGCCCGCCCCTCTATCGACAGCGTCTCGGGGACGTCGATCTGCACGTATTCGATGTGCTCTCGGTTCCACACCGGCTCGAAGAGTCCGTTGGCGAAGCGAAAGGCGAGGATGTTCTCGACCGATTCCTTGCCGAGGAAGTGATCGATCCGAAAGACCCGCGACTCGTCGAACACGCCGTGCACCTTGTCGTTCAAGGCTCTGGCCGAAGCCAGATCGGTGCCAAAGGGCTTCTCGATGATCACCTTTGCCCCTTGCGCCAGGCCGGTGCTTCCGAGCATCTCGACCACCGATCCGAACGCCACCGGGGGAACGGCCAGGTGGTAGAGGCGCTGCGGCTGGCCGCCGATCTGCTCTTTCGGCGTCCTGCACGGCTGAGATGAGCGGGGACGGGTCGACGGAGTCGGCGGTGGCGAAGGCCAAGGTGTCCTCGAAGGTCTTCCAGGCCTCTCCCTCGGGCTTGGACGTTCCGAACTCGGCGATGGCTTGCCGGGCGTGTTCCTTGAAGTCGGCTTCGGACAGGGCGCCCTGAGACGGAGCCGTGCCGACGACGCGGTATTTCGGTGGCAGGAGTCCCGCCACCGCCAGATGGAAGAGCCCGGGAAGCAGCTCACGTTTGGCGAGGTCCCCCGTGGCGCCGAACAGGACGATCACATGGTCCTTGGGGCGGCCCGAGGTCGGGCGGGCCGTTGCGGGTGGCGCCTTGGCGCTCATCACGACCTCCCCGACGCACTTCGGTCGTTCCGGGTCGACGGAGCAGGCCCCGGAGACGACGATCGGCTGGCCTGACGCGGTCGGGTTGCGAACCTCGAACGTGGCGGCCCATCCTGAGTGGCGATGCTCTCCGAGGTGGAGAAGGAGAAGAAGCGGGCGGCGGAAGCGGCGGCGCAGGTGGTGGAGGACGGCATGACCGTCGGGCTCGGCACCGGCACCACTGTGGCGTACCTGCTGCCCGCTCTGGCTGCCCGGCAACTGTCGCTTCGCTGTGTGGCGACCTCGCCCCGGACCGAGCAAGCCGCCACCGAGCTCGGTCTGCGAGTGGAGCGCTTCACCCTCGAACGGCTGGACCTCGCCATCGACGGGGCCGACCAGATCAGTCCCGAGGGGTGGTTGGTCAAGGGCGGCGGGGGCGCCCACACCCGCGAGAAGCTGGTAGCGGTCAGCGCAGACCGCTTCGTGGTGATCGCCGACTCCACCAAGCCGGTGGCGACGCTGCACCCGCCGATCCCGTTGGAGTTGGTCGCTTTCGGCCTCGAGTCGACGCTGGCACGAATCAGGACCGTCCGGCTGCGGGACGTACCGCCCAGTCCCGACGGCGGAGTGATCGCCGACTTCACCGGCGATGTGGGTGAGCCGGGCGCCCTGGCGGCGCGCCTCGAGGCGATTCCCGGCGTGGTCGAGCACGGTTTGTTCCCGCCGGAGATGGTGGCCACCATCTTTGTGGCGCGCCGCGAGTCGGTGCAGCGGATCGACTGCACCCCTTGGTGATCCCGCTCTGTCGGATCGGCCCGGGTGGGCGTATCGGCGGGCCATGGCGTAACCGGATCTGCCTCAGGTCGCGGACGAGTCGGCAAGGATCGTGGAGTGCCGGGCCTGCACGCGTCCGGCGGGGATCGACCTGTCGCCGGCCAGCAACTTGGCCAGCGCGTCGCGCTTGTCCTCCCCGCTTATGAGCCAGAGGATCTCGTCGGCCCGGGCCAGGGCCGGATAGGTGAGCGTCATCCGCCTGTGCTCCTGGTAGGGCTGCGTCACGGCCACCAGCCGGTCGCCGACCTCGAGCACGGGGTCGCCGGGAACGAGAGAGGCGGTATGACCGTCGGGCCCGAGCCCGAGATGCACGAGGTCGAAGCGGTTCGGGAAGGAGCTCCGAGTACGCCGACGCCGCCTCCTCCAGGTCCGGGTCCTCGACGGGCATCGCCAGTACCCTGGCGGGCGCCTTGCCCAGGCTCTGGTGCAGGTGGGTCAGGTTGCGGTCGGGGTCCCCGTCGGGCGCGACCCGCTCGTCGACCTGGAAGATCTCCACCGCCTTCCACGGGACCTCGTCCCGTGCCAGCTGGGCGAACATCGCCCACGGGGTCTTGCCCCCGCTCACCGCGAAGGTGAACCGGCCGCTGCCGGCCACCGCCGCGCCCGCTCGCTCTTTCACGAAGCTTGCCGCCCCGAGTGGCCAGGGACGCCGCGTCGGGCACGATCACGAGCTCGTGTTCCATCGCTATCCCTTCTTCTCGGCGTGGCCGCCGAACTCCGAACGCATGGCCGAGAGGATCTTGTCTGTGAAGTCCCCGTTGCCCCTGGACTCGAAACGCTCGTAGAGAGCGGCCGTGATGACCGAGGCTGGGACGCCGGTTTCGACGGCTGCCTCCACGGTCCAGCGACCCTCGCCCGAGTCCGACACCCGGCCCTCGAAATCAGCGAGGTCCGGGGAGCGGGCAAAGGCGTCGGCAGTGAGGTCGACGAGCCACGATCCCACCACCGACCCACGTCGCCACACCTCGGCCACCTCGGCCACGTCGATCTCGTACTGGTACACCTCGGGGTCGCGAAGCGGTGTCAGTCTCAGCATCTACTTCGGTTGAGACCTTCTTTCCGGCGTCCGCATGCGCGATGATGCTCAGCCCCTCGGCGATGGCGGCCATCATCCCGTACTCCACGCCGTTGTGGACCATCTTCACGAAGTGGCCGGCGCCGTTGGGTCCGCAGTGGAGGTAGCCCTGCGGTGCCGTCCCACCCTGACGGGTGCGATGAGGCGTGGCGGGGGCACTCGCCTCTCCCGGCGCGATCGTCTTGAAGATCGGCTCGAGGTGCGCGACCGGACCGGGCTCTCCGCCGATCATGAGGCAGTAGCCCCGCTCGAGTCCCCACACCCCACCGCTCGTGCCACAGTCGACGTAATGGATGTTCTTCTGGGCCAGCTGCTTTGCTCGCACGATGTCGTCTCGATAGTAGGAATTGCCACCGTCGATGATGATGTCGCCCCCGTCGAGCAGGCTGGCGAGCTGGTCCAGGGTGCCCTGCACGATGGCGGCGGGAACCATGATCCACATGGCCCGCGGCCGTTCCAGCCGGCTCACGAAATCCTCGAGCGACGTCGAACCCGTCGCCCCTTCTGTTCCGAGCGCCTTCACGGCGTCCGCGCTCACGTCGTACACGACGCAACGGTGCCCGTCGCCCATCAGTCGGCGAACCAGATTGGCCCCCATACGGCCGAGCCCGATCATGCCGAGCTGCATCGGTTTGTCCGTAGCCAAAGGACTACCCTCCTTCAGTCGTGGTTCTCGTTGTTCAGAGTGCTTTCTACCCTCCCGTCAGCGCGCTTTCAGGGCGCGATAACGACGGATCAACGAGTTGGTCGACGAGTCGTGATCTAGATCGGGCTCGCTTTCGCTTTCGAGCTCGGGGATGATCTGTGTGGCCAGGACTTTCCCGAGTTCTACACCCCACTGGTCGAAGGAGTCGATGTCCCAGATCACTCCCTGGGTGAAGACGCTGTGCTCGTAGAGGGCCACGAGCGACCCGAGCAGGCGAGGGGTCAGAATCTCGGCGAGCAGCACGTTGGTGGGGCGGTTCCCCTCCATCACCCGATGGGGCACGACGTTCTCGGGTGTGCCCTCGGCCCGCACCTCTTCCTCGGTCTTGCCGAATGCGAGCGCCTGTGCTTGGGCGAAGACGTTGGAGGACAAGATGTCATGGTGGTCGCGCAGTGGATTGAGGCTCTTGGCGAACCCGATGAGGTCCACCGGGATCAGCTTGGTCCCCTGGTGGATGAGCTGGTAGAAGCTGTGCTGGCCATTGGTGCCGGGCTCACCCCAGTACACGGCCCCCGTCTGGTAGTCCACGGGCGTTCCCTCGAGCGTGACGTGCTTGCCGTTGGACTCCATGGTGAGTTGCTGCAGGTAGGCGGGAAAGCGCTTCAGGTACTGGTCGTAGGGCATGACCCCGGAGCTCTGCGCGCCGAAGAAGTTCCCGTACCACACCGCGAGCATGCCCATGATGACGGGGAGGTTCGTTTCGAGCGGCGCCGTCCGGAAGTGCTCGTCCATCTCGTGGAACCCGGCCAGCAGCTCTCGGAACTGTTCGGGGCCCACCGCCAGCATGGTCGAGAGCCCTATGGCGGAGTCCATGGAGTAACGCCCCCCCACCCAGTCCCAGAAGCCGAACATGTTGGCCGTGTCTATGCCGAAAGACGACACCCGCTCGGAGTTCGTGGAGACTGCCACGAAGTGTTTGGCCACGGCGGACTCGGCCCCGAGCTGGCTCCACCACCCAGTTGCGCGCCGAGGTGGCGTTGGTGAGGGTCTCCAACGTGCCGAAGGTCTTCGACGACACGATGAAGAGGGTCTCTTCTGCTGACAGGTCGGCTGTGGCCTCGACGAAGTCCGTCGAATCGACGTTCGAGACGAAACGAAAGGTCATGTCGCGGCGCGAGTAGTGCCGCAAGGCCTCATACGCCATCACCGGTCCCAGGTCGGAGCCACCGATGCCTATGTTCACGACATTGCGGATCGGCTTGCCGGTATGACCCTTCCACTCGCCCGATCTGACCCTGTCGCAGAAGGCCGTCATGTGCGTCGAGAACCTTGTGGACTTCTTGCACCACGTCCACCCCGTCCACGACGAGCGAGGTCTCCCGAGGCATGCGGAGAGCGACGTGCAGCACCGCTCGGTCCTCGGACACGTTGATGTGCTCGCCGGCGAACATGGCTTCGCGCCGATCTTCGAGAGCTGACTCCCGCGCCAGGTCGGCCAGCAGACCCATGGTCTCGGTGGTGACGCGGTTCTTCGAGTAGTCGAGGTAGAGACCAGCGGCGTCGGCGACGAAGCGTTCGCCACGCCCGGGGTCACCGGCGAAGAGGTCGCGCAGGTGCAGATCCTTGATGTCGTCGTAGTGCGTCTGAAGCTTCTGGAACGACCGACGCTGACGCAGGGGGGTCGGTGACACTGGTACTCGCCTTTCTCGTGACGTCGGGGAAGTTGACTGTCCGGAGACGACCTGCTCGTCACCGTCGAGTCGCCGCCGGGCTGCTTTGCAGCTGTCGTGCCTAGGCCGGCTGGCGCGCCGCCCCGATCTGCTTGCGGAGCGCTTTGAGGGCGGCGACGTAGATCTCTGAGAAGGTGGGGAACGGCTGGATGGTGTCGCGCAGCACCTCGAGCGGCACCCTGGCCCGGATGGCCAGCGTGGCCTGCTGTAGCCACTCGCCGGCCTCGGGTCCCAAGGCGTAGGCGCCGGTCAACAGCTCGCCGTCGCTGAGGAGGGTCAGAAAGCCGTTCGATTGTGCGTAGGCGTGGGTGTAGGTGGCGGTCTTGGCCACCTCGGAGAGGGGGGTGGTGGCGCTGAAGGGGGCCTCTGTGGCGCCCACCGACGCCGCTTGGGGGTCCGTGTAGACGACGTCGGGAATGGCCTCGTAGTTGGCCTGACGGGGTTCGCCGAGGATGTTGGCGGCGACGACCTCGCCCTGGTACTTCCCCACGTGGGTCAGCAGCCGCACGCCGGTGACGTCGCCGATGGCCCACAGACCGTCGCCGGCGCGCAAGTGGGTGTCGACCGGGATGCCGTGCGGGTCGGCGTGGACGCCGACCGTGTCGAGGCCGATCCCGTCCACGCGGGGGCGCCGGCCCGTGGCGAGGAGCAGGTGGTCGCCGCGCAACTCGCGGCCGTCGTCGAGTGCCAGGACGTAGTCCTCGCCGTCGCGTCGGGCCGCCGTCGCCTTGACGCCCAGCATCAGTTCGACTCCGTCGCCGCGCAGCACCTCGCCCAGCGCCTCGCCCAGCGGCGCGGGCTCACGGGCGAGCACACGTCCCGCCGCTTCGACCAGGGCCACCTCGCCGCCCAGACGGCGCACGGCCTGGGCCATCTCGGCGCCGACCGGCCCACCACCCAGGATCAGCAGGCGCCGTGGCACGGCCTTCATGCCGGTCACCTCGCGGTTGGACCAGACACCCTCCAAGTCGGCCAGGCCCGGGAACCGGCGGCACGACCGGATCCGAGCCGGTCGCCACGACAATGTGTCCGGCGCTATGGGGTACACCGTCCACTTCGACCACACCCACCCCGGCCAGCCGGCCGGTGCCGCGCAGCAGGTCGATACCCTTGTCCGCCAGCCAGTGCTCCTGGCCGGCATCGGAGTAGTTCGAGACCATGAAATCGCGATATGCCAGGGCCGCCTCGACATCGACTTGGGCGCTGGCCGCCGCTTCGCGTGCCTCCTGGGCCGCCTCCCCGGGGCGCAGCAGCGTCTTGGAAGGGATGCACGCCCAGTAGGAGCACTCGCCGCCGACCAGCTGGCGTTCGACGACGGCGACCCGCAGTCCACCGTCGGCCAACTCGCCTGCGCAGTGCTCGCCCGGCGAGCCGGCGCCCAAGACGATGACGTCGTAGCTGCTCATGTGCCCGCCCGGGTCTGGCCTGGCCGGAGGCCGGACTGCTCGTCCACCATGTACTGCGTACCAATCCGGCCAGTCGGGTCGGGATGCCCGATCTCCTTTCGTGGCGGCCGTGAGCCTCCTCGGCCCGGCGGAGAGCGGCGGCCAGATCCGGCGGAATCGTAGGTGGCTGGCATCGGGTACCTCCTGCTGATGAAGCGGCCGACCGGCGGTATCAGCTCTCGTGGTCACCGCCCCGGAAGGCGCGTCGTCACCTCTTGAAGGAACCAGCCGTTGCCGTCCGGATCACTGAACGAGGCAAACGACCCATAGGTCTTGTGCTCTGGAGCCGGGCCCGGAGCGCGTGCCTCGGTGCCGGCGTGGTGGAACACCCCACCGGTGTCATGGAACACCTCGCTCACCTCGACACCACGGTCGACCAAGCTCGGCCCGGGCCGCCTCGATATCGGTGACGACGAGCTGCAGACCTTGCGCCGAGCCCGGCGCGGCCGAGGTGACCCCACTGCCGAAGATGATCGAGCACGCCGAGCCCGGCGGCGTCAGCTGCACGACCCGGAAGCCGCCGTCACCGGGGAAATCGGCGTCCAGGCGCCACCCCAGCGACTCGTAGAAGCCCTTGGCCCGGTCCACGTCGGACACCGGCACCACCACCACTTCGAGCTTCATGTCCACGACCGCAGCTCCTCTCCGTCGGGCCGATAGCCACTGCCCCGCCCACGGGAGCCGGTCTTCGCACCACCCTCGCGCCGCTCGTCGTCGAAGTCCAGCGGCGGCCGGCGGGCGCCGTCACGCCGGAGTTCGATCCGGCGGACTCGACGGACCCGACGGACCCGACGGACCCGACGGACCCGACGGACCGGGGGCACGTTCAACCGGTGATGTCTGTCGGAGTTCGATCTCGGAAATGGCCCAGGCCGCGTTGACGAGCCCGATGTGGCTGAAGGCTTGGGGGAAGTTGCCCAAGAGCTCTCCGCTGACGGGATCGACCTCCTCGGCGAGCAGGCCGACGTCGTTGACGAAGGCGGCGGCGCGTTCGAAGACGGTGCGGGCCCGAGCCGGCTGTCCGGCCTGGGCCAGGGCCTGGGCCAGCCAGAAGGTGCACAGAAGGAACGTGCCTTCCTCGCCCTCGAGCCCGTCGTGGGACCGGTAGCGGTACACCAGTCCCCGCTCGTCGGTGAGGCGTTCTTCGGTCGCGTCGATCGTGGCCAGCACTCTGGGATCGTCGGCGGGAAGGAACCCCACCAGGGGCAGCATCAGGCTGGAGGCGTCAAGCTCGTCGGAGCCGAAGGACTGGGTGAAGGCGTTGGCCCGGTCGCTCCAGCCTCTGGTCAGGATCGCCTCACGGATCTGGTCCTGGGTCTGCTTCCATGCCTCGACTCGGTCGGAGGCGTCGAGACGGTCGGCTAAGGCCACCGCCCGGTCGAGGGCCACCCAGCACATCAGCTTGGAGTACAAGAAGTCGCGAGGCTCGCCCCGAACCTCCCAGATCCCTTGGTCCTTTTCCTGCCAGCGCCGGGCGGCGGTGTCGGCCAGCTGGACGAAGAACCGTCGTGTGGCCGGTGCCAGATCGGGGGGCGCACCCCACTTGTCAGGGGCGGCCATTGGCCCAACCCGTCGGGAGCGTGCTGTCGAAGAGGTGGTCGGAGAGGCGGTACACGGCGCTGAGCAATTCGCCGTAGACGTCGAGCTGGCGCTGGTTCCAGGCACCGTTGCCGACCCGAACGGGGACAGAGTGTCGCCAGCCCTCCAGGTGCGGCAGCTCCCGCTCGGTCAGGTCCCGTTCGCCGCCGATGCCGAACATGATCTGCAGGTCGCCGCCCCGGTCGAGCGAGCCGGCCGCGGAGGTGGTCATGTAGTCGAAGAACTCATTGGCTTCGTCAGGGCAGGCCGCCACCCACAGGGCCTCGATCGTGAAGGAAGCGTCCCGGACCCAGGCGTAGCGGTAGTCCCAGTTTCGGGCGCCGCCCACCGCCTCCGGCAGCGACGTGGTCGCCGCCGCGCAGATCGCGCCGGTGGGTGCGAAGGAGAGCGCCTGGAGCACCCGTCCGCTGTGGTGCACCAGGTCTCGCCACGGACCCACGTAGGCCTGGTGGAGCTCCGACCACGACTCCCACGCCGACACGGTGTCTTCGAACCGTGCGCCTATCTCGGATTGGCTCCAGACCCTGGCTGAGCCCGTCTCGGCCCGCTTGGCGTGGTGGAGGGCGAAGCCCGCGCTCTCGCCGCGGCGGAGCTGGAGCTGGCCTGAGACCGCCGACTGGTCGACGGTCAGGGCCATCGGAGAGGAGAGGACCAGCACGTCGGCGCCCCCGAACGCGGTCACTCCACCGTCGACGGCATCGAACAGGGGATGGACCAGCCCGTACTCGGGGCGCGGGACGTACTCCAGGGACAGCTCGACTTCTCCTTCGACGCACGTCGCACGCCGCAGCAGAAGATGCGGCGCATCCCTGCCGAGCTCATGCCCCCGGTTGCCGTCGCCCATGGCCAGGGCGTCGGTGATGGCGACCGTACCCGTCGGCGTGCGGAAGGTGGTCTCCAACACCATGGTGCGGTCCAGGTAGCGGCGAGTCACCTGGGTGGCGCCCGTGGCCCGGATCGACCAGTGGCCGGCTTCGTCACCGAGGAGGCGACCGAAGATCGACGGGCTGTCGAAGCGGGGGAAGCACAACCAGTCGATCGACCCGTCCCGGCTCACCAGCGCAGCGCTGTGCCGATCCGAGAGGAGCGCATAGTCGGCTATGGGGGTCGTGCTCATGTGAGCTCCTTCGCCCGTGCATCCGCGGGATCGGTATCTGGCCGCTCCGGTCGAAGCGTCGGGTCCCGCCCATTGTGGTCGGAGATCCGAGCTGTCAGCCGGGGATGCTCAGCGTACCCAGCCCCGAAAGACGAGGACCGAGCAGCGTGCGTTGGTCACACACGTGGTCTCGAGCCGGATCACCGTGCCAGGTCCGTACCGATCATGCCTGCACCCCGAGGAGGTGGCCACGCGTGTGCTGGTAGATTCCGCGCCGAGATGTGGCGGCGTTGGGTCACTCCCTTCCCGAGTCGGGAGGTCCACCAGCGATGCAGGTCCACCAACCAGACCAGGCCATCTTCAGATCGGTCCTGCCCGAGGACATCGACTGGAAGCCGTTCCCGGCGTTCCCGCCGTCGGTGCGCCTGGCCATCGTCGTCGGCGAGCCTTCCGAACCGGGGCCTTACGTCATCAGGGTCAAGGTGCCCTCGGGCGTCAAGCTGATGCCGCACCAGCATCCGGAGGACCGCGTCTACACGGTCATGTCCGGTGTCTTCTACATCGGGCTGGGGAGCCGGTTCGACGACGACAACTGCAGGCGTACCCGCCGGGCGCCGTCATCGTGCTCCCCGGCGGTACCCCTCATTTCCACTGGGCGAAGTCCGGTGCTTACGTCACCCAGGTGTCGGCCATCGGGCCGCTTGGTCTTGAATACCTCGACCCGATCGACGACCCGCGGAACAATGAGGATGCTCCCGCTGACGGCGATGCGGGCGATGAGGAGGTGACGTGGCGGTGAAGGATACTCTGACGACAAGCTCGCCGTCGCTGGGCGGACGGCTCGACTCCGCGAAGTTGCGCTCAGCGACGAAAGAGGCGGTGATCCATGCGATCCGACATCAGACCCGGCGGCACCTTCCCCGACTACGCCCTGCCGGATCACACCAACACGGTGCGCAAGCTCAGCGAGCTCCAAGGCGACGACCCGCTGGTCCTCACACTGGCGCGGGGCAATTACTGTCCGAAGGAGCACCAGCAGCACCTCGAGCTGGCTGCGAACTATCCGAAGGTCGCCGTCGCCTACACCCAGATCGTCACGATCTCGACCGACGACCACCACACGACACAAGAGTTCCGCGCCTCGGTCGGCGCCCAATGGACCTTCCTCTCCGATCCCGCTCGGACGATTCAGAAGGACCTCGACATCCAGGAATACACCGACCCCGAGCACGACCCGATGATCCCCCACACGCTGGTGCTCAAGCCGGGACTGGTGATTCACAGTATCTACAACGGGTACTGGTTCTGGGGACGCCCGTCGTTCTACGACCTGTGGCGCGACCTGTGCGCGGCGTCGAGCGAGATCCGCCCCGACTGGGACCTGAGCAAGCCGGGGCTGCGCGAGGCCTGGGATGCAGGCGATTACTCGAACTTTCACGGATGGAACAAGCGGGCTCCTCAGTCGGTGCCGACGTCGTATCAGTCATAGCAGGATTGCATGCGCTGAGCCGGCCAGTCGAGACGGTTCGGCTGCGAGCCGGAGCGAACAGGTAGGTGGTAGTGGTGCGAACGCCGGTCTGCGAGCTGCTCGGGATCGAACAGCCGATCGTCCAGGCGCCGATGTCGGCGGTGCCCCAACTGGCGGCCGCGGTCTCGAATGCCGGCGCGCTCGGCATGGTGGCGCTGACGTGGTCCACTCCCGCCGGAGACGTGGTTCGTGAGACGGCGGCGCTCACCGATCGTCCCTTTGGCGGCAATCTGATTCTCGACTCCGATCAGCACCGTCGCCTCGACGAGGCCCTTGAAGCCGGCATGCGGATCGTGTCGCTGTTCTGGGGAGATCCCGCCGGCTACGTCGAGCAGGTCCACGACGCCAACGGAGTCGTTCTGCACACGGTCGGCAGCGCCGAAGAGGCGCGGCGGGCAGTCGCCAGCGGAGTCGATGTCGTCGTGGCGCAGGGTTGGGAGGCCGGCGGGCACGTGCGGGGTCAGGTCGCGACGCTTCCCTTGGTGCCCGCCGTCGTGGACGCGGTGGCACCGGTGCCGGTGATCGCGGCCGGCGGGATCGGGGACGCTCGTGGCGTGGCCGCCGTGCTGGCGCTGGGCGCTCAAGCGGCGTGGCTGGGTACCCGGTTTCTGCTGGCCCAGGAGATGCCCATCCACGAGGAGTATCGCCGTCGTCTGATGGACGCGGCCGAGACCGATGCGCAGTGGTACGCCAACCTGTACGAGGTCGGGTGGCCGGATGCGCCCCACCGCGCCCTCCGCAACTCGACGGCCGAGATGTGGGAGGCCGCGGGCCGGCCCCCACCGGGGAGTCGACCGGGAGAGGGCGAAGTCATCGCGCATTTCGCCTCCGGCGAAGCAATCCTCCGGTACGAGCCGGCGGCGCCGATGGTCGGTACCACCGGTGATATCGAGGCGCTCTCATTGTGGGCCGGACAGAGCGTTGCGCTCGCCCGGCAGCCACAACCAGCAGCCGAGATCGTGGCCGAGCTCGTCTCCGGCTTGTGACCGAAGCCGACAGAGTCGGTGGAACGAGCCGATCAATGGAGCGAGGAGAGGAATAGCTTGCGAAAAGACATCGTTGTTGGAGCCACCTTTCCTGACTACCAGCTCGAGGACCAGGCTGGGGTCCTTCGGCGGCTCTCCGAGCTCCAGGGCGGCAACCCCATGGTCCTCCATCTGTCCCGGGGAGCCTACGATCCCAAGGAGCATCGTTTTCTCAGGAATCTGGTGGAGAGTTATCCGGAGTTCCGCGTCGCATACACGCGGCTGGTCGTCATCTGCACGGACAACCCACTGAACCTCAACGAGTTCCGCGACTCCCTGGGTGCCCCGTGGCCGTTTCTGGGTGACCCCGACAGAACCGTGCAACAGGACCTCGACATCGAGGAGTTCACGGATCCCCACAATCCCATGATTCCTCACACCTTTGTCTTGGAACCGGGACTTCGGATCTTCAGCATCTACAACGGCTACTGGTACTGGGGCCGGCCGACAATGCACGAGTTGCACGTGGATCTCCGCGCCCTTCTGCAGAAGATCCGTCCCGATTTTGATCTGGGCGCACCAGGTCTTCGCGAGGCCTGGGATCGCGGAGATCGAGACATGTTCCTAGTCGATACGCTCGATGAGCCGATTCGATTCACCGAGGGCAAGACGATCGGGATCAAACGTGGTGGCCTATAGCTCGGCGTCCAAGTGGTCAATGGCAGCCGTGATGTCGGTGAAGACCTTTTGGACCGACTGTTCGCCATTGACGTCGACGAGTAACCCCCGTTGAGCGTAGAAGCCGAGGAGCGGCACTGTCTCCGAATCGAACACCTTGATCCGATGCGCCGTGATCTCTTCGCTGTCGTCAGAGCGCCCTTCCCGGCTGGCGCGAGTCCGGAGCCGGTTGCGCAACTCGTCGTGGCTCACTCCGAGGTGGATGACTGCTTGGAGTTCGATACCTTCGACTTGTCGTGCCACTGCGTAGGCCTCTTCGGCTTGGTGCAACGTCCTCGGGAAGCCGTCGAGCACGTATCCGCCATTGCTGGCCGCCTCGAGCACGGGCACGGACAGCATCTCCAGGACCAGCTCGTCAGGTACGAGATCGCCCCGCCTCAGATAATCAGCTGCGATCCGCCCGATCTTCGTGCCTTGAGCCACCTCAGCTCGGAACAGAGCCCCGCTGGACAGATGCGTGATCCCGTAATGGGCGGCCAGTTTCGACGCCTGTGTGCCCTTCCCGGCTCCGGGGTAAGCCACGAGCAAGAGTCGCATGTCCGTCACGATAACGGCCCTGCTTGTCGCCCCGCGAGGGTCAGCTCACGGGCGCGCGCCCCACGGCACGAGATCGCAGGAGCCGGACCTATCCTCGAGCTCGCTGGGACTCCTCCTCGGTGAGCTCGGCCGTCGGGTCAGCCTCGAGGCGCTCGTCGGGGATGGGCTCCCCACTCAGGATCGAGTAACCGAATGTTCCCTCGCCGATCCGTTGTTCGGCTCGCTCCACAGCCGCCAACCGGTCCTGTAGTCCGGCTACCACTGCATCGTCGATCTCCTCGTCTGTCAATGGCTCGGAGGGGTCGGTCATGTCACCGGGCTGGTTGGCTGCGTCTCGGTCCTCTCGAGCTGCTCTGGCTGTGTCGCCCAGAAGTCCCTGCACGCGGGCCCGTTCGGTGCGCAGCAACTCTCGGGCACGGTCCTGGTCCATTGTTCCTCCCTCGTCGACCTGATGCCGGCGGCCGCTCAGGGCCGGCGCCACTCCTCTTCTACCTGAGAAGTCATTCTCGGCGATCCGATGCAGCTTCGCCCAGAGTCAGGGACGGGTCGCGACCTCGCCGCCATCTCTCGAATCGGTAGTGAACGCCGTCATCCTCCTGGTCCTTGCCCTCCTCGAACCGGGTGAATCCACTTCGATAGTCGGGGAAGAACTTTGTGCAATGAAAATCTTCGAGAACCTGGGTGATGAAGAGCTGGTCGGCTTGGTCGATCGTCTCTGCAAACACGAAGGCCCCGCCGATGACCCACACATCCTCCTCGGGGTCGACCTTGACCAGATCGTCGAGAGTGGCGATCGATCGAAAGCCCGACCGTAGGCGGCTCTGCTGGCGGGTGAGCACGTAGTTGTCCCGACCATGAAGAGGAGCGGAGAACTCGTTGTAGGTCGCCGAGCCCATGACGATGAGCCCGGTCGTGGTCTGGTTCTCGAAGTAGGCAGCATCGCCGGGCAACTTCCAAGGGATCCCCTTGTCGGTGGCGATACCCCTGCTCGTGTCCATCGCGGCAATCAGGCGGATCATGGAGTGGTTCCCGGTCTTGGTTCTTCCTCTACGCCGACAGATGGTATCGACCCGGTCCGGCCCGGAACGCCGATCGCGCCGCGTCGATTTGCAAAGGTGCAGGTAGGAGGGGGTTGGGGCCCCTCTTCGGGTTCTTTACAATGGAATCGTGGCCCCAGCGTCGAGGGCCCGCGGCGGTGAAGGAGTCGACATGGCAGAGGGTAACCGGACCCACTCCGAGGTGATTGCCGAGCTGACGCCCCGGCAGTACGAGGTCACCCAGAACAGCGCTACCGAGCCGGCATTCGAAAACGAGTTCTGGGATCACAAAGAGGCGGGGATCTATGTCGACGTGGTGTCGGGTGAGCCCTTGTTCGCGTCGACGAAGAAGTTCGACAGCGGATGCGGCTGGCCGAGCTTCACGGTGCCGCTCCAGTCGGGCAACGTGATCGAGGCCGAGGATCGGAGTCACGGGATGCTCAGGACCGAGGTTCGCTCGACCCACGGGAACAGTCATCTCGGCCACGTGTTCAGCGACGGACCTCCGGAGGAAGGCGGCCTGCGGTACTGCATCAACTCGGCTGCCCTGCGGTTCGTTCCTTATGAGGACCTCGACGCCGAAGGATACGGCCAGTACAAAAAGGTCTTTGACGGAATTGCGAGAGAGAAGGAATCGACATGACGCAGTCCACGACGAAGAAGGCGATCTTGGCCGGAGGGTGCTTCTGGGGGATGGAAGATCTCATCCGCAAGCGCCCTGGAGTGATCTCGACGCGGGTGGGGTATACCGGAGGCGACGTCGCGAACGCGACCTACCGGAACCACGGAACGCATGCTGAGGCGATCGAGATCACCTACGATCCGCAACAGACATCGTTTCGCGACTTGCTCGAGTTCTTCTTCCAGATCCACGATCCCACGACGGTCAACCGTCAAGGAAACGACATCGGCGCCAGCTACCGCTCCGCCATCTTCTACCTCGATGACGAACAACGAGCCATCGCCGAGGACACCATTGCCGACGTCGAGGCGTCTGGCCTGTGGCCGGGCAAGGTCGTCACCGAGGTCACGCCGGCAGGCCCGTTCTGGGAGGCTGAGCCCGAGCACCAGGACTACCTGCAGAGATATCCCGAGGGATACACCTGCCACTTCCCGCGCCCGGGTTGGGTGCTGCCCCACCGCAGCGACGTGATCGCCCGATAGAAAGCCGGTCGATGCCGGCCGATGCGGTGTCCTGGTCGGTACCTCCTATCGGTAGTAGTGATCCCGCTCGAGATCTTCGAGGAGGCTGGGCCCGGTCGGCTCCCAGGCGAGCAGGTCCCGGGTGATGGCGGCGGTGGCCGGGCTGTCCAGGGCGACGAAATGGCCCAGGAGGGCGAAGTGCTCGACGGCGTCGGCGGGGGACAGCGATGCCGTGGGGATGTCGAGGTGACGGGCCATGGCCTCGGCGATGGCGCGGAAGGCGACACCCTCGTCGGCCACGGCGTGCAAGACCGAGCCGGCGGGGGCGGCCTCGACAGCCAGGCGGGCCAGCCGGGCAGCGTCGGAGCGGTGCACGGCCGGCCACCGGTTGGTGCCGTCCCCCACGTACCCGGCCACGCCGCGCTGGCGGGCGATGCCGACGAGGGTGGCGATGAACCCGTGGTCGCCGGCGCCGTGGACCGTGGGGGGCAAGCGCAGCACCGACGAGCGCACGCCTATGCCTCGTAGGGACAGCGCCAGCAGGGCCGTGGCCGACCGGCGCCCGGCGGGGTTGGCCCGGATCTCGGCGCCGGGCACCAGCCCGTCGTCCTCGGTGACCACCCCGCCCGGCTTCATCCCGAGCAGGCCCGAGGCGAGCACGAAGGGCCGGTCGGAGTCGGCCAGGGCCGCGCCCATGGCTTCCACGGCCCGCCGGTCGGCCGCCGCCGCGGCCGCGAAGTTGCCGCCGAAGGCCACCTCGTGCTGGAAGGCCAGGTGGATCACCCCGTCGGAATCGTCGGCCGCCTTGGCCAGAGCGTCGGGGTCGTCGATGTCGCCCCGCTCGACGAAGGCTCCGGCTGCTTCCAGGCTTCGCGCCGATGCCTCGGAGCGGCCCAGGCCGACCACCTCGTGGCCGGCTTCGAGCAGCTCGGGCACGACCGCCGAGCCGATCCAGCCCGATGCGCCCGTGACGAAGATTCTCATGGTGCGTCCTTCCGGGGAGCCTTGATGTCAGTGACTGCTATCGAACCTAGATCGGATGTCAGTGACTGTCAACGCCTAGGATGAAGGGCATGGGCCGTTGGCAGCCGGACAGTCGTGGCCGCCTGCAGGAAGCGGCTCTGGCGCTGTACTCGGAGCGGGGATTCGACCAGACCACAGCCGCCCAGATCGCGGCCCGGGCAGGGCTGACCGAGCGCACCTTCTTCCGGCACTTCGCCGACAAGCGCGAGGTCCTCTTCGGCGGATCCGCCCTCCTCCAGGAGCGGATCGTGGCCGGTGTGGCCGGGGCGCCGGCCGCAGGACGGGCCCCTCGATGCGGTCGGATGCGGGCTTGCCGCCGCCGCCTCCATGCTCGGCGAGTTCCGCCGTGACCTGTCGCGCCAGCGACACGCCGTGATCGCCGCCAATCCCGAGCTGCGGGAGCGGGAGCTGGCGAAGCTGGCCGACTATGCCGCCGCGGTGGCAGGGGCCTTGCACCACCGGGGCGTGGGCGAGCCCCAAGCCAGCCTGGCTGCCGAAGCCGGCATGACGGTCTTGCGTGTTGCCGTCGAACTGTGGTCGAGCGGGGCCGAGGACCGGGACCTCGCCGACGTCATGCGGGATTCCCTGGCCGGACTACGCGCCGTGGTGGGCGGAGGCTGAGCTCACCGGCTTTCAGACGTCAGGACTTGTCGACCTTCTTCATGGCCCCGTACCCACGCTCGATGGCCGCCGTGATGATGGCCTCGAAGTCCTTGTCCGTGAGGATGTGGGGGGTCCCCATCGAAGAGGCTCTCCAGTACAGCTCGGCCAGCCATTCGAGAAGCTCGAGCCGGTGAATGGCCTGCTCCATGGTCGAGCCGTAGGCGACGGAACCGTGGTTTCGCATCATGGCGGCGTTGCGCCCCTTCAGTGCCTCGATGACGAAGTCGGCCAACTCTTGAGAACCGAAGGTGGCGTAGGGGGCCGTCCGGGGTGCCCCTCCCAATTCCAGGCAGCTGTAGTGCAGGGCAGGCATCTCGTCGTGACAACACGACAGCGCGGTGGACGCCATGGCGTGGGCGTGGGTGATGGCCAGGGCGTTCGTGGCGGCGTAGATCCCGGTGTGGAGCGGGACCTCTGACGTGGGGGCGAGGTCGCCGTCCACGACCTGGCCCCCGAGGTCGATGACCGTGATCATCTCCGCCGTCACCGTCCCCAGGTCGGACCCGGTGGGAGTCACCGCGATCAGGTCTCCCTGACGGGCCGAGATGTTGCCTGCCGTGCCGATGACGAGTCCCTTCTCGGCCAGATAGCGGCTGGCGCCGGCCACGGCCTCTCGTTCGGCTGCCAGGAGCAGTTCACTCATTCCTTGTTCCTTTCGTGTCACGCCTCGATGTGTCGGCGGACTGCCCTGACCGATGCGTCGAACGGCGGTGGAAAGTGGTTGCGACCTCTTTCCAGGTGAAGGTCAGTGTTCCACGTCGGTCTCGGGGGGGCCATTGCGGGCCTTGTTTGTGACGATGCAGGGCGTCATCGAGAGTGCCTCGATAGCATGACGGGTCCGTGACCAGGAAGAGGGGCACCACGCACCCATCGCCACGCCCACCGTGGCGCGTCGGAGTCGTGCTCGCCATGTCGATGGCCCTCGTCACAGCCTGGAGCCGCCCGTCGGGAGCCGACCCCGTCGTCACCGGCGGTCCCGCCGCCGCGACCACTCCGGCCGACCTGACGAGCCTCGTCGACCCGTTCGTGGGAACGGGTTCCGTTCCCGCCACCCAGGGCGAGGTCGGCACCTTCCCCGGTGCCGACGTGCCCTTCGGAATGGTGCAGTGGAGCCCGGACACGGCTCCCGACCGCACCCAGGGCAGCGGCTACGACTATTCGGACACCAAGATCTCCGGCTTCAGCCTCACCCACCTGTCCGGAGCCGGTTGCTCGGTCTTCGGAGACGTGCCCATCCTCCCCACCACTGGCGCGTTGCCCCGGCATCCCGGGAACGCCACCGAGTCGTTCTCGCACGCCGACGAGAGCGCGTCACCGGGGCGGTACCAGGTGAGCCTGGGATCGCCCGCCACCACGGTCAGGCTCTCGGCCACGACCCGGACCGGCATCGGACAGATCACCTTCCCGTCCACGAAGTCCGCCAACGTCTTGTTCAAGGTGAGCGGCAGCGCCAACGGCCTGCACCTCTCGTCTGTCGAGGTGCGTGGTGCGCACGAGGTGACGGGATCGGTGACGACCGGGTACTTCTGTGGCTCTCTGGGCGCCTACACGCTGCACTTCGTGGCTCGGTTCAACCGTCCCTTCGAGCGCCACGGCATATGGGACCACAGTCGCCTGCACCCGGGATCTTCGACGTGTTCGGGCTCGTACCAGGCGGCGTGCGGGGCGTGGGTGTCCTTCGACACCGCCGGCGACCGAACCGTCACCATGAAGGTGGGCGTGTCCTACGTCAGCACGGCCAATGCCGAGTCGAACCTGCAGTCCGAGGATCCGGGGTGGAGCCTGAGCACGGTCCAACAGAAGGCGACGGCCTCCTGGAACGCCATGCTCAGCCGCATCGAGGTCCGGGGGGGCACTCGAACCCTGGAGCAGACTTTCTACACCGCCCTCTACCACTGCCTGCTCGATCCCAGTGTGTTCAGCGACGACAACGGCCAGTACGAGGGGTTCGACGGCCGGGTGCACCAAGCCCGGGGCCGGACCCAGTACACCAACTTCTCGGAATGGGACATCTACAGGTCCGAGATCCCCCTCCTTTCCATGATCGATCCCTCTCAGGTGTCGGACATGGTGCAGTCGCTCGTCGACGACTCCTCCCAGGCCGGGTGGTTGCCCAAATGGGCGGTGGCCGACTCCGATGCGGGCACGATGAACGGGGACTCCGCCGACCCCGTCATCGCCGACGCCTACGCCTTCGGTGTGCGCGGGTTCGATACTTCCGAGGCGCTGGCGGCCATGCTCAAGGGTGCGGACAAGCCCGGCACCGGATCGAAGTTCGTCCAGGAGCGCCAGAACCTCGCCGAGTACGAGCAGCTCGGCTACGTGCAGCAGCACACCGAGGACCAGGCATCCCTGGGAGTGACCATCGGCGCCTCGGAGACCCTCGAATACGCCATCGACGACTTCTCCGTGGCCCAGATGGCCGGCGCCATGGGCGACCAGTCCGACTACCGGAGCCTGATGGCGCGGGCCCAGAATTGGCAGCAGCTGTTCAACCCCGCCACCGGGTTCGTCCAGCCGCGGCTGGGGAGCGGGAGCTTTCCCTCCGGACCGGCGTTCCCGCCCCCGAGCGCCGCCCTCGTGAGCGAGAACCAGGGCCAGGAAGGGTTCGAGGAAGGCAACGCCGTCCAGTACACCTGGAGCGTCCCCCAGGATCTCTCCTCCCTCTTCGCCCTGATGGGAGGGGATTCGGCCGCCACGTCCACGCTGAACACCTTCTTCGCCCAGACCAACGCCGGCCCGTTCCTCCCCTACGACTGGGCCGGCAACGAGCCCAGCATGGGGACGCCGTGGGAGTACGACTACTCGGGTGCTCCGTGGCGCACGCAACAGGAGGTCCGCTCCATCGCCGACGACCTGTACTCGCTGACCCCGGCCGGCGAGCCGGGCAACGACGACCTCGGTGCCATGGCTTCGTGGTACGTGTGGGCGGCCCTGGGGCTCTACCCCCTCACTCCCGGGACTGCGAACCTCGTCGTCGGGAGCCCGATGTTCCCGAGCGCCACCATCGAGTTGGCGGGGGGCAAGGTGCTCACATTGTCGGCTCAGGGGGCACCGGCGACCTACGTGTCGGCGATGGAGGTCTCGACCGGGTCGGCGCCTGCGGCGCCGTGGAACCAACCGTGGCTGCCCGCCGGCATCTTGCACACCGGCGGAGTCGTCGGATTCACGCTGTCGACGACTGCCGACCCGACGTGGGGGAGCGCCGAGGGTGCGGCCCCACCCTCTTACACGCAGTTCGTGGCGCCGGCCGTCGGCTACACCGTGCCCAGCGGAACGGTGCAGACCCAGGCCGGTGCCGGGGCGACGGTGACGCTGGGGCTCCAGTCCGACCAGCGCGGGGCGCAAACGGTCCGGTTCCAGGCGTCGTCCCCCGGTGTGACGGTCGTGCCGTCGTCGGGCACGCTCGTCCTCCCCGCGTCGTCCTCGACGGCGCCCTATCCCCGGGCTTCGACCACGCTCCAGGTGACGGCGTCCTCGCCGGGCACGAGGGACGTGCGCGTGGAATTCTCCGGCGCCGGTGGATCGCAGCCCGTTCCGTCTGTCACCCTCGTCGTGGACAGCACCGGGAGCTGACCCGACACCGGCTCCTAACGGGGAACGGCGTCGATGTCGTAGGTGGACCCGCCCGCCACCGTGACGGTGACCGCGGTGGCGCCCGGTGGGGCCGTGATCACCCGGTGCAAGGAGGTGCTGCGACCCGATGTCGTCGACCCGACGGTGATGACCGCACCCGAGCGGAGCACGGGGACCGAGATCGTGCCCTTGGTCCCGTCCGGGGCGCTGACCTGTAACGCGAACCGGCCCGAGGAGCGGTCCTGGGCCAAGCGCACGGCGATGGTGCCGTGCGGGGTCGGGACGTCGCCTTCCACCCAGGACACCGATCCCGGGTGGGGCTTCACCGACCAGGTCCGGAAACCGGCCGTGGACGGCATGACCCCGAGCACGTAGGAGGAGAGATCAGCGGTGGCGCCACTCGACCATCCGTGGGCCAGGCTGGTGGCGTCCCCGAACCCGGGAGACCCGTTGGTCCCGACGAGCTCCCAGTCCGCCCCGGTGTAATCGGGCCCGGGGGCGTCCATGTACCCCCACAGCTTCTGCACCATCGAGGTGGCGGCCGCCGTGTCGCCGTTGGCGAAGAGCGCCTCCACCTCTTCGTTGGTGACGAACGGGCTGACGGCGGCCCGGTACCCGGCATTGTCCGTGAACGACTGCGGCCCGTAGCGCGTCGAGGGGAGCGCCTTGGAGAGTGCGGTCAGGATGGCGGCGTCCTTGCCTTGCGGGGCGACACCGAAGAGCACGGCGAGCGCGTTGCCGTCCTGGGCCACCGCCGCCGGCTGGAGATTGGACAGGACGTAGAGGCCTGTCGACGGATCGACGAGATCGGTGTTGATGGCGTCTTTGAGCCGCGCCGCCTGCTGCCCGTAGAGGTACGCCTCGACGCGAAGTCCGAGCGCGTCGGCCATGGAGGCAGCGTCGGTGAGGGTCTGGTAGTAGATGTCGTTGTAGGCGGTGACCTCACCGGTCTTGCTTCCGTCGTAGTAGTCCCAGTCCTGGCCGTCGTCACCGTTGGTGGCCAGCAGGCCCCGGGTGTCGACCATCGACGCGTCGTAGGCGAGCTCGCGGGTGATCATCGGCCACTCGGAGCGGACGAAGGAGAGGTCACCGCTGTAGAGGTAGTAGGTGGCGATGTTGTCGACCTCGTCCATGGAGTACGAGGTCGAGTAGGTGGCGCCGCCTTGCAGGGAGGTGCCCAGGGGAACGGTCGGGTTGATGTTCGTGCCCGACTCCCCGGCGGTGGTCTGGTAGCTGCCCAGGAGCTGCAGCGACCCCCGCACGAAGTCGGCGGCTGCGGTCGTGTAGAAGACGTCGGGCACTTCCACGCCCAGGTCACCGCTCCACACCACCCGGTCGCGGCGGGCTCCGTCCATGATGACGGGCCGGGCATCGGGGGCGGCCACCTGGGGCCCGGGGAAGTCCGTCAGCGCCGAGGACTTCGACAAGGCGTTGGCGTAGAGGTGCGCGCCTCGGGCACCGGTCACCTCCAGGTCCCTGAACAACGCCGTCGACCCCAGGGTCTCGAACCCCACCGTGCCGGACCGGTAGACCGAGGCCCCCGAGGGCAGCGAGCTCGTGTCGAAGGTCGCCACATCCCGCCCGTCGATGGAGGTGGTGATGTCGGTACCCGACACCACGGTCGTCACGTGGTGCCAGCGCCCCGCCACGATGGTCCCGGGGAGGGCGACGTCACCGATGACGGAGAACTCGCTCGGGCCCAGGGCCACCTCCTGCAGGGTGTCGGGGGACCGGGTCGTCCCGGCTGCCTCGTTGAGGATGAAGAGGTAACCCGAATCCGACGACGAGGCGCGCACCAGCCAGCCGGTGGAGCTGTCCAGGACCCGGGTTTCGAACGACATCGAATAGTCGGTCCATCCCCGGCCGCGGTCCAGGATGCCGGCGTTGCGACCCACCGCTTCGAGCGCGCCGGTGGTGATGCGCCAGGGCGCGGGCACGCTGTCGGCGGGCAGCTCGTCGAGCTGGGTGGTGTAGGCCCCGTCGTACCAGATGCGGTCGAGCTCCGTGGAGCTCGAGTCGAACCACCCCCGGAAGTCGTTCGCCGTGGCCCGGACGGCGGTGAAGTCGATGCCGATCGACGACAGCGTCACGGTGCCGGGCGCGGTGAGGGTGATCCGCTCGTAGCGCTCGCCACCCTGGATGAGCCCCGTGGTGAGTCGGCCCGCAGACCCCACGGTCAGGGCGTCGACGCGCGCAGGGTCACCCGCCGGGCTCGCGCTCGGCGACTGGTCGCCCAAAGGCCCGAGGTACTGGGACCCTTCGCTGTACATGGAGGTCAGTACCGGTGTCCCCGACACCGAGCGCACCACGAAGTACGGGACACCACCGACGTCCTTGCCGTAGTCGACCACGATGGTGGGAGACGGTCCCTTCGACGTCATGGTGAGAGTGGCCCCGCCCCGGCCGCCGGGGTCGGTGAGGGTCCTCGCCCCGGTGACTGAACCCGACGTCCTCACCACGCGCACGGGAACGACGTCGGGGTCTTGCGGGGCCATGACGTAGCGCTCCCACCCGGCACGGGCGGGCCATTGCGGGTCCGGGAAGGGCCCCGCCCCCGCCCCGGTCGTCCCGCCGGTGACCAGGACGGTCGTCGCCAGGCCAGTCAGCGCCAGGCCGGCCAGCAAGGTGGCGTGCGCGGGGAACCGGGCCCGAACACGCGCTCCGCGCATGGTTCCCCCCTCCGGTACCGGCGACGACCAACGGCCGAGATGATCAGCCACGACCACGGTAGACGAGGAGGCGGGTCTCAGCCGGGGCGGACGCTGACTAACATCGGCCGCCGAGGTGTGGCGCGGTGGACATGTACGGACCTGACATCTACACCGAGCCCGACGGCGACCCGGACACCTTGTCGAATCTGGGCCCGCTGCGCCCCATGGCCGGCGTGTGGGAGGGGACGACGGGCTCGGACCAGCACCCCGTGCTGGAAGGGACCGAGAAGAACACCTTCGTCGAGCACTACGAGCTGCACCCCATCGACCGCCAGACCAACGGGCCCCAGCTCTTCTACGGCCTGCGGTACCACACCCACATCACCAAGCCTGGTGAGGCCGAGACGTTCCACGACCAGGTCGGGTACTGGCTCTACGAGCCCGCCGCCGAAGCGGTCACCTTCACCCTCGGCATCCCCCGGGGCCAGGTGCTCCTGGCCTCGGGACCGGCCGGCCCCGACGCCACCGAATTCGAGCTCACCGCCGCCGTCGGCTCCGAGGTCCACGGCATCTTGTCCAACCCGTTCCTCAACGAGGCCTTCCACACCCTGAGCTATCGGATCCACGTCACCGTCAACCGCGACGGGACGTGGTCCTACGAGGAAGAGGGTGTGCTGCAGATCCCCGGCCGGGACGAGCCCTTCAGCCACGTCGACCGCAACACGCTGACGAGGATCGGTCCGCCCGAGCTCAACCCTCTGGCCCGGGCCGCCGGGGGCGGGGGCACCGACCCCCACAGCACGGGCAGCCTCGGCATCGGCTCCTTGCGGAGCAGCGGGCAGCGCTTGTGACCCGAGCCTCCCGGCCCCAGGGCGGCGGCGATCAGCGCGGCACCCGGCGGCGCTTGGGCGTCGTCTCCTGCGACGGCATGGAGTTCTTGGTGGGCAGGGGATAGGCGACGCTCTCGTCCTCGGTTCCCGCCAGGGCGTTGATCACGGCCTGCTCGGCCACCTCGTCGTAGACCATGAACAGCACGGCCCGGCTCTACACGTCGGGGTTCGACCAGAGCCTCGGGGATCTCCTGCACGAGGTATTCGCCGTGCTTCCATGGTGGGTGTCGGTCCACAGGTGTCCGAAGCCGCGTCAATCATGGACGCGCCACGAGAACGCTTCGCAACGGCACCGTGAACTTGGAGTGCAACGCGCCTCTCGTGTCCGGCCGTCCGCGGCGCTGCGGGCGGAACCACCCGGGTGCTCTCTCGTGGTCGGAGACCTAGCATGATGAGGGTGATCGAGCGCGCTCGGGGTGCGACGCCCCAGCTCTCGCCGGACGAGCGGATGGCCCGGGGCAAAGCAGCGCGCGTCACCGCGCCGCGTTCGAGCCATGCTGTCCACCAACGGCCGGCCCAAGGTCGCCGTCCCCTCGACCTGCTCGAGGAGCAGGCCTCCACCCGCGTCCCCGAGCTCGTGCCCATCAGGTACGGGCGCATGCTGGTATCCCCTTTCGCGTACTACCGGGGGGCTGCTCTGCCCATGGCCGCGGATCTCGCCGCCACACCGAGCTGCGCCATGACCGTGCAGCTGTGCGGTGACGCCCATCTGTCGAACTTCGGCATCTTCGGGTCGCCGGAACGACACCTGTTCTTCGACGTGAACGACTTCGACGAGACGGCGCCGGGGCCCTGGGAGTGGGACGTCAAGCGCCTGGCGGCGAGTCTCGAGGTGGCGGGGCGCGACGACGGGTTCTCGACCACGCAGCGGAGCGGGATCGTGCGGGCCGCGGTGAGCTCGTACCGGGAGACCATGCGCGAGCTGGCGGGGATGTCGATGCTCGAGGTCTGGTACGCCCACCTGGACGTGGACGAGCTGTTGCCGCGGTTCCGGGGTCTGCTCGACGCCAAGAAGACCCCGAGCGTCTGGCGCGCCATCACCAAGGCGCGTGCCCATGACAGTTTCCAGGCCTTCAACAAGCTGGCCCGGACGGTGGGGGACGAGCCGAGGATCGTGAGCGACCCCCCGCTCATCGTGCCCATCGAGGAGTTCGGGGTGGACCTGGGGTCGCCCCACGGTGGCCAGTGGCTGGGGGAGATCGTCCGCTCCTACGGGCGCACCCTCGAGCCCGACCGCCGGCACCTGCTGGACCAGCACCGGATCGTCCACCTGGCCCGCAAGGTGGTGGGGGTCGGGAGCGTCGGGACCGACGCCTGGATCGTCCTGCTTCTCGACCACGCCCACGACGCCCCACTGTTCCTTCAGGTCAAGCAGGCCGAAGCCTCTGTCCTGGAGCGGTTCACCACGCGCAGCAAGTATCCCAACCACGGACAGCGGGTCGTACGTGGGCAGCGGCTGATGCAGGCCGCCGGAGACATCTTCCTCGGGTGGGAGCGCACGACCCGGGACGACTCGGTCCGGGACTACTACATCCGCCAGCTCCGGGACTGGAAGGGGTCCGCCGACATCGCCGGGATGACACCCCTGGGGATGGACCTGTGGGGCCGCATGTGCGGATGGACCCTGGCCCGAGCCCATGCCCGCACCGGTGACCGGGTCGCCATCGCCTCGTACCTGGGGAGGTCCGACGTCTTCGACCGCGCCATGGTGAAGTACGCGCAGGCCTACGCCGACCAGAACGAGCGCGATTTCCTGGCCCTGCACGAAGCGGTCCGGCAAGGGCGGGTGATGGCCGAGCTGGGGACGTGACAGAGGCGGGGTCTGGCCCTCAGGGGGTCTCTGCCCGCGTGTCGGGCCAGGTGCTGGCGCGCAGTCGCCGCAGGCCCAGCATGGGGAACAGCAGCACCGACAGGATTCCGGCGCCCACCAGGGCGGCGGCGTTCTCGGGGATCATCCGACCCTCGGAGGTGCCGATGGTGGTGATGACCACGATGAGCGGCAGGCCGGTTCCCGAGAACAAGGCGAGCGGCACCCGCTCGGCACGGCTCAGAGCCTGACGGTAGACGAGGAAGACGGGTGCCCCCCGGATCACCAGCAGGAGGACGAGGAACAGGACCAGGCGGAGCAGCGCACTGGGCCTGGAGATGAGGATGTGCAGGTCGAAGTCGATCCCGCTCACGATGAAGAAGATGGGGACGAGAAACCCGAACCCGATGGCCTCCAGCTTGCTCTTGACGACCTCGCTGTCCTCGCGGTCGGTGCCGGTGGTGAACAGCCGAACCACGATGCCCGCCGCGAAGGCCCCCAACAGGACGTCGAGCCCCAGCTTGAAAGCGAGGAAGACGAGCAGGAGCACGAGGAGCACCGCCACACGCACGGGGAGCTGCGCACTGGAGTCGAGGTGCCGACGGAGCAGAGCGACGAGCTTGGGGGGTTGCGCCCTGGAGGCCAAAAGGGCGGTGACCGTGGCCACGGCCACGAACGACACCAGCAGGACGGTGCTGATCACGGGATCCTTGCGGGTCAGCAACAGCGCCACCAACACGATGGGACCGAACTCGCCAACGGTGCCGACTCCGAGCAGGAAGGCACCGAACCGGGTGTCGAGCACGCCGGCGTCCTTGATGACCGGAAGCAGGGTGCCGAGTGCCGTGGTCGTGAGGGCCAGGCCCACGATGAGCGTGTCGAGGGCCAACCCCGTCGACACCAGGGCGAAGGCCACCCCGAGTGCCAGCGCCAGCGACAACAGCCAACTCAGCGATGCCAGCTTGAGCGGTTGCCCCTTGACCCGGCTGAGCTCGAGGTCGTAGCCGGCCAGGAACATGAGGAAGGTGAGCCCCATGTCCGACAGGGCGGTCACCAGGCTGTTCACGTGGGCCAGCTTGAGCACGTAGGGACCCATGAGGATCCCGAGCGCCAGCTCGATCACCACCGAGGGGACGCGCAGGGCCCCGCTGCGCTCGGAGATGACCGGCGCCAGCACCGCCGCCACGGCGATGAGGACGAGGGTCGGGAGCGCGGCCTCGATCATGACGACATGAACGAACTCGCCGCCGGTGTGGACATGGCCGACATGCTACGACCTCGTCTCGTTCGAACCGCTCTCAGCGTTGGCCTGATCAGCGTTGGCCCGATCAGCGTTTGCCTTGTCAGCGTCTGCCTCGTCAGCGTTTGATCGTCCACTCGAAGCTGAACGAGGTGCTCGACGAGGAGTCCGACACCGTCACCGTGGTGTCGGTACGCTCCCGGGCGCCGGGGGTGCCCGAGACCAGACCCGTCACCGTGTTGATCGCCACCCCCGCCGGCAGGTCCGTGGCCGAGTACGTGAGGGTCTGCCCTCGCAGGTCGAGGGCGCTCATGGGCAGCGTCAACGGCGTCCCGGCGGTGCTCTTCTGCTTTCCGGGGTTCGTGGTCAGGATCAGCGCGTGGGCGTTCTCGCAGCCGCCCTTCCTACCGAGGTCGTTGGCCCAGATCCCCTGCATGGCGAACGTGCCGGTGGCCAGGGTCACGTACCTCGAGCCGCCCTGGTGCCCCCCGACGAGGTCCTCGCACTTGTCGGCGACCTCGTTGTCGTGGCGGTCGGTCCATCCCGTCGACGGGTAGGGGTCGGTGAGCGTTTCGGCGTATTCGTGGGTGATGGTCTCGTCGGCACCGTCGACGATTCTGGGGCTCGGGAAGGAGCTGCATTCGGCGCCCACGTCAGGGACGTAGGGCATGTTGGTGTAGGGGACGTTCGGCCCGCGCACCGCGCCCAGGGCGGGGTCGCCGGTGTTGTCGTGGTAGGCGCAGTATCCGTAGCGGGGGCTGAGCCACTGATCCGGGTCCGTGCCGGTGGGGGAGACGATCACGTACTGCGCGCCGGGGGGATCCGAGAAGTGGACGGCGGCGTTGGCCGCTTCCTGGGCGATCTGCGTCCCGGTGGCGGCTGCCAGGTTGGTCGAGGCGTCCTCCCACACTCCGGCCAGGACCGCGCTGCTCGGGTATGCGACGTGGCCCGACGACGGCGAGAGCGGGCACGTGGTCGCTCCGACCGCCACCCCCTGGCAGTACTGGGAGAGGATGGCACTCCACTGCTCGCCGTCGGTGCCCAACCCCGCCAAGAGGGCCTGCAGATTCGGAGCCAGGCCGTCGGGGTCGCCCGAGTAGTCGTCGTATCCCCCGGCGCCCACCCTCTGGGTACCCCAGCGCGCCCCCCAGAACACGAGATAGACCTTGGGCGACCCGGTGACGACCGTGCCGCCCCCGAAGCTCACCGGGCCCTTTTGGGCGAGCCCGGCTGTCGTTCGCCCCGTTGGCGACGTCCCGGTGCGACTGCCGCCGGCGTTGCGCTGCGCGCCGGGCGAGGTGCGCAGCGGGACGGCACCGTGTCGGTAGGCGTGGCCGGCGGTGGGATCGGACATGGCACCCTGGTCGACGGTCGTTCTCCCCGTCCCGGCGGCCACAGCTCCGGCGGTGCCCGACAGGAACCCGGTCACCATCACGGCGGTCACGCATGCGAGAACGCTGCGCACGACCGTGGCGCGCCGACCACGGACCTCCGCACCCCGGCCGAACCGTCCCATGCCCCCGTCCCCGCCCTCGCGCCAGCTGGCACGAGACTATAGGTGGCGGCCCCGGTTCCGGTGTCGTGACCTCGTCCTTGGACACCGCAGGGGAATCCTGCGAAGGTGTCGAAGGTGGGCCATCGGACGGCTCGGCACGCACAGCATCCGCATCGGGTCGCAAAGGTGTCACCGCAGCACTCGCGGGGCGGCCCCATGCATCGGCGTCGACGCTCGGGCGGTGGCGTCGCGCGCTTGTGCACGTGCGTCACGGGCCTCACACTCGGAGTGATCTCACTGTTCGTGTTCACCTCGGCCCCCGCCGGGCGAGTGGCTCTCGCGCCCGCGCCCGCGCCGGCGACGACGGCTCGACCCGCGGCTTCCGTCCCGACCTCGGAACCGACGACGGTGAGTCCGACGACCACGGGCTCCTCTCCCACCTCCGCACCAGCCACGACGAAGCCCTCGGGTCCCGCCAGGTCGGCTGCGGCGCGCCCCGCCCCCCGGGTCAAAGCCGCGGCGAAGGCCCCGTCCGCCACGCCGACCCACCCCGCACCGGCCCGACCCTCGGCGCCTCACATCATGGTGGTCATGATGGAGAACGAGAGCCAGAGCGAGCTCATCGGGAACCCCGATGCTCCCGACACCAACGCCCTGGCGGCTCGATACGGCATGGCGACACAGTCGTACTCCGTCGGGCATCCCTCGCTGCCCGATTACCTCGAGCTGTTGTCAGGCACCAACTCCGGCGTCAGCGACGACGGCTCGCCGTCCTCCGAGCACGTCCCGGCCGCTCTGGCCGCGCTGCCCGACCAGCTCCAGGCGGCGGGGATCCCCTGGAAGGCCTACATGGAGTCCATGCCGTCGGCCGGGTACGCGGGGGGCGACAGCACGTGCTGTGGCGGACAGTACTACCAGCATCACAACCCCTTCGTGTACTTCCCGTCGGTCACGTCGTTGCCGGACTTCGCCGCCGACGTCGTGCCCTCCACGACCATCATGAGCGACCTCGACTCGCCCGCTCCTCCGGATTTCGTGTGGGTGACCCCGAACGGGGCCGACGACATGCACGACGGACCGACCAACGCCGAGGGGGACGTCGATCCCTCGGTGGGCGACGCGTGGCTGGGGAGCTTCGTCTCCCAGGTGCAGTCGAGCAGCTGGTACGCGCTCGGCGGCAGGATCGTCATCGAGTGGGACGAGGGGGCGGACTCCGACACTTCGGGCGTGGGGCAGGCCGGGGAAGGTGGAGGCGGGCACATCGTCACGATCGTCGTGAGCGCGGCGCTGAAGTCCAGTCCGCAGCAGGATGCCACGCCCGTGAACACCGCCGGCGTGCTGCGCTCGATCGAGACTGCATACGGCCTGCCCTACCTCGCCGACGCCGCCGATCCGTCCAACGGCAACATCGACGCACTCCTCGACGCCGGCTGAGCCGGGACCGACCGCGAACTCCTGGGGCGGCGTGCTTGTCCCGCTCGGCGGTCAGTCGCCGGGGTGGGCCAGCTCCCGGACGAGCTCCTGGGGCGGCGGGGTACCGGGAGCCGCTGCCAGCAACCGGCTGAGCGCCTTTGTGACCTCGACCAGACGATCGCGGTAGGCGACGAGCTCGGCCCGGTACGCGGTGTTGTCGGTGGCCGCGATCTCGTGGCTCAGCTCGGGCAGCGACTGTTCGAGCAGCGTCTTGAGCTCTTGCGCCTGGTCCATCGTGAGTTCCAGTTGCATTGTCCGTCCTCCCTTCGTGGATTCACGCCGCGGAGTGGGTGGGGCGCGCCGGCCGCTTCATGCGACGCTCGACATCGAGCACCTCCCGTGTCGTGGCGACCACGGTGTCGGGGTTGAGGCTCATGGAGTCGATGCCGAGCTCCACCAGGTATGCGGCCATCTCCGGGTAGTCCGACGGCGCTTGGCCGCAGAACCCGGAGTGGATGTTGTTCCGGCGGCAGCCCTCCACGGCGAGCCGGATCATCTCCTTGACCCCCTCGTCGCGTTCGTCGTAGTCGAACGCCACGATCTCGCTGTCCCGGTCGACGCCCAGCGTGAGCTGGGTGAGGTCGTTGGACCCGATCGAGAACCCGTCGAAGAGCTCTGCGAAGCGGTCGACGAGGATGACATTGTTCGGGATCTCGCACATGGCGAAGATCTGAAGACCGTTCTTGTGTCGCTCGAGTCCCAGTTCGGCCATGCGCTCCAACACCTGTCTGGCCTCGTCGATCCGCCGGACGAAGGGAAGCATGATCACGGTGTTGGTCAGGCCCATGTCCTCGCGGACCCTTGTCATGGCCCTGCACTCCAAGGCGAATCCCTCCGCATAGGCAGGGTGGGCATAGCGCGAGGCGCCTCGGAACCCCAGCATGGGGTTGGCCTCGTGTGGCTCGAAGTCGGCTCCGCCCACCAGGCTCGCGTACTCGTTGGTCTTGAAGTCCGACATCCGGACCACGACGGGCTTGGGCCAGAATGCGGCGGCGATCGTGCCGATTCCTTCCGACAGGCGCTGGACGAAGAACTGCTCTCCGCTCTCGTATCCCCGGGTGAGGCGGGCCAGCTCCTGACGTGCCTTGGGGTCGGTGACGCGCTCGGGATGCAGGAGGGCGAGGGGATGCGCCTTGATGGACTCGTTGACGATGAACTCCATGCGAGCCAGCCCCACCCCGTCGTTGGGGAGGAACGACGTGATGAAGGCCAGGTCGGGGTTGCCCAGGTTGACCATGATCTTGGTCACAGGACGCGGGAGCTCGTCTGCCTCGGTGCGGTCGACCCTGAAGGAGATGGTCCCCCGGTAGACGTGGCCGGTGTCGCCTTCGGCGCACGACACGGTGACGACGTCCCCGCTCTGCAGGTGGCCGGTGGCGTCTCCGGTTCCCACCACGGCGGGAATGCCGAGCTCCCGGGCCACGATGGCGGCATGGCACGTGCGACCGCCCCGGTTGGTGACGATGGCCGACGCCATCTTCATGACGGGCTCCCAGTCCGGAGTGGTGGTGTCGGCGACCAGGACCTCTCCGGGTGTGAACTCCCTGAGCTGCGACACGTTGTCGATCCGTCGGACGGTGCCCGAGGCGATCCGCTCCCCGACGGCCCGGCCTTCGACGAGGACCTCTCCGGTCCCGCCCAGGACGTAGCGCTCGATCACCGTGGCCGAGCGCTGCGAGATGCTCGTCTCGGGCCGCGCCTGGACGAGATAGAGAAGTCCGTCGATGCCGTCCTTGGCCCACTCCATGTCCATGGGACGGCCGTAGTGGTCCTCGATCACACACGCATGGCCGGCGAGCTCGAGCACGTCGGCGTCGCTGAGGCAGTACTGGCGCCGGTCGGCCTTGGGGGTCGGGACGTTGCGAGTGGTGTGCTTGGTCTCCCCCTCGACGAAGACCATCTTGACGGCCTTGTCCCCGAGCAGACGGCGCAGCACGGCCCGGTGGCCCGCCTTGAACGTCGGCTTGTGGACGAGGAACTCGTCGGGGTCGACCGCTCCCTGTACGACGTTCTCGCCGAGCCCGTAGGAGCCGGTGATGAGAACCACGTCACGAAATCCCGACTCGGTGTCGAGGGAGAACATCACCCCGGAGGAGGCCAGGTCGGAGCGCACCATCTTCATGACGCCGATGGACAGGCCGGTCTTGAAGTGGTCGAAGCCCTGATCGACCCGGTAATGGATGGCCCGGTCCAGGAAGAGGCTGGCGAAGCACCTCCGGCAGGACTCGAGGAGGCTGGTGTCACCGCTCACGTTGAGGTATGTCTCGTGCTGCCCGGCGAAGCTCGCCGTGGGCAGGTCCTCGGCGGTGCCCGAGCTCCGCACCGCCAGGCTGACGTCCTCGCCGTACTGCTCTTGCAGGCCCCGGTAGGCGGCGATGATCTCCAGAGCCAGGTCCTGGGGGAGCCCGGCGCCGTAGACGATGTCACGGGCACGCCGGCCCCGGCGGGCCAGGTCGACCACATCGGCGATGTCCAGGTCGTCGAGCGCGTCGTGGAGGGGTTCCCAGGCACGGGCCGCCTCCAGCATGTACCGGTACGCCTCCGAGGTGATGGCGAACCCGTTCGGCACCCGTACGCCCTCGGCCGACAGGTTGCAGTACATCTCCCCCAGCGAGGCGTTCTTCCCGCCCACCAGGGGGACGTCCTCGTTGCCGATCTCGCTGAATTTCCTGATATATCGCGCCGCAGTCATGCCCCCAGGATCAACCCGGAGGGCGGACCGCAGTAGAGGCCAATTCCCCTAAGAACCCTCTGACCACGCTCGGGTCACTGCGACGGCATGTGGCGGGTGAACCAACGGCTCGCCGCCGAGGCGGCCGCCTCGAGCGTCCCCGGCTCCTCGAAGAGGTGGGTCGCCCCGGGGATGACCTCGAGGCGGTGTTGGCAATGCAGCTGTTCCTGGGCTCGGCGATTGAGGTCCAGGACCACGTCGTCGCGGCCCCCCACGATGAGGAGGGTGGGAGCGCGCACCAGGGCCAGTCGCCCCGCGGCCAGGTCGGGTCGCCCTCCGCGCGACACCACGGCGTCGACCCCGGCGTCGGGCTCCGCCGCGGCCCACAGCGCGGCACCGGCACCGGTGCTGGCGCCGAAATACCCGACGTGCCGGGTCGGGGCCACCGACTGCGTGCGGAGCCAGCGTGTCACCTCGACCAGGCGGCCCCCGAGCAGGGCGATGTCGAACACGTTGGACCGATCGAGCTCCTCCTCCGGGGTGAGGAGGTCGAAGAGCAACGTGGCCAGGCCGTCGCCGTTGAGCACCGAGGCCACGAAGCGGTTGCGGGGGCTGTGCCGGCTGCTGCCGCTCCCGTGGGCGAAGACGACCACGCCCGTGGACTCCGGGGGCACCGTCAGGTGCCCCGACAGGCCGTCGGGTCCGACGGGCACCACGACGTCGACGTCGCGTGGGCCGAGATCACCGTGCCGGACCGGCGGGGCCGTACCGAACGGGGTCGAACCGGTGGTGGCCTCGTGCCGGGACGCCGTGTCGAGGAGGGCGACCACCTCGCTGTCGCTCGTCTGGCTGAAGTCGTCGTAGAACTGGCCGATGGCGAAGAACGACGCCGGCATCTCGACGCACACCACCTCGTCGGCATCGGCGCGCAGCACCGCGACCGTCCCGCGAGGGGCCACGGGTACGGCCAGCACTACCCGGGACGCACCGCGGGCCCGGGCCACCTGGCACGCCGCCCGGGCCGTCGACCCTGTGGCGATACCGTCGTCGACGACGATGGCGATGCGCCCGGCCACGGGTACCGGTGGGCGGTCGCCCCGGAAGCGCCGCACCCGCCGCTCGAGCTCGGCTCGTTCGCGCGCCTCCACGGCGGCGAACTCCTCGGCGCTGACGCCCGCCGCGTCCTGCACCTCCTTGTCGACGACGCCGGCCCCGCCCTCGCCCACGGCGCCCATGGCCAGCTCGGGCTGGAAGGGCACGCCCAGCTTGCGGACGATGATCACGTCCAGGGGCGCTCCCAGCGCCCGGGCCACCTCGAAGGCGACGGGCACCCCGCCTCGGGGAAGGCCGAGCACCACCACATCGGGTCCCCGCAGGTGTTCCAGCGACAGGGCGAGCCGTCGTCCGGCTTCAGCACGATCGATGAAGGGCATGGCGTCCTCCCGGTCGTCCCCTCGACCCCACCCAGGGTCTCGCGCCTGCTCCCGCGACGCCAGGGTAAATGGTCACTCGGAAAGGACCGCCGACCCTATTTGTCGTCCCCGCTTCGTGTTAGGCCCGTCATATCGGGAAGAAGAAGAGGTCGTCTCACGGGGATGGATGCGATGGGCACTGAACGTGGTCGGACGTTGATCGCTGCTCTCAACCACACACCGGCGGTCCACGGTGTGCTGAACACGGCTCTCGGGATCGCCCGGATGGTCGGTGCGGATGTCGAGGCTCTGCACGTGTCGGAAGGGAATCGGAGGCCCCGCATGGCGCTCAGCGCCTCGCAGTCCGCCGGCGTCCATTTGAGCCAGAGGTCCGGACCGGTGGCCGAGACGATCCTCGATGCGTTGCAGGGGCCGGACGTGGTGGGGGCGGTCATGGGCATCCGGACATCGGGAGGCGGTCCTCGGCCCACCGGCGAGACCGCCCGTCAGGTGATCGCCGCCATGACCAAGCCGGTGGTCTTCGTCCCGCCCGAGTCGGGCCTGGTGCGTGCCGATTCGCCCAGGCGGATCGTCGTCCCCTTGGACGGCAGCAATGCCGCCTCCGAGTCGTTCCTCGAGTTCGAACGGTCACTCCAGGGCGACCCCTCCCGGGAGGTCGTGGTCCTTCTCACCTTCGAGAGCAACGGCGAGATGCCCCGGATGTTGGATCGGCCCACCCGTGATCTCCCCGCATGGGGCAGTGCGTTCGTGCGGAGCCACTGCCCGGGAGAGAACCGGTCCTTCGAGACGCGCACGGGAGATCCGGGGAGTGCGGTCATCGAGGTGGCGCAAGCCACCGACAGCGACCTCATCGTCCTTTCGTTCAAGGGTGATTTCGGATGGGGCCACGGTTGGGTCGTTCGAGAGGTCCTGGCCCGGTCGGTCGTTCCCGTGGTTCTCCTGCCCATGTCCCGGGCCCGCCTGGCCGCCGATGTGTCGGATCCCGCGGTCGACCCCCTGCACGTGCCCGACGGCCGGGTTCTGGAGCCCACTTCGACCGCCCTCTAGCCCCGAGTCGGGTCCCGCTCCCAGGATGGGTCCTTCGGCCCTCGTCGCCTCGCCCCGATCGCGAGACGATGGAAAGGTGCTCAACCCTGCACTCGACATCTTCCGGCTGCGACAGTATTTCGACGTGGCGGTGCGCGCCCGGCAGGTCGAGCGGGGTGTGCGCGACGACGTCGCCTTCCTCGACCTGGTACGGCGGTCCCTGGTCCCCTTGCCCTTCGACCGCCGTCGGGAGATCGATGTCCAACCGTTCGCGGGCGCCCGCCCCCGCCCGGTGCACGCGCTCGAGGGCGGGAGGATCGCGGTATTGGCCACCGGCGGCAGCGGTGCCCTGGCCTCGGTCGTGGGTGTGGCACGCGCCCTGGAAGAGTCCGGCCTGCGCCCGGCGACTCTGTCGTTGTGTTCGGGCTCGGCGCTCTTCGGCTTCCCCATCGCCGCCGGTCTTCCCGCGGCAGACGTGGCCGCTTTCTCGATCTCGTTGCGGCCCGCCGACTACGTGGACATCGACTGGCGCAAGCTCGCCCTGCTCGTGCCGAGCGGAGGTCGGGGTTTCGCCGGGCTGCTGCGGGGTGAGCGGCTCGAACACACGTACCGCGATCTCCTGGGTGACATGCGGCTGGGTGACATGCCGATTCCCGCCTACGCTCCGATCTGGAACATCGAGGAGAACCGGGTGGCCTTCATCGGTCCCCGAACGCACCCCGACATGACCGTGGCGCGGGCGGTGCGGATGGCGGTGGCCCTGCCTCTGTTCTTCGATCCCGTCCCGCTCGACGGTGGGAGCTGGTGTGACGGCGGCATCGTCGACATCTTCCCCGTCCACCCCGTCCTCGACATCGAGGCACCCTGCGACCTCGCCATCGCCGTCAACGGCTTCTACCCGCCGGGTTTCGCGGGTGAGGACGCCTCAGGCTGGCGCCAGCGCCACTTCTCGATCTTCGACGTGGCTTCCCAGATTCGCACCAGCCAGCAGGCACAGCTGGCCCGGGAGAACCTGGCCCGCCTTCAGGCCGCGGTGGAGGTCGCCATGATCGAGCCCGTGCCCTACGAGAAGGTCATGGGACTCGGCTTCTACCGGCAATTTCTCAGCACCGAGGACTGGCCCGGGTTCATGCGGGCCGGTCGGGAAGAGACCTTGCGGGTGCTCCACCGGGCGGCTTCGCGACGCGCCGAAACCGACGGCAACGGTGCGCGCCCTGAGTTCACCCGCAGAGGTGACGCTCGGCACCACGACCTGAGCATCGCCGGCGCCGACTGAAGCACCGTTGGCCCGGTTCTTCGGGACGTACTGCTCTTTTTCCGCGGTGCCGACGGCGCTACAACAGCGGTAACGAGGTTCGGAGAGTGCGATGGCCGTGCATGTGGAGCACCTGACCGGGGAGGGTGACAAGGATCGGGGGCGCGGGATCCTCGACCCCGCCATGGGAATGCTCTCGCACCGGATCGCCCACGAGCGCTCCGAGCCCACGTTCCAGCGTGACACCGCCTTGATCCGCCGTCGACTCGGCCCCATGGCCTGCTACACCGGCCTGTTCTCACCCGAGGTGCAAGGGCTGGAGAACCTTCCTTCCGAGGGGCCGGTGCTGGTGGTCGGCAACCACTCGTGCCTGTTCTACATGCCCGACGCCTGGGTGGTGGGGCTGTCCATGCTGCAGCGACGGGGGATCGAGCGCCCCACCTACGCCCTCGGCTACGACTTGCTCTTCAGCATTCCCGCCGTCGGTCCCTTCCTGCGCCGCATTGGGGTGATCCCCGCCGGCGGGCGTGAGGCGGACCTGGCGCTCGAGCAGGGCGCGGCGGTGCTCGTGTACCCCGGCGGCGACCTCGAGGCGTGTCGCCCCTGGACCCAGCGGGACCGTGTCGATCTCGGTGGGCACAAGGGCTTCGTCCGGTTGGCGCTGCGTCACGGCGTCCCGGTGGTTCCCGTCGTGACCCACGGTTCGCATCACGCCGTCGTCGTGCTGTCGCGCGGCGAGCGCCTGGCGCGCGCCCTCGGCCTCGATCGCATCCGGATCAATGTGTTCCCGATCCTCGTGGGTCCCCCCTTCGGCATCACCACCATCCTGGCGCCGCCCCTGCCCTTGCCGGCCCAGATCACCGTGGCCTTCCTGCCGCCGCTCGACTGGCGCGCCCGGGGGCCCGAGGCGGCCGAGGACGACGCCGTCGTCACCGCCTGCTACGACGAGATCGGGCAGGTGATGCAAGGAGCGCTCGATCGGTTGCGAAGCGAGCACCCCCACCCCGTGGCCCGGGGCATGTCGAAGCTCCTGCGACGCGGGCCGACCCCGGTGGCGGTGCCGGTGTCATGACCGCGATCCTCGACCACCCACCGGGCCCCGTCGTCACCTCGGAGCCCCTGTTCGTCACCGTGCCCTTCACGCCCCCCACGGGGGAGCCACCGGTCGGCCCCGAGGGGCCGCCGCCACCGTTCCACCGCCGCCACCGGTTGGCCCTGATCATCCTGGCCACCATCGTCGTGGTCCTGGCCGGCGGCTTCGGGGCGTTCGCCTACGAATGGAGCCACGCCGGGCCCCACCCGCTGTCCGCGTCGACCGCCTACCAGCGGTTCCGCTCCGGTACCACGGGCCAGTTCACCGACCCGGGCAAGCTGCGGCCCCACGAAGGGGTATACCCCTACACGGGGACGGCCACCGAGCGCCTGACGCTTCCGCCCAAGTCGCAGGTGGAGGGTCCCCAGATCCCCGGCACGGTGACCTACCGTTCCGACGGCTGCTGGATTCTGCGCCTCGACTACAGCGACAGCCATTGGCAGAACTCGACGTACTGCCCGCGCCAGGGAAACCTCGTGGAGGTGGGGCGGGCCGGGTGGTACCGCTGGAACCTGGTGGCCCTGTCGATCGCCGACACCGCCACGTACAACTGCAGCCAACCGGAGATCGCCATCCCGGCGCTACTGCACGCCGGGGCGCAGTACGCCTTCTCCTGCACCGGCACCAACAAGCCGCTCAAGATAGGGCCCGTCAAGATGGTGGGCACCAACGAGTACCTGGGAGTGCAGACCGTCGAGGTGGCAGCCACCGACGTGGTGACCCTGCATTTCCACGAGGTGACGCACTTCAGCGGCGGACAGACGGGCTACAACATCGCCGACACGTGGTTCTCCACCGTGAACGGGCTGCCGGTGCGCGGGACGTGGAAGACGGTGGTCACGAGCCCCACCTTCTTGGGGACCTCGACGCTGTCGGGGACGGGCTCCTTCAAGCTGTCGTCGCTGACCCCCCGGTCCTGAGGCGTCGCCCTTGACGGGCATTTGTACACCGTATAAATATACCGATCGATGGTAAAGGCTCTGACCGCTGGCGATTGGCGCGAGGCCCGCCGCCGCTCGGCACGGGAGGCGATCGTCGCCGCCGCCTGGGATCTCGTCGGCGAGCAGGGGTTGGCGGGCCTGTCGTTGCGGGACCTGGCCCGGCGGGCAGGGATCACCACCCCCACGGTCTATGCCTACTTCGACTCCAAGAACGCCATCTACGACGCCATGTTCGGCGAGGCCGCCACGCAGTTCGCCGAAGCCATGGCCGAGCCCTGCCACGGCGACGATCCTGTCGAGATCCTGGTGGTGAGGGTGCGGCGGTTCTTCGAGTTCTGCACGAGCAATCCGGCCCGGCATCAATTGCTGTTCCAACGCACGCTGCCGGGATTCGAGCCTTCGGCCGAGTCCTATGCACCGGCGGTGCGGGCCCTGGCCGAAGAAAAGGACCGCCTCGCCCTTTACGGGATCACCGAGGCGCGGCATCTCGACCTGTGGACCGCGCTCGTGACGGGCCTGGTCGACCAGCAGGTCTCCAACGATCCCGGAGGCACCCGCTGGACCGGCCTCATCGAGGAGTCCGTGACCATGTTTCTCGCCCACTGCTCGTCGACATCAGGACCGGGTGGCGCCACGGGCCCCCGATCCCGAGGAAAGGGAGCCCCATGACCGCGACGACCATCGATGTCGCCACCGTCGCACCGTTGGCGCACCCCGAGGCCATGCGCCTGCAAGATGACGAGCTCCGGCGCACGCTCGCCATGCTCCGCTCCCTCGACGACCCCGGCTGGAGCGCCGCCACCGACTGCCCCGGCTGGGACGTCCTCTCCATGTACCGACACGTGCTCGGCGCGTGTGAGGCGGGCGCCTCGATGCGGGAGAACGTGCACCAGCTGCGGAGGGCCCGAGCCCATCGCAAGCGGCACGGCGGGCCACTCGAGGCCGCGCTCTCGGCGGTGCAGGTGTCCGAACGCTGGGGGCTCCGCCCCGAGGAGGTCGTCGACCGGCTGGCGGCCGTCGCGCCCCGGACCGTGCGTGGCCGTACCCGCATTCCCGCGCTCGTGCGCGCCCATGCCCGCCTGGCCGTGGACGGACCGGTGCACGAGACCTGGCGGCTCGGCTATCTCATCGACACCGTCTATCTCCGCGATCTGTGGATGCACCGGGTGGACATGGCCCGCGCCCTGGACCGCCCCATCGAGCTCAGTGCCGGACACGACGGCCGGATCGTCGCCGACGTCGTGGCCGATTGGGCGCGCCGCCATGGCCAGGCCTTCGTGGCCGATCTCTCCGGCACGGCCGGCGGCACCTATGCCCGCCATCCCGCCGCCCCGGGCGCGCAGCACGTCTCGCTCGACGCGGTCGAGTTCTGTCGTACGCTGGCCGGGCGGGCCCACGGACCCGGTCTTCTCGCCACCGTCGTCCCGTTCTGAACGTGTCGGCGCGGGCGGCGACGCGACGAGAGGAGCGGCCGGTGGTCCGTGAGGGTGAAGAGCCCAGGCGTGTTCTCGGGTTCCCTCTGGGGCAAGGGGGTCTGCGCCGTGACGAGGACGAACCCCGCGTCCTCGGGCTGCCCCGGGGTTGGATCAGCCTTCCGGCCTTCGATTTTCGTCCGCTTGCCCACCCCCTGCGCTGGTGGCGATGGCGGAGGCAGGTGCGGCGCCTCGGTCCGTACGCGCCCGATTACGACGAATGCGGTGACGCTCCCGAAGGGAGCTGAGGCTTCGGCCGGCCTGTCAGGCGCCGCATGCCACCGCCGGACCGGGTCGGGCCAGGGCGTTGACGGCGTCAAGGTTGCGCGCCGTGCAGTGCCGTAGCCACCTCAGCGCCTCGGGTGACAAGCGGTCGCACACCCAGTCCCAGTGCAACGACACGGCGTCACCGGGTCTGAGGTCGTCGACGAGGGTGTGTCCGTCGAGGCTGCGCCGGGCCTGCTCGGTCTGCTCGGCCCCCAGCGCCAGGCGCGACCCGTCGAAGCGGAGCCTCCGGCTCCGCACCGTCACGACCTCTCCCGTGACGGCTTCGATGTGGCCCCAGCGGATTCGGCACCGGTCGAGGACCTCGAGGGGCGGCCCGTCCATACCCGCACGCAGGAGCCCGAGCCAGGGGTAGACGGCGAAGACGTGGAAGTTGTGTTGGGGGACACCGGCGGGAGCCGCCGACACCACGTGCCCGAGCTGCGGCCCGGCCCGGCGCTCGAAACGGTCGTCGAGCGATGTCGCCAGAGCGCCGGCGGGCACCCGCGTCACCAGTTCGTTGCCGGTCCAGTAGGCCTCGACCACCCGGGGGTCGAGCGGATCGGCGATGCCGTTGCAGCCCGCGATGAGCTGCAGGTACGGCCATGCTCCTTCGAACCGGGCCGCCAGCGCGCCCAGCCCCCGGAGCTCGGCACCTTCCGAGGCCATGCCGAGGAGGCCGGTCGGGTCCCCGGGGCCGCAGTACCCGAGCGCGTTGGGAGGGTAGGCGTAGCGGGCGAAGAGGAGGGGCCCGGGCAGATGTCGTCCCCGGGGTGCCCGGTCGGGAACGCCCTCGGGGCTCACGCGCCCACCGCGTCGCCCCGATGCGACCTCTCGCTGCGGAGGCCGGCGACGAGCACGACGCCGGCCCCGGCCACGACCATCACGAGGCCCAGTGCCTGGGGCGCCAGCGACGTCGTTCCGGCCATGGCTTGGAGCAGGGCCGTGACCAGTGCGCTTGCCACCAGGACCGAGGTGACGTCGACGGCCCGGGCCCGGGCCAGCGCGGTCATCCAGGTGCCGACATAGGCCGCCAGCAGCAGGCCGGTCAGCAGCGCCCACCCGACCTGAGTGGCGTCGAACGCCGCCAGGATGTGGAACGTGCCCGTGGCCGACAGGTAGACGACGAGGGCGAGTGCGCCCACTCCCATGCGCACCAGGGCCATGGCGGCAGGTGCCACGTCGCGCAGGAGGATCTTGGCCACGACGACCTCCACCGCCCACAGCAAGGTGGCGCCGAGGACGAGAAGCTCGCCCCGGTCCGCGGCGAGGTGCCCGACACCCCCTGCGATGGCGACCTGCCCGACCACGAGCACGGCGATGGCCACCACGTTCCACCACGTCACGCGTTCGCGCAGGAACGGCAGAGCGAGCACTGCCACCCAGACGACCAGTGTGTCGTGCCAGAACGCGGCGGGCGTGGCCGTGGAGTCGGCGAGACCGTCGAAGAACAGGACGAAGGCGACGCCGCCACCCACGATCCCCACGTAGGCGAGCCCCACCCACCGGGCTGGTCCCCACCCCCGCATCCCGGTCGCCACCGCTGCGGATCCCGGGCCTCGGGCGACGGTGACGAAACGTGCGGGCGCCGATCGGGCCCGACGGCTCCGCACGCTCCAGGCCACCACGGCGGCAGCGGCGAGGACGAGCGTCGCCACCAGGTTCTTGGCCGTCGTGTACACCGACGGTACGGCGATGGAGTGCACGCCGTAGCTGTTGACGAAGACCGAGAGCCCGCTCACCAGGGCGGTCATCCCCGCCACCACCACACCGGGGAGCCCTCTGGCGTCGCCGGCCCCGGCGCCCGTCCCGGCGGTCACGGGGCCCGGGCGCGCCCTCATGTCCGGACCTCGTGCCCGGCGTCGCCGGCCCCGTACCGCGCCCCCAGGCGCAGCTCGCTGGCCACCGCCTCGGCGTCGGCGGCGTCGACCCGGTCGATGGCGTACCCGCTGTGGACCACGAGCCACTCCCCGGGCATGGGGTCGGGGCCGTCGAGGGCCAGCAACGAGACGCGGTGGACGGTCCCGTCCACGCTCTCGACGTCCACCGCGCCGGGGCCCGACCCCCGCAGCACGCGGTGGAGCCGGCTCATGCACATGCCTGGACCTCCTTGATCAGTTCGACCACGCTTCGCACCGCCAGCGGGACCGCCGCGTCCACGGCCGGGCTGAGCCCCGTGCCCATGGCGAAGTCCTCGCCTTCGATGCCCACCACGACCACGCGCGCCGGCGCCTGGTCGAGGGCCTGGGCCAGGCGCAGCACCCCGGGAAGGCCGATTCCGTGGGTGCTCGTGGCGCCGGGGCCCGAGCCCCACTCCGTCACGTCGAGCACCTGGACCGTGCCCGGGGTCCCCCCGAACGCAGCGCGTCGACCACGATGGCCAGGTCGGCCCCGTCCCATCGGCCCAGCAGGTCGAGAGGGTCGACCACGGGACCGATGTCGATCGTCGCCGGGGCTTCCTTCGCGCTGGCTGCGGCCACCGCCGGCCCCGCACCGTCGTCGCGCCGGTACTCGTTCCCCATGCCGGCCACCACCACCCTGAAGGGGGCGCGCACCGGGGGCGTCTCCGCAGCCGTGCTCGACGCGTCCCCGGTCACGACGCCACCACCGTCACGTCGAGGAAGTGGGCTGCGCACGAGATGCAGGGATCGTGGTTGCGGACCGACTGCTCGCAGCGCCAACGCAGCTCGTCGTCTCCGAGCTCGAGCGCCCCCTGGGCCACGCGACGCAGGTCCGCCTCGATGGTGAGCTGGTTCTGCGAGGTGGGCGGCACGATGCGGGCCCAGAGGATCGTGCCCGAGGCGTCGATCTCGTACTGGTGGAAGAGCAGGCCCCGAGGGGCCTCGGTCGCACCGGTGCCGAAGCCCGCTCGTGGCGCCACCGGGACCGCGGCGCGCGGGGGCGGGGTGTAGGACTCTGCCAGCGTCAAGGCCTCCTCGCAGGCGAACGACGAGCTCGACGGCGCGTACCACGATGCTGCGGAAGGGGTTGTCGACCACCGGACCCAACCCCGCTCCCGCCGCGGCGTCGGCGGCCGAGGCGGGGAGCGTCCCCGCATTGAGCGCGTAGCGGGCCAAGGGCCCGGTGAGGTACGGGTCGCGTCCTGCCAGCCGGGCATGCAGCGCCGTGGACCGGGCGACGTGCTCTTCGACGACGAGGTCGGCCAGCTCGGCCGGGCTCACGTCCAGACCTTCGGAGGAGGCGGGCCGGCCGCGCTCGATGGCATAGCGGTCGCCGTCGCGCAGCGCCACGAACCGGTAGTCACCCGACACGTCGGGGAAGTCGAAGCCCGCCACCCACGCCACCGTGGCCAGGGCGTCGTCACGGGCCCGGCGCAGGGGCTCCTTCAAGGCCGCCACCGAGGCTGGATCGGGTGCCCGGTAGAACCCGCCCACGCGCACGTTGACCGGGTGCACGGCGCGGCCGCCCACCGTCTCCATGACCAGGTTGCCCGTCCTCTTGATCCGCAGGCCCCGCTCCACCGCGCTCCGGTCGATCTGGGCGAGCTCGACGGCGTCGGCACAGCCCAGGAAATCGGGGGCGTGCAAGAGGTAGATGTGCAGGGCGTGGCTCTGGATCCATTCCCCGCAGTACAGGAGCCGCCGCAGGCGACCGATCTCTTCGTCCACCGTGACGCCACAGGCGTCCTCCATGGCGGAACATGCGCTCATCTGATAGGCGACCGGACAGATCCCGCAGATGCGCGCCGTGATGTCGGGAGCTTCGGTGAAGTGGCGACCCACGAGCAGCGCCTCGAAGTACCGGGGCGGTTCGAAGATCTCGAGGGCGACGTCGGTGACGGCGCCGTTGCGCACTTCCACCCTCAGCGAGCCCTCGCCTTCGACCCGCGACAATCCCTCGACGCCGATGACCCGGGCCGCGTTCGAGCCATGGGTCATGGGCCCTGCTCCGACGGGCCCGGGCGCACCGGGATCCGGGCCCGGGGGAGGGAGCCTCCCTGGGCCACGGACTCGTCCAGGAAGGCAGGCGCTCCGGCGTTGAAGGTACGGAACAGGCGTGACACGTCGACCGGCGCCATGCCCTGGTGGCGGAGCTCCGAAGCGAGCGACGCCGTGTTGGCGGTATCGGCGGGTCCGAAGCAGCCGAAGCATCCCCGTCCCACGGCCGGGCACAACGCACCGCACCCCGTCCGGGTCACCGGGCCCAGACAGGCGGTCCCCTCGCTCACGAGCAGGCACACGGTGCCGCGGCCCTTGCACTCCTGGCACACCGAGTGGCCCGGGATCACCGGGCGGCGCCCCGCCAGCGTGGCGGTGATCACCTCGAGGAGCTGGTGGCGGTCGATGGGACAGCCGTGAAGCTCGAAGTCCACCTCCACGTGGTCCGCGATCGGGGTGGAGGTGTCGAGGGAGGTGATGTACTCGGGATGGGCGTAGACGGTCCCCGCGTACTCGCCCGAAGCGGCGAAGTTGCGCAGTCCCTGGATCCCTCCGGCGGTGGCGCACGCCCCGATCGTGATGAGCAGACCGGAGTTGTCCCTCACGTCCCGGATACGCCGGGCGTCGTCGGGGGTCGTGATCGAGCCCTCCACCAGCGACACGTCGTAGGGACCCGAGACCGTGGCTCGCGACATCTCGGTGAAGTGGGCGATCCGCACGGTACCGGCCAAGGTCAGGAGCTCGTCCTCGCAGTCGAGCAGGCTCAGCTGGCAACCGTCACAGGACGCGAACTTCCACACGGCCACCGTGGGTCGTGGGTCGGGACCCCTCATCGTTCGCGCTGGGTGAGCAGGTGGGACACCACTCCGGCGTAGGGCACGATGGGGCCGTCACGGCACAGCAGGAAGGGTCCCAGCTGGCAGTGCCCGCACCAGGCCACACCGCATTCCATGTTGCGTTCCAGCGACACCCAGATCCGGTGGGGATCGACGCCCTCGTCCATCAGCGAGCGGGCCGTGAACCGCATCATGATCTCGGGCCCGCACACGAGCACGGTGGTCCGGGCCGGATCGAATCCGGCTCCTGCCAGGAGCGAGGTGACGAGCCCCACGTGGCCGGTCCACCCGGGCTCCGAGACATCGACCGTGACGGCCACCTGCGCGCCGGACCGGGCCCATGTCTCGAGGTCGTCGGGGAAGATGACCTGTGAGGGGGCACGCGCCCCCACGACGACGAAGACCCGCCCGCCGTGGCTCGCCCGGCGCTCCACCAGCTCGTTGACCGCGCCGCGCAGCGGGGCCAGGCCGATCCCCCCGGCCACCACGACGACGTCGTCCCCCGTGTCGGTATCTCCCCGGGCGACGGTGTCCTCCCCGGTGTGGCGGTGGCCGACGTCCCAGTGGGTGCCGAAGGGTCCGCGGACGCCGATCACGTCGCCGATCTGCGCCTTGCACAGGGCTCGTGTGACCGACCCCACGGCGCGCACCGTGTGGCGCAGCGGGCCGTCGTCGTTGGGGGCGCTGCTCACCGAGATGGCGGCCTCCCCGACGCCGAACGCGGTGAGCATGTTGAATTGGCCCGAGCGGAACGCCATGGGTACGTCGGCGACGGGGGAGAGCGACAGCGTCGTCACATCTTCGGTCTCGGTACGCCGTCCCACCACGCGGTAGAGCATCGGCGTCATGACCCCGGGCTGCGCTGCGTCGTCTCTCCCGCCCCTGGGCCGGTGCGTCCCGACGAGGTCAGCGAGCACTGCCGGTCCCGGTCCCGTAGAGGTCGAGCAGTCGGATGCGGGTCATCTGCAGCCGTTCGAGGAGTACCCCGGCCACCCGCTTCATGAGCTCGTACCCCAGCGCCGGGTCGGCCTGCGACTTGTCCCGCAGACAGGCCCCGTCGACGGCGACGGCCCCCACGGCGTCCACGGCGCGGGCGTCGAAGTGCCAGCGGTAGGGAGGGACCAGCCAGCTCCACCCCACGGCGGCACCGGGATCGAGCGTTTCGATCACGATCGGCCCCGTGCCCGGCGAGTGCACCTCGATGGCGACCCGGCCGCGGCGCAACAGGTAGAGGGTGTTGGCGGGGTCGCTCTCGGCCAACAGCAGGTCTCCGGGGGCGAACGACACGTTCTGGGCACAGCCGGCCACGCTGGCGACGGCATCCCCGGGCAGTCCCGCCAGGAGCGGATGCGCCGAGACGAGCTCGGCCAGCGACGTCGTCACGAGGCCCGTCCCGGCGGGGCGGCGCCGGCGCGCACCGCTCCGTCGGTGCCGCCGATGGCCGCCACCTCGGCGGTGAGGTCGATGCCCACAGGGCACCAGGCGATGCACCGGCCGCAGCCGATACAGCCCGAGGTGCCGAACTGGTCCCACCACGTGGAGAGCTTGTGGGTCAGCCATTGCCGGTAGCGCGACGACGTCGAGGGGCGTACCGGCCCTCCGTGGAGGTAGGAATGGTCGAGGTCGAAGCACGACGACCACGACCGCTGGCGGGTGACCTCGCCGCTGAGGGACGTGGTGTCGCGGACGTCGCTGCAAAAGCACGTCGGGCAGACAAGGGTGCAATTCCCACACGCCAGGCAGCGGTCCGCCACGTCGTCCCACTGAGGGTGCTCCAGGTTGCGGGCCAAGAGCGCGGCCAGCCCATCTGTGGGCAGCTTCCGCGTCATGGCGCGCTCGGCCGCCTCGAGCATGGCCTGCCGGGCTCCGAGGTCGGGGGCCGTGGCCTCGGAGGTGGGGACGCGCGCCAGGACCTCGGCGCCGAGATCGGTACCCACCCGGACGACGAAGCGGTGCCCGACCCCGTCGCTGAGCTCGGCCAGCGCCAGGTCGAACCCACCCTCGGCGTGGGGGCCCGTCCCCATGGAGGTGCAGAAACAGGTGTCGGCGGGTGTGCCGCACTCGGCGGTCACGATGAAGGCGCCGTCTCGGCGTGCCAGGTAGCGGGGGTCGGGAACGGTGCCGGTGCGCAGCACCCGGTCGAGCACGTCCAGGCCGGCGAGCTCGCACGGTCGCGCCCCGATGATGGCCATCGGCCCCGATGGGGGCACGGGTTCCGTGAACGACACCTCGCCGTCGCGCCTGGCGCGCCACAACTCCTGGGTGGGGGGGAAGAACTCGGCCTTCCACGAACCGGGACCGACGGCCCAAGCGAAAAGCGTCTCGTCGTCGGTGTGCTCGAGGCGGTACCGCCCCGGGGCCTGGTGGTCGTGACAGCCGAGGGGCAGCTGCGCGACGCCGGTCACGTGCCCGGGCATGATGGCCCCGTCCCGCACCACCGGTCCCATGGTGTCGTAGCCGAGGTCGGCCAGCACCGTGATCAAGGTGTCGAGGCCCCGGGCGTCGATCTCCACCGTGTCCCCGACGTTCACGGTGTCCCCGAGGCTCACGGTCGGAATGGTAAGGCGTCGGGAGCCAGGGCGACAGGAGTGTGCCCCCGGGTCCTCCCACCAGGGCGTCGGTCGAGGGTCCCTCGTGGGGTCATGGTCAGATGGGACTCTCGTCGAGCATGGCGTCGGCGACCTTGACGAAGCCCGCGATGTTGGCCCCCGCCGCGTAGTTTCCCCCGTGCCCGAAGTCCTCGGCGGTCTGCCGGACCGAGTCGTGGATCCGTTTCATGATCGTCTGGAGCCGTTGGTCCACCTCGGCGCGCGTCCACTGCGAGAGCTGCATGTCCTGGGCCATCTCCAATCCCGACACCGCCACCCCGCCGGCGTTGGCGGCCTTTCCCGGCGCATAGAGGACTCCGGAGGCGATGAAGCGGTCGATGCCCTCGGGCACGGTGGGCATGTTCGCCCCCTCCACCACCAGGGTCACCCCGTTCTTGACGAGGGTGTCGGCGTCCTTGGCACTGATCTCGTTCTGGGTGGCGCAGGGGAACGCGCACTGGGCGGGGACCGCCCACATGGGATTGTGGTCGCCCCCGTCGGTCGCCTCGTAGATCGCACGGGGGAACCGCTCGGCGTAGTCCCGGATGCGGCCCCGGCGTTCGTTCTTGAGCTCCTTGACCCAGGCGAGCTTGTCCAGGTCGATGCCGTCGGGGTCGTAGATGAAGCCGTCCGAGTCCGACACCGTGACGACGCGCCCTCCCAGGTCGATGAGCTTCTCGACCGTGAATTGGGCCACGTTCCCGCTCCCCGAGACCAGGCACGTCCTGCCCTGGAGGTCCTCGCCGCGGGTCTGGAGCATCTCCCGGGCGAAGTACACCGCCCCGTAGCCCGTGGCCTCCTGACGGATCTCCGATCCGCCCCATTTGATGCCTTTACCCGTGATGGCGCCCACGAAGCGCTTGGCGATGCGCTTGTACTGGCCGAACAGGTAGCCGATCTCACGGGCGCCCACGCCGATGTCCCCGGCGGGGATATCGGTGAACTCTCCGATGTAGGGGTACAGCTCGGTCATGAAAGACTGGCAGAAGCGGCGGATCTCCGACTCGCTGCGGCCCTTGGGGTCGAAGTCCGAGCCGCCCTTGGCCCCGCCCATGGGAAGGGTCGTCAACGAGTTCTTGAGCGTCTGCTCGAAGGCGAGGAACTTGAGGAGGCCGGCGTACACCGAAGGGTGGAACCGCAGTCCTCCCTTGTAAGGGCCGATGGAGCTGCTCATCTGGACCCGGAAGCCCCGGTTGACCTGGACCACCCCGTTGTCGTCCACCCAGTTGACGCCGAAGCTGATGACCCGGTCCGGCTCGACGAGGCGCTCGAGGATCTTCTCGTCGACGTAGCGCGGATAGCGGAGAAGCGCCGGTCGCAGCGACATGGCGACCTCGCGCACCGCCTGGTGGAATTCCGGCTCCCCCGGGTTCTTGGACTCGACCTTGGCCAGAAGGGCGCTCAGGTGTTCCTCGACCCGCGTCGTGGCCTGCCCCGAGGTCCTCGATGTCATATGCCCATTTTTCGATCGACGCCGGGGGCGCAGTAGTGCCGAAGGTCCCGATCGGCTCCCGGCGGTGGACGGTGGGACGGGAGGACGGCTACTTGGGGGTCCGCTCCTCCATGGCCCACGGCGCCCCGCTCTCGTTGAGCAGGTCGAGGAAGGGATCGGCCGGGAACGCCTCGGGACCGAGCACCCCGGCACCCGACCACGCCTCCGATGCCACCAGCTCGAGCGCCACGATGGGGTTGATGGCCGTCTGCCACACGACGCTCTGTGACCCGTATTCCCTCATGGACCAGCCGTTGTCCACCACGTGGTGCAGGTAGACCTCGCGCCGAGCACCGTCCTTGCCAGTTCCCGTGACCCACGTCCCTGCGCACGTCACACCGCGCATGTTGTCGCCGAGCTCGGCGGGGTCAGGGAGACAGGCGGCCACGACGTCTCGGGGCGACACCTTGGTCCCCTCCACGTCGACCGGCGTCGTCGAATCGAGGCCGAGCATGTGCAATGTCTTCAGGACGCCGATGAACTCGGCGCCGAGCCCGTACTTGAACGTCACCCGCTTGGGCTGGAGCCAGCGCGGGACCAGGAGCACCTCCTCGTGCTCCACGTTCACGCACTCGACGGGGCCGATCCCGGCGGGGAAGTCGAACACCTCGAGCTCGCTGAAGGGTTCGGTGGTGTACCACCCCCGGTCCTTCTCCCAGATGATGGGGGGATTGAGGCACTCCTCGATGGTCGTCCAGATGGAGAAGGTGGGCGCGAAGTCGTAGCCCTCCACGACCAGGTTGGCGCCGTCGCGCACGCCGATCTCGTCGATCGTCGAAAAGAGATTGTCCGACGCGTACCGAGCGAAGACGTCGGCCAGTCCCGGCTCCACTCCCATGCCCACGATGGCCAGCAGTCCCTGCTTCTCCCACTTCTCCGCCAGGGCGAACTGCTCGTCGCCGAGTTTCACGCCCGGTTTTGCATAGGGCTCGGTCGGGTTGGGGTGCGACAGCGACATCGCCATGTCCAGGTAATTGACTCCGGCCGCCAGTGCCCCCCGGAACAGCGGCATGACGAACCGGGGGTCGACCGCGTTCACGAGCACGTCGCACCGCTCGGCGCGCAGCAGCGCGGTCACCGCCTTCTCGTCCGAGGCGTCGAGTGCGACGGCGGTGAAGCGGTCACTGGCGGACTGCGCGGCTCGCTCGGCTCGGGCTTTGGTGTGATCCGCGATCACGATGTGCTCGAAAGTGCCACGCCGGGCTGCTGTCCGGGCGAACGCCGTTCCCACTCCACCGGCTCCAACCAGAAGGACACGCATGGGAACCTCCCGATTCCGCGCTGGCGTCCCCAACCGTACAGGACACCTGTCTTCGACCGAACGTCGCGTCCGGTGGTTTCATGTTCCTGTCCTCCGACGCCCGGGCGGTAGGGTCCAAGGTCACTTGCCGGGGGGATCGGCGGATGCGAGTCTGTGGCCGTACCGGCGATCGCAGGAGGCATCAACGTGACAGCCCAACGACGCGTGTTGCGGAATTTTCGTCGGGGGAAGCTACGTCGACACCGTCGAAGGCGTGACCGAGGACGTCGTCGATCCCTCGACCGGAGAGGTGTTCGCGACGATGCCCGTGTCCGGTGCCGCCGACGTGGACCGCGCCATGGGGGTCGCACAGGATGCTTTCGAGGTCTGGCGCGAGACCACCCCGTCGGAGCGCAGCCTGGCCATGTTCCGGATCGCCGACGCCCTCGAGGCGCGGGCCGACGAATTGGTGGACCTCGAATGCCAGGACACGGGCAAGCCCCGCGGGCTCGACGAGGTCCGAGGAGATCCCCCCCATGATCGACCAGATCCGGTTCTTCGCCAGTGCGTGCCGGCTTCTCGAGGGACGTTCGGCCGGGGAGTACATGGCCGGCTACACGTCGTTCGTCCGCCGAGAGCCCGTCGGCGTGTGCGCCCAGGTCACACCCTGGAACTACCCGATGATGATGGCGGTCTGGAAGTTCGCCCCCGCCGTCGCCGCCGGCAACAGCGTGGTGTTGAAGCCCGCCCACACCACGCCGGTGAGCACGCTCCTGCTCGCCGAGGTGGCTGCCGAATTCCTCCCGGCGGGCGTGTTCAACGTCGTGTGCGGCGACAAGGAGACCGGGCGCGCCCTGGTGGCCCATCCCGTCCCGCGCATGGTCTCCATCACCGGTAGCGTCCGGGCCGGGCGCGAGGTCGCCATCGCCGCCGCCGAGGACATCAAGCGGGTCCATCTCGAGCTCGGGGGCAAGGCGCCGGTCGTGGTGTTCGACGACGCCGACCCGGCCAAGGCGGCCGAGGGGATCGCCATGGCCGGCTACTTCAATGCGGGTCAGGACTGCACCGCCGCCACTCGGGTGCTGGCCGGGCCCAAGGTCCACGACGACTTCGTCGCCGCCCTGGTGGAACAGGCCCGGGCCCAGACCGTGGCCGGCCCCGGCGACGGCGAAGCGGACTTCGGACCGCTCAACAGCCACGATCAGCTCGGCCGCGTGAGCGGTTTCGTGGAGTCGCTCCCCGCACACGCCTCGGTGCTGACCGGGGGCCACCGCATCGGGGAGCGGGGCTTCTTCTACGAGCCGACGGTGGTGGCCGACGTGCACCAGGACGACCGGATCGTCCAGGAGGAGGTGTTCGGGCCGGTCATCACCGTGCAGCGCTTCACGAGCGAGGACGAGGCCGTCGGGTGGGCCAACGGCGTGGAGTACGCGCTGGCGTCCTCGGTGTGGACGCGTGACCACGGTCGGGCCATGCGCATGGCCAAGCGGCTCGACTTCGGATGCGTGTGGATCAACACCCACATCCCCTTGGTGGCCGAGATGCCCCACGGGGGCTTCAAGCACTCGGGTTACGGCAAGGACCTGTCGGTCTACGGGTTCGAGGACTACACGCGCATCAAGCACGTGATGAGCGCCATCGAGCCCTGACCCCGGTCCGGGCGATTTCGGGCCCTTGGACCCTATGGCAGGGAGCCACCCGTTTTTAGGCTCGTCACCATGGATGGTAACGAGCTGGACGCCGCCACCAGGCAGGACCACCACTCATGACGGCCCTGCTCCCGACGCCCGACCCGTCGCTGTCGCCCGACACCTCGCCGGACGCATCGCCCGACACCTCGCCGGACGGGTCGCCCGACACCTCGCTGTCACCGCAGCAGGCACCTCTCGAGAAGGGGCTCAGGCCCGGTGCCATCGGCTTGATCTCGAGCATCGTCATCGGGGTCGCGTCGACGGCGCCTGCCTACTCTCTGGCGGCCACCCTCGGGCTCATCGTCGCCACCGTCGGTCTGGTCTCGCCGCTGGTGGTGTTGCTGGCCTTCGTCCCCATGCTGTTCGTCTCCATCGGCTACAGCGAGCTCAACAAGGCGGACCCCGATTGCGGGACCACGTTCACCTGGGGGACCCGGACCTTCGGACCCACCACCGGTTGGCTGGGCGGGTGGGGGATCATCGCCTCCGACGTGCTCGTCATGGCCAGCCTGGCCCAGGTCACAGGCCAGTACGTGTTCCTGCTCTTCAACGCCAACGGCATCGGCGAGAACGCCACCAGCGGGTGGGTGCTGCTGGTGGGGGTGCTCTTCATCGTCGCCATGACCTGGATCTGCTTCCAGGGCATCGAGCTGTCGGCGAGGATCCAGCGTTTCTTGTTGTCGACCGAGGTCCTGATCCTGGTGACCTTCGCCGTCGTGGCGCTGGTGCGGGTCCTCACCGGCCACGCGCCGGCCTCACACATCGACCCGCGCTGGTCATGGTTCAATCCTGCCGACATCAAGTTCTCGGCCCTCGTGAGCGGTCTTGTGCTCATGCTCTTCATCTACTGGGGCTGGGACACGTCGCTGTCGATCAACGAGGAGACGGCTGACAAGAAGCGCCTGCCGGGACTGGCCGGCATTATCTCCACGGTCATCCTGCTCGCCGTCTACATCGTCGTCACGCTCTCCTCCCAGTCCTTCGCCGGTGTCGGGGCCAAGGGGCTCGGCCTGGCCAACCCGAACAACGTCACCGACGTCTTCGCCGGCCTGGGCCACGCCGTGTTCGGCTCCACCGGTGTCGGGCCCTTCTTCTTCCACCTGCTCATCTTGATGGTTCTGACCTCCGCGGCAGCTTCGACCCAGACGACGATCCTCCCCACCGCCCGGACAGCCTTGTCGATGGCGGTCTACAAGTCGATCCCGAGCGCCTTTGCCCGGATGCACACAGAGAACATGATCCCCACGGTGGCCACCGTGGTCATGGGGGCGATCTCGGTGGTGATGTACGCGGTCATGAACTTCATCGCCGGCGGGAACATCATCGCCGACTCGGTCACCGCCATCGGGATCTTCATCGCCTTCTACTACGGTCTGACCGGCTTCACCTGCGTCTGGTACTACCGCAAGGTGCTGACCCGCAGCGGCCGCGACCTGTGGATGAAGGGGATCCTCCCCCTCCTGGGCGGGGTCATGCTCTACGCCGCCATGGGCTACAGCCTCCAGGCCGACTGGAACTTCTCGAGCAACGTCAGCTACACGTCCTGGAAGCTCCCCTTCGCACCTCACTGGATCATCGGTGGCGTGTTCCTGATCTTCTTGGTCACGGCGGCCCTCGGCGTCGTTCTTATGCTCGTGTGGCGCCTGTTCGGGCGGGACTTCTTCGCCGGACGGACCCTGAACCGGTCCACGCCCACCCTGGTTCCCGATGTGGACGCGGTGACCGACACCCTCGGCGCTAGCCTCGAGGACGTTCCCATCCGGGATACCGGCACCTGACGTCTGGCGGAGAATCAGCACCTCACATGGAGATCGTCACCGAGCGCGAGCTCGAGAACCGGTTCGGGGCGCTTCCGTGGGCGGAGCCGCGTGCGGTGGTGAGCGGGAACTTTTCGACTCCCCGACGGCTGGTCGAGCTTTTCGACGCGGCCGTCGAGAGCTACCGGCTCTTCGCGCTCAACGCCCAGAGAGGGGTGCCGGTCCGCCAGGGCGTGATCCCCGAGTCGCCGTTCGTGGGTCCGGGGATGCGCGACGTCCCCACCCTCGACTACCTGCCCATGCGGCTCTCTCTCGTCCCCCGGCTCTTCGAGGTGGCGCGGCCCCCGGACGTGGTCCTCCTGCACACGTCCACCGAGCACCAGGGCAAGGTCTCGCTCGGTACGGAGGTCAACATCCTTCCCGCCGCCATCGAGCAGGCCCGTGCCCGGGGCGGCATCGTGGTGGCACAGCTCAACCCGCGCATGCCCTACACGTACGGGGATGCCGAGCTCGACGTCGAGGCCGTCGACCTCGCCGTTCACGTGGAGGAGGAGCTTCCCTCTGTCGGCCGTCACACCGTGACCGACGTCACCGCCGCCATCGGGACAGGAGTGGCCACTCTGATCGAGGACGGGGCCACCATCCAAGTGGGCATCGGGGAGATCCCCGACGCCGTACTGGCGGCACTGTGCGGACTGCACGGTTTGGGCGTATGGTCCGAGGTCGTCAGCGACGGCGTGCTCGCGCTCGAGCAAGCCGGCGCGCTCGACGCGTCACGCCCGATCGTCACGAGCTTTCTCTTCGGCACAGCCGAGCTCTACTCGTGGGTCGATCACAACCCGCGGGTGCGCGTGCTGCGCACCGAGACCGTCAACGACCCCAGCAACATCGCCGCCCATCCCAAGATGTGCTCTCTCAACACGGCCCTGCAGGTCGATCTGTGCGCCCAGGCCAACGCCAGCTTCGTCCGGGGACACATCTACTCCGGATTCGGGGGACAGCCCGATTTCGTGGTCGGCGCTTTGCATTCCGACGGCGGCCACGCGGTGGTGGCCTTGCCCTCGTGGCATATCAAGACCGACACGTCGACGATCGTCTCCCGGCTGGCGGAGCCGGTGACCTCGTTCCAGCACTCGGCGATCGTCTCGGAGCAGGGGCGGGCGCTGCTCTTCGGTCGGAGCCAGCGGGCCCAGGCGCGCCTGCTGATCGGCGAGGTCGCCCACCCTGACGCCAGGGCGGGATTGTGGGAGTCGCTCGCTTGAGTCGTCGGCCTCGCGGCCCGCTACGTGGCGGTGTCGACCCAGCTGCGCAGCTGCCGTAGCAACGGCGTCTTCTTGCGTTGGTGTCCTGACATCCGGCGCAGGATGTCGTCGAGGACGACGATGGCGGTATCGACGTGAGCGCCCTTGTTCAACATGACGCACTCGGCTCTCTGGGCCATGGCCGCATCGGTGACCTCGGCCCGTGAGGGCTGTCCCGTCCGGGCCAGCTGGTCGAGCACCTCGGTGGCCCAGATGACCGGAAGGTGAGCTGCCTCGCAGAGCCACAGGATCTCCTCTTGGACTTCGGCCAAGCGCTCGTAGCCCGCTTCGACGGCGAGGTCCCCGCGGGCGATCATGACTCCCACCAGCGGCGAGCGCATGGCGTGCAGAAGGATCTCGGGAAGCCGGGCGAAGGCGGCGGTGGTCTCGATCTTCAAGATCAGGCCGAGGTGTTCACCCCCGACACTTCGGAGATAGTCGTGGACCTGGTCCACGTCGCGCTCGTGGCGCAGGAACGACACCGCGATCATGTCGGCGTGGGCGGCGGCCACCTCGAGCAGGGGGAGGTCGGCATCGGTCACGGCCCCTACGGGGAGATCGGTGTCGGGCAGGTTGATCCCCTTCTGGCCCCGCAGGCGCGAGCCCCGCGGCGATGCGCTCAGGATCCGGACCAGGAGCCCGTCGGCGGAGACGCTCTCGATCTCCCCCGTCATCTTCCCGTCGTCGAGGATCACCCGCTGGCCGACCTGGGCTGCTTCCAGGGCGACGGGGAGCGTGCAACCGATTCGAGCCTGTCCGGGCTGGCCGTGTCGCCACGGCGGCACGGGATCGAGGTTCCCGGTGAGGACGAGGAGATCACCGACGCACAGCACATGGCACTGGGGGACCCGTGTCAGGGTCCCCACCCGGGTGGCGTCGTCCCCACAGGCCAAGGTCGCCCCCGTCTCCACGAAGGTGGTGTCCCAGACTTCGGCCACGACGCCATGGGGGGTGGCCTCAACCACCCTGAGCTGGCGTGGCGAGCCCCGGGTGTCGACGGTGTCGACCACGTCCCCGGGGTGGCGGCGCTCGAGCCACGACCGATCCACGCCGAACGCCCGCGAGGGACGGTGCGGGGCCGAGTCGGGTACCAAGGCGGCGAAGGCCGGCGCGACGGGCACCCCGCGCAGATCCCGTTGCGGCTTCAGCTTGACGACCCGCGGCCCGTCGAGCAGGGGGCCGGTCCGCAGCTTGGGACCCGGGAGGTCCATCGAGACCCGGCAGTGCCGGTGGACCTCGTCCGACGCCTTGCGCACGCTGCGGGCCATGCGCTCCCAGCGGACCGGGTCGTCGTGGGCGCCGTTGATGCGGGCGACGTCCATGCCCCGGGCCACGAGGTGCCGCACCAGGGCGTAGTCGTCGGCCGCCCCCGTAGGCAGCGTGACCATGACGCGCGACACCCGGCCCGGCGGTCGGGGGCCGAAGAGGGCGTCGGTATTGCGGTCGAGGGCGCCACGGCCGTCCTCGAAGCTCAGCGTGGCCGGACCGGGGCGCGGCACGTCCCCGTCGAGGGTGGCGTGGACGGTCTCGACGGTGGCGAGCACGTGGGGCTCGCAACGCCCCAGCGACGACAAACCCCGTTCGCCCAGCTTGCGCTGGAGGCGCCGGACGTCCTCGTGTCGAAGGGCCAGGTAGTGGACGAGGTTGATGGCGTCCTGCACGTGGTCGGGGTGGACTCTGGCGATGTCCGGGGCGTGGACCTCCTCCAGGTCGTGCATGAGGACCTCGAGCCCGGCCAGCTCGGCACTGATGGCGGCCCGCTCGGGATCCGGACCTCGATGACCGGGCTCGGCGGGTTGGTGTCTCAGGGCGGACACGAGGATTCCTCTGACGGCAGGACAGGGCGTGTGCCCTGGTCGGACCGCATTACGCCCCGCGACGGCGCCAGGGCGGACTGTGGAGGGGCTCGGGCTGAGCTTGGTGCGGCTTCTCGTTGTGCTCGGCCGCCATCACGGTCCCCTCGCCGCGAAGGACCTCCCGGCACCGGTGGCACAGCCGCTTCCGGACACTGTCGTCGGACCCGCAGCGCTCGCACACCCCTGCACCGGGATGCGGACGGATATGGGGGTGAGCGACTTCTTCGGCGGGGTTGTGGAGCTCGGGGTGTTCGTGCGTGCTCACCTTTCAAGGGTCCCGTGTTCGCCCTCGCTCCGCCAGGGCCGAAAGTCCAGAGAGGACGACGGTCCTCGACGATCCGAGGACCTTCGGCTCTAGCGGCGGTCACGCTTCCGGGGCACGGTGGACGAAGGCCGACCGGGGACCTGCGAAGGAGGGTGTGCAGATGGTGAAGGCGCAACCAGATGACAAAGTGGCGCAAGACGTTCGGGCGCCGGCCGACCGGCGCATCGTCGTCGGAGTGGACGCCTCGGAGGAATCCAAAGAGGCGTTGCGATGGGCGGCGAACTACGCCCGGAGCACGGGAGCGGACCTCGACGTCGTGCACGCCTGGCACGTCTCGGACGAGCATGCGTGGTTGCAGAGCCTGCCTCCCCCCGCCAACCCCACGGATGTGGCCCGCAAGGCGCTCGCCGCCGTGGTCGACGAGGTGGTGACCCCGGACACGGTCCAGGTGCGCAGTGCGGTCCTCGAAGGCCACGCCGCACAAGTGCTGGTGAAAGCCGCGCAAGGTGCCGAGATGCTGGTGGTGGGGAGTCGGGGGTTCGGAGGATTCGACGGGCTGTTGCTCGGGTCGGTGAGCGGACATTGCGCCACGCACGCGCCGTGCTCGGTCGTCATCATCCGACCCACCCGACGAGCCCGGTAACCGCCACCGCCGTCTGTCGTCTCGCTGTCATGCCGTCATGACCAGGGCCCCGCCGTGCCGGAGCGCACCGCCGGGGCTCGTGCCGACTCGTGCCTGGAACGGGCCACCACCCGACCGCATCGCCCCAGCACCCCGGCGGTATGATGGCTCTGGCGCAACCATGAGGAGGCGCCCATGTGGGTCGTAGCCGGAGTCCTGCTCGGGCTGGTGGTTCTCGCTTCGCTGGTCGGCTTCCATACGGGCCCGCACGCGCACTTCGCCGCCGGGGTGATCGGCGTCTGTGCCGCCGCCTGGCTCGTGTTCATGGCCGTCGACGGCCGTTCCGCTCCTGTCCTGTGGGCCCTGTTGAGCGCTGATGTGGTGGTCTCGGCGGGCGTGGGGATCATGGCGTGGAACGGCCTGTCCGGTCGAGCCGTGGCGGGGCATCACGTAGGTTCGGTCGAAGGGGCCGAGGGGGTCGCCGTCGGCGATCTGACGCCCGAGGGCATCGTGCGTGTGCGCGGGGAGGACTGGTCTGCGGTGTCGGTCAACGGGAACGTGGCGGCAGGTTGCCGCGTGCAGGTCCTGAGGGCCGTGGGAGTGCACCTGGAGGTCTGGGGCGAGGACGACGAGGCGTTGCCCCGGGGCGCAAACCTCAGCCTCGACAAGGGCAAGGAGCAAAGACCGTGATCGTCGGCATCATCATCGGGGTGGTGGTCCTCTTCGTGCTCGTCATGCTGGCGTTCTCGGTGAAGATCATCCGTGAGTACCAACGGATCGTGTTGTTCAGGCTCGGCCGAGCGGTGGGAGTCAGGGGGCCGGGGCTCGTGCTCATCAACCCGGTGACCGACAGGACCTCATGGGTGGACCTTCGCGAGCGGTTCCTCGAGATCCCTCACCAGACCGCCATCACTAAGGACAACGCGTCCATCTCCATCGACTTCATCATCTTCTACAAGGTCGTCGACCCTTCGATGACGGTGCTCCAGGTCCAGAACTTCGCGGCCGCCGCACAGAACGTCGCCGCCACCACGCTTCGGAGCGTCGTGGGGGACATGCCCCTTGACGACGTGCTGTCGAAGCGTGAGGACATGAACGCGTCGCTGCGCGTCCGCCTCGACGAGGTCACCGAGCGCTGGGGTGTCAAGGTGACCACGGTGGAGGTGCGCGAGGTCAACCCCCCCGCCGGCGTCCTCGACGCCATGACCCGCCAGATGTCGGCCGAACGCACCCGACGGGCGGCCATCACCGAGGCCCAGGGCCAGAAGCAGGCGGCCATCACCCTGGCCGAGGGCACCAAGCAGGCCGCCATCCTGGGCGCCGAGGGCGAGCGGCAGTCCGCCATCCTCCGGGCCGAAGGGCTGGCCGCCGGGCTGCAGACGATCCTCGCGGTCGGGCGGGGACTGGACCGCAACACCATGCAACTCCAATACCTCGAGACCCTGAAGCAGGTCGGCACGGCTCCCTCGACGAAGATCGTCGTCCCCATGGAGCTGTTGGGGGGCATCATGAACGGCCTGCGGGGCGTGCTGCCCGGGGAGTCGGCCAACGGCGACGGAACCGCCGTCGACGCGGCTTCGACGGGGACCGTCTGGGTCGCGGACTCGACCAATCGACCCGAGGCCGAAAACAGCGGCGGCCCCTGACGCTGTGACCCGTCCCGGCACCGAACCGTGTCGGGACGTGATCACCTGGTGCGTCTCCCGTTCGGGCGCCCGCCCGCGCCTCGCCGCCGCCGGGCGGTCTCCAGCCAAGGCGCAGCCGGCCATGAGCATCGTGGCCCTGTATCCACAAGGATGGTCCCCATGGGTGTAAGAGCGGCGCGTTGACCCCTCGAGACGTCACGCGACTGCCCCACCTGTCCGACGAGCATTCCCGGGCCGGGCCGGTCCGGAGCCGGCGCCCGGTTTACGTGGACCTGCTTCCTCCGTGCAATGCGGGCTGTCCGGCCGGTGAGAACATCCAGGCCTGGCTGGCACACGTGGAAGCCGGCCGTCACCAGGAGGCCTGGCGGGCCCTCGTCACCGACAACCCCCTGCCGGCGATCCACGGGCGCGTCTGCTACCACCCCTGTGAGCAAGTGTGCAATCGCGCCGAGCTCGACAGCGCGGTCTCGATCCACGCCGTGGAGCGCTTCCTCGGGGACCTGGCCATGGAGCAGAGATGGGCGTTGCCCGCGCCACCGCGCCGTACCGGCAAACGGGTGCTCGTCGTGGGCGCCGGGCCGAGTGGGTTGTCCGCGGCGTACCACCTCGCCCGTCTGGGTCACGAGGTCGAGATCCGGGACGCCGGGGACGAGCCGGGTGGGATGATGCGCTACGGCATCCCGGCCTACCGGTTGCCCCGTGAGGTCCTCGGCGCCGAGCTCGAGCGGATCGCGGCACTGGGTGTGCAAATGACCGGCGGCCACCGGGTCGAGGATCTGGCCGCCGAGCAGCGTGACGGCGGCTTCGACGCCGTCTTCGTCGCCGTGGGGGCGCATCTCTCCAAGCGCGTCGACATCCCCGCCCGCGACGCCGGACCGATCGTCGACGCGGTGTCGTTCCTGCGCAGCGTGGCGTCAGGTGAACGGCCCTCGATCGGGCGGCGCGTCGCCGTCTACGGCGGGGGCAACACCGCCATGGACGCGGCCCGTACGGCCCGGCGCCTCGGGGCCGACGAGGCGCTCATCGTCTACCGGCGCACCCGGGCCCAGATGCCCGCCCACGAGGAGGAGGCCGAGGACGCCGAGCGGGAGGGGGTGCGCATCAACTGGCTCCGGACCATCACCGCGTTCGACGGGCCCACGCTCACCGTCGAGGCCATGGAGCTGGACGAGAACGGGTTTCCCCGGCCCACCGGGCGTTTCGAGGAGCTCAGCGCGGATACGGTCATTCTCGCCCTGGGCCAGGAGACCGACAGCTCGTTCCTGAGGACCGTCCCGGGGGTCGAGTTCACCCCGGACGGCACCGTGGTGGTGTCCGACGCCATGATGACCGGCTGCCCCGGTGTGTTCGCCGGCGGCGACATGGTGCCGGCCGAGCGCACCGTGACGGTGGGTGTGGGTCACGGCAAGAAGGCGGCCCGACACATCGACTCCTGGCTGCGCGGGGCCGCGCTGCCCCAGGCGCCCAAGCACGAGGTGGCCGCCTTCGACCTGTTGAACCTGTGGTACTTCGGCGACGCCCCCCGTCGCCTCCAGCCCGAGGTGGCGCCCGACGAGCGCGTCACCGGCTTCGGCGAGGTGCTCGGAGGCCTGTCGGTCGGCGAGGCGAGTTACGAGGCGGCGCGGTGTCTGTCGTGCGGCAACTGCTTCGAGTGCGACGGCTGTCTCGGGGCGTGTCCCGAGGATGCGGTCGTCAAGCTCGGCGTCGGCCACCGCTACCGGTTCGACTACGACCGCTGTACCGGGTGCGGAGCCTGCTTCGAGCAGTGCCCGGTGCACGCCATCGACATGGTGCCGGAGGGCACGGTCGACATGGTGCCGGAGGGCACGGTCGACATGGTGCCGGAAGGCACGGTCGACTGGTGCCGGAGGGAGGGTGATGCGGATAACCCTCGACGGGAACGAGGCGGCGGCGTCGGTCGCCTACCGGCTGAACGAGGTCTGTTGCATCTATCCCATCACGCCGGCCTCGATCATGGCCGAGCTGACCGACGAGTGGTCCAGCAAGGGTCGGCCCAACGTCTGGGGAAGCGTGCCCGCCGTGCTGGAGCTGCAGAGCGAAGGCGGCGCGGCCGGTGCACTGCACGGGTCCCTGCAGGGCGGAGCGCTCACCACGACGTTCACCGCCTCGCAGGGGCTGTTGCTCATGATCCCCAACATGTACAAGATCGCCGGGGAGCTCACGCCCACGGTCTTCCACGTCGCGGCGCGCGCCCTGGCCGCCCAGGCACTTTCGATCTTCGGCGACCATTCCGACGTGATGGCCGTCCGCCAGACGGGTTTCGCCATCCTGTCGTCGTCCTCGGTCCAAGAGGCGCACGACCTGGCCGCCGTGAGCCATGCCGCCACGCTCTCGAGCAGGATCCCCTTCGTCCACTTCTTCGACGGCTTCCGGACGTCGCACGAGCTCAACACGATCGAGATGCTCTCCGACGACGACCTGCGTGTGCTCGTCCCCGAAGAGCTGGTCCGCGCCCATCGCGGGCGTGCCCTGTCGCCCGAGCACCCCTTCATCCGGGGTACGGCGCAGAACCCCGACGTCTACTTCCAGGCACGCGAGACGACCAACCCCTTCTACGCCCGCACTCCCGCGCTCGTCGAGGAGGCCATGGACCGTCTGGCACAACGGACCGGGCGCCGCTACCACCTCGTGGACTACACAGGGCACCCCGAGGCCGAGCGAGTCGTCGTGGTCATGGGGTCGGGGGCCGAGACGACCCGGGAGACCGTCGAATACCTCTGCGGGCGCGGAGAGCGGGTGGGGGTGGTGACGATCCGTCTCTTCCGGCCGTTCCCGGCCGACGCCTTCCTGGCCGCGTTGCCCCCGACGGTGGCACGGGTGAGCGTGCTCGACCGGACCAAGGAACCGGGCTCGCTAGGGGAGCCGCTCCTGCTCGACGTGGTCTGCGCCCTGGCCGAGGCGCACGCCGCCGCCGGGGGCGGGGTCATGCCGCTCGTCACCGGCGGTCGGTACGGGTTGGCCTCCAAGGAGCTCACCCCGGCCATGGTGGCGGGGGTCTTCGACGAGCTCGGAAGGGAGCGGCCCCGACGGAGGTTCACCGTCGGCATCAACGACGACGTCTCGGGCCTCAGTCTCTCCCACGCGACGTCGCTCGACATCGAGCCCGCTGAGACGCTGCGGGCGGTCTTCTTCGGGCTCGGCTCGGACGGGACCGTGGGCGCCAACAAGAACACGGTCAAGATCCTCGGCGCCGAGGCCCATCTGTACTGCCAGGGCTACTTCGTCTACGACTCCAAGAAGTCGGGGGCGCAGACCGCTTCGCACCTGCGCTTCGGGCCCCGTCCCATCCGGGCGCCCTACCTGGTCGAGCAGGCCAGCTTCATCGGCTGCCACCATTTCGGGCTGCTGGCTCACGCCGAGGTCCTGGGACGCGCCGCCCCCGGTGCCACGCTCCTGTTGAACTTCGGGCATCCCGCCCCCGAGCTCTGGGACGCGCTCGACTCGGCCGATCCAGGAGGAGATCGTCGCCAAAGGGCTCGAGGTGTACGTGATCGACGCGGGCCGGATCGCACGCGAGGCGGGGCTGGGTGGGCGCGTCAATACGGTGCTGCAGACCTGCTTCTTCGCCATCTCCGGAGTGCTCGAGAGGGACGAGGCCATCACGCGGGTGAAGGCCGCCATCACCAAGAGCTACGAGCGGCGCGGCAGCGAGGTGGTCGAGGCCAATCTCCGGGCGGTCGATCGCGCCGTGGAGGGTCTCGTGCGGGTCGAGGTCCCCCGGGCCGCCACCTCGACGCTCGAGCCGGCGCCGCTCGTCCCGGCGGGCGCACCGGCCTTCGTCCGCGACGTCACCGCCGTGTTGATGGCCGGCCGGGGCGACGAGCTGCCCGTCAGTGCTCTGCCGCCGGACGGCACGTGGCCGAGCGGGACGGCAGCCTACGAGAAGCGCAGGATCTCGGAGCTCGTCGCCCTGTGGGACCCCGATCTGTGCATCCAGTGCGGCAACTGCAGTTTCGTCTGCCCCCACAGCGTGATCCGTTCGAAGTACTACGGCCGATCGAAGCTCGACGCCGCCCCGCCCGCCTTCCGCTCCGCGCCGCTGCGGGCCCGGGGGCTCCCCGACACCGGCTACACGTTGCAGGTCTACGTGGACGACTGCACGGGCTGCGGGCTCTGCGTCGAGGCATGTCCGGCCCTGGCGCCCGACGACCCGTCTCGCAAGGCCATCAACCTCACGTCCCTGGAGTCGCTCACCCCGGCCGAACAGGACAACATCGCGTTCTTCGAGACGCTGCCGGTCGCCGAGCGCACCCGGGTGGATTTCGGCACGGTGCGCGGCACGCAGTTCCTGCAACCGCTGTTCGAGTTCTCCGGTGCCTGCGCCGGTTGTGGCGAGACCCCGTACCTGAAGCTCCTGTCCCAGCTCTTCGGCGACCGCGCCGTCATCGCCAACGCCACCGGCTGCTCGTCGATCTACGGAGGGAACCTGCCCACCACGCCGTGGACCACCGACGCCGAGGGGCGTGGCCCGGCGTGGTCGAATTCGCTCTTCGAGGACAACGCCGAGTTCGGCCTGGGCCTGCGCCTGGCCGCCGACCGCCACCTCGATCTGGCCCGGACACGGCTCGAGGAGCTGCGTGACGTGCTCGGCGCGGAGCTCGTCGATGCCGTGCTCGGAGCACCCCAGCTCACCGAGTCCGACCTGCACGCCCAACGCCTGCGCGTGGCCGAGCTCGAGCGCCGTCTGTCCGCCCTCGACGGCCCGTCGGCACTCGATCTGTCGAGCGTCGTGGACCACCTCGTCCGTCGGAGCGTGTGGATCGTGGGAGGGGACGGCTGGGCCTACGACATCGGTTTCGGCGGGCTCGACCACGTCCTCGCCAGCGGGCACAACGTGAACGTGCTCGTGCTCGACACGGAGGTGTATTCGAACACCGGCGGCCAGATGTCCAAGTCGACGCCTCTGGGTGCCGTGGCCAAGTTCGCCGCCGCCGGCAAGACGGTGGAGAAGAAGGATCTCGCCCTGCAGGCGATCGCCTACGGCAGTGTCTACGTGGCCAGGGTGGCCATGGGGGCCGACCCCGAGCAGACCCTGCGGGCCTTTCGCGAGGCCGAGGCCTACGACGGCCCGTCGCTCGTGATCGCCTACAGTCACTGCATCGCCCACGGCATCGAGATGCGCGACGGGCTCGACCAGCAGTACCGCGCCGTGGCCAGCGGGTACTGGCCCCTCGTGCGCTACAACCCTGTCGTGCGCGCCGAGGGAGGCAATCCCTTCATGCTCGACTCGCCCAGGCCGCGCCTGGCGCTCAACGAGTACCGACGCCGGGAACTGCGCTTCGCGTCGCTGGCGAATTCCGATCCCGCCGAGGCCGAACGTCTCGGCGACCTGGCTCAGGCCGCGGTCAGGCAGCGCTGGGAGACCTACGAGGAGATGGCGACGCGGCCCGCCCACCGCTTCCCGGCCGACGCCCGTAAGGAGCATTGATGGACCTGTCGACGAGGTACATGGGACTGTCACTGCGCAATCCGCTCGTGGCCTCGGCGTCCCCGCTGAGCCACACCCTCGACGGTGTTCGTCGGCTAGCCGATGCCGGGGTCGGCGCCGTGGTGCTGTACTCGCTGTTCGAGGAGGAGCTGGCAGAAGAGGCGATCCGCAACGCCCGCCTGGCGGAAGCGGGGACCGAGAGCTTCGCCGAGTCGCTGTCCTACTTCCCCGAGGCGGCGGGCGAGGTGTCGGGGCCCCGCCGGTACCTGAGCCTGGTCGAGCGGGCCACGTCCGAGATCGAGATCCCCGTGATCGCCAGCCTCAACGGCGTCACCCCCGGTGGCTGGACCACCTTCGCCCGGGCCATAGAGGACGCCGGCGCCGTCGCCATCGAGCTCAACGTGTACTACGTGCCGGGTGACTCGAGTGTGTCGGGGCGCGACGTCGAGCTGCGCCACCTCGAGATCCTCCGGCGCGTCAAGGACACTGTGAGCGTGCCCGTGGCCGTCAAGTTGAGCCCGCACTTCAGCTCGACGGGGGACATGGCCCGGCAGCTCGACGCAGCCGGCGCCGACGCCCTCGTGCTCTTCAACCGCATCGTTCAGCCCGACATCGATCCCGAATCGCTCGCCGTCGTGCCCGGCGTCGGTCTGTCGGGCCCGACCGAAGGCCGTGTCCCCCGCACGTGGATCGCACTGCTGCACGGGCATCTGGGAGCGTCGCTGGCGGCCTCGACGGGGGTGGAGGGCCCCGAGGACCTGGCCAAGTACCTGCTGGCGGGGGCCGACGTCGTCATGACCACCTCCTCGCTGCTGCGCCATGGCCCCGCACACGCCGCCACCTTGTTGGACGGGTTGACCGACTGGATGGCGCGCAAGGGTTTCGCCGCCGTGGGCGATCTGCGCGGCAAGCTGGCCGTCGCCCCCGGGGAGGACGGCTCGGCCTACGAGCGCACGGGCTATGTGCGTGCCCTGCGCGCCGCCAACGCCGGCACGTACGGCCCCTGGTGAGGACCCTGTGCAGGGCACACCGCTGAGGTCGAGCTCCGCCGCCGACGCGCCGTGGAGACGATCCCGGAGGTGATCGAGGCCTGGGCGCCGGTCCGGATCTGTGACAACGGCGGTTGGACCGACACCTGGTTCGGAGGGCCGGGCCGAATCTTGAACATCGCCGTGGCCCCCGGGGTGGAGGTCTCGATCCGCACCACCACGGGCCCGGACCCCGTGGTGCTCGACGTGGCCAACTTCGGCCACCGTTACTCCGTCGTTCCCGGCGTGACCCGGGCCGCGCGCCACCCGCTGCTGGAGGCGGCCGTCGACGCGTTCCCACCCCCACCGGGTCTCGCCGTCGAGATCGCTGTCCGTTCCTCGGTCCCGGCCGGCTGCGGCACCGGGACCTCGGCGGCGGTGGCGGTTGCGCTGGTGGGCGCTTTGAGGGCCATGCGTTCCGAGGATGTGCCGCCACGCGACATCGCCTACGCCGCCCATAGGCTCGAGGTCGACGTCGTCGGGGCCCAGAGCGGGATCCAGGACCAGCTGAGCGCGGCCTTCGGGGGGATCAACTACCTGGAGATCGATCCGTACCCCCAGTCCACGGTGCACCCCCTGGGTGTGTGGGACGACCTCGGCGCCCGGTTGACGCTGGTCTACGTGGGTCGCGCTCATGATTCGTCGGGAGTGCACCGCCGGGTGATCGAGGATCTGACCTCGCGTCCGTCGACGGCCTTCTCACGGCTGCGCCACGCCGCCGAGTCGGCTCGTGACGCCGTGGTGACCCGGGACCTGAGCGCCTTCGGTCGTGCCATGATCGCCAACACCGAGGCCCAGAGGTCCCTGCACCCCGAGCTGGTGGGCGTCGATGCGTCGAGGGTGATCGACGTCGCCGCGGCCCACGGTGCCATCGGCTGGAAGGTCAACGGGGCTGGCGGAGAGGGCGGATCGCTCACCATCTTGAGCGCCACTCCCGAGGAGAAGAAGGCGCTCGGGCGCGCTGTGGACGCGGCCGCGCCGGATTATCGGGTGCTCCCCGTCCACATCAGCGCGGCCGGGGTCCAGGTCCGAGGCGCCGTCGCGCCCTCGTGAAACCCGCCGGGCCGGCGAGGTCGGCCCGCAGTCGGGGGGTCCCATCTCCGGGCTCAGCGTTCGGGGTCGCCTCCTGGTGAAGTGCCGCCGCGCTTGTTCCAGTCGCGCCAGATGAGCCGATGGACGGGGACGAAGCGGGGGATGTCCCGCAGTCCCGGGAGGAAGGGCACGGCGAGGAGGAGGATGGTGGCCACGCCGGTGAGATAGACGGCAATGAGGTCGACGTTGGCAGAACTGTTGAAGGGATGCACCTGGTACCACAGGTCGTAGAGCCACAACCAGGGCTGGCCCGGGTAGCTGCCGGTCTCGTTCATCACCCCCCACTGCTCGCCGGTGAGGTTCTGGGCGGTGGCGACGTTGGAGAAGTACTCGCCGTCCTCGAGGAACAGGAGCGGCTTGGTGAAGTCGGTGCCGTAGAAAGCGTGGTTGGCGAGGAGGTCGGCGTCGATGGCACCGCTGCGGGCCAGGGTGACCTCGGTGGCCAGCAGGGTCGGGATGGGCCCGTCGGCGGCCGCGGGCACGACCGGGTTGCCGTTGCGGAAGGTGACGTGGGTGACCGCTTTCGCGTACGCGGTGTTCCAGGCGGTCTGCGTCGACGACGACGCGCCCTGGTACCGGGCGAGGGCGGCGGCCAGGGTGGAATCGGTGGGGGCGACCCGCGACAGTGGCGACAACACGAAGGTCTGGGCGGCGTCGATCGGCTGGCGCACCCCGACGATGGTCTGCGGGGAGAAGAGGATGCGCTGGACGCTGCCCGAAGCATGGTTGTACGGCGGACCGTAGGTGGCGGTCTCGCTGGTGCCGGCCAGCTCGCTGGCCGCGGTGGCGATGAAGTCGGCCGGCGCGATCTGGGCCCACGACGCCACCGTGACGGGAGGGACGTCGGGGGACGACAGGAGCCCGGCCAGGGCGACCACGAGGATCAGGGCGACGAGGGTGGCCACCGTCGCTTCCTTCACGATGTCGTAGCGCCGTTTCGGCCCTCGCCATTCGGCCGCGTCCGCCGCCGCTGCTGCCCGTCGGGCGCGCCGACCCCGGGCGGGGCGTACGGGGAGGGGGTGGACGACACCTCGGACCCGCACCGCCAGCACGTGCGCGCCGACGAGGGTCACCAGGACCACCGGGATCAGCACCACGTGCCAGAGCAACATCTGGCCCACGTTCATCAGGTTGAAGAAGGCCCCCACGCCGACGGCGTTGAAGGCGTCCTTGCCGCTCGTGGAGATCCACTGGGAGTCGAAGTTCTGCTGTGACAGGTAGCCGGTGAAGCATTCGACCACCGACGCCACGAAGGCCACCACGCCCGTGACCCACGTGAGCGTCCTGCGGCCACGCCAGGCCGCCATCCAGAACTTGCCCCACAGGTGGATGACCAAGAAGGCCATGAAGGCCTCGACGCTCCACAGGTGGAGGCTGTTGAAGAAGTGTCCGACCGGGTCGGTGTGCCACCAGTCGGTTCCACCGAGGGCGATGGCGAAACCCGAGACGATGGCCAGAGCCAGCGTGGCCAGGCTGGCGACGCCGAACACGTAGACCCACGATTTCACATAGGCGGGCTGGCGGTCGGGGAGCAGCTTTCCCGGCGGCAGGGCCCGCAGGGCGCGTCGTCGTAGCCGCGAGGTCCACATTCGGGCATCGGCGTCGTCCCCGAGGTCGGCTGCCGAGGTTCTGGAGTGGGCGGGAGTCGATGGCGTGGTGTCGCCGGCGGGGGCGTCGTCGGCCGGAGCCGTCTCTGCCTCGCGGTCGTGGCCGGGGAACGGGATCACCAGTGCGGCGCCGAAGATCACGACCATCACCGCGATCAGGACCAGATTGGCCTCTGAGATAGTGAAGATCGACCAGTGAAGGTAACGGCCGGGACTGTTGAGATTGCCCAGCGCGGCGAGCAACGGACGGGTGACCATAGTGGCGACCCTCCTCGGATCGGGTCCGAGCCTAACCCTGTGGCGGTGGTCGGTCCCGGATCCCGTCGGCGTCGTGTCCTTTTGCCTCGCCGATGCCACCATGGGTGATGTGGAAGGTCCTCTCGATTGCGATCCACCCCCAGGAGTCGTGGACGCCGGTCCGCACCGGCCCGGGAGCCAGAACCGATGAGCGTCGACCTGCCCGTCGTGGGTCCGGAGGCTCTCGACGAGATCGCACGGCTGTGCGTCCGTTCCATGCCTGACGCTCCTTCGGCGATCGAGCTCGAGCGCACGCTCTTCGCGCCCGGTCAGCCCGCAGTGGTGCGGTGCGCGCCCGGGGTCGGGGTCGTCGCCGTCGTTCGTGGCCAGGACGAAGGGTTCATCCGGCTGTTGGTGCTCGACCCCACCCACCGGGGACAGGGCCTGGGCCACGTCCTGCTGCGAGCTGCCGAAGACGATCTCGACGGTGTCTCGGTGATCACGGTCGGGGCCGACCCGCCCTACTTCCTGTTCCCCGGTGTTCCTGTGGGCGAGACGGCATTGTGCTGTCTGCTCGAGCGACACCACTACTGGCGCGAAGAGACCAACTACAACATCGACATCGATCTGGCCGCACTGCCCCCCGATCCCGGGCTCGCCGTCGAACCCCGGACCGAGGACCGTACCGAGCTCGAGCAGTGGATGGCCCGGCATTGGCCGAATTGGCAAGGTGAGGTCATGCGCGCCTTCGATCAGGGTTCGCTGGTGCTACGCCGCGACGAAGACGGCATCACCGGGTTCTGCGCCTACGACGTCAACCGGGTCGGCACCTTGGGGCCCGTGGCGTCACGTCCGGACCTGATCGGAAAGGGAGTGGGAGCACCGCTGCTCGTGGGGGCGCTGCACCGTCTGCGGGCCATGGGACGCGACCGCGTGGAGGTGCTCTGGGTGGGCCCGATGGTGCCCTACGCCCGCCTCGGTGGCCACGTCGGTTCGGTGTTCTTCGTCTACCGGTCTCACAAGAACCCGGCACCGGCGCGCCACCCCTAGCCCCACTCGGGACGCCTGTGGACACCCCCGGGCCCGGGGCGTACCGTGAGCTCAGCGGGGGGCGCTCGTGGAGGTCGAAAGATGGAGCACATCCATCGTGGGCTCGAGAAGCGGGCCGGACGAGGCATCCGTCTCGTCACGGGGGTTGTGGTGGGCGCCACGCTCGTCCTGTGTGTCGTGTCGGCGCCCGCGGCTGCTCGTCAGTTCCGGCCGGAGAAATCGTCGCTGGGTGGGTATGTCGACGAGCTCAGCACCGTGGCCCTCACCTCGAGCAGCTCCAACTTCGTGGTTCCGTCCGTGACCTGCAAGAAGAAGGGTGCGGTCGCCTTCGGGGTCGAGCTCGTCTTTGCCACCACGAACACCCACCTCACGCGGGCCGATGTGAGCGTGAACTGCATTGCCAGGAAGCAGGTCCAGTTCTCAACCTACGCGTCGGTCGACGGCACCGCAGAACCGAGCGAGGTGGCGTCGATGCATCCGGGAGACACCGTGGCGGTGGCGGTGTCTTGTGACAACACCGGGACGTCTGTCTCGATCCACGACCAGAGCACGGGATTCATGTACTCGGGTGCGTCGACCGCTCCCGCCGACTGCGATACGGCAGTTGTCGGCGGGGCAGGCGAGTGCGCAAATACCTCGTGCTCAAAGCTTCGGTACCTGCCGGAGTTCGGATCGGTCGCCTTTTCCGATGCCCTGCTCAACGGAGGGCCGGTTGTCGACGGCTCCTACGCGCGGTCGTACTACGCAGGTCCACGCAATCAGTTCGCACCGGGCCCGCTCGGCGACGGTGGTACCGCGTTCACGATTCAGAAGACCGCGACGTGAGGCCCTTCCTGGCGTGGTCGCCCTCAGCGGGCGGTGGCGGTGTCGGAGGTCGGCGTGGCTCGCCGGCGGCGCCCCCAGAACGGGGCGTCGAGGAGCGTCAGGAGCACGAGGGCCACGCCTGCCGCACTGAACACGTACCAGGGCCACGGACCGAGCACGCGCAGCAGCGTCCACTCCCCGGGGGGTGAGCGCAGGAACATGTAGTTGGCGCCGGTCAGGGCGTCGACCATCCCGACCACGGCGGTGTACCCGAGGGTGATGGCGAAGACCCGGACCACCGCTCGTGGGCGGGGCGCGATCCCCATGCCGACCACGAGGAACAAGGCGCCCACCACGATCCCCACGTGGCCGACGAGGTACTCGAAGAAGACCAGATGGGGGAACCCCACGTTGAGGTCGGGGGTGATCACGGCCTGCAGGGTGCCGGCCAGACCCCAGAAGTAGGTCAGCTCGACCAGGAGGGGGACGCGCCACCAGCAGGCGGCGGCCGCCACGAGCACGGCGACATCGCACAGGGCCAAGGGCAGCGACGTCTTGGGTGACCACGTGCCCTGCACGGCCAGCCCGACGCTGTAGCTCACCGCGTCCGCCAGCAGCAGGAGCGAGATGACCCGGGCGGTCACGAGGCGCCATGGGCCCGGGTCTCGGCGCGCCACCGCGCACAGCACCGCGCAGGCCACACCGGCCAGAGCCACCGTGGACCAGTAGGCCAGGGGTGAGACCGTCGCCGTCTCGGGGACGTACTGCACCGTGTAATCGAAGCAGGAGGGAGATCGCCGTGTCTCGACAGCCAGCCAGGTGGCAGAGTCTTCGGGGCACCCTGAGCCGGGAGGACAGCGATGCAGGCCGTGGACGAGGAGTGGGAACGGGCGGTGGCGATCGTGGCGCACCCCGACGATCTGGAGTACGGCGCCGCCAGTGCCGTGGCCCGGTGGACCTCGCAGGACAAAGAGGTGTCCTATGTACTGGCCACCAGGGGGGAGGCCGGAATAGACGCCCTGGCCCCCGAGCGTGCCGGGCCCCTGCGCGAGGAGGAGCAGCGGCGCAGCGCGGCACGGGTCGGGGTCGGCCACGTCGAGTTCCTGGGGCATCCCGACGGGAGCATCGAGCCCGGCTTGGCGCTGCGTCGAGACCTGGCCGGAGCCCTGCGCAGGCTTCGCCCTCAGGTGGTGTTGACCATGAATTTCGAGCTGACCTGGGGCGAGGGCGGCGGCGTCAACCACGCCGATCACCGCGCTGTCGGGTTGGCCACGCTCGACGCCTGTCGGGACGCCGCCAATCGTTGGATGTTCCCGGAGCTGGGTGACCCCTGGCCGGGCGTCGGGTCCCTCTACGTCTTCGGCATGTCGGCACCCACGCACTTCGTCGACGTGACGGCGACCATCGACGACGGCGTGGCTTCGCTGCGCGAGCATCAGGCCTACATCGACGGCCTGGGCACGGACTTCGATCCCGACGAGTTCCTGCGCAACATGGCGGGGTACGCGGGGATGGCGGCGGGGTGCGAGTACGCCGTGCTCCTCCAGGAGTTCCGGGTCTGACGCGGGGCGGGCCGGTCAGGGCCGGCGGACCCGCCCTCGCAGGGCCAACAGCGCCAGCGACAACGAGATGGCCCCGAAGGCCGCGATGGCGAGCATGGCCTGGCCCAGGTAGGCCGCGTTCCAGGTGGGCTCGGGGCCCGGCACACCCCCACCCCCGATGATGAGCGAGCGGAGCCCCTGGAGGATGTAGGTCATCGGGTTGTAGTTGGCCACCGCTCCCAGCCACCCCTGCAGGTATGGCTTGGCCACGAAGGTCGTGCTCAGAAAGGTGATGGGGAAGAAGAGGATGAAGCTGGCATTGACGGCGCCCGGGTTCCCCGTCTTGAGGGCGATGGCATAGGGGAGCCCCGTGAACACGAGTCCCCAGATGCCCGACAGGACGACGAACACGACGATGCCGAGGATGCCGCCGTGGAAGCGCACGCCGAGGGCGAGGCCGATGACGACCACCGGGATGGCCAGGGCCATCACCAGGGTGAGGTCCGCGGTCATGAGGCCCAGCAGGAGCGGCAGGCGTCGTACCGGTGTGATCACGAGCCGGTCGAAGTAGCCGTTCTGGATGTCGGTGACCAGAGCCGACGCCCGGGACACGCCGGTGACGGCGAAGACCACCGCCACGGGCAGCTCGAAGGACTTGAAGCTGAAGTGGCCGACGTCGTGGGTGATCTTGGACAGAGCGCCGATGTTGAGCACGTAGAAGAAGATGGGGACGATCAGGGCGGGGATGACCGCTTCGGGCTCGCGTGGGATCTGCCGGATGGCGCGGCGGGCGACGGAGGCGACGTCCACGAAGAAGCCCGCCGGGCGTGCCTGGACCCGCAACGCCGTGGTGGGTGCACCGGCGGTCACGACCATCAGGGGTGTGCTCCTTTGGCGGCGGTCTCCGACGCCCGGCCGTTGCCGTCCCCGGGACCCCGGTGCGCGTCGTGGGCGGCCTCTGCCGACCTCTCCGCACCGTCGGACGTCGCGTCACCTTGCAGATGGGAACCGGTGAGCTGGAGGAAGACGTCGTCGAGGGTGGGCGTGCGCAGCGTCAGGCTCACCACGGCCGCCCCCGCCGAGTGCAGGGCGATGGCGACCGGGCTCATCACGGTGGCGCCGTTGTCGGCGTGCACGGTGATCTCGTCGTGTGAGGACCGCACCTCGTCGACGCCGGGGACGGCTCGCAGCGCCTGGAGCGTGGCGTCGCTCAGGCCCTCTACCCGGGCGACGATCACGTCGGTGCCCACGGTCCGCTTGAGCTCGTCGGGGGTGCCCTGGGCGACCAGGCGACCCCGGGAGATGATGCCGACCCGATCGGCGAGCTCGTCGGCTTCCTCGAGGTACTGGGTCGTGAGGAAGATGGTCGTGCCGTGTTGCTCGTTCAGGCTGCGCACCTCCTGCCACACCGCGGCTCGGCTCTCGGGGTCGAGGCCCGTGGTCGGTTCGTCCAGGAAGAGGATGTCGGGATCGTGGATCAGGGCGGCGGCCAGGTCGAGACGTCGCTTCATCCCGCCCGAGTACGTCTTGATCTGGCGGTCGATGGCGGTCCCGATGTCGACGAGCCGCAGCACCTGGGCCACCCGCACCGACCGTTCCTCACGCCGTAACCCGTAGAGCCGGCCCTGAAGGTCCAGCAGCTCGCGGCCGGTCTGGCGGTCGTCGAGGGCGGCGTCTTGGAGGGCGACGCCGATCTGCAGCCGGACCCGTTCGGGCTCTGTGGCCACGTCGAACCCGGCGATGATGCCCCGGCCCCGCGACGGCCGCAACAAGGTGCACAGCATGCGAACCAGTGTGGACTTGCCCGCGCCGTTGGGCCCCAGGAATCCGTAGATCTCGCCCGGGGCGATCTCGAGGTCCACGCCCGCCACCGCCCAGAAGTCGCCGAACCGACGCGCGATGTCCTCGGTGGCGATAGCGGGTCCGGTCACGGGCGATCACGCTACCGGGCGGGGCGGGATCGCCGTGACGACCGCACGGGGCGGCGCCGGGCGGGGTGCCCCGTCCTATGGTGGGTGGATGCCACTGGCCGACTACGCCGATTTCGAGCACCTGACGTTCGACCGGCGGCCCGACGGGGTCGTCTTGGTGACCCTGGACCGCCCCGAGGTCCTGAACGCCGCCAATGTCCGGATGCATCGCGAGATGGCGGAGGTGTGGGCCGTCATCGACGCCGACCCCGGCGCCCGCGTGTCGGTGGTGACCGGGGCCGGCCGGGCCTTCTCGGCTGGAGGCGACCTGGACATGATCGCCGAGATCACCGAGGACTACGCGGCCCTGCTCGAGCAGTGGCGCGACGCGGCGGGATCGTGGAGTGCATGCTCCGGGCGGACAAGCCGGTGGTGTCGGCCATCAACGGTGTGGCGGTTGGTGCCGGGTTGGCCGTCGCCCTCATGGCCGACATCAGCATCATGGGGGAGTCGGCACGGGTCTCGGACGGGCACGTGCGCCTCGGTGTGGCCGCGGGCGACCACGCCGCCTTGCTGTGGCCGCTCCTGTGCGGCATGGCCAAGGCGAAGTACTACCTGCTCACTGCCGATTTCGTGACCGGGCCCGAAGCCGAGCGCATCGGGTTGGTGACCAAGTGCGTCGCCGACGACGACGTCCTCGACGAGGCGCTGGCTGTGGCCCGGCGCCTGGCCGCGGGAAGTGCCACGGCGATCCAGTGGACGAGGCGGGTCATGAACCATTGGCTGTCGCAGGCCCTGCCCACCTTCGGCGAGTCGGTGGCGCTCGAGATGCTCGGGTTCCTGGGGCCCGACGCCCGGGAAGGCCTGGCTGCGGTGCGCGAGCGACGGGCGCCGCAATTCCCCTCCGCGCCTGGACCGTGACGCCGAGGCGGTGCCGGCGCGCCGGCGCCCGGTGGTGGGTGGTTGTCGGGGGAGCTACTCGACGGTGACGAGGGTGCCGATGGGCGTGTACGGGTAGACCACGGCGGCGTTGGCCGGGGGCATCTCCACACACCCGAGGCTCTGGGGGTAGCCGTACCCGGGTCGGATGAAGCCGTGGAGGGCGTCCCCGCCGTGGAAGTAGCTGACCCACGGCACTCCGGGGTCCGCATACGCGCTGCCGTCGGGGTTCCTCCCCCGCATGGTGGTGGACACGTACCGCGCGTACACGGGGTACGTGCCGAGCTCGGTGGGGGCCGCCTCGATGCCGGTGTTGGCGCGGGTCGTGTACACGATCTGTCCGTCGCGCCACACGTTGACGTGCTCGGGTAGCGAGGTGGACACGTCCGCCCAGTCGTAGTGCCCGTAGGCGTCGCCCTGGCCGGCGGCGACGGCTTTGAGGAGGGCTTCGAACACCTTGGGGCCGGCGATGCCGTCGGTGGTCATGTTCTGCTGGCTCTCGAACGCCATGACCGCGCCCTGGGTGATGACGTTGGGCTCACCGGGCGACCACAGTCCGGTGAAGTAGCTCGGCATGGCCCACCGCCACGCGAACGTGCCCACCTGGGGGGTGGCGGCCTCGACCGGGTTCGCGCCCGCCGGGTCGGCAGGGGTGAACGACAGCGGGAGGTAGCCGAGGGTGGCGAGCAGCTGCTGGACCCGCAAGGTGGACAGGGGCGCCACCGTGAATTTGGTGGTGAGCGGGTCGGCCAGGCGTTGTCCTTGGCTTCCCTCGATCCCGTCAGGGCCGTCGGGGACCGACATCGACACGGTCGCTCCCGGCGGGAGCGGGGCGGTGGCGTCGAAGGCGAGCGTGTTCGCCGACGTCTGCACCCACGAGCCGGGCACGGCCGGGGCGAGGGTGGGCATCGGGGTGTCCGACGCCAGAGGCACCGTGAAGGTGACCCCCACGCTGGCATCGGAAGGCACGTTCGTGGCGTTGGGAGCCGGCATGCTGGTGACCACGGAGAGGCGCCCGGGCGCCGCAGTCGGTGTGGCTGAAGCCGATGGGGGTCGGACTCGGGTGGCGACCAAGGCGGTCGAGGCGGCCGCGAGCGCGCACAGCGCGACAACGACCGCGGCGATCATCCAATGATGCCGGGCGTTGCTCTTCCGGCGTCGGTGTGCGGCTTCCGGCATGGCATGCGCTCCGATGCAATTGTACCCGTAGCCAAGCGATCCCCATGGTCGGTCCTGGGCATTTCTTCGTCATCGGCCCGACTTTCTTTCACGTGGGACGTGCCGGTCGCGTTGTCGAAGCGTTGATGGCACCCACGACTCCCTCGCTTATCCCCTCGATCCGCCGGGGGTCTGTCACCTTGCCGCCCGTCGCCGCGTCCCGGACGTAGAAGGCGTCCACGACCTCGTAGCCGGAGGTCGACACCCTGGCCGCCACGACGTCGAGGTCGAGGGCGAAGAGGGTGGCTGTGATCCTGTGCAGAAGCCCGACGTCGTCCTCGGCCCTGATCTCCACCACCGACGAACCCGAAGAAGCAGCGTTGTCCACGGTGACCCGCACCTCCACCGGGCGCGACGACACCGATCGCCGCCCGTCCGCGTAGGCGCGGACCTGCTCGGCCAGCCGCTCCTGGAGCGGGAACGTCCCGCGCAGGACGGCGTCGAGCTCGTCGGCGACGCGTTCGAAGTCCGGCCAGCGGCCACGCGACGGCTCGACCACGAAGGTCTCCACCGCGTAGCCCTCTTCGCCGGCGACGTCGGCCGAGCGGACGTCGAGACCGCGCAGGGCGAACACACCGGCGACCGACGACAGCAGTCCGGGCCGGTCGCGTGCCACCACCGTGACGTTGGGGACATCGGCGGCCACCACCGAGCGGCCCAGGCGCTCGACCTGGCGCATGAGGGCACGGTACCGGTCCGAGATCAGCGGCTCGGCCCGGCGCAGCTCGCCGCTCTCGAGGTAGGCCTTCACGCGGCGCACCAGGTCGGCGACGAGCCCCGCCTTCCACTGGCCCCAGGCGGCGGGCCCGGTGGCGTTGCTGTCGGCCTCGGTGAGCGCCGCCAGCAGCTCCAGCTGGGTGCGGTCCTGGACGGCCGCGGCCACGGCCTCCACGGTGGCGGGGTCGTCGAGGTCCCGCCGGGTGGCGACTTCGGAGAGGAGGAGGTGGTTGCGCACCAGCCCGGTCAGGACCGCCACGTCCTGCGGTACGAAACCCATCCGGCGGCCCATCTCGCCCACGATGCGCACCCCCGCTTCGGTGTGGTCCCCTGGGAAGCCCTTTCCGATGTCGTGCAGCAGTGCCCCCACGAGAAGCAGGTCGGGACGGTCCACACCGGCGGTGAGGGCCGCCGCCTGGGCGGCGGCTTCGAGGAGGTGCCGATCTACGGTGAAGCGGTGATAGGCGTTGCGCTGGGGCCGGTTGCGCACCGCCGCCCACTCCGGGATCAGCCCCACCAGCAAGCCACGCTGGTCCAGGGCTTCGAGCGGGGGAATGGCGGCCGGGCCGGTGGCGAGCACGCGGACCAGCGCGTCTCGCAGGGCACTCGGCCACGGGTCCGGCGGTGGGGCCGGCACTGCCGCCATCGCCTCGAGCGAGCCCCGCCCGATCGGGAGATGGTTCTCGGCGGCGACGGCGGCAACCCGGAACGCCAGCGACGGGTCGTCTCCGGGACGGGTCCCCGGTTCGAGGACGACCTCCCCCGTTGCGTCGCGACCCTCGACCTTTTCGATGGCGATGCCCGCTTCGACGGGGACGAGGACGGCGGCGGCGTCGCGATGGACGGCGGCCGCGTCACGCGTGGGCCACAATCGTCGTCGGGGACGCGCCGTCGCCCACGTCGAGCGGCGGCGCCAGACGTCGTCGGTCACCCAGGCGACGGTCCGGCCCGCTTCTGCGATCGACGCCATGAGCGCGTCGGCGTCGTGGTATCCGAGTGCTGCGGCCACCTGGTCCTGTTCCTGGAGGAGGAGACGGTCGGTGGCCCGGCCGGTGGAGCGGTGCAGCTCCACGCGGGCCGCGGTCAGTGTGGAGCGCGGCCCTGACAAGGAGCCCAGGTCGACCTGCTCCGCCACGCTGTCGACGGCCAGGGATCCGGCTTGCACGGCGGCGACGTCACGCAGTCCTCCGTGTGCCTCTTTGAGGTCCGGCTCGAGCAGGAACGCCACGTCACCGTGGGCGCGGTGGCGCTCGTCGACCTGAGCGGCGAGCACGGGGAGCCATTGCGCGGCTCGATCGCGCCACTGCTCGAGCGCCGAGGCGAGCATGGGCTCCGCCACAGTGGCGTCGCCGGCCACCACGCGTCCGTCGAGGAGCCCGAGCTGCGCCCGCAGGTCCTCCCTCGCCACCGCCAGGACTTCTGAGGGCCGGCGGACGGAATGGTCGAGGCGGATGCCCTCGTCCCATACCGGGTACCAGACGGCATCGGCGACACGACGGATGTCGCGCCGCCCGTTGTGGACGAGCACGACGTCGAGGTCGCTGTAGGGGCACAGCTCGCCGCGTCCGTAGCCACCGACGGCCACGAGTGCGACGCCGCCGGGCTTGCCCTCGGTGGCCTGCTCGAGCAGACCCGCCAGCCACCGGTCGGCGCCGGCGGAGAAGGTGCGGCAGAACTCGTCGCCCTGGAGGTCCGGTCGCGCCAGCAGTTCCTGGCGCAAGGAGCGGAGAGACACAGGCGACGGTAGCACCGCTGTGCCCGGTCCCATCGGGACCCCGGGGGCCTGGCGGTCGGGGCGTGGGGGAGAGCGATGGTCCCCGGAGCCGGCCCGGGCTCAGCCGGCGCCGGCGGCGTCGCTCGCGACCACCCAGGGCGTAGCGTGGTGGTCGGCACCCCGGGTAGACGGGGCCGACGGAGGGTCACATGAGCGACAACGAGACAAAGGGTTCCGGGCTGAGCCTGTTCGACACCGCCCTGGTGGTGGCGGCGGTGATCGGGGGGATCTTCGTCGTGCTCTGGATCGCTCATGCCGTGTTGGGGGCGATCCTCTTCGCCTTCAAGATCGTCATCCTGGTCGTGATCGTGGCGGTGATCGTGCGCGTCGTCCACGCCTTCTCGCGTCGGGGGGACTGAGGCGTCGCTGCACCTGAAGTGGGTGCAGCCGACCTTTCTCAGCGCTGGGTGAGCTCCCGGTAGAGCTCGATGTGGTCGGCGACCATGCGCTTGGTGGAGAAGTAGCCTTCCACCGCGGCCCGGCAGTCGGTGCGCAAGAGCTGGTCGACATTCCCCAAGGCCTCGGCCATCGACGTCTCGTCTTCGCACAGGAAGCCGGTCTTGCCGTCCTCCACGACCTCCGGGACCGCACCTTCGGGGAACGCCAGCACGGGTGTGCCACAAGCCATGGACTCGAGCATCACCATCCCGAACGGCTCGTTCCATCGGATGGGGAAGAGCAGGGCGCGGGCCTGCGACAGCAGCCGCAACTTGTGCTCGTGGGGGACCTCGCCCAGGTAGACGGCGTCGGGTCCCAGCAGTGGGGCGACCTGCTCCTCGAAGTACGAGCGCTCCCATTGCTCGCGCATCTTCGCCGCCAGCAGGACGCGCATCCCCGCCTTGCGGGCCACTTCGATGGCGCGGTGAGCGCCTTTGTCCGGCGCCATCCGCCCCAGGAAGAGGCAGAACTCGCCGTCGTCGTCACCCGTCCCGTCCCCGAAGGGGAAGGCCGACGCGTCCAGGCCGTGGTGGATCACCCGCGCGATGGGGACGTCGGGGGCCGCCCGGTGCTGGGCGTGGGAGATGCACACGATGGGAACACGTGGCGCCAGCACCCGGTAGAGGTCGGTGAGCTCGTCGTTGAAAGGCCCGTGGATGGTGGTGACGACGGGAAGGTCGGGGTAGCGCTCGGCGTAGAACGGTCCCATCACGGTGTGGTCGTGGACCACGTCGAAGTCGGAGACGGCCTCGTAGGCGTGGACCACGTGCCGAAGCTCGGGTACGGCCATGCCTATCCGCATCCCCTCGGCGTGCTCGAGCGCCCAGCGCTTGGGCACCGGGCAGGTCGAGTCCCCCGTGGTGAACAACACGATGTCCTGGCCGGCTTCCACGAGTCCTCGGGCCATCTGGTCCACCACGAGCTCGATCCCCCCGTACAGGGGGGGTGGGATCGGCGTCCACGGGGGGGCGATGAGCGCGATCCGCATGGACCGATTCAACCACTTCGACGACCCTGGCCCACGCATCTTCCCTCCACGGAAGGCGCCGCCACGAGCATCGGGGTCGGTGTACTCGCCGAAGGGCTCCGTCGGGGACGGCCGATGCGAGCAGATAGGCTCGCCGCACGGCGCGGCGGCGTGGCCGAGTGGTTTAGGCAGGGGCCTGCAAAGCCCCGTACGGCGGTTCGATTCCGCCCGCCGCCTCTGGTGACCGAGTCGGGTCGATCGGCACCGTGACGACAAGGAGATGGAATGGCGGTAGTAGGGGACCGGGTCCAAGTTCCTTCCAAGCGAGTGGGTCAGTTGCCCCGGGAAGGGGTCGTGACCGGCGTCAGCGGCGGTCTGTTGCGGGTCACGTGGTCCGGCGGGGAAGAGTCCACGATCACCCCTTCGATGGGTTCGTTGATCGTGGTGGGAAGGGTGAAGACAGGGGTCAAGAAGGGTGTCGCCCCGGCCAAGACCCCTTCGAAGAAGGCCGGCAAGGCGCTCGTCAAGAAGACGGCCAAGACGGCCGGGAAGACCGTCAAGCAGTCCTCCAAGACCTCGTCCAAGCGGTCGGGAGGGCACAAGCGAGGCAGGTGAGCAGAGGGCTGCCCATCGCCGCCGCCCTGGCGGTCAGGTCCTGGGGGTCTTGGCGTAGTCCCATACGAGGGAGGACTCCTCGCTCGTTCCGAGGAGCAGCTTTCCGGGATGCTGCTTGTCGATGTGGCCGATGAGCCCGTTGTAGATCGAATAGCCACACAGCTCTTGCAGGCGTCGGGGAAACCGGCCCACGGTGTCGAGCGGGATGCCGAGTTGCTGGTTCTCCTGCTGGCGCATGTATCCGGCGCAGTAGTTCATGGCGATCCCGACGCGGCGCGCACCGGTTCTGTTGGCTCCACCGCCGTGCCACAAGCTTCCGACCCAGACCAGCACACCCCCCTTGGCCATCTCGGCGGGCATGGAGTCGTAGTGCTCCAGCAGATTGGGGGAGTGGTCGGCGAGATGGGTGCCCGGACACAGGCGGGTGGCGCCGTTCTCCTCGGTGAAGTCGGTGATGGCCCACATCGTGTTGCAGATGAGCGGCGGGTGGGGCTTGGGCAGGGGGATGAGCTGGTCGTCTGAATGGATGGGCTGGGCGTCCTCCTCGGATCCGATGGCGATCGAGGACAACGACGAGATGAGGAGGCCCGGGTCGAGGACTGCCTCGACCACGGGGAGGACATTGGGGTGGACGGGGATCCTCTCGTAAAGAGGTCCGTGGACCAGGAGGTTGTAGATACGCGTCGTCCGACGGCCCTCGAAGAGGTTGTCGGCCGGGACGGTACCGAGGTCGTGCTCGAGACGGAGGAGGTCCTCGGCGATGGCGTCGACGAAGGCGGGGTCGATGGCGTTCTCGATGACCGACCAGCCCTGGGTCCGTACCCGTTCTGCGTGTGCTGCTATGGCGGGGTCGTCCAGGGTACGTCGGTCCGGTGCGACCGCGGCCGCAGCTCTGTCCATGATTGCTCCCGCTAGATTGGCTGAACCGGCAGCCTCAATGGTGCCACGAGGCCGGTCGAGCCGCGGTGCTGGTGGAGCCGCGGTGCCGGGAGGGTTCTCGACGGGGGCGGTGGTATGGTCCTAGCCACGGGCCGTTGGCGCAGTTGGTAGCGCACTTGCATGACGCGCAAGGGGTCAGAGGTTCGAGTCCTCTACGGCCCACCACATCGTCGTATTCGAACTTCGGCACAGAGAAGAGGAGATCGAAGGGTTCCTTGTAGGCCGCTTCGACGACGTGGCCGTTCCGTACGCGGACGTCGTCGAGCACGGCGGCGTTGAACAGCCGCCTCGTCCGGTCGCTTCCTCGCCGGTAGGCGGTGGCACAGCGGGTGGAGAAACGCAGCGCGAGGTCCATGACCTCTTGCCAGTCGTCGAGGCTCGCGTCGAGGGTGGCTTGGCGGGACTCGATGGCACGTAGCTCGGCACCGATGCGCTCCTGCTCGCGCCGGAGCATCGCGACGTCGATGGCGTTGGCGTAGTAGGCCTCCATGAGCTTGAAGCGTTCGGACTCGGCGTGCTCGTGGCGCTGTGCGAGCAGCTCGCGCTCAGCGGTCGTGTCCTCGTGGTGGGTCGCCACTTCTGTGGCGATCGCCTCCCGCAGGCCCTCGGCCCAGTCGGCTGGCACCTCGATGCGGCCGTAGAGGTCCTCGACCTCGGCTTCGAGCTGGTCGGCGGCGACGTAGCGCTCCTGGCAGCCGGTGCCGTTGCGGCGGTCCTTCTGCCCCAGGCAGTAGAAGTAGGTGTAGGTGCCCTTCGAGCGCTGGATCGAGAGTCGCCGTCCGCAGACCCCGCAGACGAGCACGCCCTTCAGGTAGTGGTGGTGCCGGCGCTCGCGCGTGCCGCGCATGGCCCGGGCGGCGAGTAGCTCTTGGACCTTGTCGAAGGTGTCCCGCTCGACGAGCGGCTCGTGGACTGCCCTCGTACTCGATGCCGTCCCATTCGACGATCCCGACGTAGGCCCGATGCGCGAGAAGCCGGGCGAGCCCCGAAACGGTGACCGCTTTGGCCGCGTAGTGGCCGGCTCGGCCCCGGTTGCGAAGGCCGCGGTCGGCCATCTCATGCGCCAGGCGCTCGACGGTCCACTCCCCGGTGGCGTACAGATCGAAAGCAACTTTGACGAGCGGGGCGCGTTCGGGGTCCGGGACGATGTGGGCCACCTGGCGCCCACCGATCGGTTCGCGGACATTGAGGTAGCCGAGGGGAGCCTTGTGCGGGTAGCCGCCGAGCTTGGCTTTCTGCCCCATGCCCTTGCGAACCTCGCTCGCCAGGTTGGCCGAGTAGAACTCGGCCATCAGCGCGTGGATGCCCTCGACCAAACGGCCCGAGGCGGTCTCGTCGAGGTTCTCGGTCACCGAGACGAGGGCCACCCCGCGGCGGCGCAGCAGCGCGCGGATGGCGACGTGGTCCTCCATGTTGCGGGCCAGCCGGTCGACCTTGTGGACGATGACGGCCTCGATGTCGCTCTCCTCGCCGATCCGCGCCAGCATGGCGCGGAGCTGTGGCCGGTCGGCCGTCCGGGCCGACTCGCCCTTGTCCACGTACTCGTCCACGAACTCCCAGCCCTCGTCGCGGATGCGGCGCACGCACGCCTCGCGCTGGGCGGCGATCGAGAAGCCGTCCTCGGTCAGGTCCTTCTCGGCCTGCTCCTTGGTCGAGACCCGCAGGTAGATCACGCAACGCATCGGCCACCTCCTTTGCCAATCGATCCATCAGACCTCTGCCCGCACGGCAGAGCAAGGCCCTCGGCGCGGACTTCAAGGGCCAGGGCGACGAGTGCCCGGGCCAACGGCCGCAGTGCCTCGGCCGAGGGCACCGAGCCGCCGGTTTGGTGCCCATCTCGCGGATGGCGGGGGACCAGGTCGGCCGGGTCCGCCGCATGTGGGGGACGGGCTGGCCGGGCGACGTCGTCGCCTCGCGGATGGCGGGGGTCATGCGGGGGACCGCACTCGGGATCAGGAGTTGCCGCACGTCGCTCGGTCCGATGACCTCGCGGATGGTGGAGGCGTCGTGCAGGTGCGCCATTCCGGGTGTCGCCGGCTCCAGTCGGCCGGCTCTCGGCGTGTCGGCCGGCGGCGTGGCTCACTGGCGCCCGCTTTCGATGCGACCAAGCCGCTCGGCGACGAGGACCAGCGAGTCCCCAAGCTCGGCCGGGAGGACTGGGGATTGCTGGTTGGGGACGAGCTCCCCTTCGCAGAGCGGGCAGCGTGCCGGTCCGCCGTAGCGGCGCCGGTCGGGATCGTCGTGGCGGACGATGGCGCAGTCGACGCAGACCACCAGGTGCTGGGCGTCGTAGTCCGCTTCCAGCGCGGCCCGCGAGGTGGCGAGGCGCCGATGCAGTGGCAGGGCTCGGAGCGCGTCAGCGACCCCGGCGTCGCGGTGAGTCTCGTAGTCGAGCGCCGCCTCAGCTGCTGCCGAACGGGCGTCGGGTCCTGGCTCACGCTCGAGGCGCCAGGCCCGGACCACGGTCCCGTCGGCGAGGTCGGCGGCCGGTCGGCGTAGACGTGGGTCGTTCGTGTTCTCGGCCGCTCGGTCGAGCAATCTGGTGGCCTGTTCGGCCCACATGCTCCCGGTACAGGGCGCGCCATCCGGACACCACTTGCACAGGTGAGGGCGGCCAGCCGGAGCGTCCGTCGCCCTCGACCCACCAGGCATGCGTGGTCACCACCAGGTTGAGGTGGTGGGCGGCCCACTCCTCCTTGACCGAGGGGTTGTAGGGCAACACCTGGTCGAAAAGGAACCGCACCGCGGCCGCGGCCTCCACGTCGTCCATGGCGTCGGCGAGCCGTTCACTGTCGGCGGCCAGGGGATGGATGGCCTGGAGCCGCCGGTACTGCTCGTCAGCGGCGCGTTGCGCCCGCACGGTGGCCACCAGGCGCCGGTACGTTCGCACGTCGGCCGAGAGCAGCGAGGAGAGCGTGCTCGGTGCGTCTGCGGCCGAGGTGCGCCACACGGGCGCCGATAGCGCCTCCTCGGGCGCCGACACGCAGGCGGAGGCGGCCACCAGCGGCTCCCAGGCGGTGGGGTCCCCGGCGCCGTAGTAGCTCGGGCGCGGCCGGGCCCGCTCGAGGTTGGCAAGGAACCGGGTGACCCGGGCATCCGAAGTCGTGAGCAGCAGCAGGGCGGGACAGCCCGGATGGCGGTTCCACCAGGCCCGGTCCGACGCGTAGTCCCGATGGCGGGCCACCTTGGCGGCCAGGCGCCGCTGGTCCATGGTGGCGAAGTCGATCTCGATGAATGCCCCGGCCCGGCCCGGCTCACCGTCGGCGTCGAGGGTTACCTCGAAGTGGGCGTCGGGCCGCAGGTGCTTGGCCCGGCCGAGGGAGGGGGACCATTCCTCCCAGGCCGTCTCGTCCCGACGCCACGAACAGTCGGTCAGCCCGACGTGGGGTCCCAGGTTGAGCAGGGCCACGTAGAGGCCGGCGATGGCCGCGCTGTGGCGGAGGAACAGCGGGTTCGGCGCCGCCTTGCCCGGCGCCGGCGAGGTGCCCTCGACCAGCTGCGCACCGCTCCGGGTCAGCCACCAGAAGAACGGCGCCGAGCCCGACGCCGCGTACGGTCGGGTGCGCTCCACCACACCGGCATCCCGCAGGCGGGACAGCCGGTAGTCGACAGTGCGCTCCGGGCGGCCCACCAGCGTGATCAGCTGTGGCGTGGTCAGCACTCGGTGGGTCTGGAGCAGCCCGAGCAGCACGTGGTCGAGCGAGGTCAGACGATCGGCGACCGACCGTGCACTCCGACGGCCCCCGGCCGCCCCCGCCGCCCAGGCGGGATGACTAGAAGCAACAGCAGAATCATCCCTACAGTCGCCGACAGCGGGGGACCATGGATCGTGTACCCTGACCGGCGCCTTCGTCGGATTCGACCTCGCGGTTCGGAGACGGACCGATCCGCGAGCTTCCCGGATGCTGATCCAGGCCGGAGGGTGGGCGCGAGGAGAGGTCCGGCGACCGGCCGGAACGGGATTCGGTGAAGGGGTAGTCGGGCATGGGCTGGCCCACGACCGGGAGCGCGCCGCTTTGGACCGAGCATGAGACCTCGATCGCGGCGCGAAGTCAAGCGCTTTCGAAGATTTCTTCTGGGCCAAACACACGTTCGTGGTCAGCCAGCGGGCTCAAGAATTCCGGGCTGGGTCCTCCACGGCCTTCAGTCCAGCGCCGATACTTGAAGTGTGGCTTCGTCGGACGAACTCTCTGATCAGGTCCAATACGCCCATTTCATGTTCAGCTGGGAGCGCAAGTTCGCTGTCGGCGGGGTTCGCAGGCTACGTGCCCGGGGGGATCCGGGGAAGTTTCTGGCGGTCGGGCTGGAGTCGTACGGCTACCTAGTCTGCGCCGCAGTCTGGGGAAGCGCCGCCGGGGTTCTCGCAATCTTTGTCGGGTTCCCGCTTCTGGTGATCCAAAAGGGAGCGAGTCTCGCCTCTTGGCTGGTATTCCTGGCGGTCGTTCTGCTCGCCTTGATGGTGTTCGTTCGGGTGCATCAGTCGAGGCTTGCTCGCAAGGCGTCGGGGAGAGATCGCCAACCGGCCGAGGTCACCGTCCGACCGAGCACTCGCCGACAGAAGCTACTGGCCTGGCTATTCCTCGTGAGCGCGATCTATCTCGGTGTCCCGGGACTTGTTCTGGCAAGAACCTCGAGCGATCGGATCGCATCGGCGATCTTGTGTCTCGCGGCCATTGGCTGCGGATGGCTTGGCGTCCGGCACCTTCGCCACCTCAAAAACAAGCGGCCATCTGCGTAGCATGCGCTCGCACGCTGCATGATGGTCGCGTGACCGAAGGAGAGATAGGCAGACTGGTGGTGTTTCAGGACCGCAAGTGGGTGGTGGCCGATCCCAGGCTGGGGGCATTCTCGGTATCGATCGATGGGACACGGGTCGGAATCGCACGGGTTGAAGGCGAATTCGGCAGAGAAGTCTCGCCCGGCAGCCACAGGGTCCGCATTCGCCAGTGGTGGTACCGCAGTCCTCCGGTGGAGGTCGACGTCCTGAAGGGTGAGACAGTCCGGCTGAGGGCTGATATCGACAGGTCGGTCGGGCCAGTTCGGCGAATGGGTCGCACGTTGGTGCGTCCCTCTCGTTCACTAACGCTGACCCGTGTGACCTAATCAGATCTGGCGAGCTATCGGCGGGGCACTTGCGGAGGAGGAAGCAAGTAACGGGCGCGGTCGGTCACGGCTCCACCGCCCAGACCTTTCGCGCCTTGTGCTCGTCCCCGCTCACCGGAAAACCAGCAGCCGCCAAGCCTTCCAGGATGGCATCGCGCCGACCCGTCCAGAAGTAGAAGTTGCGGCCGTCCGAGAGAGCTATGTCGATACCGCTAATTCCAAGGCCGAAGGCAGGCTTGGTGGGAGCTACCAGCTTGACCGATGAAGGTCCAACCGTCAGGTCCGCTGGCCTGAAGAGACGAGCGAACCACCGCACCTTCACGGCCAGCGAGGAGCCATCCAGCGTGAGAACGGCAAGGGGCCAAGTGGCGCTGACTCGGAGATTTCCGATGGTGGGAACATTGGCTCCACCCACGACACGCAGCATGTCCCGACGCTATACCGCCGCCGAACCTGGGCGGGTTCTTAATGGTGGGTCCATTGACCATCGTTGCAGTCGCAGTCCAGGGAGGGTCATTCGAGAAGCGAGACGCTTCGTCGGAGGTCGTTGAAGTTCGAATACGAGCGACTACGGCCCACCCAAATTCGACTCTACAAACCGGGATTGCGGACAACCGTTCCGGTGCTCAGATGGCGATGGCGTCGACGAGATCGCTGAGCCCTGCAAAGGCGTCGCTGGTACAAAGGTTCGACGCGCTTGCCGGATCGGACGAAGTTCTGCCACGGGCACGCCATTGCGAGTGATGACGAAAGCTCTCCCCGGCGACGACTGCCTCGATCACCTTGGCGTTGGCGTTCCCGAGCACTCGCTGAGCGATGACCTTGGCCACGTTTCCAGTGTGGCACTCATGGCTTCACCTTGCTACGCCTTCGGTACGTGTACTTTCCGATGGCGAGGCGCTCTGCGACGGAAACAGGTGCGAGCGACCCGCGACCGGGGGAGTCAGGTCCCCGGGATAAGCCCTGCCCTCGATGGCGGAGCGACGATCCTCGTGGCAGTCCCGATGATCGACGTCGAGGGGATCGGGCCGAAGTAGCTCGAGTCGAGCGAGTTGGTCCGATTGTCCCCCAGGACGAAGTACTCGCCGGGCGGGATGACCTGGCTGGCGATGGTGGGACCCGGTTGGTCGGCCGCCTCGAGGTAGGGCTCCGACAGAGGCACTCCGTTTATCTGCACTGTGGTGCCCGACGAGGAGATCGTCTCCCCGGGGAGGCCGATGATGCGTTTGACCATCGTGGAATTCCCGGGATGCTGGAGACGAGTGGGGAGCTCGAAGTCGACGAGATCACCACGCTGGAGCACTCCGGTCGCCCTTGTGACTTCGACTTGATCCCCCGGCATGAGCGTCGGTTCCATGGACGTAGCCTTGACCGTGTAGACGACGGCTCCGCCTGAGGCGATGCCCCCGGCAGCACGCGGATTTCGGCGCTGTTCCACCGCTGAACCCGTAAGCCGTTCCGATCGCGACGGCGACGCCGAGGACGGCGACGGCGACGGCGATGCCGACGAGCCAACGCGTCCGTCGCCGTCTGCGGGCTTCTTTGAAGAGCGCATCGGCATCCAGACCCCCTTCGAGCACCCGGAACCCCGAAGGCTCGGCATCGGCGAGGGTCGTTGCTTGTTCCGGGATCATGGAACTAGTATTGCTAGTACCATGCTGTCTGTCAACATCGACCGTTCGGAGCCCGTTCTTCTCCACGACCAAGTTGCTGCCGAGATCCGTCGGGCCATAGCAGAAGGGGAGGCCGGCCCAGGCGAGCGACTGCCGCTCGTGAAGGACATTGCCGCCGTGCTCGGCGTGAACAAGAACACGGTGCTGCGGGCGATGCACATCCTGCGCGATGAGGGGATTCTCGAGTTCCGGAGAGGGCGGGGCATCACCGTCGTGGGAACGCCCGAGCAAAGCGCCTTTCTCGTGCAGCTTCGCGACGTCGTGGAGACCGCCCGACGACTGGGCTACCGCCGGGAAGACCTGGTGCAGATGATCGAAGGGCTTGCATAGCCCGACCCCTGGCACTCTTGGTGGCCCTGCTGACGGCCGCGGCCCGCATCGGCGCCCGCCGGCCTGTGGCGGAGATCCTTCAATCAGAGCTGGCGTGAGGATCGCCTCCTGAGCGATCCCCGTGACATTCGGATCAGGCCCGCTCCATGACGCGTCGCCTGAGGAGCTCGGCCTTGACCGGCTCCATCACCGGCGTGGCCTCGGCCGCTTCCATCACGCTGCGGGCCCTGTCCGCTGCCGCCGTGAGTTGGTCACACCGGGGACACCGGGCATCGGGCAGCGTTTGATCCCACGTCCGGTGCGCTTCGATGGAGCCCACGAAGCCGCAGAGCGTCTCCATGGGTGGCGGGCGCCACTCCGCCACGGCGTGCCACTCCGCCAGCTTGCTGCGACGCCGCAGCGAAGCCCACAGGCTCCGGCGAGGCAGTTCCGGGACCGCCAGGTAGGTCATGGCATGGACCCCCCTTCCACCAGGGTGATTTTAGTTCTGGCACCCCAGGATGAGAGTGGGCCCTGCGACCCATTTCCTGCCGTCGCACCCGCCTCGCCGTGGGCTCACGTCGCGTGCATCATCAGGTCCTGGATGTCCTGCACCTCGGCGGGAGTGAGGCCGGCGGTCGAGCACGACTGCACGACCGCCGCATCGGCGCGCCAGGGAGCTCCGGCTAGATCCTGGTTGAGCCCTGCATAGGCGAAGCATGTGGCGTACTGCTCTTCTGCAGCCTCGAGCTGTGCCGCCTGCTCCTGCACGGCCACCACGGGCGTCCAGGCCACGACCACCGCGGGGGTGGGTGCGGCCGAGACCAGGGGGGTGGGCATGACGGGCACGGCCTGGGGAGCGGCCGAGCCGGCGCCACCGCACGCCGACGCGGCGAGGCCGGCGGCGAGCAACAAGCCCAGTGCGGGCAGAGGGCGCATGAGAGGGGAATCGGCACATCCGCTCCCGACCTTGACCACTCGTGCCCTATCGGTCCGGGGTGAACCGGGATCACGATGGGCCCGCGACGCGGGAGACGGCCTTTGGCGCGACCTGCCAGAATCGGCCGATGCGCCGGTGGCGGAACGCGACGTCGACCACGCTGAGCCTGTTGGTCGGAGCGGCTGTGCTGGCCGGGTGCGGGGGGAGAGCGAACACCGCCACCCTCACCTCCGGTCGTGGGCCGGCGAAGGCGTACGACTGCAAGTTCAACGTGAGCACCAGCGCCTTCACCGGCGCCTACGGCACCGCGTCGGAGATCGGGTGGGAGGGCAACGGCCAGGGGGTGGTCACGTGCCTGGGGGGAACGTTCTTCGTCCAGGGCGACATCAACAGGGACTTCGGCTTCGGCATCTACACGGGGACCTCGACGACGTGGGCCGATGCGGACGGGTACCTGCCCGCCCAGATCACCAGCTTCAAGCACTCCGGCGCCGACGTGACCATCACGGAGTTCGCCGACAGGCTGGTGCTCGACGGGAACGCGTACGTCGCCGTCTACAGCCGTGTGGCGGTGCGGAACCCGACCGACTCCGTCATCGTGGCGAACCCCGAGGCCTCGTCGGGGATGGTGGCGCTCGATGACGCCCCTGACACCGTGAAGCCTCATGCGTCGGTCGTCCACGACTACGTGGTGGCCGTCGACCGCTTCGGCAACAACTACTCGTGGCCCACCGCCCAGGATCTGGCCGCGGCCGGAGGCTTCGATCGGCATTATGCGCACATGGAGACCTTCTGGAACGGGCAACTGGCCGGGATCGCCGGGATCAGCGTTCCCGACCCCGCGCTCGACGACGCGTATCGCAGCGGCTTCATCTATACGCAGATCGCCAGGAGCGGCGATGCGCTGAACACGGGCGTGAACGGGTACGAGACCGAGTACGACCACGACGTCATCGGCATCCTGGTGAACCTCTTCACCCAGGGATACTTCACCGACGCGCACGCTCTGCTCCTCGAGGAGCGCCAAGTGGCAGGCTCACAGGCGGGCGAGTACCCCGACGGCGTCTGGACCTACGCCTGGCCGTGGGCCGTCTACCTGATGAAGACGGGCGACGTCAGCTTCGTCAAGAAGTACTTCTCCACCGAGGGGCCCAACGGGCGCACCCAGCCGAGCATCAAGGACACCGCGCACGTCATCGCCGCCGACCGGACCGGACCGGGCGGGATCATGGAGTCCACCGACGACATCGACACCTCGGGCTACTGGACCACCGACGACTACTCGGCCCTTCTGGGCCTGGCCGCCTACGGCTACCTCGCCCAACGGGTCGGAGACGCGTCCGAAGCCACCTGGGCCACCCAGCAGTACGACAGCCTGCTCGCTGCGACCAACCAGACGCTGGCCACCACCATCAGCCGGTATGGCCTGAACTACCTACCGTGTTCGATCCTGGCCCCCAACACCTCCAACAGGTGCTCCAACCCCGAGGACGCCAACTGGGCCTCGCCGCTGGCCCGCTGGGCCTGGGACGGGTACCTCCTGGGCGCCAGCCTCAGCGGTCCGGGCTTCTCCATGATCGACGCCACCTACGCCTACGGTTTCGGGCGCCTCCAGGGCGTGCTTCCACCCAACACCTTCGGGGGGTTCCCCGACGATTACTACTCGTCGGGCTACAACGCGGGATACGGCAGCGCGGCGCTGTCGGGCACGGCCTATCGGGATCAGGGGATCTTGAGCTACCAGTTCATGATCGACAACGATCAGAGCGGCCCCTACTCGTGGTGGGAGAGCTCGGCCTCCCCGTCGGCCACCACCCCGTGGACAGGGAACCACCCCAGCGCAGGGCAAGGCGCGTCTCCCCATGCCTGGGGTATGTCCCAGGCCAACAAGGTGCTGCTGGACTCGTTGGTGGCCCAACGGTCGGACGGCACCCTGATCGTGGGCCGGGGCGTTCCGCCCCAGTGGGTCGAGGACGGTTCCACGATCTCGGTGACCAATTTCCCCGTCGACGGCAGGAGGTTGGGGCTGCGCATCTCCACCCGTGGGCAATCGGTGTCCCTGGCTCTGAGCGGCCGGCTGCCATCGGGGCCGGTGCTGTTCCAGCTGCCCTCGTTCGTGGGTGCCGTGGCGTCGACGTCGGCCGGCACTGTCGACCAGGGGACCGGGACGGTGACATTGGCCCCCGGCACCAGAAACGTCACCGTCCAGCTGGACGCCGCCGCGCCCTGAGGCCTCAGGGAGCGGCGTTGAGCCTCGGGACGGTGCTGGTCTCGCGGAGGGTGGCGCAGCGCATGCGGACCAGGAGTCGGATACACCACCACCCGGGGTCGACCTCGCCCCTGTTCAGGCTGAAGCGGCTGGAGGTGGTGGCCGCGTGGTGGTTGTTGTGCAGGCCCTCACCCACGACGAGCCACGCCAGCCACTGGTTGTTGGTGGCCAGATTGTCGAAGGGCCGCCGTCCCCACCGATGGCCGATGGCATTGATGGCCCCGCCGCCCAGCAGGTAGTAGAGGGCGTGGACGGCCGCGGCGATCAGGGCCAGCTCCCAACCGAACAACACGACGAAGACGCCCACTCCGAGGCCCAGGCCGACAACGGCGTGGTCGAAGAGCAAGCGGTCCCAACGGTCGGCGGGAAGGTCCCGGGCATAGCGCGACACCGCGGTCTGGTCGCGGGCCACCTTCCGGTACAGCAGGGCGTTGGCGAACTGCACGCGGGCGAAGCCCAAGATGATGGGGGAGTGGGGGTCGCGTTCGGTGTCGGTGAAGGCGTGGTGCTTGCGGTGGACCGCCACCCATTGCCTCGGCCGCATCCCGGTGCTGACCCAGATCGCCACCCGGCAGGCCGCGTCGACACCGGGGGAGAGCCGCAGCGCACGGTGCGACAGGCAGCGGTGGAGGTACACCGAGGTCACCAGCAGGGCGACCTGGGACACGAGCAGCCCGGCAAGGACGGCGCCGATGACGGGCAGCATTGGGGCGAAGGTTAGCGCCCCGGCGCCGTGCCTGGGAAAACGTCACTCCGCCGCCGCCGCCAGTCGGGTGGCGAAGCCGTGCACCATGCGGCGCAGGAGAAGGCACATCAAGGGTCCGGTGCCCGGGACCAAGGGGACGACACTCCCCGTCCATTCGATGAGGGTGCCCGACGTCGCCCTCGTGCTCGGGCCCTGTCGGGACGGGTTCGGGCCTGTCGCGGTGTCCCCAATGGGGGAGATGCGGACCTCGGCCCGGTAGGCGCGCACCGGCTGGCCCCTGAGCTGCCGGTAGGCGTGCCGGTACGGGGGGTCTGCCGCCGTGATCTCCTCGTGCACCATGAAGAAGGGCCGGCCCAGACGGCGTCGGCCGCCGGTGCCGTCGGCGTCGGGTTCGACCTCCCATTCCGAACGGGAGATGAGCGGACCCGCCCACTCCTTCCACGACGTCGCCTCGGCCAGCAGCCCGTACACCGCGTCGGGGGACCCCCCGCTGACCACGCTGGTCCCGAAGGCGTAGGACCTGGTCCTCAAGGATCGGCCCGGTGCCGGGGTCAGGCGTTGACCCGGTCGAGGTGCGCCAGCACGGCAGGAAAGGTGTCGGCGCGGCGCGTCGGCTCCGATCAGGACGTCCTGATGGCCGTAGTCGTCGAAGACCACCCGCCTGAACAGGTCCGGGCCCAGCTCGTCACAGAGCAACGAGTAGGTACGTTCGGTCGACTCTGGGCGCCAGACCAGGTTGTGGCGGCCCGACAGGAACGTGATCGGTCGGTGCAGCCGTTCGAGGTGGGGAAGGTAGTCGTCGGATCCGTCGGCCCCCACCACCCGCTGGGCATCGGCCATACGCGACAGGTGGGCCATCATCGTCATGTCGGTGGGGCCGAACAGCTCGTGCATGGTCGTGTGGGTCAGTTCGTTCACGTTGGGATGATGCACCGCTATGCCGTAGATGAAGGCCAGCCGCCGGCACACGGCCTGGTCGCAGCGTTCCCCTTTGGGGATGGGGTACCCCCGCAGCGCCACGTCGAGGAGCCTGGCACCCTTGGATTCGCCCGAGTACGAGTCCGTGGTGAGCATCCGGATCCCGATGTCCTTCATGAGGCCGGCCAGATGGAGTCCGGCCTTGATCCGGGTCATGGTGGGGCCGACCGGGTGCAGGGCCACCGACGAGCACAGCACCGACGTCGGCGCCGCCGTCCCGGCCGCGGTGGCCATCATCCACGTGATGCTGCCCACGCAGTGCGACACCACGTGGAAGTCGGGGCTGCCGGTGCGCTCCCCGATGGCGGCCTGGACGGCGGCGTGGTCGTGGCGAGCCACGTCGTCGGCGGTGAATTGGGTGCGCGCCGTGGGCAACGAGGTCGATCCCCGCCATTCCTGGACCCAGACGTCGAAGCCGTGGCCGACCAGGTACTCGGCGAGGTTGGGCTGGATCGTGTCGAGCAGGTAGGTGAGCGGGTTCGCCCCCATGCCGTGGACCAGGAGCACCGGTCCCCGGGTCCCACCCTGGTAGCGCGCCAGCCGGAGCGCCACCCCGTCTGCGGTCCGGTACTCCATCTCCTGGCGCGGGGGCAGGTCGAGCGGGCGCCGCCGCCGGGCCTTGGCCTGGCGGTTGAGCCCCTTGGGCGGATGCAGCACCGAGCCGTAATCCTCATACAGCCTCCCCGCGAAGGCCCGGCCGAATTTCCCCTCGAGGGTCAGCCGCTCGAGCGCGCCCACGGGGCCCGTGACCGACATGGTCCGCAGCTGCTTGGCGAAGTCCTCGGCTTTGATGCGGAGTATCCCCCGGCCGATCACAGGGCCTTCGCGACCGTCGCGCCGCAGGGTCACGTAGAGCGTGGTGGTGGCGGCCCAGACGTCGTCGAGGGTGCCCGGTGCCACCGTCTTGAAGCCGGTGAAATCGAAGCGGCGACCATCCGGAGCGGCAAGGGGGAGCCGATACCACATGTGACCGACCTCGGGGTGCAGCGCGTCGTCGGCCACCAGCAACTGGAATCGCCCGTCCTGCACGGTGAGCGGCTCCGTGCACAGTCCAGGCGCGTGCACCGTGCCCACCGCCGACATGGGCCGGGCCTGGTCCGCGATCTCGGCGCGCAGGTCTTCGGTGGACAGGGTCAACACGAACGCCAGAGTCGACCCGGTCTCCTCGCCGGCCCTCGACGCCGACGCGTAGTCGGCGACGTCTCCTGCGTCGGTGGGAGACCAGTAGCCCGTCATGCGTTCGGTGAACCGCAGGCCGGGCCGGTCGGGCGGCGGTGGCGGTGGCGGTGGCTTTCCGCCGTGGTCGGGGCGATGCCCTTCGGCCCGGTCCAGGCTCCATCCGTGGTCGGCGGCGAGCGCAAAGGCGCCTCGCTCGGCGAGCGCCGAGATGGTGAGGAGCGGGTTGACCCCGACGGGGCGGGGCACGATCGAGCCGTCCCACACCAGCAATCCGTCATGCACGGCGGAGCCCGTCGTCCCCTGGAAGACGCGACCGCGGTCGTCCACCACGCCGTCCTCGGCTCGTTCGGCCATGACGCACCCTCCCAGCGGATGCACGGTGATCAGGCTGTGGCGCAGGATCCGTGACCAGATGGGGCTGTGCATGAAAGTGCCCCCGTCGACCGATGCTGCCGCGCCCACGACGTCGTTGGCCCGCTCGTAGTACGCACTGGTGCCTGCCCCCGGCCACTGGACGCGCACCCGCGCCCCGTCGAGGACGACGGAGCCCTGGTCGTCGTCGTTGCCCATGACCAGAAGGGTCTGGATGTGCTCGGTCAGGCCGCGCCTTCCACCGGTCAGGACGCTCAGAAGGGCTCGTAGCGGTCCGCCCCCGCGCAGGCGGCGCCGCAGCCAGGAGGCGCCCAATTGGGGGAGCAGCTCCATGGGGAGGAGGCCCGCCACCGCCCCCGGGACCACGGCGTCCTCGATGATGATGCCGTCCTCGAGCGGGACGCCGCCGCGCTTGTCGATGACGGAGGTGATGCACGGGCCCGCGGGATGGTCGCCGTCCGGGGCGCGGTGACCGGCACCGACGGCTCGCACCGGCCGGCCCGGCCGGAACGAGAAGCCCAGCACGTCGCCGTTCCCGCTGAAGCGGTGTCCGAGCCGGTCCGACACGCTCAGACCGTGGTGGCGCGACTGCAGCAGGATCCGGGAGCTGCCGAGCGTGCCTGCCGCCAGGACCACCACCTCGGCGGTGACCGCCAGCGGCGGCGCCTCGAAGTGGTCCCGCCGGCCACCCAGGGGCTGGGCCCGCACGACCCAGCGCGGCGGAGCTCCGGCCGGTCCGCCACCGTGCGCCGCCGCCCTCTCCACCCAGCGCACGTCGATCTCGGTGAAGATCGAGCGCGCCGTGAGCCACCGCGTCGGGGAGGTAGTTCATGAGCAGCGTGTTCTTGGCCCCCGTGTTGCAACCGGTGACACAGTCCCCGCACCCCGTGCACGCTTCTTGGTGGACTCCGGCGGCGTTGGGGCCCGAGCGGAACGTGACGTTGACAGGGGTCGGGTACCAGACCGCGCCGTCGGCGGCGACTCGCAGTGCATCCATCTTGGCCAGCGGGGGGAACGAGGCCGGGTAGGCGCTGGGGGTGAGCATCGCTTCGGCGCGGGCGAATCCGTCCTCGAGCCCCGTCCTGTCCTCCCGCAGGGCCTGCGGCCACCGTGTGTCGTCGAAGACGCGCGGGTCGGGGCGCAGGGACACGTTGGCGTTGACGAGCGACGTTCCGCCGAGCCCGCACCCCGAGAACACGTTCATGTCCGTTCCCAGGTGGAACCAGTACAGGTCCCGAGGATCGCCGATGTCGCCGTCGGGCGTGCTCGCCTGCAGGTTGCGCCTCGCCTCTTCGGTGGTGGCGGGGTACTCGCCGGGAAGGATCTCACGGCCCCGCTCGAACAGGGCCACGTTCCGACCGGCACGGCTGAGCCGGGAGGCGGCGATGCTCCCGCCGTATCCCGATCCCACCACCACGACGTCGTAGTGCTCGCGCAGCTCCGAGAGCGGGCGCGACAGGCGGTCCATCACGCTCCGTCCTCGGTGGCCGGCGACGGGCGGGGCACGGGGCTCCCGGCCGCCATCCCCGGCGCGGGCCGGGGCGAGGTCCACAGCGGCCCGTCCGTGTCGCCTTGGCCGCGGGCTCCTGGCGTGTCGTCGTTGCGGCGGGTGGCGGCGTGCACGCGCTTGTCGAGCTGGAGGCGCCGCATCCGCTCGATCTCGGTGGTGGCGTGGGCCAGGGAGAGCCACGGGTCCCGGGCGGGGTCGATCCTGCTCCGCAGGTCGTCGACCAGGGGGTTGGTGTCCTCAGCCGGGGGGCCTTCGATCCGGATCTTGTCGTCGAGGTCGGTGCCCTGGACGTAGCAGCGCAGGATCGCCACGTTGAGCGCATCGTCGATGAGGACCACCGATGCTCCCTTGTTGGGCTCGGCCGCGGGTGTGTCGACGACCCACCCGCCGGTGTTGATCACCGGGATGTCCCCCGGCAGTCCCTGCGCCCGGCGATGGTCCACGAAGGGCTTGTGCGTGTGGCCGAAGACGAAGCCGACCTCGTCGGGCATCCCGATCTCCTCGGCGATCTGTGCCGACACCGGTCCCGACAAAAAGGCGGTGAGACCGGCTTCGGCGTTCTTGCTCAGGATCTCGGTCACGTGGCGCTCCCGGCGGAGCGTGGTCTTCACCGCGGCCACCAACGCCCCCCCGATGATCACGCTCTCGATGCGCTTGCGCACCCGGGACCCCCGACCGTTGGCGATGGCACGACGGATCGCCTTGATCTCGGCGTCGATGGCCGCATCGCTCTGCAACGACTCGTACATGTCGCGGGACCAAGCCGAGACGTCTCCGCTGTCACCCATCGAGGACCAGAAGAAGTCGATCCAGGCGCCGTTCTCCGCCTCGAGGTTGTGGACGGTGGGAAGGCCGACGCCACGGTCGAAGACGTCGTCGAGCATGGACATGGCCCGGTAGAGGGGCTCGATGAAGTGCCCGTGGGAGAGCACCAGTACCCGCTGGCCCGAGGCGTCCACCAGTCCCAGGTTGGGGTAGCTCTGCTCGACGGTGACCGGGACGGCGGTCTCGGCCCGGGCGGCCATCAGCTCGACGATCCGGTCCCGCACATGGAGCGTGTCGTTGCGGGGCAGCAGGCACGTGGCGTGGGGCTCGGGGCGCAGGGCCTGGCGGAGGGGAACGCTCGCCATGTAGTCGACGTAGCTGTCGCCCCGGGCCCTGCTCCACAGATGGTGGTCGTGGTTGCCGGGGATGAAGCGGATCATGGGCGCCACCGCCGCATCGGCCTGTCCGGGCCGCAGGTGCTCCATGAGGTGGGCGAAGGTGGCGGCGGCATCGTCGGTGGAGCACAGGGCTAGTTCGAAGAGGTCGCCCAGCACCACCAGCTGCGGCGGGTCGCTCCCCTGCCTCAGTGACCGCAGGGCCTCGCACAAGGTGACCAGGACGGGCGATACCGAGGACTGGTCGACGCGGTCACCGTCGCGGTGGACCGAGGTGAGCACGCTGTTGAGCGCGCCAAGATGAAGGTCCGAGATACACACCCAGCGAATGGCGGGCACCGGTCACGAGTCCTTCATGAGCCCTGAGATGCGCGCCATCGGTCCCCGCTCCACCGTCCAACACGCCTTTGTCGCACCCGTGGTCTGACGTCTTGGTCCCGGGAGCGCAGTCGGCACCCTAGACGCGGGGCGTTGGCGGGTAAAGGGAGGCCCTGTCCGGGGTCAACGCGGGTCGCGCCACATGGCCCACATCGTCGGGCCTCTCGGCACCTGCATCTCCTCGGTCACCGCGAAGCCGTGGCGGGCGTAGAAGGGGATGTTCTTCTCCTTGGAGGCCTCGAGGTAGACACGCTCGCCGGTGTGGTCGCAGCGTTCGAGGATGGGGGAGAGCAGCGCCGAGCCGATGCCCTTGCCCTGCCACTGGGGCTCGGTCCCGAGCATCTGCAAGTACCAGTGGGGCTCGGAGGGATGGTGGCGGTCGAAGTACAAGAGCCCCGCGGCTCGATCGAGGAGCCGGTGGCGCATCAGCCGCGCCATGGTCAAGCCCATCCTGGTGTTGGCTCTCCAGTCGAGCGGGAAGGTCCCGGGCGGGTTCCAGAACGCCGCGGCGCGTCCCGAGGCGACGGTGTAGACCTCGTCGAAGGCGAGGGCTTCTCGCAGCAGAGCCCGGAACATGGGGGGGAGCGCACGGTGTCGGGCCCGTGGGTCGGGAAACATCCAGGTCGTGAGGGGGTCGTCGTCGAAGGCCCGGGCCAGGGTGCGGGCCAGGGCGTCGACGTCGGCCCGGCTCGCCTTGCGGACGTCGTCCCCCGGCCCTGGACCGCGCTGCACGGGCGGTGACGCTACCGGAGCCGCTCGGTGGCCTTCAGGGACCGGTAGGTGAACAACAAGGTGGGGACACCGACGACCAGGACGCCCACGGGAAGCGACACCGTCAGCACCGTCACCATCCCGTACCCGATCACGGTGGCGACGACGACCCCCGCCGTGACGCCCCACACCAGGCCGAGGGCGATCCCGAGCACGATGGCCCCGGTCCTGCGGTGCTCGGTCATCCACAGCGGCCACCGGGAATCGGCGCTGAGCACCGGCGGGGCGGGCATGTCCCAATCTTGGCCCATCCCGTGACCCGGGGCAGACCGCGCCGTCGACGGCGGACCCGCCGCCGGCCCTTTCCCTCCGGGCCCGGCCGCGCGAAGGTGGAAGGCCGGGAGCGCGGGGCGGTTGTCAGGATCGCCGGGGGGGCGGTGATGGGGGGACGGCAGGGGCGACGTCGGTCGGACGTGGTCACCGTCGTGGCCCTGGTGGCGGTGGTCCTGGGGGCCTGGTTGGTCGTCGACTCCTCGGCCGGGTCGGCCGACACCCGCGCCACGGGTCGCCACCGGGCGGACAGGGCCGCCTCGGTGCAGATCCGTCCCGGTCACAAGCTCGGCCTCTCGGCGTCGGGATCCACCGCCGCGCCACGCAGCGCCTCCCCCGATTCCTCCCTCATGCCCTCGACAGTCCCGGCGGCGGCGGCGCCGCTGACTACAGGTCCGCCCACGACGGGCTCCGCGCCGTCGACGAGCCCCACGCCCTCGACGGTCGCTCCCGCTCCCGTGCCCACCGTCGCCGCCGTCCCGGTCACCTTCCCGACCGGCATCGTGACGGTGCCGGCGTCGCGTCGGGCGGCCAGACACCGAGGGGCGCCGGCGGCGGTGCTCGTCCCCGGAGCCGGGACGTCGCGGGCCGCGGCGGGATTGATCCGGGCCATCGACCAGCAGTCCGGGTCACGAGGTGCCATCCCCGACACGGCAGACAACGTCGAGCTGCTGGGGCGTTGGATGGACAACGAGGGAGGGCTGTGGGCCGACAATCCGCTCAACACCTCGCTCCACGCCGGCTCCTACCCGCATCAATTCACGTCGGGTGGCCAGGACACCGGGATCCCGATCTTCCCCTCTCTGGCCACGGGCCTGGCGGCCACGGCCACGACCCTGCTCTCGAACCCGTCGTACGCCCGGATCCTCAAGGTGCTCGGATCGGGCTCCGCGTCGTGCATCTCCTTCGCCCGGGCCGTGATCCAGTCACCGTGGGCCGCCGGCCATTACGACTACAACCCCGCGGGGTTCTGTTCGGGCTCGATCACCCCGGTCCGGCGAGGTCGAAAACCGCACCACGGTGGCTGACGGTTCCTGGAGGGCTACTGCCTGGTGCTCGCCGAGGTCCGCCACGACCTTCTCGCCCGATGACACCCATCACGCCGAGGAGACACACATGATCACCGGTATCGCCATCGTGTCGGTCTGGGTCCTCGACCAGGACTCGGCCAAGGAGTTCTACGTCGAGAAGCTGGGGTTCGAGCTCACCAACGACATCGTCATGGACAACGGCACGCGCTGGCTGACCGTGCGGCCCCCGGGCAGCACGGGACAAGAGCTGGTGTTGATGGACCCCTCACGCTCCATGCTCGACGGCGACACCGCCGCCCAGGTCCGGGAGCTGGTGGCCAAGGGGGCGCTGAGCCCGGGGGTGATGTCCACGACCGACTGCCGTTCGGATCACCGGGTGCTCGCCGACCGGGGTGTCGAGTTCACCCAGCCCCCGGCCCAACGCCCCTACGGCATCGAGGCGATCCTGCGCGACGACTCGGGGAACTGGTACAGCTTCACGCAGCGCGCCGGGTGACGTCGGTCGGGCCCTGGCGCCCGACGCGCCCGGCCCGGGACGCAGCCCGGTAGGCGACGGCCACGGCACAGCCCATGACGACGACGCCGACCACGTCGATGGCCCCGGCGTGGAAGAGGTTCCTCGGGCCCGGGCCACCGTCGAGGATCCAGGTGCCGCACCCGCCGAGGAACACGAGCATCCCCGAGGTGGCGACACGCGGCCAGCCCCGCCTCCAGTCGCAGGGCGCGCCGCGACAGCTCCACGCGGCGGACGGTCTTGGTGGCGCCCACCACCACCCCCACTACGGCCAGGGGGCTGATGACCATCCAGGCGATCTCGCCGGCGGGGAACGACGCCAGCGCGCTCGGGGTGGGCCCAGTACGAGGACACGAAGAGGGTCGACGCCCACGAGAACGCCGCCACCCCACCCGGGACCAGTCCCTGGTGGGCCCAGGCGTGACCGCCGGTGCCGGGCCAACCGTTGCCGAAGTGGTGGCTGCCCGCCATCAAGGCGGCGCCGCAGGCCACGGCCAGCGCGGCGGGCCGCGCCAGGCCGTGGAGCTCCCGGCGCGCCAGCCGCCCCAGGACTCGCCACACCACGGGAATGGCCGCCACCAGGGCCAGGCCCGACAAGAGCACCAGCGCCGACGACATCACCACCATCGCCGTTCTCGTCGCGGCGGTGTCGGGCTCCGACCACTGCCAGCCGATGGTCAGCTGCGACCACATGGCGACGCCGAAGGTGAGGAAGGCGGCCAGCGCGCACCCCATCGACGCCAGGCTGGCTTGCGCTTCGACGGAGGGCTGGAGCGCTCGGCCGCCCAGTCCCGCCGCCGACAGCCGCGCCACGAGCCCGTTGCGGGCCACGTCGCCGGCGCGTCGCCACGAGCGCGGTCGCTCCGTGAGGTCCGAGATCAGCAGCTCGGCGAACTCGTCGCCGTAGCACGATCGCCACTCCTTCGGGTACCAGCGCAGCAGGGTCTGGGCGCGGCGAACGCTCCGGGGGGACGGTTCGTGCACCTCAGCCCCACGTGCCGGCGAGCCGGCGCAGCCCCACGTCGGCCACTCGGCGCTGGGCGTCGAGGTGGGCCCGAAGGGCCGAGGCGCCCAGCGCCGTCAAGCGGTAGGGACGGCGACGGTCGTCGCTCTCGACGGGCTCAATGAGGCCCTGTCCCTGGAGCCGGCTGAGCGCTTCGTACAAGGTGCCCGGTGCCAGCCGGACTCCGGCGAAAGCCTCGATGTCCTTGGTCAGGGCGTAACCGTGCTTGGTGCCGTCGGCCAGGCTGGCCAGGATCAAGGTGGCGGGGCCGGCGTAGCGACCGAAGGTCCCGAGCGACTCGGGGTGCTCGTCCGCCGGGTCCCGGCGTGCCCTGGCCTTGGCCACGGGGGCATCCTATATCGGCTGCCGATCCATCATGGCCGATCCATCAAGGCCGGCACACGATGCACCCGGTCGGGACCCGCTCACCCCGTGGTGGGAATCAGCCCACCCAGTCGTCGGCGGGCGACCACGGTTCGCGCACGTCGCTGAAGGGGATGACCTCGGGGAGCACGGCGCCGTCGGATGTGCGCCGGATCGAGTACCCGTCGAGGTGCAAGGCCACAACTTCGAAGCCCGCGCTCCACGTGCCCAGGTAGCGGTTGCGCACGGCCACCTTCATGCCCACCGCGGGCGAGGGGACCGTACCGGAAGGACTGCCGGTGACGGCGTCGACGACGCTCACGGGGACACCTCCCGTTGACGCCGACGCGGCATCGCAGCTTCACGCGTCATCGGGGTCATCCCCTGTTGGGTCGTCATGGACCGCGGAAAACTTGAATGACTCACTGTCCGTGGTCTCAAGGGACATGGCCGGTCCGTGGCGCCCGTCTGGCGTCCGATGGTGGGGCCCGTCTCTGGGGCGCGGGGCGCAGGCGGTTCCCGGAGGTGTGAGGTGCTTCACCGATCGTCCTCGACCTGCACCAGCCGCGCCACGGCCATGAGCATGACCGTACAACGCCGCCGTGGTGCGTCCGCGGATCCGAGGGGCCCGGCGACGGGCGAGCCCGCCGCGAAAGGCCCAGGCGGGGGTGGGCGTGTGTCTAGTCGAATGCGCCTGTGGGCTCGACCACGCTCCACTCGCCGCCCCGGTGCGCGGAGTGTCGGATGGCGTCGAGCACCGCCATCTGGGCCACGCCGTCGACGAAGGTGGCCGGCTCCGGACCGGTGACGGGAATGCCTCGGATCCGGTCCCGGAAGGCTGCCGCCAGGCGCGTGTAGGGCCCGTACTCGACACCGAAGGTGGTCATCTGCTCGTACGTGGTGGTGACGGCGCCGTCGGGCAGGGGTGGGGCGGGGTCGGAGCGAAGCTCGTCGGGAACCTCGAGCGTGCGCACCCCCGAGGCGTCGGCCACCTTGACCTTGTCGCCGACGCCTTCGATCCATGCCGTGCCGGCCGACCCCGTGACCCGGGTCTCGACCACGATGCCGCGATCCGACGCCGTGCTCTGGAGCACCCCGACGCACCCGTCTCGCAACCGGAAGTGCACCACGAAGCCATCGTCGGCGGTCATCGGTCGCTCGATCACGTGGGCGAGCGACGCGCTCACGCCCGCGAAGTCTCCGAGCGTCGCCCGGATCTGGTCGATCAGCTGCGATCCGTGGGCCAAGAGCCATCCTCCGCCCGCCGATGCGTCCGCCCACCACCCCGGCACCAGCGCGTCCGGGTCCACGAGCATGGGGACGTGCATCAACCACGTGGCCATGCGCGGCGCGCCCACGAGGTTGTCCCGTACCGCCCGGGCCAGCAGCGCCTGGCCGGCGTCGTAGCGGAACTCGGTCCCCAGGAGGTGCACGATCCCGGCTTGTCGGGCGGCTCGCAGGACGGCACGCCCCTCTTCCGCGTCCCGGGCGAAGGGCTTCTCGCACAGCACGTGTCTCCCCGCCGCCACCGCCTCGAGGGTGAGCTCGGCGTGGGTGTGCGGTGGGGTGGCGACGGTGACGGCGTCCACCCCCGGGAGGGCCAGGGCCTCGGTCAGCGTCGCACACGCACGCGGCACCTCGAACATGCGCGCCCGCCGCGCCGTCTTGTCGGGATCGCGTCCCACCAGGGCGTGCACCTCGATCCCGGCGTGGCGCAGCGCCCGCACGTGGGAGTAGCAGCCGAAGCCGGTCCCGACCACCACCGCGCCGAGGGATCGCTTCCCGGCGCCCGGCGGGCTCACGACCGCGGCCCCCGGGCCATGGCGAGGACCTGCCGGGTGGCATCGGCGGCGGCGCCGGCCGCGGCGTGGGCCCCCGCGCCGTGCAGCGTGTCGGAGAACACCTCCACACCGGTCGGGGCGCGGGCCTCGATGGCGCCCAGGGCGTCGAGGTATCCCGTCAGGTCGAGCTCGCCCGCGCCGGGGAGGGCCCGGTCGTGCAACGTGGCGTGGAGAAGGTCCGCCTCGGCCTGGCGCGGCGCGTCGCTGAGCTGGACGCCGAGCACGCGGTCGCCGGGCAGGCCACGCAGGTCGTCGGGCGTGGTCCCGGTGCGGGCGCAATGCCAGGTGTCGACGTTGAGCCCGCCGTTGCTGGGCTGGGCGATGCGGACCATCTCCCAGGCCGTGGCCACGTCGGGGATCCGCGACCACGCCAACCACTCGAGGTGGACGAGCAGTCCGTGCCGGGCGGCGCGGTCGCACAACGACGCGAAGGCTTCGGCACCTTCCTCGACGGACCACGTTCCCCCCAGGACGTCGACGGCGTTGAGCGAACGGGCCCCTACCGCTTCGGCCATGCGCAGCAGGTCGTCCTGGCCGTGACAGAACACCTCCATGGTGTCGAGCTCGGCCGGGACGTGGACGTCGCCGGCGCCGGGCGTCCACCACCAGGCCGGGTCCATCTCGGCGACGACGAGGCCGTGGTCGTCGAGCATGACGCGCATCTCGGCGTCGCTGTGGCCGTCGCGCCGGGCTCGGGCGTAGTCGCGTCCCCACAGTGACACGGCGTCGTAGCCGGCGTCCGAAGCGGCTTCGAGCCGGGCGCGGAAGCTCGTGTCGCGCGGGATCGTGCCCGAGCACAGCACGAGCGAGTCAGGGCCCAGCGTCACCCGTCGTACGTTACCGGGTAGCTGTCGCCTTCCCCCGGGATCGCGTCAGCCGAAATCGGCCCGGAAGGCGGCCAGGGCGTTGGGGAAGTCGCCGTTGGTGATGTCGTTGTCCTGCCCGACGGCCGTGTCGTTGTAGGAGAAGATGCACGTGAACCCCACGTCGTTGGCGGTGATCCAGGAGGCGAACTGGTTGATGAAGTTGGGATCGTCCCCCAGGCCGTAGCCGTCGGTACGGAAGTCGTCGGCCCATTCGGGCAGAGCGATGGCCTTTCCCTGCGCGGCGGCGAAGGTGGCCAGCCAATTGAGGCCCCACGTCTGGTTCAGCGCGTTGGTCCACGATGCTTGGGGCGTGAACGGCGTGCCCCAGTACTCGTCGTAGACGTCGGTGCCGATGTAGTCCACGTAGGCCGATCCCGGGTAGGCCGAAGCGAGGTTCCAGCTCGAGGACCCCCCGGCGTTGGGGTTCCACACGAATTGGAACTGCTGGCCCGGCACCGCCCGCATGGTGTCGACGATCTGGCGCCAGAACGACGCGTAGTTGAGGGCGTCGGTGTTGTTGGCCACGCTCCACGGGTACCAAGTGCCGTTGAACTCCCACCCCAGCCGCAAGACTGCGTTGGCGGCCCCGTCGTTCACCAGCGTCTGGGCCAGGATCGTGAAGTACTGGTTGTAGGCGCCGCTCGCACCTTCGGCGAGAGTTCCTCCCGAGCCGCCGGGGAGGATGGGGACCCCGAGCACGAGGCGGTACCCGGTATTGCGCCACTGGTCGAGCATCCAGTCCTCGCTGCCGCCTGCGCCGTCCATGCCGCTCCAGCCGCTCGATTGCAGGAGGTAGTCCGAGGCGAGCACGGGATGTGTCCCCGTGATCGAGGCGAATCGCGCCAGCGCACTGGGTTCTCCCGATCCGGCGTAGACGCCGAGGGGGATGGTCTTGGCGGACCTGGGTTGGCTCATGGCTGCGCCGGCCGGGATGGCCGCCTTTGCCGGAGTCTTGGCGGGGGTCTTGGACACCGTCCTGCTCGCAGGTGCCGAGCGGCGGGCCAGGGCTTCGGGCCCCGCCGCGTGGGCCGGCAGCAGGTGGGTGGTGGTGCTGGTGGTGCTGGTGGTGGTGGCCGGGACCGCGATCGTCGTAATGGGGGCCAGGACCGCGGCCTGGGTGACGGGCGGGAACGACCGTACGGCCTGATGGGGCTGGGGTGTCGTCGGTTCGGAAGTGCCGACGTCGGAAAGGTGGGTCTGGGGCGAGGACGACATGTTCACCGAGTCCACGGCCACCACCGCCGTGGCCGTCACCAGCGGCGCGGCCACGACCTTGGTGGCGGGGTGGTGCACCACGCCGCGCCTCTCGCGGCGGACGGCGTGCCGTGGGGCGGAGAATCGGATCAGGCTGAACACCGCGGCTCCCTGTGAACGTGTGTCACATGTGCTGCTCGTGCATCAACGCGCGCTCTTCCCTCACCTGTCACTGCATCCGGCGCGCGCCGAAAATACCTCTGCTCATCGGGGATTCGGGCAAAACGCATCGGCAATTGCCCTGCGTGTCCGACCCTAGCGATCGCCTCGCACCGTGTCGATTCACCGTCGATGCAGTCCGGGTGCGGGTGCGGGGGCGGCGCGGGTGCGCGGGTGCGGTGCGGCGCGGGTGCAGTCCCGGTGCGGTGGTGTCAGCCCTCACCGGGGTCGGGCGATGCCGGTACATCGAGGGGAAGGTCGGGGGCGTCGGGGTCGAGCGACAGGGGCACGCGCGCCACGATGACGTCGGTGCGGGAGCGCAGGGCCGCCGACAGCAACACTTCGACATGGTTGTGCAGCACGCGGTAGCGCAGACGGGTGGGGACCACCACCGGGATCAGCACCACGATCTGCTCGTCCCGCGTCGCCCGCTCTTCGTCGATGTACTGCACGATCGGCCTCACCACCGACGCATACTCGGTGCGCAGGACGCGCAGCGGGACTCCCGGCTGCCACGCCTCCCATTGCTGACGCAATCGGTCGGCGAGGGCGGGGTCGCCGTCGCTGAAGACGACCGAGACCGCCACCACGTCGCGTCCCAGTGACATGGCCTCGGCCAGGACGCGCGACGTCAGTCTGGAGATGCGGGTCACGGGCACGATGACCAGGGCGCGGGCCGCGGCTCGGGGGCGGGGGGGAAGGGTGCCGAACCCGAGGAGCTCGGCCACCCGGGCGTAGTACCGGTGGACGCGGCGGAACAGGGTGACGAAGACGGCTACGGCCACGAGGACGACCCATCCCCCCGAGGTGAACTTGGAGAGGAGGAAGACGACGGTAGACACCCCCGTGGCCAGCGCGCCCGCGCCGTTGATCACCGCCCGGCGTCGCCAGCGCGACGGGCGTGTCCGCCACCAGTGCACCACGAGCCCGGTCTGCGACAGCGTGAAACCGGTGAAGACGCCGATGGCGAAGAGCGGAATGAGTCGTTGCGTGTTGCCGTCCACCGCCACGAGCAGGCCGCCCGAGAAGAGGGCCAGGACCACGATGCCGTTGCTGAACATCTGGCGGTCCCCGCGCACCATGAAGAAGTGGGGAAGGTAATTGTCCCGGGCCAGGAGGCTGGCGAGAAGGGGCAGCCCCCCGAACGACGTGTTGGCGGCCAGGGCCAGCGCCGCGGTGATGGCCAGCGACACGACGAAGTAGGCCGCGTGCCTGCCCACGGCTTCCCCCATGATCTGGCTGAGGGCGGTCTGGCCGCTGCGGGGCTCGATGTGGAAGCGGACCGCCAAGACGGCCAGTCCCAGGAGCATGGCCCCCAGGATCAGTCCCAGGAGGGCTTCGGTGTGCTTGGCGCGGGTCTGGCGCGGCTCGCGGAACAGCGGGACGCCGTTGGCGATGGCCTCCACGCCCGTCAATGCGCTGCACCCGGCGGCGAAGGCCTTGAGGACGAGCAGCACCCCGACGGCCTCGAGACCGCTCGTGGCCACGGTGGGGTGCCCGAGCTGGGGGGCGTGGAGCGCCAGCGGGTGGACCAGCCCCACCGCCACGATGGCGAGCAGGCCCACGATGAACAGCAGCGTCGGCAACAAGAAGGCGCGGGCGCTGTCACCCAGGCCGCGCAGGTTCAGCACGGTGATGAGCGCCAGCGCGGCCAGGCACATCGGCACGGTGGCCGGGGCGAGACCCGGGAAGGCCGACGTGAGCTGTCCCACGCCCGCCGCGATCGACACCGACACCGTGAGCGTGTAGTCGACGACGAGCGAGGCGGCCGCCACGTGGCTGGCGTTGATCCCCAGATTGGCGCGCGACACCGCGTAGGCACCCCCGCCCGAGGGGTAGGCGTCGATGACCTGGCGGTACGACAGGACGAGGATGATGAGCAGCACCACGATCGCCCCGGTGACGGGCAGGATCAGGTGCAGCGAGCCGGCCCCCGCCACCGCCAGGACCACCAGGATGGCCTCGGGCCCGTAGGCCACCGAGGTCAGGGCGTCGAGCGACAGGGCCGAGAGCCCCTGGACCTGGGTGATCTCCTCGTGCGACAGGTGGCTCGAGGGCAGCGGCCTGCCCACCAGGAGGCGCCACACCGACGAGGCCGCGCCTGCCCGGCCCGGGCGGCGCTCGGTCATCGGTTCCGGACCTCGCGCCGGGGCCCGGTCCACCACCGTGGCGACCGGTGGTGCCGGCACGGTGTTGAGGCCCCCCTCCCGCTCCGGTAGACCCTTGACATGTCCGTGCTCGAAGCCCTCGCCATCGTCGGCGCGGGCCTGGTGGCGGGGACCATCAACACCATCGTCGGCTCGGGATCGCTCATCACCTTTCCGACCCTGCTCGCATTCGGGTTCTCGCCCGTCGTGGCCAATGTGAGCAACACGGTGGGACTCGTGCCCGGTTCGCTCAGCGGCGCCGTGGCGTACCGGTCGGAGCTGCGCGGCCAGCGACCCCGCCTCGTGGTCCTCGGGGCCGGCTCGGTCAGCGGGGGCATCGTCGGCGCCATCTTGCTCCTGGTCCTGCCGGGCAGCGTGTTCCGCCACGTCGTGCCCGCCCTCATCCTGGTGGCCTGCGTGCTGGTGGCGCTGCAACCGCGCCTGTCGGCGCGTCTGGCCGCCAACCGCGACCGCCATGCCCACGGCGGGCCCGCGCTGCTGGCGTCGGTGTTCCTCACCGGCGTGTACGGGGGGTACTTCGGGGCGGCCCAGGGCGTGATCCTGGTGTCACTGCTCGGCATCTTCTTCGCCGACCACCTCCAGCGCCTCAACGCCGCCAAGAACGTCCTCGCCCTGCTCGTGAACGGGGCGGCCGCCGTGCTCTTCGTCGTCTTCGCCCACGTGGCCTGGGATGCCGCCGGCCTCGTGGCCGCCGGGTCGGTGGTGGGGGGACAGGTCGGAGGCGTGCTGGGACGGCGCCTGCCGGCGCCGTTGCTGCGCGGCATCATCATCGCCGTGGGCGTCACCGCCGCCGTGGCCCTGCTCGTCTGATCCGCCCCGACCGTCCTCGCGCCCCACAGGGTACGTGTCGGGCCGGGGCGCGAGAGGTCTCTGCGGTCGGCGGGGGAAACCCGCCATGATGGTCGGCGCCCGGGGAGACGAGGCCGCCCACGTGTGGCGGGGAGGGGGTGCCGGTGCGGTTGGGCATCGTGACTCCGGTGGTGAACCTCAATCCCCGCTTCGACCCCCCGGAGTGGGAGGAGCACGGCGGCATCGAGGACGTCGTCGAGGTGGCCCGAGCCGCCGAGCGCGCCGGCTACGAGTGGGTCTCGTGCCCCGAGCACGTCGCCATCCCGAGCTCCACCGCGGGTACCCGGGGCGGGCGGTACTGGGACCCGCTCACCACCCTCGCCTATGTGGCGGCGTCGACGCAGTCCATCGGGCTGCTCTCGCACGTGCTCGTGCTCGGCTACCACCATCCTCTCGAAGTCGTGAAGCGCTTCGGCACCCTCGACATGATCAGTGGGGGCCGCGTCGTCCTCGGGGTCGGGGTGGGGTCCCTGGAGGCGGAGTTCGACCTCCTCGGGGCGCCCTTCGCCGGCCGCGGGGACCGCGCCGACGACGCCCTGCGGGCCATCCGGGCGTCGTTCTCCCGGCGCGTCCCGAGCTATGCGGGGACGCACTACGCCTTCGAGGACTTCGTGGTGGAGCCGAGCGGCGTCCAGGCGCGGGTCCCCATCTGGGTGGGGGGCCGCACCCGCCGGTCGTTGCGGCGCGCCTTCGAGCTGGCCGACGGTTGGATCCCCTTCGGCCTGCCCCTCGACGCCCTGGGGGCGCTCCTGGCCGACGGCGCCGTGGCCGCCGCCAGGGAAGAGCGCGAGGTCCCCTTGGACGTGGTGCTCGCCCCCGAACCTCCGCTCGATCCCCTGGGCGAGCCCGAGACGGCCGCGGCCACGGTGCGCGCCTACGGCGATGTGGGGGCCACGGCCCTGGCCCTGCGTTTCCGGCACGCGTCACGCGCCCATTACGTCGAACAGCTCGAGGCCATGATGGAGGTGGCCGCCACCGCCGACCGTCGATGAGTGCCGGACCGTCGGTGAGTGCCGGACGGTCTACGCTCGCCTCCCGACACCGACCCTTTCCCCATGGGGAGCAGACCTCCATGCCCGGCCCCGCTCAAGACTCCACGAGGACGGCGTACGCGGCGGAGCTGCTGGCGTTGGGGGCCGCCACGGTGGGCGAGTCCGGAGGACACGCCATGCGGGCCCGGGTCACAGCAGCGTGGCGCGGGGCGCGGCTGGCCGCGCCTGCCTACCCCGTGCGTTGCACCCCCGGCGACAACCTGGCCATCCACGTGGCGGTGGCGCGCGCTCCGGCGGGCAGCGTCCTGGCCGTCGACGTGGGGGACGAGGACGAGCTCGGCTACTGGGGGGAGGTGCTCACCACCGGCGCCGAGGCCCGCGCTCTGGCCGGTCTCGTGATCGACGGGGGGGTCCGGGACACCGCCGCGCTCGAGGCCCACGGCTTCCCGGTCTTCTCCACCACCGTCGCCCTGCGCGGGGCGTCCAAGCAGCGGCCCGGGGCGGTGGGCCGGCCCGTGGTCGTGGGCGGGGTCCCGGTGGCGGCGGGGGACTGGCTCGTCGGCGACGGGGACGGGGTGGCGGTCGTGCCCGCCGCCTCGCTCGAGGACGTGCTGCGCGCCGGCCGGGCCCGGGCCGACAAGGAGGACAAGATGTTCGCCTCGCTGCGCCAGGGGGCCACCACCCTCGAGCTCCTCGGGCTGGACCCGTCGCCGGTGGAGGGGGCCTGAACAGCGCCGCCTCCGGGGCGCCGACGGTCTCAGACGGTGACGAGGTTCTCGGGCCGCCGCCCGGCGAGCACCTCGCCCACGCCCCGGCACGCCACCCGGGCCATCTGGGTCCTCGTGGCGTGGCTGGCGCTGCCGATGTGGGGGAGCAGCACCGTGCGGGGGGCGCTCAGCAGGCGGGGATGCACCTCGGGCTCACGCTCGTAGACGTCGAGGCCCGCCGCGAACAGGGTTCCCGCGTGCAGGGCTTCGGCCAGGGCGCCTTCGTCGACGACGGGCCCCCGCGCCGTGTTCACCAGCACAGCGCGCCGGTGCAGCAGGGCCAGCTCCCGCGCGCCGATCATGTGCCGGGTGGCGTCGGTCAACGGGACGTGCACGCTGACCACGTCGGACGCCACCAGAAGGTCGTCGAGCGAGGCCACGTACCCCGGCATTCCGGTGGGGTGGCGCGTGTGGTGCAGGACCTGCATGCCGAAGCCCGAGGCGCGGCGGGCCACCGCGCCCCCGATGCGGCCGTAGCCCACCAGCCCCAAGGTGGCCCCGTGCACGTCGTGGCCGAGGTACTGGGTGATGCCCCAGCCCGGCCAGTCCCCGTTGCGAAGGTCACGCTCGGCCTCCGACGCCAGGCGCGACGCGGCCAGGATCAACAAGAACGCGAGGTCGGCCGTGGTCTCGTCGAGCACACCCGGGGTGTTGCACACGGCGACGCCCAGCCGACCGGCGCTGTCCACGTCGATGTTGTCGTACCCGACCGCCACGTTCGCCACCACCCGCAGACCGCCCGCCGCGCCCGCCCGCAGCACCTCGTCGTCGATGCGATCGGTCAGCAGGCAGATCACGGCGTCGACCGTGGCGGCCAGCTCCACGAGCTCGTCGTGGGTGTAGGGCGTGTCGTCGGCGCGCCGGACCAGCTCGTGGCCGACGCCCACCAGAGGGTCGAGCCCCCCTTCGGGGAGCCGCCGGGTCACGAGGATGCGCGCCACGGGGGTGCCGATCAGTGGTTGGTGTAGTCGATTGGCCCTGAGTCCTTGACGCCGATGGCGAAGCAGAAGCAGTGGATGGGGGCGTGGCCGCTCACGGGACGGAGGCTGTGCACCTTGTCCGGGGGGATGTGCACCAGGTCGCCCTGGGCCACGGGCCGGTCTTCGCCCTCGATGGTCATGATGCCGCGCCCCGAGGTCACGTAGTAGAACTCGTGCGTCGGGTGCGAGTGCGGGTGGACGTACCCGCCCCCGGCCACTTCGAACTCGTTGACGAGCTCGAGGAAGCCCCCGTCGGTGATCTCTTTCATCTCGCGCGACTTGAACAGCCACCACACCGGGACCGTGCCGTTGTGCTCGACCACGGGCTCCACGTCCTCGATGCTGCGCACGTCCATGGCCTCGTCCTCCTCGTTCCTGTTTCCCCACGCCGTAGACTGAGGGCGCTGTCAGCGTAGATCAGGGGGGTGGCAATGGCCGAAGCTGCAAGGCGCCTCGTCGCCGGGCCCATCGTGGCCGGCACGTGGGCTCCGTTCGGCTGGATCCCGGTGCCCGACACCGACCCCTCCGACGGGACCTTCCGGCTCGAGTACGAGTGGGGTGACCCCCACGTGAACGTCATCAGCCACGCGCCCGACGAGGTGCAGCGGGACGGGGACGGGCTGCGCTGCGACCGCCTGTACCGCCACGACACCCACACCCAGGTCCTCCTGGCGCTCAACGGGCCATCGGTCCTCGCCGTGGCCCCTGCCGACGCCGACCTTTCGACGGAGGAGGGTCTCGACGCCGTACGGGCCTTTCGGCTCGAGAAGCTCGACGCCCTGGTGCTGCACCGCGGCACCTGGCACTGGGGACCGTTCCCCCTGGGCGACGAGCCCGTGGTGCTCTTCAACGTGCAGGGTCTGGGGTACGCCCGGGACAACGCGTCGGCGGACCTCGGGGCGCGCGGCGTCCACCTTGTGGTCGTGGGGGGCTGAGCGCTCGCCGGCCCGATGACCGGGACGTCGGCGGTTGCGTCACAATCGTCGCTTGATGGGGGATGGCCCGAGTCGCCCGTTTCCCGGTCCCGATGGTGCAGCCCCCTCGGGCCGGCCGCGCCCGAGGTTCTCCCGGCGCCGGTTGCTCGCCGCCACCCCGGTCGTGGTGGCCGGGGCCGGCCTGGCGGGGTGTGGCGTCGACAGCGAGGAGGCCCAGGACCATCCCGTGGGCCTGCGGGGAGGGACCGACCTGTGGGACATCCCCGACGCCGCCTGGCGCCGTGCCCTGGGGAGCCATCCCGCCGGGGCGACGGGATCGGTGTCGCCCCTGGGCACCTCGGCCCGCCCCCTGAGCCGCACCAAGCGGGGGATACCGGTGGGCGGGATCGGGACGGGCTCCTTCATGCTCAACCTGGCGGGATCCTTCGGCCCGTGGCACCTCGACATCGGGGGGGACGACTCGGTGGGTTCGCGCTGGGGCTCGCCCGCCGACAGCGGGTTCGAGGACCGGTACCTGTCCCAGGCGGCGTTCCACTTCTACAGCTCCTCGGCGGCGGGGTCGTCGGTCTCGGCGCTGGCCACCGAGGACCTACTGCCGGCCTGGCCGACACTCACCCCGGGGACCGGGCTGTACGCGGCCCTGTTCCCCAAGGCCTGGTTCGTCTACGAGCAGCTGCCCCTGCCCGTGGCGCTCAAGCAGCTCACCCCGTTCGTGGCGCGCGACGAACGCCGGTCGTCGCTGCCCGGGGGCCTGTTCCAAATGGCGGTCTCCAATCCCACCAACGCCCCCGTCGACGTGGCGTGCATGCTGAGCTTCCCGAACGCCCCCTTCCGGATGCCCACATCCCAGTACCGGTACACGCGCCAGGGCCTCACGTCGTCGTTGGTCAAAGAGCGCGACATCGTCGGGGTGCGGCTCCAGGCCGAGGACGCCGGCAACGTGCCCGAGACCCAGCGCACCGAGTGGGTCATCGGCGGGCGCGGGCCGAGCGGGTCCGTCGTCACCGCCACCCAGGACTGGGCCGGCGACGGGGACGGGTCCGACCTCCTGGCCGCCTTCCGGTCGGGTCGCCTTCCCGACGAGCCGCTCGACCCGCGCCGCCTGGGGTTGGCGGGCGCGGTGTGCGTGTCCTTCTCCCTGGCGCCCGGGGAACAGCGCGCCGCCACATTCGTGCTGGCGTGGGATTTCCCCCTGGTGCAGTTCAGGGACCCGATCGACGGGACCATCTGGCGCAAGCGTTACACGCAGTGGTACCCGGGGACGTACCAGGGATGGGCCATCGCACGGGACATGCTCGACGACGTGTCGAGCCTCGAACATGGCATCGACGCGTGGTGGTCGGTGGTGGCCGATGACCCCGATTACCCCCTGTGGTTGCGGTGCGCCGCGCTCAACGAGCTCTACTACGACGTGTTCGGGGGCGTCTTCTGGGAGAACGGCTGTGTCACCAGGCCCAAGCGCTTCGGGGCGCGGCCCGGACAGCACCTCTACTTCACGTTGGAGACCGACGTCTTTCGCGACTGCGAGTCGATGGACGTGCGGCACTACGAGGCCCGGCACCTGCTCGAGCTGTTCCCCAACATCGAGCACGACGTGCTGTTGGGCTGGGCCGACATGGTGAACGCCGACCCCCTGGGGCGCACACCGCACGACGCCGGTTCGCCCGTCGACGACCCCTGGTTCGTGGTCAACCAGTACTCGGGGACCCGCCCCGGAGAAGCGCCCGTGCGCGTCGACTGGCTCGACCTCCCCTCCAAATTCGTGCAGCAGGCCCATGCCTATTGGTCCTACACCGGCGACGACACCTTCGGCGCCGAGGTCTATCCGGCACTGCGCCGGACCATGCGGCACCTCAGCTCGCTCGACACCGACGGCGACGGGATCCCCGACGCCCACGGGTTCTGCACCACCTACGACGCCGTGGACATGGAGGGGGCGGCGAGCTACGTCGCCGCCCTGTTCATCGGAGCGTGCGAGGCCATGGCCGACTTCGCTCGCGTCTTCGACACCGACGAGGCCCAGAGCCAGTGGTCCGTGGCCGCCGACGCGGCGCGCGCCACCGCGGAGTCGGTCTTGTGGAGCGAGAGCGGGGGCTATTACCGGCTCGACACGGGCGGGCCTTTCAGCACCACCCTTCTCGCCGACGCCTTGTGCGGCCTGCGTTATGCCGCCCGCGACAAGCTGCCCGACGTCCTCGACGCCGACCGGGTGGCGTCGCACCTGCGCCGGGTGTTCGCGCTCAACGTGCTGGGGGTGGCCGATGCCCAGATGGGGGCGTCGAACATGGTCGAGGCCGCGGGCCAGCCGGTCTCCATCGCGCAGGGGAGGGCGGTGTGGCCCGGGGGGACGTACTTCACCGCTGCGCTCATGCAGGCCGTCGGAAAGGCGGCCGGACGGTCCGATCTCGTGGCCGCCGCGCTGACCACCGGGTACGGCGTGTACCGCACCACCTACGAGGACGACAGGACGGCGTTCTGGTTCGACACCCCCGCCCTATGGCTCCCGGAGTTCCCCACTCCGTTCCGGGCCGCGGCGTACCAGCGTTGCCGGGCGGCGTGGGAGCTGCTGGCGGCCATCAAGGACCCGTTCCCCCCCGGTTGGTCGCCGCCGCCGGCGACCGGGGTCGTGACCGGGGTTCGGCCACGGGCCATGATCGGGTCGTGCCGGGAGATTCCTTCGAGTCCAGTCCACCGGGAGGTGGCGTCACCGGGCGCCTGCTGGTGGCGTCGACGAAGCTCGGCGATCCCAACTTCGAGCGCGCCGTGGTGCTCGTGCTCGACCACGGTGACGACGGCGCCCTCGGGGTGGTGCTCAACCGCCCCACCCAGGTGCCCGTGGGGGAGATCCTCGAGGCGTGGACCGACCAGGCTCGACTGGCGCCCCCGGCGGTGGTGTTCCGGGGAGGCCCGGTCTCACCCGATGCCGTGATCGGTCTGGCCCGGGTGGCGTCGGACGAGGCGGCCTCCGCCGCGGCATGGCGCGTGGTGGTCTCGACGGTGGGGACCGTCGACCTGTCGGTGCCCCCCGAGCACCAACCCGTGGACCTGCGCGGGGCCAGGTTGTTCTGGGGGTACTCGGGATGGGCGCCCGAACAGCTCGAGGCCGAGCTGGCCGAGGGTGCGTGGTATCGTGCTCGACGGCGTTGGCCTCCGACGTCTTCTGCGAGGACGCCGACCGGTTGTGGCACGACGTCGTGCGGCGCCAGGGTGGCGACCTGTCGCTCCTGGCGGCCTACCCGTCGCACCCGTCGCTCAACTGACACCGGCGCCGGCGGCCCGGGCGCCCGGCGGGCTCGGCGTGTGTGCCCATGGCCCGGCCGCACGAGGGTGCCACGGTACGATGGGAGCAGATGGGTCGGGGGCCGGAGGCTGGGTGATGACCCGCATCGAGGGCGAGGGCCAGGACTTCGGCGAGGCGGCGGCCCCGCTGGCTCGTCGGGCCCGGCCCGTGGTGCGGCGGGTCGTGCCGTCGGACGTGGGGACCTTGGTGGAGGTGCTGGCGCGCGCCTTCGACGACGATCCGGTGCCCCGGTGGCTCTTTCGTGGCGACCGCAGGCGCCGGCGCGGGCTGCGCGCCTTCTTCGCCATCCAGCTGCGCCACACCTATCTCGAGCGCGGCGAGGTGTACACGACCGAGGACCTGGCCGGTGCAGCTCTGTGGTCACCGCCGGGCCGGGCCCGCCCGGGATGGCGCGACCTGGCGCGCCTGGTGCCGGTCGTGCCGTACCTGACCGGTCTGGGGCGAGATGCCCCCGAAGCCGCCCGGCTGCTCTCGGCCGTCGACGCGGCGCGACCCCAGGAGCCGCACTGGTACCTGGCGACGCTCGGTACCGACCCCGATCACCAGCGCCGAGGAGTGGGCTCCGCGCTCGATGCGCGCCGTGTTGCACGAGGTGGACGCCGAGGGGCTCCCCGCCTACCTGGAGTCCTCCAAGGAGAGCAATCTCTCCTTCTACAACCAGCACGGGTTCGAGGTCACCGGCGAGATCCACACGCCCCGGGGCGGCCCCACCTTGTGGCTGATGTGGCGCCACGCCCGCCCTCCCGCCGCCTGAGGGCACGCCCTGTCAGCCGTTGGGCATTCCCACGGCCCGGAGGGACCCCTCGGCTCGGGCGCGCGGGTTGCCCGTCACCGCATGCACGCCGGGCGGGAGGAGGTCGGGCCGATCCATGACCTCGCGCAGGGTGTCGAGCACGGCCCGGGCTGGAGCCGAGGGCAGGCCGCGACTGCGCTGGGCGATGCCGACGCGCCGGGGGAGCAGCCCGTCCACCTCCACCAGCCGGAACCGGTGCCGCAGATGGGGCGGGACGGCCGTGGCGGGCAGCACCGCGGGGCCGTAGCCCTCGAAGGTCAACGAGGCCAGCAGGCGCACGCCGTCGAGCTCGACCCGGGGACGCAGGCGCACGCCGGCGGTCTTCACGGCGGCGTCGATCTCGCCGCGAAAGGGCGTGCCCGGCGCCGGCAGCAGGAGCTCGAAGCGCTCCAGGTCGCTGAGGTCGATGCGCTCGACCCCCGACAGCGGGTCGTCGTCGACGGGGACCACCAGCACGATCTCCTCTTCGAACAGCAGCTCCGACACGAGGTCGCGCCCCGGGACCGGGAACGTGAGCACGGCCAGGTCGAGACGCCCCGCCGCCAGTTGCGGTTCGAGGCCCAACGTGGTGCCGTCGGCCACCACCAGGTGCAGGCGGGGGTGGGTCTGGGACAGCTCGGCCAGCAGCGTGGGCACGAGCCAGCGGGCGGTGGTGCCGAGGATGCCGACCCGGGCGTTCCCGGCCACCGCCTCGCGCAGGGCCCCGACGTCGGCGACCATGGCGTCGACCTCGCCCATCACCCGATAGGCGCGGGCCACCACGATCTCCCCGTCGGCGGTCAAACGGCCCGCGGCCCGGTCGACCAGCGTGCTCCCGAGCTCGCGTTCCAGCCTGGCCACGTGGGCGGAGATGTTGGACTGAACGGTGCCCAGATGGTCGGCGGCCGACGAGAACGACCCGTGCTCCGCCACCGCCACCAGTGCTTGGAGATGCCGGAACTCCATCGCTTTTTACGATAGCAGAAATCTGTATTAGCTGTTTGACTGATCGTGGGACATGCAGCACAATGTCTCCAGAGACCACAGGATCCGGACGCCCCCCTCCGTTCCTGTCGAGTCGGAGCAAAGGGACCGGCACCCCCTCCGGTCCCTTTGCCGCGTCTGGGCACCGTTCGCCGTCGAGGGCCGGACCGAGAAACCGGTCGGGCGACAGGTGGACAGCGGTAGGGTCTCGTCCATGGTGACGGCCCGCTCGCCGAAGACCCATCACCTCAGCGGGAACGGGTCGGCTGCTGGTGACGCGCCCGCGTCCCGTAGCGCGGTGTTCGTGGACCTCGACCGCACGCTGTTGCGGGGGGCCAGCGGACTCGTGCTGAGCGCGGCCATGCACGCCGAGGGTCTCTTCGAGGGCCGGCGGTCGCTGCCCGGTGAGCGCATCGTCTACGGGCTCTACGACCTCATGGGCGAGAGCCTGGCCTTCATGGCCATGGTGCGTGCCGCCCCCCACTTCACCCGGGGATGGGACGTGGACGCGGTGTGCCGGGCCGGCGAGCTCGCCGCCCCCGAGCTGGTGGACCTGGTGCAGCCCTACGCGCCGGGCGTGCTGGCCGAGCATCGCGACGCCGGTCACCTCGTCGTTCTCACCACGACCACGCCGTCGGACCTGGTGGCCCCGTTCGCGGCTCTGCTCGGCTTCGATCACGTGCTCGCCACCCGCTACGGGCGCCAGGACGGCCGCTACACCGGCGGCATCGACGGCGAGTTCGTGTGGGCGGCGGGCAAGCTCGCCGCCGTGCGGCGCTGGGCCGGGGAGTCGAACGTGGACTTGTCGAGGAGCCACGCCTATTCCGACAGCGTGTTCGACTTGCCGCTGTTGGGCGCCGTGGGGCGCCCGCACGCGGTGAACCCCGACCGGCGCCTGCACGCCGTGGCCCGGCTGCGGCACTGGCCCGTGGAGCGTTGGGACCGGCCACCGGGGGTGCCCAAAGTGGGCGGCCTCGAGCCCTACGACATGCTGCGCCCCCTGGTGCGCCCAGCCATGTTCCCGTACGCGCGCTTCGACATCGACGGAGTCTCTCGCGTGCCCCGACGCGGACCGGTCATCCTCGCCGCCAACCACCGCAGCTACTTCGACGTCGTCGCCCTGGCCATCGTGGCGGCTCGGCTGGGCCGCCCCGTGCGGTTCCTGGCCAAGCGCGAGTTGTTCGACGCCCCGGTCGTGGGGCAATTGGCCCGCGCCCTGGGCGGGATCCCCGTCGACCGGGGGAGCCGTTCCGACACCCCGCTGCGCGAGGCCCGGCGGGCGCTCGAGGCCGGCGAGGTCGTCGTCATCCTCCCCCAGGGGACGATCCCCAGAGGCAAGAAGTTCTTCGACACCGAGCTGCGCGGCAAGACCGGCACGGCCCGGCTGGCCGCCATGACCGGGGCGCCGGTGCTTCCCATCGGGGTGTGGGGGACCGAAGCGGTGTGGCCCCGCTCGTCGCGGGTCCCCGACGTCGCCAACCTGCTGCACCCCCCGTCGGTGCGGGTCCGGGTGGGCAAGCCCGTGCACCTCGCCCTGTCGGACGCCACCGCTGACACCGAGGCGATCATGGCGGCGATCATGACCCAGCTGCCCGCCGACGCCCAGCGCCGCTACGAGCCCACGGCCGAGGAGCTGGCCCGCACCTTTCCACCCGACCACGGCGAGACGTGAGGCCGCCGCCGGCCGACCGCTCGCTGCCGGTGCGGGCGCGCCTGGCCGGACGGGCCTCCACGGCGGTGAGCGCGGCGTCACGCCGGCTGCACCTGGGGGGTGGGTCCGTCATCGGGGGGCGCGTGGGGCTCCTCATCGACCCTGACCTCCTGGGCACCCTGGCCGAAGGGCGCCGGGTGGCCCTCGTGACGGGGACCAACGGCAAGACCACGACGACGCGCCTGCTCGCCGCGGCCCTGGGCGGGGCACCGGGCGTGGCGACCTCGTCGGCGGGGGCCAACCTGCCTCCGGGGTTGGCCACGGCGCTGGCCTCGGCACCTCCGGGCGCGCCTGCCGTGCTCGAGGTGGACGAGGGGTACCTGGGCGCCGTGGCCGACGCCGTGCACCCCGAGGTGGTGGCGCTGCTCAACCTCTCCGCGACCAGCTCGACCGCGTGAGCGAGGTGCGCATGGTGGCGGCGCGTTGGCGCCGGGCACTCTCGGCCACCCCCGACACCACCGTGGTCGCCAACGCCGACGACCCGCTCGTGGTGTGGGGGGCACAGGGTGCGGTCCGCGTGGTGTGGGTGGCCGCGGGCCAGTTGTGGCGCCAGGACGCGGTGGGCTGCCCCGAGTGCACGGGGAGGATCACCTTCGGCCCCGGCGCGGACTGGTCGTGCGGGTGCGGGTTCCGACGGCCTCGTCCCGATGCCGCGCTGCGCGGAGAGGTGCTCGTCACCGCCGATGGCAGGGAGCTCGGCATCCGGCTCGTGCTGCCGGGCCGGTGCAACCTCGCCAACGCCGCGGTGGCCGCGGTGGCGGCCGGGGTCCTGGGCGTCGACGAGGCCGCCGCGCTGGCCGGCATGGAATCGGTGTCCGACGTCGAGGGGCGTTTCGCCACCGTGACGTCGGGCGACGTGCGCGTGCGCCTCTTGCTGGCCAAGAACCCGGCGGGATGGACCGAGCTCCTCGACCTGCTCGAGGGCAGCACCGACCCGGTGGTGATCGGCATCAACGCCCGGGTGGCCGACGGGCGCGACCCGTCGTGGTTGTGGGACGTGCCCCTCGAGCGGCTGGCGGGCCGTCTGGTAGTGGCGACGGGGGAGCGCTGCCGCGACCTCGCCGTGCGCCTCCGCCACGGCGGTGTGGATCACGTCACGGTGGCCGACGACCTCGAGGCCCTGCGCGCCGCGGGGTCGCCGCAGGTGCAGTACGTCGGCAACTACACCGCCTTCCAGGACATGCGGCGCCGTCTCGCCCAGCGTCGTCCCCTGCGCTCGTGGCGTCGCCCTCGGTGCCGGGGACGGGGACGGGGACGGGCCGGTCCGCCCAGGGCGCGCCGGGAATGCCTGTGCCCATCACCGTCGTGGGGGGCGGCGAGATCGAGGGGAGCGGCGAGGCCGGCCGTGGCGACCCCGGTGGCGAAGCCGGCGCTCCAAGCCGGCGGCGTTCCCGGCCCCCGGCCTCGGGCCCCTCAGCCCTGCGCGTGGTGGTGGTGCACCCCGACCTGCTCGGCACCTACGGCGACGGGGGGAACGGCCGAGTGCTGGCGGGACGGGCCGTATGGCGGGACATCCCCGTGGAGCTGGTCCACGCCCTCTCCGACTCCCCTCTGCCCACTGGCGCCGACGTGTACTGCCTCGGGGGCGGCGAGGACGGCCCGCAGGTGCAGTCGGCCGAGCGCCTCGGGGGCGGCGCGCTCGGCGCGCGCCGTGGACGGCGGTGCCGTGGTGTTCGCGGTATGCGCCGGCTACCAGGTGATCGGCCGGTCCTTCCCCGGTCCCGACGGGCGACCGCATCCCGGAGCAGCTCTGCTCGACGTCGTCACCGTGAAGGGGTCGGGGCGGCGGGCGGTGGGAGAGCTCGCCGCGCAACCCCTGCGCCCCGGGTCGGCCGGCTCCGCACCGGACCCGGTGGTGCTCGAGACGTTGACCGGGTTCGAGAACCATTCCGCCGTGACCCGTCTGGGTGCCGGGGTCCGTCCCCTCGCCCGCGTGCTGAGCGGTGTCGGGAACGGGTCCGGTGACCGCAGCGAAGGGGCGCGGTCGGGTCGGGTGCTGGGGACGTACGCGCACGGCCCGGCCCTGGCTCGCAACCCCAGCCTCGCCGACCTGCTCCTGGCCTGGGCCACGGGGACGGTGCCCGCCCCCCTCGAGGACGTGGAGGAGCGGGCCCTGCGGGCCGAGCGGTTGGCAGCCGTCGGTGCCCGGGGCTGGAGGCATGCCGCATCGGGGCCGGCGCAATCGGTGCGCCGCATGAGAGAGCTGGTGAAGGTGCGCCGGTCCTGACGCCGGCACCCGTTCCCCATCAGTCCTCCATGAGCGCCCAGCGTGTGTCGTCGTCCGCGTCGGCCGCGTGCGGGTCGGGACCGAGCGCCCAGGCGCGGCGCCACGCCGACGCGGCGGGACCGCGCGCCGAGGGCGTCTCCCCGGAGGCGGCCCGCCGGCGCGCCGTCCACCAGTCGGTCCGGGTCTCGTCGGCCATGGTGGCGAGCACGGTGTCGATCCGAGCCTCGAGCCGGCGGGCGCTCTCCCCCTCGCCGGCCACCACAGGGGAGCCGAAGGTGACGCGCGTGGGGCTGCGGCGCGGCCGCCTGCCGCCCCGGGGCCAGATGCGGTAAGTGCCGTCGATGTGCACCGGCACCACTGGCCTGCCCGTGCGCGTGGCCAGGTAGGCCGCGCCCCCGTGCATCTCCTGGAACCACCCGTCGTGGGTCCGGCCGCCTTCGGGGTAGATGATGAGGTTCCAGCCTTGGCGCAGCAGGGCGGCGGTGTCCTCGGCCGACTTGCGGTTGACGCGGTGGCGCTCGATGGGGACCGCGGCCAGGACGACGGACCACAGGTGCGCCTTCCAGCGCCGGTCGAAGAAGTGGTCCGCCGCCGCGGCCACCACCGTCTTGTGGCGCACCGCCGGGGGCAGGAGCGTCAGCAGGAGCCCGGTGTCCACGTGACTGGCATGGTTGGCCACGTAGATGGCGGGCGCTTCGACGAGGGCGAGCATCTCCTCGCCGCGTACCTCGGGTGACGCCACGATGTGGGCGAGGGGCCGGGTCACGTTGTCGAGGATGACCGCCCGCGCCAGGCGGGCGGGGTAGCGCCGGGTCCATTCGGTGTCGTAGTCGACACCCAGACCACGGTCGGGCGCGGCGCGTTCGAGGCTGGCAGGCCACGTCGGGGCGCGCCACGGGAAGCCCTGGGGGCGCAACCGGCGGGCCCGCCGCACCACGGCGTCGACAGTGCTCACCGGACATCGGCCATCAGCAGGGGGGGCGAGTGCAGGTGCGTGATCGACGGGTCCGGTCCCACCACGTCCGAGGCCATCTCGAGGGCGTCGGCCATCGTGCTGGCCGGCTTGAAGCCCAGGCGCCGCACCGCGGCGCGATCGCCGCCCACGATGATGACGGCGCCCACGTGCTCGAGCGCGTGGGCGCACCAGTACCACATGTAGAAGGGGTGCACGCCGTGATACGCGTGGCCCGTCCGGTAGAGGTGGACGTACCACGGGTCGGTGGCGAAGGACTCCTCGTACTTGCCGATCTCCACCGGGTCGGTGGTCTCGGCCAGGACCTGTTCGAAGAAGTCGATGTAGCTCGGGTGATGGCCCGGGTGGAACGCCCACGGCGTGGGATGGCTCATGATGACCACGCCGCCGGCGCGCACCAGGGGCTGGCCTCGGTACATGTTGAAGAAGTACCCGAGCCCGAGGCACGCCACCAGGATCGGGTTCATGATCGAATTGACGTTGTAGGGGCAGATGTAGGGCAGTCCCATGGTGAGGATGTCGGTCTGGCCGTCCACTTCGAGCAGCTGCTGCGCGTAGACGTTCTCGGTGGTGCGGGCATGGACCGCCTCGACCTCTCCGGCTTGGACCGAGCTCATCTTGTGCGGCGCGCGAATGGAGTGGAAGATCGATCGTGCCACGCGTTCGGGGGTGGCCTGGAGCGCTTTCGACGTGGCCAGGAAGCCGGCGCGGTCGCGTGCGGTCCACTCCCATTCCCGGCGCTGCAGGAACCGGAATTGCTCGGGGAAGGTGTCGGTGTTGAGGTTGGTCTCGATCTGGAACACCTTGACCCCGGCGGCCGCGATCAACCGTCCCATGCGCCAGTTCGACGAGTGCAGCTCCGAGCGGTGCTGGTCCATGAAGGACCGGCTATGGGCCATGGTGTGGGCGTTGTGGTGATGGCGCAGGCTCTTGTAGCTGGCCAGGCCGGTCGCCACCGACTTGTGCCCACCGTCCATGGCCACCAGGTTGATGTTGACGTAGACGAGGAGGTCCGAGGTGGCCGCCCTCTTGTTGATCTCGACGTCCTCACCCTGGTCGGTGAGACCGAGGTGCACCAGCTGTTCGGGGTCTTCGGCGTCGTGCTGCCACAACAGGCCGTGGGGCGCGAAGGCGTCGAAGATGCGGTCGCCGAGCGCGTGGCGCAGCTCGGCGTCGGTCATGCGGCGGTGCAGTGCCAGTGCCGCGATCAGCACCACGTCGTCGACACCGGCCTCGGCAGCCAGTTCGAGCACCTGCTCGATCACGAGCTGGCGGACGTCGGGACCGCGCATGGGGGGAAGGGGCAACGAGACGTCGTCGAAGGCGATGGTGAGGGCCATGCCCGGGCGGAGCTGGGACTGCAGCGGCTCGGCATCGCCCAACGGGTCGGCGAGCGCCCGCCGGATGGCGCTCACGGGGTCGGCGAGGGCGTCGACGGGCTCAGGCGCGTACAGGACCCGGCTCCCGACGGGGAGCTTCTCGAGCCGGTACCCCTCCCCGTGCCAGAACAACGTGGAGGGGGTGGAGCGGTCGACCTCGAGCACGAAGCCGGGCCTGGGGCTCATGGGGTATGTCCTTTCTTACGTGGAGGCGCAGCGCGGAGGCGGTCCCGGGCGCGCACGTCGAAGACCACCTTCACCGCCCCCCGGCGTCCGGCCGCGCCGGCGTGGGCCAGAGCTTCCTCGAAGCGGTCGAGCGGGTAGCGCGCCGACACCAGACGGCCCAGACCCTTGGCCCTCACCACCTCGAACGCCACGTCGAAGGTGCGGCGCAGCAAGCCGCCCACGTCCTCGGTCCCGTAGGCGTAGGCGCCGGTGACCTCCACTTCCCGGTGCCACAACGACGCCAGGTCGACGGTGACGCGGCCCGGCATCCCGACCAGCACCACCCGACCACGGGGCCGGACCATGGAGAGGGCCTGCGCCAGTGACTCCTCGCTGCCTACGCAGTCGATCACCACGTGGGCCCCGCTCGTGAGCGTGTGCGACGCCTCGAGCGAGCGCGAGCTGCGCCGCACGGCGCGGACCAGCTGGTCGGGGTCCACCGCCAGGTCCGCTCCGAGCTCCTCGGCCAGTCGGCGTTGGTGCGCGTAGCGCGCCCCCACGAGCAGCTGCCCGGGAGGCGTCAGCTGTGTCAGGGCCGCCACCGTGCACAGGCCGAGGGTGCCCGCCCCGAGCACGGCCACGGTGTGGCCGTCGTCGACCCGGGCGCCGAGGGCGGCGTGCACGGCGCACGCCGTGGGCTCCACCATCACGGCGTCGTCGTCGGAGAGCCCGTCGGGCACGGCGTGGAGCTGCGCGTCGTGGGCCACGAGGCCTCCCGCCGACCATCCTCCCCCGGTGTCGGCGCAGAACCCGATCTGCAGCCCCGGCGCCAGGTGGCCGAAGGCCACACGCTCACAACCCCCGGTCCGGCCTTCGGCACAGGCCGCGCACGGCGGCACCACGCCGCGCGCCGCACAGGCCAGGACCGGCTCGATCACCACGCGCCCCTCGGTGTCGTCGAGGGTGCCCACCACCTCGTGGCCCGGCACGAAGGGGAAGCTCACCACGTCCTCGAAGTAGCGCGAGCTCCGGCCGTCGAGGGTGGACAGGTCCGACCCGCAGATGCCCGCCAGCAGGGGCCGCACGCGGTGCCACTGCGGGCCCGGCAGCTCGGGCGGCTCCACGTCGGTGAGGCGCAGGGGTCCGACGGGAACCCCCCGGCCCGAGCCCCCCACGCTCGACACGAGGCGCGACGCCGCGAAGCGCGCCAGGTTGCGTTCGAAGACGAGGCCTTTCACCGCTTGCCTCCGCCCCCCGGCGCCGAGACGCGCTCCGCGGCGCCTTCGAGGCGCGCCCACCAGCGCGACAGGTGGTGGTCGACGGGGCCGAAGGGCAGCGGTGGCCGGGCCCCGCCCCCGGCCTTGTCCCAGTGCTCGACGTGCCATCCCCGGCGGCGGGCGATGGCGGCCAGGCGCGCCTCGGGGTTCACGGCCACGGGGAACCCGACGCACTCGAGCAGCGGCAGGTCCGAGGCCGAATCGGCGTAGGCCACGGACTCACCGAGGTCGAGGCCCTGGTCGGCCGCGTACTCGGCGAGCACGAGGGCCCGCGCCTCGCCCGTGGGCGGGAGCCGGTCGAGCCTTCCGGTGAGCCGGCCCTCGGCGTCTTGGCCCAGGCGGGCACACACCACCTCGTCGAACAGCGGGCGCAGCGGTTCGACCACGAAGTCGAGCGCGCCGGTGATGAGCACGGTGCGGTGCCCGAGGGCCTTGTGGGCGCGCACCCGGGCGAATCCGGCCGGGAACGACTTGGCCAGCAACAGATGGTGGAACATCTCCACGGCGTCGTGGTGCAGCAGCGCCGCCGGTGCGCCGTCGTAGCGGCGGTAGAAGCTGCGCAGGAAGTCGCCCCGGTCGCGCCGGTCCAGGGCCAGCAGCGCCGGCGCTTCGCGCAGGATCCGGGCCGTGAACCGGACGCGTTCGCCCACGGGCAGGTGCCGGCTCGCCAGCCAGGCGTAGGACTCCACCACGTTGGAGGCCACCAGGGTGTTCTCCAGGTCGAAGGCGGCCAGGTGGCGCTGAGGGGACAAGATGGCGGCCCGGGCCCGGTCCGAGCGGCTGGCCACCGTCGAGCGGCGCGGAGTGGAACGCACCCGGGCGTGCTCGACCACCGACGGGAGGTGCACGTCGTGGACGTAGGCGGGCCACGAGATGACTCCCGGGTCGAAGCAGAAGCGGTCCCGGTCCTCGGGGGACAGGCGCTCCCACAACTTCAGGAGGTGGTCGACGCGGAAGTGGGCCTCGGTCTCGGTGTACGCGCCGTAGAGCTCGGTGTAGCCGAGGGCGCGCTCGGCCTGGGACCGGCGCTCCTCGACGCGCGCCGCCAGATCGGCGCGTTCGCCTCGCACCGGCAGCGCTCCCAGCACGCGCTCGGCCGTCGTGAGGGCCCGGGTGGCCCGTTGCAGTTGACGCTGCACCCTGCCCCGCCCGGGGAACGACCACTCGGGGACCATGATGGGCTGGCCGTCGGAGTCGTAGAGCGGGTGATCGGTGAACCACGACCGCACCAGGTCCACCAGCTCCCCGTAGCGCAGCGGGTTCCGCACGCTCGAGGCCACGTGGTACACGGTGGGTCCGGCGGGGTCGGGTCCCGCCGCGGCACACGGCGATGATGGCGGCCACCACCATGTCCACGGGGATGACGTCCACCACACCTTCGGGGACCCCGGGGAATTCGCGCAGGAGGCCCCGCCCGTAGGAGACGATGATGGGCTCGGCCATCCGGAAGCCCCGGATCCACCCCGGGCGCGGTTCGGCCAACGCCGACTCGATGATCGAGGGCCGCACGATGGTGACGGGCACCCCGGTGCGCGCCCCCACGAGGGCGCGCTCTCCCAGCGCCTTGGTGAAGGCGTAGGCGTCGGGCCAGCCGAGCGCCTGGGCCCGGGCCCGCCCGCGCTCGACGAGCTCGGTCCGGACCCACTCGCCGCGCAACTTCTCGGCTCGCTCCGCCAGCAGGTGGGTCCCGGCCGCACCGAGCTCGGCGCGCGCCGCTTTGGTGAGCTGGGCCAGACGCTGTGGGCGCGCGCGACGCGGACTCGAGGTCGTCGCGCAGGCGCCGGGCCGCGGCCACCTCGGCGTCGACGTCGACTTCGGTGGTGACGGTGGTGTGGGTGCGGGCCCGCGCTCCCGATGCCATGGCCTCGGTGGCGAGGGTCTCGGTGGCGTCGCCCTGGTGGGTGCCGGCCACGTAGGCCGTGGACACCGTGACAAGGTGCGTGGGCTCGGACCCGGGGTGCTCGCCCTGACGCAGAAGCGACACCGACTCGATGGTCGCGGCCACGCGCGACGGGCCGAGCAGGTTGACCTCGACGGCGGTGTCGAGGGGGGCGTCGAAGGCCACCGTGGCGGCCGAGTGCACCACGACGTCGCACGAGGCGAGCAGGAGCCGGCCCTCGTCGTCGAGGCCGAGGCCGTCGCGCCCGACGTCGCCCCCGACGGCCCGGAGCCGGGTGGCCACGGTCTCGTCGAAGCGGTCACCGAGCTCGTCGCGCAGGCGGTTGAAGCAGTCGTTGCGCACCACCTCGCGCGCCATGCGGGCCGCGGCGTCGGCACGACGGGTCGGGCGGACGAGGACCACCACCTCGCACCCCGGGACCGACCGCAGGAATCGCTCCACGAGGGCGGTGCCGAGGAACCCGGTGGCTCCCGTGACCAGGATGCGCTTGCCCGACAGGGCTTCGCCGATGGCCAGGAGCTCGGGCGCCCCGGCTGTCGTGGGGGTCGTCACCTCGTCCACGTTGTCTGTCTACCATATGGTAGGTGGACGGGGGAACAAGGACGGGCGGCGTGGCCCGGCGCTCCGAGGGCGGTACGGCCGACCGCATCCTCGATGCCGCCCTGGCCTCTTTCGGGTCGCGCGGCTACGAGGCGACGTCTCTCGACGCCCTGGCCGAGAGCCTCGGGGTGCGCAAGCAGTCGATCCTCTACTGGTTCCCATCCAAAGAGGCACTCCTCGAAGCGCTGATCGACCGCTCGGCCACCGAGCTCGCCGCCGCGCTCGAGCAGTCGCTGGCGGGTGCCGGGTCGGGCTGGTCGCGGGTGGAGGCGGTGGTGCGGTCGGTGTTCCGGCTGGCGTCTCGACGCCCCGAGCTCCTGGGCCTGCTGCGTGAGGTCGGACGTCTCGGCCCCCCGTCGGCGACACGGCTCATGCTGGTGCTCGAACCGCTCGTGTCACGGGCGTCGAGCTTCCTCGAGGAAGAGATGGACGCCGGGCACATGCGGCGCCACGAGCCGCGCCTCTTGCTCCTGGCCATCTACTCCACGGTGGTGGGGATGATCACCGAGGTGGAGGTCCTGCGGGCACTCGGGGAGGAGCCGACACCGCGCTCGCTGGTACGGCGTCGCCAGGAGATCTTGCGCTTGCTTCGCTCCGCGCTCTTGGTGGAGGGCAGCTCCGGGGCCCCCGACGTTCAGTCCGGTGGGGCGGGAGGACGGGGGCGGGTCGGCCGCGGCGGGGTGTAGCGCTTGGACGGGGTCGGCCCTGCCGGCGCCGCTTGCTTGCGGCCTCGTCGGCGCGCGTCCTGGGCGCGCTGGCGGGCCGAGGCCGCTCCGGCACGCCCCGCGGCACGGGGGTTGGCCGGTATCCGTCCGCCGCCGGCGGTCTTGGCCGAGGTCGCGTTCTTGGCGCTCAGCGCCTTCTGGAACTTGAACACCCGCCAGATCAGGTAGCCGCCGAGCGCCCAGAAGGGCAGCGCAAAGAGGGGGGCACCCATGGAGGTGCCGAGGAACAAGAGCGCGAAGCCGACGAAGGAGCGCCGGCGGGTCAAGGCGGCGGCCACCACGACGCCGGACAACAGGATGCGGGCCCCGCCCTCGAGATAGATGGTCGACGGGGCCACGTGCTTGGCGTGGCCCGCCGCCGGGTTGAGATGGATGGTCACCAAGGTGAGCCCGACGCCGACGGCGACACCGAGGGGCGCCGAGGACAGGGCCAGGAACCGCTCCCGGTCGTCGAGCTTCTTGATGCGATGGGCGATCTCCTCGCGGCTCATGTGCTCGAGCACTTCGGCCGAACGCGTTCTCGCCCGGGTGGGGGCGGGCTTGGACGTCGATCCCCGCAGCAGGCTGCCGAGCCCGCCGGCCGCACCGTTCACGGCCCCACCGTTCTTACCCGTGTCGTCGGGGGACTCGTCGGCGACGTCGTCGGTCCCGTCCCCGGTCCCGACCCGGGCGCGGGACGCGGGCTGGCGTTGGAGATTGGGCAGCGCCGTCAGGAGGCGCTGTCCGATCGTCAGCTTGGGGGCGGCACCATCGGGGGCGCCGGAGTCGTCGTCGGTCACCGGTCTTCGCTCAACGTGCGCACCAGGCTAATGGCGGTGACGGCGCCGGTAGGGCAGCCGGTTCGAGCCTGCTCACGCGCTGCTCCCCGCTGCGGAGCGGATCAGCACGAGCCTCGTGCCGAGGTTGTCCCCGGGCTCGACGACCGCGCACCGGCTCCTGCGTCGGGAGCAGGCCCGGGACGTCGGTGCCGGCGGGGCGGTCGTCGGTGCCGGCGGGCACCGGTTGTGCCGCGCCGGGTCCGCCCGGGGCGAGCGCGAAGACGAGGTGGTGCATCCGGCCCGAAAGGTCTCCCAGCCAGGCCCGCAGCGGATCGGCACCTGCCACGGCGCGGGTGGAGGGGTGCGGCGAGACCAGGCGAAGTGCGGGGGGACCCGGCCACTCCAGGTCGACGAAGTCCCAGGTCCGGTCGGGGGCGCCTCCTTCTCGAACGCGCCGCCCGCCCAGCAGCCCCTCGAACAGGGCCAGGCCCGCGCCCAGCTCCGCCGCGGCGTGGGTCACCCGGAGCAGGGACGCCGGCGGGTCCCGGCGCGCCGCCGGGAACCCCTCGGGCGCGGGTGACTCCCACGCATGGTCGGCCTGGGCCAGTTGCACCACGATGCCGGTGGCCTGGCGCGGGTGGAGGAATGCTTCCTTCCAGTCGGGACTGCTCAGGTCCACGCCCAGCGGCGCCAGGCCTGCGTCGCGGGCCAGGTCGAGGGCCTCGGCGAGGTCGGGAACCTTGAAGGTGAGATGGTGGGGGCCGGGCCCGTGGCGGTCGAGGAAGCGGCGCAGGAAGGGGTTGTCCTGTGGTCGGAACGGCTGGAGGATCTCGACCCGCGCCCCGTTGGCGTACCGGAGCTGGGCGGGGCCGAAGCCGACGTTGAGCCCCCCTGAGCTCCAGGCCCCGCCGAGCTCGACGGCGTAGCGCGGCCATGCGTCGGCCCAGCCTTCGACAGCGACCGCCACGTGGTCGAGCGCGGCCCCGTCGATGGTGGAGGGCATCGGCCCAGGTTGCCGTGCGCCGCGCCGGCGTGTCCATCTCCCGGCTCGCCGCCGTCGGCCCCGGGCTCCGGCCTGCCCCGGGCGCCGTGGGCCCGGGCGTGCTACGCCAAGAGCATGGATTTCCGACGCGAGACGCTCGCCGACCTGGCGGTCCTGGTGCGGTCGGGCCGGCGACCCGCCCGCGAGCTCGTCGCCCATGCGCTCGAGCGCATCGAGTCGCTCAATCCCGCTGTCAACGCCTTCGTGGCGGTCGATGCCGACGATGCCCTCGAAGCCGCGCAGCGGATCGACGACGCCGTGGCGGCCGGCGAGGATCCGGGTCCGCTGGCCGGCATCCCCATCGGCGTGAAGGACCTCGACGACGCGGCGGGCTTCGTGACGTCGCACGGTTCGGCGCTTTTCGCCGGTGGCCCTGCCGCCGTGGAGGACTCCCCCTTCGTGGCGCGCCTGAGGGCGGCCGGCTGCGTGGTGGTGGGCAAGACCAACACACCCGAGCTCGGGTGGAAGGCGGACACCGACAACGCCGTGTTCGGGCCGACGTGCAATCCGTGGAACCTGGCCTACAGCCCGGGAGGATCCTCGGGTGGGGCCGCCGCCGCCGTCGCCTCGGGAATGGTCCCCCTCGCCACCGGGTCCGACGGGGGCGGCTCCATCCGCATCCCTTCGTCGTGTTGCGGGCTGAGCGGCATCAAGCCGTCGTTGGGGCGTGTCCCCGCGGGCGGACAGGACGGGGCGGGTTGGCTGGACCTGTCGACCAAGGGTCCGATGGCCCGGCGCGTGGGTGACGTGGTCCTCGCCCTCGACGTCGCCGTCGGTCCCGATCCCACCGACATCCGATCGCTGCCTCGTCCCGAAGCATCGTGGCTCGCCGCGCTCGAAGAACCGCGACTGCCTGCCAAGGTGGCCTGGTCGCCGACCCTCGGCTACGCACCGCTCGACGACGAGGTCCGCTCCCTGTGCGAGGACGCCGTGGGGCGCCTCGAGTCCCTCGGGACCGAGGTGGTCGAGATCGAGACCGTCTTCGACGAGGATCCTGTGCGCGACTGGCTGACGATGGCCGTGGCCTACAACTGGCGGACGCTCGCGCCCTACCGCGGCACCGACCTCTGGGACAAGGTCGATCCACTTCTGGCCGCCCAGGTGGACTGGGCGGCAGAGCACGTGAGCGCGCTCGACCTCGTGCGGGCGCTGGACACCTGTCACGACCTGAACCTGCGCCTGGTCGAGCTCTTCCGTGACGTCCGGCTGCTGCTCACGCCGACGTGCGCAGGGCCACCCCCACCACGCGCCCTGCAGGGCCAGGGCATGGTCAACGGAGAGATCGAGGCCAACTGGGCCCGTTTCACCTATCCCTTCAACATGACCCGGTCCCCGGCGGCATCGGTGTGTGCCGGGCTCACCTCCGAGGGCCTGCCGGTGGGCATCCAGCTCGTGGGCCCCCAGCACGCGGACCTGGTGGTGATCCGCTCCGCGGCCGCGCTCGAGACGGCCATCGGCTTCGACGAGGTCGCGCCCGACTGATTCGGGTCCGGGGTCCGGCACCCCGACGGTGGCGCGTTACCGGGCAGGGGGGTAACGTCACGACGCTCCGGTTGCCAGCCGGAGTGGTGTAGGTCCAGCGAAGGCCGGTGAGATCCCGGCGCTGTCCCGCAACGGTGATGCCCCTTCGGGGGACGAGCCCGGACGCCTGTCCTGCACCGGCGAAACCTGTCCTCGGAGGAAGGGCGGTTCGTTGGACACCACCGTCTGGTGTCGCAGCGGGCGCACTTCGTCCTCCGCGACCCGATGGAGGATGACCACATGTCCAAGCGCTCCCGGCGGATGCTCCTCGCGTTGTGCGCCGGGCTGGCGGTGCTGACCGCAGCCTGCGGCACCTCGGCGGCCGGTCCGACCGGGGCGAGCTCGCCCGCTTCGGGAACGTTCCCGGTCTCCCTGTCGGCGGCCAACGGCATGGTGCGCATCAGGTCACGTCCTCGTGCCATCGTCTCGTTGTCACCGACGGCGACCGAGATGCTCTACGCCATCGGTGCCGGGAACCAGGTGAAGGCCGTCGACAAGTACTCCGACTATCCCAAGGATGCGCCCCGGACGAATCTCGACGAGCTGACGCCCGACGTCGAGGCCATCGTCTCGTACCGCCCCGACCTCGTGATCGTGCCGGGCGACAGCACCGGGCTCACCGGGCGACTGGCGAGCTTCGGCATCCCGGTCCTTTCCCTTCCCCCGGCCGAGACCCTCGCCGACGCCTACGCGCAGTACGACCAGCTCGGAGAGGCCACGGGCCATGTGTCCGCCGCACAAGCAGAGGCCGCTCGTGTGAAGGCACAGATCGCCGGCATCGTGAAGGACGCGCCCAAGTCCGACGTGGGCCAGACCTACTACTACGAGCTCGAGCCGTCGTACTACTCGGTGACTTCGTCCACTTTCATCGGCAAGGTGCTCGGCCTGCTCGGCTTGCACGACATCGCCGACCGCGCCCCGTCGGTGGCCTCGAGCGGGGGCTACCCCCAGCTGTCGGCGGAGTTCATCGTGCAGTCCAACCCCGACTGGGTCTTCCTGGCCGACACCATCTGTTGCGGGCAGACCGCGCACACCGTGGCCGCCCGCCCCGGGTGGTCGGCGATGAACGCCGTCCGCAAGGGTCAGGTGGTCGGGCTGAACGACGACATCGCGTCGAGATGGGGGCCTCGCATCGTCGATCTGCTGCGGACGGTCGAGACGGCCATGTCCAGGCACGCGGGTGGGACGTGAGCACCACCCTGCCGCAGCGATCGCTCAGGGCGACGGAACCGCTCGTCGCCCTGGATGGGCGTGACACCTCGCTGCGTCCCGTGGCGGCGCGCCGTGCGGTCGTCGTCGCCTCGGGGGCCCTGATCGGTGCGGTCCTGCTCGGCGTGTCGATCGGTCCGGCGGACGTGTCGTTCGCTGCCGCACTGCGAGTCATGGCGGCGCACCTCCCCTTGGTGCACTTCCATTCGGGGGTGAGCCGCGTCGACGCCGACATCTTGTGGCAGATCCGGCTTCCGAGGGTCGTCCTGGGAGGCATGGTGGGCGCCATGCTGGCGGGGGGTGGCGCCGCCTTCCAGGGGGTGTTCCGCAATCCTCTCGCAGACCCGTACCTCCTCGGTGTGGCCGCGGGCGCAGGCCTCGGCGCCACGGTGGTGATCGTGGCGGGGTCGCAGCTGTCCGAACTCCTGCCCCTGGCGGCCTTCGCCGGAGCGGTGGGTGCGGTGACACTGACGTACCTGGTCGGTGCGTCGGTGGGGCGACAGGGGGCCACGGTGTCGATCGTGCTCGCCGGTGTGGCCGTCGCCGCGCTGCTCACCGCCATCCAGACGTTCCTCCAGCAGCAGCACGCCCAGGACCTTCAAGCGGTCTACGGATGGATCCTGGGGAGCCTGACCGTGGCCACGTGGTCGGACGTGCTCCTCATCCTCCCCTACGTGGCGCTCAGTGCCGTGGTCCTGATCGCGCACCGTCGGCTCCTGGACGTGCTCCGGGTGGGGGAGGACGAGGCCGACAGCCTGGGGGTGCGGTCCGCTCGCGTCCGCCTCATCGTCGTCGCCGCGGCCACGCTCGGCACCGCGGCCGCGGTGGCGGTGAGCGGCCTGATCGGTTTCGTCGGCATCATCGTGCCCCACACCGTGCGGCTGAGCACGAACGCCAGCTACCGGGTGGTGATGCCCGTGTCGATGATCGGCGGGGCGGCTTTCTTGATCCTCGCCGACGTCGCGGCCCGGACCGTCCTGGCGCCAAGCGAGATCCCCATCGGGGTGGTGACGGCCTTCGTGGGCGCCCCCTTCTTCCTGTTCGTGTTGCGGTCCCGACGGGTGGGGCGCAGCACGTGAAGGTCCCGTCGTGATCGCCCTCGAGGCCGTCACCGTCCGGTACGGCTCGTCGCCGGCTCTCTCCTCGTTGTCCGAGGAGGTCGAGCCGGGGGAGTGGGTGGGGCTCATCGGGCCCAACGGGGCGGGCAAGACGACCTTGTTGCAGCGCGGTGGCCGGTCTCGTTCCCCACGACGGCGAGATCAGGGTCGACGGCGCCTCGGTGTCCTCGTTGCCGCCCCGGCACCTGGCCCGCCTCGTCGCCTACGTCCCTCAACAGCCTGTGCTCCCCCCGGACATGACCGTCGGCCAGTACGTGCTCCTGGGGCGCACTCCGCACATCGGGTACTTCGGCTTCGAGAGCGCCGAGGACCGACGCGTCTGCGGCGGCCTGCTCGACTCCCTCGATCTCGCCGCCATGGCGGATCGCCGGCTGGCCACCTTGTCGGGTGGGGAGATGCAGCGCCTGGTGCTCGCCCGGGCATTGGCCCAACAAGCGCCCGTCCTGCTTCTCGACGAGCCCACCAGCGCGCTCGACCTGGGGCGCCGCGTGGAGGCCCTCGAGCTGGTGGACCTACTGCGGCGCCAACGCGACCTCACGGTGCTCAGCGCCCTGCACGACCTCACGTTGGCGGGCCAGTTCGCCGACCGCCTGATCCTTCTCGCCGAGGGTCGGGCCGTGGCCACGGGCAAGCCCGACGAGGTGCTCACCGAGGCCATCTTGACGGGGCATTTCGGCACCCATGTCCGAGTCCTGCGCGCCGACGGCGACCTCGTCGTCGTCCCCCAGCGCACACGATGACGAAGGAGCAACCCATGACCGCAGAAGGTCCCCAGGGGAACCAGGCCCACGACAGCGAGCCCGCCACCAGAGCGACCTCGTTGGTCATCGTCAACACGGGCCACGGCAAGGGCAAGTCGTCGGCGGCATTCGGTGTCATGGGGCGGGGGTGGGCCAGGGGCTGGAAGGTCGGTGTCGTGCAGTTCGTCAAGAGCGGAAAATGGAAGGTGGGTGAGCGGAAGCTGGCCGACCATCTCGGCGTCGAGTGGTCGACGATGGGCGACGGGTTCACGTGGGAGTCCACCGACCTCGACGAGACGGCGGCCAAAGGCCGACACGCCTGGGAGCTGTCGCGTACCAAGCTGGCATCGGGCCACTACGACCTGCTCATCCTGGACGAGCTGACCTATGCCATCACCTACGGCTGGGTCGACGTCGCCGACGTGGTGGCGGGGATCACCGGCCGCGCCCCGGGGACCAACGTCGTGATCACCGGCCGCGATGCGGCCCCCGAGCTCGTCGAGATCGCCGACACGGTCACCGAGATGCACAAGGTGAAGCATGCCTATGACCGCGGCATCAAAGCGCGCAAGGGAATCGAGTACTGACCGTGGCCGACCCTGCGCTGCGCTCCTCGCCCATGGACGTGGACCCCGTGTCCTTCGAGCACGGCGCACCCGAGGATGCGCTGCTCGTGCTGGCGTGGACCTTTCCCCGGCCGGTGTCGGTGCTGTCCTCCGCACCGCTCGGGGGTGGCCTGGGACGGCGCCGGTGGGTGGTCAACGCCCAGGTCCCCCATTCCTATGCCCGTCTCGATCCCGACGTCCATCTCGCCGAGTTGGCCACCGCGTGCGGGCTCAACGGCCCGGGGGTGGGCATGCTGACCGCAGTGGACCTGCGCCGTTTGCGACGCGAGGAGGACGGTGGGGCCCGCGTCGACGTCTCGGTCGGCGTCACCTACCCCACGTGGGCGGCGGCGCCCGACGAGAACCTCGGCCGCCTCGGTGGGGACGGGACGGGCCCGGTACCGGGAACCATCAACATCGTGGCCATCGTCCCCGAAAGGCTTTCTGCCCGCCGCCATGGTCAATGCCGTCATGAGCGTGACCGAAGCCAAGGCCCAGGCCCTGTGGGACGCGGGTGTTCCCGCCACCGGCACCGCTTCCGACGCCGTGTGCATCGTGTGTCCGGACCAGGGAGACGCCCATCGCTTCGGCGGGCCGCGATCGCAGTGGGGCGCCCGTCTCGCTCGAGCCGTCCACCGTGCCGTTGTGGCGGGATGCGGCCCGGGAGCGCCGGCGTGATCACGCTCGTGCTGGGTGGGGCCAGGTCCGGGAAGTCGGTGGTGGCCGAGCGCCTGGCCGCCGCGCTGGCGTCGCCCGTCACCTATGTGGCGACCCTCGACGTGGGCGACGACGCGGATCTGGCCGCGCGGGTGGAGCGGCACCGGGCCCGCCGGGCCTCCGAGTGGCGCACGGTGCAGGCCGGTGCGGATCTCCCCGACGTACTGCGCACCATGAGGGGCTCGGTGCTGGTGGACTCGCTCGGTCCGTGGGTGGGCGCAGCGCCTTCCATGGAAGTGGACGCCGAGGAGCTGTGCTCGGCGCTGGCCGAGCGCCACGGGGACACCGTGGTGGTCTCCGAGGAGGTCGGCCTCTCGGTCCATCCCTCCTCCGCGGACGGGCGCCGGTTCCGCGACGCGCTGGGCGCGCTCAACCAAGCCGTGGCCTCCCGGGCCGACGAGGTCCTGCTCGTGGTGGCCGGTTGCGCGCTGCGTCTCGAGCGCCCCGGGGCCGGCTGATGCGCAGGGCCCTGGCCTTCCTCACTCCCTTCGGCGGCGCCGCCACGCCGTCCCCGGCCGCGCTCGACTGGTTCCCCGTCGTCGGTGGCGCCATCGGGCTCGCCGTGGGTGGCGTGTGGTGGTTGGCCGGGCGGGCCTGGCCCCCCGCCGCCGCGGCCGGGGTCGCGCTGGCGGCCGACGCCGTCCTGACGGGATACCTCCACCTCGACGGGCTGGCCGACGCCGGCGACGGGCTGCTGGCGCCGATGGCGCCGGCGCGTCGCCTGGAGGTGATGGCGGACCCCGCCGTGGGCGCGTTCGGAGCGATCACCGTGTTCGTGGTCCTGATCCTCCGCTACGGCGCCTTGGCCTCGACCGTCGCCGTCCCCCTCGTGGTCGGTGCCCTGTGGTGTGCATCGCGCGCCGCCATGGCCGTGGTGGCCCGGTGCCTGCCCTACGCGCGCCCCGGCGGCCTGGCGGCGGCATTCGTCGAGGGTGACACCGCCCGGGGCGATCAGCCTGCGGCCGACGACGGCGGAGGCGAAGGAGTGGCCGTCATTCGCCCCCGCAGCATCGCCGGTGCCCTCGTCCCGGGCGTGGTGGGCGCCGCCCTGGCGGTGGGCATGGCGATCGCCGGCCGGGGGGTGCACGGCCTCGCCGCGCTCGGAGCCGAACTGGTGGCGATGGCCGCGGTCGTGGCGCTGGCCCACCGGCGCATCGGGGGTTTCACCGGGGACGTTCTCGGTGCCGCCGGTGTGGTGGGGGAGACGGTCGGGCTGCTCGTGCTGGCGGCCAAGTGGTGATTGTCGACCCCGCCCCCCGTCGCGGCCACACCCGTCGTCTGCGTCGGGGGCCGGCGCCGAGAGCGCTGTCGGCGGCCCTCGGCGTCGTGGTCGACGGGATGGTGGGAGAACCGCCTCCCCGCCTGCACCCGGTCCGGCTCTTCGGACTGTGCATGCAGCATTTCGAAAAGGCGGCCTATCGGGACCGTCGTGGCGGCCGGAGTCTGCCATGCGGCGTTCGGGACGGGGCTGGGCATGCTGGCCGGCGCCGCCGTCGGCTCCACCGCCACCGCCACGTACCTGGCCGTGGCGGGCAAGGCGCTGCGCGACGTGGCGATGGCGATCGGGGAGGCGCTCGAGTGGGGCGACCTCGACCGCGCCCGGGCCCTGCTGCCGAGCCTGGTGGGACGGGACGTGGCGTGCCTCGACGTGTCGGGCATGGCCCGCGCCGTGGTGGAGTCGGTGGCGGAGAACACGGTGGACGCCGTCGTGGCCCCGGCGTGCTGGGCCGCCGTCGCCGGCGCGCCGGGCGTGCTCGGGTACCGCGCCGTCAACACCATGGACGCCATGGTGGGACACCGCGACGAGCGCTACCTCCGCTACGGCTGGGCCAGCGCCCGGCTCGACGACGTGGCTGCGTTCGTACCGGCCCGCCTGACCGCCGCCCTCGTCGCCGCGGTGCGACCCGAAGCCGCCACCGCCGTGTGGCGGGCCGTGCGGGACCAGGCCCCTTCGCACCCCTCTCCGAATTCAGGCGTGGCCGAGGCCGCATTCGCGGCGGCCCTGGACTTGGGTCTCGGGGGTGAGAACCGCTACGGGCGTCACAGCGAGCACCGTCCCGTCCTGGGCTACGGGCGCGCCGCGGAAGCCGGTGACATCACACGCGCCGTGGGCCTGTCCGTCGACGTGTGCCACGCGCTCGCCCTGGTGTTGGGCACCGTGGGGCTCGTGGGGTGGTGGCGACGGTGATGCCCCGGTCATCGCTGTCCCCCCCTGGTCCCCACGGGGGCGACGCCGCCGTGGTGGCCGCGTCCCTCGGGTTGGAGCCCGGGGACGTGCTCGACCTCTCGCAGTCCCTCAACCCCGTGGCACCGGACCCGATCCCGGTGCTGCGCCGTCACCTCGAGTCGTTGCGTTCCTACCCCGATCCGGCCCGGGCCACCGCCGTGCTCGCCGAGGCCATGGGTGTCGATCCGGGCCGACTGCTGCTGACCAACGGGGGGGCAGAGGCCATCGGCCTCGTCGCCCGAGGTGCTGGGGGGCCGGGTGTCGGAGCCCGAGTTCTCGCTGCACCCGCGCGGCACGGGCCCCTTGTGGCGTTCGAACCCCCACAACCCCAGCGGGCTCCTGGCGGGGGAGGACGAGGACGCCGGGGTGTGGGACGAGGCGTTCTACGCCCTCGCCACCGGTCGCTGGACGCGTGGCGACGCCGGAGCAGTGGTGGTGGGCTCGCTCACCAAGCTCCTGGCGTGCCCGGGCCTGCGCATCGGGTACATCCTCGTTCCCGAGGGCGAGACGCCCGTGATCGACGACTGTCGGCGGCTCCAGCCCCTGTGGTCGGTCAACGGGTTGGTGGCATCCGCGTTGCCCGACCTCCTGGACGGCGTGGATCTCGGGGCCTGGTCTTCAGACGTCGCCCACCTGCGTGGTGGGCTGGGCGCGGTGCTGCGTGCGCATGGTCTCGAACCCCGACGCTCCGACGCCAACTGGGTGCTCGTCGAAGCCCCCGGGCTCCGGGCCCGCCTGGCTCCTCACGGGATCGTGGTACGTGACTGTACGAGCTTCGGCATGCCGGAGATGGCGCGCATCGCCGTTCCGTCACCCGGGGGCCTGGAGCGGCTCGACGCTGCGCTTTCCTCGCTGTCCTCGAGCGAGGACGTACCGTGCGGCGTCGCTCTCGGCATCGGACCTCCGAGCGGGCTCACTCCGGATGGATTGGGGCCCGTCGCAAAGAAAGGTGCACCATGACCGGTCAGAGATTCTCCGAAGCCCGTCGGAACGTGGCACCCGTCGATGCCGCTGCCGCGTCAGCGGCGGCGCAGTATCACGACCGCCTGACCAAGCCCCGAGGGTCTCTTGGCCGTCTCGAGGAGATCGGCATCCGCCTGTGCGCCATCGCCGGAACCTGTCCACCGCCGGTCCCCGCACCCGTCACGGTGGCCGTGTTCGCCGGGGACCATGGCGTGGTCGCCGAAGGGGTCACGCCCTGGCCCCAGGAGGTCACCGCTCAGATGGTGGCCAACTTCTGCGCCGGAGGTGCCGCCATCAACGTGCTGGCCCGCCACGCCGGCGCCGACGTCGTGGTCGTCGACGTGGGCGTGGCGACACCCATCCCCACCGACTCAGAAGCACTGGTGCGACGCAACGTCGCGCTCGGGACGCGGAATCTGGCCGTCGAGGCGGCCATGTCGACCGGGGAGGCCGACGCCGCCCTCGACGTCGGGGTCGAGGTGGCGCGACAAGCGGTGTCCGACGGTGCTCGCCTGCTCGTCACGGGGGACATGGGGATAGGCAACACCACCTCCGCCGCGGCCCTGATCGCGGCGTGCACGGGTCGACCCGCATCGGAGCTCACCGGACGCGGCACCGGCATCGACGACGCCACCCTGCTCCGCAAGAGGGCGGTCATCGACCAGGCGCTCTTGCGGGTGCCCTCCGGGTCCGATCCGCTGGTCGTGCTGGGCGAGCTGGGGGGCCTCGAGATCGCCGCCCTGTGCGGGTTCGTGGTCGCGGGCGCATCGAGCCGGGTGCCGGTGGTGGTGGACGGCGTGATCGCCGCTGCCGCCGCGCTGGTGGCGGTGGCAATCGTGCCCGAGGTCGTCGACTACCTCGTGGTCGGGCACCGGTCCAGCGAGCCGGGGTCCGCCGCCGTCCTGGACGAGCTGGGCTTGTCGCCGGTGCTGGATCTGGACATGCGTCTCGGCGAAGGCACCGGCGCGGCATCTGGCGGTTCCCACCGTTCAGGCCGCGGCCAAGATTCTGCGTGAGATGGCGACGTTCGACTCGGCCGGTGTCAGCGACAAGGCGGGCCCCACCAATTGACCGGCGCGGTCCTCGTCGCCGGGACGTCCTCGGGCGCCGGCAAGAGCACGCTGGTGGCCGGCCTGTGCCGGTGGTGCGCGCGACGCGGCATCTCGGTCGCCCCGTTCAAGGCACAGAACATGTCGCTCAATTCGTTCGTCACCCGTAGGGGTGAGGAGATCGGCCGGGCTCAGGCGGCCCAGGCCCAGGCGGCACGTATCGAGCCGGAGGCGGTCATGAACCCGATCCTGCTCAAGCCCGGGACCGACTCCCGCAGTCAGGTGGTGGTGCTCGGACGACCGGCGGCCGAGATGGACGCCCAGGCGTACTGGAGCGACCGTCGACGCCTCCTCGACCTCGTCGTCGAGTCCTACCGAGATCTTCGGGCCAGGTTCGACGTCGTGATCTGCGAAGGAGCGGGCAGCCCCGCCGAGATCAACCTCCGTGCCTTCGACCTCGTCAACCTGGGTTTCGCCCGTGCCGTGGGAGCGCCGGTGATCGTGGTGGCGGACATCGACCGGGGAGGGATGTTCGCGTCCCTGGCGGGAACCGTGGCACTCCTCGACGACGAGGACCAGCGCCTGGTCCAAGGCTTCGTCGTCAACCGCTTCCGCGGGGACCGCTCGCTGCTCGAGCCCGGTCTCCACATGCTGCGGTCACTGACCGGTCGCCCCACATTGGGAGTGCTGCCCTTCGTCGAGGGCCTCTCCATCGACGAGGAGGACCGCCCCGACCCCTCGGCGTACCGGGACCCGGGAGCCGCCTTCGGGGGCGACGTGTTGCGCGTTGCCGTCCTCCGCCTGCCGAGGTCCAGCAACCTCACCGACCTCGATCCCCTCGCCGCCGAACCGGGAGTGGTCGTCCGGTTCGCCTCGCGTCCCGGGGAGATCGTCGACGCCGACCTGGTCGTGGTGCCGGGAACCCGCGCCACGGTCGAGGACCTCGACTGGCTTCGCAGCCGGGGGATCGACCACGCGCTGGCAGCGGCTCGCCGCGGCGGGACGATCCATCCTGGGGATCTGCGGGGGCTACCAGATGCTGGGGGCGTCCATCGACGACCCCGTCGAGAGCGGACGCGGAAGCGTCGACGGTCTCGGACTGCTGCCGGTGCGCACCACCTTCGGAGCCGACAAGGTGTTGCGCCGATCCCGGCGAGAGATCTCGGAAGGGATGGCCGTCGAAGGGTACGAGATCCATCACGGTGTCGTGACCAGGTCCGGCGGGGTGCCGCTGTTCGCCGACGAAGGTTGTCGGGTGGGCGCTGTCGCCGGCACGTCCTGGCACGGGTTGTTCGAGAACGACGGCTTCCGGCGGTCTTTCCTCGCTGATGTCGCCTCGCGGGCCAGGCGGGACTTCGTCTTTTCGCCGGGCATCACCTTCGCCGAGGTCCGTGAGGCGCGATTCGAGAAGTTGGCGGACATCGTCGCGGAGCATCTCGACACCAGGGCGCTGCTGCGCATCATCGAGGGCCATACCGATGCGCACGCCACCTTGAGGATCGGCTCGGTCGACCCCCATGGGAGCACCCGGATGTGAGGGGCACGGTGACGCGGTACCATCGCAGGCCCGGGCGCATAGCTCAGTTGGTTAGAGCGCAGCCTTCACACGGCTGAGGCCACAGGTTCGAGTCCTGTTGCGCCCACAAAATTGTCGCTATCGCCTGGTGAACAGAGCGGCCTTTCCTTCGCCCGAGAGATCATCGAGTGCGACCAAGCGTCCAGCCATCATCATCACCAGCGCCTCGGCGGGACCCGTCACCTCGGATCCGTTCCCGTGAGACCAGTCCATGTCGGTGGCCGTGAGCTTCAACCCGGCGATGCGTTTCTTGGTACCAAATCTGTGAACGTCGTCCTTGACGAAGTCGGCCACCGGGACGAGATGCGCCTCGGGCAGATCGCGCGTGATGCCGAGAGGTCGACACATGTCCTGACCATGGATCAGGACATGGGATAAGGCCATGATTGGCCGGGCTCCGACTTGGGTGTTGCGGTTGGCAGCCGCGTCCCGGAGGGCCTGGAGAACGACCGCTGGATCCTGGTCCCCGCGGGCTCGCCCATCGGCGGCCACCCATCGGTTGAAGCGGAAGCCGTGACGAAGCATCCCACCCAGGATGGCGCCAAAACTGAACGCACCCTCCGCGCCAGCGGTCACGTGAGCGAGCACGTCCCTGATGCGCCACAGGGAACACAGCGAAGGAGAGTTCCACTGCTCGTCGTCCAGCTCGGCAAGTCGCTCAGCGAGATCCTCCATCTCATCGCGGACCGCGACCCACGTCTCCACCTCGACCCTCCCCGGAATCGACCGAAGCGTAGGCCCGCCCGTGTCCGGTCGGTGAGGACTGACGGGGGACTACCGGTCTGGCGCCAGCTGGTCGATCCCTTGAAGCTTCTTGGCTTCTGCGACTCCGGCAGGGCTCAAGCAGAGGGGAAACGACGAGACGGTGCCATTGCCCAAAACCTCTTGGCCGATGCGGACGAGACCGCAATCACCGAGGCGTTCGATAGCCCTGGGGAACTTCAACCACACGGCGTCTCGCTCCCGACCGCCGACCATGCCGGCGAGGAGGACTCGTTTCTCTTCTTCGGTGAAGTCTTCTGTGAAGTACGTCATCCAGCGTCACGACCCCTGGTGCAGCGCTCGAGTGCAGATCGCAGACGGCTGGTCGCAACCGTCTTCATGGGGCTCTTCCCCTCGTCGATCCACGCCCTGGACATTCGGGAGTGGGTATCGGCACGTGGGCCCGGCATCCTGAGGACGGGGCTGCACCGGCACCCCCGGCACCTTCGAGGGTGACGGGGAACGGGGCGGTGCCGGCGCGGGGAAGCCGGGACGGAACGCTTCCCCGCCCCCCGTCAAGCCTCGAGTGCAGGGTCTGGGCTCGCTGTGAAGGGCGCAGAGGGCGGACAAAGAACCCCGTACGAAATGTACGACGCGCCCTCTGCGCTTTCTAGCCGTGGATTTCACGGAGCAGCCCAGGGGAATCCACCTGAAGGGTGGGCCTCGGCTGGCTCCCGAGGCCGTTACCCCTGCTCACCGCCCCGGTCGGCTTCCATAGACAGGCTCCGTCCTGAGGCGTACGGTTCCCCCGGGGCACTCGGCGGCGGTCCTTATCCCTACGCCTCCGCAGTGGCCAGAGGGGTCGAGTGGGGACGGGTTCCGGGTTGCCCCCCTTGGTGCCTTGGGGACCCGCCCCCCGACCCCTCCAAACGCGCGAACTCCACCTAGCCTCTACGCGTAGGCAAGGGGAGGCCGATGTCGGATGTGAGCCAAGGGGCGGGTTGGTGGCGGGCCAGCGATGGCAAGTGGTACCCACCGGAATCACATCCCGACTATCGCGCCCCCCAACTTCAACCTCAACCTCAACCTGAACCTCAGCCTGAGCGTCAGCTTGAGGTTCAGCCTGAGGTTCAGCGAGGTTCAGCCTGAGGTTCAGCATCGAGCCTCGCCGGTAAACGGACCGGGGCCCGCCGCTCATCCCATGGACATCCTGTCCGGCATGCCCCTACGGCCATCGCCCTTCGACCGGGAGGCTGCCTTGGCGGTGCTCGCCGAGCTGCAGGAGGTGGAGCGGTCGCTTTGGGCGGTGCGGGACGAATTGCGGAAGCTATTGGAAGACGGCCAGGACGCGTAACGCCTTGGGCGGGGGACCGACCCCCATCACCTCCGCACGTATCCCCGAAGCCGACCCACTTCCCGGATCAGGTCACAACGGTACCCCCCGAGGCGTCGAGCGCCTGTCCCCGGGCCTGGCTGCGCCGTCGTCTCGCTACGACCGGGTCGAATCGGCCATGACCCGATCTGCGAGCTCGGAGATGTCGCTCGCCTCCACGTTGATGTGCGGGATGAGCCGGTCGAGCCACTTCGGAAGCCACCAGTTGGGCGCGCCGATGAGGTGCATCAGGGACGGGACCAGCACCGTTCGGATGATGAAGGCGTCGATGATGATGGCGCTGGCCAGTCCGATGCCGAATTGCTTGATGACGATGCTTCCCCCGAGGACGAACGAGGCGAAGACGAGGATCATGATGGCGGCCGCGGCGGTGATCACCCGTCCCGTCTCCGCCTGGCCGAGCGTCACGGCTTGGCGGTTGTCGGCTTTGAGCAACCATTCCTCGTGCATACGGCTGACCAGGAACACCTCGTAGTCCATCGACAACCCGAAGAGGATGGAGAACATCAAGACGGGTACGAACACTTCGACGGGGGCTGTGCCCGAGATGCCGAAAACCGAGTGCCCCCATCCCCACGAGAACACCGCGTTGAGGATGCCGAGTGCGGCTCCTACCGACAGAAGGTTCATGATCGATGCCACAAGTGGGATCAGGAGGCTTCGGAACACGGCCATCAACAGCAAGAAGGCCAGCAGGACGACGACGGCGACGAAGAGCGGGAGCTTCGACGACAAGACGTGGGAGAAGTCGCTCTGGATGGCGGTGGGCCCTCCCACCAGGACCGTAACACCGGTACCGGCCTGTGCCTTGGGGATGACTTCGTTGCGGAGGCGGGCCAACAGCGACGAGGTCTGCGTGGCCTGGGGGCTGGTCGTCGGGTAGAGGGTCGCCACGGCCACCCTCCCGCTGGGGCTCACGACGGGTTCGGTCACCTTCACCACGCCGGGTTGCTGCGCGAGCGAATCCGCCAAGGCCGTGAACTTGGACACGGCCGCCGGGGAAGGGAGCTCTCCCACGAGTTGGAAGGGCCCGTTGAACCCTGGCCCGAAGCCCTGGGCCAGGAGGTCGTAGGCCTGGCGGGACGTGGTGCTCGGCGAGTCGCTCCCTGCGTCGTCGAGCCCCAGGTGGAGGCTGAAGAACGGCAGGGCGATGACCACCACGGCGGCCAGGGCGACGGCGGCGGGCACGACGGGTCGGTGCTCGATGGCCGCCGCCCAGCGGCGCCACAGCCCCGTGACCTGTTCGGCGACCGGTCCGTTCCTCCTCATCTCGGCCCGCTGACGCCGGCTCAGGACTTTGAGTCCCAGGAATCCGAGCAGTGCGGGGAGGAGGGTGAGCGACGCCAGCATGGTCAGGGCCACGGTGATGGCGGCGGACACGGCGATGCCGTAGAGGAAGGAGATGCCGAGCGCGAACTGGCCGAGCAGCGCGATGCACACCGTGATTCCGGCGAAGAACACCGCCCGGCCCGCAGTGTTGACGGCGTTGACGGCCGCGTCCTCGATGGTGCGCCCGCCCTTCACCCCGGTGCGGTGGCGCGTCACGATCAACAGGGCGTAGTCGACCCCGACCCCCAGCCCGATCAGCACGCCCAGGATGGTGGCGAAGCTCGCCACCGAAAAGGCATGGCTCAGAAGCCCGGTGATCGAATACCCAGTGCCGATGGCGATGAGAGCGGTGATGAGCGGGAGGAATGCCGCAAAGAGCGCGCCGAACGCCAGCCCGAGGACGACCAGGGCGAGCACGACACCCAGCAGCGTGCTCTTGGATCCGGGTTGCGACTCGGCATTCTCGATGTCCTCACCGCCGAGAGCCACCCGCAGCTGTGGACTGGCTGCCGCACGCGCCGTGGCGATGACGTGATCGACGGCGGCCTTGGGCAGCGCCTGGGTCTGCTCGTCGAAGGTGACGGTGGCGAACGCGATGGTGCCGTCCCGGCTGATCTGGGAGGCGCCGGCCGGGGTGAAGGGATCCGACACCGAGCGCACGTGGGGCGAGGTGGCCACCTCGTGGAGCATGTGCAGCACGCTCGCCTTCACCGGCGCCTCGTGGACCGTGCCTGACTCGGCCCGGACCACGATCTGGTCAGTGGACCCCGACACGGCGGGGAAGTCCTTCTGGAGCAGGCTGAGGGCCGTGAAGGACTGGGTGTTGGGCAGCTGGAACTTGGTGGAGAACGCGTTGCCCGCGGCGCGGTCGACCGCGAAGAATCCGATCAATGCCGCCAGCCACAGCACCAGGACGGTCTTGCGGTGTCGGAAGCACCACTTCCCGAGGGCCTTCACGGGCGGGCTGCCCGGTTCCGGGCCGCGAGAGCCAGCTCGCCGAGGGCGGGGACCGCTGTGGACGACATGGGAGTTCCTTGCGGGGTGAGCGACAGGTAGGGGCCGGGCCCGGTGGGACGAGGCAGGCCCAGAGGCATTATGACGTTGAGGATCACCCATCGGGCAAACCGGGACCCGGGGGTCCGAGGTGCCGCCCCGGCCCTACGACGCGGCCTTTGGGGCCGTTCCCTGGTGCGGGGTGCTCGACTGCGGCTCGGCGGCGAGGAGCCCGGGGAGATCCCGCATGTCGACGAAGACCACCGCTCCACCGATCGAGAGCTGAGACGGGCTCGAGACGCCGCCCGCGAAGGCGAAGACGGTCATGTGGGCGGCAAGTGCCGCCTTGACGCCCGAGATGCTGTCTTCGACCACGGCACAACGCGGCGGAGAGGCACCCATTCCGCGCGCCGCGTGGAGGAAGATGTCGGGGGCGGGCTTGCCCCGCTCGACCTCGTCGGCACTGAAGATCCGGCCCTCGAAGCGATCGAAGAGGCCGGTCATCCCGAGTGTGAAATGCATCTTCTCGTGGCTGCCGCTGGAAGCGACACAGGTCGAGATCGAAATCTGTTCGAGGGCTTCGACGATCCCGGGGACCGGTACGAGCTCGCGTGCGAACACGTCCCGGTAACGGGCTTCGAATTCGGCCTCCCAATCGAGGCTGCGGCCGATGTGGCGCTCGACCTCCTCCTGCATGTACGCCGCCGACCGCCCCACGAACCGCTCCACGATGTCGGCCTCCGTCAGGGGCCACCCGAGCCCCGAGAGGATCTCTGCCTCGGTACGGACCGCAAGGCGCTCACTGTCGACCAGCACACCGTCGCAGTCGAAGATGACGAGGTCGAACGCACCCACGCGGAGAGCCTATCCAGCCGCAATTCTCCCACCGGTCCGCCATCGAGAGCGGGAGACGGTGTGCCGTTCCCAGGTGCTCGACACGCCACCGGGCCGGGCCTAAGGTCGGGATGTCACCTGATGGAGTGTTCACCGTGGGCTGTGCGAACAGGGGAACAAGGTTGTCGAGAGGTCCGTCTCGAAGGGCCGATCTGCCACATCGGGTGGCAGGCTCCGGTTGCCGGCCATGAGCTACTCGCCGTCGGAGCCGACACTCCAGCGGGCCAAGGAGATGCTGGAGGACCTTCACCGATCTCCCATGGCGCAGCGACTCTCGGAGTCGGGATTCGACGTCGACATGGGGGAGCCAGACCAGGCCAACGCCGTGGCCATGCACGTCCTTCACCAGCTCCAGGTGCTCGAGGCCACCACCCGCATGCTGGCCGGCGTGGTCCAATCCCTTCAGTCTCAGATCGGTCGGTCCGAGCCTCTCTTTCTCTAGGCGTCACCGATGGTGAGCCTGCAGACGACGGACGGGAGGGTCGGTCTCGGGGTGCTGTCGCTACCTGTTGCGGCGTTCGCGTCGCACCCGCAGGATGGCGAGGAGCTTGCGCAGGAGAAAGCCCACGCCCCGAGCCTAATCCGACGATCGCAGGGCACCCCAGCACCGTCAGCCCGACAGGCGTTCGTCCCCACGAGGTCGATCCGACCCCGGTGCCGGGGGTCGGTTTACGCTTCTGCCATGTCCGAGCTTCCCGGCCCCGTCGCAGAGTCCACCGGCGGAGCCGAAGCCGACACCCGCCCCCCCTGGGAAGTGCCCGAGAAGCTCGCCGTGGCCCTTCTGGCCGGCGTCGTCGTGCTGGCCGCCGGTGGGCTGGCCGCCGGAATCGCCCGGTTGGTCGTCGAAAGCCCGGGGCCCTTTCCCGGCAACCAGGCCGTGTGGAGCGCCATCGGCTTCGGTGCCGAGTGGGCCAACGTCTTCGTCGCCGTCATCCTTCTCGGGGTGCTGGGGCTGTGCTGGTGGCAGCTTCAGGCGTGGGCGGAGGTGATCGAGGATCCCGACGACGCCGACCAACTCCGTGACGCTGTCGGCCACAGCGCACGCGCCTTGCATTTGGCGAGCGGGGGAGAGGTGGCTCTGGGCCTCGCCGTGGCCGGTTCGGTGGCGGGGTTCGTCGGCGAGATCGGTACGGGGGGAGCCTCCCCGCTGTGGGTGCTCGACCTCAGCTCCGGCGCGCAGATGGTCGCCGTGATCGTCATCTTCGTCACGGGCATGCTCGTCGGTCGACAACTCCAGGGCGCCTATGCCGGAAGCGTTGGATACCGCCCGCGCCTTTCATGACCGGCGGGGTCTCTCCCGTTATGTCGTGGAGCCCGCGGCATCGGCACTGAGCCGGCGCTCCAGGAACACGTTGAATGCCTCTTGCCACAGCGCGCCGACCCGGGTCTGAAAGAGGAGAACGGGTCCCGCCGGGACCACCGAGATCATCGTCCATCCCTCGGCCAGGAGCTCGGTGAGCCGATCCTCGGTCTCGGACCTCAACTCGTCCGCTTTGACGCTTTCGCGTTGGCGGTCCGAGGGGTACGACGTTCCTTCCCACCAATGAGCTCCGCGAAGGTGGAGGCGCCGCCACTCGTTGGAGGTCGAGTGTCTCACCGGGAAATCCTTCCGGCACCCGCAGGTCGCGGTCAAGTGACCCCCCGCCGGCCCCGGGTGGCACCGGTTGCCCCTCGTCCCCCGGTTTCATAGGCTTCCGGGCCAGGAACCGCCGTACGGCTCGCGACGCAGAGGAGCTGTTCATGGCATTGGCGCAAGGCGCCCGGAATCTTGCTCTCGACGCCCAGGTGGCGGATTACACGGGCGTCGAAGAGCTCCTCGTCCCACCGGACCCTGCGCACGCGGCGCTGATCGACCGTGCCCGCTCTCTGGTGGCGGAGCGCCGTCTCGGGGGCGTGTCGCCGAGGAAGACCGTCACCCATCTTCTCGTGGCGTGGGGCTCTGCGGTGGTGGCGGCCGGCGTCGGTGTGTGGCTCAACGAGATGGCGGTGTGGGTCGTCGTGTGGCTCGTCGTGGCCTGGGCGCTCGTCGGCAACGCCGCCATCGGCCACGAGGCGGTCCACGGTCACTTGTTCTCCTCCAGAAGATGGAACAACGTCATCGGCACGGCGGCGGTGCTCACCATCCTCGGGTCCTATGCCACGTACCGCTGTTATCACCTCGAGCACCATGCCCGGACCGCCCGGGACGGCGATCCCGAGAGAGCGCCTCTCAACTTCCCCACCCGCCGCGTCTACCTGGCTGTGATGGCGTTCGGCGGCCTGCTGGTCCTTTTCGAGAACACCGCCTATAGCGTCGTGACCGTCGTGGGCAGGCCGCCGTCGTGGGTGCGTACGCGCCGTCAGCGCCGGGCGATCAGGCTCAACGCGCTCCTGCTGCTGGCGGTGATCGGCGCCATGGTCTGGGGCATGGTCTTCGACCCGTGGGCGACGGTGAACGTCTGGCTCATCCCCTACGCCATCGGCGTCTTCGGGATGCTCCCTCTGCTGCTGGTCCCCGAGCACTACGGTGCCAGCGGTCGTGGCGACATCCTGGGGAACACCCGGACCATACGGTCCAACGCCTTTGTGCGCTGGGCGTATTGGAACAACAACTACCATGCCGCTCACCACCTCGTCCCGTCCGTGCCCTACGACAAGATCGAGCAGATCGACCGGGTTCTGGAGGAGGCAAACACCGTCGAGCACGTGTGGCGGCCGGCGTCCTACACCCGCTTTCACTGGGGAACGCTCACCCGGCTCGTCTTCAACCGCCCCATGAGCGAGGGCCAGTAGTCCTTGGGGACGGGGGCAGTCGTCCCCGGTCGGCGTCAGCTCGGGAGCTGCTCGCTCCGAGCGCTCAATGGAACGGGAATTGCCCGTAGGTGCTGCACAGCCCGAATGCCTCGATCAACAGGAAGGCGCCGATGAGGGCGAGGATGACGGCCTGACGACGGCGTCCGCTGTGTCGGGCCATCACCGGTGCCATGTACCACTCCGGCAGCGGCCCGGGGCTGTTCGCCAGGTACGCCGACAAGGGCACGGCATCGGGATCGAGGGGTTGATCGGGATCGGCCGCCAGAGCGAGAGCCGTGAGCTCCTCGTCAGAGATGCCGGGCACGCCGAGGTCGTCGTCTGTGGCAGCCATCACGGAGATCTCATCGACTGCAGCCATCGGTGAACCTCCCACCGTCGAGACGACACTTCGGAGTGTACCGGGGCGCCATCGGGGAAGGGTCTCGCTGACCCGGATCAGCTCGTCCCCGCGCACCCCGTTGTGGCGGGCGGGGCGAAGGAGTACTCGAGCCATGGAGGTCACCGGGCTGCGCTTCGGTGCCGCACCGGTCACCGTGACGCCTCGGCCTCGCCGGTGGCTCGGCGGCTCTCGGCTGCGTCCTGGCCGTGGAGGGGAAGAGGGGGAAGGGGTGTGCCTCGGTCGAGCGAACGCGCGAGCACGATGCTATCGACAGGAGTACCAGTGACACTGTCGAGGACGCCCAACGGCTAGACCTTCTGCGTGGGCCGACCGCACGCGAGCGTCTACGGAGAGCCTCGGGTTGTCGCTGGTGCGGCGGTGGGGCTGGCCTATGCGCTGCTCGTGTCGTTCACCCATCCCTTCACCTGGGCTGCCGATGCGGTGACGGCGGTGGCGCTGGTCGTCGTGGCCGGGGTCACGGTCAGGGCGAGTCCCCCGAGAAGAAGGCGCCGCGGCCACGAACCGGCCGGCACCCACGCCCACCTGCGGGAGCCCCCCACCCGGCGCGCGCTGGTGTGGATGGCCCCGCTTCTCGCCATCACGGGCTGGGAGCTGTACTGCTTCGTCAGCCTGCCCCGAGTCGAGCACCCCACGCTGAGCTCCCTGATCGACCTCCTCGATTCCACTCGACCCGGCAAGTTCGCGGCCGTCGTGTTGTGGCTGGCGCTCGGGTGGTTCCTGGTGTCGCGATGATCGACCGACATACCACGCTCGTCGTGTGGGCGCTCCTCGGAGCCACCGTCGTCGTCGGGCAGGTGCTGGCGGTACTGGGCAAAGGTCGCGTCCCGGGCCTCGGGAAGCTGGTGGAGGCCCTGAGCACGAGCCGGGTGGGGAGGTATGCGCTCGCATTGGGGTGGATGTGGCTGGGTTGGCACGCCTTCGCCCGGTGAGCGCCCCGCGGCGCGGGCTGGGACCGGGGTCTAGGTTGACTTCGTGCGCGTCGTCCCCATGAGCCCGGCGTTGGGAGCCGTCGTCGAGGGTGTGGCGCTTTCCCCGGGGATGGACGCGGCGTCGGTGGCCGGCGTCAGGGCGGCGCTGTTGGAGCACAAGGTGCTGTGGTTCAGGCGCCAGTCGCTCGACGCGGTGTCGCTGACGGCGGTGGCGACGCGATTCGGGACCCCGACGGAGGCGCACCCCGTGGAGCCCAGCCTGGAAGGACATCCCGAGGTTCTGCCCCTGGACTCGGTGGAGGGGGCCCGGGCCGACGTCTGGCACAGCGACCTGACCTTCCAGGAGTGCCCACCGCTGGGAGCGATCCTGTACGCACTGGAGGTCCCGCCGGTCGGGGGTGACACCATCTGGGCGGACATGTCGGGCGCGTACCAGGCATTGTCGGCGCCGCTGCGCGATTTCGTGGAAGACCTGACGGCGAGCCATTCGGCCCGGAAGGCCGGAGGGTACTTCACCGGTCGTGACCCGACAGGCGGGGAGGCGGCCGATCGGACGGCCATGGCTCGGGCTCGACATCCGCTGGTGCGGACACACGCCGAAACAGGTGCCCGCAGCCTGTTCGTGAACCCCCTGTTCACCGACAAGGTGGACGGACTGCGTCGACGGGAGAGCGACGCATTGCTCGGGTTGCTCTACGAGGTTGCCGTCGCACCCGAGCGACTGGTGCGGTGGAAATGGGAAGAGGGGGACGTGGCGTTCTGGGACAACCGGTGCACCATGCACTACGCCCTCCTCGACTTCGGGACGACCCCCAGGAGAATGTTGCGAGTGGCCCTGCATGGCGATCGGCCCGTGGGAGTGCACAGCACCTAGTGTTCCGACCGCCAACGGTTGCCCAATCGCACCGCCCGGGCGACGAGGATCGGACGGCGTCCTTCAGGGACGTTTCCTTCGGGGAGGTGCAGGTAAACGGACTTGGGCCCTCCGACGTGAAACCATCGTGGACATGCGCCGTCTCTCGCTCTGTCCCGCGGCGATAGTGGCACTGCTGGCGCTCTCAGCGTGTGGTGCTTCTCACCCTGTGACGACACCAACCTCGGCCGCCGCCACCGTCGTGCCCTCCACCTCCACCTCCCCCTCCACCTCCACGACATCGAGCCCACCGAGCCAAGATGTCGTTGCCGACCTGACGTGGGTGAGCGAAACGCACGGCTGGGCTCTGGCGAGTGCGTCGGATTGCAAGATCTCATGCCCGTCAGAAGTGCTCACCACCACCGATGGCGACATCTCCTGGAGCAGAGTTGGATCGCTGCCCTCGCAATCCACGTGTGCCGAGGGATGCGCTCAAAATCAGCCCCAGACGTTCAACATCCGTTTCGGCAACGATGACGACGGATACGCCTTCAATCCTGACTTGTTCGTGACGACGGACGGGGGTCGAAGCTGGAGCCAGGAACAAGGCCCGCACGTGGCGGCACTCGAGATCGCCGGATCGAATGTAATTCGTGTCGCCTACACCCAAACGGGGTGTCCGGGACCCTGCAACCCGGTCGTGGAGGAGGCTCCCCTTGGGTCCCCGTCGTGGCGGGAGCTCTATCCGATTCCCGTCGAGGGCGGCAGGGTGCAGCTGGTACGCCAGGGACCGAGCGATGTCTACGTGGCGGTGTACCGAAATCCTGCTGGTGGTGCCCAAGACGAGCAGACGACCCTTTTCATCTCGCACGACGGCGGGATGAGCTGGACCGAGCGTGCGGATCCCTGCGGCTACAGTGGAACGACTGAGAACGACACCCAGGCCTTGACTGCGGCGCCCGACGACTTGATCGCTGTTCTGTGCGCACCCCGGCTCGATGGCCCGGACTTTGTGAACATCTCGGCCGACGGTGGCAAGACCTTCACCTCCACCGCCTCGCTCCCGGGCAATGTGGGATTCCAGCTGATCGCACTGACCGACGTCGAGGACGTCTTTGTCTCCACCGGGCCCAATGGTGGGAGCCAACAGGTGCTCGAGGTGAGCCATGACGGCGGTCGCCACTGGGCACAGGCGGCGCGTGACACGGGACAAGCTGGAGGGTATGTCTCGCCGACCGCGGGGTTCTTGGGTTTCGAGTCCTCCAAGGTCGGGCGGTGGATCGGGTCTCCCGCCGACATTTGGACGACCTTCGATGGCGGAACAACCTGGTCCGCGAGGCGCATCGGGGTCTCCACGCACCGGTGACGTCGCCGCCGCCGGATTGCGCGAGAGGACGGACCCCGGGCTGTGCAAAGTGGTCGACTCTCGCTCCGCCGTCGGGCGCGAGGGAGCTCAACTCGTGGAGCGGACTGCGAAGATCGTCCCTGAGCCACCGTAGGAGTTCGAGAAGACGCCTTGGATCCGAAGCTTTCCGTTGTTCGTGGACACCGTTGCGGTGCCGTCGTCGGTGCTCTTGCCCAGGGTGATGGTGTAGGTCATCGTCGAGCCCACGACCGTGCCGTTCACCGACTCGACGCCCACGGCTGAGGAGAGTGAGGCCGAGAATTGCCCCGTCAGGGGATCCTCGGCGTCGACGTGCAGGGTTTCCGTGGAGATCGACGAATCGAACCCGACGAGGGCGTTCCACGTACCACGGATGTCGACGTGCGCGCCGCTGGGCACCGATGGTGTGGTGGCGGCACCGGGTGAGGAGCTGAAGGGGCCGACGTGGGAGACCGCCAAACCCGCCGTCACCAGAGCGCAGGCGATCACCACGATCCCCACCCGGGGGGCCAGGCGGGAGCGGGGCCGGGGGGAGAGCTCGCCGACGGGGACGAGGGGCTGCGCCTTGTCGGCACGGGCGCCGGCCTGACCGGGTGTGCCGACGAGGGGCCAGAAGGCGGGTTCGGCGTCTCGCGGTCGGTCGGCGCCTGGTTCGGGGGAGACCGTGGGCACGGCGTTCGACGGGATCCGTCGTGGCGTGATGGGGCGCGATTCGTCCACCGTTGTGGCATCGGCGGGCTCCGAGGGGGCCTTGAGTCGTCCTCCCAGGCCGGGGAGCCCAGACGCCCGAGACCCTGGGCGCCCCACGACCCGGGGAGGGCCGCGGCGGGGTGCTCATCGTCTCCGCTCGGGATCAGGGCCCCGAGGTGTCGATCACGTCAGAGAGAGGACCATCAGCTGGACCGTGTTGCGTTCCCCGCTGGGCGAGCGGAATCCCGGGGCAGAGGTCGGCTTCCCGTGCCGGCGAAAGCCCATGGACTCGAAGAACGCGATGGCGCCGTGGTTCTCGCCCATGGTCTCGAGGTGGCAACCCGGCACGCCCATCTCTCTGAGTGCGTCCAGCCACCGGTGCACCAAGATGGCGCCCACGCCGGCGCCGCGGATCGACGGCAGCAGGTCGATGTGCAGATGGGCGGGCCAGCGCTCGTCGTACCCGCTCACCGAGGGAAGCCGGCGCCGCAGCGCGTCGACGACGACGTCGCCGAAGGAACGCCACACCACGCCGGCGGTTCCCGGCCTGAACCCGATGGCCCGTCGGAGAAGGTGCCGTGCGAAGATGCCGGCGGGACTCCAGGCCGTGCGCGAGTCCGCGCAGCCGAGCAGGTAGCCGGCCACGACACCGTCGCGCTCGGCCACGAGCGCCGACTCCGGTTCGGCGTCGGTGTAGTAGGAGGTGAACAGGTCGGCGAAGCTCTCCGTGTCACGCCACAACCAGTCCACGGGTTCTCCCATGTAGCCGGTGACGTGACAGATGTGCCGCACCTGGGCACGGTCACGCGACTCGTAGGGCCTGACCACGGTCTCCGACGCGGACTCGTGGCCGGTGGGTCGCCCGGCCGTAGTCACGGGACGAGCCTCCCACGAATTCCCGTCAGCGGGCTCGCCACGTGCTGGGACGGTCCTGGCGCGCCAATGCCGCCAGGTACGCGTTGTACTGGGCCAGTTCGGGGTCCTCAGCCTCTGCTCGGGCCAGGGCCACCTCGCCGGGTTCCGGTTCGGGTTCGGTCCCGGCCGGCCCGTGCCGATCGGATTGCGCTGCCTGTTGGGCCGCGGCTTCTTGCAGGCGGCGTAGCCCGCGCCGTCCGATCGTGTCGGGGTCGTCGTGCACGAAGTGCCACCAGAAGACGGTCCCGAACACGGCGAAGCTCGGCCACATGACCGAGTAGATCCAGCCCAGCGAATCACCCGACAATCCCACTCCCACCTGCCACCAACAGGCGACGGCGCACCCCGGAATCCACACCGCCAGGGCGGCATGCGCCACCAAGGCCCGCCTCGTCGACCACAGACGGCGGCCGGCGGTGTGCGGGGGCTCGAGCGGGACGGGCACGACCGTCAGGCCTCCTGGGGCGCCGTCCCCGGCGAGTCGGATCCCAGGTCGGTCCCGGCGATCGGACGGGCTTCACGTGCCTGTCTCGAATACACCGCGGTCAGCTTGCGCTCGGCGACGATCGCTCCGAAGGGCACCGTCCCGGCCAGGAGGACGAGGAGCGTACGGCCCACGGGGATGCGGAGCTTCCTGGTGAGCTCGAAGGCCACGAAGAGGTACACCAGATAGAGGAACCCGTGGAGGGTTCCCAGGATATTGACCACGCCGGGGTGGCCCGCCACCTGCAGGGGGATGCCCACGAAGACGAGGACGATGAGCAGGACGGCGGTGAGGTAGGCCATGATCCGGTAGCGCGTCAGCACCGCGTGTTGCACGGACACGATTCTACGAGGTCGCTCCGACCCCCTCCGAACGGGCTGCTCCCTGACTCCGGGCCCCGTGTGCTCGATCGTCGCAGCCCGTGGGTACGATCCTGCGGGCGATGAGCAAGACACCCTTCGGCGAGCAGACCTCGGTGGAGCCTCGCTCCGAGGGCGACGGTCGTTATCGGGCCGTGATCAGTGACCAGTGGAACGCGCCCGTCCTTCCCCACGGAGGGATCGTCACCGCCCTGGCGCTGCGGGCCATGGCCGCCGAGCTCGGTCTTCCCGACCAGACGCTGCGATCGGTGACGACGGTGTTCGCCGCCCAGGTGCCGCCAGGCCCTGTCGACATCGACGTCACGGTGCTCCGATCCGGGCGGACCATGTCCCAAGCCACCGCCACGGTCCGCTCGAGCGGGCAGGACAGCGGGCACACCGCCGTGGCGGTGTTCGGAGGAGCGCGCCGAGGTTTCGAATTCACCGATCTGGCTCTGTCCGGAGGTTGCGGCGCCCGAGCTGTGCCCGTCATTTCGCGATCCGGTGCCCGAGGGAGTGCCCACATTTCCGCGCGCCACGTTCTGGGAGCATGTCGAGTCACGCGTGGCCATCGGCCATGCCCCGTGGGATCAGTGGGTGCCCTCGTCGTCGGAGCGGGCGTACTGGTACCGCTTCGACGACCCGCCCGTCGACGACGGTGGCGAGTGGGACCCGCTCGCACTGGTGACGTTGTGCGACACGATGCCCGGCGCGGTGGGGGAGCGCATGGGACCCGGCCTGCCCCTGTGGTTCGGACCCAGCGCGGACCTGACCGTGCACGTGCTGGGCCGCGCCGCCTCGGAGTGGCTGCTGGCCCACAATCGTGCCCGCCACGCCGGGGACGGGTATGCGTCGGTGGAGATGGCGCTGTGGGATCCGGGACGCGGCCTCGTGGCCTACGCCACGCAGATGATGTTCTTCAGCTTTCCTGAGGGTGGATCGCCTGGTGCACGACCTACGAGTCCGCCACCGTGACGCGATGTGTGCGTTCGTCCGGTGAGTACCCACCAGGTCACGACAGGTGAGACAGCCCTCGTTCGACGTCCGCCAGGTGATGCTGTGAGTCGTGTAACGCATGTTCCAGGAGACGTCGCACGTCACTTCGGTTGGCGCCGATGGTGATCCCTCGCGACCACGTCTCGCGCCCCGCTCCGTCGGCGACTTCGGCGAGTAGGGAAGCCTGAATCGTCAGCGCGGCCACGACATCATCGGGATCGGCATCGCCGTAGGCAGCCGCCGCAGAATCGACAAGATCCTCGGCGATGTGCGGGAGGACGGGCTCGTCGCCGGTCAGGGCCTGCTGCACGCCGAACACATGGAGAGCGGTGATGTCGCGGCTGTGGGCTGCGTACTCGATGGCCGACCACACCTCGGGCTCGGGCCGGACCCGTAACTCAGGACCGGCGCCTTCGAGCAGTACGTGCCACCGGGGGCCGAGGGAACGGAGCGCCGCGAGCAAGGACTCGTCGTCGTAGTCACCACCGGCGAAGCCACAGGCGTCGCAGTGCTCGTGCTCCACGATGGTGACTGTACCCAATGACCTTGGCCCACTTTGAGGTGGACATGACCCGGGCGGTGCCGACCCGGTTCGCTCACACGACCCCGGAGTGCGTCGCGACCGAGGCGCTGGTATGGACGGGGCTCGGGAGAGCCTGTCTCACACCTCCACTTTCACGGTCTGTGACAGGCGGTCGACGGCCTCGACGTACTCCTCCACGAGTTCGTAGATCACGTCACGCGACTTGCGGACCCGGGTGGCGCGCCCGATGACCTGCCCGCACGGGTTGAACGCCACGTCCTTGGCCTCTTCGGGGAAGCGGTGGGTGGCACCGACCGCTTCGATGGCCACCATCATCTGCAAGGGCATGGGGAGGGGGTCCGGCGTGTCGGGCCGTTCCCAGGCTTCGGTCCAGTCGTTCTTGAGCATGCGACAGGGCTTGCCGGTGAAGGACTTCGACCGCACCGTGTCCCGACTCGAGGCGGCCAGGTAGGCCTCCATCTGCCCGGGGGAGGTGTTGGCCTCTTCCACGGTCAGCCACAACGTCCCTCCCCACACCCCTTGGGCCCCCATGGCCAGAGCGGCGGCGATCTGGCGGCCACTGCCCACACCGCCTGCGGCCAGAACCGGCAGCGGAGCCACCGCGTCGATGACCTCGGGCCACAACACGACCGACCCGACGTCTCCGGTGTGGCCACCCCCCTCGGTGCCCTGGCACACGATGAAGTCGAGACCGGCGTCTTTGTGGCTCATGGCGTGCTTGACCGATCCCGCCAGTGCTCCGATGAGCCGACCCGAGGCCTGCACCTCGGCGATGACGTCCGCCGGTGGCGTGCCCAGGGCATTGGCGATGAGCTTGACCTTGTCGTGGCGCAGCGCCGCAGCCAGCAGGGGCTTGCCGGTGGCCTCGGTCCAACCCATCATCCCGCTGCGCTTCTGGTCCTCGGCGGGCTCGGGCACCCCGTGCTCGGCCAGCAGCCTCCGGGCGAAGCGCCGGTGGTCGTCGGGCACCATGGACTGCAGCTGGGCTTCGAGCTTCACAGGGTCCATCTCGCCCATGCCCTCGTACTTGCCGGGGATGACGATGTCGACGCCATAGGGATTGTCGCCCACGTGCTCGTCGAGCCAGACGAGCTCCATCTCGAGCTCTTCGGGCGAGAACCCGATGGCTCCGAGCACGCCGAAGCCTCCGGCGTTGGACACCGCCGCCACGACGTCGCGGCAGTGGGTGAAGGCGAAGATGGGGAACTCGATGCCGAGTCGGTCACAGATCTCGGTGTGCACGTCTGTCTCCTTGGTTTGCGGTGGATGGCGGGTTGGCGGTCGTCGGGGTCAGTGGGTCAGAACGGTGGTCATGCACGGTGCGAAGCGGTGGTGGATGCGGTCACCGCGGCGGCGGGTGCCACGCCGGTCACCATGGCCAGCGCCGCCGCCACCTGGGCGGTGTCGAGGCTGGCGGGGTCGATGCGATGTTGGGTCTCGAAGCCGATCACCAGCGCCCTGAACACGGTGGCCAGGACATCGGGTGGGGCGACACCATCGACGACCCCGTCGGCGATCCAGGCCGCGAAACCCTTGGAGAGCCTCTCGTGTGCCTCGCGGGACCGGACCTGCATGGCCTGGGCGACCTCGGGGTCGCGCGCGGCGCGCAGCCACAGCTCCCGCTCGAGCAACAGCAGCCGACGCGTCTGGTCGCTGGGGTTCGTCACCACGTTGGCCGCCACGGCCCGCAGACGGTCCTCGACGGTGGCCGCCAACTCGAACTCGGCGGCGATGACGGTGACCAGGGAGTGCGCCCACTCGTCGAGCAGTGCCAGGAGGAGCCCCTGCTTGGAACCGAAATGCGCGTACACGGATCCCGACGTGCGCCCCGCTTCGTCGGCGACGGCGTCGACCGACACGGCATCGATGCCTCGCTCGGCGAACAGGGTGGCCGCCGCGTCGAGGAGGCGGGCACGGGTCTCGGCCTTGCGCTCCTCCTGGGTCCGTGACACTCGGCTCCTTGTCGATCGCCGCTATCGGGCCATGGTGACGACCCATCGGCAACTTAGATAACGGATCCTATCTAAGTTCGGCGCAGGTCGGGTAGTCGGCGGGAGCCGGGGCCGGGGGGCATGGGATACTCGCCGGCGCGCAGGACGCAGGACGCAGGACGCAGGACGCAGGACGCAGGACGCAGGACGCGGTGGGGCACAGGGGGACGTGGGTGCCGGCCGTCACACGATCGGAGCACCCATGTTCAGGACCTCGCCCGTCGTCGCCGAAGACGAGTGGCATCTCGACTTGAAGGTCGAGGGGCACATCGCCGTGCTCAGCCTCAACCGCCCCGACAAGCTCAACGCCTGGAGTTGGGAGTCCACCCGGCAACTGGGCGCCCGTGCCGACCAGATCCGCTTCGACGAGCGCGTCCGTGCCGTGGTGCTGCGGGGCGAAGGCCGGGCGTTTTGCGCCGGGATCGACCTGGGCATGCCCGAGGACCGGGTCACGGGTCGATCTCCCGCCGAGAAAGCCCGCAATTACTACGAGGGCATCCGCTGGGCCCACGAGCGCTTCAAGGTCTTCGCCGAGCTCCCCCAGCCCGTGGTGGCTGCCGTCCAGGGCTACTGCCTGGGTTTCGGCTTCGAGCTCGTCCTCATGTCCGACATCCGCGTCGCCGCCGAGGACGCCGTCTTCGCGCTGCCCGAGGCGCAGGTGGGAGTGGGCATCGACGCCGGGGGGGACCTGCGCCTGGCGCACGAAGCCGGGGCGGGCTGGGCCAAGCTCCTGGCCTTCACCGGACGGCGCCTCGACGCCCGCACCGCCGAGCGCATCGGCGTGGTGCAGCAGGTCACCGCCACCGACGACCTGCTCCCCACGGCCATGGCGATCGCCGAGGAGATCGCCGCCAACGCCCCCCTCGCCGTGCAGAGCATCAAGCGCACGGTCGACGGCTTCACCTACCGGGGGTTCACCGAGGCCATGCGGTTCGGCGCCATGAGCTCGGCCATCGAGTTCGTCTCCGACGACATGCCCGCCGGTTACGCGGCCAAGGCCAAGAAACAGCCCGTCGTCTTCGAGGGCAAGTAGCGCCATGCCTCTTCCCGAACCTCCGGCCCCGGGCCAGCTCATGCTCCCGCCGGACACCTTCGCGGGGACGACGGTGGTGGTGACCGGAGGCGGGACCGGCCTCGGCAAGGCGATCGCCGTCGAGTTCGCCCGCCTGGGAGCGGCGGTGGGGATCCTGTCGCGCGACGAGGGCCATCGCCTGGCCGGCACGGCCGCCGTCGAGGCGGTGGGTGGCCGCGCTGCCCACGCCGGTGCCGACATCCGCCGGGCCGAGGACGTGGTGAGCGCCTTCGACGCGCTCGAGGACGCGCTCGGGTCCGGTGCGGGTGCTCGTCAACAATGCGGCCGCCAACTTCCCCGTCCCCGCCGACGATCTCAGCCCCAACGGCTGGCGCGCCGTGACCCAGATCGTGCTGGACGGCACCTTCTTCTGTTCTCAGGAGCTGTTCCGCCGGGCGAGCCGGGCCGGGCAGGCCGCCGCCATCTGCAACATCCTGGCCACCCAGTCCTTCACGGGCGGTCCGGGCATGGCCCACACCGCGGCGGCCAAGGCGGGCGTCGGCAACCTCACCAAGACCCTGGCGGTGGAGTGGGCGCCTTTCGGCGTCCGGGTCAACGCGCTGGCCCCGGGCCTCTTCCCCCACGAGGACATGCGGGCCGACCTGAAGGCCCTGCGCACCGAGGGCGAGGACGTCGACGCCCGGCGCTCCCCGGCCGGTCGCCTCGGACGGCTCCACGAGCTCGGGTGGGCGGCCACGTGGCTGTGCTCGCCCTACGCCGCCTTCGTCACGGGGCACACCCTCGTGGTCGACGGCGCCAACTGGCTGCGGCGGGACTTCGTCATGCCCGAGTTCCAGCCCATCCGCGACCAGATCGCCGCCGTCGTGCCCGGGCGAAGGCCCTGACCCGGGCGGATCCCCCGGCGGGGTCCCTTCGGAGGGGCGCTCCCGTAGGCTCGTGCAGATGAACGGTCCCGAGTCGGCCGGACGGGGCGAGCCGTCGCTCGTGTCGGGGCCCGGGAGTGCCGATGGCACAGCGGTGAGCGCAGCCGTTCCCCTCCCCGACATGGCCGACGGAGGCGCCCAGGGCTCTGTCTCGGGCGTCGACCGCATGCGCCTGCGCAGCTTCATCGGGCTGACGCTCGGCCTGGTGGGCCCGCGGGCCAACCTGGCGGTGTCGGGGGTGCTGCTCACCCTGCTCGTCTCGGCGCGGGTGTCGAGCGCGCTGGCGATCACCTTCGCCCTCACCTCCAACCGCCTCATCGGCTGGCTCGCCTACCCGCTGCTCGGCCGGGCCAGCGACCGCACCCGCAGCGCGGCGGGGCGCCGGGCGCCGTACATGGCGGCCGGTCTGCTCATCATGGGCGTGTGCACGTGGTCGTACACCCTCGTGTCGGGGTACTGGCCCCTGGTCCTGCTCATCGTTCTGGTCAAGACGGCCAGCGTGGTCTTCGGACTTGCCAATGTGGCGGTCATCCCCGAGACCTTCGGCAAGAGCCGCAGCGTGAAGGCCGCTGCCCTCATCGGTGTCCTCGGCGTCCTCGTGAGCCTGGTGATCAAGGGCACCGTCATCGCCACCTGGAAGGCCAACGATCCTGCCACCTGGAACCTGGCCTTCCGGATGGCAGGCGGTTTCATGGTGGTGGTGGCCTTCGTCGTGCTCCTGCTCGTGCGCGAATCGGCGGCGGCACGCGAAGTCGCCGACCGGGAGCGCCACCGCCGCGCCCGCCCCTGGCGCGAAGAGCTCGGCGAGATCTGGCTGGTGCCCAACGCCAAGGTCCTCGTCACCGGGATCCTGGTGTTCTGGGCCGGGCTGAGCGCCACCGGGTACCTGGCCATCGTGTACTTCCAGAACGTGCAGCACGCCGGGGCCAACGCGCAGACCATCGCCGGCTGGGTGAGCGGCGTCCCCGTGGTCATGCTCGGCCTCGCCCTGGGCTACGGGCTCAGTCGTGTGCTCACGCGCAAGCAGATCGCCGTCTTCACCCCCTTGGCCGGCACGGTCGTCTCACTCGTGCAATTCACGACCACCCACCTGTGGCAGACGGTGGTGCTGGCCTTCGTGGGAGGACCCCTCTTCGGGGCGTTCGTCATCTCGTTGGCCCCCATGCTCCTGCAGCTCCTGCCGCGCTCGGGGGGGATGGGCGAGCTCCTCGGCAAGCTGGTGGCGCCCTTCAGCTTGTTCGCCGTGGTCTTCTCGTTCCTGGCGGCGTGGGTCGTCGACGTCACCGGCGACTACCGCACCATCTGGTTGTGGCCGGCGGCGGCGGGGGTCGTGCAGGCGGTGGTGATGTGCTGGCTCAAGGTCCCCAAGGGCCACGAACGCGCCCAGATGGGGGACCTTGTCCAGCGCATGGGCGACTCGATCATGGAGCAGGTGACCGGTCAGGGCCGGTCTCTGCTCGGCGGGGTGGTGACCGCCGCAGACGCCGACTCCGCCTCGGTCTTCGACATGGCCCGTCACATCCTGGGGAATCCCTACGAGCAAGCCGAGGACGGTGTCGCCGGCCTGGCGGCGGCGGGGGAGAGCGCGCCGGTGGCGCTCGAAAGCCCGAGCCAGGGGGGCGAGGACGGAACCGACGGCGAAGGGGCGGCACCGCCCGTGCGGGAATAGCATCGAGGCTGTCCGCGGTGCGTCGGCCGCACCCGCCCGGGACCGGCCCGGGGACAGGCCCAGGAGGGGTAGGTCATGGAGGTACGCGACAAGCTCTACATCGGTGGTGCCTGGGTGCCCTCCACGGGCAAGGGCGTCATCGAGGTGTTCAACTCGACGACCGAGGAGGTCATCGGGACGATCCCCGAGGGCACCCCCGAGGACGTGGACCGCGCCGCGCGCGCTGCGGCCGACGCCTTCGTGCAGTGGTCCACGACGTCGAGGGAGGAGCGGGGCAAGACCCTCGAGCGTGTCCAGGAGGCGCTGATGGCGCGCACCTCGGACATCGCCACGCTCATCTCCCAGGAAGTAGGCATGCCCTTCACGCTGTCCAACCTGATCCAGGTCGGGCTCCCGGTGATGAGCTTCTCGGCCGCGGCGCAGCTCGCCACCGAGTTCCCCTTCGAGGAGGAGGTGGGCAACTCCCTCATCGTCCGGGAGCCGGTCGGCGTGGTGGGGGCCATTACGCCGTGGAACTACCCGTTGCACCAGATCGCGGCCAAGGTGGCACCGGCGCTCGCCGCCGGGTGCACCGTGGTGCTCAAGCCGAGCGAGGTGGCACCGCTCAACGCCTTCATCCTGGCCGAGATCCTCGACGACATCGGATTGCCTCCGGGGGTGTTCAACCTCGTAACCGGTGTCGGCCCGGTCGTGGGCGAGGCCATCGCCTCGCACCCCCTCGTCGACATGGTGTCGTTCACGGGGTCGACCCGGGCCGGCAAGCGCGTCATGCAGCTGGCTGCGGAAGGGGTCAAGCGCGTGGCGCTGGAGCTCGGCGGCAAGTCGCCGAACGTGATCCTCGAGGACGCCGATCTCTCCGCCGCGGTCCCGGCTGGAGTGGCGGCTTGCTACATCAACTCGGGACAGACGTGTTCCGCGCTCACCCGCATGCTCGTGCCCCGCTCGCGCCTGGCCGAGGTCGAAGCGCTGGCGGTGCAAGAGGCCGAGAAGTTCAAGCCCGGCGACCCCTTCGACGGGGAGACGCGCCTCGGGCCTCTGGTGTCCAAGACGCAACTGGAACGGGTGCGCGGCTACATCAAGAAGGGTGTCGACGAGGGTGCCACCCTTCTCACCGGTGGAGCCGAGTCGCCCGAGGGCCTCGAGCAGGGCTACTTCGTCCGGCCCACCGTGTTCTCCGACGTGACGCGCGACATGACCATCGCCCAGGAGGAGATCTTCGGGCCCGTGCTGTCGATCATCCCCTTCGACACCGAAGAGGAGGCCGTCGACATCGCCAACGACACCGTCTACGGACTGGCCGGTGGCGTCTGGGCCGGGGACAAGGAGCACGCCGAGCAGGTGGCGCGCCGGCTGCGCAGTGGCCAGGTCGAGGTGAACGGGGGCGGTTTCAACCCGTTGGCGCCCTTCGGCGGGTACAAGCAGTCCGGCATCGGCCGCGAGCTCGGCAAGTACGGCCTGGAGGAGTACTTGGAGGTCAAGGCGCTCCAGCGTTGACGCGCCCCCCGACGGCGGAGGTGTCGGTCGAGGGGAGCCCCGCTGCGATTTTGGGACTTTCGGCCCCTGCCCATGGGGAGCACCGAAGGCGTAGCGTCATGCATGCAATGGTGAACCAGGTGCTCCGAATTCAGTGACTCCGATTCGGCAGGGTGGGCTCCTCGCCACCCTGCCGAGCGGGGACACCGGTGCGGAGGCGGGAGTGGGGGAATCGGCGGGGTCCGGGCCGAATCGTGTCCCCGTTGCACTGCACGTCACCCTCCCGAGAGGGCGACGCGCGACCATAGCCCCGCGATGGCATTCAACCCTGACATTGCGCCGACTGGAGGGGCCTGCCCGGGGCACCCCGGTCTCCACGGCACCACCGGACCCTCCGGGGCTTGCTTTGCGATAGGTAGCGATATATCATGTCTGTACGAGAACAGTCCGGTAATGGTTGCCGGGCTCAAGGGTTCCGGACAGAGGAACCCGACAGACCGAGGAGATCGACATGCATGGACGTATGCGAATGAAAGGGCACCACGGCCGTCCGCCGTGGGCCGGTGAATGGGGCTCGGACCGGGGCAACTGGCGAGGGGGGGGAAGGCGGATGCGCCGCGGCGACATCCGCACCGCCCTGCTCCTGGCGCTCGGCGACGGGCCCGCCCACGGATATGAGCTGATCGGGCGCCTGGAGGAGAAGAGCAGCGGAACGTGGCGTCCCAGCCCGGGCTCGGTGTACCCCACGTTGCAGCTGTTCGAGGACGAGGGTCTGGTGCGCTCCGAGCAGCAGGACGGCAAGCGCGTCTACGAGCTCACCGAGGCGGGGCGTACCGAGGCCGCCGAACGCGTCGAGCGCTACGGCAGCACCCCGTGGGACACCGACTCGGAGTCCGTCACCGAGTTCCAGGGGCTCATGAAGTCGGCCGTGCAGCTGCTCACGGCGGCCAAGCAGATCGCCCGGCAGGGCGACCCGTCGCAGATGGAACGGGCCACCACCGCCATCCGGGCCACGGGCAAGGAGCTGTACCGGATCCTCGCTGAGGATTGAGCGTCGCTAGGCCCCCATGGCGTGGACGCCCCCGTCCACGTGCACCATCTCGCCGGTGGTCATGGGGAACCAGTCCGACAGCAGCGCCACGCAGGCCCGGGCCACGGGCTCGGAGTCGTTGACGTCCCACCCGAGCGGGGCCCGGTCGGACCAGGTGTCCTCGAAGGCCTTGAAGCTCGGGATGGACTTGGCCGCCATGGTGCGCACCGGGCCGGCGGCGACGAGATTGACCCGGACGCCCTCGGGTCCCAGGTCCCGCGCCAGGTAACGCGCCAGGGACTCGAGGGCGGCCTTGGCCACGCCCATCCAGTCGTAGGCGGGCCAGGCCACGCGGGCGTCGAAGTCGAGCGCCACGACCGAGGACCGGCCTGCCGCGGACAGCAGGGGCCGCAGCGCACCGACGAGGGCCTTCAACGAGTACGCCGAGACCTCGAGGGCCACCGCCACGTCCTCCCACTCGGCCCGCAGGATGTCACCTCCCAGGCAGTCCTGGGGCGCGAAGCCGATGGCGTGGAGCACGCCGTCGAGACGGCCCCAGCGCGCCGTGAGGTCTGCGGCCGCGGCCCGCAGGTGCTCGGGGTCGGTCACGTCGATCTCGATGACGTCGACAGGGGTCTCGAGCTTGCGCGCCGTGCGGCGGGTGAGCGACAGCCCGCGTCCCGCGCCCGACAGCACGACCTCGGCCCCTTCGGCCTGGGCCCGCCGGGCCACACCGAAGGCCAGCGACGCGTCGGTGAGCACGCCGGTGACCAGGATGCGCTTTCCCGCCAGGAGCCCGGTACCAGGTGACACGCGGGCGACCCTACCCGAGGGACGAGCGCCCGCCGGGTGCGCACGGCCCGCGGCCCGATGCCCGCCGTTGACCTGGGCCCGGAGCCGTTTGTGCCAGTGTTACCTGATGCACGTCGGGATCCTCGGGGGGACCGGGCCGCTCGGTCGGGGGCTCGCATTGCGGCTGGCCGTGGCGGGGGTGTCGGTGACGATCGGGTCACGCGACGCGTCGCGTGCCGCCGAGGTGGTGGGGGCGTTGCACGACCGGTGGCCACGGTCCCCGGCTGTGACGGGGGCCGCCAACGACGGCGCCGCGGCCTGCGAGGTCGTCGTGGTGGCCACGCCCTGGGACGCAGTGGTCCCCACCCTGCGCCCCCTGGCCGCCGTGCTGGAGGGGAAGGTCGTGGTGTCGGTGGCCAACGCCCTCGTGAAACAGGGCCGGGAGATGCACGCGCTGATCCCGCCCCGGGGCTCGATGGCCGCCGCCGTCCAGGCCGAGCTGCCCTCGTCGCTGGTGGTGGCGGCGGGGCACCACCTGCCGGCGTCGGAGCTCGAGGACCTCGACGCCACGCTGGGCTCGGACGTCCTCGTGTGCTCGGACCATCCGGAGGCGACCCGGTCGGCGGTGACGCTCTTCGCCTCGATCCCGGGCCTGCGGCCCCTCGACGCCGGGAGCCTGGCCCAGGCAGGGGCCATCGAAGCCTTCACCGCCGTGCTCGTCACGGTGAACATCCGCCACAAGGCACACAGCTCACTGCGGCTCACGGGCCTCGACCACCCATGAAACCGCGACCGGCGGTGCGACGGCGCCAGGGCGCGGCGACGCCATGATGAAGCTCTACGACACCACGCGCGGCGAGATCGTCGCCTTCGAGCCGCCCCCGGTGGTGTCGATGTACTCCTGCGGCATCACTCCCTACGACGCCGCCCACGTGGGACACGCCCAGGTGTACCTCACCTTCGACATCCTGCAGCGGCGCCTCGCCGATCTCGGCCACGAGCCCAAGCTGGTGCGCAACGTCACCGACGTGGACGACGACATCCTGCGCAAGGCCCGTGAGCTCGGTGTCCACTATCTGGACCTGGCCGCCGAGGAGATGGCCCGCTTCGACGCCAACATGGCCGCCCTAGGGCTCCTGCCCGTGTACCGCGAGCCCCGGGCCACCTCCGCCATCCCCGACATCCTCTCCCTCATCGGTGCCGTGCTCGACGGGGGCCATGCCTACAGCTCGGGAGGGGCGGTGTACTTCGACGTGACGTCGTTCCCCCGCTTCGGCCAGGTGAGCCACCTGTCGCGCCCCGAGATGCTCGTCCTGGCGGCCGAACGGGGCGGCCATCCCGAGGATCCCAACAAGCGCGACCCACTCGACTTCGTGCTGTGGCAGCCCTCGGCGGCCGACGAGCCGTCGTGGGAGTCGCGTTGGGGCCCGGGCCGGCCCGGTTGGCACATCGAGTGCTCGGCGCTGGCCATGCGCGAGCTCGGGACCACCGTGGACCTCCACGGCGGAGGGACCGATCTCGTCTTCCCCCACCACGAGTGCGAGACGGCACAGTCCGAGTCGGTCACCGGGACGACCTTCTCGCGCCACTGGCTGCACGTCGGGATGGTGGGGCTCGAGGGAACCAAGATGTCGAAGTCCCTCGGCAACCTCGTCTTCGTGGCCGACCTCCTCAAGGAATGGGATCCCATGGCCGTGCGCCTCGCCCTGTTGGGCCACCACTACCGCACCGACTGGGACTTCGATCCCGCCGACCTCGAGCGAGCCGCGCAACGCCTCGACCGGTGGCGCGCCGCCGCCTCGGTGGACCGCAGCGCCAGCAGCTCGCCCGTGCTGGACGTCGGCGGCTCGCTCGCGCCGTGCGCGGAGGTGCGCCGGTGCCTCGACGACGACCTCCGGGCCCTCGACGCCTTGGCGGTACTCGACGACGAAGCCGACGCCGGCCGCGACGTGGGTGCGGGCGCGGCCTTGTTGGGGGTGGAGCTGTGATCACGATCCGCCTGCCCGACGGTTCGACCCGGCAGCTCGAGGACGGAGCGACGGCGCTGTCTCTGGCCCAGTCGATCGGCCCCCGCCTGGCCAAGGCGGCCGTGGCGGCCACCGTCGACGGGGAGACGGTGGACCTCGGGACGCGCTTGCCCGACGGGGCCGAGGTGGCGGTGATCACCGAGGACTCCGACGCGGGGCGGGCCGTGCTGCGCCATTCCACCGCCCACGTCCTGGCCCAGGCCGTCCTGGCGCTGTGGCCCGGCGCCCACTACGCCATCGGCCCCGCCATCGCGGAGGGCTTCTACTACGACTTCGAGCTCCCCGGTGGGGCGACGTTCAGCGACGACGACCTCGAGCGGATCGAGGAGAAGATGCGCGCCATGATGGACGCCGACCAGCGTTTCGTGCGCGAGGAGCACTCGGTGGAGGAGGGACTGGCGCTCTTCGCCGACCAACCCTTCAAGCGCGAGATCATCGAGGGCGTGTCGGGCGCCGCCGCCCGACGCCGAGCTGTCGGTCGAGGCGTCGGCCGACATCGTCCCCGATGCCGCCGAGGTGAGCACCTACCGCAACGTCGGCGGCTCCGACGGACCGGGCTTCGTCGACCTGTGCCGCGGTCCGCACGTGCCCTCGACGGGCCGGCTCGGGCACTTCAAGCTCCTGCGCGTCGCCGGCGCGTACTGGCGCGGCGACGAGCACCGGCCCCAGCTGCAGCGCATCTACGGCACCGCCTGGGAGTCCGAGAAGGCCTTGGCCGAGCACCTCCATCGCCTGGAGGAGGCCGAGCGCCGCGACCACCGGCGTCTCGGCGCGGAGCTCGACCTGTTCTCGTTCCCCACCGAGATCGGCTCGGGTCTGGCCGTGTTCCATCCCAAGGGGGCGACCATCCGCCGCCTCATGGAGGACTACTCGCGCCAGCGCCACATCGACGGCGGCTACCAATTCGCCTACACGCCGCACATCACCAAGGCCGAGCTGTTCGAGATCTCGGGACATCTCGACTGGTTCGCCGAGGGCATGTTCCCCCCCATGGAGCTCGAGGAGGGGCAGAAGTACTACCTCAAGCCCATGAACTGCCCGTTCCACATTCTCGTGTTCCGGAGCCGGCAGCGCTCGTATCGCGAGCTTCCCATGCGCCTGTTCGAGTTCGGCACCGTCTACCGCTACGAGAAGTCGGGGGTGGTGCACGGCCTGACCCGGGTGCGGGGCATGACCCAGGACGACGCCCACATCTTCTGCACCCGGGAGCAGATGGCCGAGGAGCTCACCGGTCGTTGCTCGCGATTCGTGCTCGACCTGCTGCGCGACTTCGGGCTCGAGGACTTCTACCTCGAGCTGTCCACCAAGCCGCCGGGCAAGGCGGTGGGCAGCGACGCGGAATGGGAGGACGCCACCGAGGCGCTGCGGGCCGTGGCCGAGCGGGCGAGACCTCGAGCTCGTGATGGACGAGGGCGGGGGCGCGTTCTACGGCCCCAAGATCTCGGTCCAGGCGCGCGACGCCATCGGGCGGAACTGGCAGGTGTCGACCATCCAGCTCGACTTCCAGCTGCCCCAGCGCTTCGACATCGAGTACGTCGGCGCCGACAACGCCCGGCACCGCCCCGTCATGATCCACCGCGCCCTGTTCGGGTCGGTGGAGCGCTTCTTCGCCATCCTCCTCGAGCACTACGCCGGGCGCACTGCCCACCTGGCTCATGCCGGTGCAGGTGGTGGTGCTTCCGGTGCGCGACGAGCACGACGCCTACGCCCGCGACGTGGCCGCCGCGCTGCGGGTCGGCTGCGGTGCGTACCGAGGTGGACACGGCCGACGAGCCGCTCCCGGCCCGCATCCGGCGCTGGAAGCTCGAGAAGGTGCCCTACATCCTGGTGGTGGGCGACGACGACGTCGGCGGCGCGCACCGTCGGGGTGAACGCCCGGGGCTCGAACCGCCCCGACCGGGGCGTGGCCGCTCGGGGACCTTCGTCGACGCGGTGGCGGCCGAGATCGCGGCCAAGGGTCTCCCGAGCGCGGCGGCGACGGGGCCGGCTCGGCCCATGAGCCGAGTGACGTCGCTCGAGCAGCTGTGGGCGGGGTGGCGCCGCGAGTACGTGGCGTCGGCCGCGGCGGCCGAGCGCAGCGGCGCCGACGACGGGTGCGTCTTCTGCCGCATCGCGGCCTCGGGCCCGCCCGAGCGCCGAGAACCTGGTGGTGTGGCGTGGCGAGCTCAGCTTCGCCGTGCTCAACGCCTACCCCTACGCCAGCGGCCATCTCCTGGTGATGCCGCGTGCGCCACCTGGCGGAGCTCGACGAGCTCAGCCCCGAGGAGTCGGCCGACCTGTGGCGCGGCACCCGGCCGGCCGTGGCCGCCCTCACCGCGGCCTACGACCCCGACGGCATCAACATGGGCGCCAACCTGGGCCGCGCCGCCGGGGCGGGGATCCCCGGCGCACCTGCACCTGCACGTCGCTGCCCCGGTGGTCGGGCGACACGAACTTCATGACCTCGGTGGCCGGGGTGCGCGTCATGCCCGAGTCGCTGGCGGTGGGATGGGAGCGCCTGCACCGGGCCTGGCCCGCGCCCTGAGCGCCGGGCGGGGCGGCCCAGCCGGCCCGGGGCTCAGCCGGCCCGGGGCTCAGCCGGCTCGGGGGCTCGCCGGTCAGTCGCCCTTGGCCTTGGCCATGCGCTCGACGAGGTTGGCGGGCATGACGTCGTAGTGGTCGTGCTCGGCGCGGAACCGGCCCCGGCCGCCGGTGAGCGAGCGCAGGTCCACGGCGTAGCGCTGGATCTCGGCGGTGGGCACGAGGGCGGTGATCCGCTGCTGGCCGCCGTCGACGGTGTCGGTGCCCTGGACCCGGCCCCGGCGCGAGTTGAGGTCGCCGAGGACGTCGCCCTGCATGGTGGCGGGCACGGTGACCTCGATGCAGCGAGATGGGCTCGAGCAGCACCGGGCCCGCCTTGGCCATGGCCTCTTTGAAGGCCAGCGACCCCGCCATCTTGAAGCTCATCTCCGAGGAGTCGACGGGGTGGTACTTGCCGTCGAAGCACGTCACCTGCACGTCGACCACCGGATAGCCGTGGACCCCGCCCTGGCCCATGGCCTCGACGACGCCCTTCTCGACCGCCGGGATGTACTGCTTGGGGATGGCGCCGCCCACGACCTGGTCGACGAAGTGGAAGCCCTCGCCGCGCTCGAGGGGCTCGATGCGGATGGAGGCCACCCCGAACTGGCCGTGGCCGCCGGTCTGCTTCTTGTACTTGCCCTCGGCCTCGGCCTGCTGCGTGATGGTCTCGCGGTAGGGGACGAGCACGTCCTCGGTGGCGACCTCGACGCCGAACTTGCGGGCCAGGCGCTCGGCCGCCACGGCCAGGTGGGTCTCGCCGGTGCCACGCAGGATGGTCTGGTGGGTCTCGTCGACGCGCTCGACGACGAGGGCGGGGTCCTCCTCCTGCAGGCGGTGCAGCCCGGTCATGAGCTTGTCCTCGTCGCCCTTGGACTTGGGGCGGATGGCCACGGCCAGGACGCACGGGCTCGGGCGGCGCGGCGGGCACCACGACGGGCGTGCCCTTGGGCGCCAGGGTGTCGCCGGTGGCGGTGTCGGAGAGCTTGGGCACGGCCACGATGTCGCCGGCCTGGCCGCCTCGCACGGGCTGGGCTTCCTTGCCCCGCAGGAGCTGCAGGAGTGTGGAGCGCTCGTCGGCGTGGGTGCGGGGGTCGGTGAGCACGGTGTCGGGCTGGATCGTCCCCGACAGCACGCGCAGCAGCGAGATCTTGCCCACGTAGGGGTCGGAGATGGTCTTGAACACCCGGGCCAGGGGCTGGCCGGCGGGGTCGCACGCCACCTCCTGCACCGAGTCGCCGGCACGCGACCTCCACGGCGGGACGGGAGTCGGGACTGGGGGCGATCTCGGCCAGCAAGCGTGGCCAGCCGGTCGATGCCCACGCCGGTGACGGCCGAGCCGCACACCACCGGGAACACCAGGCCCTGGGCGACGCCGTGGGCCAGGGTGGCCTCGAGCTCGGCGCCCGAGGGCGTCTCGCCGTCGAGGTAGCGCTCCATGAGGGCGTCGTCGCCCACCACGATGCCCTCGACCAGCTGCTCGCGTACCTCGTGCTCGGTGGCGGCCAGGTCGTCGGGGATGGGGCCGCTCTGGGGCTTGCCGCCCTCGTAGATGATGGCGGTGTCGGTGAGGAGATCGGCGATGCCACGGAAGCCCGACTCCTCGCCCACGGGGAGCTCGAGGGGCGCGATCCCGGCGCCGAAGCGCTCCCGCAGCGCGCCGAGGGTGCGGTCGAAGCTGGCCCGCTCCCGGTCGAGCTTGTTGACGAAGACCAGACGCGGCAGGCCGAGCTCGGCGGCCAGCTCCCAGGCCGCCTCGGTCTGCGCCTCGATGCCCTCGACGGCGCTGACCACCACCACGGCCAGGTCGGCCACCGACGCGGCCGCCCGGACCTCGCCGAAGAAGTCGGCGTAGCCCGGCGTGTCGAGGATGTTGAGCTTGACGTCGCCGAGCAGTACCGGGGCGATGGCGAGGGAGAGCGACATGTGGCGCTTGACCTCTTCGGGCTCGAAATCGCAGACGGTCGATGCCGTCGTCGACCTTGCCCTGGCGGGTGACGGCGCCGGTGGCGAAGAGGAGAGCCTCGGCCAGCGTGGTCTTGCCCGAGCCGTTGTGTCCGACCAGGGCGACGTTGCGGATGCGGGACGGTGGGTAACTCGGCACCCCGCGTACCTCCCTCCCTCGAGATCCTCACGGCGTGCGGCCGCTGCGGATGGCAGCCTACCGGTGACGCTGCGCCTGGGCAGGGGCGACGGGACAATCGATCGGGGCCGGGAGGGCCGATGGTACGCTGGAGGTGAAACCCCTCCGGAGGAAACCCACGAATGTTCGACGGTCGCTGGCGCCAAGCAGTGGACCGAACGACCAAGCCGGTCGGCACCGCTCTGGTGCGGGTGGGGGTCACCGCCGACGTCCTCACCGTCTTCGGCCTCTCCATGTCCGTGGTCACGGCCCTCGCCGTGGGATCGGGCCACCTCGTGGCCGGGATCTTCCTGCTCTTCCCGACGGGTCTGCCCGACCTCTTCGACGGGCCCGTGGCCAAGGCCTCGGGACGGGCCTCGGTGCGGGGCGCCTTCTTCGACTCGGTGGCCGACCGGATCTCCGACGCCTTCCTCTTCGGGGGCGTGGCGTGGTACCTCGCGGCCCGCCACCACGGCGAGATGGTGCTGCTGCCCTTCGCCATGTTGGCGGTCACCTCGCTCATCTCCTACCAGCGGGCCAAGGCCGAGCTGCTCGGCCTGTCGGCCAAGGGCGGACTGATGGAGAGGGCGGAGCGCTTCATCCTGCTGGGCTTGTGCTTCATCGCCGGGGTCGTGGCGGCCTCGGCGTTGGTGCCCGCGCTGTTGGTGTTCTTCGGGCTGTTGTCGGCCACCGCGCTGGGGAGGTTCGTGAACGTCTGGAAGGAGGCGGAGGGACCTCCGCCCGCGCCGACCCGGGCCGTGTTCGCCGACGCCGACATGGACGTCACCCGCCGGGCGCTGGCCCGCTGGCACGAAGGTCGGGTCGACTCGCGCTGGCGCACGTGGCGCGAAGGGCGTGCGCATCGTGACGCGGTCGGCGCTCGTGCCGCCGTCCCGCGCCGGGCGGCTCAGCCTTCGGGACGGTGGAGGGCTCGGCGTGCCGGAGTGCCGTCGAGCCGTTCAGGGCGCATCTGGCGGGCACGACGTGAGGCTCGGCCCGCATCGCGCACCGGCCGGCGTCCCGCGTCGCGCGGCTTCTGAGCACGCCGCGGCTTCAGACCAGAGACCCCGGCGCGGCCCGAGACGTGCCTGAGGCGTCCGATGACACCGGCGTCGAGGCTGAGGGCTCCTGGGTCGCGTACCTGACGTACCGGGCGCTCGGGACCGCCATGCAGGTGCTTCCCGAGCTCGTGGCGGCCGCAGCCGCCGGCATCGTGGCTGCGGTGTTGTCGGCGTTTCCCGGCAAGGCGGGAGCCATGTACGCCGCGCCATGCCCGGCGGGTGGTGGGCCCCGGGGTCAGCGAGGCCGAGCTCGCCGCCCTGACGCGGCGGGCCTTCTTGAATTACGCCCGTTACTGGTTCGAGGGCGCCCGGCTCCCGGCTCTGGGCCCCGACGTGGTGGCGGACCGCATGCTGGTGGAGAGCGGCTGGGAGCATCTCGTGGCCGGCATGGAGGCCGGCAAGGGCGTGATCATGGCGCTGCCCCACATCGGGAGCTGGGAGTGGGGCGGCGCGTGGCTGGCGTTGCAGGGCTATCCCATGACCAGCGTGGCCGAGCCGCTGAAGCCACCTGCCATGTACGACTGGTTCGTCTCCCAGCGCGAGGCCATGGGCCTCACCATCGTGCCCCTCGGGGGTGAGGCCAGTGGCGTCCTGTTGCGCACCTTGAAGGCGGGCAAGCTCGTCGGCCTCCTGTGCGACCGCGACGTCGCCGGAAACGGTGTCGAGGTCGAGTTCTTCGGTGAGCGCACCACCATGCCGGCGGGACCCGCCGTGCTGGCGTTGCGCACCGGCGCGGTCCTGCTCCCGACGGCCGTCTACAGCGGCCCGGGCATCGACCACACCGCGGTGATCATGGCTCCGGTTCCCACCGAGCGGACCGGGAGGCTGCGCCAGGACGTGGCCCGGGTCACGCAGCTGATCGCCACCGATCTCGAGCAGCTCATCCGGCGCGCTCCCGAGCAGTGGCACCTCTTCCAGCCGAACTGGCCCAGTGACGGCGCGGCCGGCTCGGTCGCCTGACCGACGGAGCACGCCCGTGCGCGTGGCACTGCTGTGCCCCTACAGCCTGAGCCGGCCCGGGGGTGTCCAAGGACAGGTGCTCGGCCTGGCCGCGGCCCTGGCCCGCGCCGGGCACGATGCCGTGGTGCTCGCCCCGGTCGACGGCGATGGCCCCCTGCTCGGCATCGCCCCCGAGGCCCTGGTGCGGCTGGGCCGGTCCGTGGGTCTGCCCGCCAACGGGTCGGTGGCCCCCGTCGCCCTCGGCCCCCGGGCCGCGTGGCGGGCGGTGCGGAGCGTGCGCCGTGGAGGATTCGACGTACTGCACCTGCACGAGCCGTTGGCGCCCGGACCCGGATACGCCTGCTTGGTGGCGTGCGGGCTGCCCAAGGTGGGGACGTTCCACCGTGCCGGCGCCAGCACCGCGTACCGCCTCCTCGGGCCCCTGGCGCGCGCCGCCGCGGGGCGCCTGGCGGCGCGCTGCGCGGTGTCGGCCGAAGCCCAAGCCACCGCTCGGGGCGCGCTCGGAGGCTCCTACGACATCATCGGCAACGGCGTGGACCTCGAGCGCTTCGCCTCGGCCGTTCCCCGGCCCGTGAGCGGGCCCACGGTGCTGTTCGTGGGACGCCACGAAAAGCGCAAGGGCCTCGAGGTGCTGCTCGAGGCGGCGGCCCGGGTCGGGCCCGACACCCCCATGACGATCTGGGTGGCGGGGGAGGGCCCCGACACCGGGCGCCTCCGGCGGCGCTATCCCCCCGGCGATCGCCTGACCTGGCTGGGCAGGGTCGACGACGAGGAGCTGGCGTCCCGGCTGGCGGGCGCCCATGTCCTGTGCGCGCCCTCGCTCGGCGGGGAGTCCTTCGGCGTGGTGCTGCTCGAGGCCATGGCGGCGCGCACCGCCGTGGTGGCGAGCGACCTGCCCGGGTACCGGGCCGTGGTCGGGGACCACGGTGTCCTGGTGGCGCCGGGCGACGTGGCTTCTCTGGCTCGTGCCCTCGTCGCCGTGGTCGACGGCGCCGCCCACGGCACGGGCCGGTGCGCCCCCGAAGCCCTCGACGCCGCCTTCGCCCACGCCTCTCGATGGTCGATGGCAGAGGTGGCGGCCAGGTACGTGACCGTCTACGACAGGGTCTGCGCCGGCACCACAGGCGCGGGCTGATCCCACGCACCGGGGCGGCGGCCCCGGGGTCGTACACTCCGGGTCCATGGCCGGCCCACCCCCTCCGCCGGACGACCGCCCCGCGAGGTCGCGCCCCGACGCTTCGGGCCCTTCGAGCACCTCGGGAGACGGAGGCGCCGGCGGCGGCGGGTCGGGCGGAGCACGACGCGGCTCGGCTGGGGGGCGCACCGGGTCAGGCGGCGGGTCCGGCGGGGCGCGTCGCAGCGGGTCGGGCGGCGGGTCCGGAGGGGCGCGTCGCAGCGGCTCGGGAGGAGCATCGGGAGGGTCGGGCGGCGCATCGGGCGGGACACGGCGCGCATCGGGCGGCGGTGGCGGTGGTGCCCGGCGTCGCTCAGGGTCCGGTCGCCCCGCGGGGAGCGGGGGAGCTCGACAGAGCCGGGGCTCGGGCGGGGGTGGCCGGTCCGGCTCGTCGTCGCACCGCGGGCGTCCGGCGCCGGATCGGCAGTCCGGGAGCGGCAGCGGGCGCGAGCGGGTGCGGGAGGTCGCGCCGGCGGCGGCGCAGGAGCCCGAGCGTGCGTCGGTCACCATCCTGCCCGGGGCGCGCGGCGACACCGGTGAGTTCCACCACAACCGCCGCCGCGCCCTGCTCATCGCCGCTGTTCCGGGGCTGGTGGTGTTGGCTCTGGTCACGGTGTCGTGCGTGGCGGCCGGGCTCGACGTGGTCGGTGCCGTGGCCGGTGTGGGCGCGGGGCTCCTGGTGTGGTTGACGCTGTGGCGCGGGGCCACCCGCATCGTGCTGCACGCCCTGGGGGCGAGACCGGGCGACGAGACCGAGCTGGCGCGCGCCGAGAACATCGTCGACGGCCTGTGCGCCACCATGGGTGTGGAACCGCCCGACATCGTCGTCATCGACGATTGGGCGCGCCAGGCCATGGCGCTGGGACGCAAGAGCGGCGCGGCGGTGCTCGTGGTGACGTCGGGCCTGTTGAACTCGCTCGACCCTGTCGCGCTCGAAGGGGTGCTCGCCCACGAGCTCGTGCACGTGAAGCGAGCCGACATCGCCCCCGCCACCATGGCGGCGGCGGTGCTGTTGCCGTGGGCGACGTTCTTTCCCGTGTCGGGTCTGGTCCACGGGCTCGCCGGCCGGGGTCGCGAATTCCGTACCGACCGCCTGGCGGTGGCGGTGACCCGCTTCCCGCCGGGGTTGCGCGAGGCCCTCGTGCTCATGGCCGACGGGCCCGCGCCCCGGGTGCCGTCGCCGTTGGCGCGACGCGGGGTGGCGCGCACTACGCGTTGGCTGTGGACCGTGGCCTTGCCCGAGACCCCGGGCGGAGACGTCATGCGTTGGGACGTGGTCGGGGAGCTCGACGCGCCGGCCCTGCGTGTGGCGGCGCTCGACGAATGGTGAGGTCGGGGCGAGCCGGCCCGATGCCATGAGGGCCCGGCGGGGCGGCGGCCCCCCGGGAGTAGACTGACCTCATGGAGGACGCGCCCCCCGCACCGTCCGCGTCGCATTCCGACTCCGGTCCGGCCTCGGCACCGCAGTCGGTGCCGACGGGCACCCCACCGGACACCGCTCGCCACACCGGGACCTTCACGGTGAAGCGCGGTCTGGCCGACATGCTGCGCGGTGGGGTGATCATGGACGTGGTCACCGCCGAGCACGCCCGCATCGCCGAGGACGCCGGCGCCGTGTCGGTGATGGCTCTCGAGCGCGTGCCCTCCGACATCCGGGCCCAGGGCGGGGTGGCCCGCATGAGCGACCCGTCGCTGATCGAGGCGATCCAGCGCGCCGTCACCATCCCGGTCATGGCCAAGGCCAGGATCGGCCACTTCGCCGAGGCCCAGGTCCTCGAGGCCCTCGGTGTCGACTACATCGACGAGAGCGAGGTGCTGACTCCTGCCGACGAGGCCCACCACATCGACAAACGCGCCTTTCGCGTCCCCTTCGTGTGCGGCGCCACCAACCTGGGCGAGGCACTGCGCCGGATCTCGGAGGGCGCGGCGCTGATCCGCTCCAAGGGCGAGGCGGGGACGGGCAACATCGTCGAAGCCGTGCGTCATCTCCGTTCGATCCTGGGTGACATGGGCAAGCTCACCCAGGCCGATGCGGCCGAGCGCTACGCCTGGGCCAAGCAGCTGGCCGCCCCCATCGACCTGGTGCACGAGGTCGCCGAGAACGGCACGCTTCCCGTACCGCTGTTCTGCGCCGGGGGCATCGCCACGCCGGCGGACGCCGCCCTGGTCATGCAGCTGGGCGCCCAGGCCGTCTTCGTGGGGTCGGGGATCTTCAAGAGCGAGGACCCGGCTCGCCGGGCCCGCGCCATCGTCGAAGCCACCACGCATTTCGACGACCCGCAGATCGTCGCCAAGGTCAGCCGCGGCCTGGGCGCGTCCATGCCCGGCCTCGAGGTGGCGGGGCTTGGAGCAGCGCCTCGCCGAGCGCGGGTGGTAGCGACGGTGACGCGCGGTGGGGCCGAGGTGCCCCCAGGTGGACATCGGCATCCTGGCCCTGCAAGGCGACGTCGCTGAGCACCGTGCCGCGCTGAGCGACCTCGGGGTCCGGTCGCGCCCGGTGCGCCGGCCCGAGGACCTCGTCGGCCTCGACGGCGTGATCCTGCCCGGGGGTGAGTCCACGACCATGTCGATGCTCCTCGACTCGTCGGGCCTGGCCGAACCGCTGGGCAAGGAGCTCGACGCCGGGCTGGCCGCCCTGGGGACGTGCGCGGGGATGATCCTCCTCGCCCACGAGGCGGTGGACGGTCGCCCGGACCAACGCTGTTACGGCTCGATCGACATCACCGTGCGCCGCAACGGGTTCGGGCGTCAGCTGGAGTCCTTCGAGTGCGAGCTCGAGGTGCCCGTGCTGGGCGATGTCCCGTTGCCCGCGGTGTTCATCCGGGCGCCGGTGGTCGAGACGAGCGGCCCGGAGGTCGAGGTCCTGGCCACCTTGGCCCAGCCCGTTGCGTTGCAGGGTGGGGACGACGGCGCACCCTTCGGGCGCGCCGCGCCGCGTTCCGGTGCTGTGCCGCCAAGGCGTGGTGCTCGTGGCCGCGTTCCACCCCGAGCTCACCGCGGACCGTCGGGTCCACGAGCTGTTCGTGTCGATGGTCCACGGCCCGAGGCGCGCGGGGAAGCCGGAGAAGTGTCGGGAGCCGAGGAAGTGTCAGCAACCGAGGAAGTGCCGGGAACCGGAGAAGGACGGTAGGAGATGTCAGGCCACTCGAAATGGGCGACGACCAAGCACCGCAAGGCCGCCGTCGACAAGGTCCGGGCGAAGGTGTTCGCCAAATTGATCAGGCAGCTCGAAGTGGCGGCCCGCGAGGGGGGCGGCGACCCCAACACCAACGCCACCTTGCGCACCATGTTCGAGAAGGCGCGCGCCTCCTCGGTGCCCATGGACACCATCGAACGCGCCATCAAGCGGGGGACCGGGGAGCTCGAGGGAGTCCACTACGAGGAGGTGTCCTACGAGGGGTACGCGCCGGGCGGTGTGGCCATCATCGTGGAGTGCCTGACCGACAACCGGAACCGGACCGGGGCCGAGATCCGCAACGTCTTCACCCGGAACGGGGGCTCGATGGCCGAGCCCGGCGCGGTGGGATGGCAGTTCGCCCGCAAGGGAGTGATCGTGCTGCCCCGGTCCCTCGACGAGGACGGGATCATGGAGGTGGCCGTGGAGGCCGGTGCCGAGGACCTCACCGAGGAAGGTGACGGTTGGGTCGTGACCTGTGCCCCCCACGATCTCGCCGCGGTGCGAGACGCCCTGGGTGCCGCGGGCATGGTGCCCGAGTCCGCCGAGCTGGCCATGGTGCCTTCGACCACCGTGCCGGTGACCGAAGAGGGCGAGGTACGCCGGGTCCTCCGGCTCCTCGAGGCGCTCGACGACGACGACGACGTCCAGAACGTGTGGTCCAACTTCGACACCCCCGACGAGGTGCTGGCGGCCGCGGCCGCGGACTGACCTCGAGATCCACCTGCGCCCGACGCTCCCTGGCTAGAGTCGAACGCGTGTTCGTCCTGGGTATCGATCCCGGGCTGTCCCGTTGCGGGTACGGCGTGGTGCGGAAGTACGGGAGCGACCTGGCCGCCACGGCCGGCGGGGTCGTGACGACCGAGCCCGACCTCCCGCTCCAGGAACGCCTGCGCGTCCTGTACACCGAGCTCCGCACGCTCGTCGCCGAGATCCGGCCCGACGCCGTCGTGGTCGAGCGCGTGTTCTTCCAGACCAACGTGCGCACCGCCATGGCCACCGGGCAGGCCGGCGGTGTGGCGCTGCTGGTGGCGGCCCAAGCCGGGTGCGAGGTCGCCCAGTACAGCGCCAACGAGGTCAAGCAGGCGGTCGTGGGGTTCGGGGGTGCCACCAAGGACCAGGTGCAGAGGATGGTGGCGGCCCTGGTGGGCCTGGACGAGCCGCCCAAGCCTCCCGACGTCGCCGACGCGCTGGCGTTGGCGGTGTGCCACGTGACGGCACAGCCCTTGCGACGCGCCATCGAGGCCGCCGGGACGGGGAGGCGGCCATGATCGGCTGGCTCCGGGGGGAGCTCGTGGCCCGCAGCCCGGAAGGAGAGCTCATCGTCGACGTGGGCGGGGTCGGGTACCGCCTCAGCGTGTCGCCCGCGCTCCTGGCCGCGGTGGGGGATCGTGGCTCTCCGGTGGAGCTGCACGTCCACACGCACGTGCGCGAGGACGCCATCGTGCTGTACGGCTTCGCCACCGCCGAGGAGCGGCGCTGCTTCGAGGCGTTGCTCGGCGCCCACGGTGTGGGTCCCGCCCTCGCCCTGGCCGTGCTGAGCGCGCTGCGGCCGCCGGAGCTGGTGCGGGCCGTGCTCGACGAGGACCTGGGCGCGCTGTGCATCGTGCCCGGCGTGGGCCGCAAAACGGCGGCGCGCCTCGTCCTGGACCTGCGCTCGCGCCTGGAGCTGCCCGAGTTCGCGGGCGACGGGGTGCCCGGCGGGCACGGCGCGCCGTCCGAGGCACGGGGCGAGGTCCGTGCCGCGCTGACCGAGCTCGGGTACGGCCCCGAGGAGATCCGGCGGGCCCTCGAGAGCGGGGAGACCGAGAGCTCGGTGGAAGAGCTGCTGCGTCACGCGCTGCGGGAGCTGGCGGGAGCACGGTGAACGGGCGACGTGAGGTGCTGTCGTCGGCTCCCGACGCGCGAGGGCAAGGGCCCAGGTGCCCCCGACGGGGCCGACGGCGCTGCGGTGCGACCCGTGAACCCCATGCCCGACCCGGCCGAGCTCGCCGACGAAGCCCGTCTTCGGCCCCGGCGTCTGGCCGAGTTCAACGGACAGCCCCAGCTCACCGAGCACCTGGAGATCGTCCTCGAAGCGGCCCGACGCAGGGACCAGCCCGTCGACCACCTGCTCTTCGCGGGGCCTCCCGGTCTGGGCAAGACCTCGCTCGCCGGCATCGTGGCGGCGGAGATGGGCGTCGGGCTCCGCATCACCTCGGGCCCCGCGCTGGTACGGGCCGGCGACCTGGCCGCCCTGCTCACCGACCTGCAACACGGCGACGTCCTGTTCATCGACGAGATCCACCGCCTGCCCCGGCCCGTCGAAGAGGTGCTGTACCCGGCCATGGAGGACTTCCAGCTCGACATCCTGATCGGCAAGGGGCCCACGGCTCGCTCGATCCGGCTCGACCTACCGAGGTTCACCCTGGTGGGCGCGACCACCCGCACCGGGCTGCTCACGAGCCCGCTGCGGGACCGCTTCGGCTTCGTGGGGCGCCTCGACCTGTACTGCGCCGAGGACCTGCAGGGGATCGTGATGCGCTCGGCGGGGATCCTCGGCGTCGAGGTCGAGCCCGACGGGGCCCGACACATCGCGTCGCGTGCCCGGGGCACCCCCCGGATCGCCAACCGGCTGCTGCGCCGGGTCCGGGACTTCGTGGAGGTGCGCGCCCAGGGCGCCATCACCGCCACGCTCGCCACCGAGGGCCTGGAGCTCTTCGGCGTGGACGAGCTCGGTCTCGACAAGGTCGACCGTGCCATCCTCGACGCGCTGTGCCGTCGTTTCGACGGTCGCCCCGTCGGTCTGGTCACCCTCGCCCACTGCGTGGGGGAGGAGCCCGACACGGTGGAGGACGCCTACGAGCCCTACCTGCTCCAGCAGGGCCTCCTCCAGCGCACGCCGAGGGGGCGGGTGGCCACGCCCAGGGCCTTCGCCCACCTGGGTGAGGTCGGCCCGGGGCCGGGTCCCGGTGATGCGTTGCAGGGAGCCGCTCCGACGTTGTGGTGAGGCCGGGGCCGGTCTGCCGGGGCCGGTGGGGGGGCCTGGAGTAACATCGGCCGTTCTCAAAACCGGAGCCTCTCATTCCACTCACCATCCTCAGCTTCCCCGCCGTGATCACCGTCCTGGCCGCAGGGTCGAGCTCGTCGAAGGCAGCGACGACCACGAGCAACCCTCTGGTCTCGCTGCTGCCGTTGATCCTCATCTTCGGGCTGGCCTACGTGCTGTTCCTCCGCCCCCGGGCCCAGCAGGCGCGTCGCCAGCGCGACACCCTCATGGAGCTCTCAGCGGGCGACGAGATCCTCACCGGCGCCGGGATCTTCGGCACCGTCCTGGACGTCGAGTCGGACCGGGTCACGATCGAGACGGCCCCCGGCACCCGGATCACGGTGCTGCGCTCGACCATCGCCCGGCGGCTCACCGACCCGGCCCTCGACACCCCGGGCTGGAACGAGCACGACGAGGACGAGGCGCACGGCGCCTACCACGAGTACGAGCACGACCGGACCGACGAGCACGACGAGGACGAGGCGCACGGCGAGCACCACGACGGTGACGACCAAGGGCACGACGAGCACCACGACGGTGACGACCACGAGGCGCACGCCGAGCACGACGGCGGTGCCGAGGCCGGACACGCCGACGACGTGACCGCCGAGCACGACGACACGCACCGACACCGACACGCTCCGAGGACCACAAGACGTGAAGCGGTCCCTGATCATCAGCCTCGTCGTGACGTTGACCATCGCCATCGTGGCCTTCGCGGCCACGCTGGGGGCGGGCTGGTCCCCCAAACTGGGCCTCGACCTGGCCGGGGGCTCGGAAGTGGTCTACAAGCCGGCGAAGGCGATCTCGAGCGGCGAGATGAACACCACGGTGAACATCATCCGCAACCGGGTGGACAGCGCCGGGGTGTCGGGGGCCAACGTCAACTCGCAGGGCGGCAACGTGGTCGTGCAGTTCCCCGGCGTGAAGGACCCCCAGACGCTCATCAAGCTCATCGGCAAGACGGCCCAGCTCTTCTTCCGCCCGGTGCTGTGCGGGGCTCCGTCCTACAGCCCGCCGGCCAAGGGCAAGTCCCCGCCCTCGGGCCCGCTGCCCTCTTGCGGCCAGTACGCCACCACGGCCGCCAACCTCAACGTGAACACGAGCAACCAACAGCCCGCCAACAACATCCCCGCCAACCCGGCCTTCGCCGCCGTACCCCTCGAGCACCAGACGACGACCCCGACGCCGTGGTGCTGCTCCCCACCGACCCGGCCTCCGGTGCGCAGCAGTACCCGCGCTTCGTGCTGGCCAAAGCGGCGCTCAAGGGCAACGCCATCGCCTCGGCCTCGGCCGTGTTCGACACCCAGATCAGCCAATGGGCGGTGAGCTACACCCTGAAGGCCGTGACGCCCTGGGACCAGGTGGCCCAGGCCAACTTCCACCAGTACGTGGCCATCGACCTCGACGGGGTCGTCGAGTCGGCGCCGCTGATCCAACCCGGTCAGGCCTCGTTCACGTCGTTCGACGGCAAGGGTGAGATCAGCGGGAACTTCACCCAGGCCACGGCCAAGAACCTGGCCCTGGAGCTCAACTACGGCTCCCTGCCCGTTCCCCTGAAGATCCTGACCCAGGAGACGGTGTCGCCCAGCCTGGGCAAGTCGTCGCTCAAGGCCGGGTTGCTGGCCGGGATCGGCGGACTCCTCCTGGTGCTCATCTACACGATCCTCTACTACCGCGTGCTCGGGATCGTGGTGGTGGCCGGGCTCCTCACCACCGCCGCCCTGCTGTGGGCGATCGTCTCCTCCCTGAGCCACTCGGCGCTGAACCTGACCTTGGACCTGTCGGGGGTCACCGGCGTCATCGTGTCGGTGGGGATCACCGTCGACTCCTACATCGTGTACTTCGAACGCCTCAAAGACGAGGCCCGCGCCGGGAGATCGGTGCGCACGAGCGTCGACCGCAGCTTCCGGGGCGCCTTCCGCACCGTGCTCGCCGCCGACCTGGTGTCGCTGGCCGCTGCGGTGGTCCTCTACATCCTGGCCGTCGGCACGGTCCGGGGGTTCGCCTTCTTCCTGGGCCTGTCCACGCTCCTCGACGTGTTCACCACCTTCTTCTTCACCCGACCGCTCGTCATCCTCCTGGGCCGCAGCACCCGCATCACCGAAGCGCGCGTGATCGGGGTGGCTCGCGGCCTGGCCGTCGGAAGCGAGAGCCCGGCATGACCACGACCGAGACCGACCTCGACCAAGAGGTGTCCGCGCCCAAGCGCGCCAACCCCTTCGTGCGCGTCTACCGGGGCGAGACGTCTTTCGACTTCGTGGGGCGGCGCCGGTGGTGGTACGCCCTGTCGGGCCTCATCATCGTGGCCGGCCTGGTGTCGTTCGGGGTCAAGGGCTTCAACTGGGGGATCGACTTCAAGGGGGGGACGTCGTGGGAGATCCCCGCCCACGGTGCGACGGTCAGCGACGTCCAGAGCGCCGTCTCCGGTGCCGGGGTGCCCGGGGCCACGGTCGAGGTCCTCGGCCAGGGCTCGTCCGCCACGGTGCAGGTCCAGGCGGACCTGACCAAGTTGCCCACCGCCCAGCAGGCCACCGACAAGGCGGCCGTGTCCGCGGCCCTGGCCCACATCGCGCACATCTCGGCCCAGTCGGTGTCGCTCACCGACGTCGGGCCCACGTGGGGGAGCCAGATCAGCGAGAAGGCCATCATCGCCGTGCTGGTGTTCTTCGTGGTGGTCGTGATCTACATCTCGTTCCGCTTCGAGTGGAAGATGGCCATCGCCGCCCTGATCGCCGTGATCCACGACTTGCTCGTGACGGCCGGCGTGTACTCCCTGTTCGGCTTCCAGGTCACCCCCGACACGGTGATCGCCTTGCTCACCATCCTGGGGTACTCGCTCTACGACACCGTGGTCGTGTTCGACCGCGTCAAGGAGAACAGTCGGGGCCTGGGGGCGTCGGGCCGCATGACCTACGAGGACGTCGTCAACCTGTCGATGAACCAGACCCTGGCCCGGTCCATCAACACCTCGTTGGTGGCCATCATGCCGGTGCTGGCCGTCCTCGTCATCGGCGCCCAGATCCTCGGCGCCACGACCCTGCAGTACTTCGGGCTGGCCCTGGTCATCGGGCTCACGTCGGGGGCGTACTCGTCGATCTTCATCGCATCCCCGGTCCTGGCGGTGTTGAAAGAGCGCGAGCCGCGCTACGCCAACATCCGGCGCAAGCTGGCCAACCGCTCCGAGGGAGCGGGCCTGCTCACCCCGCGCCAGGCCGCCACCTTGTACGCGGCCGCGTCGCCAACCGGGTCGCGAGGCGGACAGGGCGCGACCGGACGCGCCGTGGCGGCCTCCCGACGCCAGACGGGCGTGCTGCGCCCGGGCGGGGCGTCGAGGCCGGTGCCCGTCGACGACGACGCCGAGCTCGACGAGGACGGGCCCGCACCCGCGGCCGCCGGGTCGGGGGCGGCCAAGAGCCGGTCCAACGGCGGCACGGCCCGACCCCGTGCCGGTGCGTCGAGCTCCAACCGCCCGCCGCCGCGCCCGCGCAAGGGCAAGGGATCGAAGAAGGGCGGCCGTCGCAGGTAGCGGTGCCCGTCACTGCAGGGCACGGCCCTCGAGGGCCGGTGGTGAGTGGGCGCCGAGCGCCCCTGTGGCTCGGCCGGACAGGTACGGTGAGTACGTGGTCACCGTCGAGCGCCTGGCTGCCCCGTTTCGCCGGCCGGCGATGCTCGACGACCTGGTGGCGGGGGTCCTGGCCGCCTACGACGCCCGGCGGCCCCGGTCCTCGGCGGTGGACCGCAAGCTGATCGTCCGGGCCGGGAAGGTGGCGGAGCAGTCCCATCTCGGGCAGCTGCGCCAGACCGGCGAGCCCTACATCACCCATCCCGTGGCGGTGGCCACCATCGTCGCCGACCTGGGCCTCGACGCCCGGTCGGTGGCCTCGGCGCTGCTGCACGACGCCGTGGAGGACACCGGGCTCACCCTCGAGCGCGTCAACGAGGAGTTCGGACCCGAGGTCGGGGCCATCGTCGACGGCGTGACCAAGCTGGACCGCCTCCAGTTCGACTCCAAAGAGGCCCAGCAGGCCGCCACGGTGCGCAAGATGCTCGTGGCCATGGCCACCGACTGGCGCGTGCTCGTCATCAAGCTCGCCGACCGGCTCCACAACATGCGGACCGTGGCGGTGATGCCGGAGTGGAAACAGCGCCGCACCGCCCAGGAGACCCTCGACATCTACGCGCCCCTGGCGCACCGCCTGGGGATCCAGGAGCTCAAGTGGCAGCTCGAGGACCTGGCCTTCGCCACGCTGCACCCCAAGCGCTACGCCGAGATCGAGCAGATGGTCGCCACGCGCGCCCCCGAACGCGACGAGTACCTGGCCCGGGTGCTGGTGGCGGTGCGCGAGCGGTTGAGCGCCTCGGGGGTGAAGGCCGAGGTGACCGGGCGCCCCAAGCACCTGTGGAGCATCTACGAGAAGATGGTGGTGCGGGGCAAGGAGTTCGCCGAGATCCACGATCTCGTGGGCCTGCGTGTCATCGTCGAGTCCGAAAAGGACTGCTGGGCGGCCCTCGGGTCCATCCACGCCATCTGGAGCCCGGTGCAGGGCCGCTTCAAGGACTACATCAACAGCCCGAAGTTCAACCTCTACCAGTCGCTGCACACCACCGTGATCGGGCTCGAGGGCAAGCCCATCGAAGTGCAGATCCGCACCAGCGAGATGCACCGCCGGGCCGAGTACGGGATCGCCGCGCACTGGGGGTACAAGGAGCACTCCAAGGAGGGCGCGGCCTCCACCACGGCGGAGATGGCGTGGCTCCAGCGCATCGTGGACTGGCAGCAAGAGACGATCGACCCCCTGGAGTTCCTCGAGACCCTGAAGCTCGACCTCGAACAGGACGAGGTCTACGTCTTCACGCCCAAGGGCAAGGTGATCGCCCTGGCGGCCGGGTCGACGCCCATCGACTTCGCCTATTCCATCCACACCGAGGTCGGCCACCGCTGCATCGGCGCCAAGGTGAACGGGCGCCTGGTCCCGCTGGACACGCCCCTGCAGTCGGCCGACACCGTCGAGATCATCACCTCCAAGGTCCCCTCGGCGGGCCCCTCGCGCGACTGGCTCCAGATCGTGGCCTCACCCCGGGCCCGCAACAAGATCCGGCAGTGGTTCTCGCCGCGAGCGGCGTGAGGACGCCATGGAGACCGGGCGCGAGGAGCTCGTGAAGGCCCTGCGCCGCGAGGGGTTGCCCGTGCAGAAGCTGGCGGCCTCCAACGCCCTCGAGCGCCTGGCTGCCGCCATGAACTACGTGGACCTCGATTCCCTCCACGCCTCCATCGGCGACGGCCACGTCTCGGCGCGGTCGGTGGCCCAGCGCCTGGCGCGCGACCTGCGCGGCGGGGGTGGCGAGGAGCAGCTCCCCACCACTGTCGGTCCCGGGCTGCGCACCCGCACCCGGCGGGGATCGCCGGTGGGCGTCTATGTCGAGGGGCTCGACGACGTGATGGTCCGGCTGTCGCGCTGTTGCACTCCGGTTCCCGGGGACCAGATCGTCGGCTTCGTGACGCGCGGGCGCGGGGTGAGCGTGCACCGCGCCGACTGTGCCAACGCCACCGCGCTGGCGGCGGCCGGCCAGGAGCGGATCATCGAAGTGGAGTGGGACCGCGAGGGCACGACCGTGTTCGTCGCCTCCATCGAGGTGCTGGCCTTCGACCGCTCGCGCCTGTTGTCGGACGTGACCCGGGTGGTGTCGGAGCACCACCTGAACATCGTGTCGTCGTCGTCGCAGACCGCACCCGACCGCGTGAGCCGCATGCACTTCGACGTGGAGCTGGCCGACCCCGGGCACCTGGAGTCGCTCATCAGCTCGCTCAAGCACCTCGACGGCGTGTTCGACGCCTTCCGCACGCTCCCCGGCCGGAAGGGCTGAGACTCCCATGGCGGACCGATCGGCGCCGCTGCGCGCCCCGGCGGGCACCCACGACGTGCTGTGGCCCGAGTCGGCCCGGTGGGAGAGGCTGGTGGCCGAGTTCGCCCGCCGGGCCCGGCTGGGGGGCTTCGGCCTGGTGGTGAATCCCATGTTCGAGGACGCCGCGCTCTTCCGGCGCGGCATCGGCGACGACAGCGATGTGGTGCGCAAGGAGATGTACGAGTTCGCCGATCGCGGCGGGCGCGAAGTGGCACTGCGCCCCGAGGGCACGGCGTCGGTGGTGCGGGCCTTCGTCCAGCACCGTCCGCCTGTGCCCTGGAAGGCGTGGTACCTCACCCCGGCGTTCCGTTACGAACGGCCTCAGGCCGGCCGCTACAAGCAGCACCACCAGCTCGGCGTGGAGGTGCTCGGCACCGACGACGCCGACGTCGACGTCGAGGTGGTGACCCTCGCCGCCGACTTCTACGCGTGGCTGGGCCTGCGCCACGTCGAGCTGGCGCTCAACTCCATGGGTTGCGGGCAGTGTCGGCCCACGTATCTGGCCGCGCTGACCGCCTATCTCGACGAGCACCGAGACGAGCTTCGTGACGAGCACCGGGAGCGCTACCGCGTCAACCCCTTGCGCGTGCTCGACTGCAAGAACCCCGAGTGTCGCGCCGTCACCGAGGCCGCGCCCCGCATCACCGACTACCTCGACGAGGCCTGCGCCGCCCATCTGGCCCGGGTGCGCCAGGGCCTCGACGAGCTCGGCGTCGTCTACCGGCTCGAGCCGCGTCTCGTGCGGGGACTCGACTACTACACGCGCACGACCTTCGAGTTCTCGGCCGCATCGCTCAGCTCGGCCCAGAACGCGGTCGGGGGCGGAGGGCGCTACGACGGGCTGGCCGAGGCCATCGGGGGCCCGCCCACTCCGGGGATCGGCTTCGGCATCGGCATCGAGCGCCTCTTGCTGGCGTGCGACGCCGAGGGCGTCTTCCCGGTGGACCCCCCGCTCCCCGACGCCTTCGTCGTCGACGTGACGGGAGGGACCGCGGCCCGTGCCCTGTGCGGCGAGCTGCGCCGGGCCGGCCTGTCGGCGGTGCGCGCCTACGATGGGCGCTCGCTCAAGTCCCAGATCAAGTCGGCCGACCGCTCGGGGGCCCGTTACGCGCTGATCGTGGGCCCCGAGGAGCTCGCCGCCGACGTCGTGACGGCGAGGTCGTTGCGGGCGGACGGCCCCCAGCAGACGGTGCCCCGGGCGTCGGTGGCCCGGTGGCTGGCGGAGCGCACGGACGGCGACACACCCCGGGCACAGGGCCCGCACCGGGCACAGGGCACACGACACGAGGAAGTGACGAGGGACGACCGGTGAAGGCAACGGGCATGCGAACCCACCTGTGCGGCGAGCTTCGGGCCGAGCACGCCGGGACCCGGGTGACGCTGTGCGGGTGGGTGGCGCGCCGCCGGGAGCACGGTGAGCACCTGTCGTTCGTGGACCTGCGCGACTACAGCGGCATCGTGCAGTGCGTGGTGGACGGCGCGGTGGACGTGCGCAGCGAGTGGGTGCTGCGGGTGGAGGGCACCCTGCGGCGCCGGCCCGAGGGAACCGACAATCCCGAGCTGCCCACCGGTCAGGTCGAGATGGCCGACTGCACGGTGGAGGTCCTCTCCGAGGCCGAGGCGCCGCCGTTCCCCGTCGACGACCGGGCCGAGGTCGACGAGTCGGTACGCCTGCGGTACCGGTTCGTGGACCTGCGCCGGCCCCGCATGCAGCACAACCTCCGGTTGCGGGGGCGGGTTCTCGCCGCCATGCGCGCCGCCATGGTGAGCCAGGGATTCTGCGAGGTGGAGACCCCGCTGCTGTGGACGCCCACGCCCGAGGGGGCCCGGGAGTTCGCGGTGCCGTCGCGCCTGAGCCGGGGCAAGTTCTACGTGCTGCCCCAGAGCCCGCAGATCGCCAAGCAGCTGCTCATGGTGGCGGGTATGGACCGCTACTTCCAGATCGCCCGCTGCCTGCGGGACGAGGACCTCCGGGCCGATCGCCAATTCGAATTTACGCAGCTCGACATCGAGGCGTCGTTCGTCACCGAGGCTGACGTCCAGGACGCGGTGAGCCTCGCCGTCGTCGGGGCCACCGAGGCGGCCGTGGGCGAAGCGCCCTCGGCCATCGAGCACATGACCTGGCACCAGGCCATGGACCGCTACGGCGTCGACAAGCCCGACCTGCGATTCGGGTTGGAGCTCGTGGACGTGGGCGAGGTCTTCGCCGGGACCGAGGTGCGCGCCTTCGCCGCCCCGTGCGTGAAAGCCGTGCGCGTCCCCAGGGGCTCCTCGCTCGGCCGCAACCGGCTCGACTCGCTGGTGGAACGGGCCAAGGAGCTCGGCGCCAAGGGCCTGGCCTGGTTCCGGGTCACCACCGACGCCCCCGTGACCCTCAATTCCCCCCTCGACAAGGTTCTCTCCGACGCCGAGCGGTCCGGGCTGGTGTCGTGCACGGGAGCCGTGGCCGGGGATCTCGTGCTGGTGGTGGCCGACGAATGGCGCACGGTGTGCGACGTGCTCGGGCAGGTGCGCCTGGACCTGGGCCGGCTCCCGGTGGGCCAGGGAGAGCGCCGCTTTTTGTGGGTGACGGAGTTCCCGCTCTTCGACGGGACCGACGACGACGGCAACCCGCAGGCCGCCCACCACCCCTTCACCATGCCGCACCCCGAGGACCTCGACCTGCTCGAGTCCGATCCCATGCGGGTCCGGTCCCAGGCCTACGACCTCGTCCTCAACGGCTGGGAGCTCGGGTCGGGGTCGATCCGAATCCATCGTGAGGACGTCCAACGCCGGGTCTTCGACGCCCTCGGCATCCCACCCTCGGAGGCCGAAGCGCGCTTCGGGTTCCTGCTGGGTGCCTTCCGCTACGGCGCCCCGCCCCACGGCGGGTTCGCGGTGGGGGTGGACCGCCTGGTGGCGATCCTGGCGGGCGAGGAGAGCCTGCGCGAGGTGATCGCCTATCCCAAGACCCAGTCCGGGACCGACCCCATGACCGGCGCTCCCAAGGCGCTGGCCGAGTCCGCCCTGCGCGAGCTGGGGCTACGCGTCACGCCTCCGGGCGACTGAGCAGCGGCGCGCCGCGCCCGGGAACAGGGAAGACCCATGCCAGGACGCTCCCCCCGTCGTCCGGGTGCCACGCCCCCGGACCTCTTCGCCCAGGCGGCCACGGACCGGCTGCGCCAGCGCGCCCCTTTGGCGGCGCGCCTGAGGCCGCGCACCCTCGACGACATCGTCGGCCAGCGCCACCTCGTGGCGCCCGACGCGCCGCTGCGCGTGCTGATCGAACAGGACCGGCTGACCTCGGCCGTGCTGTGGGGACCGGCGGGGACGGGGAAGACCACCCTGGCCCACGTGGTGGCGGCGGCCACGGCCAAGACCTTCGTGCCCCTCTCCGCCGTCAACGCCGGGGTCGGCGACGTCCGCCAGGCCATCGACGATGCCCGCCGCCTCCTGGGTGAGCAGGGTCGGGGCACCATCCTCTTCGTCGACGAGGTGCACCGCTTCAACAAGTCCCAACAAGACGCGCTGCTCCCCGCGGTGGAGGAAGGGCTCGTCGTCCTGATCGGGGCCACCACCGAGAACCCGTTCTTCTCGGTGAACTCCCCGTTGCTGAGCAGGGCCACGCTGTGGCGGCTCGAGCCCCTGAGCGAGGACGACATCGCCGAGGTCATCCGGCGCGGCCTCGAGGCCGAAGAGGCCCGGGCCGACCCCGACGCCGTCGAAGCGCTCGTGTCGGTGGCCGACGGAGACGCCCGGGCCGCCTTGGGTGCCTTGGAGGTGGCCCTGTCCCTGGCCGGGGGAGCGACGGTCACCACCGAGGTGGTCGAGCGCTCCCGGGCCGGCCGGCTCCTGCACCAGGGGGCGGACGCCCATTACGACCAAGTCAGCGCGCTCATCAAGTCCATCCGGGGCTCGGACCCCGACGCCGCCCTGTACTGGTTCGCCCGCATGCTCGAAGGAGGCGAGGACGCCCGGTTCATCGCCCGGCGCCTCGTGATCCTGGCCAGCGAGGACGTGGGGCTGGCCGACCCCTTGGCCCTCGTCGTGGCGGACGCCGCGGCCCGGGCGGTGGAGTTCGTGGGGCTGCCCGAGGCCCAGCTCAACCTGGCCGAGGCCGTGATCTACCTGGCGACGGCCCCCAAGTCCAACCGGGTCACCACGGCCCTGGGCAGGGCCCGCGCCGACGCCCGGGAGGGGCCCCGGGGCGACGTCCCCGCCCACCTGCGCGACGCCAGCTACCGGGGGGCGCGGGAGCTCGGTCACGGCGAGGGGTACCGCTATCCCCACGACGACCCCCGCGGCTGGGTCGAACAGGACTACCGTCCTGCGCAGGTCGCCGGCAGCGTGTACTACGAGCCGAGCGCGCACGGCGCCGAGGCCGAGCTCGGCGAGCGTCTACGGCGGCTGCGACGTCGTGGCGTCGACGGTCAGGACGGAGAAGAGTGAGCTGTTGATGCCCATCCACGCGGCACGTCGGCGGAAGGTCGCCGCCGCGGCCGCCTGCCTGGCGGTGTCGGGTGCAGTGGTCCTCGTGGGCGCCACCGGGGCTCGCGCCGCGTCGGACCCCGGTCCGAGACCGCACGCCTGGGTGCGCAACACGGCGAGCGTGCCCACCCTCCCCAAGGGGAGCAGGGTGCTGCGACCCGTGGCGGGATCGACAGAGATCCGCGCCGACGTTGTGCTCAAAGGGCGCGACCCCTCCGCGTTGGAGGCCTTCGACACCGCGGTGTCGACCCCCGGCTCCCCCTCGTTCCGGCACTATCTCGGCCCCGGCCAATTCGCCCGGGTGTTCGGGGCCCTCCCCGCCACCATCTCGTCGGTGCGGGCCTGGCTGGCGGGTCGGGGCCTGGCGCTGGGGCCGACGGCACGCGACGGTCTGATCGTCCCGGTGTCGGGCAGCGCGGCCGCCGTGGGGCAGGCCTTCGACCTGGGTCTCGAGCAGGTCAGCCTGCCGTCGGGTCAGGTGGTGCGGGTCCCCGACGCCGAGCCCCTGGTCCCGGCGTCACTGGCGGGTGACCTCTCCGGAGTGTCGGGTCTCGACGACCTCAGCCGCCCCGTGCCGCAGCTGGTCGGGCCGGGACCGGTCACCGGCGCCAGCGCCGTGCCGGGCACAGGAGGCGGTGGCCCTTCCGGCACGGGGGTCCCCGTCCCCCACGCCGGCGGCCCCGTGCCCACGGCGGGGTGCGAGGACGCCATCGAGTCCAACGGCGTCGACGCCGGTGCCCTCACCGCCGACGACCTGGCCCAGGCGTACTCGTTCTCCAGCCTCTATCCGGGCACGGAGGGGGCGGGGGTGACGGTGGGCGTCTACGAGCTGGAGCCGTTCCTGCCCGCCGACGTCAACACCTTCAAGAATTGCTACTCCCCGGCCATCAGCGCCTCGGTGAGCGGGGTCAGCGTGGCCGGGGCCAACCCCAACGGCGGTCCGGGACAGGGCGAAGCCGCCCTCGACATCGACATGGTCATCGGCATGGCCCCGAGCGTGAGCCTCAAGGTCTACGTCGGCCCCAACACGGGGACGGGGCCGCTCGACACCTACGTGCGCATGGTCGACGACGACAGCGTGCGGGTCATCTCCACCAGTTGGGGCCAGTGCGAGGCCCAGCTGACGTCGGCCGACATCCAGGCCGAGGCGTCGGTCTTCGAACAGGCCATCTCCCAGGGCCAGACGGTGGTGGCCGCGTCGGGGGACGAAGGATCCGAGGACTGCTACCTGTTCCCGAGCTCCCAGGACACCCGACTGGAGGTCGACGACCCCGCCGGCCAGCCCTGGGTCACGAGCGTGGGGGGGACCACCGTCGACGCCCTGGGGCCGGCGCCGTCGGAGTCGGCGTGGAACACGGGCCTGTTCTCGGGGAGCGGAGGCGGGGGGAGCTCGACCACGTGGACCATGCCGTCGTGGCAGCGCGGCCCGGGGGTCCAAAGCGGGTACACCAAGGCGCAGGACAGCTTCACCGGGGCGTCCCCGTGCCCGGTGAGCTCGGGACCGGGCACGGTGTCGTGTCGCGAGGTGCCCGACGTGTCGTCGGACGCCGACCCCCGCACCGGGTACGCCGCTTACTGCTCGTGCTTCGGCGGGGGGTGGGCCAAGATCGGGGGCACGAGCATGTCGGCGCCGCTGTGGGCCGCCCTCGCCGCCCTGGCCGACCAGGGCCAGCCGTCGCCGGTGGGATTCCTGAACCCGGCCCTCTACCAGGCCCAATGCCAGGCCTCGCCGCCCTTCAACGACGTCACCGTGGGTACCAACCAGCCCCTGGGGTCGTCCCCGAGCGACCCTCCCCACGCCCCGCCGGGGCCGTACTACCCCGCCACCCCCGGCTACGACCTGGCCACCGGGCTGGGGACTCCCGTGGCCGCTTCCCTGGTGAGCCGGCTGCGGGCACCGCCGCCCGCCGTCTGTCCGGTGGTCACGGGGATCTCGTCGTCGTCGGGCCCCGCCGCCGGCGGCACCCTGGTCACGGTGTCGGGGTCGAACCTCTCGGGGGTCGACGAGGTCGACTTCGGCAACGGCAATCCCGGCGCCATCGACTCGGTGACGCCGACGTCGGTGACCGTCACCGCGCCGCCCTCCCCGACGCGTGGGTGGGCGACCTCCGACGTGCTCGTCAAGGCCGGCGACGACGTCCTGGGCTTCGACGGCAGCATGCCCTTCACCTATCTCGGCCCGCGCGGCTACTGGACGGTGGCCTCGGACGGCGGCGTCTTCTCCTTCGGGTCCATGGGCTTCTACGGGTCGATGGGGGGCAAGGCCCTGGCGCAACCGATCGTGGGCATGGCGTCCACCCCGTCTTCGAAGGGGTACTGGCTGGTGGCCTCCGACGGCGGGGTGTTCGCCTTCGGCGACGCCGGCTTCCACGGCTCCACCGGGAACATCCATCTGGACAAGCCGGTGGTGGGCATGGCCACGACCCCCGACGGCGGCGGGTACTGGCTGGTGGCGTCCGACGGCGGGGTGTTCGCCTTCGGCGACGCCGGCTTCTACGGGTCGACGGGGAACATCCATCTGGACAAGCCGGTGGTGGGCATGGCCACGACCCCCGACGGCGGCGGGTACTGGCTGGTGGCGTCCGACGGCGGGGTGTTCGCCTTCGGCGACGCCGGCTTCTACGGGTCGACGGGGAACATCCATCTGGACAAGCCGGTGGTGGGCATGGCCACGACCCCCGACGGCGGCGGGTACTGGCTGGTGGCGTCCGACGGCGGGGTGTTCGCCTTCGGCGACGCCGGCTTCCACGGGTCCACCGGTGCCATCCATCTGGACAAGCCGGTGGTGGGCATGGCGGCGACCCCCGACGGCGGCGGGTACTGGCTGGTGGCCTCCGACGGCGGCATCTTCGCCTTCGGGGGGAGGTACGGGGGGTTCTACGGCTCCATGGGGGCCACCCCGTTGGCCCAGCCCATGGTGGGGATCGGCGCGCCCTAGGGCAACCGGCGCGCCCGGGGGAAACGGGCGCCGTAGGATGACACGACCATGTCCGCCGACCAAGTCGCCGCGCTGGTCGCCGCCATTGCGGCGGGCACTGCCTCGCTCGTGCTCGTGGGGGTGGTCGTCGTCCTGGGGAGAAGGGTGCGCGACCTGGGGCGCGCCGTGGAGGAGCTGCGCCGGGAGACGGTGCCCCTCGTCCACGACGCCCGTGTCGTGGTCGACCAGGCGGCCACCGAGATGGTGCGGGTCGGCGACGTCCTGGACTCGGCCGAGGCCGTGTCCGCCACCGTGGACTCCGCATCACGCCTCGCCTACCGTGCCTTCTCCAACCCGGTGGTGAAGATCCTGGCCTACAGCACGGGCCTGGGGAGCGCGCTGCGACGTTTCTTCGGCCGCCGCCCCGCCTCCGACGGCGGGCCCGCGGCATCGGCCAACGGGCACGCGTCGCGTCCCGAGCCGCGTCGACCCGGCGCATCTCGCGACGCGGCACACGCCTCGCCGGCATCGGGACGGCGCCGACGCCGTCCCGTGGGGACGCGGCGATGATGCGCCGGCCCTTGTGGCTGGCAGCCGGAGCGGCGTTGGGCGCCGGCGGCACGGTGTGGGCCCGGAGAAGGCTCGACCGCCTGTCGCGCCGGGTCCGGCCTACGGTGGTGGCGAACGAGCTCGTGTCGCGAGCCGGGCGGACACGGCGCGGTGCAGCCGACAAGGTGCGCGACGCGCTGGACACGGGGCGGTCCGAGGCCCGGCGTCGCCAGGACGACCTGTGGCGCGACCTCGAGGCCCGGCGCGGCGCGGCGCGCTGAGCCCGGGCCGGTTCGCCCGAAGGGCGAGGTAAGGCCGTATGACTCGCAAAACTCAGGGAATTGGGTTCGAGCAGAGATGATGACGAGCGGAACCCCACCCACCGAGAACGGTCTGCGCCGGCCACAGGGGCGCCGGAGATGGATGAACGCCATGACCGGCTCCATCGTTGCGTGTGCGATTGGAGCAGTGTTGCTGGCCGGAGGGATCTACGGCTTTGCCGAGCACTCGGCACCGAGGGTGTCGCAGACGGTCGATTGGCCCGATTGGCTCTGTACCGCTTGGCTCTTCGCCGGTGGGATCTTCCTCGGTGTTTTCGTCATGGGAACCGTGAAGCACCCGAGGGCAAGGAGAAGCTGAGGACGTCTGGCCCCACGTACCGGGCCGCCTCACAACCGACCATGGGGGTTCGGGCCGCCCCTCCGTCGGCACGGCCCGAGGTTCTCCGGTTCGGCTTTCCCTCACCTTGGGGGCGCTCTGAGCCCGGGCTGAAATCGCAGGCCGGCGGCCTGATCGGCGCTCCCCAAGGCCCCGGGCCGTCGCGCCGCACCGGTAGGATCGTCCGATGATGGACGCCAACCAGCTCCGCTCGACGTTCACCGGCTTCTACGCGGAGCGGGGGCACACCGTGGTCCCCTCGGCGAGCCTCGTGCCCCACGACCCCACCGTGCTGTTCACCATCGCGGGCATGGTGCCGTTCAAGCCGTACTTCACCGGCGAGGAGTCCCCGCCGTGGCCCCGGGCCACGTCGGTGCAGAAGTGCTTCCGCACCGTCGACATCGACATCATCGGCAGGACCGAGCGTCACTGCACCTTCTTCGAGATGCTCGGCAACTTCAGTTTCGGCGACTACTTCAAGTCCGAGGCCATCCCCCTCGCCTGGGAGCTCATGACCGAGGTCCTCGGGATCGACGCCGGACGGCTGTGGGTCACGGTGCACGACTCCGACGACGAGGCCAGGGAGATCTGGCTGGACGCGGCCCGGGTCCCCGATCAGCGCATCCAGGCCATGGGCGAGGACAACTTCTGGAAGATGGGGGAGAGCGGGCCGTGTGGCCCCTCGTCGGAGCTCTTCTACGACCGCGGCCCGGCCTACGGCGACGAGGGAGGGCCCGCCCACGGCGGTGAGGAGCGCTACGTCGAGATCTACAACCTCGTGTTCATGCAGTACAACAAGCTCGCCGATGGCACCTTGGCCGATCTTCCGGGCAAGAGCATCGACACCGGGGCCGGGCTCGAGCGCAACCTCCCCATGCTCCAAGGGGTGGAGTCGCTCTTCGAGACCGACGTCTTCCGGCCCGTCCTGGCCGTGGCCGAGGACATCACCGGTGTCCGCTACGGGGCGGACCCCCACTCCGACGTGACACTGCGCATCCTGGCCGACCATGCCCGCGCCATGGCCATGGTCGTGGCCGACGGGGTCATGCCCTCCAACGAGGGCCGGGGCTACGTCCTGCGCCGCGTCATCCGCCGGGCGGTGCGCCGCGCCTTCCAGCTGGGCGTGCTCGAGCAGCTCACGCCGCGCCTCGTCGCCGCCGTGGCCGACGTCCTTGGCGGCGCGTACCCCGTCCTCGTCGAGGACCTCGATCGCATCCAGGACGCCGTGGAGCGCGAGGAAGGGGCCTTCCGGCGCACGCTCGACGCGGGCTCGTTGATCCTGGAGGAAGCGCTGCACGACGGCACGGGCCGGGTGTCGGGCTCGACCGCCTTCCGGTTGCACGACACCCACGGTTTTCCCATCGAGCTCACCATGGAGATGGCGGCCGAGGCCGGCGTGGAGGTCGACACCGAGGGCTTCGAGCGCGAGATGGCGGCCCAACGCGAGCTGGCCCGGGCCGACGCGCGACGCAGGCGCGCCGCGCTCGCCGACGAGTCCACCTACCGGGATCTGCTGGCGGAGTCGGGCCCCACCCGCTTCACCGGTTACGAGCACTACGAGGAGCCATCGCGGGTGGTGGCCGTCCTGGCTGGATCGCAGCCCGGCACGGCCGAGATCGTGCTGGATCGCACGCCGTTCTACGCCGAGTCCGGGGGCCAGGTGGGCGACACCGGGTCCATCACCACCGAGTCCGGCCGCGCCCGGGTCCTCGACACCCAGAACGTCCTTCCCGGACTCATCGTGCACCGCGCCACCATCGAGGGCGAGTTGTTCCCCGGCCAGGACGCGCTGGCGGTCATCGACGCCGGCCGCCGCGAGTCGACGCGCCGGCACCACACCGGGACCCACCTGTTGCACAGCGCGCTGCGCCGCGGTCCTCGGTGACCATGTGCGACAGCAGGGATCGTTGGTGGCCCCGGACCGGCTGCGCTTCGACTTCTCACACCCCAAGGCACCCCGCCCCGAAGAGCTCGTGGAAGTAGCCGAGGCCGCCAACGCCGACGTGTTGAGCGACGCTCGCGTCGAGGTCCTCGAGACGTCCAAGGCACGAGCCGAAGCGCTCGGGGCCCTCGCCTTCTTCAAGGACAAGTACGGAGAGCGGGTGCGCGTGGTGCGGGCCGGCGTGCACTCGACGGAGCTGTGCGGCGGGACCCACGTCGACGCCCTGGGCATGATCGGGCCCATCACCATCGTGTCCGAAGGGTCGATCGGCTCCAACACCAGGCGCATCGAGGCGGTGACGGGCACGGGCTCGCTCGCCCTTCTGGGAGAGAGCCGGCGCACCGTGGACGAGGCGGCGCGGCTGTTGAAGGTGGAGCCCGGAGACGTGCTCCCGGCCTTGCAGAAGGTCCTCGACCGTCAACGCGAGGCGGAGAAGGAGCTCCAGCGCATGCAAGGGGCGCGCCTGCAGGAGGACGCTGCCCGCCTGGCGCAGCTCGCCGAGGACGGTGTCGTCGTGCACCGCCGGGACGGTTTCCCTGCCGACCACCTGCCGCGACCTGGCCCAGGCCGTCCGGGGCCACGGGGCCCGGATCGTGGTGGTGGCCGGGTCCCCCGACGGGACCAAGGTGGCGGTGGCGGTGGCGTCGGGGGACCGCGCCGTCGACGCCGGCTCCACCGCCAAGGAGCTCGCCAAGATGGTCGGCGGTGGTGGGGGAGGCTCGCCGGAACTGGCGGTGGCGGGCGGTTCGGACCCGGCCAAGGTCGACGACGTGCTGGCGGAGGCCCGGCGCCGGCTCGGACCCTGAGCCGGGTGCGGGCGGCCCGAGTGCGGTGAGGGTGGTTGGGGTCGACCTCGGCGAGCGCCGCATCGGCGTGGCCGTCTCCGACGGCACCGGCACCCTCGCCTCGCCGCGTTGCACCATCGAGCGCACCGGAGCCGGCGGGGACGGCGACGGGCACTGGCGGAAGCTGGCCGCCATCGTCGACGAGGTGGGGGCCCGGCTCGTGGTGGTGGGCCTGCCCCTCAGCCTCAACGGACGCCGTGGACCGGCCGCCCGGGCCGCCCAGGCCGATGCCGATGCCCTGGCCGAGGTGTTGGCGCCGAGCGGGGTCGCCGTCGACACGTTCGACGAGCGCTTCACCACGGTGAGCGCGGCGCGCTCGTTGGCCGACGCCGGGCGCCGTGGACGCGCCCGCCGGGCCCGCATCGACGAGGCGGCCGCGGCCGTGATGCTCCAGGCGTGGCTCGACACCCACGGCAACCGTCGCCATGCCTGAGCGCCACGGCCCGCCCGCGACGGCTCCGCCCGACGCCGCTGTCGGGGTCGGCGCGCCCGACGCCACGGTGCCGGCCGCGGCCGGTTCGGGCCCCGCCTCTCGGGGGCGTGCACGGCGCAGGGCGCGGGGCCGGAGCAAGGTGCATGCCCCCCAGGCGCCGCAGGTGTACCGACGGCGCCGGCTGCTCGTGATCGGCGTCCCGCTGGTGGTGCTGTGCCTCTTGGTGGCGGCGGTGTCGTGGTACGAGAGCGAGGCCAGCGGGGGACAGGGCCCCCAGGAGCTCGTCACGGTGGCATCGGGGTCGTCCATGGGCGCGGTGACGGCCACGCTGGCCCGTCAGCAGGTCGTGGGCAGCTCGCTCGCGTTCCGGGTCTACCTGGCTCTCCACGGGTCCCCCACGGTGGCGCCCGGCACCTACCTCCTGCACCGCAACGAGTCCTTCGCCGACGTGCGGGCCAGCCTGGCGGCGGGGCCCGACGTCTCCTCGGTCGACGTGTTGCCGGGCTTCACCATCGGCGAAGTGGCGACGCAGGTGGGCCAGCTCCCCGGTCACGACGGCCCGCACTTCTTGTCCCTGGTCACATCGGGGGCGGTCCGCTCCCCCTACCAGCCCGCCGGCTCGGACAACATCGACGGCCTGTTGGGGACGGGCACCTACCGGGTGCTGCCGGGGGAGTCGGACCAGGCCCTGCTCGACGCCATGATCGCCAGGTTCGACGCCCTGGCCACCTCGGTGGGACTCGCCACCGGATCGGCGAAGTTGGGGGTGACGCCGTACCAGGCCATCACGGTGGCATCGATCGTGCAGAAAGAAGGCGTGTACCAGCAGAACCTCGGCAAGGTGGCACGCGTCATCTACAACCGCCTGGCGCGCGGCACGCCATTGCAGATGGACTCCACCGTCTTGTACTCCGAGCATCGCGACGGGGGGAAGGTCACCTCGGCCGACGAGAAGCTCGACACCCCCTACAACACGTACATGCACGCCGGTCTCACCCCGTCGCCCATCTGCTTCCCGGCTCGAGCGTCGTTGCAAGCCGCTTTGGCGCCCACACCGGGGAACTGGCTCTACTTCGTGGTGGTGTCCGACGACGGCACCGAGGCCTTCTCCGACACCTACGCCGGCCAGCAGGCCGCCGAGCGCCTGGCTCAGAGCCGGGGTCTGGGCTAGGCGCGCCGTGACGGCCGGGGATCAGACGACGCGACGTTCGCCGACGTGGCCCTCGGGGGCCTCCACGGTGGTAGGGGTCATCGGGGACCCCGTCGCCCATTCGCTCTCGCCCCTCCTGCACAACGCCGCCTTCGATGCTCTGGGCCTCGACTGGGTGTCGGTGGCGTACCGGGTCCGAGCCGGGATGGCGGACGCCGCGTTCACCGGGATGCGGGCCCTGGGCATCGCCGGTCTGTCGGTCACGATGCCGCACAAGGAACAGGCCTTCGGCGCCGTGGACGACACCACCGAGGTCGCCCGCCGGCTCGAAGCGGTCAACTGCGTCAGCTGGCGCGACGGCGTCCTGGTGGGCGACTCCACCGACGGGGAAGGGTTCCTGGCCGCGCTGGCCCGTGCCGCGGGGTTCGACCCGGGCGCCAAGCGGTGCGTGGTGATCGGGGCCGGGGGCGCGGCGCGCGCCGTCGTCCTGGCGCTGGCCGGGGCGCACGCGGCCGAGGTGGTGGTGCTCAACAGGACGGCGCCACGCGCCGAGAAGGCCGCCGCGTTGGCCGGGGCGAAGGGGCGTGTGGGCTCGCCCGCGGACGTGGCCGGCGCCGATCTGGTCGTCCAGGCCACACCTGTGGGCATGGACCGGGGCGACGGCGTCGCCGGCGACGAGCTGCCCGTGGACCCCGGCGCCCTGCACGCCGGTCAGGTGGTGGCCGAGCTCGTGTACCACCCGGCCCAGACGCCGTTGCTGCGCGCCGCGCACGAGCGCGGGGCGCAGTGCGTGGGCGGTCTGGGGATGCTCGTGCACCAGGCCGCCCTGGCCGTGCAGCGCTGGACGGGACGGCCCGTGCCGGTCGAGGCCATGTGGGCCGCGGCCCGGGCGCGATCGGAGCGCTGAACGCGCTCAGCGCTGCCAGAGCCTCCGGCCCAACAGCGCGAACAGCTCTTCGTTGTGCGGGGCGAAGTAGCGGCGCAGGTCCTCCAGCACCCCTTCCTCCTCGGGACGGGCCCGGGGCGCATCGTTGGTGGCCGGAAACGGCGTGGAGAACGGTGCCAGACCCAGCCACTGCAAGGCACGGGCGGGTTCTGCCGCGCCGGTCCACAGCTCCTCGCTCTCCATCACCAGGAACCGGTCGCGTTCGATGACCTCGAACCACCCCTGCAGCTGCGCCGCGTACCGCCCCCGGGCCTTGTAGGAGAAGTTGCGGTGGGCGAAGCTCTCCCCACCTGAGGCCACCACGGCGTCCTGTCCGGCCAGGCGCTCGTCCTCGAGCGCCAGCGCCTCGGGGAGGGGCCGGTCCTCGGCCCCCAGCCGGCGCGAGTGCCAGTACTGGGAGACGGCTCGCTGCACCGGGTCGCGCAGCAGCACGACGAAGCGCGTCGTGGCGGGGAGATCGGCGGCCACGCGCCCGGGTGCCGGAGGATAGAACAGCAGGTAGGGGGTGGCTTCTACCGACAGGCGGGGCACCAGCTTCAAGGGGAAGTGGGCCCGGTACCACCGCTCCCCCTCGGCGTAGTGCCGGTCGAAGTAGTGGACCTCCTTGGTGGTCGACGGCGCCACCTTGGGATGAGCGGCGAGCCAGTCGAAAAGCGAGGTGGTCCCGGCGCGTTGCGCACCGAGGATCACGACGTCGGGAAGGGTGCGCGCCGGCGCGCTGAGCCGGCGCCACCTGCGCTCGGAAGCCGCCCGCGCCCGTTGCAGGCGCGGGCTCGAGGCCATGTCCGCCGCCCTCAGGGCTCGTTGCCGGGAATCGTCGACGGAGCCGCGACGTCAGGCGACGGCGCCCCGGCGGCCACGGCGAAGACACCGGCGGCCTGGAGCCGGCGCGCGATCTCCTGACGCAGGACCCGCGCCACGCGGGCGCGCTCGGTGGTGGCGGTGCGCACCGAGACCCGGCACGTGAAGGTGTCGGCGGCGCTGTCCACGACCCCCCACAGTCGGGGCGGGTCGAGGCACAGTGCGGCGTAGCGTGGGTCGTTCGCCACCGCGTCGGCGGCGCCTTGTATGGATGCGAGCACGGTGTCGACGCGGGCCGCCACGGGAACGGGGACGTCGACTGTGGCCTGAGCCCAACCCCGCGACTCGTTGGCCAACTTCCGGATCTCGCCGTTGGGCACGTACCAGACGGTGCCGTCGTCGGCCCGCAGTCGGGTGACGCGCAACGTCAGGTCCTCGACGGTGCCCGTCGTGTCGCCCACCATGATGGTGTCGCCGATGTCGAACTGGCCCTCCACGGTGAGCAGCAATCCGGCCAACAGATCGCGCACCATGCTCTGCGCCCCGAAGCCGAGGGTGGCTCCGATCACCGTCGCCCCGGCCAGCAACGGGGTGAGGTTCAGACCGATGGTGCCCAGGATGACGAAGAACGCGATGGTGCCGACGACGCCGCGCCACACGTTGGCGAGCAGGCTCGTCAGGGTGAGGGCGCGGGCCGCGGCCCGGGGCGAGTCGGCTCGCGCCACGGCTTTGTGGGCGGCCGCACCCACCCAGCGCCGGATGGCGCGGTTGCCGACCCATCCGATCATCACCGCCACCAACAGGACCACGGCGACGGTGACGGGCTTGATGACGACCTGCTGCCAGTGGGCGGAGGTCGGCTCGCTCACTCCGGCCCAGCGCAGGACGTCGTACAGCCAGCCCTGGTCGACCACGGTGGGTGAGGTGGCGCCGATGGACACGACCGGTATTCTGGTCCGCCGGAGCGCACCGGTTGAGTACCTCTCTCGCACACCGCCCGGCTGCGGGCCGGACCCTGGCCTTCCGGGTCGATTTCGTGCTCGTGCTGACCACGGTCCTGGTGGCCGGGTTGGGGGTGGTGCTGGTCTACTCGGCCACCCGCTCGAAGCTGGCCGCGGCCGACATCAACCCCCACTACTTCCTCACCCGGCAGGCGGCGTATGTCGTGGTGGGTGGCATCTTCATGATCGTGCTGGCCGCCCTCGACTACCGGTGGCTCGAGCACGCCAGCGCCGCGCTGTACGTCGGCGATGGTCCTGGCCCTGCTGGCCATGTTCAGCGGCATCGGGTCCAGCGCGCTGGGCGCCACGCGCTGGGTGCAGATCGGGCCCGTCCAGGTCCAGCCCTCCGCCTTCGCCACCCTGGTGCTCATCGTCACCGTCGCCACCTTCTGCGCCCGACGGCCCGAGGGGCTCGGGCGCACCGACCTCCTCAAGGTGCTGGCCCTGGCGGCGTTGCCGATCCTGCTCGTGGTCAAGCAGCCCGACCTCGGCAGCGGGATCGTCATGTGCGTGGTGCTGCTCGTCATGCTCGTCATCGCCGGGATCCCCAACCGCTATCTCGTGCTGCTCGTCGCTGCTCGCCGTCACCGGCGCCTTCGCGGTCGTGCACTTCAAGCTCCTCAAGGGCTACCAGCTGACCCGGATCACGTCGCTGTTCCAGATCGGCAAGAACCTGCAGAGCACGGGGTACAACGTCGGCCAGTCGGTGGCCGCCATCGGCTCGGGGGGGTTGTGGGGGACGGGGCTGTTCCACGGGCCGCAGACCAACCTGGCCTACGTGCCCGAGCAGCAGACCGACTTCATCTTCTCGGCCCTGGGGGAGCAGCTCGGGCTTCGTGGGCGCGGCGGGGGTCCTGGCCCTGCTGGGCGTGCTGTCGTGGCGCCTGCTGCGCAGCGCCCAGCTGGCCCGTGACGCCTTCGGCCGGCTCCTGGCCACGGGATGCTTCACCCTGGTGGCGTTCAGCGTGTTCGAGAACGCCGGCATGGCCATGCAGATCATGCCGGTGGCGGGGATCCCTCTGCCCTTCCTGTCCTACGGGGGCTCGGCCACCGTGGCCTTCTTCTGCGGCCGTGGGCATCGCCTTGTCCGTGCAGCTGCGCGCCCAGCGATGACCGATGTCGACCGATCCCGGTGCGGACCCGGCGACGGGCGAGGCCGCGCCCGAGCCCGCTCCGACGGACCTGGCCGTCACCCCGCTCGAGGCCTGGCGCTGTCACCCGAGGAGTGGAGGATCGTGGCCGTCGCCGGCGTCGAGATGGAGCTCCCGAGCGCCAACCCCGAGATCGTGCTGCACGAGGCGCAGGACCCCTGGCGCGAGCTGCGGATCCCCGTGGGCCTGGCCGAGGGCACGGCCATCGCCTACGCCTTCCGGGGCATCGACACGCCGCGGCCGCTCACCCACGAGATGGTGACCGAGATCCTCGACCGCCACGACGTGAGCATCGAAGCCGTGCGCATCACGGTCCGGCGCGGCCAGGTGTTCTTCGCCGAGATCGACACCATGGGCCCGCGGGGACGGCGGGTCGTGCCCTGCCGGCCCTCCGACGCCATCGCCCTGGCCCTGCGCCAGCGGCTGCCCACCCCGATCCTGGTGGCGCGAGTGGGTGTTCACCGGGGCCGACGCGCCGGACCGGCGGCCGCGGGCCCGGACGGAGCCCTGCACCGCGCCGCCGACCGGCGCCCGCGGCCGAGCCGGTGCCGCGGGTGGCCAGACCCCGGTCGGGGGCGTCAGCGGCGCCGGACGATCGGGACGGCCGCCGACGGTGGCGCCGGCGCGCGACGCGCATGGCGGTGGCCTGGTCGGCCACGATGGCTGCGCTCGCCTTCGTCGGAGATCCGCATGAGCAGGGCGATGAGCACGTAGTTGGCCACCAGCGAGGACCCTCCGTAGGCCATGAAGGGCAGCGTGATGCCGGTGAGGGGGAGCAGGCGGACGATGCCGGCCATGATGAACAGGGCCTGGAAGCCGATGATCACGGTGAGCCCGGCCGCCACCATCTGCGCGAACTCCGAACGGGCCGTCTGGGCCGTGCGGAGGCCCGCTCCCGACGAGCAGCACGAAGGCGAACACGATGGCGGTGGTGCCGAGCAGTCCCATCTCGGTTCCGAAGGCGGCGAAGATGTAGTCGCTCTGCACGGTCGGGGATGCTGAGGATCGTGCACCGAAGCCCAGGCCCGTGCCGAGCAGTCCCCCCGAGCCCATGCCGTAGAGGCCCGCCATGATCTGGCCGGTGACGGCTGGGGTGGAGCCACTCCGGCCACCCGCACGTTCACCTGCGAGAAGAGGCGGTCGGCGGCGAAGGCGCCGGCCACGAACAGAGCACGAGGCCGAGCACCACGTAGTTCCATCGCCCCGACGTCAGCCACAGCATGGCCATGAACAGGACGAAGATGAGCAGCGCGAACCCGATGTCGTCCTCGCCCCCGAGCACGAGCATGGTGAAGCCCCACGCCACGAGGATGGGGACCAGGGGTCGGGGGTCGAGCATGAGGCGGTTGCCCACCCGCAAGGTGGGCACCGACAGCAGCTCGCGCTTCTCCACGAAGTAGGAGGCGAAGAAGATGCACAGGGCCAGCTTGGCCAGCTCGATGGGCTGGCCGTTGACCGGCCCGATCCCCACCCACAGGCGCGCCCCGTTGTGGTCCTGGCCCAGGTGCGGGATGAGCGGCGACAGCATGAGGGCCACGGCCACCAGCAGCAGCAGGTAGCGGTAGCGGTCGAGGTCGCGCGATCGGCGCACCAGCGCCAGGGTCAGGATGTAGGCGCCCACGCCCGCCGCCGTCCATCCCGCCTGGGCCTGGGCCCAGTGCTGGGCGATGCGGGCCAGCATCACGTAGCCGAGGCCGTTCAACAAGGTGGCGATGGGCAGGATGACGGCGCTGGCGTCGGGGGCGTAGATCCGGTTGGCGATGTGCGCGGCCAGGCCGAGCCCGAGCACGATGGCCAGGAAGGGCCCCAGGTTGGCGGGGATCTTCGACGTGGTGCCCACCGAGGCCAGGACGTAGGTGGCCACCACGATGAGCGAGCCGAAGACGAGCAGGCCCAGTTCGGTCCGCCGTCTTGGGCTTGGATCGGCGGGCCCGCATTCCCTCGGTGGGCGCGAGACGACGCAGGAGTCGGGGCACCGGGGCGAGCCTACCGCCGGGACCCTTGCCCGCCCCCGGCATCCGGGACCCTGGTGGGGAGCTACCGGCGGTACCCTGGACCTTCGATGCAGGCCTCCGAATCCGGCGCGCGGCGCCACCGCAGCCGCTCCCCCCGGGCCTCCCCCGGGTGAGGTGGCCCGACACTCTCCCCGGTCGGGGCCGAGGACGCCGTGACGGCGCTGGGCCCCGAGCGCTTCTCCAACCGGGAGCTGTCGTGGCTCGAGTTCGGGGCCCGGCTGCTCGAGCTGGCCGACGACGACCGGGTGCCGTTGCTCGAGCGGGTGCAAGTTCCTGGCCATCTTCTCCGAGGGCCTCGACGAGTTCTTCCAGGTCCGGGTGGCCGGGCTCAAGGACCAGGTCGACGCCGGGCTGCGGACCCGGTCCGCCGACGGCCTGCGGCCGAGCGAGGCGCTGCGGGCCATCGGCGCGCGGGTGACCGAGCTCGTGGACCGCCAGATCGCGCATCTTCCTCGACTCGGTCGTGCCCGCCCTGGCCGAGGCCGGGGTGCGGGTGGCGGACTGGTCCTCGCTCGACGACGCCGACCGCCGGCACCTGACCGAGGCGTTCAACCGCCAGATCTTCCCGGTGCTCACGCCGCTGTCGGTCGACCCCGGGCATCCCTTCCCCTACATCTCGAACCTGTCGCTCAACCTCATCGTGCGGGTGGGCGACCCCGTCACCGGGCGTCGAGCGGGTGGCGCGGGTGAAGGTCCCGCCGCTGCTGCCCCGGTTCGTGGTCATGCCCGACGGTGAGCGGTTCGTGGCGCTGGAGCAGATCATCGCCGCCCAGCTGGCCACGTTGTTCCCCGACATGGTGATCGGGGAGCACTACGCGTTCCGGGTGACGCGCAACGCCGACCTGGTGCTCGAGGAGGACGAGGCCGACGACCTGCTGGCCGCGGTGGAGATGGAGCTGCGCCGGCGCCGCTTCGGGCGGGCCGTGCGCCTCGAGGTGGCCGCCGAGATCTCCGACGACATGCGCGACATGCTCGTGCACGAGCTCGACCTCGGGCCCGAGGACCGCTACGAGATCGCCGCCCCCTTGGACCTCGGGGGACTGTGGGGGGTCTACGCGCTCGACCGGCCCGACCTCCACGAGCAGGCGTGGGCGCCCATGACGCCCCCGCGGCTCGCCAACGCCGGCAACGAGCCCGCCGACCTCTTCGCCGTGCTGCGCGAGCGCGACGTCCTGGTGCATCATCCCTATGACTCGTTCACGACGTCGGTCGAGGCCTTCATCGCCCAGGCGGCCGCCGACCCGGACGTGCTCGCCATCAAGCAGACCCTGTACCGCACGTCGGGCGACAGCCCCATCGCGGCGTCGCTCATCGAGGCGGCCGAGGCGGGCAAGCAGGTGGCGGCGGTGGTGGAGCTCAAGGCGCGCTTCGACGAGCAGGCCAACATCTCGTGGGCCCGCGCCCTCGAGGAGGCCGGCGTGCACGTCGTGTACGGGCTGGTGGGGCTGAAGACCCACTCCAAGGCGGCGCTGGTGGTGCGGCGCGAGGAGGACGGTATCCGCCGCTACTGCCACGTCGGCACCGGCAACTACAACCCCCGCACCGCCCGGCAGTACGAGGACCTCGGGCTGCTCGTCGCCGACCCCGAGCTCGGCGCCGATGTCGGGGACCTGTTCAACTTCCTCACCGGCTACAGCCGCTACGCGCGCTACCGCAAGCTGGTCGTCGCCCCCATGGCGCTGCGCCAGCGGATCACCGAGCTCATCGAGGCCGAGGCCCGGGCCGGTCCCGAGGGCCGCATCACCATCAAGGTCAACGGGCTCACCGACCCCGACATCATCGACTCGCTGTACCACGCCTCGGTGGCGGGGGTCCCCATCGACCTCGTGGTGCGCGGGGTGTGCAACCTTCGTCCCGGCGTCCCGGGCCTGTCCGACACCATCCGGGTGCGGTCCATCGTGGGCCGCTTCCTCGAGCATTCCCGCATCTACCGCTTCGGCGGGACCGGGGGCCGACCCCTCACGCTGCTCATGGGGTCGGCGGACCTCATGGAGCGCAACCTCGACCGCCGCATCGAGGTCCTGACCCCGGTGACCGACCCCGAGCTCCAGGCCCGGGTGCTCGAGGTGCTCGACCTCAACCTGGTCGACGACACCAATTCGTGGGTGCTCGGGCCCCAACGGCACGTGGGAGCGGGTGCCCACCGTGGAGGGCATCAGCGCCCAGCGCCGGCTCCAGGAGCTGGCCCGGGACCGCGCCCGACGGCGACGCGAGGCCGAGACCCTCGGCGACCGGCGGCTGAGGTTCGGGCCGGCCGGACGTCGGGCGTGGCGTCCTCAGCTCTCGGCGGCCAGAGCCTCGGTGTTGCGCATCATGGTGTCGTCGTCGAGGGACACCACCTCGCCGCGCGCCTGGCGGAGGCGTTGGACCCAGCCCTCACCCGAGAAGCGCAGCGACAGGTAGGCGATGCCGCCGGCCGGGATGGGCAGCCAGAAGTTCACCAGCCGGTACCCGAGGACGCCGAGGATGGCCGTTTCCCGGGGGACGCCGAAACCGGCCAGGGTGGCGATGAGCACGCCCTCGACCACACCCAGGCCCGACGGGCGTGATGGGCACGACCGCCAGGACCTGGGCCAGCCCGTAGGCCACCAGCAGGTCGACGGGGGGGACGATCTTGCCCAGGGCGGCGATGAACACGAACAACGACGCCGCGTCGAAGAGCCAGAAGGCCGCCGCCCACACCACGGCGCGCCTGAGCAGCTGACGCTCGGCCAGGAACTGGCCCAGACGCTCGGCCACCCGGTGCAGCTGGACGGCCACCTTGTTCCCGTCGACAAAAGGGAGGTGCGCCGCCCCCCGGCGAATGATCTCGATGGAACGGTTGCGGCCCCGGGTGAGGGCCAGCACCACGGCGGCGAACAGGCCCATGAGCACGACCCCGGCTCCGGCAGCGACCGCGTACAGCGGGTTGTAACCGTGGAGGAACACCGAGACCAGCAACGCCGACCACAGGATCGAATTGAGCACGAGCGCGGATCCCACGCCCTGCATGGCCAGCGCGAAGCCGGCGTCGGCCCCCGACACGCCGGACTGGGTGAGCAGTCGGTAGGCCACGGCGGTGCCCGGTGCGGTGCCCCCCGGTACGAGGTGGCTCACCGACAGGCTCGACAGGTTGATGCGCAGCAGACGGGAACGGCGCGGTCCTTCGTGGTGCAGCACCGTGTGGGTGAGCTGGCTGTAGGACACCAGTGCGGCCGCCTCGAGCACCACCCCGGCGACGACGTAGGCGACGTTGATCCGTCCCAGGAGGTTCACGGACTTCCGGGCCCCCGCCAGCTGGGGGAGGACCAGGTACTCGAAGATGAGGACCAGGCCGACCGCGTAGAGGCCCCACTTGACCTGCCTGCGTACCCGTCGGCCCCGGGGGGCGGCCTCGGTCTTCGTCTCCATCGGCGCCATGCTTCCACGCCGAGGGGCCCGATACGGGCCTTTCCGCTCCGGCGACTTCTCGCCGCCGGCGTCTTCGCCGGGGCGGAGGGAGTCCCGGATCGGGCCGACGTGCCGCGGTCGACGTGACGCCAGATGCCATGCTGGAACGGTGCTGGAGGCCCCCCAACCGCCGGTGACGCGGCGCGCCCGGCTGTGGGTATGGGCCGACGAGCGACACATTCCCCTCCAGGCCATCCTGGTCACGGTGGGCGTCGTCGTGGTCACGCTCATGGCCGGCAAGATCATCTACAAGTTGCGCGACGTGCTCCTGCTCATGGCGGTGGCCGGGTTCGTGGCGCTGCTGCTCAACCCCCTGGTCGTGGTGTTGCAACGGGTCGGGTTACCGCGACGGGGCCTGGCCGTGGGCATCGTCACGTTCTTCGCGGTGGTCGCTTTCTCCGGGCTCGCCTACGCCTTCGGGGCCCCCCTCGCCAACGGGTTGGCCCATTTCATCTCCAAGCTCCCGAGCTATGTCCAGAAGGCCGAGCACGGCAAGGGATGGATCGGCCAACAAGTGCTCAAGTACCACGTGAAGGATTGGGTGGACAAGAACCTGCCCAAGCTCGAGAACTACGCCCGCAACCTCTCCAAACCGGCGCTCAAGATCGGAGCGGGCGCCTTCACCGTGGGCTTCAACATCTTCGTCGTGTTCATCCTCGTCCTCCTGCTCCTCCTCGAGGGGCCCAAGCTGCGGGTCGGCGTGCTGCGGCTCCTGGCGCCCGAGCGCGCCGCCCGGTGGACCCGGGTGGCGGGAGAGGTGACCCGGTCGGTCACCGGCTTCATGCTCGGCAACTTCATCACGTCACTCGTCGCCGGGTTGGTGGTGTTGGTGACGCTCACGGCGCTGGGGGTGCCCTATGCGGTGCTATGGGGCTTGTGGGTGGCGCTCTTGGACTTCCTGCCCCTGGTGGGCGGGGCCCTGGCCGGGATCCCCACCGCGCTCTTCGCCCTGTCGCACTCGGTCAGCGCCTTCATCGTGTTCGCCGTGATCTTCCTGGCCTACACCCAGATCGAGAACCACCTACTGAACCCCATCGTCATGAGCAAGACGGTGCGCATCAACCCGCTCCTGGTGCTCGTGGCCATCCTGGTGGGGGCGAACATCGGAGACCTGGTGGGCGGGTTCTTCGGCGGGTTCGTGGGCACGTTGCTGGCCATCCCGATCGCGGGGTCCATCCAGGTGGTCGTGCGCGAGATGTGGAGCTCGACCGCACCCGAGGCCCAATTGGAGGTCGTGGGGGGCGGCGGATCCCCGACGACGGTCACCTAGGCTGCCCGCCGTGCGTGTCCTGGTGGTCCTGCCCACCTTCAACGAAGCGGAGAACATCGACCGCGTCCTGCGCCGTATCCGGGCGGCCATGCCCGACGGCGGGGTGCTCGTCGTCGACGACGGCAGTCCCGACGGGACCGCCGACATGGCCGAGCGCCTGGGGGCGGAGCTCGGCGGCATCGAGGTACTGCGCCGGAGGGCCAAGTCCGGCCTGGGCAGCGCCTACCGGGCCGGGTTCACCTGGGGTCTCGAGCGCGGCTGGGACGCCTTCGTCGAGATGGACGCCGACCTGTCGCACGAGCCCGAAGCGCTCCCCAGCCTGGTGGCACCGTTGTTGGAGGGCGTCGACCTGGTGGTGGGGTCCCGCTACGTGGCCGGCGGTTCGATCCCCAATTGGCGCTGGCACCGTCGTCTGCTGTCGCAGGGCGGGAACGTGTACGCCGCCATGCTCCTGGGCCTGCACGTCTCGGACTCGACCTCGGGCTTCCGGGCCTACCGGGCCGACGCCCTGCGTCGCATCGACCTCGACGCGGTGCGGGCCGAGGGCTACGGGTTCCAGATCGAGATGGTCCTCCAGGTGCTCGAACACGGCGGGCACGTGACCGAGGTCCCCATCCGGTTCGTGGACCGGGTGGACGGCAAGTCCAAGATGTCCATGTACATCGTGGTCGAAGCCCTGGCCCTCGTGACGTGGTGGGCCTTCCGGCGGGCTGCCCGTGTCCTGGTGCGGGGGGGCGCCAGTCGCCCCCGGACCGAGGCCGCCGCCTAGCGTCCCGGGCTTGCCAGGGTCGACGGCCCCGTCATCTGAGAACATGGACAGGTGAGCACGCTGACCCGGATCCTGGTGGTCGACGACGAGCCCTACATCACCGACCTGCTGGGCGCGGCGCTGCGTTTCGAGGGCTTCGCCGTGGAGACCGCCGCCACGGGCGGAGCTGCCATGTCCCTGGCCGAGCGCGGGCGTCACGATCTGGTGTTGCTCGACGTGATGCTGCCCGACGTCGACGGAACCGAGGTGTGCCGGCGGCTCCGGGCCCAGGGGAACCGGACGCCCGTGCTGTTCCTGACGGCGCGCGACGCCACTGAGGACAAGGTGGGCGGCCTCACCGCCGGGGGCGACGACTACGTGACCAAGCCCTTCAGCCTCGACGAGCTCGTGGCCAGGATCCACGCCGTGCTGCGCCGGACCAACCCCGTCCAGGGGAGCGACCGGCTGGCGTTCGCGGACCTGGAGATGGACGACGAGACCCACGAGGTGTGGCGCAAGGGATCGCTGGTCGATCTGACGGCCACGGAGTTCAACCTGTTGCGGTACCTCCTCGAGAACGCCCGCCGCGTGCTGTCGAAGAGCGAGATTCTCGACCGGGTGTGGAACTACGACTTCGAAGGCGACCCCAACATCGTCGAGACCTACATCAGCTACCTGCGCAAGAAGATCGACTGTTTCGACCCGCCGCTGATCCACACCATTCGGGGGGTCGGGTACACGCTCCGGCTCCCACGCGACAAGGAGTAGCCCACGTGCGGCGCGGTTCCCGGCCATCGGCAGGTGTGACCTAGATGTCGCTGCGGCGCCGCCTGGTGGTCGGCATGCTCGTGCTGCTCGTGGCCGGGCTTCTCACCACCGACCTGTTCACCTCGTCGTCGCTCCGGTCGTTCCTGCTCGGCAGGCTCGACGAGCAGATCGACGCCTCCCAGAGCCAGGCCTACGGCTACATCTCCCAGGTCTACAAGCGGGATGTGGCGGCAGGGGACCGCGCCCCGGTGACCCACCCCGGGACGTGGCTGGCGGATCTGTCCGCCAAGCCCACCGGTGGTCCCTCCTTCGGCGGGCACCGACCCGCCGCGCCGCACCTCAACGGCACCGCCCTGGCGGCACGGGTGAGCGACGACTCCTACGTCGAGGTGCTGTCGTCGACGGGGAAGGTCCTTCTCCGGGTCCCTTCCGGCCTGGCGGGCAAACCCGACCCCGCTCCCGCCCTGCCCCCGCGTGCTGCCCGTCCAACACGTCCCCGCCCCTCAGGTGTTCGGACGGAACCACGGCCCCTATGCGCCCGAGAGCCCTTCCATCGACGTGCCCCCGGTCGGCTCCGGCGGCACGGACTACCGGGTGCACGCCGTGGCGGTGCCGGGCGGGATCTTGGTGACCGCCATCTCGCTCGATCCGACCGAGAAGACCCTGGCGTCGTTGACCCACATCGAGCTCTTCGTGTCGGTCGGCGTCCTGGTGGCGTTGTTGGCGTTGGCGCTGTGGATCGTGCGCATCGGCATGCGGCCCCTCGACGACATGACCGAGACGGCCGGCGCCATCGCCGGTGGGGACCTGACGCGACGGATCCGCCGTACCGACGATCGCAGCGAGGTCGGGCGCCTGGGCACGGCGCTCAACGGAATGTTGAGCCAGATCGAGGCCGCCTTCCGGGAGCGCACGTCCTCCGAAGCGCGCCTGCGCCGCTTCGTCGCCGACGCCTCCCATGAGTTGCGCACGCCGTTGACCTCGATCCGGGGATATGCCGAGCTCTTGCGCAAGGGTGCGTTCGACACCGAGGAGGAACGGCGACGGGCCGCAGAGCGCATCGAGGGCGAGGCGTCGCGCATGGGCCTGCTCGTCGACGACCTGCTCCTTCTGGCCCGCCTCGATCAGGGCCGACCTCTGGCGCTCGACGCCGTGGACCTGTGCCGGGTGGTCGCCGACGCCGTGGACGCGGCACGGACCAAGGACCGCGGCCGGCCCGTCACCCTCGAGATGCAGGGCCCGGTGTGGGTGAAAGGCGATGCCGCCCGCCTGCGGCAGATCGTGGACAACCTCATGCAGAACGCGGCCGTGCACACGCCCGCCGCGACACCCGTGCACGTGGAGGTGGTGCGCCACGGGCCCGACGCCGTGCTGAGGGTGGCCGACGAGGGCCCCGGTCTGGATGCGGAGCAGGCTGCCCGGGTCTTCGACCGCTTCTACCGCGGCAGCGAGGCCCGCACCGGGGAGGGCACGGGCCTGGGTCTGTCGATCGTGGCTGCGCTGGCCGATGCCCACGGCGGACGGGCCCGTGTGGACACGGCCCCCGGTGCCGGCGCCGTGTTCGTGGTGGAGATTCCCGCCGCCGCATCCGAGGAGCACGAACGCGCGGGCGCGCCGCGAGGTGGCTGCAGGCGGACGGGGAACGGTCCCGGTCCGGTGCCGGTGACGGTCAGGAGCATCTTGCGCCGTCCCTTCGTCGTTGACCGGGGCCGGGGCGCCCCGGTCCTGTTCGTCCACGGTCAGCCCGGCCTGGGCAGCGACTGGAACCTGGTGATCGAACGCCTGGCGGATCACCGGGTGCTCGTCGTCGACCGTCCCGGCTACGGCGCCAGCGGCGACGAGACGCTGTCGATCGAGGGCAATGCCGGGGTGCTGGCCGAGCTCGTCGTGGAACGGGCCGCGGCACCGGTCACCGTGGTGGGCCATAGCTACGGCGGCGGGGTGGCCGTCGAGCTGGCCGCGCACCGGCCCGAGCTGGTGTCGGGTCTGGTGCTGGTGGGTTCGATCGGTCGCGCCGACAGCCTCAACGTGCTCGACCGCGTCCTGGCCCTGCCCGGCACCGGTGAGGCCCTCGAGCGCGGCGGGGCTCTTCACCTTGGGACGCGTCCTGCCCCGCATCCGCCACGCCGTGGGGTCCCACCACCACGTGGTGGTCGAGTGGCTGCGCGCCAGCCTGCCCGACGAGCGCTACCTCAAGGTCTCGGCGCGTCGCGGCCGCCAGGTGTGGAGGAGCTTCGTGGCCGAGCAGCGCTCTCTGGTGCGCGAGATCGGGGCCGTCGAGGCCGCGCTGGTCTCGGTGCGGGTCCCGACCACCGTCATCTCCGGGGCGTGGGACCTGGTCGTCCCGCCCTCGGTGTCGGCCTCCATCGCGGCGGCCATCCCCGGCAGCGAGCTGGTGAGCGTGGCCCGCACGGGGCACTTCGTCCCCCGCGACGCGCCCGACGTAGTGGCATGTGCGGTGCGCAGAGTGGAGTCGCGGGCCACCGAGCGCGGGGCGCGACAGCCCCGGAGCGACACGCCGACCTGACCGTCTCGGAGTGGGAGACTGCCGGCCATGGCCATCGACTTCACCTTCTCCCCCGACGTCGAAGAAGCCCGTCTCCGCATGCGGGAATTCGTGGACGTCGATGTGCGCCCCACCGAACAACGCTTGGCGTCTGAGGCCGCGGCCCGGGGCGACTGGCGGGCCGAGCTCGACCGGTTGCGGTCCCGGGCCCGCCAGCTCGACCTGTGGATGCCGCACATGCCCCGGGAATGGGGCGGGATGGGCCTCGGGCCCACGGCCCTGGCCGCGGTGTCGGCCGAGGCGGCCAAGGCGCGCTGGGCGTCCTACGTCGTGAACTGCTACGCCCCCGACGAGGGGAACATGCACACCCTGTTGCACTGGGGCACCGAGGACCAGTGGGAGCGCTACCTCAGGCCCATGTGCGAGGGCACGGTCCGCTCGTGCTTCGCCATGACCGAGCCCGAGGTGGCGGGGTCCGACCCCACGCTCATGCAGACCCGGGCACTGTCCCAGGGCGACGAATGGGTCGTGAACGGGCACAAGTGGTTCATCAGTGGGGCGCGCGGCGCCCGGTTCGCCATCTTGCTGGCCCGCACCGAGGACGACCCCGAGGTACCGCAGGCGGCCACCACCGCGTTCATCGTGGACGTGCCCTCGCCGGGCTGGGAGATCGTGCGCGACGTCGAGACCATGGCCGGGAGCCACAACCACTGCGAGATCCGCATCACCGACCTGCACGTGCCCGACGCCAACCGGCTGGGCCCGCGCGGCCAGGGCCACCGTCTGGGGCAGTACCGCCTGGGGCCGGCGCGTCTGGCCCACTGCATGCGCTGGCTGGGCCAGATCGAGACGGCCCTCGACCTCATGGTGGCGCGTGCCACGCAGCGCTACTCACACGGGTCGTACCTCTCGGAGAAGCAGGGCATCCAGTGGCTCATCAGCGAGTCGGCCATCGAGCTGTACCAGGCCAAGCTGATGGTGCTGCACGCCGCGTACCGGATCGAGCACGGCCTCCCCTTCACGACGGAGGTGTCGATGGCCAAGCACCACGTGGCCAACACGCTGTGGCGGGTGGTCGACCGGGCCGTTCAGGTGCACGGCGCCCTCGGGTACTCGACGGACTCGCCCTTGTCGGAGATGCTGCTCCAGGCTCGCTGGAGCCGTTTCGCCGACGGCGCCGACGAGATCCACAAGTGGCGGGTGGCCGAGGCGGTCATCGCTGCCTACGTCGAGCACGGAACCACGGGCGCGGCGACCGGCGACCTGCCTCTGTAGGGGCTCACCAGTAGTAGCGGTACACCACCTGGGCGACGCAGGAGGGCTTGTCCGAGCCCTCGGTCTCGATGGTGATGTCGAGGACCACCTGGACACCGTCGGCACCGACGTTCTGCACCGACCCGATGCCGGCACCGAGCCGCAGCTTCGAGCCCACCTTGACCGGCGACGGGAAGCGGACCTTGTTGCACCCGTAGTTCACGCCGAACTTGAAGCCCTCGACCCGCACCACCTCGTGCAGGATGGCCGGGATGATCGACAGCGTCAGGTACCCGTGCGCGATGGTGGCGCCGAAGGGCCCCGAAGCGGCCCGCTCGGGGTCGACGTGGATCCACTGGTGGTCCCCGGTGGCATCGGCGAACAGGTTCACCTGCGCCTGGTCGATCACGTGCCAGTCGGACCACCCGAGGTGCTGGCCCGCCAGCGAGTTGAGCTCCTCGATGCTCGAAACGGTCGTCGTCATGGCACGACACTACGCCGCGGCCCGGGGCCCTCGTCACCCTGCGGCGCGCCGGGCGCGCTCGACTTGAACCAGATGCGCTGGTACTCGCGGCTCTGGGGATGGAGGAACAGGGCGATGAGCACCGCCATGAAGGCCAGGTTCAGGATGATCCCGCCGAACCCGGTGTCGAACAGCACGAGGAGGTAGACCAGCGCACTGAGACCGGCGAGGACGACCCCGAGCCAGTAGCCCCAACGCCGCTCGTTGGCCACGCCGTACCCGGCCACCCCGAGGCCCAGCGAGATCACGAGCGGGTACGCCCCGAACAAGATGAACAGCAGGCTGATGGCGGCGGTTGCGTAACACAACATCACCGCGCCCTGCAGCGTCTGGGGCTGCGACGGGTCGAACCAGCGTCGGGGCTCGGCCATCGGGTCATTCTTGCAGGTCCGGGTGGCCGACCCGACCCGGTCCGGTCTGTAGTCTCGAGGTGGTGAAGGCGACCCGCGAGCGCGAGGTCAGGAGCCGGGCGTCCCGGCTGCTGCGCCGTCGGGCGTCGCCGGAGCACCCCAGCCACCGGCGTGCCGGGGACGTCCACAGCTGGGACCACCACCGCGACATCCAGGGCGGAGGAGCACGCGCCGCGGTGTTCGGGGTGAGCGACGGTCTGGTCACCAACGTGTCGCTGATCCTCGGCTTCGCCGGTGCCGACGCCGGCCCCAGCGTGGTGCGCCTGGCCGGGATCTCCCTGCTCATCGCGGGGGCGTTCTCCATGGCGTCGGGCGAGTGGAATTCCATGTCGGCCCAGCGCGAGCTCCTCGAGCGTGAGCTGGCCATGGAGGAGCACGAGATCAGTCACCGGCCCGAGGGTGAGCGGCGCGAGCTCGTCGGGATCTACGTCAAGCGCGGGATCGACCCCTCGGTGGCCCGCACCCTCGCCGACGAGATGATGCGGACGCCCGAGCTGGCGCTCGAGACCCACGCCCGCGAGGAGCTGGGCATCAATCCCAGATCGCTCGGCCAGCCACTTCAGGCGGCGTTGTCGTCCTTCGTCACCTTCGCCTTCGGGGCCCTGCTCCCCCTGCTGCCGTGGTTCGTGACGCGGGGGAACGCGGCGCTACTGGCGTCGGTGGTGCTCAGCGCGCTGGGCGCGGTGGGGGCCGGCGTGGCACTGGCGGCCTTCACCCGGCGCAGCTGGGTGCGGTCCTCGGCCCGCCAGCTCCTGATGACGGCGCTACCAGCCGCCGTGGTCTACGGCGTGGGCGCCCTGATCGGTATCTCGGTGGTCCACTAGGGCCGCCGGATCCACAGCCTCTCGGAGTCGGCGGCTCCGGTGGTGGCGCCACCGGTACCACCTCCGGCGCCAGGGCCCGCGTGCGGCGCCGGGCGTCGCCGGGCGGGGGCGAGGTAGGCCAGCCGGTGCATGACCCGGCGGGGAGCGTCGACCACCGCCAAGAGGGCGAAGCCCAGGACCATGAGGGCGCCGCCCACCACCGCCAACAACTGGGCGAGACCTCCCAGGCCCGTGAAGGCCAGGGCCCCGGAGCTGGCCGCCACCACCGGGTCCGACGGTGCCGACGGGTCCGAGGACCCCGAGGTGCCCGCACCCGTCGGCCCCTGCGTCGTGGGCGGGTTCGTGGCCGCGGTCCCCCTGCTCGGGGTGGTGGTGCCGGGAGAATCGGGGCTCGAGGCCGGGCTCGTGGTGGCCGAGGTGGGGGCGATCACGGTCGTCGGAGGGCCAGGCGAGGTCCCGGGGCACCCGGGTGGGGTGCCGGTCTCGCCCTCGGCCTGGTAGAAGAGCCCGAGGAGCGTGCACACCGTGTTGGTGGCGACGAGCCACGTGCCGTCGACCGACACGGCGTATCCCGTGTTGTCGGGCAGCAGCGGCGAGCCGCCCGTGCCGAGGATGTCATAGATCACCTGCGCGCACGGGCTCGTGAGCCCCACCTGGCTACAGCCCGAGCTGTCGAGGAAGGTGATGCTGTCCACGCTCGCCCCGGTGGCCGACGAGCTCAGCGACGACGAGAACGCCGTGCTGAACGCGGTCTCGATGGAGGCGCCGTTCTGGACGACGGCCACCCGGTCGGCGATCGACGCGTTCGGGTCGAACAGCGTCTGGAACGCCTGGGTGATGGCGCTCGAGTCGCCCGAGGGCTCGGTCGTCGGAGTGGTGCCGGGCTCGGTCGTCGGAGTGGTGGCCGGCGGGATGGTGCCGGTGATGGTGGGCGGCGGGGTCGTCTCCGTGGTGGCGCTGGTGGCGATCACCGGGGCGATGGCCGGACCGGTCGGGGCGCTGGACACGATCCCGGTGGGGGCGCTGTCGTTCGGGAAGGGCTTGCACGTCAGGGTGAGGGTGCTGCCCGACACCACCAGCGCCAGCGACACGGCCGGGTCGATGGCCAGAGTGACCGTATCGCCCGAGGCGGTGAAGGGCCCCACGGTCCCCGGAGGCGAGGGCAGCTCCAGCACCAGGCCCGATGACGGCACGGGGCTCGGGATGGGCGCGTCGATGGCCAGCTCGCCCGAGGACACCGACGCCGGCGTGGCGCCGACGGCGTCCACGTGGACCACCGCTGATCCCGTGATGGCCGAGTTCCCCAGGGCCGCCGCCGCCGACACGATCGACGACGGGAGCGAGACCTGGGTCTGGAAGTCCGTGGCCGAGAACGACTGCCCCGAGCTCAGCGAGGCGGGGATCGACGCCGATGTGGTCACGTCGTTGAGGGCGATGTTCCCGACCGGGGTGCCCGGGCAGTACAGCTCGTAGGGGCCGGTGAGCCCACCGGGGGGGACCGTGACCGGAGTCGTCGGGGGCACGGTCGGGGGCACGGTCGGGGGAGTCGTGGATTGGCCTGCGGTCACGATCACCGGCGAGAACGGTGAGGTGTCGGGAGCGGTGGTGGCGATGCCGGTGGGGGCGCTGTCGTCGGGATAGGCGGTGCAGCTGAGGTTGAGGTTGCTCCCCGAGATGGAGAGCACCAGGCTCACGTCCGCGTTCTGGGCGATCGTGATGGAGCTGCTCGACGCCGTGAACGGGCCCACCGTCTCGGGTGTCGAGGGCACCGTGAGCGTGACGCCCGACGGCGGCACCGGTTGGGGGAGGGGGGCCGAGAAGCTCAGCTGTCCGGTCGACAGCGAGGCGGGGCTGGCTCCGGCCGCGTCGATGCTCGCCGAGGCGGTCCCCGTGATCGCCGTGTTGCCCAACGCCGAGGCCGCCGAGGCGATCGACTGGGGCAGCGGTACCTGGACCTGATAGCCCGTCACGCTGAATTGGTCACCCGGGGCCGGGTCCGCCGGGGACAGGGTCGCCGACGTGGTCACGCCGTTGAGCACGATGTTGCCCACCGGGGTGCCCGGGCAGTACAGCTCGTAGGGACCCACTCCTCCCGGCCCGACGGGCGGAGGCGGCGTGATGGTGGCGTTGCCGGTGACGATGACCGGCTCGACGGGCGAGGCCGTCGGCGCGCCGGCGGCGATGCCGGTGGGCTCGCTGTCGTTGGGATACGCGGTGCAGAAGAGCCCGAAGTTGTCCCCGAACTCGGTCACGTTCAGGTTGATCTCGCCGACGTCGAAGGCGATGGGACCGCCGACGGCGGTGAAGGTGCCCAGCGTGCCCGCCGGCGGGGTGGCGACGAACTGCACTCCGGTGGCGGGCACGGGGTTGGGAAGGGTGACGTCGAAGGGCATGTCGACCACGTCGCCGTAGGGGTTGGGGTACGGGTACGGGACCTGGATGGGTCCCGTCTGCTCGACCGGCAGCGGGATGGGTCCACCGAATCCGGCCACGCCCGTGGTGTCGAGGAACATGGTGGCGTCCCCGGTGATCTGGGTGAGGCCGAGGCCTTCGGCCTCCTGGGCCACGGCCTGGGGGATCGAGAATTGGGTCTGGAGGCCGTTCAGCTGGAATTGCTGGCCTTGGGACAGCGTGGACGGTGACAAGGTGGCCGTGGTGGACGTGTCGTTCAGCACGAGGTCGCCGACCGGGCTTCCCGGGCAGTACATCTCGTAGGGGCCCGTCGAGGTCACCGGGACGCCCGGCGGCAGCGGCGGGACGGGTGTCGTGGACGTGATGGGGAAGGTCCCCGACGCCGATGCCGTGGCGATCACGGGGCGGATGGGGGGTCCTTCGGGCGCGGTGCCCGTCGACCCCGAGGTGGGGACGCTGTCGTTGGGGTACGCGGTGCACGACATCTTGAAGGCCTTGTTCGACAAGGCCGCCACCACGAGGGTCGACTGGTTCTGCGCGATCGTGAGGGCCCCACCGCTGGCGGTGAAGGGCCCCACCGTGGTGGGCGTCGTGGGGAAGTCGACGCTGAGTCCTGATGCCGGCACCGAGCTCGGGATGGGCACGTCGAACGCCATGGAGCCGGTGGAGGCCTGGTCGGTGGTGGCGCCGTAGGCGTCGACGGAGCTGGCCGCCAGTCCGTCGAAGCTGCTGTTGCCCAGCCCGGAGGCCGCCGACACCAGGCCGGCGGGGAGCGGGATCTGGGTCTGGTATCCGGTGACGTCGAACTGCTCGCCCGCCGACAGGCTGGTGGGCGAGATCGTGGCGGTGGTGACCACGTCGTTGAGGACGAGGTCACCCACCGGGGTGTGGGGGCAGTACAGCTCGTAGGGCCCGGTCAGCGCGCTGGGTGGGGGCGGCGGGCTGCTCTGTCCGGCGGTGGCGATCACCGGTGAGAGGGGAAGACCCGGCGGGGTCTCGTTCGTGAACCCCGATTGCGGTAACGAGTCGTTGGCGTACGCCACGCACTGCAGGTCGAGCAGCCCGATGCCGTCGGCGTCTTGGAAGGTGGTCTCGGACTCCGAGTCCGAGCGCAACGTGATGTCGGCGCTCGTCGCCGTGAACGGGCCCACGGTGGCCGGCGTCGACGGGACCGACAGGGTGACGCCCGACGACGGGATGGGGTTGGGGATGGGCACACTGAACGCCATGGGTCCGGTCGAGATCGAGGCGGGTGTCGCCCCCGTGGCGTCGATGGTGGTGTCGACGGTGCCGGTCAACGACGTGAGGCCGGCGGCCTGGGCGGACTGCACGACGCTGGCGGGCAATTGCTCCTGGGTCTGGAATCCGGTCAGGTTGAATTGCTGTCCGGCTGTCGGGCTCGACGGGGACAGCGACCCGGTCAACGTGACGTCGTTGAGGACGACGTTTCCGGTGGGCGTGTTGGGACAGAACGTCTCGTACGGAGCGGTGTCGGCGAACGCCGACGTGGTCAGGGCCTGGGTGACGACGCCGGCGACCAATGAGGACCCGACGACCAGTGCGAGCGCGCCGACGATGCTGAGCCGGGTTGCGACGGCTTGGAAACGTCCCACGGTGACCCCCTCTGCCCCGCCGGCTGGGAGATCGTGGCCCCTCTGTCGGCGGGGCGCATGTGTAATGCCATGGCAGCAGTCGGGGCCCCGGCCCGCATCCCCAAGATTGATGAACCTCTGAGAGTGACGGACCGTGACAGAGGGGTCACAATCGGCCCGAGGAGCACTTATCCGGCGGGCACGTCCGTCACGTAGGCGCGATCGGTGTGGTCGACGTCGAACCCGAGCTTCCGGTAGAGGTGCACGGCGGCCGCGTTGTCGGCGTCGACGTAGAGCATGGCCGTGGTGATGCCCCGGGACGCCAGGGAGTCGAGTCCGGCCAGGACGAGGTCGCGTCCCGAGGCCGAGGCCCTGGAAGTCGGGGTCCACCGAGATGACGTAGATCTCCCCCAGGGGAGGGTCGGTGTCGTAGTGGATCTTCGTCCAGCACGAGGCGGCCAACCGCCCGTCACGCTCGTGGAGGAGGAAGCCGCCGGGGTCGAACCAGGCCTCGGACTCGCGTTCGAGGATGCGTGTCGAGGTTCCAGCCACCTTGCTCGGGGTGGGACGCGAACGCCCGGTTGTTGACCACGAGCCAGGCCGCCTCGTCGACGCCGGGCTCGAAGGGCCGGGTGTCGATACGGAGGTGGTCGTCGTCGACGGGCAGGGGACGGCGCATCTGGTAGAGGTCGCGGCCCCGCCGCAGGCCGCAGACCTCGGCCATGGCGTCTGTCTGCGGCGTCGGCTTCGGGACCCACAGATGGACGTGCCCCCCACCCTGGCGCGACACCTCGCGCAGCGCCGCCGCCAGCAGGCTGATGCCGACCTCGGCGTCGGGCCCGCGGTGGTCGGGACGGATCACCACCTCGACGCCCCAGGTGTCGTGGCCGCGGCTCAACTGGGCGTAGCCCGACGAGGGGGCCGTTGGCGCGGCTCGCGGGCCACGAAGCCGGCGAAGCCCTTGCGGCCGCCGTGGACCAGGTCGAGCCACTTGTGCTCGCCCAGCGGGTAGTGGCCATCGGCCACCAGCGCGTGCTGCAGGAGCTGGGACACCTCGGCGATGTCGGACTCGCCCATCCGGCGTTTCACCTCGACGGGGTGCACGGGCCGAAGGCTACCCGCCGCGCCCATGACCGGGAGCCCGAGGCCCCGGAGATGGCTCGGGGAGCCGGAGGGCTCGGCGCGCGGGATCGGTACTCTCGATGCCGTGGCACGCCCCCGTTCCCTGCGCGGCCGGGCGCGCGAGGTGGTGACGCGCCTCGCCCTCGAGTACCCCGGCACGGCCGACGGAGCTGTGCGCGCTCAGGCACGACGGGCCCTTCCAATTGCTCGTGGCCACGATCCTGTCGGCCCAGTGCACCGACGAGCGGGTGAACATGGTGACGCCGGGGCTGTTCGCGGCCTACCCGACGCCCGCCGCGCTGGCCGCATGCGCCCGCTGGAGGACCTCGAGGAGCGGATCCGGTCTACGGGGTTCTTCCGGTCCAAGGCCAAGAGCCTGCTGGGCATGGCCCGGGGCGTGAGCGAGCGCTTCGGCGGCGAGGTGCCGTCGTCGATGGAGGACCTCACCAGCCTGCCCGGAGTGGGGCGCAAGACGGCCAACGTGGTGCGCAGCGTGGCCCTGGGACTGCCCGGGCTACCCGTCGACACCCACGTGGGGCGCCTGACCCGCCGCCTGGGCCTCACCGCGCACACCGACCCGGTGAAGGTCGAGAGCGACGTCGACGCCCTCGTTCCTCCGGCGGAGTGGGGCGCGCTGAGCTTGCGGCTCATCCTCCACGGTCGGAAGGTGTGCCGGGCCCGCTCGCCCCGGTGCGGGGAGTGCCTCCTGGCCGACATCTGCCCGTCGGCCCTGGTCCCGATGCGCTAGAGGATTTGGGCCAATGTTTTGTGTCGCTCCTGGAAGGTCCTGACCCCACGTGGTGTTGTAGAGAGCACGGAACCGGTTCCCGCCACCTGGTTCCGATGAGCGCGGCCGGGTCCGCCGCCTGGCCCGCTCGGGCGACGGCGCCCGCGAGGGCGCCGTCGCCGCTTTCAGCGGCGCCGGCGGGGGGCCGAGGTGATGCGGCCGAGTCGCCGTCCCGCGCCGGTGAGGGCGCGTTCCACCGCGAACAGCTCGGATGCGGTGTCGTCGTCGTGGTCCGAGGCGGCCTGGTCGGCGATGACCGCCACGCGCTGACGCAGCTCCTCGAGGGCGGTGGCCAAGGAGGACAGCTCGGCGAGGGGGGCGGACACGCCCCGATGATGACCGATCCGCGCCCGGGATGCGAAGCGTCGGCGGCCGATCACCGGGTCGGCCCGGCGCGCGGCCGGCACCTCTGGGCCCCTCACCAGGGCCGGAGGGCAACGACACCCCGAGTACCATCGAGTCCCCGTGTCCCTCCGACGCCTCGACCTGCGTGGTGTGCCCCTCGCCGGGCTGGCCCAGCGCGTACCGCGCCCTCCGGCGGGGGAGGCCTTCCCCACCGAGGCGGTGCGCGCCGTCGTCGACGAGGTGCGACGTGGGGGTGACGACGCCCTCCGGGCCCTGACGGCGCGCTTCGACGGCGTCGACGTGGACACGCTGCGGGTCCCGCAAGCGGAGGTGGACGCCGCTCTGGCCGGGCTCGATCCCGTTCTGCGGGTCGCGCTCGAGGTGGCCCACGCCAGGATCCTGGCCTACCACCACCACGAGCCCGGACCGCTCTCGGACTTCGAGAACGACGGCGTGGTGATCCGGCATCTGCTGCGTCCCGTGGCGCGCGCCGGCCTGTACGCCCCGGGAGGAAGGGCGCGCTATCCCTCCACGGTGCTCATGTGCGCCGCCCCGGCCCGGGTCGCGGGTGTGGGCGAGCTGGTCCTGTGCGTGCCGCCGGGGCCCGGCGGGGCGGTGGCGTCCGAGACCCTGGCGGCTGCGGCCATCGCCGGGATCGACGAGGTCTACCGCGTGGGCGGCGCCCAGGCCGTGGCGGCCATGGCCTTCGGGACCCAGTCCATCGGGCCCGTCGACGTCATCGCCGGCCCCGGGAACCGCTACGTGGCCGAAGCCAAGCGCCAGGTGTCGGGCATCGTGGGTGTCCCCTCCGCGTTCGCAGGGCCCTCCGAGGTCGTGGTGGTGGCCGACGCCGACACCCCGGTGCCGTGGGCCGCCATCGACCTGGTGGTCCAGGCCGAGCACGGGCCCGACGGCCTGGCCTGGCTGGTGACGTGGTCGGCCCAGGCCGCCGACGCCATCGACGCGGAGGTCGACCGGTTGGTGGCGGCGTCGCCGCGGCGGGCCGATCTCGAGGCGACGCTCGGCAGTGGGGGGTACGTCGCCCTGGTGGACGGACCCGAGGAGGCGCTGGCGGTCGCCAACGAGGTGGCGCCCGAGCACCTGGAGCTGCTCGTGGAGGGCGCCGCCGGGCTGCTCCCCCTGGTGCGCTGTGCCGGTGCGGTGTTCCTCGGGCCCTACGCGCCCGCCAGCGTGGGCGACTACGTGGCCGGTCCCAACCACGTGCTCCCCACCGCCCGCACGGCGCGCTTCGCGTCGGCCCTGCGGGTCGACGACTTCCGCACCCACATCCACGCCGTGTCGATGGACCGCGACGCCTTGGCCCGACTCGCACCCCATGTGGCCGCCATCGCCCGGGCCGAGGGGCTCCCGGCACACGCCGAGTCCGTGGTCGTGCGGGGTGAGACGTGACGGGAGGACCGGTCCCGCTGCCGCGCCGACCTGAGCCAGTTGTCGGGATACCACTCTCCCCAGGTCGACGTGGAGGTCCGACTCAACACCAACGAGTCGCCGCTGCCGCCGCCCCCGGAGTGGCTCGACGAGCTGCGCGACGAGCTCGGGCGCATCGAGTTCAACCGCTATCCCGATCGCGACGCCACCGGGCTGCGCGTCGCGCTGGGCGAGTTCCACGGGGTCGATCCGGGCCAGGTGTTCTGCGCCAACGGGTCCAACGAGGTGCTGCAGTGCCTGTTGTTGGCCTACGGAGGGGCGGGACGATCCGTCGCCTTGTTCGAGCCGACGTACGCGCTGCACAGCCACATCGCCGGCCTCACCGCCACGGCGGTGGTGCGCGCCTGGCGCGACCCGGACCACCGGGTGGACCTCGACGCCGTGGACCGGTTGCTCGACGAGTCACAGCCGGTGGTCACATTCTTGTGCTCGCCGAACAATCCCACCGGACGGGCCGAGCCGACCCGAGGTCGTGGCACACGTGCTCGAGCGGGCCCCGGGTCTGGTGGTCGTGGACGAGGCCTACGGGCAGTTCGCTCCCCACAGTGCGCTCGACCTGCGGCGCGCCGGCGCGCCGGGTACGGACCGGCTGGTCGTGGTGCGGACCTTCTCCAAGACGTGGTCGATGGCGGCCTGTCGTCTGGGCTACCTCGTGGCGCATCCCGACGTGGTCGCCGCGTGCGAGGCCGTGGTCCTGCCGTACCACCTCGACGCCGTGACTCAGGCCGCCGGGCGCCTGGCGCTCCGGCACGTCGGCGCCATGGAGGCGCGGGTGGCGCTCATCACCGAGGAGCGGGGCCGGATCGCCACGGCCCTCGGTGAGCTGCCCGTGGAGTCATGGCCGTCGGATGCCAACTTCATCCTCTTCCGACCCACCGAGCGGGCCGCCACCGACGTGTGGCGCGACCTCCTCGACGCCTCCGTGCTGGTGCGCGACTGTTCGAGCTGGCCCGGGCTCGACAACTGCCTCCGGGTCACCGTGGGGACTCCCGAGGAGAACGACCGCTTCCTGCGCGCGCTGGTCGCCAGCCTGACGCGGCGCGCCCCCGGCTCGTGACCCCGACGGTCCCGGTCCGACCGCGTCCGTCCAGCGCGTAACCTCTTGGGCTCATGACCGACGCCCCGCGGGTCGCCGCGCGCCGACGAAGGACGAAGGAGACGGCCATCGACGTGGCCCTGGCCCTCGACGGCTCGGGCTCGGTGAAGGTGGGCACCGGGATCCCCTTCTTCGACCACATGCTGTCCCAGCTCGGCCGGCACGGGGGGCTGGACCTGACCGTCGAGGCCAGTGGCGACCTCCACGTCGACGCCCACCACACGGTGGAGGACGTGGGCATCGTGCTCGGGGACGCCCTGGCCCAGGCGCTCGGGGACAAGGCGGGCATCCGTCGCTTCGCCTCCATCGCCCTGCCCCTCGACGAGGCGCTCGTGGAGGTGGCGCTCGACATCTCGGGCCGGCCCTATCTCGCCTACGACGTGACCTTCGGCCCCGACGTGGCGCCCCTGGGATCCCCGCCTTTCGACCCGCAGTTGGCCGAGGAGTTCTGGCGCGCCTTCGTGACCGCGTCGGGCATCACGTTGCACATCCGTCTGGTCACGGGCAAGAACACCCACCACGTGCTCGAGGCGTCGTTCAAGGCAGTGGCGCGCGCCCTGCGCGACGCGTTGCGGGTGGAGGGCGGGGACGTGCCCTCGACCAAGGGCACGCTGGGCGACGCCGCCGGGGCGTGACCATGGACGGGGGAATCGCCGTCCTCGACTACGGCATCGGCAACCTGGGCTCGGCGCACAAGGCCCTGGTGCACCTGGGGGCCGAGGCCCGCCTCGTCTCCGATCCCGACGACGCCGCCGGCGCCGCCGGCGTGGTGCTCCCCGGGGTGGGCGCGTTCGGCCGCTGTGCCCGGGCCCTGCGGGCCACGGGCCTCGACGGCGCCGTCGACGACGCCCTGGCCCGGGGTGTGCCCTTCCTCGGCATCTGCGTGGGCTTCCAGCTGCTGTACGAGGGTTCCGAGGAGTCTCCGGCGGTGGCGGGGTTGGGGGTCCTGGGCGGGACGGTGCGGGCCATTCCCCCCGGAGTGAAGCGACCGCAGATGCAGTGGAACCGGCTCGTCCTGCGCCCCGGTGCCGGCAGCGCCCTTCTGGCGGGGATGCCCCCCGAGCCCTGGGTGTACTTCGTCCACTCCTATGCACCGGAGATGTCCGACGACGTGGTGGCGACGTGTGACTACGGAGGCGAGGTCGTGGCCGCCGCCGAGCAGGGTCCGGTGTGGGGCGCGCAGTTCCATCCCGAGAAGTCCGGCACGGTCGGCCTCTCCATCCTCGCCAATTTCGTGGCCGTGTGCGCGGAAGCGCCCCGGGCGCGAACCGCACCATGCCCCTCGGCGCGTGAACTGCGCCGTGCAGCTCTTCCCGGCCATCGACCTCCACGACCGCGGTGCGGTGCGGCTCGTGCAGGGGGACTTCGGTCGGGTACGCGGGTACGGCGACCCGGTGGCGCTGGCGCGTTCGTATGTCGACGGCGGTGCCCGGTGGATCCATGTCGTCGACCTCGATGCGGCGCGTACCGGGGAACCGGTGAACCGCGACGTGGTGCTGCAGATCGCCGCCGCCGTCGACGTCGAGGTGCAGGCGGGCGGGGGAGTGCGGGGCACCGCCGATGCCGCCGCGCTCCTCGACCACGGGGTGCAGCGGGTGGTCGTCGGAACGGCCGCCCTCGAGACGCCCGAGCTGGTGGAGTCCCTGGCCGAGCGCTACCCCGGACGCATCGCGGTCGGCCTCGACCATCGCGGCGCCGGCGCCGAGCTGGCCGTGCGGGGCTGGGAGCGCCCCAGCGGCGTGACGCTGCGGGCCGCGCTCGATCGACTGGCCACGGTAGGCCTGGGCGCGGTGGTGGTGACCGCCATCGACCGCGACGGCATGCTCGGGGGTCCCGACCTCGTGGGACTGCGGGCCGCGCTCGACCTGACCGCCCATCCCGTGGTGGCTTCGGGTGGCGTCCGCTCGCCGGGCGACCTATCCGCCCTGGCCGCGCTGGAGTCTCCCGTCTCCGGCGGCCGGCGGCTGGCCGGGGCCATCGTCGGGACCGCGTTGGTCGAAGGTGCGATGTCGGTGGAGGAGGCGATCGCCGCATGCGCGCCGTCCGGGTGATCCCCTGTCTCGACGTCGATGGCGGGCGGGTGGTGAAGGGTGTGCGCTTCGTGGACCTCGTGGACGCGGGGGACCCGGTGGCCCTGGCGGCGCGCTATGACGCCGAAGGCGCCGACGAGCTCGTCTTCCTCGACATCACGGCGTCGGCCCACGAGCGCGACACCATGGTGGAGGTGGTGTCGCGCACCGCCGCCGAGGTGTTCATCCCCTTTACGGTGGGGGGCGGGGTGAGGACGCCCGACGACGCGCGCCGGCTGCTGCGCGCCGGTGCCGACAAGGTGGCGCTCAACACCGCGGCCATCTTGCACCCCGAGCTCATCGCCCGGTTGGCCGACGAGTTCGGCTCGCAGTGCGTGGTGGTCGCCATCGACGCCCGCAGCCGCACTTCGGAACCGGGATGGGAGGTCTTCACCCACGGAGGGCGCCAGGCGACCGGCGAGGACGCCGTGGCCTGGGCGCAGCGCTGTGCCGCCTTGGGGGCGGGGGAGATCCTGGTGACGTCGATGGACCGCGACGGCACGCGGCTGGGCTTCGACGTGGAGCTCACGCGCACCATCGTCGACGCGGTCGGAGTGCCCGTGGTGGCCTCGGGCGGGGTGGGTGGTCTCGAGCACCTCGTCGAGGGGGCCACCGCAGGAGGCGCCGACGCGGTGTTGGCGGCGTCGATCTTCCATCGGCGGGAGTACACCGTGGCCGAGGCCAAGGAGTACCTGGCCGCGCACGGCGTAACGGTGCGCCCGCCCGCCTCCCGTTAGCCGCCGCGCACGCGCCGGACGGGACGCGCACCCGCGACGAGGACTTGTGTCGGTCGGGACGCCGTGTCCGGGGCGGCGGGGCGGATCGGCTACGGTTCGGCCGTGGCTGCGGAGAGGAAGGCATCTCGATCCACGTCGCCCTCGCCGTCGCCCAAGCAGCCCATCACCATGCTCGCCGACCGGGTGTTGGCGCAGCAGCCGGTGGCCGAAGGTGAGCGTCGGTCGCGTTCGGGCATCCTCATTCCCGCCACCGCCCAGGTGTCGCGCCGTCTGCTGTGGGCCGAGGTGGTCGCCGTGGGGCCGCATGTCCGGTCCATCAAGGTCGGTGACAAGGTCCTGTTCAACCCCGAGGACCGGTTCGAGGTCGAGGTGCAGGGCGACGAGTACGTGATCCTGCGTGAGCGCGACATCCACGCCGTGGCCTCGGAGCGGATCGACAGCGGCACCGGCCTGTACCTGTAGTCGGCGCCGGCCTGTACCTGTAGTCGGCGCCGGCGCCTTCAGTTGGGGTTGGGATCTCCGAACTGGGGCAACCACAGCGCGGCGGGGACCGGTGCCGGGGGGACGTGCAGGCCCGGTGACACCGGTTGCGGTTCCGGCGAAGGGATCGGACCCCCGCCGTCGACGTTGCCGTTGTGTTCGGCCTGGCCGTCGACGGTGGTCTCGACGAGCTGGGGGTAACGCTCGTCGAGCGTCCGGTACTGCGGGGGCGGCGCCTTGATGAGCCCGCGCGACACCCAGTTGCGCTGGTCGGCCCACACCAAGATGGGCGGGAGCACCACCAGCGCGCTCAGCAGCGCCACGGTGATGTTGATGGCGACGATGATGCCGAAGTCGCTCAGGAGCGGGAACGACGACAGACCCAGGGTCGCCACCCCGGCGATGGCGGTCATGCCCGAGACCATGAAGGCCCGGCCCGTGCGTCGGGCCGTGGCGTCCATGGCCTGGCGCGGCGTGAGACCCCGGGCGCGCTCTTCGACGAAGCGCAACAAGATCAGCGACGTGAACTCGGTACAGACCGCTACCACAAGGGGCCCGGCCACCGCCGTGACCGGGCTCAGCTTGAGATGGAAGGCCACGCCGATGAGTGACACCGCTCCCACGGCCACGAGCACCGGTACCAGGGAGAGCAACGCCCGGATCAGGCTGCGCAGCCGCAGGGTGAGGAAGGCGCCCACGAACAGGATGGCCAGATAGGTGAGCTTGACCCGGGACGCTTCGAGGTTCTGGATGAGGCCCACACCCACCGTGGCGATGCCGCCGGGTGCGACCGAGATCCCCGGCGGCGGGTTGATGCCACCCTCGAGGTCCTTGACCACCGGCGCCAGCTGGTCGAGCGTGTCGGTGCGACCCAGGAAGATGACGTTGAGCGCGGCCCCGTTGTCGGCCACCGTCGTCTTCACGATGCCGGGCGGGGCGATGAGGTAGATGGCCTCCATTTCGGCCCCCGTGGGCGGGATGTCCTTCATGCCCTTGACGGTGACGAACTGGTCGATGGTGTTGATGAGCCCGGCACCGGGGTCCAGGATGTCGGGGTACTTGGCCTGGAGCTCGTGGGAGAAGTTGATGACGTAGTCGACGGTCTGGTCGCTCCAGGGGTGTGCGGTCGAGATGCGCATGGCGATCTCGTTGTCGGACCCGGTGGCGGCCTTGAGCTGCTTGAGGTCCTTGATGGCCTGGGAATGCGGGTTCACCCACGAGATGGGGTCGGTCTGCAAGGCGAGCTTGCCCTCGACGGCGATACCCGAGAGCAGGATCACCACGCTCACGAAAGCCAGGGGGATGGCGGCGCGTTGGGGAAGGCTGCCCAGGAACACGGCGATGCGGCTGAGGCGGCCCTGGCTGAAGTCCTTCCCCTTGGTGGGCGACTTGTACTCCCGGATGCCCAGCACGGCCAGGGTGGCGATGATGCTGCACACGCACACGGCGATGATGCCGATCACGAGCAGCGAGCCGAATTCGCGGATGGCGGGTGTGCGGGCGAACCACAGCGCCATGAAGGCGAAGACGGCGTCGAAGGTGACCACGAGCAGCGCAGGCCCGAGGCCGCGCGCCGCGGCCTGGATGGGGTGGGCGGCGCGGGCGAGGATCACCTCCTCCTCGATGCGCGAGTGCATCTGGATGGCGTAGTCCATTCCCACACCCAACAGCACCGGGAGCGCGGCGATGGTGGCCAGGGTGAGCGGGACGTGGAAGTACCCCACCAGGCCGAACCCCCACACCAGGCCGACCGCCACGATGGCGAAGGCCAGCAGTCTCCACCGCACCGTGAACGACAGGAGCAGGATCGTCACCATGATCGCCCCGGCCAGCAAGGCCAGGACGATGATGCCGTGCTTGAGGTAGTCGTTGATCGTCTTGAGCAGTGCGGGGACGCCGGTGGTGATCGCCGTGACGTTCTGGAAGTGCGCCGAGTCGATGATCTTGGTGACCGAGGACGCCGCCGTGGTCTCCTGGTTGATGTTGAGGTTGCCCTTCAGGTACACCGCCAGCAGGGCGTGATGGTTGTCATGGACGAAGGTCTGCAGCGACTGGCGGACACTGCCGTCTTGTTCGTGGATCACGAAGTTCATCCACTGGGGATTGGACAGGATCTGATCGGCGGGCGGGGTCTTGGCCAGGCCGATGCCCTGCTGGGTCAGGTAGTGGGCCCGGATGGCCTTGTCCTTGGGATCGTGGTCCATGGCGATGGCCTTGAGAAGAAGGTTCGCGGCCGGACTGGCGAGAGGGCTGCCGTTGGGACTGCTCAGGAGCTTTTGCGCGAACTGCAGGGCGTCCATGGGGGTGACCGCGCTGAACACCCAGGGGTCCTTGGCCAACTGGGCGGAGATGGTGCGGAACTCGCGCTGGTTCTGCTTGGTGAGCAGGTTGTCGACCGTCGTCCCCGGCTTCATGGTGAAGAGGACGGCCATGGGGTCGCCGCCGAAGACCTTCTCGTAGTTGACGTTGTTGATCCAGGCCGGGTCGTTGTTGTTGAGGTAGTCGGAGTTGCTGGTGGTGAATCGGAGCGTGGTGACGCCGAATCCCAGGGCCAAGGTGACGAGCAGGCCGATGATGGCCACCGTCCCGGCGCGCCTGCCCAGGTTGAGGCCCAGCCACTCCCACGTCCGTCTCATGGCGCCCCCCGGCGAGACCCCGCACCGTCCGGCGACGGAGTTACTGAATAGTAGGCGGCGAAACGAGCCAAGTCCCGATCGGGTCCTCCCACCACATGCCCTGGTGGGGGCCTGTCGCCGGCGCCCGGGCTCCGCCCGGCCCGTCCGGGGCGGCCGGTATCGTGAGGGGACCATGGAACGCGTCGCATCCCCCGTCGATTTCACCGAGGACGAGCTCGCCCTGGTCCGCTTCGGAGCCGACGGCCTGGTCCCCGCGATCGTCCAGGACGCCGGGGACGGCACCGTCCTCATGCTCGGCTACATGGACGACGAGGCCCTGCGCCGCACGCTGCGGACGGGTCGGTCCTGGTTCTGGAGCCGCAGCCGGGGCGAGTACTGGTGCAAGGGGGAGACCTCAGGGGACCGCCAGTGGGTGCGCGACGTCCGCTACGACTGTGACGGGGACACCATCTTGTTGGTGGTGGACCAGGACGGGAACGGGGCGTGCCACACCGGGGCGCGCTCGTGCTTCTACCGGTCGTTCGGTTCCGGCGGCCCGAGCGGACCGGCCGGGAAACCTCTGGCGCAGGGGTGAGCGCCGTGGGGTCGCCACCGGACCGCCCCGGCCGCGACGTCTTCGGCGAGCTGTGTCGTCATCACCGCATCGTCCCCGTGTGGCGCGAGATGGTGGCCGACACCCTGACGCCGGTGAGCGCCTTCATGCTCGTGGTGGGAGAAGGCGAGGGGTTCCTGCTCGAGTCGGTGGAAGGAGGCGAGCGCTGGGGGCGGTACTCCTTCGTCGGCCGGGACCCGCTCGCCACCCTCGTGGCCCGAGGTGGTGTGGTCTCCACGCAAGGGGCGCTCGAGCCTCCCGCCGAGGTCAGGGCGCGCGCCGGGGAGGGGATCCTCGCCACCGTCGACGCCATGCTCGGTGCCTACCGCTCCCCGCTCCTGGCCGACCTCCCGCCCCTGCACGGCGGGCTCGTCGGGTACCTGGGCTACGACGTGGTGCGCGAGGTGGAGCACCTGCCCGACGTGCCGCCCGACGAATCGGGTCTTCCCGACGCCGTTCTCCATGTGATCGGTCAGCTGTGTGCCTTCGACCACTGGCGTCAGCGCGTGGTGCTGGTCGAGAACGTGGTGGTGGGGGCGGACTGGGGAGAGGCAGAGGCCTCCGCCGCCTTCGACGCGGCCGGGGCGCGCCTCGACGCCCTGGCCGCCGACCTGTCGCGCCCGCTGGGAGGGCCGGCCCTCGAGGCTCCGCGACCCGACGACGCGCTTCCCGAGGTGACGGGGAACATGTCCTCGGAGGAGTTCCGAGCGGCGGTGGTCGTCGCCAAGGACTACATCCGGGCCGGCGACATCTTCCAGGTCGTGCTGTCGCAACGCTTCGACCTGGACCTCGATGCCGATCCCTTCGCCTTGTACCGGGTGCTGCGACTGGTGAACCCGAGCCCGTACCTCTACTTCCTGCGCACCGGGGAGTGCACAGTCGTCGGGGCCACGCCCGAGCCGCTCGTCCGGCTGCGCGACGGCGTGGTGGTGTCGCGCCCCATCGCGGGGACGAGGCGGCGGGGGGAGACCGAGGCCGAGGACGAGCGCCTGGCGGCCGAGCTCTCCGAGCACCCCAAGGAGGTGGCCGAGCACGTCATGCTGGTCGACCTGGCCCGCAACGACGTGGGCCGGGTGGTGAGCTTCGGGACCGAACAGGTCGACGAGTTCAAGACGGTGGAGCGCTACAGCCACGTCATGCACCTCACCTCCCAGGTGTCGGGACGGCTCGCCCCGGGCAAGGGGCCCATCGACGTGTTGCGGGCCACCATCCCGGCCGGGACGCTGTCGGGCGCCCCCAAGGTCCGAGCCATGCAGATCATCGACGAGCTCGAGCCGACCAAGCGCGGTGTCTACGGCGGCGTGGTGGGGTACGTCGACTTCTCGGGCAACCTCGACACGGCCATCGCCATCCGGACCATGGTGGTGACTCCCGACGGTCGAGCCTCGGTACAGGCCGGGGCCGGGATCGTGGCGGACAGCGATCCGGTCGAGGAGGACCTCGAGTGCCAGAACAAGGCGGCCGCCCTTCTGGCCGCGGTGCCCGCGGCGCGGCGCGCCTGTGTCCGCACCGATCGATGAGCGACGGGCCCGGGCCGGCGGGTGACCCGGGCTTCGACGAGGACTACCGGGCCCTGCGAAGCGGTGTCGGGGTCGTGGCTCAGGGGCGCGACGTCCTGCGCGTGTCGGGTGCCGATGCCGTGGAATTCGTCCAGGGGCAGCTGTCCCAGGACATCGCAGCCATCGCCGTGGGGGGATCGGCGGACTCGCTGATCCTGACACCCCAGGGCAAGCTCGACGCGCTGGTACGGGTGTCGCGGACCGGTCCCGACGAGCTCGTCATCGACGTGCACCCCGGTTTCGGCGAGATGGTGGCGGCGCGCCTGGCCCGCTTCAAGCTGCGGGTCAAGGTCGCCATCGAGCCCCTGGCGTGGAACATGGTGGCGCTGCGGGGCCCGCAGGCCGCCTCGGTGGCCGAGGAGGCCCGGCGCGCACCGGGCACCGCGGTTGCGGCCCCGTTCTCGTGGAACGGAGTGTCGGGGGTGGACCTGCTGGGGGAGTCGCCCGCGGTCGGGGGCGAGGTGCGGCCGTGCTCGGCGCCGGCCTGGGAGTCGGTGCGGGTCGAGGCCGGGATCCCCGTCATGGGGGCCGAGCTCGACGATCGCACCATCCCCGCCGAGGCCGACCTCCTCGACCGCGCCGTGAGCTTCACCAAGGGGTGCTACACGGGCCAGGAGCTCGTGGCCCGACTCGACTCCCGGGGAAACCGGGTGGCCCGTCGTCTGCGGGGGCTGGTGGTGGGACTCCCGAGCCCCGGCGTCGCCGGGTCGACGTCCTCGACGCCTGCGCCGGGGTCCGAGATCGCCATCGAGGGCAAGGTCGTGGGCGCGGTGACGTCCTCGGCGTGGTCGCCGGGGCTGGCACGTCCCGTGGCCCTGGCGTACCTGCACCGCAGCGTCGAGCCCTCGAGCATCGTCGAAGTGCGCGTCCGGGGCCCGGTGCCGCTCCTCGACTCCGGGGGCGCGGAGGCAAGGGACGCTCCGGTCACGGCCGTGCTCAGCGCCGAGGTGCGCGTCCTCCCGCTGGTCTGACCCCCGTGGCCGTGCCGCTGGCGCAGGGCACACCGGCGCTTTGCGCAGCGCCGCGTCTGGGCCCAGGGACGCTGCGCTCAGGGGCGCAGGGGGCTCAGGGGCGCCGGGGGCTCAGGGGCGCAGGGCCTCGAGGATGTCGCCGGAGAGCTCGGGTCTGCACACCAGCAGGTCGGGGAGCCAGGGATCGGGTTGGTTGTAGCGCAGCGCCGACCCGTCGAGGCGCGCCGCGTACGCCCCGTAGGCGTGGGCCACGGCCACCGGTGCGGCTGAGTCCCACTCGTACTGCCCACCCGAATGCACGTACGCGTCCACTGTCCCTCGGAGCACGGCTGCCGTCTTGGCACCGGCCGAGCCCATGGGCACCAGCTGGGCGTCGAGCCGGGCCGCCACGCGTTGGGCCTCGGCGGGGGGCCGGGTTCGGCTCACGACGATGCGCAGCGGCCCGTCGCCGCGCCGCGCCGGGACCCGGTCCTCGGAGCGCCGGGCCCCCGTGGCGAGGACGAGGTCCTGTCCGGGCAGCGCCACGGCACCGACCACGGGGAGGCCGTCGACGACGAGGGCGACGTGGACGGCGAAATCGTCGCGACCCTCGGAGTACTCGCGGGTCCCGTCGAGGGGGTCGACGACCCAGACCCGGCTGGCGCCGGTCCGGTCCGGTCCACCCTGACCGACGGCACCCTCCTCGGAGAGCACGGCGTCCCGGGGCCGGGCCTGGCCGAGGGCCGCCATGATGCGCTCGTTGGACAGCCGGTCACCCTCCCGGCCCAGCGCTCGGGGGTCGTCGAGCCCCATGGTGCGGCGCAGGCCCATGAGCACCTGCCCCGCCTCCTCGCGCGATGCGGGCGGCCAGCTCGTCGTCGTCGGTCGTGGCCAAATCTCGCACCTGAGCGGGGTCGGAGCCGGAAGGTTACGCGTGCGGACCGTACCGGAAAGGGGCCGGGCCCAGCTATTCTCGTGGACCTATGGGGGGACGCGCGGGGGCCGGTCACTACCAGCTGTCGCATCTCGAGGCGCTCGAGGCGCAGTCGGTCCACATCATGCGTGAGGTGGTGGCCGAGTTCGAGCGACCGGTGCTGCTGTTCTCGGGGGGCAAGGACTCGGTGGTCATGCTCCGTCTGGCCGAGAAGGCGTTCTGGCCGGCGCGCCTGCCCTTCCCCGTCATGCACGTGGACACCGGACACAACTTCCCCGAGGTCATCGAGTTCCGGGATCGCCGGGTGGCCGAGCTCGACGCCCAGCTCAAGGTGGCCTCGGTCCAGGAGTCGATCGACAGCGGTCGCTCCGTCGAGGATCCGGGCCCCAACCCTTCGCGCAACCGCCTCCAGACCCGGACGCTTCTCGACGCCATCACCGAGCACCGCTTCGACGCCGTGTTCGGGGGAGCGCGCCGCGACGAGGAGAAGGCGCGCGCCAAGGAGCGGGTGTTCTCGTTTCGCGACGGCTTCGGGCAGTGGGACCCCAAGAACCAGCGTCCCGAGCTGTGGGGCCTGTACAACGGGCGCCACCGCGCCGGGGAGCACATCCGCGTCTTCCCCCTGTCGGACTGGACCGAGCTCGACGTGTGGCAGTACATCGCGCAGGAGTCCATCGCCGTTCCCTCCATCTACTTCTCGCACCGGCGCACCGTGTTCCGGCGCGACGGGATGCTCCTGGCCGTCAACCCCTTCGTGACGGTCCTCGACGAGGAGGAGACCTTCGAGACCGCCGTCCGCTACCGCACCGTCGGGGACATGACCTGTACGGGGGCGGTGGAGTCCAACGCCGTCACCGTCGAGGAGATCATCGCCGAGACGGCCGTGTCCCGCCTCACCGAGCGCGGCGCCACACGGGCCGACGACCGCTTCAGCGAGGCGTCGATGGAGGACCGCAAGCGCGAGGGGTACTTCTAACCATGGAGCTCCTCCGCTTCGCCACCGCCGGATCGGTCGACGACGGCAAGAGCACGCTCATCGGCAGGCTGCTCTACGACTCCAAGGCCATCTTCGAGGACCAGCTCGAGGCTGTCGAGCGCCTGAGCCGCCAGCGCGGCGACGAGTACACGGACCTCGCCCTTCTCACCGACGGCCTGCGGGCCGAACGCGAGCAGGGGATCACCATCGACGTCGCCTATCGCTACTTCGCCACACCGTTGCGCAAGTTCATCATCGCCGACACGCCGGGGCACATCCAGTACACGCGCAACATGGTCACGGGAAATTCGACGGCGGACCTCACCCTCGTGCTCGTCGACGCCCGCAAGGGGATCGTGGAGCAGACCAGACGCCACGCCTTTCTGGCCTCGCTCCTGCGGGTGCCGCACCTGCTGGTGTGTGTCAACAAAATGGACCTGGTGGACTACGACGAGGAGGTCTTCACCCGGATCCGCGAGGAGTTCAAGGCCTTCGCCACACGACTCGAGGTCACCGACCTCGCCTTCATCCCCATCTCGGCGCTCCACGGCGACAACGTGGTGCAGCGGTCGCTCAACATGTCGTGGTTCGAAGGTCCCTCGCTCCTGCACCACCTCGAACAGGTGTACATCGCCTCCGACCGCAATCTCATCGACCCCCGCCTGCCCGTGCAGTGGGTGGTGCGGCCCACGGCGTCCACCGTCCCCGATTTCCGCGGCTACGCCGGGCGGGTGGCGGGCGGGGTGTTCCGGCCCGGGGACGAGGTGCTGGTGCTGCCGTCGGGGCTGACCACCACGATCGCCGCCATCGACACCTTCGACGGTCCCGTGGACGAGGCCTTCGCCCCCATGTCGGTGATGGTCCGCCTGGCCGAGGATCTCGACGTCTCTCGCGGCGACCTGTTGTGCCGGCCGCACAACCAGCCGACGGTGGGCCAGGACATCGACGCCATGCTGTGCTGGATGACCGACCGTCCCCTGGCCGAGGGCGACGTGGTCGCCTTGAAGCACACCACGCGCTGGGTGCGGGCCCAGGTGCGGCACGTGCACTACGGCCTCGATGTCAACACGCTGCACCGCGACGACTCGGCGAGCTCGCTGCGGCTCAACGACGTGGGCCGCGTGAGCCTGCGCGTGACCCAACCCCTGTTCTACGACAGCTACCGGCGCAACCGCTTCACGGGCTCGTTCATCGTGGCGGCCGAGGACACCAACGCCACTGTGGGCGCCGGCATGATCCTCGGGGCCGACTGAGCCATGGATCGGGCTTCGGATCTGGTGTGGTCCGTAGGCCGTCTCACCCGGGCCCATCGCTGGGACACGCTCGGCACCCGGGGGGCGACGATCTGGTTCACGGGCCTGTCGGGATCGGGCAAGTCCACGTTGGCCGCCGCCGTCGAGGAACGCCTGGTGGCCTCGGGACGCCCCGCTTACCGCCTCGACGGCGACAACATCCGGTCCGGGCTCAACGTCGACCTCGGCTTCAGCCCTGAAGGCCGGGAGGAGAACGTCAGGCGGGTGGCCGAGGTCGCGCTGTTGTTCGCCGATGCCGGGCTCGTGGCCCTGGCCGCGCTCATCAGCCCCTATGCCAAGGGGCGACAGCAGGCGCGCACCCTGCACGAGGACGCCGGGATCCGGTTCGTGGAGGTCTACCTGGCCACGCCGCTCTCGGTGTGCGCCGAACGCGACCCCAAGGGCTTCTACGCCCGGGCCTCGGTGGGGGAGATGGCGTCGTTCACCGGTCTGGACCACCCCTACGAGCCTCCCGAGGCGCCGGACGTGGTCGTGGGCCACCACCTCCCCCTGGCGGAAGCCGCCGACCGGGTCCTGGCAGCGCTGGGATCCGAGGATCCATCCCAATCGCACCATTCGTGATCGAATTACCACGGTGCGTGGTGATTTCCCTGGGCATGCCGCACCATTCCCGGACGACGGACGTGCCGGCGTTGACTTCGCGCGAGGAGTGGTGAAATGCTTGGTTGTTACCGAACGCCGGGTAGCGGCCGACCTGGGGACGGGGTGATCGTCGAGTGAACGGCCGTGGGTCGATGATCACTGTGAGGCGTGCCCGGACGGCGGCGATCGTCGTTCCAGGACGACCTGGAGCTTGTAGGGGGGCCTTCCGTTGTCTGCGTTCCAACCCAGCGTGCTAGAGGACTCGGTTCTGGTCGTCGACGACGACCAGGCCACCAGGGAGAGTCTGGCTTCTGTGCTCAAGGGCGCGGGCATCGAGGTCTTCGTGGCGTCGGACCCGACCGAGGCCCTGACGCTGTACGGCTTGCAGCGCCCCGCCGCGGTAGTGGTCGACCACCAGTTGGCCGAGCACACCGGGGTGGAGCTGGCCCAGCGGCTCAAAGAGCAGGACCCCGACACCCCGGTCCTGCTCCTCACGGGCCTGGCCTCGCTCGACAGCGCCCTGGCGGCGTCGTCACAGCTCGACGGGCTCCTGGTGAAGCCGCTCGTGCCCCAGGCCTTCGTGCAGACGGTCCGCAACGCCCTCACGCAGCGGGCGTTGGCGATGGAGAACCATCGGCTGGGCCGGGTCATCGAGGAGATGAGCGCACAGGCCCAGGCCGCGCCGGCACCGCAGGCGGCACCCTCGGTCCCGGCGCCGACGCCGGCGCCCGTCACCGTCCCCGACTACGTCGACCAGGTGCTGGCGGAGCCCCCCAACCGGGCCTTGCTCGAAGACCAGCTGGACAAGGCCCTGGCCGCCTCCCAGCGGGCCGGCAGTGCCCTGGCCGTGTTGTTCGTGGAGCTCGACGGCTGGCAGGAGGTCAACCAGCAGTTCGGCGCGGGGGCGTCCGAGCAGGTGGCACGCGAGGTGGCGAGCCGGCTCTCGGTGGCCCGGCGCAAGACCGACATCGTGACCCGCGCCGCCAACGACAAGTTCGTGGTGGCGTGCGCGGACGTGCACTCGGACTCCGATGCGCTGCGCATCGGCAGCCTGATCCTCGACGGGGTGGCCCGTCCTGTGGTGGTCAACGGGGTGGAGCACAGGCTCCGTCCCACCGTCGGGATCGTGCTCACCGACCCGAGCCTTCCCACCGAGTCCGCCGACAACGTGCTCGAGAACGCCGAGCTGGCCATGTACTGGGCCCGTGACGAGGGCCGGGCCTCGCGCATGTTCGACCCCTCGATGCGCGACCGCGTGGTGTCGCGCTACGAGATCGAGCACGGGCTGCAGAACGCCATGGACAACGGCGAGCTGGCCCTCTTCTACCAGCCCGTGGTGGATCTCCACAGTGGCCAGGTCGTGGGTGCCGAGGCGCTGCTGCGGTGGCAGCGGCCCGACCAGGGCCTGCTCCTGCCCGGCGAATTCCTGGACGTGGCGGGCGAGGTCGGGATGGCCGAGGCGCTCGGCCGCTGGACACTCGACCGGGCCCTGACCGAGCTGGTGCTGTGGCGCGAGGCCGAGAACCTCCCCGAGCACTTCCGGCTCACCATCAACGTGTCGGCGCGTGAGCTCGCCGACCCCCAGTTCGCGCAGACCTTCGAGGAGCTGACCCGCAAGCACGGCGTGGCACCCACCATGCTCAGCGTCGACCTCTCCCAGGAAGCGGCGCGCGCCGCCGCGCAGTCGCCGGGGGCGGTGGCCCAATTGAGTCAGATGGGGGTGCGGTTCAACCTCGACGACTTCGGCACCCGGGAGTGGGACCTCTCCTGGCTGCAATTGCTTCCCATCACGTCGCTCAAGATCGCCCCGGAGTTCGTGGCCGCGCTCGACTCGACCAGCAACCGCAACGGAGCGGTCATGGTGCGGGCCCTGATCGCCCTGGCGCACGAGCTGAGGCTCTCGCTCATCGCCGAGGGGGTCGAGACCCCGGCCCAGGCGGCCGCCCTGCGCGTGATCGGTTGCGAGTTCGCACAGGGTTACCACCTCGGCCACCCGGGGCCGCGTGAGCAGGTGTGGGCGGCGCCTGAGGCGTAGCGGCACCCGGCGCGAAGACACGGTACGAGCTCACCACCGTGAGCGGGGACCGTCGCGCCTCCACGCACATTTTCCCTGGTCAGACGAGCTAAATGTGACGGCCAGAAATCGTCAATCGTGATGATGTCGGAGGGGCCGGCGACTCCGTAACGTTCGGGGGAGGTGTTGCGAGCGACGCCCTGACGCGTCATGGTGCCCGACGACCGGGACCAGACGTACGGGACGCACAGCCGCTTCGGGCGACCGGGGAGGAACGTGACACCCTGGGATGCGAAGGTACCGCCGAATAGGGGGGGAATGATGGGAAGGTCGAGCCGCAGAGGACGCGTCGTGGCGACCGTCGTCACCGTGTTGGTCGGAGGCAGTGGTGGCATGTTCGCCATGTTCGCCGCCACCGCAGCGCCGGCCTTCGCCGACAGCTCCGCCTACGAGCTGTACTGCCCGGGCACGCCCGTCGGCGACATCGTGCTCAACAACGTGGTGACCACGGGGACCATCACCCCGGCGTCCCCGGCCTCGGGCGCGCAGTTCAACCTGACCAACTACCAGTCCACGGTGTCGCTGCCGAGCTCGATCGTGTCGGCGGCCGCAGCCCTGGGGAACTCCGCCATCGTGGGGTCGGCCACGCTCAAGGTCGACGCCACCGGTGCCACCCCGGCGTCGGTGGCCGCTCCGGCCATCACCATCAACTCGCCCATCCCGAGCCCGGTGCCCTCGACGGGCCTGTCGCTCACCCTGCCTTCCACGGCCGGGTCGGTGGGCCCCTTCACCGCCAGCGGCGGGACCATCAGCCTCACCGTCGACCCCGCAGTCGGCCTGAGCTTGAACGTGTCGGGGAGCACGCTCACCCTGACGTGCACGCCCTACCCGAACAACAGCGCCGCGACCGGGATCGTGTCGGCGGCGCCCACCGCCTCCAAGGCCTCACCGGTGATCGCCACCACCAGCGCCGGCACGGCCCCGCCCACCACGGCGGCGCCGGTGGCCACGCCCACCACGGCGGCGCCGGTGGCCACGCCCACCACGGCGGCCCCGGCCGCATCCAATCTGGCCACCACCGGCCCCGGACCCCACCTGTGGTTGGTGGCCGTGATCGGGTTCATCGTGCTGTACCTCGGTTCGGTGGTGCTGGCTCTGGTGGAGCGCCCCCGCAGCCTGTTGCGACGGGTCCTGCACCTGGCGCCGCCCATGGCGACGACCACGGCGGGTCCCATGGAGATGGCCGAGGTGTCCCCGCTCCCGGATCGCAACGTGTGGGCGCACGAGCCGCCCAGTGTGAAGCCCGCCTATCCCAGAGCGGGAGGATCGCCAGGCTTGTGGTTCGACGGCTGGGAGCCGCAGGACCGCAACCGGGGCTGACGCCGGGAGCGCTCCTCCTACACGGGGGGGTGTAGGGGGAGCGCTGGCGTCGGCGCCGCAGGTGGTCGGCCTGACGGCTCGTCGGGGCCGGGGCGGGCGCGCGCACCCAGAACACCATGCGGGCGCCGTGTCCGGAGTCGACCGGGGACTGGGCGTCGACGGCGCCACCCATGGCCGAGGCCAGCTCGGCCACGATGGCCAGGCCGAGCCCGGCGCCCAGCTTGCGGGCCGGGACGCGGTCCGAGGTGTAGTGGCGCTCGAAGATGTGGGGGAGGTCGGCGGCACCGAACCCGGGGCCGTCGTCGACGACCCACACCGCGATCCACTCACCCACCCGGTCCGCGCCCACCTCGACCCGGGAGGTGGCGAACTTCAGTGCGTTCTCGACGAGGTTGGCGATGACCTGACCCGCCCGGTCGGGATCGGCGTCGGCCCACAGACCACTGGCGCGTGCCGGCCGTGACCAGTGCCACCCCCATGGTGCCGGCTTCGGGCTGGAACCCTTCGGCCACGGACCGAGCCAGCGGCGGCGCAGTCGACGGGCTGGGCCTGGAGCGAGAATTGGCGCGCCTGGAGCCGGGCCAGGTCGAGGAGGTCCTGGACGAGGCGCTCGAGGCGGCGGGCCTCGGTTCCGATGATGGTGACCGCACCCGCGACGTCGTCGGTGGCGCCGTCGGTGATGGCGTCGGCGTAACCCCGGATCGACGTCAAGGGTGTGCGCAGCTCGTGGGAGACCGACAGCAGGAATTCGCGCTCGAGCCCCTGGGCGCGACTGAGGTGCCGGCCCATGGTGTTGATGGCGTCGGCCAGCTCGGCCAGCTCGGGGTAGTCCCCCCGGTTCACCGGGACCGTGGCCTCGAGGTTGCCGCCGGCGATCTCCCGGGTGGCGTGCACGGCCCGCGACGATGGGGGCGCTGATGCGGCGGGCCAGCACGGCTGCCACGGCGACGCCCGCGATCAGCACCACCCCTGCGACCAGGACGAAATAGGCGACGCCGTTGACGGGGCTGGCCACGTGGCGCGTGCCCACCAGCACGGGGACGTCGGAGGCGGGCAGACCGTCGTCGAGGGTCAGGCGCTGACGTTCTTCGAGGTTGAGCGGCTGCGCCACGAACACCACGTGGCCCACGTTCCCCACCACGGTGTCGCCCGCGGCCAGCGCCGACACGTTCATGATCGAGGGCCTGAGGGGCGCGGGCAGGCCCTGGAGCGAACCGGTCGGTCCCAGCCCGACCAGGGTCAGCTGGTCGAAGGCCCCCACACGGCGCAGGGCCTTCACGTCGGCCGCCTCGCTGAACAGCGGGTGCGACGACATGAGCGTGCCCATGGCCTGGGCCTCGGACGTGATCTCGTTCTCGGCCGTCGAGATCGCCGCCCGGCGCACGAGCAGCAGGCTGCCCACCACGGTGAGGACCAGCGTCCCGATGACGACGCCGAGAATGGCGACGGTGATGCGTCGGCGCACGGAGCGGCGCCGTCAGCCGAGACGGTAGCCGACCCCCCACACGGTGGTGAGGGGCAGGGCGTCGCCGAGCTTCTTGCGCAGCTGTCGGACGTGGACGTCGACGGTGCGCTCGTCGCCGTACCAGCCCTCCCCCCACACGCCGTCGAGCAGCTGGCGCCGGGACAGGGCCAGGCCACCGTTGAGCGCCAGGTAGGCGAGGAGGTCGAACTCGCGGCTGGTGAGCGCCACCACCGTCTCGCCCTGGCGCACCTCGCGGCGTCCGGTGTCGATCGACGATGTCGCCCACCTCGAGCACGGAGGGCTCGGCCGGCCTTGGGCGCGCCGGCGCGGCGCAGGATGGCGCGCACCCGGGCCACGAGCTCGCGCGGCGAGAAGGGCTTGGTCACGTAGTCGTCGGCGCCGAGCTCGAGCCCGATGACGCGGTCCACCTCGTCGTCGCGCGCCGTGAGCATCACCACGGGCACGTCGCCGGCCGACGCGCAGGCGGCGGCACACGTCGAAGCCGTCGAGCTCGCCCGGGAGGCCGATGTCGACCACGACGAGCTTGGGCCGGTCCCGGTCGACGTAGGCGAGGCCCTTCTCGGCGTCCTCGGCCTGCAGCACTCGGAAACCCTCCCGGCGCAGGTACAGCGCCACGAGGTCGGAGATGTTGCGGTCGTCCTCGATGACGACGATGGTCTCCCCGTCCGCGGCCACCGGCACAAGCCTGCCACCGGGGGAGTGTGGCGCACGGGACCCCGGTGACGCGTGCGGCATGCCGGTCATGAGACGACGGCGCCGTCACCGTTCCATGAAGCGGTGATGAGGAAAGTGTGAGGGCATGGGGGCCCGGCCCCACCCCAAAGGGCGCCGGTGCGTCGTGTCCAGCCCCTAGGCTGGCGCCGGTGCCGCCCGACACCTACCTCACGGGGATCCTGGCCTCGCACCGCGCCCGGGCCGCCGGCGACGACCGGTCCTTCGACGCCTTGGTGGCCCAGGCCCAGAGCGCCGCGGCGCCGCGTCCCTTCGCGGCGAGGCTCTCGGTCTCGGCCGGAGGTGAGCTGGCCGTGATCGCCGAGGTGAAGCGGCGCTCACCGTCCAAGGGGGCTCTCGACGCCGAGCTCGACCCCGCCCGGGTGGCCGCCGACTACGAGGCCGGAGGGGCGGCCTGCCTGTCGGTGCTCACCGACACCGAGTTCTTCTCGGGGTCCGCCCGTCGACCTCCGAGCGGCGCGGGCCGCGTGCGCCCTCCCCGTTCTGCGCAAGGACTTCACGGTCAGTGGCGCCGATGTCTGCGACGCCCGGATCATGGGTGCCGACGCGGTGCTCCTCATCGTGGCCGCCCTGTCGGACGAGGAGCTCGCTGAGCTTCCTGAGCCTGGCCCAGGAGCTCTCGCTCGACGCCCTGGTCGAGGTGCACGACGAAGCCGAGCTCGGAGCGGGCCCTCGACGCAGGGGCGGAGCTCGTGGGGGTCAACCAGCGTGACCTCACGACCTTCGCCGTGGACCACGAGCCGCGCCGCGCGCCTCGTCGGGTCGATCCCGCCCGAGGTCGTGGCCGTGGCCGAGTCGGGCATCCGGGACGCCGACGACGTCGGGCGGCTGGCCGACGTCGGGTACCAGGCCGTGCTCGTGGGGGAGTCGCTCGTGCGGGCCCCCGACCGGCGCGCCGCCGTCCGGGCGTTGGCGGGCCATGCGCGTGGGACCTCGCGCCGGCGCCCGCCGAGCTGGGGCGAGACGGCGGTGACGACGTGCTGGTGAAGATCTGCGGGATCACCTCGGAGGCCGATGCCCTGCTCGCCGTGGGGCTGGGCGCGGACGCCATCGGGTTCGTGTTCGCCCCCTCGGCCGCGTCAGGTCGCGCCCCAGGCCGTGCGGCGCATCATCGAGCGCGTGCCCCCGGAGATCCTCACCGTGGGGGTGTTCCGCAACGAGTCGCGCGACACGGGTGGTGGACATCGTCAACGGGATCGGCCTGCGCGGTGCGCAGCTCCACGGCGACGAGACGGCCGAAGACACCCGCTGGGTGGCCGAGCGGGTGCGGAGTCACCATCAAGGCCTTCCCGGCCGGGCACCGCAACATCGCCCGCATCGACGACTACGGCGTGGAGACCGTCCTCGTCGACGCCCCGTCGCCCGGATCGGGGGAGGTGTTCGACTGGCGCCTGGCCGAGGGCGTGGTGGACCCGGCCCGGCTCATCGTGTCGGGCGGCCTCCATGCCGGCAACGTGGCCGACGCCATCGGCCATCTGCATCCCTTCGGGGTGGACGTGTCCTCGGGGGTCGAGTCCGAGCCGGGCCGCAAGGATCCCCGCAAGGTGCGGGCCTTCGTGATGGCGGCGCGTGCCGCTGCCGGTGAGACGGTCGACGCCGACGACGGCACCGGCGCGTCGGAGGCCGACGAGCTCGATGCGCCCTTCGACTGGCAGGAGGAGGGGTGACGGCCCCGGGCGCCGCGCCCGTGCCCGACGGCGGGCAGCCTGGCGCGCCGAGCCTGATGGGCGAGCCCACGGCCGGCGGCCGCTTCGGCGAGTTCGGTGGCCGCTTCGTCCCCGAGTCCCTCGTGCCGGCGTGCATGGAGCTCGAGGAGGCCTTCCGCACCGCCTGGGCGGACCCGGGGTTCCACGCCGAGCTCGAGCGGCGATCTTGCGCGACTACGGCGGGCGGCCCACCCCGGTCACCGAGTGCCATCGTCTTTCGGAACGCCTCGGGGTGCGCGTCCTGCTCAAGCGCGAGGACCTGGCCCATACCGGCTCGCACAAGCTCAACAACGTGATCGGCCAGGCGCTGCTGGCCCGGCGCATGGGCAAGGGGCGCTTCATCGCCGAGACCGGCGCCGGCCAGCACGGGGTGGCGGCGGCCACCGCCGCCGCCCTGTTCGGCATGCACTGCGTCGTCTACATGGGTGAGGTCGACACCAAGCGCCAGGAGCTCAACGTGTTCCGCATGGAGCTGCTCGGTGCCGAGGTCCGTCCCGTGCTGGCGGGAAGCCGCACCCTCAAGGACGCCGTCAACGAGGCGCTGCGGGACTGGGTGGCCAACGTGGCCGACACCCACTACTGCCTCGGATCGGTGATGGGACCCCATCCCTATCCGTGGATGGTGCGCGAGCTCCAGCGTGTGGTGGGCGACGAGGCCCGGGAGCAGTGCCGGGCCCTGCTGGGCGGGGCCGACCCCGACGTGGTGGTGGCCTGCATCGGAGGCGGGTCGAACGCGGCGGGGACCTTCGCCGGCTTCGTCGACACCGCCGCCGAGCTCGTGGGGGTGGAGGCCGCCGGAGGCGCGGCGGTGGGTCGGGGCGTGCCCGGCGTGGTGCACGGCATGCGGTCCTACTTCATCCAGGACGAGGTCGGCCAGATCGCCGAGGCTCAATCGATCTCGGCGGGCCTGGACTATCCGGGCATCGGACCCGAGCATGCGCACCTGGCGGCCACCGGCCGGACGCGCTACGAGCAGGCCGATGACGACGAGGTCCTGGCCGCGTTCGGGTTGCTGGCCGAGACCGAGGGCATCATCCCCGCACTGGAAGCCGCGCACGCCTTGGCCTGGTTGGTACGCGAGGCGGGACGGACGGTGCCGGTGGGCGCCACCGTGCTCGTGACGCTGTCGGGCCGCGGCGACAAGGACGTCGCCCAGGTTCGCGAGATGCTGCGATGACCCCGTCCCCTTCGGGAGGCCCGGCCGCGGCGCGTCGCGAGGGGACGGGGACCCTCGAGTCGCACCTGCGGGCCCGGCGCGACGCCGGCCGCAAGCTGCTCGTCCCCTACGTGACCGGGGGGATGGCCCCCGATTGGGTGGAAGCGGTCCACGCCGTGGCCGAATCCGGCGCCGACGCCGTCGAGGTCGGGCATCCCCTTCTCCGATCCCATGATCGACGGTCCGGTCATCCAGGAGGCATCGCTGCGGGCACTGCAGCGGGGGACGACGCCGTCGTCGGTGCTCGACACCTTGGCGCGCGCCGATCTTGCCGTGCCGTTGTGCGTCATGACCTACTACAACATCGTGTTCCGCGCCGGTTTGCGCCGCTTCGCGCGGTCCCTGGCCGACTCCGGGGTGGCGGGCGCCATCATTCCCGACCTTCCGCTCGAAGAGGCGGACGAGTGGTGTGCCGAGGCCGACGACGCCGGGGTGGCCACGGTGCTCCTCGTCGCCCCCTCCACGCCGCCGGCCCGGGCCCGGGCCATCTGCGAGCGCGCCCGGGGGTTCGTCTACGGCGTGGGCGTCATGGGGGTGACGGGGGAGCGGGCGACGTTGGCGTCGAGCGCGGGGACGTGGCCAGGATGCTCCGCCCGCTCACCGACCGTCCCGTGTGCATCGGCATCGGCGTGTCGACTCCCGAACAGGCCGCCGAGGCCTGTGCCGACGCCGACGGCGTGGTGGTGGGATCGGCCATCGTGCGCAGGCTGCTCGACGGGGCCGGTCCCGGGAGGCGTGGGAGAGTTCGTGGCGTCGCTGCGGGCCGCCGTCGACGCCGCGCCCTGAGCCCCACTCGTTGGCGCCCGGTCCGGGCGCGCACCGGCTCGACGGCGATCAGCGGCCCAGGAGCCAGGTTCCGGCCCGCGAGCCCGCCTGGGTGGCAGCACGTGCCGTGGCACGCCGTCGGCTCCCGTCGCCCACCAGCACGAAGAGACACAGGCTCAGGGCGACCAGGCCCACTGCGACGACGGCCCATCCACCACCAGGGCCGGTCCCGGTCCCGTGAAGGCGAGTGCGGCGGGGGCACCGGACGCCGGCCCGCCGGTCGGAGCCGGGGAGCCCGATGCCGAAGCCGTGGCCGGCGGCAGCCGGAGCGGTCGACGGCGGTGCGCTCGTCGTCGGGTCGTGCCGACGGTGTCGGAGGACACCGGCGCCGAGGTCGGTGGGGGGGACGAGGCCGGGGCGGGCGTGACCGTGGTGGGCGACGTCGGTGACGACGTCGGCGGGGTGGGGGCGGCGGCCACCTCGACCACGGAGAACCCGCCCACGCCGTTGCCCGTGACCTGGCCCGGAGCGGGGTCGGTCAACGAAGGTGTAGAGGGGGGACCCGTTGTAGGTCACCTGGTCGGTGCCGTCGGCCTGCGCCACCGCCGCCACCGTGCCCGTCACGCCGGGGCCTGCGGTGGGGGTCGTGCCCGCCGGGACCGTCGAGCGCGGGCCACACCGTGGCGCACGAACCGGTGCAAGTGCTCATGCCTCCGTGGTCCATCGAGAAGGTGTAGAGGGCGAAGCCCTGGGCGTCGGTGAGGATCGAGCCGAAGCCGCTGCTGGTGGCGACGTCCACCGTCGACCCCGCCGCCGAGGCGGCCGGCACCCAGCCCCACACCGCCGTGCCGATGACGAGCACCACGGCGGCCACGGCAGGCGCCGCGCCCGAGCGCACCACGACGCCCCGGCCCGGGCCGGTATCCGACGCCGGTGTGTCGCCAGGGGGGGCGGGCCGGCTCGGGACCTTCCCGGGCTGATGGGGTTGGCGGGGCTCGAACATGGCGGGAGCCGTCCTCTCCTCGGTCGACGTGGGCCGACGCTGGGGAGTACGGCGGCTGCCCCCCGATCGTTCAGGATGGGCGGCGGTTCCACAGTTTGACCACAGGATGAGGGCGTACGGTGACGCTCCGAGCGCAACCATCGCCGACGCGAGACCGAGAGGCTGAGAGATGAGCGACAGCGACATGCCGGTGACGCCGCCCCCGAATCCCCCGTCCTGGGGCCCCGAACCCGACCCGGACCCCCGACGCCGGGGGAGGCGCATGCTCAAGCTGGCCGTGGGTGTCGGCGCCGCCGCCGGCGTGGCGGTGGGAGCCACCGCCCTGGCCCAGGCCGCCACCTCCTCGGGATCCACCCCCGGCCCCGGCGCCGCCGCCGTCACGGCCTCGGGCGGCGACGACCACCACCACCCCGGCCCGTCCCCACGGGTTCGGCGGCCCCGGTCGCCGTGCGGGCGGGTTCGCCGGCCCCGGCGGCCTCGGTGCCCTGGGCGGTCCCGGCCTGGGAGGGTCGGTCCTCTACGGCCAGTTCACCGTGCAAGGGCCCCAACGGCTACGAGACCATCTCCGAGCGCACCGGCACCGTCTCCGCCGTCACCGACACGTCGGGCAGCACGTGGTCCCTGACGGTGAAGAGCGCCGACGGCACCACGGGGACCTTCACCGTCGACTCGGGCACCAGCGTCAACGGCGGGCGAGATGGGCATCGGGAGCGTCAAGACCGGTGACACGGTGCGCGTGACGGCGGTGGTGTCGGGCGCGACGGCCGACGGCCAAGCAGGTCACCGACGAGACCGTCGCTCAAGGCCAACGGTGGGTCGTGGCAACCCATGCGCCCCCCGTCGGGCGCGCCCGGGAACCCCGGAACCGGTTCGGCGACACCCTCGGCGCAGACCGCAGCCCCACCCGTGTAGCGGGATCCCGAGCGCTCGTCAGCTCCGGGTTTCGGGCGACGGGCGACCCCGGCGCCGGGCCCGGGCCCGCGCCCGGCGCAAGGCCCCGCCTCCGGCGTGGCCGCGCTGGTGTTGCTCGAGGCGGCTGCGGATGAGCTCGCGTCGTTCCTGGAGCTCGCGATAGGTGATGGAGTCGACGGCCTCGGTCGACACCCAGCGAGGCGCGGATGCCGGCCACGTCGAGCGGCGGGGATGGTCCCGGGCTCGACACCCATCTCCTGGGCGATGCGCTCGCCGTGGCGCTCGTGGAAGTACATCACGACCTTGACGATCTCGCCGATGACGTCCACGTTGGGGGCCATGACGGCCAGGGCGCCGTCGAGGAAGAGCATGTCCTTCACGTAGAGCATGAGCTCCTTGGGCATGCGCGCCCCGTAGCCGAGGAGCCCCTTGGTGAGGTTGCGGATCTCGGCGGTGAGCTCCTCGGCGGTCAGGGTGGTGGGGTCGACGGGCGGGCGGTCGAGGCCGAGGTCGCGGATCACGGCGTCGATGTCCACGTCGCGCGGGCAGCGCGCCGAGGTCGCGCATCGCCGCGATCTGCGCCGGGACGTCGTTGGCGGACGCCGCCATCACCAGGCGGAGGAAGGCCAGGCGCCGGGGCTCGTCGAAGCGGCCGGTGATGCCGAAGTCGAGGAGGGCCACGCGCCCGTCGGACTGCACGAGCAGGTTGCCGCCGTGCAGGTCGCCGTGGAAGACCCCGTAGAGCAGGGCGCCTTCGAGGAAGGCGATCAGCGCGGCGTGCAGGACCGCCTCGGTGTCGATCCCCGCGGCGCGCATGGCCTCGGCGTCGCCCCACGCGAAGCCGTCGAGCCGCTCCATGACGAGCACCCGGCGGGTCACCAGCGACGGGTGGGGGCGGGGGACCACGATGGCGCGCTGGCCGGTGTCGGCCAGCACGCGCGCCACGTCGAGCATGTTCTGGGCCTCGAGCCGGAAGTCGAGCTCCTCCACGATGGTCTCGCGCGAACAGCTCGACCAGCGCCGGCGGGTTGGCGAGGGCGGCGACGGGGATGCGGCCCACCAGCAGCGGCGCGAGCCAGCTCATGGCGGCCAGGTCGCGCCGCACCAAGGTGGCGACGTCGGGGCGCTGCACCTTCACGACCACGGACTCCCCGCTGCGCAGGCGCGCCGCGTGGACCTGGGCCACCGACGCCGCCGCGATGGGCGTGCGCTCGAACTCGCTGAACTGCTCTTCGAGGGGCACGCCCAGGTCGGCCTCGACGATGCGGCGGACCACGGCGAAGGGCTCGGCCGGGACCTGGTCACGGCACAGCCGGAACTCGGCCACGAGCTCCTCGGGGAACAGGCCCTCTCCCGAGGAGAGGATCTGGCCCAGCTTGATGTAGGTGGGCCCGAGGCGCTCGAAGGCGCGGCGCAGCCGGCGCGACAGCCCGGCGCGCGACGCGGTGCTGCGCCGCGCCGGCGGTCGCCGACGTACCAGGCGGCCAGGGCCGTGCCGAGCAGGGCCGCCACCCGCACCACGCGTGATCCGGGGGGAGCCGGCGCCTGCGGGTCAGGCGGGGGGCCTCGGCCCGGGTCCGGGCCCGCAGGGCGTCGATGCCGGCGCTCCACGCCAGGTGGTCGAGGTCGAGGACCCACGGCGGATGCGAGGAGAAGGCGCCGAAGGCGAGGTCCGCGGGGTCCGGCCCCACGGTCGGCCCGCCGTCGGGAATGGTCATCGTGTCGACCGTACCGTGCGCTGCGGGGCCACGGTACGGGGTCGCCCGGTGACCGAGGAGGTTCTCCTGTCAGTCGGGAGGAGGGCCGAGGACGAGGCAGCCGTTGTGGCCGCCGAAGCCGAAGGAGTTCGACAGGGCCGGGGCCGGATCCCAGGCCCGGGCCTGGCCGTGGACCACGTCGAGGTGGATCTCGGGGTCGGGCTGCTCGTAGCCGGCGGTGGGCGGGATGAGCCGGCGGTCGATGGTCAGCGCCGTGGCCACGGCCTCGATGGCGCCGGCCCCGCCCAGGGCGTGCCCGGTGACCCCTTGATCGAGGTGACCGGGGGCGACGGGGACCCGAAGACCTTCTCGATGGCCTGAGCCTCGGCCAGGTCGTTGAGCGGGGTCGAGGTCCCGTGGGCGTTGATGTGGCCGATCTCGCCGGGGCTCACCCCGGCGTCGGCGAGGGCGAGCTCCATGCACGCCGCGGCCCCGTTGCCCCCGGGGGCGGGCGCGGTGATGTGATGGGCGTCGGCGGTCGAGCCCGCGCCCAGCAGCTCGGCGTAGATGCGGGCCCCGCGGCGGCGGGCGTGGTCGAGGTCCTCGAGGACGAGCGCGGCCCCGCCCTCGGCGCAGACGAACCCGTCGCGCCGGGCGTCGAAGGGCCGGGACTTCCCCTCGCTCGACAGAGCCGTCATGTTGCCGAAGGCGGCCAGGCCGATCCCCACCATGGCGGCCTCGGCGCCGCCGCCGATGGCCACGTCGCAGCGGCCCGTCGCCACCAGCCGGCCGGCCGCGGCGATGGCGTGGGTGCCCGCCGCGCAGGCGGTGGCGATGGTCTCGCACGGCCCGTGCCACCCGGCTCGCATCGAGACCTGGGCGGCACCGGCGTTGGCCATCATCATGGGGATGAGGAAGGGCGACACCCGCCGCGGCCCCTTGTCGTAGAACACCCCGATCTGGTCCTGCAGCGTCTCGAGCCCGCCCACGCCGGTGGCGAAGACGACGCCCGAGCGGTCGGGGTCGGCACCGATCTCACCGGCGTCGATCAGCGCCATGTCGGCGGCGGCCACCGAGAACTGCGCGAAGCGGTCCACCCGGCGCACCTCTTTGGGCCCGAACCAGGCCGAAGGGTCGAAGTCCGTCACCCGGCGCTCGCCGTCGGGCGCCGGCCGCTGCAGCCCGTCCCAGAAGGCGTCGAGGCCGATGCCGCAGCACGAGACGATGCCCATGCCGGTGATGACGACGCGCCGTCCCCCGACGGGCCCGTCGGGCCCGACGCCGAGGAGCATCAGAGCTTGGCCGAGATGAGCTCGTAGGCCTGGCCGACGGTCTCGATGCCCTCGAGCTCGGACTCGTCGACGGTGACGTCGAAGGCCTCCTCGAGGGCCATCACCAGCTCGACGAGGTCGAGGCTGTCGGCGTCGAGGTCGTCGCCGAAGCGGGCCTCGGGCACGACCTTGTCCGGCGGCACCTGCAACACGTCGATCGCGCACGCCTTGAACTTGTCGAAGCTGGCGTCGTCGCTCACTGCTTCCTCCCTTGTCCGGTGGGGCCTTGTCCTGGTCTGGTCCGACGTGTGTCCCGGTCACATCCCCATGGCCAGGCCGCCGTCCACCGGCAAGACCGCTCCCGTGATGTACGCGGCGTCGGCCGAAGCAAGAAAGCCGACCGCCCCCGCCACGTCCGCGGGGCTTGCCTTCCGGCCCAGCGGCACCATGGCCAGGAGCTGCTCCACGCGCTGTTCTCCCAGGCTGGCGATCATATCCGTGTCGACCACGCCCGGAGCGACCACGTTCACCGTGATGCCCCGGCTGCCCACCTCGCGGGCCAGGGAGCGGGCCAGGCCCACCAGGCCGGCCTTGGCGGCGCCGTAGTTCACCTGGCCCGGGGACCCGAGGAACGCCACCACCGAGGACACCAGCACGATGCGCCCCCGGTGCGCCCGCACCATGGGCCCGAGCCCGCGGCGCACGACGCGGTAGACACCCGAGAGGTCGGTGTCGAGGACCTCGTTCCAGGCCTCCTCGCCCATGCGCAGCAGGAGCGTGTCCTTGGTGACCCCGGCGTTGGCCACGAGGACCTCGACGGGGCCCGAAGGCCTCCTCGACGGCGGCGAAGGCCGCGTCGACCTCGCTCGGGCCGGCGGACGTCGCACGGCACGGGCAGCAGGTGCCGTGGTGCGAGGACCGTCGCCTCCCAGCTCCGCCGGGGGCGCGGTCCGGTAGGTGACGGCCACCTTGTCGCCGAGGCGCTGGAAGTGGCGGGCACAGGCCAGGCCGATGCCGCGCGATCCGCCCGTGACCAGCACCACCCGGCCCCCGGTGCCGGCGTGCTCCGCGGCGTCGGTCACGGTGCAGCCCCCGGGGCCGGACTCCGGGGCCCGATGGGGGCGACGGCGGGCGCCTCCGCCGCCCAGCGCACCACGGCGCTGGCCCACGACATGCCGGCCCCGAACCCCGACATCAGGACGTGGTCACCGGGATGCAGGCGGCCTGCGTCGGCCGCGTCGGCGAGCGCCAGGGGGACCGAGGCGCTCGAGGTGTTCCCCATCCGGTCGACCACGACCGCCACACGGTCCATGGGAACGCCCGACACGGCCGGCGGCGGCTTCGATGATGCGCAGGTTGGCCTGATGGGGGACGAACAGGGCGATGTCGTCGGGCCGCCACCTTGGCCCGTTCCAGGGCGTTGGTGGCGGACTCGACGGTGACCCGCACGGCCCGGCGGAAGACCTCTTTCCCTTCCATGACCATGTACCCGCCGTGCGCGCAGGTGAGCAGATCGTGGGCGCTGCCGTCTACGCCGAGGTCGACGGCGAGCAGCCCGTCCTCGTCGTCGGCCTCGAGGAGGACCGCGCCGGCTCCGTCGGCGAAGAGCACGGCGGTGGCCCGGTCGTCGGGGTCGGTGAGGCGCGACACGCAGTCGGCCCCGATGAGCAGGACGCGGCGCGCCGCGCCGGTGCTGACGGCGCCGTGGGCGGCGACCAGCGCGTAGACGAAGCCCGGAGCACGCCGCGTTGACGTCGAAGGCGCCCCCGGACAGGCCGAGCGCATGGTGCACGGCCGCCGAGGTGGCCGGAACGGCCAGGTCGGGAGTGCAGGTGGCCAGCACGAGGAGGTCGACCTCGGCCGGCGCCACGCCGGCGCGCTCGAGGGCCCGCCGCCCGGCGTCGGTCGCCAGCGACGACACCGTGCCGCCGATGCGGCGCTCGCGGATGCCCGAGCGTGTCACGATCCACTCGTCGGTGGTGTCGAGGCGTGCCTCGAGGTCGGCGTTGGTGACGACGGTGTCGGGCAGCGCGCTGCCCCACCCGGTGATCACGGCTCCCGCGCTCACCTCGGACACCCGCTCGGGCGCGCTCGGCGCTTCGTCTGGTCCAGGCTCACGCGCCGTCGGCCTGCACGCGCAACCAGGCGACGGGCTCCCCGGCGGCCACGCGCTCGCCGGGATGGGCCAGGAAGCCCACGACGATGCCGGCGAAGGGGGTGCGGACCTCGGCCGCTCCCACCGTGCCCAGGAGGTCGCCCACCGCCACCGGCGCACCCTCGCCCTGGGGGATGTCCTCGCCCTGGGGCGACAGGCCACCGGGCCCCGGTGCGGCCAGTCCCGCCACGGGCTCGAAGACACCGGCCGAAGGCGAGATCACCACGCGCTCGGACGTGAAGAGGTGCTCGCCCTGGTGGGCCGAGGCGTAGGAGTTCAGCGTCTCGCTCCCGGCGATGGCGTTCACGAGGGTGTCGAGATCGTCGGGAGTCGCCACGGCGCTGGCCAGGGCGTCGGGCACGGTGCGGCGGGCGAGGCCGGTGAGGACCCCGCCGGGCCCGATCTCGACGAAGCGGGTGGCCCCCATGCCCGCCAGGGTCTCGAGGCTCTGGCGCCAACGCACCGGGCTGCACAGCTGGGCCGACAACAGCCCGGGCCAGTCGGCGGCGACGCGGTGGGCGCGGCCGTCCACGTTGGCGATCACGGGGATCTCGGGCTCGCTGAAGGGCGTGCCCGACAGCGACTTGCGCAGCCACACCCGGGCCGGGGCCATGAGCATGGTGTGGAAGGCGCCCGCCACCGGGATGGGGATCACCTTCCTCGCACCGAGCTCCTTGGCGATGGTGCCGGCCAGGGCCACGGCCTCGGCCGTTCCCGGCGATCACCGTCTGGCCCGGCGCGTTGTAGTTGGCCACCCACACCTCACCCTCGGCGCGCTGGCAGGCGGCGTCGACGGTGTCGTCGTCGGCGCCCATCACCGCCGCCATGGTCCCGGGGTGCTCTTCGGCGGCGTTGTGCATGGCCTCGCCCCGTTCCACCACCAGGCGCACACCCTCTTCGAAGCCGAGGGCGCCGCTCGCCGCCAGGGCCGTGTACTCACCCAGGCTGTGGCCCGCGCACGAGGTGGGCTCGATGCCCACCCGCTCGACGGCGTCGAGGACGACGAGGCTGAGGACGAACGTGGCCAGCTGGGCGTTGGCGCTGAGGGTGAGCTCGTCCTGGCCCACCTCGAGCAGCAGGCGGGAGACGTCGCGGCCCGCCACCGACGAGGCCTCCTCGACGACCTCCCAGGAGGGGTGGTCCAGCCAGGCGCGGCCCATGCCGGGTCGCTGGGATCCCTGACCCGGGAAGGTGAACGCCAGCACTCGGACTCCTCTTCTTTCCTCGCCGATCGATCGGGTTCTCCCCAGGGTGACACGATCGGAAGGTCGGGGTCACGTTACCGGCAGGTCATGAAAGACCCGCCGTGTCCGGAGCCCGGCTCCCGGCGCGCTCGTAAACCGCGAGACCGACACGCGGCGCGCCGACGCGGTCCGCTGGTCGATACCCGAGGGACGCGGGGACAAGCCCGATCACCGCTTCGCACTACCATCACGGACGCGCCCGAGTGAGGGAATTGGCAGACCTGAAGGCCTCAAAAGCCTTTGTTCGAAAGGACGTGCGGGTTCGAATCCCGCCTCGGGCACGGGGGCGGCCCGCCCCCGAGCGTAGCGAACGGGTGTTCGTGGACCATCGGTGCTCGACGGGGTGGCCGTTCACGTAGAATTCGCCTGCATGCGCCGCTCCCTGGTCGAACGGTCCCTCAGGGACGTCCACGGACGCCTCGTGCGGGTGCGCGAGGAATTGGCGGTGCTCGACGAACAGCTGGTGATGCTCAACGACTCGGCCGAGGACGCCCGGATCCGCTCGCTCGTGTCGGAGACCCCCCTGGCGGGCCACGAGTACGCCGACGCCCAGCGTTCCGCCGACGCCGCCAACCGGGGCCGTACCGCCCTCCTCGCCATGATCGGTGAGCTGGAGCGCCGCCAGGACGAGCTCCTCGGCAAGCTGGCCGTCGAGCCCAGGTAATCGGGCACCCGCCCCCCGGACAAGGAAAGAGACCCGCCGCATGGGCAAACGCGTCGTGATCGCCGAGGACGAGGCCATCATCCGCCTCGACCTCAAGGAGATCCTCGAGGCCGAAGGGTACGAGGTCGTGGGCGAGACCGGCCGCGGCGACGAGGCCGTGGAGCTGGTCTCCCGGCACAATCCCGACATCGTCATCCTCGACATCAAGATGCCCGGCATCGACGGGATCGAAGCCGCCCGCCGCATCTCGGCCGACCACCGCGTGGCGGTGCTGATCCTCACCGCCTTCAGCCAGCGCAACCTCATCGAAGAGGCGCGCGACGCCGGCGTCGCCGCCTATCTGGTCAAGCCGTTCCAAAGCGGCGAGCTGGTGCCGGCCATCGCCGTGGCCACGGCCCGCTTCGAGGAGTTCCGCGCCATCGAGGACGAGCACACCCGGTTGTCCGAGGACGTGCCCACCCACGAGGACAAGCTCAAGACCCGGCAGATGGTGGACCACGCCAAGGCGGTCCTCATGGACAGCTTCGGCATGGCCGAGGACGTGGCCTTCTCCTTCATCCAGCGCACCGCCATGGACCGCCGTGCCCGCATGCAGGCGGTGGCCCAGGAGATCATCGACGGGACCCTCACCCCCGAGGAGCCTGCCGGCGACACCTAGGATTCCGGCAGTGCCAACCTCCAAGGCCGACGCCGGCGACCTGTACCTGCTCGACGGCAACTCCCTCGTGTTCCGGGCCTTCTTCGCCCTTCCCATCGACCTGGCCACCAAGGCGGGCCAGGTGACCAACGCCGTGCACGGCTTCACCTCGATGCTGGTGATGCTCCTGCGCGACAACGCGCCGGGCGGCATGGCGGTGGCTTTCGACCGCCCCGAACCGACGTTCCGCGACGAGATCGTCGAGGAGTACAAGGGGAACCGCCCCGAGACCCCCGACCTGCTCGTGCCGCAGTTCGCCCTGGTGCGCGAGGTGCTGGCGGCCCTGGGCATCGTCATGGTGGAGAAGGCGGGGTACGAGGCCGACGACATCCTCGCCACCCTCGCCACCCGGGGGCGCGACGCGGGGCGCCACGTGGTGGTGGTGAGCGGCGACCGCGACACGTTCCAGCTCGTGGAGGACCCCTACATCAAGGTCATGTACACGCGCCGGGGCCTCTCCGACACCGTGGTCTACGACGAGGCGGGGATCGTGGAACGCCACGGGGTGCCCCCCAAGGCCTACCCCGTGCTGGCCGCGCTGCGGGGGGACACCTCCGACAACCTGCCGGGCGTGCCCGGGGTGGGGGAGAAGACGGCGTCCAAGCTCGTGAGCACCTACGGGGACCTCGACACCATCTTCGCCCACGTGGCCGAGCAGACTCCCAAGCTCCGTCAGAGCCTGGCCGAGCACGAGGACCAGGTGCGCCGCAACGCCGAGGTCATCCCTCTGGTACGGGACGTGGAGCTGGAGCTGGCCCTCGAGGACCTCGCCCTGGGGAAGTGGGACGCGGCCGAGGTGAAGCGGGTCTTCGGCGAGCTGGAGCTGCGTTCGGCGTGGCAGCGCCTGGCGCCGCTGCTGGGCGGGGACGCCGAGGAGTCCCTGCCGCGCGCCGTGGGCGCGCCGGCCGTGCCGAGCGTCGACTTCGGCGCGGTGCGGGCCGCGGTGCCCGCCGACGCCGCCGCCGCCGTCGGGTCCCTCGAGGCGGCGGCGCGGGCCAAGACACCCGTGGCCCTCGCCGCGCTGTGGTCCGGAGACGCGGGCCGCAGCCCCCTCCTGGGCATGGCGGTGGCGGTGGCCCCCGGCGACGAGGACAGCGGCCAAGGCGAAGCGGGGGGGCGAGCGGGAGCTCGGCGGACAGCGCGCCCCCACCGATGTGGCTGGATGAGGGGTTGCTCGCCGACCGTGGCGTGCTCGGTGCCATCGGCGCTCTGGTGGGGCCGGGCGGTGCCCCCATCGTCTCCCACGGCGCCAAGGAGCTGATGCGCAGCCTCCTCCCGGCGGGGATCGACATCACCGGCCTGGCCCTCGACACCGCCGTGGCCGCCTACCTGCTCGACCCGTCGTCGGGCCGCTACCGCCTCGAAGACGTGGTGGAGGTGCAGCTGGGGGTGGCGCTCGATGCCGAGGCCGAAGCGCAGGCGGCCGGGCAGCTGGCGCTGGAGGGCGCGGCACCGGTGGAGCTGTCCACCTTGGCGGCTCGCAACGCGCTGGCCCTGGGCCTGTTGTACAGACCCATGCGCCAGGCGCTGGCGCGGGCCGGGCTCGAGCGCCTCCACGACGAGGTCGAGCGGCCCCTCGTGCGCGTGCTGGCCCGCATGGAGGTGGCCGGCATCCGCGTCGACACCGTGGAGCTGCGCCGCATCGCCGAGGGCCTGGTGGCCGAGTGCACCCGGCTCGAGGCGCTCGTCCACGAGCTGGCGGGGGAGACGTTCAACGTCAACTCGACGCCTCAGCTGCGTGCCGTGCTCTACGACAAGCTCGGGCTCACGCCGGGGCGCAAGACCAAGACGGGGTTCTCCACCGACGCCTCCACGCTCGAGAAGCTGCGCGGCCAGCACCCCGTGGTCGAGGCGTTGCTGAGCTACCGCGAGGTGGAGAAGCTCCGCTCCACCTACGGCGAGACTCTGCTGGCCGAGGTGGCCGGGGACGGGCGCATCCACGCCACCTTCGGCCAGACCGTGGCCCGCACCGGGCGGCTGTCTTCGGACCGGCCCAACCTCCACAACATCCCCGTGCGCAGCGATGAGGGCAGACGCCTGCGCCGGGCCTTCATCCCCGCCCAGGGTTGCCGGCTGCTCGTGGCCGACTACGACCAGATCGAGCTGCGCGTCATCGCCCACCTGTCGCACGACCCCGGACTCGTGGCCGCCTTCGCCGAGGGACGCGACATCCACCGCACCACGGCGGCGAGCGTCTTCGGCGTCGCCCCCGAGGACGTCACCACCGCCCAGCGCAGCCGGGCCAAGATGGTGTCCTACGGGCTGGCCTACGGCATGGAGGCCTACGGGCTGGCCCAGCGCCTGTCCATCGAGCCGGCCGAGGCCCAGCAGATCCTCGACGCGTACTTCGCCGCCTTCCCGGCCGTGCGCGCCTACATGGAGAAGACCGTGGTCGAGGCCCGCTCCCGGGGATACACCGAGACGCTCTTCGGCCGCCGCCGCCCCCTCCCCGACCTCCACTCGCCCAACCGCAACCTGCGAATGGCGGCCGAGCGCCAGGCCATGAACGCCGGGATCCAGGGGCTCGCCGCCGACCTCTTCAAGGTGGCGCTGGTGCGGCTCGACGCCGCCCTCGAGGACAAGCAGCTGGCGTCGCGGGTGGTGCTGCAGGTCCACGACGAGGTCCTCGTGGAGGTGCCGGGCACCGAGGAAGCGGTCACGGGCGATCTCGTCCCCTCCGTGATGGCGAGCGTGGCCGATGCCGTGGACCTGGCCGTGCCCCTCGAGGTCTCCGCGGCGTGGGGGGACACGTGGGCCGACGCCAAGGGCTGAGGGCCCGACACAGGGGCGCAACGCCCCCCGGGGGCCCCGGACCTGCTCTTTGCTACGCTTGAGCACTGGTCGCCACCGGCGACCGCCCTCCGTGCTCTCGACACGTGGGGTGCCCTTGTCCGAAAGCGAGTTCCGAAGTTCATGCCCGACGAAGCTGCCGGTTCACCCGGCGTAGCTGACCCGGCGGCTGGTCCCGCCGCGGCGGCCGGTGAGGTTCCCGGCGCCATCGCCCTGCTGTCCGACGCCCCCATGGGCACCTTCGACGAAACGGGGAAGTACGTCCCCCGTGCCATCGTCGAGGACGACCTCGGTGGTGCCTCGCTCGAAGAGGCCATCGACGCCACCATCGTGGAGTTCGACGACGGTGACATCGTCGAGGGCAAGGTGGTGAAGATCGACAAGGACGAGGTCCTTCTCGACATCGGCTTCAAGTCCGAGGGCGTGATCCCCTCCGCGAGCTCTCCATCCGCAACGACATCGATCCTTCGGAGATCGTGAGCCTCGGGGACCACATCGAGGCGCTCGTGCTCCAGAAGGAGGACAAAGAGGGCCGCCTGGTCCTGTCCAAGAAGCGGGCGCAGTACGAGCGGGCCTGGGGCACGATCGAAAAGATCAAGGACTCCGACGGCATCGTGAAGGGCCCGGTCATCGAGGTGGTGAAGGGTGGCCTCATCGTCGACATCGGGCTGCGCGGCTTCCTTCCCGCGTCCCTGGTCGAGCTGCGCCGGGTGCGCGAGCTCCAGCCCTATGTGGGCCGCAGCATCGAGGCCAAGATCATCGAGCTCGACCGCAACCGCAACAACGTGGTGCTGTCGCGCCGGGCCTGGCTCGAAGAGACCCAGAAGGAGCAGCGCGGCGAGTTCCTCGTCAACCTCAAGCCCGGCGAGCGCCGCCGCGGTGTGGTGTCGTCGGTGGTCAACTTCGGCGCCTTCGTCGACCTCGGCGGCATGGACGGGCTGATCCACGTGTCCGAGCTGTCGTGGAAGCACGTGGACCACCCCTCCTCGGTGGTGTCGGTGGGGGACGAGGTCGAGGTCGAGGTGCTCGACGTGGACCTCGACAAGGAACGCATCAGCCTGTCGCTCAAGGCGACGCAGACCGACCCGTGGCAGGAGTTCGCCAACACGCACCAGGTGGGCGAGCTCGTCTACGGCCGGATCACCAAGCTCGTGCCCTTCGGCTCCTTCGTGCAGGTCGGTGACGGCATCGAGGGCCTCGTGCACATCTCGGAGATGGCGGGCCACCACGTCGATCTGCCCGAGCAGGTCGTCACCCCCGGCGAGGAGCTGTGGGTCAAGATCATCGACATCGACCTCCAGCGCCGGCGCATCAGCCTGTCGATCAAGCAGGCCGCCGAGGGCGGGGAGGTCTCCGAGGAGTACCGCGAGGCGTTCGGCGAGCACGCCTATGACGAGCAGGGCAACTACATCGGGTACGACTACGGCGGCACCGAGTTCACGCCCGAGACCGAGGCCCAGGCCGCATGGGCGGAGTACGTCGCCGAGCACGGCACCCCGCCCGAAGGTGCCGAGGCCGGCCCCGGCGCGCCGGCCGCCGCCCCCGGCGTCACCCGCACCCGACACGGCAGGGGCAGACGCTCCGGCTGAGGCTCCGGTGGCCGACGCTCCGGTGGCCGAAGCTCCGGCTGAGCAGCCCCCGGCTGCGGCGGCAAGCCCCGACAGCTGATCCCGGCGGCCCCGACGCCGCGGCCGCGTCAGACCTGGGGGTCGACCCACAGCGGCGAGCGTTCTCCCGGAGCCGTCGGTGGCGCCGAGGTGGGCGGAGCCGGAGCCGGAGGCGGCGGTGGAGCCCCGGCAGCGGGCCCAGGCGGTGGTGATGGCGCCTGCACCGGTGAGGGGTCGGGCCCCTGCACGCTCCACGAGGCTGCGCCCTGGGGTTGGGCCGTGTCGCCGCCCAACGGGAAGTGGCACGCCACGAAGTGGCCGGGGCCGATGGCGCGCATCTGGGGCTCCTCGTCGGCACACCGCTGCTGCGCGTGCGGGCAGCGCGTGCGGAACCGGCACCCCGACGGGGGGTTGATGGGGGAGGGGAGGTCGCCGGTGAGCGCAGCCAGTGCATCGCGCGCCGCGCCGGGGTCGGGCTCGGGGATGGAGGTGAGCAGCGCCTCGGTGTAGGGGTGTTCGGGGTCGCGGTAGAGGTCCTCGGGCGGCGCCACCTCGCACAGCTTCCCGAGGTACATGACCGCCACCCGGTCGCTCACGTTCTTCACCACGGCGAGGTCGTGCGCGATGAACACCATGGTGAGCCCGCGTTCGCGTTTGAGGTCGTCGAGGAGGTTGAGGATCTGAGCCTGCACCGACACGTCCAGAGCGGAGACGGGCTCGTCACAGACGAGCACGGTGGGGTCGAGCATGAGGGCCCGGGCGATGCTGACACGCTGGCACTGGCCGCCCGACATCTCGATGGGCCGGCGCCCGCCGGCGTCGTCGGGATCGATACCCACCGCCTCGAGGGTGGCGCGGGCCTTCTCCTTACGCTCGAGCTTGGTGCCGATGCCCCACACCGACATGGGCTCGACCACGGCGTCGAGGACGCGCCGGCGCGGGTTGAGCGACGAGATCGGGTCCTGGAACACCATCTGGATCTTGGTGCGCGCCCGGCGCAGGTTCCCCCGCGCCAACGCCGTGAGCTCGGTGCCCTCGAACTTGACCGAGCCCGAGTCGGGATGGTGCACCAGGGACACGGCTCGCCCGGTCGTCGACTTCCCGCAGCCCGATTCCCCCACCAGGCCCAAGGTCTCGCCCTTGGCCACGTCGAAGCTCACGTCGGACACGGCCCGCACGCGCGAACGGCCCGAGCCGAACTCGACCACGAGATGCTCGGCGCGGAGGAGCACGTCCTGGTCCCGCATGTGGGCGGTGCCGCTGCCGGCCATCAGCCGCCCCCCGCTCCGTCGGGCCCCGTCATGGCCGCCGCCTCGCGCACGCTGGTCCCGGTGAAGGCCAGCGCGGCGGGGACCATGGCCTTGACGTTGTGCGCCAGAGCGGCGTCGCCCTCGGCCGATCCCACCGGGTACCAGCACCGGAACACATGGCCCTGGCCCGCGGCGCGCAGCGGTGGCTCTTCGGCGCGGCAGCGGTCCTGCACGTAGGGACAGCGGGCCGCGAACCGGCACCCCTGGATCTCGGCGGCCAGGTCCGGAGGCCGGCCCGGGATGGCCCGCAGCCGGGTGTGGGGGGGCTCGCTGAGCCGGGGGATCGAGCGCAGCAGGGCCTCGGTGTAGGGCATGCGGGTGTGGGCAAAGAGCTCGGCCGTCGGGGCGTGCTCCACGACGCGACCCGCGTACATGACGACGATGTCGTCGGTGCGGTTGGCGACCACGCCGAGGTCGTGGGTGACGAGGATCATGCCCATGTGGCGCTCGCGCTGCTGCTCGGCCAGGAGGTCGAGGATCTGGGCCTGCACGGTGACGTCGAGGCCGGTGGTGGGCTCGTCGGCGAGGAGCAGCTTGGGCCCGCACGCCAGGGCGATGGCGATCATGACCCGCTGGCGCATCCCCCCCGAAAGCTCGTGGGGATAGGAGCGCAGGCGCCTCTCGGGGTCGGGGATGCCCACCGATGCCAGGAGTGCGGTGGCGGTCTCCTGGGCAGCGTTGCGGTCGAGCCCGGCGCGCAGCCGCAAGGCCTCGGTGATCTGACGCCCCACCCGGACCACCGGGTTGAGCGCCGTCATGGGGTCCTGGAAGACGAGCGCGATCTGCATGCCCCACACTTCGCGCAGCTCCGGGAGCGACATGGCGGTGAGGTCGTGGCCCGAGAACCGCACCGTGCCGGAGCGCTCCACGTTGGACCCGGGCAGCAGACCCATGATGGACCGGCTCAGCACCGTCTTTCCCGAGCCCGACTCGCCCACCACCCCCAGGGTGCGACCCCGGCCCAGGGTGAGCGAGACCCCGTCCACGGCGCGCACCAGACCCCGGGGGGTGCGGAACGACGTGTGCAGGTCCTCCACCTCGAGCAGCGGGCCTTCGATCGACCCCACGTCGGGAAAGCTCAGGGTCGGGTGTCGGCGCCACGGGCTCACAGCTTCACCTCGCGTACGTCGAAGTACGAACGCAGCCTGTCGGCCATGAGGTTGAGCGCGGTGAGCATCAAGAAGATGTAGAGCGACGGCCACAAGGCGATGTACGGGTTCGCACTGAGGTTGTTGTTGTTCACGCCGTCGTTGATGATGTTGCCGAGCGACGACGTAGGGAGCCCGATCGACAGCCCCAGATAGGCGAGCGAGCCCTCGAGCACGATGGCGAGGGCCACGCCGATGAGGGCGAAGGACACCGCCGCCGGCAGCACGTTGGGGAGCAGCTCGTGCAGCAGGATCCGCATGGTCTTGGCCCCGGTGGCGCGCGCCGCCACCACGAACTCGCGGCTGGCGAAGGACAAGGTGGTGGCCCGCATGACGCGGAACAGCAGCGGGGCCGCCACGAAGGAGAAGATCACGACGAGCTTGAACAGCGACGTGGGCTCCCAGAACAGCTCGACCACCATGATGGCCAGCAGGGCGGGGAAGGCCAGGAGCACGAAGGACAGGGCGTTGAGCACACCGTCGACGGCCCCGCTGCGGTAGCCGGCCAGGAGCCCGGTGATCCCCCCCACCACGAGGGCCACGCCGACGGGGGCGAAGCCGATCACCAGCGACACCCGTGAGCCGAAGATGATGCGTGACAGCAGGTCGCGCCCGAGGTCGTCGGTGCCCAGCAGATCGTGGAAGCTCGGCCCTTGGTTCACCGCCGAGTAGTTCTGGAAGTTGGGGGCCTTCAGGGGCAGCACCGAGGCCAGCACCGCCAGCAGGATCATGAGCGCCACCCATCCGGCGCACACCCAGAACACGACGCCCAGTCCCTTGCGGCCAGACGGGAGGCCCGCGGCGGGGAGCCGGCCCGCCACTGCCTCGGCACCGGCGGGCGGGGCGGGCGCAACGTAGGCCTCCGATTCCAGTGCCACGTGCGAAGGGAGCTCAGGCACGGCGCACCCGGGGGTCGAGGACGGTGAGGAGGAAGTCCACCGCGAAGTTCACGACCACGAACGCCACCGCGGCGACCAGGGCCATGCCCTGGACCACCAGGTAGTCACGGGAGTAGATGGCGTTGACGAGCTGGAAGCCGATGCCTGGCAGCTGGAAGAGGATCTCCACCACGAAGGCCCCGGTGAAGAGCGTGCCGATGCTGATGCCGGCCCCGGCCAGCAACGAGAACGACGACGGGCGCAGCACGTGGCGCAGGAGGATGTAGCGCGTGGACAGGCCCTTGGAGCGCGCCATCGTCACGAAATCCTCCTGCAAGGTGGCGATGAGATCGGCGCGCAGCAGCCGGTAGTAGATGGTGATCGACCCGATGGCCAGAGCCACCGAGGGGAGGATGACCGACTTGAGGTTGGGCCCCAGGCCCTGGGAGAGGCGGACGAAGCCGGTGGCCGGCGCCCAGTGCAGCGTGACCGCGAACACCAGCACGAGCAGCGGGCCCGCCACGAAGACCGGCAGCGCCAGCATGCCGAAGGTCGTCGTGGTGGCGATCCGGTCGAAGATCCGGTTGGGGCGCAGCGAGGCCACGAGGGCCATGGGGACGGCGATGACGAGGGCGAGGAGCTGCGACACCACGATGAGCTCCAGGTCGATGGGCACCGCCTCGCTCAAGGCGTTGGTCACGGTCTGCTTGGTCAGGAACGACGCCCCCAGGTTGCCGTGGAGGATGTTGTCCACCCACGTGGTGTACTGCGCCACCAGTCCCTTGTTGAGCCCGAGCTGTTTCAGGAGCAGGGCGTGGGAGGCGGGGGTGTAGTTGGGGCCCAGGATGGTCTTGGCCGGGTCGCCGGGCAGGAGGTGGACGAGCAGGAAAGCGAAGACGGTGATGAGGAAGCAGATGATGACCAACTGCACCAGTCGGCTGGTGACGTACCGGGCCATGGGCCGTGCTCAGGCCTTGCGCCACATCGGCGTGGGCTCGAGGATCCCGTTGGCGAAACCGAGGGAGTGGGACCCGTCGGGGAGGATGAGGTTGTTGAAGTTCATGACCGAGTCGCTTCCGGTGAGGGACCACGTGGCCAGGGAGATCCAGACGTAGGGCAGGTCCTGGGCCAGACGCTTGTCCACCTCCTGGTAGGCCTGGACCCGTGTCTGGGACGACGAGGACGTGCGCCCCTGTTGCAGGGCCGACTCCAGCTGATCGTCCTTGTTGCGGGCGAAGTTGAGCGCGATGGGCCCGTTGGCCGTGGTGGGGCTCAGCCAGACGTAGTTGAGGTCGGGGTCCGTGGCGCCGAACATCTCGTCGGTGTAGGCCTGGAACTTCCCGAAGGCCAGGTTGTCGATGAAGGTGACCTGCTCGATCTCGCTCACCGTGGTCTTGATCCCGGCCTGGCCCCACATGCTGGCCACGGCCTGGACCTCCTCGAGCAGCCGGGGGTCGGTGATCGTGGCCAGGGCGATCTCGATGCTGCCCCCGTGGTTGGGCGCCGCCTGGGCCACGAGCGTCTTGGCCTTGTCCAGGTCGTAGCTCGGGTAGCCGTTGTCGGCGGACCGGTACGGGGACCCGGGGGGGTAGAGGCTGGGATTGGGGACGGCCACCCCCACCCCGAACAGCTTCACGAGCTCGTCGGCGTCGGTGGCACAGGCGATGGCCTGGCGCACCAGGGGGTCGCTGGTCGGGTCGGCGTCGGTGTTGAGGATGATGAAGTCCATGTCCCCCTGGCCCACCTTGGGGTTCAGCACCTGCTGGTAGCCGGGGTCGTGGCGCAGGTCGCGGATGGCGTTGGGATCGCGCGTCACCATGAGGTCGACGGTCCCCGTGCGCAGCGACGCCTCCCGGGACTGGTCGTCGGCGATGGGCTTGTAGGTGATGCTGTCGAGGTACGGCAGCCCGGGACGCCAGTAGTCGTGGTTGCGGACCGCGGTCAGGTGGTCGTTGGGCTCCCACGACTGCAGCGAGAAGGGCCCGGTGCCGATGGGCTTGGTCGAGCTCTGGCTCTCGAGCTGGGCCATGGCGATGATGTAGCCGACCTGGGTGGCCAGGTAGTGGGGGAAGGCGACGATGGGCTCGGCGCACGACACCAGCACCGCCATGTCGCCCACCTTGCTCACGCTGTCGACCACCCCGCGCAGGGCCTGGCCGGTGAGCGCCGAGGTCTGCAGCGCCTGGATGTTGGCCACCACGACGTCGGCGTCGAGCGGGGAGCCGTCGTGGAACCTGATCCCCGGACGCAAGGTGATGGTCCACTGCGTCATGTCGGGGTTGGCCGTCACCGACTGGGCCAGGTACGGGCGGGCCGTTCCGGACGCGTCCACCCGCGTCAACGAGTCGTAGAGGGTGTTGGCGTAGGTCAGCCCGGAGTTGTCCCAATGGCTGGCCGAGGGCAGGAACCCGTCGATCTCCGAGTTCAACCCGACCGTGATCGTCCCACCGCGCTGCGGGGTCGCCGTGCTCACCCCCGGGGTCGAGACCCGTGGTGCCGTCGAGCCCGGGGTGCTGGTCCCGCACCCCGACAGGAGCGCCGGCAGACCCACTCCCGCCAACCCCACGGCGGCGGCTGTGGAGGCACCACGCACCAAGAAGGCTCGCCGGTCGTATCGGTCCGCGGAGTCAGTCATCGGTCCCCCTCGCCCTCGACCTGATCGGACGCGCAGCCCCCTGGGCGCCGTTGGGGCGCCATGGTAGACGGCACACCGTCGGACGAGCGGGCACTGGGACGGGGACGGTCGCGGGGTCGTCATTACCATGCAGGCCATGCGGGCCCCGATGTTGAACCGGCGCGGCCTGCCGGAAGGGAACGAGCTGTCCTGGGCGCTGCGCACCGCGGTGGTGCCATGGCTCGTGGCCCGCGCCGTGGTGGGGGGGGCGCTCGCCGTCGCGCACGAGCTCGTGACGCGCACCCATCCCCTGGCCTCGGTGGCGGCGCGGGTCCACCAGGGGCTCCTCGGATGGGACGCCAGCTGGTACGAGTCCATCGCCCGCCACGGTTACGCCGGCGCCGGGCACAGCTCGCTGCGGTTCTTCCCGCTCGTGCCCCTGCTCACCCGGGCGCTGTCGTCGGTCCCGGGCATCGGTGTCGGCGCCGCCTTGTTGGTGGTGGCGAACGCGTCGGCCTTCGTCGCCACCGCGCTCGTGGCCCTGCTGGCGCTGCGGGAGGCGGGCGACGCCGCGCTCGGCCGGCGCGCCGCGTGGCTGCTGTGCCTGGCGCCGCCCGCTTTCACACAGGTCATGGGGTACGCCGAGGGCACGTTGCTGGCTCTGAGCGTCGGCGCGCTGCTGGCGTTGCGAGCGCGGTCGTGGTGGTGGGCCGCCGCCCTCGGGCTCGCCGCCGCCGCCACCCGGCCCGTGGGCGTCCTTCTCGTCGTCCCCGCCGCCGTCGAGGCGCTGCGGGGCCTGCGCGACGCGCCCCGGCCCCGACGTCTTTCCCGTGGCGCGGCGGTGGCGGGCCCGGTGGTGGGATTCGCCGCCTTCCTCGGGTGGGTGGGCTGGCGCTACGGGGACGTCCTCGCTCCCCTCAAGGTGCAGGAGCAGGGCTCGCATCGCGGAGGCGTGGCCGACCCCTTCCGCACCCTGGCCCACGACGCGTCCCTGCTCGTCCACGACCGGCACCTCGGCTCGGCCCTCCATCTGCCCTGGGCCGTGCTGGCCGTGGCCCTGCTGGTGGTGGCCGTGCGGCGCTGGCCCGCGGCCTACTCCGCCTACGCCGCCGCGGTCCTGATCGTGGCGCTCACGGCGTCGAACCTCGACGGTTTCGAGCGCTACGCGCTGTCGGCCTTCCCGCTGGTGCTGGCGGGGGCGACCGTGACGTCGTCCCGGCGCGTCGAGCGGGCCGTGCTGACGGTGGCGGCGGCGGGCCTGGCGCTCTACGCCCTCCTCGCCTTCACCAACCTGTACGTGCCGTGACCCCCGGATCCACCTTGACCCCCGGATGCACCGTGACCCCCGGATGCACCGTGACCCCCGGATGCACCGTGACCCGGCGTTTCGCGTGCCCGGGCCGGCCCGGTGACCGGTGCGCAGCGCCCCAGACGCGCCTCGCATTCCAGGGTTGAGGGCCCTTCCAGCCGGTAGCCTGGAACATGGCCGATAGCCGGACGAAGTGGAGCTGGGCGAGGTGACACAGACGACGGCGGCACGGCGAGACGATCGCCCGGTGGTGGTGATCGGCGCCGGCCCGGCCGGGCTCACCGCCGCCTACCAGCTGTCCAAGGCGGGCCGCGATGCCGTGGTGCTCGAGGCCGACGACGTGGTCGGGGGTATCAGCCGCACCGTGGAGCGCGACGGATGGCGCTTCGACATCGGCGGCCACCGCTTCTTCACCAAGGTGGCCCGGGTCGAGGAGCTGTGGCACGAGATCCTGGCGCCCGGGGACTTCCTGCTGCGGCCCCGGATGAGCCGCATCTACTACGAGGGCAAGTTCTACGACTACCCCATCAACGTGCTCAACGCCCTGCGCAACCTGGGCCTTCTCGAGGCCGCCCGGTGCGGGTTGTCGTACCTGAAGGTGCGGGTGCTCCCCCCCAAGGACCAGAGCACTCTGGAGGGCTACGTGGTCGCCAACTACGGGTGGCGGCTCTACGAGCACTTCTTCAAGACCTACAGCGAAAAGGTGTGGGGGGTGCCCCCCTCCGAGGTCTCGGCGGACTGGGGCGCCCAGCGCATCAAGGGGATGTCGTTGTGGAAGGCGGTGTGGGAGCCGATGCGCGCCCGGCTGGCGGGTGGGCAACGGGACCGCTCCAAGCAGGTCACCAGCCTGATCGAGGAGTTCCAGTACCCCAAGCTCGGTCCCGGGCATGATGTGGGAGACCTGCCGCGACCTCCTCGAGAAGGCCGGCGTCGAGGTGCACCTGGACAGCCCGGTGACGAGGGTCGAGCGCGGCCCGGGCGGGGCGGTGGCGGTGGCCTTCGACCACGGGGGCGAGCGGGTGCGGGTCGAGACCGACCACGTCGTGAGCTCCATGCCCTTCTCCGAGCTGGTGCGGGCCATGGACCCGCCCGCACCCACCGAGGTGCAGGCCGCCGCGGACGCCCTGCACTACCGCGACTTCCTCACCGTGGCGCTGGTGGTGCCCGAGGCGGGCCGGCTTCCCCGACAACTGGATCTACATCCACTCCCCCAAGGTGAAGGTGGGGCGCATCCAGAACTTCGGGGCGTGGTCGCCCGTTCATGGTGCGCGAGGGCACCACCTGCCTGGGCATGGAGTACTTCGTCTTCGAGGGCGACGAGCTGTGGGACCGCTCCGACGACGAGCTGATCGCCCTGGCCACCGGGGAGCTCGCCTCCATCGGCCTGGTCGAGGCGGCCCAGGTGCAGAGGGGATACGTGGTGCGCATGCCCAAGGCCTATCCCGTCTACGACGACGCCTACCGCGCCGCGGTCGACACCCTGCGGCACTGGCTCGGCGCCGAGGTGCCCAACGTCCACCCCGTGGGCCGCAACGGGATGCACAAGTACAACAACCAGGACCACTCCATGTACACGGCCATGCTCACGGTGGAGAACATCGTGGGCGGACGCCGGCCACGACATCTGGTCGGTGAACGTCGACGAGGAGTACCACGAGGAGCGCCCCGGGGTGCGCTCCGGGCAGGGGACGGGTCGCGACGCCCCCATCGTCCCCCGGCGTGCCGCCACCGTCACGGGCGACGGCGCGCCGTAGTGCCGACCGGGGCCGCGGACGATCCCACCCCGCGCCAGGGGCGCCTGTCGCCGGCTGAGCCGCGCCACCTCCGGCACCTCGGAGATCCGCCACGCCATCCCCCTGGCCATCGCCGCCGCCCTGGTGGGGGTGGTCAGCCTGCTCACCACGGTCTTCGTGGCCCACGTGCTCAGCACGCGCCAGTACGGCACCCTCATCGTCCTCCTCGGGCTCTTCCTGGTGGTGTCGCAGCCGGGAACCGCTCTGCTCGTGGGCGTGGTGCGCAGGGTCTCGGCCTGGCAGGCGCGGGGGCTCGGCGACCGGGTGCGGCCGTGGGTGGCCCGCACCCACCGCGTCGTGCGAGGGCTCGGTGGTCGTGTTCGCACTGCTCACGTGGCTGATCCGGGTGCCCGTGTCCCACGCGCTGTCCCTCCAGTCGCCGAGCGGTGTGGCGGAGATCCTCACCGCCGCCGGGGTCTGGGTGCTGCTGTCGATCGACCGGGGCCTGCTCCAGGTGAGCCGCGACTACAAGGACCTCTCGGTCAACCTCGTCACCGAGGCGGTCATGCGCTGTGCCCTCACCGTGGGACTGGCGGCCGAGTTCAAGCTGGAGGGAGCGGCGCTCGGCCTGTTGCTGGCGGAGCTCATCACCGCCACCCACGCCCGCATCACCGCCACCCGCGCCGTGGCGCGCGCCTCGGCTCACGGACGTGTCGGGGCGAGCCCGAGGTGGTGGTGGAGGAGAGCGGCGGGGCGGTGGCCATGTCGGTGCACGGCGGCAAGGTCCTGCTCGCCGACGTGTTCACCGCCCTGGGCAGCCTCCTGCTCCTGGCCGTATTGCAGAACACCGACGTCATCCTGCTCGGGAGCAAGGCGCCGCATCACTCCGGTGCCTACGCGGCCATCTCGGTGCCGTCCAAGGCGCTGGTGTTCGTGGCCCTGGTGCTCGTCAACTACCTTCTGCCCGAGGCCACCATCCGGCACCAGCGGGGCTCGCACGCGCTGCGCCAGCTGGCTCACACCCTGGCCGTCATGGCCATCCCCTGCGCCGTCCTCCTGGCCATGGCGGTGTTCGCCGCCCACCGGGTCCTGGCCCTGGTCTTCGGGCAGAAGTTCACCGCCGCCTCCCCGCCTTCTCCACCCTCGTGCTGGCCATGATCCTCATGTCGGTGACCGTGGCCCTGGCCATCTACCTGCTCGGGATCGGGTGGCGGTGGGTGCTGGTGGTCCTGGCGGTGGGCGCCGGCGCCCTGGCCGCCGCCACCGCCGCGGCCGGGGGGCAGTACCTGGCCACGGCCCGGGCCGATCTGGGTGTGCAGGCGGGGTTGTGCGCCGCCATGACGGCCTGCTTCGTGGTGGTGCACCGCCGCAGCGCCGGGCGCCGGGCACTGGCCGACGGTGCGTCGTCGGAGGCCTCCGATTCACTAGCGTGACCCGCGTGCCGCTCGTCACCCTCGTACCCGGGCGGTCGCTGCCGCCCCGGCCCCGGGACGACCGGTGACCGAGGTCCACCAACGGGCCGGAGCGCCCTGGGCCGCGCCGGCCAAGCTCGACGAGGTGGCGGGGCGGGCGCTGGAGCTCGGGCTGCGCCGGGTGCAGATGCTGGCCTGGCGAGACCTCGACGATCCCGAGGCGGGCGGTTCCGAGCGCCACGCCCACCACGTGGCGTCGCGTTGGGCCGAGGCCGGTCTCGACGTCACCATGCGCACCTCGGCGGCCAGCGGGCACCGGGCCCGGGCCGAGCGCGACGGCTATCACGTGCTGCGCAAGGGGGAGCGCTACTCCGTGTTCCCCCGCAGCGCGCTGAGCGGGCTGGCGGGTCGGGGGGCCAGGCCCGACGGCCTGGTGGAGATCTGGAACGGCATGCCGTTCTTCTCGCCGTTGTGGGCCCGTTGCCCGCGCATCACCTTCCTCCACCACGTGCACGCCGAGATGTGGCAGATGACGCTGCGCCCGTGGCACGCCCGCGCCGGGGAGTTCGTCGAGCGGCGCCTGGCGCCGCCGCTGTACCGGCGCACGCGCGTCGTCACGCTGTCGGAGTCGTCGCGCCGGGAGATCGTGGCCATGCTCGGGCTGCGGCCGGCACGGGTCAGCGTGGTGCGCCCCGGCATCGACGACCTCTTCACGCCGGGCGGGGCGCGCTCGCCCCATCCGCTGGTGGTCGCCGTGGGCCGCCTCGTCCCGGTCAAGCGCTTCGATGTGCTCATCGACGCCCTGGCGGAGCTGCGCCGATGGGTCCCCGATGTGCGGGCCGTGATCGTCGGCGAAGGCTACGAACGGGCCAAGCTCGAGGGCACGGCGACGCGCCGTCGGCGCCGAGGATTGGCTCGAGCTCCCCGGCTACAAAGAGGAGGCGGAGCTGCTCGACGTGTACCGCCGAGCCTGGGTGCTGGCCAGCACGTCCCGGCGTGAGGGATGGGGCATGACCATCAGCGAGGCCGGGGCGTGCGCCACCCCGGCGGTGGTGTCGCGCATCGCCGGCCACGTCGACGCCGTCGACGACCAGGTGAGCGGGCTCGTGGTGGACAGCGAGACCGGTGGCGGCGACCACGGGGCGCGCCCGGTGTCCACGGCCTTCGCCCAGGCGCTGCGGGCTGTGCTCACCGACCGCGTGCTGCGGGCCCGCCTGGGCCACGGGCGCGCGCGCCCGCTCCGACGAGCTGTCGTGGGACACCACCGCCTCGGGAACCCTGGAAGCGCTGGTGGACGAGGCCGCGGCCGGGAAGCGCCGCGGACGGTAGGTCGGTGCTCGCCGTCGGGCTGACCGGAGGCATCGGCTCGGGGAAGTCGTCGGTGGGGGAGCTCCTCGTCGGGCGGGGGGCGGTCCTCATCGACGCCGACCGCATCGCCCGCGAGGTCGTCGTCCCCGGTGGCCCCGCCTACCAGCCGCTCGTGGACCGTTTCGGGACGGGGATCCTGGCCGCCGACGGGACCGTCGACCGCCCCGCCCTGGCCGCCGTGGCCTTCGCCGACCCCGAGTCGCTGGCCGCCCTCAACGCCATCACCCACCCCGCCATCTCGGCGGTCATGGCCGAGCGCCGGGCCGCCCAGGAGGGGGGCGACCGCGTGGTGGTGCTCGACATCCCCCTGCTCAAGCCCGAATACCGCGACCTCCTGTCGCTGGACGTGGTCGTCGTGGTCGACTGCCCCGTCGAGCTCGCCGTCCGAGCGCCTTGTGGACCAACGGGGCTTCTCGCGCCCGGATGCCGAGGCCCGGGTGGCCGCGCAGGCCGGGCCGCGAGGAGCGCCGCCGTGGCGCCGACCTCGTGATCGACAACTCGGGGGACCGCGCCCAGCTCGTCTCCGAGGTGGACCGGGTGTGGACGGCGCTCGTCGCACTTCCGCACCCCGAGCGCTGAGCCCTCCCCGGGTGGGCAGATCCCGGCCGGGGCCGACACACCCCCCCGGTACGATCGGACGGTGCCCCGTTTCGAGGTGGTGACCCCGCTGCGCCCCGCGGGCGACCAGCCGCGGGCCATCGAGTCGCTGACGGCGGGGATCGCCCGTGGGGATCGCTACCAGACCCTGCTGGGCATCACCGGCAGCGGGAAGACGGCCACCATCGCCTGGACCATCGAGCAGGCCCAGCGGCCCACTTTGATCATCGAGCCCAACAAGTCCCTGGCCGCCCAGCTGGCCGCCGAGCTCAGGGAGCTGTACCCGGGCAACCGCGTCGAGTACTTCGTGTCGTACTACGACTACTACCAGCCCGAGGCGTACCTGCCCACGTCGGACACCTACATCGAGAAGGACTCCTCGATCAACGACGAGATCGACCGGTTGCGCCACGCCACCACCTCGAGCCTGCTGCTGCGGCGCGACGTCATCGTGGTGGCGTCGGTGTCGTGCATCTACGGCCTGGGGTCGCCCGACGAGTACCGCCAGCGGATCATGGCGCTGCGCCCGGGCGACACGGTGAACCAGCGCGACCTGCTGCGGAAGCTGGTGGAGCTGCACTACGACCGCAACGACGCCGTGCTCACGCGCGGGCATTTCCGCGTGCGCGGCGACACGGTGGAGCTCCATCCCGTCTACGAGGAGGCGGCGGTGCGCATCGAGCTCTTCGGCGACGAGGTGGAGCGCATCCGGCGCTTCGACGCGCTGACGGGCGACACCGGCGAGGACATCGACGAGCTCGTGGTGTTCTCGGCCACCCACTACGGGGCCGGTGACGAGACCATGCGCCGGGCCGTGGCGTCGATCCAGGTCGAGCTGGGCCAGCGCCTCACCGAGCTGCAATCGGCGGGGAAGCTGCTCGAAGCCCAGCGGCTCCGGCTCCGCACCGAGCACGACCTCGAGATGCTCGCCGAGGTCGGGGTGTGCAACGGCATCGAGAACTACAGCCGCCACCTCGACGGCCGGAGCGCGGGGCAACCCTCCCACACCCTGCTCGACTTCTTCCCGCCCGACTTCCTCACCGTCATCGACGAGAGCCACGTGACGGTCCCCCAGATCCACGGGCAGTACGAGGGCGACCGCTCCCGCAAGGAGACGCTCGTGGCGCACGGGTTCCGGCTCCCTTCGGCGCTCGACAACCGCCCGCTCACCTTCGACGAGTTCACCGACAAGGTGGGTCAGGTGATCTTCCTGTCGGCCACTCCGGGGTCCTACGAGCTCGACGTGTCGAGCCAGATCGTGGACCAGGTCATCCGGCCCACCGGCCTGGTCGACCCCGAGGTCGTGGTGCAGCCCACCACCGGTCAGATCGACGACCTCATGGAACGCATCCACAAGGCGTCCGAGGCAGGGGGGCGCTCCCTGGTCACCACGCTGACGAAGAAGATGGCCGAGGACCTCACCGACTACCTGGTCGAGCTGGGGGTGCGCGTGCGCTACCTGCACTCCGACATCGACACCATCACCCGCATCGAGCTGCTGCGCGACCTGCGTCTCGGCGAGTACGACGTGCTGGTGGGCATCAACCTGCTGCGCGAGGGCCTCGACCTCCCCGAGGTGCAGCTCGTGGCCATCCTCGACGCCGACAAGACCGGGTTCCTGCGCTCGGCGTCGTCGTTGATCCAGACCATGGGGCGCGCCGCGCGTAACGTGGACGGGCTCGTGGTGCTGTACGCCGACACCATCACAGACGCCATGCGCGCCGCCATCTCCGAGACCCAGCGCCGCCGTGCCCTGCAACAGGCCTACAACGCCGAGCACGGCATCGACCCCACCACCATCCGCAAGGCGGTGACCGACATCCTGGCCAGCATCCGCCCCGGAGGCCCCGGCACGGGAACGGGTCCGGGGCGGGGCCGGGGCGGCCGGGGGGGACGGGCCCGACCCGGTACCCCGGTGCGGGCCGGGCGCGGGCTCCGGCGCGACGGTGTGGGGGGCCGGCACCTGACCGGCGCCGGGGACGGCGACGACACGGCGGCCGTCGACGAGATGGCCGAGCTGCGCGCCCTGCCCGTCGACGAGCTCCAGCGGCTGGTGGTGCGCCTCGAGCAGGAGATGCGCCTGGCCGCGGCGGAGCTGCGCTACGAGGAGGCGGCCCTGCTGCGTGACGACATCGCCGAGCTCCGCCTGGCCCTGGCCGAGGCGGCGGAGGAGGCGGGCCCGCCCGGTGCCACCGGTTCCCCGGGACTGGTCCTGCCCGTCCCCACGGCGTGACGCGGGGCGCCGCTCCCGGCCGGGTTCCGGCCCCCCGGCCCCCCGGTAGCCTCGCACCGATGGCCGACCGGCTGGTGATCCGCGGAGCACGAGAGCACAACCTCCGCGACGTCTCGCTCGAGCTGCCGCGTGACCGGCTCATCGTGTTCACGGGCCTGTCGGGGTCGGGCAAGTCGTCGCTCGCCTTCGACACCATCTACGCCGAGGGTCAGCGTCGGTACGTGGAGTCACTGTCGTCCTACGCCCGCCAATTCCTGGGGCAGATGGACAAGCCCGACGTCGACTTCATCGAGGGCCTGTCGCCGGCCATCTCCATCGACCAGAAGTCGGCCAGCCGCAACCCGCGCTCCACCGTGGGCACCGTCACCGAGATCTACGACTACCTGCGGCTGCTCTACGCCCGCGTGGGCCATCCCCATTGCCCCAACTGCGGCCGGCCCGTGGCGCGCCAGACTCCCCAGCAGATCGTGGACCGCATCCTGGACCTGCCCGAAGGGACGCGCTTCCAGGTACTCGCCCCGGTGGTGCGGGGCCGCAAGGGGGAGTACGAGGCCTTTCTCGACGACCTGGCCAAGCAGGGCTTCGCCCGGGCCCGGGTCGACGGCGAGGTGGTCGAGCTGTCCGAACGGGGCGCGCTCAGCCTGGCCCGCTACGAGCAGCACACCATCGAGGTCGTGGTGGACCGGCTGGTGCGCCGCGACGACATCCGCCAGCGGCTCACCGAGTCCATGGAGACCGCGCTGCGCCTCACCGACGGTGTGGCCGAGATCGGCATCGTCGCCGAGGACGGTTCCGAGGAGCTGATCACCTTCTCCGAGCACCTGGCGTGCACCTTCTGCGGGCTGTCGTTCGAGGAGCCCGCACCGCGCAACTTCTCGTTCAACTCGCCCTACGGCGCCTGCCCGGCGTGCGACGGTCTCGGCACCCAATTCGAGGTCGACCCCGACCTGGTGGTGCCCGACCCCACCAGGTCGCTCTCCGAAGGGGCCGTGTCACCGTGGACAGGGGGCCACAGCCGCTGGTTCGACCGCATCGTCGATGCCGTCGCCGACGAATACGGGTTCTCCACCGACACGCGCTGGGACAAGCTGCGCGCCAAGGACCGCAAGGTGCTGCTCTACGGCTCGGGGACCCGCCAGGTGCACGTGCGCTACCGCAACCGCTACGGGCGCCAACGGTCCTTCACCTCGCACTTCGAGGGCATCGTGCCGTGGTTGAAGCGCCGCCACCGGGACTCGGACTCCGATTCGGTCCGCCAGTGGACCGAGACCTTCATGCGCGAGGTGCCCTGCCCGGTGTGCCACGGGGCGCGTCTCAAGCCCGAGTCCCTGGCCGTGACGGTGGGGGGTCGCAACATCTTCGAGCTGTGCAGCCTCTCGATCACGCGCGCCGCAGCGGAGGTCGATGCCTTGGAGCTGACCGAGCGCGAGCACCTCATCGCCGACCGCGTGCTGCGTGAGGTGCGGGCCCGGCTGCGGTTCCTGCTCGACGTGGGGCTCGACTACCTGTCGCTGGCCCGCGGCACCTCCACCTTGTCCGGGGGCGAAGCCCAGCGCATCCGCCTGGCCAGCCAGATCGGCTCGGGCCTGGTAGGGGTCCTCTACGTGCTCGACGAGCCTTCCATCGGCCTGCACCAGCGTGACAACCGGCGCCTGCTCGACACCCTGGTGCGCCTGCGCGACCTCGGCAACACCGTGATCGTGGTCGAGCACGACGAGGAGACCATCCTCGAAGCCGACCACGTCGTGGACATCGGGCCGGGCGCCGGCGAGCACGGCGGCGAGATCGTCTACAGCGGCGAGGTGCCCGGTCTGCTGGCGGCGCCGGCGTCGGTGACCGGGCGCTACCTGGTGGGGGAGCGCTCCATACCCGTCCCCGAGAAGCGCCGCCCCGGCTCGGGCGAAGAGCTGGTGGTGCGCGGTGCGCGGGAGCACAACCTGCAGGCCGTCGACGTGGCCTTCCCGCTGGGATGCCTGGTGGCGGTGACCGGCGTGTCGGGTTCGGGCAAGTCCACGCTCGTCAACGACATCCTGTTGCAGTCGATGCTGGCCCAGGTGCACCGGGCCCGCACCACTCCGGGCCAGCACAAGGGTATCGACGGGGTCAAGTACGTGGACAAGGTGGTGGACATCGACCAGTCGCCCATCGGGCGGACGCCGCGGTCGAACCCGGCCACCTACACCGGGCTGTTCGACCACGTGCGCAAGCTCTTCAGCCAGACCTCCGAGGCCAAGGTGCGCGGATACCTGCCGGGTCGGTTCTCGTTCAACGTACGCGGCGGGCGCTGCGAGGCCTGCGCCGGGGACGGGACCATCAAGATCGAGATGCACTTCCTCCCCGACGTGTACGTCCCGTGCGAGGTGTGCGGCGGCGCCCGTTACAACCGCGAGACGCTCGAGGTGACGTTCAAGGGGAAGAACATCGGGGACGTCCTCGACATGTCGTGCGAGGAGGCCTTGTCGTTCTTCGCCAACCAGCCCACCATCGCCCGGCACCTCCAGACCCTGGTGGACGTGGGGCTCGGCTACATCCGGCTCGGACAGCCCGCGCCCACGCTGTCGGGCGGTGAGGCTCAGCGCGTGAAGCTCTCGTCGGAACTGTCCCGGCGGTCGACGGGCCACACGCTCTACGTCCTCGACGAGCCGACCACGGGCCTGCACTTCGACGACGTGCGCAAGCTCCTCGAGGTGCTGTCGCGGCTGGTGGACCAGGGCAACACCGTCATCGTCATCGAGCACAACCTCGACGTCGTCAAGACGGCGGACTGGATCGTCGACCTCGGGCCCGAAGGCGGTGAGCGCGGCGGACGGGTGGTGGCCGAAGGAACTCCCGAGGACGTGGCGGCCATGGCGCAGAGCTACACCGGCCAGGTCCTCGCCCCCGTACTGGCCCGGGGCGGGCACGACCGTGGCGATCGCCTGGGGCCGCCCCCGTCCCGACGGTCGACGAACAAGCGCAAGACGGGGGCCGCCGCTCCGCGCCGGGCTGGTGCCGTGAAGGCGGGCGCGGCCGTAAAGGCGAGCAGAGCCGTGAAGCGGGTTCCCAAGGCGGGCAAGGCCGTGACCGCCAAGCGCCCGGCCACCACCCGCGCCGTGACCGCCAAGCGCCGCCGGGCCGGCTGATGGCAGTCGTCCGTCGCGACCAGGTGCTGCGCTGGGTCGAGGGCTACGAGGAGGCGTGGCGCACCCCCGGCACGGCTCGATTGGCCGAATTGTTCACCCCCGACGTGACGTACGCGCCATCCCCGTGGACCGAACCCGTGCGCGGCCTCGACGAGCTCGAGCTGTTCTGGGACACCGAACGCGACGGTCCCGACGAGGGCTTCACCATGTCGAGCGAGGTGATCGCCGTCGACGCCGATATGGCCGTGGTGCGGGTGTGGGTCGAGTACGACAACGACCCCGATACCCCCTGGCGCGACCTGTGGGTGTTGCGCTTCGCCCCCGGCGGGCGGTGCGCGGCGTTCGAGGAGTGGCCCTTCGCTCCCGAAGCCGGAGACGGGCCCGCCGACGAGGCCTGAACGCCCATTGCGCGCCGTCGCCATCGGGCGACACGCGGGCCGGGTCAGGTGATCTCGAGCATGCGCTCCAGAGCGCACCGAGCCCAATGCGCCACGTCGGGGTCGACGGTGATCCGGTTCACGACCTCACCCTCCACGAGGCGTTCGAGCACCCAGCACAGGTGGGCGGCATCGATGCGGAACATGGTCGAGCACGGGCACACCAAGGGGTCGAGCGAGACCACCGTCTTGTCGGGGTGCTCGTCGTCGAGGCGCTTCACCAGATGGATCTCGGTGCCCACCCCGATGACCGACCCGGCGGGTGCCTCCTCCACGACGCGGATGATGAAGTCGGTCGACCCCACCTCGTCGGCGGTGACGACCACGTCATGGGCGCACTCGGGGTGGACAACCACCAGGCCACTGGGGTGCTGGGCGCGGAAGGCGGCCACGTGCTCGGGCCGGAAGCGCTGGTGCACCGAGCAGTGCCCCTTCCACAGGAGCAGAGTGGCCTCTTTGACATCGGCGTCGTCGAGACCCCCCATGTCGAGGAGGGGGTTCCACACCCGCATGTCGCCCTCGCCCCAGCCGAGCTGGTAGCCGGTGTTGCGCCCGAGATGCTGGTCGGGGAAGAAGAGGACCTTGTCTCCCCGGGCTGTGCCCGTGCCCGCCGGGTCCAGGGCCCAGGTGAGCACGGCCCGCGCGTTCGACGAGGTGCACACCGCGCCTCGGTGGCGACCGACGAAGGCCTTCAACGCGGCCGACGAATTCATGTACGTCACGGGCACGATGCGCTCGATGTCGGTGACCGCCGCCAGGGAGTCCCAGGCGTCCTCGACGGCCTCGATGTCGGCCATGTCGGCCATCGAGCATCCGGCGTTGAGGTCCGGCAGGACGACCTGCTGCTCGGGGGCGGTGAGGACGTCGGCGGACTCGGCCATGAAATGCACGCCGCAGAAGACGATGTATTCGGCGTCGCGCCGCTGCGCCGCGGTGCGCGACAACCCGAAGGAGTCGCCCCGGGCGTCGGCCCAGCACATCACCTCGTCGCGCTGGTAATGGTGCCCGAGGATCAGCACCCGGGAGCCCAGGGTGGCCTTGGCTCGGCCGATCCACTCGGCGAGCTGGTCGTGTGTGGCGTGGACGTAGCGCTCGGGGAGCGCCCGCTGCAACCGGAACATGGTCGGACCCCCTTCGGGGAGCACTCCGATCACGGCCGGCGGGGACAGCCTGGTCGCCCATCCGCGGGGTTGTCGGCCTCGGAGCGTTATGTACGCCGGGATACCAGGCCGGCGCTGTCCCCAGTCTAGGCCCGGAGCGCCCCGAGCGCGCATGAGGCCCCGCTTCCGGGCCCAAGGCGCACGACCGGACGGCGCCGTACGGCACAGTAATGAGGTGCGTACCCGCCCACCCCCCGGGACCATCCCCGACGCTCCCGGCTCCTACCAGTTCCTCGACGGGGCCGGGCGGGTCCTGTACGTGGGCAAGGCCAAGTCGCTGCGGAGCCGGTTGAGCAACTACTTCGCCGACCCCGCCACCCTGCCGGCCCGCACCGCCCAGATGGTGTCGCTCGCCGACCACGTGGAGTGGATCCAGGTCGGCAACGAGGTCGAGGCGATCCTCCTCGAGTACGCCCTCATCAAGCGGCACCGGCCCCGCTTCAACATCCGCCTCGTCGACGACAAGTCGTACCCCTCGCTGGCGGTAACCCTCGCCGACGAGTGGCCCCGGGCCGCGGTGGTGCGGGGCCGGCGCCGGCCCGAGGTGCGCTACTTCGGCCCCTATGCCCACGTGGGCGCCATCCGCGACACCCTCGACCTCCTGCTGCGCACCTTCCAGGTCCGCACGTGCTCGGACAACAAGCTCGACCGCCACACCAAGCTGGGCAAGCCGTGCTTGCTGTACCACATCGAACGCTGTTCGGGCCCGTGCATCGGAGCGGTGGACCACGGGCGCTACGACGACATGGTGGGTGACCTGATGGCGTTCCTGGCCGGCGACACCGACGACGTGGAGCGCCGGCTCCAGGCCGAGATGGAGCGCGCCGCCGGGGACCTCGACTTCGAGCGCGCCGCGCGGCTGCGCGACCGCCTCGGCACCCTGCGCATGGCGTGCGAGCGCCAGCAGGTCGTGACCGACAGGCCCGAGGACCTCGACGTGGTGGGCATCGACGAGGACCCCCTCGAGGCGGCGGTGTGCGTCTTCCACGTGCGCCGGGGCCGCATCGTGGGACGGCGCGCCTTCGTGGTGGACAAGGTGGAGGAGCTGACCCGGCCGCAGCTGGTGGGGCGGGTGCTCGAGGAGCTCTACGGCGACGCCGAGCCCGGTGCCCGCGCCGGCGCGCCGCAGCGCCCGGGTGCGGGGCGGGGACAGCTCGGGGTGGACCTCGGGGGCGGGGGACCCCCGCTCGTGGGGGACCGAGGGGGCCTCGGCCCCCGGCGTGCCCCGGCAGGTGCTCGTGCCCGACCTCCCCGACACCCCCGAGGTCTACGAGGCCTTCCTGGCCGACCGGCGCGGCGGACCGGGTGGCGCTGCGCGTCCCCCAACGGGGCGGCAAGCGCGCCCTGTTGCAGACGGTGACGCGCAACGCCGGGGAGGAGCTGGCCCGCCATCGGCTGCGCCGGGCCTCGGACCACGACAGCCGAGCCCGGGCCCTGGAGTCGCTGCGGGAGGTGCTCGGGCTCCCTCAGGCCCCGCTGCGGATCGAGTGCTACGACATGAGCCACCTGCAGGGCACCGATTACGTGGGGTCGATGGTGGTGCTCGAGGACGGGTTGCCCCGCAAGTCCGAGTACCGCCGCTTCAAGATCCGCGACGTCCCGGGCAACGACGACTACGCGGCCATGGAGGAGGTCCTCACCCGCCGGCTCACGGCCCTCCTCGAGGCCCGCGCCGAGACCAGGGGCGAGGAGGCCACCGCCGGGAGCGCCCGGGCCCGGCGCTTCGCCTACCCGCCCCAGCTCCTGCTCCTCGACGGCGGCAAGGGCCAGCTCGGCGTGGGCGTCCAGGTCCTGCAACGCCTGGGCCTGTCCGAGGAGATCCCCGTGGCCGCCCTGGCCAAGACCTTCGAGGAGGTGTACGTGCCGGGCCGGCCCGACCCGGTGCCGGTGCCGCGGGGGTCCGACGCCCTCTTCCTGCTGCAGCGGGTGCGCGACGAGGCGCACCGCTTCGCCGTCACCTACCACCGTGACCTGCGGGGCCGGCGCATGACCCGCAGCGCCCTGGAGGGCGTCCCGGGCCTGGGCCCCACCCGGCGCGCCCGTCTCCTGCGGGAGTTCGGGAGCCTCCGGGCGCTGCGGGCCGCGCCGCTCGAGGACCTGCGCGCCCTGCCCTGGCTCCCCGACGGGGTGGCCCTGGCGGTGCACGCCCACCTCCACGACCCGCCCCGGCGCCCCCGTGTCCCGGGGTCGGTCACCCGCTCGGCCCCGGCCCTGGGCCAGGATGGGAGCAGGACCCCGACCGGTGCCGGCGACGACGGCGTCGGCGGGAGCGAGCCCGGGGTGAGGACGGACGGCACGTGAGCGACTACCTGGTGATCACCGGCATGTCGGGCGCGGGGAGGTCCACGGCCGCCGCCGCCTTGGAGGACTCGGGGTGGTACGTGATCGACAACATGCCCCCGTCGCTGTTGAACGAGGTGGCCGAGGTCGTGAGCCGGCCCGGCTCCACCCAGGAGCGGGTGGCCCTGGTGCTGGGGCGCGGCGGGGGTGCACGCGTCGAGGAGGCGCTTCCCGCCATCGACGCCCTGCGGGCCCAGGGGCACCGGGTCCTGCTCGTCTACCTCGATGCCCCTCAGGACGTGCTCGTGCGCCGGTTCGAGGGCACCCGGCGCCGCCATCCCATCCAGGAGCGCCAGGTGGCCGAGGCCATCACCGACGAACGCCGCCTGCTGGAGCCGGTGCGCGAACGCGCCGACGTCGTCGTCGACACCGCCGAGCTCAACGTCAACCAGCTTCGCCAGAGGGTCACCGATCTCTTCGGGGACGACTCGGAGCTGGGCATGCGGATGTCGGTGGTGTCCTTCGGCTACAAGAACGGCCTGCCCCTCGACGCCGACCTCGTGCTCGACTGCCGGTTCCTGCCCAACCCCCACTGGGTCGAGTCCCTGCGCCCGCTGTCGGGGCTCGACGAGCCCGTGCGCGACTTCGTGCTGGGCCAGCAGGCGACGGGCCCGTTCCTGGACCGGGTGGACGACCTCGTCGGCACGTTGCTCCCCGCCTTCGTCGACGAGGGCAAGTCGTATCTCACCATCGCCCTGGGATGCACCGGCGGGCGCCACCGCTCGGTGGCCCTGGCCGAGGAGCTCGGCACCCGTTTGCGGGCCCGGGGCGCCAAGCCCATCGTCATCCACCGGGACATCGACCGGTGAGGAGCCGCAAGGGCCCCAAGGTGGTGGCCGTGGGGGGAGGCCACGGGTTGGCCGCCACCTTGCGGGCGGCCCGGCGCTACGCCGGAGAGCTGACCGCGGTGGTGTCGGTGGCCGACGACGGCGGGTCCTCGGGGCGCCTGCGCCGGCAGCTCGACATCATGCCCCCCGGGGACCTCCGCAAGTGCCTGGTGGCCCTGTCCGAGGAGGGCTCGGCCCTGGCCGCCGCCTTCGAGCAGCGCTTCGAGGCCGAGGAGCTGGTCGGCCACGCCCTGGGAAACCTGGTCATCGCCGGCCTGATGGGGGCCTGTGGCGATCCCCAGAAGGGCCTCGACGAGGCGGCCCGGCTCCTGGGGGCGGTGGGACGGGTCGTCCCGGCCGCCACCGAGCCGGTCGTCCTCAAAGCCGAAGCGGCCGGAGGGGAGATCCACGGGCAGACCGAGGTCATGCGCACCCGCCACATCCGCCGGGTCTCGCTGGTGCCGACCGACCCGCCCGCTTCCCCCGTGGCCCTCCGGGCGCTGGCCCGGGCCGACCAGGTGGTGGTGGGGCCGGGCTCGCTGTTCACGAGCGTGCTCGCCGCGGTGGCGGTCCCCGCCCTGGCGCAGGCCATCCGGGAGTCGCCGGGGCGCCGCGTCTACGTGGCCAACCTCCGCCCCGAGGGGAGCGAGACCGCCGGCATGGACGTGGCCGACCACGTGGCCGCCCTGGCCGCGCACGGGGTCGAGGTCGACGTGGTGCTGGCCGACCCCGCCGGCATCGCCGTGGGGGAGATCGCCGTGCAAGTGGTGGAGGCCGCCCTGGCCAAGGCGAACGGGCGGGCCCATGATCCGGGAAGACTGGCGGTAGCCCTCGGCGGTCTGGTCGGATAGACCTGATGACGGTACGGGTGGGGATCAACGGCTTCGGGCGCATCGGCAGGAATTTCCTGCGCGCCGTGCGGGAGCAGGGGGCCGACGTCGAGGTGGTGGCCCTCAACGACCTCACCGACGCCGCCACCAACGCCCATCTCCTGGCCTACGACACGACCCACGGCCGTTTCGGCGCCGAGGTGCGGGCCGAGGGCGACCACATCGTGGTGGACGGGCGCTCGATCCGGGTGCTGGCCGAGCGCGAGCCCAAGGCCCTTCCCTGGGGGGAGCTCGGGCGTCGAGGTGGTGGTGGAGTCGACCGGGCGCTTCACGGCGCGTGCCGACGCCGCCGCCCACCTCGAGGGGGGCGCCCGGCGCGTGGTGATCTCGGGGCCGTCGAAGGACGCCGACGCCACCTTCGTGGTGGGCGTCAACGACGACACCTTCGACCCCGCCCACCACGTCGTGGTGTCGAACGCCTCGTGCACCACGAACTGCTTCGTGCCCATGGTGCAGGTCCTGGACGACGCCTTCGGGGTGCGCACCGGGTTCATGACCACGGTGCACGCCTACACCAACGACCAGAACCTGCTCGACCTGCCCCACAAGGACCTGCGCCGGGCCCGGGCGGCGGCCCAGAACATCGTCCCGGCCTCGTCGGGAGCCGCCAGCGCCACCGGGCTCGTGCTCCCTTCCATGCAGGGCCGCCTCGACGGCGCCGCGCTGCGGGTGCCGGTCGTCGACGGGTCCATCACCGACTTCACCGCGCTCGGTGGCCCGCGCCGTCACGGTCGACGAGGTGAACGAGGCCTTCCGCCTGGCCGCCTCCGAGCGGTCCGCTCGCCGCCGTGCTCGAATACACCGAGGACCCCATCGTGTCGTCGGACATCGTGGGCAGCCCCGCCTCGTGCACCTTCGACGCCGGTCTCACCATGGTCATGCCGGTGGACGGCGACGACCACCCTCGTCAAGGTGCAGGGCTGGTACGACAACGAGTGGGGATACGCCAACAGGCTCGTCGACCTGGTCGTGCTGGTCGGCTGCGGCCGGGCCGCCCCGTCCTGAGCGCGACGGGACGCGGCGCACCGACCATGCCTGACCCGTCCCGTGCCTGACATGGCGCCGCCCTCGCGCAGGGCCGCTGGCCGGGCTCCCCCTGCTCGAGGACCTCCCCGAGCTCGGCGGCCGGCGGGTCCTCGTCCGTGTGGACTTCAACGTGCCGTTGGGCCCGGACTCCCGACGGCGGCGAGGCCCGGGTCGTGACCGACGACTTCCGGATCCGCTCCGCCCTCCCCACCCTGTCGTGGCTCGAAGGACCACGGGGCCGAGGTCACCGCCTGCACCCACCTCGGCAGGCCCAAGGGCACCGTCGACCCCCGCTTCGACGTCGGCCCGGTCCGCGACCGCCTGGCCGAGCTGGCCCCCGGGGTGGGGCTGCTCGAGAACCTGCGCTTCGACCCGGGGGAGGAGGAGAACGACCCCGCCTTCGTCGACCGGCTCGTCGAGGGGTTCGACGCCTACGTGAACGACGCCTTCGGCTCGTCGCACCGCGCCCATGCCTCCATCGTGGGGCCCCCGACCCGCCTGCCCTCGGCGGCCGGCCGGCTCCTGGCCCGAGAGGTCGAGGTCCTCGGGGGGCTCCTGGTGGCCCCCGCCCGCCCCTTCGTCACCCTGGTGGGCGGCTCCAAGGTGGGCGACAAGCTCGGGTGTGCTGCGTGCCCTGCTCGGACCTGGTCGACCACATGGCGGTGGGGGGAGGCATGGCGTTCACGTTCCTGGCCGCCCAGGGCCACCCCGTGGGGGCCTCCCTGCTCGACGCGGGCCGCATCGACAGCTGCGCCCGCCTCCTCGAGCAGGCCGGCGACCGGATCATGCTCCCCACCGACCTCGTGGCCCTCGAGCCCGGGTGGCACCGTGGGGAAGCGACAGCGGCCGGGAGCGGCGAGGTCAAGATGATCGGGACCGACGTCCCCCGAGGGTGGCGGGGGGTCGACATCGGGCCCGAGACCGCCGGGAGTCTTCGCCGACGTGGTGGCGGGGGCGGGCACGGTGTTCTGGAACGGCCCGATGGGCGTGTTCGAGGACGAGCGCTTCGCCGCCGGGACCAGGACCGTGGCGAGGGCCGTGGCCGAGTCCCGGGGCTTCACCGTGGTGGGAGGGGGCGACTCGGTGGCCGCCCTCGACGAGCTCGACCTGGCCTCGCAGGTCGGGTACGTGTCGACCGGGGGCGGCGCCTCCCTGGAGCTGCTCGAGCACGGCGACCTGCCCGGCCTCGAGGCGCTGCGCCACGCGCCCAACGCCCCCGAGGCAGGTGCCTGAGGTGGCCGGAACGGGCGGAACAGGGTCGGCGCACGCGGCGGCCGCATCGTGAGCGGCAACTGGAAGATGCACCACGACCACCTGCAGTCGATCCGCACCGTCCAGGACCTCGGCCTGCGCCTGGGTGCGGCCGACGTGGCCTCGCTCGACGTCTCGGTGCACCCACCTTCACCAGCCTGCGCTCGGTGCAGACCGTCATCGAGGACCGCGCCATCCCCGTGCTGCTCGGGCGCCCAGCACTGCCACCACGACGACCAGGGAGCCTTCACCGGCGAGGTCGCCCCTCCCATGCTGGCCCGCCTGGGGGTGTCGCTGCGTGATCGTGGGCCACTCCGAGCGCCGGCAGTTCTTCGGCCAGACCGACGAGGTCGTGGCCCTCACCGTACGGGCCGTCCTGCGCCACGCCATGACGCCCATCTTGTGCGTGGGGGAGACCGAGGAGGAGCGCGAGGACGGCGAGACCGAGGCGCGTCTCACCACCCAGCTCACCGCCGCCCTCAAGGGGCTGTCCGCCGAGCAGGTGGCGGGCATGGTGATCGCCTACGAGCCCATCTGGGCCATCGGCACGGGGCGCACGGCCACGGCCGAGGACGCCCAGTCGGCCTGTGCCCACATCCGGGGTGTGGTGGGGGACGTGGCCGGGGTCGAGGGGGCCGAGGCCGTCCGCATCCAGTACGGGGGCTCGGTGCGCCCCGAGAACACCGCCGAGCTGGTCGGGCAACCCGATGTGGACGGAGCCCTGGTCGGGGGGGCCAGCCTCGAGGCGGTCACCTTCGCCGCCATCGTGCGGCCGCGGCTTCGGTGGTGGCGCCGGGGCGCTGAGAGCGGACCGGCCCGCCGTGACGGCGCCGGTCCCGAGAGACCCGGCAGTCTCCGGAAAGCCCCGGACGCTGCCAGCCGGGGACACGCCTTGGTTTGGTAGCGTTGCCCGGACCACGGACCACCCCGGGAGGACTCGGTGCTGACGATTGCCATCGTGGTGCTTCACCTCATGGTGTCGCTGGCCCTCATCTTCCTGATCCTCATGCACTCGGGGAAGGGCGGCGGGCTCTCGGACATGTTCGGCGGCTCGGTCGGCCAGGCCGCGGCCGGCTCCACCGTCGTCGAGAAGAACCTCGACCGCATCACGATCACCGTGGCCATCATCTTCACCTTCACGACCGTGACCTTGGCCCTGCGCCTGCAGTGACCGCCGGCGGTGCCGGTGGTAGGGGACGAGCCCCGGCGCCGGTGACCGCTCCCCGTCTTGGAACCCGCGCCGTGCACCCCCGGGGCGGCCCCGGCGGTCTCGCCGTCTTCGGCCTCCTGACCGCGCTGGCGGTGCTGGTCGGCGCCTGTGGCGCATCGGGGGCCACGCCGGGTGCCCAGGCGGGGAGCACCACCACCGGGGCCCACGCCGCGCCCCCGCTGGTCCCGGTGCGAGGCGGTACGGCCACCGTCGCCCTGGACGAGGTGCCCACGACGCTCAACGACCACACGCCGGCCGGCGACACCCCGGCCGGACGCATGCTGGCCAGCGCGGTGTGGGCTCAGGTGTTCCGGGTCGGACCCGGCCTCACGCCACAACTCGACACCAACGTGGTGGACAGCGCCGAGGTGGTGAGCCTCCAACCCCAGACCGTCGTCTACCAGATCGACCCTCGGGCCGTGTGGTCCGACGGGGTGCCCATCAGTGCCGCCGACTTCGCCTACGCGTGGCAGTCCCAGCAGCGGTGGCGGCATCGACGTGGACGGGACCCCGGATGCCGTGGCCTCGACGCTCGGGTACCGGGACATCGACTCCCTCACGCGCCTCCAACGGCGGCAAGACGGTGACCGTCGTGTTCCACACGCCCTTCGCGGACTGGGAGTCGCTGTTCGACGACCTGCTCCCGGCGCACATCGCCGAGGCGGTGGGGTGGAACCACGGGTTCGACCAGTTCAACCCCGCCGTGCTCGTGTCGGGCGGGCCCTGGGAGGTGGTGTCGTGGGTGCCGGGCTCCGAGATCGTCCTGGGTCGCAATCCGCGCTGGTGGGGGAGCCCGCCCACCTTGGACCGGATCGTGGTGCGGGCCGTGTCGGGGGACTCCGCCCTGGCCTCGGCCCTGGGTGGCGGCCAGGTTCAGGTGGCGTACCCGAGCGGGTTCGACCAGTCGCTCATGGCCCAGGCTTCGTCCTCGCCCGGTGCTGCAGACCCAGGTGCAGCTGGGGACGACCATGCTCCAGCTCGAGTTCAACGTCCGCCGTGCCCCGCTCAACGTGGCGACGGTCCGTCAGGGCATCGCCCACGCCATCGATCGGGCCGCACTCGTCGAGAGCGTGGGTCAGCCCGAGGACAAGTCGGTGTGGGAGGACAATGACCACCTCTTCGCCAACGGCCAACCCGGGTACGACGACGACGCCACCGGTTACGAGCAGGCCGACCCCGCCGCGTCGACACGCCTGCTCCAACAGAGCGGCTTCGTCTCCGACGCGCACGGGAGCTGGACGAGAGGCGGCAAGCCGGTGTCCCTGAACATCGTGTGGGCTGCCGACGATCCCTGGTCGGCGGCGGTGGGGCCCATCGTGGTGGCACAGCTCGTGGCGGCAGGATTCGACGTGGTCGCCACGCCGATGCCGACGGCGCAGCTCGTCGGGACCGCGCTGCCGTCAGGTGACTTCGACTTGGCGCTCGTCCCGGTGTCGTCAGCTGCATTCCCCAGTGCGCTCGCCAACGTCTTCTCGACGTCACCGGCGTTGACGGGTGGAGCCCAGAGCCAGGACTGGTCGGGCTTCGAGGACCCCAAGGTCGACACGCTGTTCGCCCAGGCCGTCCAGGACCTCGCACCGCCGAGCGCCCAACTGATCTACCAACAGATCGACAAGGCGCTGTGGACGGCCATGCCCACGTTGCCGCTGTTCGCCGAGCCCACCATGTTGGTGTGGTCGTCGTCGCTGTCGGGGGTGGGCGACGACCCCGGGGGCCTCGGCCCGCTCTGGAGTCGTCCGGTCGTGGGGCTATGCGGGCGGCCGCCCCCGTGCGCCGCGCCAAGAGCCCCGACAGCACGGTCGGGGCGTAGGGGCGCAGGGAGCTCGCGCTAGAGTGCTCGATGCGCCGAAGGTCGGCGCACACTCGTCGGAGTGGCGGAATAGGCAGACGCGCTAGCTTGAGGGGCTAGTGCCCGCAAGGGCGTAGGGGTTCAAGTCCCCTCTCCGACACACACCGGGTCGCATTCTGGTAGGGATGCAGACTTACGAAGCCTTGAACCGGTACTCCTCCACGGCATCGATCGGAACGTGAGCAATGCCGTCGACCATTAGGTAACGGATCTTGCGCTCATACCTCGGCACAACTTCCGCTTTTCGTTGCCGCCGGGCCATTACATCCTGCAGGCCGACATTGACGAGACGGCCGCCGAGAGGACAGAGGGACCTCTTCGCTGTGGGCCATCGACAGCAGCCGTGCATCCGGGCCACATCACCCACGTCGGACCTGACGTGTTACGGGTCCGCCGGGTAACCCGTCATCGTCTTTCGGCCCGATTCGGTTTTACCTGTCTCCCGAAGACCCGGTCAGGGCAACCGGACGGGTTCGACAAACAGGCGACGTACGTCCGTGACATGTCACTCGTCGCTGCCATCGTGGGTCGCAGCATGCGACACAGGACCGGGGCCTACGCTCACTCGTGGGGCTCTGGAGGTGAGCGATGGCGGAGGCTCGCTGTCGAGACTGTGGCAAACCCTTTCCCCAGGTCGGCCGGTTCAAGTGGCTGTGGCGACGCCTGTTGTTGAAGCGTATGTCGTGTGAGACGTGCAGCGCCGACTTCGAGCATCGGTGGTTGTTGCCCTGATCACAGGGCCGGGCGTCGCTCCTGGGCTCAAGCGCCCTGGGAAACGCGGCGCTTCAGAAGCTCGGCCTTGACCGGCGGCACGGTCGAGACCTCGGGAGTCGGCGGGGTGGGTCGGGACGCAGCCGACGCCGCCGTGAGGCCCTCACACCGAGGGCACCGGGCATCGGCCAGCGTCTGGTCCCACGTTCGATGCACCTCGAAGGCGTATCTGTACCCACACACCGTCTCCGGTGCTCGAGGCTCGCGTTCTTCCACCGCGTGCCACGTCGCCATCTGGCGTCGCCGTCGCAAGACATCCCATCGACCGCGACTCGGCATCTCCGGGACCGCGAGAAACCTCATGGCATGGACCCCCCCTCCGTCCCAGTCGCCATTTTAGCCGGGGCCGAGAGCTAAAGATGGCTCGGCCCGGCGGAGAAAGACCTGGTAGGCGCTACGGAGTCGACGGTGCGGGGACCATCGTGGCGTTCGTCGGCACCGACACCTGGGCGTCCGACACGTCGGTCGTGTAGGCGGTCAATTCGAAGGCGCCGGTCGGGATCCGGATGTAGGTCACGATGCCGTGGTCGTCGATGCAGTACTTCAGCCGCTGACCAGCCTTCGTGTAGGAGATGCAGGACGACAGCTGCCCGTCATGGGTTGCGCTCGAATAGCTCACCGCCAGACCCTCGGTGTTTGCCGCTTGGATGGCACTGGATTCCTGCGACGGGTCGATCAGGCTCAACAGACCTGCCAGCGGTTTGGCCCCGGTGTAGCACGACGGAGCCCCGCTGCTGGTGTCGCAGACCGTGCTGGTGGCGCCATCGCTGTAGTACGACGTGGTGCCGGTCGAGAAGGACGACTTCAGGCCCTTCTGGGCGAAGACGATGGTCGAGTTGGCGCCCTTCGCCTGATATGTGGCCTCGAACGTGGCGCTCATGGCCGTGGACGCCTTCTGCTCCAGCTGGGGAAGATGGGCCGCGGCCGGAGTGCCCGCCGAAACCGGAGCCGATTGCCCCCCCGACGGAACCGAGCTCGTCGCCACCGTGGTGGCCGTGCTCTGGTCGCTCGTCTTGCCGGGTTTCACGCGCACCACGACAACGGCGACCACCGCCACGAGGGCGAGGGCGGCGATGACCTCCGCACCATGGACCCACGCTGAGCGGCGGCGGGTCATCCCGGCTCCTCCTTTACCCGACGTTCACCGGCAGACCCGGAGCCGAAGGCCCGCATCAGGGACCGCGCCGCCGCGGAGCGGTCTATCTACATTCGAAGGGAACTTGGATCGTCTTTCCGCTGATGACCGGAGAGCCCGCCAGCGTCACCGTGGCGGTCACCATGACCGGGAGGGTGTTGGCCGACGCTGCCAACGAGCACACCTTGGTGATCGACTCGCCGGAATAGGTGCAGTCGGTGCCGAACACGTCCGTGGAGCAGTGTGTGACTGCGTAGGTGGGCGCGTTGGCGATGAGGGCTGTGCTGGTCCGTTCTCCAGGAGTGACGACGTGCGTCGCCCGCGGGCCCTTGCAGAAGACCGTGAGGACCGTGGGGGCGATGGCGGCCTTGGGGGAGTCGGCCATGTAGGCGACCGTCTCGTGGACACCGCTGGGCGACGTCGGGGCCAGGCACCAGACGCGCACCGAGTCTTCAGGCGGTCGTGAATCCGAGATGGCACAGGGGACGGTCGCCGGCGCCGACGAGGTGCAGCTGGCAAGGCCGAAGGTCTTGCCCGGACCAAGCCCCCGGATCACCGTGTGCCCCACCGCGGAATGGATGTTCGTGCTCGGTGTCCTCGCAGATGCGACCGGGCTGGTGACTGCCCAAGCAAGGCCGGTAACGGCCACGGCCCCAAGAATGCTCAACGAGCGTCGTCTCACTGTTGCTCCCCCCGCCCGCCTCTCGATGAGGCGCGAAGCTGTTTCCTCGCAGAAGAGTAAAATTTGGCAAGTTCTCATTGCACCACCAAAATTGATGACATTTGGTGGGACCGCCAGGTGTCTGACCAGGGTATATGTCAGTTGCCACTGACATGGAGGCAGGCGGTCGTGACACATTGGCTCTGCCATATTGGACAGGGCCGGCCAAAACACGCGGGCGCGGAAGACCTGGCTCGAGGTGTGCGGTGAACCTCTGGGACGAGGAGATTGACGCGGCAAGGGGGCGGATCCGGGCTGAGTCCGTGGAGTTCATCGGCCACTTCCCCGCCCGCGGTCCGGACTCGGGAACGGTGCTCGAACGGGCCCGGGCCCGAAGAGATGCCGAGTCGGCGTTGGTCATCCCCTCGGGCAGAGGAACCGACCGGATGGTCGCCGGGCCCGGAGGCCCCCTGCGTCTCCGGGAGTTCCGCCCGGAGCGGGCCGCGGGAGCGATGCTGCACATCCACGGCGGCGGGTGGATGACGGGGGAGCCCGAGCTGACCGACTTGTTGAACGAGGCGTTGAGCGAGCACCTGAACCTCGCCATTGTCAGTGTCGAATACCGGTTGGCGCCCGAGTTCCCGTATCCGGCCGGACCCGATGACTGCGAGGCGGCAGCCCTGTGGTTGATCGAGAACGCCTCGAGCGAATACGGAACCGATCGCCTTCTCATCGGGGGAGAGTCCGCCGGTGCCCACCTGTCGGCGCTCACCCTGCTTCGCCTGCGGGACCGCCACGCTTTGGGAGACCGGTTCTGCGGAGCCAATCTGGTCTTCGGTGCCTATGACCTCGGCCTCACGCCCAGTGCCCGCGGCGTCGGCCCGGCCCCCGGGAGCGACATCCTCGATCCCGAGGAGATCCGCTTCATGGTCGAGCAGTTCACGCCCGGGATGCCCTTGGAGGACAGACGCCGTCCGGACATCTCGCCCCTGTATGCCGACTTACGCGGCATGCCCCCCGCTCTCTTCACGGTCGGGACCGCGGACCACCTCCTCGATGACACCTTGTTCATGGCCGACCGATGGTTGGCCGCCGGCAACTCGGCCGAGGTGCTCGTGTACCCCGACGCTCCGCATGCGTGCATCGGCGTGGGCACGGTGTTGACCCATTGGTGGCCGCGGCTCGAGCGCTTTCTGCGCAACTGCTGCTCGGGCTCCCACGGCAACGATGGGTCGGCCCGATGGAGTGGCCACTGATCGCCCCTTCGGGCCCGCTGCTCTGGGCCCGGGAGGCTTTGAGCAAGCGTTGGGTTCACTTGCCGCCCGTCCCGGCGCGATGATCGTTTTCGAATCGTTTACGTTTTGGTTACGAACAGCTAGCTTTGGGGTACTGGAGTGCGCGGAGGTGGTCCGGGGGCGAAAGCGAGGCAAGGTGCGACGTTTCAAGGGAGCGACGACGATCGTCTTGACCGCGGTCGTGGCGGCATTGGTATTGGCGGCGTGCGGTTCGTCATCCCCGACTCCGGCGGCGGGCGCCAAGGCCCAGGGCATCACGGTGCCTACCGGGGGCACCCCTCAGAGCGGAGGTACGGCCACCTGGGCGGAGCTCCCGGGGGACACTCCCAATTTCATCTTCCCCTTCGATCCGACCGGGCTCTTCAGCGTCTCCAACATCTCCCAATTCCAGTACCTGATGTACCGCCCGCTGTACTGGTTCGGCCAGGGCACCACCCCGGATCTCAACCTGTCCCTCTCGGTCGGCAAGAACCCCGTCTATTCCAACGACTCCAAGACCATCACGATCGATCTCGACCCCTACGTGTGGTCTAACGGGGAGAAGGTGACGGCCCAGGACGTCGTGTTCTGGATGAACATGATGCACGCCGAGAAGAACAGCTTCGGCGCCTACGTGCCCGGGATCAACGCCATCCCCGACGACGTCACCGACGTGGTGGCGACGAGCCCCACCGAAGTGACCTTCACCCTGAGCGGAACGGTCAACAACTACTGGTACACCTACAACAACCTGTCCCAGGTGACCCCCATGCCCAAGGCATGGGACATCACCGCCAAGGGGGCGGCGCCGGGTTCCGGTGGGTGCTTCAGCGGTGCGTACGGCACCGCATCCACCGATGCGGCGTGCACCAAGGTGTTCGACTTCCTGGCCTCTCAAGCCGGCTACGACCCGTCGAACCCCAAAGCGGCCAACAACTCGTTCTCGACCTATGCCACCAACCCCATCTGGCAGGTCGTCGACGGTCCCTGGCATCTGACCTCGTTCGACGCCACCGGGGACGTCACCATGGCCCCGAACCCCACCTATTCGGGCCCGGTGAAGCCCAAGCTCTCGAAATTCGTGGAGGCGCCGTTCACCGACGAGCCCACTGAGTACAACGCCCTCCTCGGCGGCAAGCTGACCGTCGGCTACCTGCCCCTGGCCAACGTGACCAAGGCGACGACGAACCCGCTCGTGGTGGCGGCGCAGGATCCCCGACTGTCGGGCTTCTACCTGAACGAGTACTACGGCTGGGAGTTCGCCTACTTCCCGGTCAACCTGAACTCTTCGGGGAACAACGGGGCGGCCGGGAAGATCATCTCGCAGCTGTACTTCCGCCAGGCCATGCAGACGCTGGTGGACCAGCCCGCCATCATCTCCAAGGTGTTCAAGGGGTACGGGGCCCCCGAGTACGGGCCCGTGCCCGTGCTCCCCACGACGAACTTCCTGTCGTCGGGCGAAAAGACCAATCCCTATCCCTACGACCCCGCCAAGGCCAAGGAGCTGTTGACCTCCCATGGCTGGACGATCCACCCCAACGGCACGGACGTGTGCACGGACGCGGGCTCCGGTGCCAACCAATGCGGCGCCGGGATCCCCGCCGGGACACCGCTCACGTTCAACATGCAATTCGCCACGGGGATCACGACCCAGACCGAGGCGGTCGACGACGAGATCTCGTCGTGGGATTCGGTGGGCATCCACATCAACGAGACGACCTCGACCTTCGACACGGTCATCGGGAACGCCACGGCGTGCACGCCCGGCCCCAGCTGCACCTGGGAGTTCGAGGACTGGGCGGGAAGCTGGGTGTACTCACCCGACATCTACCCGACAGGGGAGGAGCTGTTCTCCACCGGAGCGGTGGCCAACTACGGGAGCTACAGCAACCCGCAGGCCGACACGTTCATCAAGCAGACCGACTTCACCAACGCGTCGCTCGACAACTACGAGAACCTCATGGCCAAGGACGTGCCGGTGATCTACCTGCCGGACCAGGTGCAGTCGTTGACCGAGACCCAGAACGACCTGCGTGGCGTCGTACCCCAGAACCCGTTGTCGACCATCACTCCGGAAAACTGGTACTTCGTCAAATAGCGCGTAACGAGCCGACACCCCTGCTGTGGGAACCACCCGTGCGCCTCGACTGATGGGTGGGCGCACGGTGGTTCCCGGTTAGCGGGGGACCGCCATGATCGGGTTCCTGGTCCGTCGGGTGCTACAGGCCGTCATCGTCGTCATCGGTGTCCTGCTGCTCCTGTTCCTGCTGTCCCACGTGATCCCCGGGGGGGCAGCCCGGGCCGCACTCGGGCCGAGGGCCACGAAGCAGCAGATCCGGCAGTTCAATGTGGTCAACAACTACTTCCGGGGGATCTTCGTCCAGTTCTTCCTGTACCTCAAGGCCCTGGTGTGGCACCAGAACCTGGGGTATTCGTACAAGATGAACCAGGACGTCACGGCGCTGATAGGCGAGCGCCTCCCCAAGACACTGGTCCTGGTGGGAATCTCGACCGTCTTGGCATTGATCGTGGCCGTGCCTCTGGGAATCCTCCAGGTGATCCGTCGGAACAAGCCGGTCGACTACATCCTCACGGGAGTGTCGTTCTTCTTCTACGCCATGCCCTCGTTCCTCCTCGCCACCCTGTTGATCCTGTACTTCGCCATCGACATCCACCTCTTCTCGGTATCGGCCCCCCAGGGCCAGACCGTCGGTTCCATCCTGGGCGATCCCCGCGGCCTCGTGCTGCCCGAATTCACCCTGGCGGCCATCACCATCGCCTCGTTCAGCCGGTACATGCGCTCGTCGATGATGGAGGCCATGACCGAGGACTACGTTCGCACGGCTCGTGCCAAGGGGGCGGGCCCGCGCCGGGTGTTGTTCGTCCACGCCTTGCGCAATGCCATCATCCCCATCATCACGCTGTTGGGCCTGTCGATCCCCTCGATCGTCAGTGGGGCGGTGGTCACCGAGACCGTGTTCAACTATCCGGGAATGGGACTCCTGGCCTACGAGGCTGCCCTCAACACCGATGTCCCCCTTCTCCTCGGTACCGCACTGGTGGCGACGTTGGCCACCGTGGTGGGATCGCTCATCGCCGACATCCTCTACGCCGTCGTCGACCCAAGGATCCGCTATGCCAAATGAACGCGACCGCGACCGATCGGGCTCGCCCTGGTCCTCGCGCGCCCTGGAAGAAGAGGGCGGACCCGGCTACCCCGTGCCCGGGCCCGTCCCTTTCGGGGCCGAAGCCCAACTGGCGGCGGCCGAGGGCGTGACCCCGAGCGGCGGGGACGCCACCTCCAGGGGCAGCATGGCTCGCCAGATCGTGTCCGTGTTCACCGAGAACAAACTGGCGGTCATCGGCCTGGCGGTCATCGTCTTCATGGTGCTGTTCTGCTGGCTGGGGCCGGTCTTCTACCACACCAATCAGACCAACGCCCAAGAAGCCCTGGTGAATTCCACATCCAACGCTCCGCCCAACGGCCAACACCTGTTGGGGACCGACAACGCCGGTTACGACGTGCTCGGCCGCCTGATGTTCGGGGGGAAGAACTCGCTCATCGTGGGTCTTGCCGCCGCCATTCTCGGGACGGCGTGGGGGGCCCTCTACGGTGCGGTGTCCGGGTTCTTCGGGAGCTGGGTCGATGCCCTCATGATGCGCATCGTCGACACCCTGCTCTCGATTCCCTTCCTGTTCCTGTTGATCGTGCTGGCGGTGATCTTCCACCCCACGGTGACCGTGTTGATCCTCGTCATCGCTTTCGTTTCCTGGCTCGTGCCCGCTCGGCTCATCCGGGGTGAGACCCTCACCCTGCGCGTGCGCGAATACGTCCAGGCGGTGCGGGTCATGGGTGGCAGCCGTCGTCGCATCGTCTTGCGCCACATCGTTCCCAACGCCATCGGCACCATCATCGTCAATGCGACGTTCCAGGTCGCCGACGCCATCCTCCTGTTGGCCTTCTTGGGCTTTCTGGGCCTCGGGGTCCAGCTCCCGCAGACGGACTGGGGCTCGATGCTGTCCAACGGCGTGACCTACGCCATCCAGGACTACTGGTGGGAGATCTATCCCGCCGGGGCCGCCATCGTCCTCGTCGTGGTGGCCTTCAACTTCATCGGAGACGCTCTGCGTGACTCACTCGAGGTGCGCCTCCAACAGCGGTGAACGGGTGCGCCGGGGTGCGGAACGGTGCGACGCTCAGGCGACCGCGACGGACGCGGGCTCGTCGGGCGCCGATGCCGACGGTGTCTGCAGGGGGAAGTGACAGGCGGCGAGGTGGCGCTGTCCAAAAGACCGCAGCTCCGGCTCTTCGTGGGCGCAGATGTCCTGTGCGAAGGGGCACCGTGTCCGGAAGCGGCAACCCGATGGCGGGTTGAGGGCCGAGGGAAGCTCACCTCGGATGTGCCCCGCCTTCTTGGCTCGGGCCCGCATCACGTCGGGCTCGGGGATGGCGTCGATCAGCGCCCGGGTGTAGGGATGGGCGGCCTTCTCGTAGACACGCTGCGAGGGCCCGATCTCGACCAATTTGCCGAGGTACATGACGCCGATCGTGTCCGACACGTACTTGACGACGGCGAGGTCGTGCGAGATCACGATGTAGGTGAGCTCGTGGCGCAGCTGCAGCTCCCGCAGCAGGTTCAGGATCTGGGCCTGGATCGACACGTCCAAGGCGGAGACGGGCTCGTCGGCGACGATCAGGCGGGGCTCGAGGGCTAGGGCGCGGGCCAGGCCGATGCGCTGGCGCTGCCCGCCTGAGAACTCGTGCGGGTACAGCTCCGCCGCCTTGGGGCTGAGCCCCACCTCTTCGAGCAAGGCCCTGACCTTCTCGGCGCGCTGGCGGGCATCCCCGATCCCCTGGACGACGAGCGGCTCCCGGAGGATCGTCCCCACCCGCATGCGGGGGTCGAGCGACGCGTAGGGGTCCTGGAACATGAGCTGCATGTCGCGCCGCTTGGCCCGCAGCTCCTTGCCCCGGAGCTGACGGATGTCTTGGCCCTCGAAGGCGATGCGACCGGAATCGGCACGCTCGAGGGCGACGGTGAGCCGGCCGATGGTGGTCTTGCCACACCCCGACTCGCCCACCAGGCCGAAGGTCTCGCCCTTGCGGATGCTGAACGACACGTCCGACACCGCCTTGACGCTGCCGATGCGACGTTGGAGCACGGCCCCCGCCGTGACCGGGAACTCCTTGACGAGATGGTCCACCTCGAGAAGCACCGTGCCCCGTTCCAGCATCTCGGCCCGGGTGAGCTGGTGGGTGAGGACCGCGCCGTCAGGCCCGATCTCCGCCCCCAGGACGACGTCGCCCGAGGCCACCGCCGCCTCCGACGCCACCGAGACGTGTTCCTCGCCGGTGCCCACGGGGTAGAAGCACGCCGCCAGGTGCGACGGGCTCCCGCCCACGCGCTCCAGGGGCGGCTCGAGCTCCCAGCAGTTGTCGTGGGAGAACCGGCAACGGGGCGCGAAGCGGCAGTGGGGGATGGGAGTCGACAGGTCGGGGGGGAGCCCCGCGATGCTGCGCAGAGGGACAGAGGCGTCCTGGTCGATCTTCGGGACCGAAGCCAGGAGGGCTTCGGAGTAACGGTGGCGCATGGCGGTGAACATCTCGACCGTCGAGGCTTCCTCGACGACCTTCCCGGCGTACATCACGAGAACCCGGTCGCTGCGTCCGGCAATGACCCCCATGTCGTGGGTGATGAGGACGACCGCCATCTTGAGTTGCTGGCGGAGGCTGTCGATCAGGTCGAGGATCTGGGACTGGATGGTGACGTCGAGGGCGGTGGTGGGCTCATCGGCGATGAGCAGCTTGGGCTCGCACGCCAGGGCCATGGCGATCATCACGCGTTGGCGCAGACCTCCGGACAGCTGATGGGGATAGGAGTCCAGGCGCTCACGCGGACGGGGCATTTCGACGAGGGAGAGAACCTCGAGGGCCCGCTCTCGGGCCTGGGCCTTGGACGCCCCGCGGTGCAGGCGGACGCTCTCGGAGATCTGGCGACCGATGGTCATGGTGGGGTTGAGCGAGGTGAGAGGGTCCTGGAAGATCATGCCCACGTCGTTCCCCCTGATGTGGCACATCTCGTTCTCCGTCAGGGGGACCACGTCCTGTCCCAGGAGACGCACCGAGCCGCCGGTGATGTGCCCGACGTTGGGAAGGAGCCGCATGACCGAGAGGCCGGTCGTGGTCTTGCCGCACCCCGATTCGCCCACGACACCGAGGCACTCGCCTTCGTCGACGTGGAACGAGACATGGTCGACGGCCACCACGGTAGAGCGCCGCAGTCGGAATTCGGTGGTGAGGCTGTCGACCTCGAGAACGACGCTCACCGGCCTCCTCGTTGTCCGCGCTGGAACCAGCCGTCAGGACAATGCTACCCAGGCGCCGGGTGAAATACCCCGCCCACATGGGTCAGCCCGGCGCCCGCCGCGTCAGAGTCCCAACAACCACAAGGCGAGCTTGCGGAGATCGAGGAAGAACAACGCCAGTCCGATCAGCACGAGGACGATGCCGAACACGGCCAGGAGAATCCCGGGCTTCCCGAGGCCGGTGAACGCCAGACTGCCCGAGCTCGCCCGGACGGTGCCCGGCGCCGTCGCCGTGGACGAGCCGCCACTGCCCGCGGGCCTGTCGGCCCCCGACGGTGTGCCCGACGAGGAGCCCGTCCCCGGCTGGGTCGGGGGCTGCGTCACCGACGTGGGCACGGCCTGGGTTGTCGTGGGTGTCGACCCCGGCGAGCCGGGGGAGCCCGGTGTCGTCGGAGTGGTGGGCGGGGAACCCGGCGTGGTCTTTCCCGGTGGGCCTGTTCCCACGAAGGTGATTTCCGTCGACGCCCTCTGCCCCGCGCTGTCGACGAAGACGACCGCACACTTGACGCCGGCGGCCTGCTGTGCCGGCGACGGCGGGCAGGGATAGTTCTGCGCGTCCCCTCTGGGCCCGTTGCCCGCGCTGTCCGGATGCCTGCAGGGTCCGAGCACCTGGGGCAGGCCGCAAGGCGGTCCGAGCATCCTGCTCTCGTGCAGCTTGATGGTCGACGACAGCGATCCTTGCGCCGTGGTGTGCACGATGCGCTTGAGGTTGGGCGCACTGCACCCGATCGGGAGCACGACGTCGAAAGGTGGACCGACCGTCACCGTCGGTTCGCCCGGGGCGCCGTTGCACTCGATCAGATACCCGAAGGAGCTGGCCGCGAGCCCGCTACCGGTGACCGTCACCACCTGCGCTTGTTTGAGCCCGGTGGACTGGCTGACGGTGATCGAACCGGTGGCGAACGCCGGGACACCCGTCGAAAGGACGATGCCACCGGCCAGGAACGCCATGGCTACCAACCGGTCCGCGACATGGCGCTGGCGGTAGTTGTGGAGGACGCCCATCCAGACTCACCACTCGCAGTTCGTCATGAATGAAAATTCTTCTTCCGTCCTCGGCCCCATGGGAAACGGAGGATACAGTGCCACGCCAGTCCTTGGATACGAACGATAGGGCGTCGTCCGGGCCTCGAAACACCGTCAATTCTGAGGATCCTCCCTGCTCCTCCTGCCAAAATGGCCCCCGTCGGCTCCGCCGGACGGGAGGCCCGGGCCCCCCACCGGGCGGGCCCACAAGGATCTCGGCCGCCTCGGACTGACTTGCCGGTAACTTCCCGGGCCTCCGGGGCACCACCGGGCCCCGGGGATGCGGTCTCACGAGCGCGGCGCCGCTTCGGAGCGCTATGGGGCACCTTGGGCCCGAACCGGCCCGTACAGTGGCGGACGGCGCTCCCCGTCCCCTCCCCGGACCGGACGGGCACCGGGAGGAGAGGCGTTGCTCTTCATCGAATACGACGTGAGCCCGCACGGCGAGATCGAGCTCGTGGCCCTCGTCAACGCCGTCGAAGAGGACGGGGAGGACCCCGACGGGCATGCCTGGCTGGCCTGGCGTGCAACCCACGAGGACCAGGGCTTGGGGTGCGCCCCGGTCCTTCCTGGCGATCTGCAGGCCATGGAGTCCACAGACGACCCCGAGGCCCTGAGAGCCATCGTCGAGCGGGTCATCCTGTCCGACAGGGCGGGCAAGGAAGAGGTGGCGACGTGAGCACGTCGCGCTCGCAGCTCTACCGCTTCGCCCGGGACCTCGGGAACATCGAGGCCGTCGAGCACGGCTACAAGCGGGGCGGCCTCAGCGGCGCGGCGGGAGGTGCCGTGGAGCGCCAGGTGCGACGGACCATCTATCGGCAGGGGAACCGCCAGATCAACAAGTTCGTCCGGGCCATCGGTCTCGGCCCCAGGCGGTGACCGGGGTCGGACCGCCATGAACATGCCCTCGGAGCCCGGTGGCCCGCCTCGGGGCTCGGGCCCTCGACCCAACCTCTTCCTGGTGGGAGCCGCCAAGTCCGGGACCACGGCGCTCGCCACCTACCTGGGCGAGCACCCCGACGTGTTCATGGCGCCCTGGGAGCTCAACTATTTCGGCACGGACCTGAGCTTCTTCACGGCCACGGGGGCACCGTCGCGCCTCCGGCTCGCCCATTACCTCTCGACGTTCTCCTCGCACGCCGGGGAGCGATATCGCGGGGACCACTCGGTCTTCTACCTCTACTCGGAACAGGCCGCCGAGGAGATCCGCGCCTTCGCACCGGACGCCCGCATCGTGGTCATGCTGCGCAACCCGGTCGACCAGATGCACTCGCAGCACAGCGAGATGCTCTACCAGGGCGACGAGGACATCAGGGATTTCGGCCAGGCCCTGGCAGCCGAAGAGGACCGCGCCCTCGGGCGACGGATCCCCCCCGGGTGCCGCAAGCCCTTTGCCCTGCAGTACCGGGCCGTGGCGCGCTATCACGACCAGGTGGAGCGCTACTTCTCGACCTTCGGGCGTGAGCGTGTGTGCGTCGTCGTCTACGACGATCTGGCCAGGGACACCTCCGCCACCCATCGGCGGGTCCTCGACTTCTTGGGCGTCGACGCGGACCACGAACCGGAGTTCCGGGTGGTGAACCCCAACAAGGCCGTCCGGAGCGCGCTTCTCAGAGACGTCCTCAAGACGACGGCCCCCGGGTCCAGCCCGACATTTCGCCGCATCGGACGGCTGATGGTCCGAAGCGACGGCGCCCGAAGCCGGTTGCGGAGGTGGCTGCAGGTCGCCAACACCCGCGAGGGCCCGCGTCCGGACATGGACCCGGTGCTCCGGAGCCGGCTCCAGGACGAGCTCGCCGACGACGTGGGGGCGCTCGAGAGCCTCTTGGACCGTGACCTGGGAGCGTGGCGCGCTCCGAAGGGTTGAGCACCGGCGACGCCACCGTCGTCCGGGCCGACCGCTACCGGTCGACCCCGGCACCGTCCCCGGGCCGACCGTCGACGGGGGGAGCCCCCGCCGAGCGCCTCCCCATCACGCGCCGGGCGGTCGACTCCACCCCTTGCCCGAACTTCGAGAAGCGCAGTGCGGAGAACTCGTGCAGACGGGTCCAGGCGTCCTCTTCCTGCGAGGGTTCCGAGAGGCCGAGACCGATACGGAGCAATCTGGCCAGAAGGATCGGGCTCGCCAGCAGCCGGGCGCGGTCGTAGCGGCGCAGCGGCATGGCCATGAGCGCGTTCCACAGGACGAAGGTGACCGGCCTTGCCGCCAGGAGCCGGGCGGGGGACTCGGTTCGCGCCAGGAACCGCCGCCACTGATACCAGGGGACAGGCGCCACGCGATTCATGGGGAGCGACTTCCAGGGGAGGTTCCGGGCGAGGCCCCAGCTCACGTCCTGGGCGAGCGCCGAGTACCCCAGTTCGGACCACAGGCGGCTGCGATCGAGAACCTCGTCCTGCTTCTGCACCCAGGCGTCGACGAACGCGGCTCCGGGGCTGGCTGCGCACAGGTTGGTGAAGCACCTGCCCAGCTCTCGCCCCCAGCAGGCCATGCCCGTGCTGTCGAGCTGGTCGAGCAGCTCCGACAGTGACGAGAGGACGATGGTGTCGATGTCGATCCAGATGCCCCCGTAGCGCTGGAGCACCCGGGAGCGGACGTAGTCCGAGCGGTAGTTGGGAGCGGGGAGCTCGTGCCAACGCTCGACGTCGAGATCGGGGAGCCACGTGACCGCGTCGTGGCGTGACAGGAGCCGGAGCTCCAACGGCGCCACGTGGCGTTGGATCGTCTCCAGACAGAGATCGAGGTACACCGAGCGCCGCCCCCGGGGGCCGTCCTCCCAGTAGGCCCACACCGCCGCGGCGGGATCGCCGCTCAACGCATCGTCCCCGAACCCGTCGGCGACCGGTGCCGACCCCATGTGCGACGAACCGCCGACGTCTCTGCTCGCCCGGGTGCCGTTGAGCTCCTATGCCAGGTGCGCAGGGTTCGACCTTTTCGGGTGAGCCGGGCTTCGACGACGAGCCGGAAACGGTCCGCTCGCCTCCCAGCCAGTATCCCACAGAGGGCGGTCGGCACCATCGGGGTCCGCCTCCCGCATGCCGTCCACGAGACGCCCATGGTGGTGCTCTTCGCACTAAGGGTGGGTCCCGTTGAAATGGGTTTGCCAGGGGAGTAGAGAGGGAACAGGTACGACCGTCCTACTCGATGGGACAGGTGTCCCCGAACGAGGGAGCCGCCATGGTGCCCAACGGTTCTTGGCCGGAAGGACGTGTGAGGTTCACGTCGAGGCTGCTCGTGGCGATCGGCGTCATGGCCGTCCTCGCCGGCGGTCCGCTGCTGGCCATGACCATCACCGCCGGCGCCGCCACACCGACGATCACGTTGAAGCTGACCTCGGGAGCAGGTGCGGTGTGCAGCGGTTCGGTGTGCAGCAAGCTCGCCGGGGGAGACGTCCTCTCGGTGACGGGCACGGGGTTCAGCGCCAACCAGCTGGCATCGATCCTCGAATGCAACGACGACCCGGCCCAGCCCGTCGTCCTCTACCTCGGCAACTACGTGCCCGTCAGCTGCACCAAGATCGTGATCAGCGCCACGTCCAAGAAGGGCGTGTTCGGCCCGTCCCCCTTCACGATCGTGCAGGGCACCACCGGTCCACCCGCCACCCCGTACACGCCCACGTGCGTGGAGACCTCGACCGGGAGCACCACCACGACCTCCACCATTCCCAATTGCACGACCTCGGGTAACGAGAACACCGACGCGGCCAAGTACCCGTGCCCGCCCACTACCGCGCAACAAAGCGCCGGTGATACCTGCGTGGTGGCGGTCGGCGACATCCTCGGGGAGCGGGCCGTGGGGACGATCCTGTTCGGCACGGAGACGCTTCCCACCACGACCACCACCGCCAAGGGCACCACCACGACCGGTGCCACCACCACGACCGGTGCCACCACCACGACCGGTGCCACCACCACGACCACCACGACCTCGCCCACGAGCACGTCGACGGCGACGCAGGTGAGCGCCACGTCGGTGACGCTGGGCCCCTCCGGTACGGTCAGCGACAACGTCACGGTGCGGGGCACCCCCACCCACGGCAGTCCCACCGGCGACGTCAATTTCTACGTCTGTCAGACGGGGACCACCCACACCCTCACGCCGGGCCCGTGTGCGGCCGGCGCCACCACGCATCTCTCCACCGCCCATCTGAGTGCGGCCGCGGGCAACACCGCAACGGCGTCGTCGGGAGCCTTCGTACCCTCGGCCGCGGGGACCTGGTGCTTCTCGGCGGTCTACGGGGGGGACTCGATCTACACCGGCTCGGCCGACAACACCGGGTCCAACAACCTCGACTCCGACGAGTGCGTGCTCGTGGCCCCGGCTCCGTCGACCACGGCCACCTTCATCTCGGCCGTGAAGATCGTCCTGGGACCCTCGGGCACGGCCACGGACGCGGTGACCGTCACGGGGAACGTGGTGGGAGGCCCGCCCACCGGCTCGGTGAGCTTCTACGCCTGCCACACCAGCGTCACCTCGATCCTCGTCGCAGGGCCCTGTCCCGCGGCCGGAGTCCCCGAGAACGCGGCCGTGCCCCTGGTCCCGGGAGCGGGAGCGTCCTCCTCGGCGACCTCCAAGGCCTTCGAGCCCACTTCGGTGGGAACCTGGTGCTTCTCGGCGATCTACGGTGGCAGCACCACCTACGCCGAGTCCTCCGACAACACCGGGACCGCCACCCTCGACCCCAGCGAATGTCTGCTCGTGGCCCCGCCGCCCGGTGACCACATCACGAGTGCCGCCAACGCCTCGGCCACCGCCGGACAATCGTTCACGTTCTCGGTCACGACGTCGGGCAGTCCCGTGCCCAGCCTCAAGAAGAAGGGCCGGCTCCCCAAGGGCGTGCACCTCGTGAACAACCACGACGGCACCGCCACCATCTCGGGCATCCCCAACCTCAAGAAGGGCGTGGGCGTCTATACCATCACCATCCGGGCCACCTTCGGTACAGGCAAGACCAAGGAGCTCGTGTTCCAGACCTTCACCCTGACGGTGTCGTGACGGCGGCTACTACTCCGCCTTGACCGCCCTCTTCACGTCCTTGACGACCAGCTTCCCGATGTCGGTGTACCCGGTGGTGTTGGCGTGGATGTTGCCCAGCTGGCAGTACCAGGTCAGCTTGCACACCTCCACCACGGCCTTGGGGATCTTGGTCCCGGCCGGCACGTCGGTCACGTCGGCGGATGCCGGCAGCTTGCCCAACTTGGTCAGCGGTGTGTAGGCGCCGGTGGCCGTGGTCACGTCGGCGAAGAACCCGTCCGCGACGCTCGTGTAGGCGGCCTTCAGTGCCGGGTTGATGAGGGCGCTGAAGGCATCGACTGATTCCCCCACGAGGGGGTTCGTCTTGGTGGGCGAGTAGGTCGGGTACACGTACAAGCCCAGCAGCACGTCGGGATAGGTGAGCCCGGCGATGGGGACGGTCGGTCCGGCCGCGGCGCGCAGCTCGTCGACGGCGGTGACGACGTTGGCCTTGATGGCCGCCACGCCGACTTCCACGCACGAGATGGGGTTGTCCTGCATGTTGACGAGGTTCGATTGTGTCGCGGCAGCACAGGGGGTGACGTCGTTGCCGCCGATGGAGATGGTGATGAGCCCGATCTGCCCGGGGTGGGCCGCGATGAACGCTTCGGCCGCCTGGACCTGGGTGTCACCGGAAGGGATCGTGCCGCGGCCGGTGGCGGCCGGTGGGCCGTAGGAGTCGGGCGCCCCGCACACACCGTTGAAGGTGAGCAGCGACAGCGTGGTCGCTCCGCCACAGCCGTAGTTCTCCAAAGTCATCTTGAGCTTGGTGGCGACGTACCCGGTGTACCCGGTGGTCGCCGCGCCGTTCGGTGCCGGCACGGGTTGGTACCCGACCGAGTACGAGTCACCCAGGGACAGGTAGTACTTCGGAGTCGTGGCGCCCGCCGGGCTCACGTTGGGCACCACGACGGCGGCGAGCGTGCTCACGCCGGCTGCAGCCAACAGGATTCGAGCCATGGAAAAACTACGTCGTTGTCTCATCTGACCCCCGCTCAGAGATGCCCCGATCGTTCATAGCCCGCGCCACGGTGACGACGCCTCACCAATACTGATGATCATTCCCCCCCGTGCGTGGCGCTGCGACGTTAACCCGGGAGCAGACCCGGCGTGGGGATGGACGTGCCTACGCGTGGTGGTCGAGGGAGTCGAGGGCGGTGGCGGAAATCATGTCCACACCGCTGTCGACCTTCACGGGGGAGAGCGACTGGCGCAGGGCCCTCCCGGCGCCGAGCTGGCCCTTGGTCCCCGCCCCCCAGGCGTAGACATTGCCGTCGGTGTCGAGGGCCAGGGAGTGGCTGCCTCCGGCCACCGCGCTGGTGAAGGTCACGCCGGTCGGGACCTCCACCTTCACGGGGGAGAACTCGTTCTCGGTCTGCCCGTCGCCGAGCTGACCGTTGGAATCGTCACCCCAGGCGTAGACGCTGTGGTCGCTGAGAACGGCGATGGTGTGACCGTTGCCGACGGCGTCTCCTCCGGCCGACAGCGACACGGCGGGGTGGGGAAGAGCGACCACGGTCGGAACGGACACGGTGTGCTGTGAGCCCACGCCGATCTGCCCCTGCCGGTTGAATCCCCACATGTAGACCTTCCCGGCGCTGTCCAGGGCGCCCGAGGAGGTGTTGCCGGCCGTGATCTGCACGACGTGGGACAGGCCGGATACCGGTACCGGCACCATGGATCCCTTGCTGTCTCCGGTGCCGAGTTGCCCGAACCCGTTCTCACCGCACGCCATGACCTTGCCGTTGGCGAGGAGCCACAGGACGTGGTCCTGGCCGCCCTGGACGGCGGTGGCGTCGGTCATGGTGGGGATCTCCACCGGCAGCGCGCGCAGCCTGGAGTCGCCGATGCACAACGAGCCCTTGCCGTTGGCACCCCAGCCCCAACCCTGCCCGGTGGAGTCGACGGCGAAGCCCTCGTTCTTGGCCTCCCCGATGCTCACGATGTGGACTCCGTCGGGGAACAAGACCTGATGGGCGGTGCCCTGCGAGTTGGGGAGTTGACCCCCGCCCAGTTGCCCGAGGCCGCCGTCGCCCCACGCCATCACGACGCCGTCGGTGGGGCAGTCGCTCATCCCGCCCGCGCACTCCAGGGCGTAATTGCTGCTGTTGCTGGCGTCGATCGCCACCACGTTGGCCAGGCCGGCGACGCCTCCGGGCCTGCGCTGGATGAAGCCGGGTGAACCGAAGTAGTCACCCCAGCGGGCCACCGAGCCCGTCACGATGGCCGTGGTGGAGACGGTCGGGTCCGCCCCGGCCCGGGCGGCAAGTGGCCCTCCCGTCACGATGAGGATGGACACCGCTAGGGCCGACAAGGCTCGGCCTCTGGCCCGACGCCGCCTGGCGAACATCCCCACGCCCCCTCCCGGGCTCGACCAACACCTTCCCGGCCTCTTGGGGGGCCGCTCGTAGCACCGGCTGAGCGCGGGTGACCCCCCTGTCCCCGCTTCACAATCTAACTGGGCCACAGCTTTCCTGGCAACCAGCTGGGAAGCCCCGATGCGAGAGGAAAAGTCCTGGTCGCCGGGGCGGGTCAGGGGGCGCGGGACTGGCCTCGGCGCCGTCGCGTCCCCCCCACGACGAGGAGGATGACGAGGCCGAGCACGGCCGCGGCGGCCAGCCCCAACCCGGCGGTGAAGGCCGGTGGGCGGTAGTGCAGCACGATCAGGTGCCGACCGGCGGGGACGCGAGCCTGGAGCATCATCTCGAGGTAACGCTGCAGCACCAGGGGGCGCCCGTCGACGGTGGCGTGCCAACCCGGCACGTCGGTGAGATGGAGCCGCAGCACCTGGGGTCGGTCCCCGCTGATCTCGAGCCTCCACGTGGCCGGATCGGGATGGGTCACCGGCACCGGGGTCCCGGGTGCGTCCTCGCCGGGAATGGCCCCCGCCGCGGTGACCGCACTCAGGGTGGCCGCCGACGCCCCCGGGATGCGGTAGAGCTTCTCGTCGCCCACCTTCATGGCGAACACGGCGCCGGCCGGTCCTCGGGCCCGAGCCGGCTCCAGCACGAAGCCCACCCCGTAGCGGCGGGCCAGGGTGGCCGTGGTCACCGCCGGGCAGAAGAAGGAGTAGGGCACCCCCAGCGAGGTGACGGGGTAGGCCGGTTGACCGGTCGAGGTCTCCCACGACGTGTTGTAGGTGCGGGGGACGAGCGGATCGTAGAGCGCGAACTCCTGGACACCCAGGGCCACGTTGACGTCGGGGACGATCCCGAGCTCGTGGGTGAAGCAGGCGTTGGTCCCGAAGCCCACGATGGAGCTGCCCACGGCGCGCGCCAGCTTCGCCTCGGCCGGGCTGGAAGCGAGATAGGTGGGGCTCGAGGCCAGCAGGGGCGCTCCCGCGGTGACGAGGAACCCCGTCTCGCAGGCGATCAGGGCCAGGACCGCCCACCACCGGGCCCGCCGCCGGGCCCGTGCCGCACCACGAGCGCGCCAAGATCCGTTCCCACCACCGCGGGCCAGGATCCCGGCCACGACCAGCCCGAGCAGGGTCGCCGCCGCCGGCCACAGGAAGCTCCGGTCGCGCATGGACGCCTCGGCGGCGGGGAGCATCCCCCGGGCCCAGAGCCACAACCCGGCCAGGACGACACCGAGCACGGCGAAGGCGGTCGCGGCCCATCTCGCCACCGCCCGCTGGGCCTGGGCGCGCACCAGCACGTCGGCGCCCACCCCGGCCAGGGCGGCGACCGAGAACATCATGGGCACGGTGGCCCGTCGCCACAGCACGTTGCCGACGACGGGCAATCCGTCGAGAAGGGACTCCATGAGCGGCAGGTAGACGATCAGCCCCATGACCACGCCCGTCGCCGCCAAGGCCACCACCTCGGGCCGATGCGCCCCGAGCTTGAACGCAGCGACGACGGCCACGACCGCCAGCGCCACGGCGATGACCCCCACGTAGGTGGTGCTGGGCGTGTACGACGACGGACCGAACCAGCGGCTTCCGGCCACCGGCAGGCCGTCGAAACCCTGGAACAGGGCCAACACGATGTTCTGGGCCGGCAACGCGTCGCTCACCCCTTTGCCGCTGCGCAGCGAGCCCGAGACGAGTTGGAGCCCGGGGAGCAGCAACGGCGCACTGAGCGCGGCGCCCGCCACCGTCGCCACCACCAGATCGCCCACGGGTCGCACGATCGGCCCCGAACCACCGGCCCACCGGGCCCGGGTGGCCAGGAGGACAACGAGGAACACCACGACAGACGACGCCAGCACCGTGAGGATGTCGGGTTGCCCGCCGTACACCGCGCCCGCCACGGCCAGGGCCAGGAAGACGAGGGCGCCCCCCCGGTGCCGCCCGCGCACGACCACGATGGCGGCCGCGAACAGCCAGCCGGCCCAGGCCGTCACCGCCGCGATGGGCCAACCCAGCCAGCCCACGAACGGGCCGCCCAGCTCGTAGACGAGCGCGGCCATGACGCACCCGAGGACGCCGAGGCGCAGCACCCGTCCGAGCACGTACATGCCGGTGCCCGCGATCACCAGGGTCACGAGGACCTGGACGGTGTAGGCCAGACGCACCGGGAAGAGGTAGCCCACCAAGGTGGGCAGCCCGAACGCCGTCGACTGCCAGTTGAACGCCAGCGGCATCCCCAGCCCGCTGTAGGGGTTCCACAGGGGCAGGTGGCCGTGGTGGACCTGCGTCCAGGCCAGATTGGTCCACGGGATCATCTCCGACACCTGGTCGAAGGCGTGGGGGATGGCCGTCGCCACGCCCGCCTGGTTCGCCAACCCGTAGCCCGATACCCACGATATGGGGCCGAGGTAGACGCCATGCGCCAGCGCCGGGGCCATCATCACGCCGGCCGCGCCGAGCACCCAGAGCAGTCCGAGGACATCGGGCATCCACCGGGCTCGACGTGACGGGGCGCCACTGCGCGCGGCCGTCCCCGGGGTGCCCACGACCAGAGATGATATTGACGAAACCGTGGCCGGCCCGGGCCACGCCCGCCCGGACCACTCCGCACGCGGCGCCGGGACCGGCGGCCGGCTAGCGCGCCGGGGTGCCCTTCACCGGGCGTCGGGCGCTGGGAGGGGCGGGCTCAGGTCGGAGTGGGGGTGAGCGTGCCCCGCGCCTGGACGGGGGCCTTCTGCTTCCGGGGCACCAGGTGGATCGGGTAGGGCCGCCTCTGGGGATTCGTCTCCAGGATCTGTGCGGCCGTGCACTCACGGAGTATGGGCTTGGCGTTCACGTTGTCGGACGTGGTGGGCAGGACGGGAGTCGTCGTGTTGGGCGTGCCGGTGTGGGGCAAGGCCGCGGTCAGGTCCCCGGTCACCGATCGGCGCCACGAGGACAGGTTGGGGACCGTCGCCCCGAACAGCGTCTCCAACAGCCGCAGCTGCGACGTGTGGTCGAAAGTGTCGTGACACACGTACCCGCCCGTGCTGAAGGGGGAGACGACGAGCATCGGGACCCGTACGCCCAGCCCGATCGGGCCCGAGACGTTGCCGTCGCCGGAGGGAACGTGGGCGGCGGTGATGTACTCCCCGGGGGTTCCGGGCGGCGCCGTGGGGGGAGCCACGTGATCGAAGAACCCGTCGTTCTCGTCGTACATGATGAACAGGGCCGTGCTGGCCCACACCGTGGGGTTCGACAACAAGGTGTCGAGGATCTGCTGCGTGTACCACTCGCCCAGAGCGGGGGGGGCAGGCGGATGCTCGTCGTAGCCGTCGGGGGGGATGAGCCACGACACCGCCGGCAGCTCGTTGTTCATGACGTCCTTGGCGAAGTCGTTGTGCCCCCCGGGGTCGGTGAAGCCTCCGGTGACGGTGGGCCCGTAGTACCCGAATGCCTTCTGGTACAGGGCGCTCGAGGGATCGGAGTACTGCTCGAAGTACATGAGCACGTTCTTGCAGACGATCATCGACAAGCCGCCGCCGGGTTTGTAGTTGTTGCCGTAGGGGTTGTACACCTTCCACGAGATGCCCTTGGTCTCGAGGACCTCGGGCATGGTCATCCATGACGTGGTGAACTCCAACGCCTTGTTGGTGTTGGTGACGAGGATGGGGCCGCCCGCTTCCCCGGCGGGGTCGAGGGTGCCGGTCATCTGCAGCATGCGGTTGGGGTGCGTGGGTCCCAGCACCGAACAGTGGTACCCGTCGCAGATGGTGAATTGCTTGGCCAGCTCGTAGTAGAAGGGCAGGTCCGCTTCCTCGTAGTACCCCATCGTCATCACGCCGTCCTCGGGGCCTTCGAACGCGGTCGAGGTGTGGGTGGCGACGAAGCGGTTCATGGCCCCGTTGTTCCACGAGTCGTGCTCGGCCTGCCAGGAGTGGGACAGGTCGTAGGTGCACTCGGCGTGCTGGATGGCCGGATTCAGATGGAAGGGGAGCAGCGTCGAGGACCTGCCGCTCGGCCACTCCTGGGCGAATGCCGACGAGCGGTCGTCGAAGCCCCGGACCCCGCCGAGGGTGCCGAAGTAGTGGTCGAAGGACCGGTTCTCGTGCATCAGGAAGATGACGTGCTCGATGGCGCCCAGGTCCTGGGGGCCCCCGCTCATCTCCGTGGCCCGTTTGATCGTCTCGTGGCCGTGGGCCCCGAGGTACGCCGAGGCCGATTTGGACATCCCGTACGCGAGCGCCGCCCCGACTCCGCCCGCCAAGATCTGTCTGCGACTGTAAAGGTCCCTTGCCATCATCCGATCCTGACCCGAAGACGGGTCGCGATCACCCGTCAATTGTGATGAATCGGCGCACGACCACACTGGCCGGGCCGGCGTCGTGCCTGAACACCCAGGTGAACCGGGTGCACACGCCCGGGGGTGCCGACATTTCGCCAGGTACCACCGATATTCTCAGCGCGGTGAGGCTCGTGCGCCCCCTAGCCGTGTCGGTGGCGGTGGCGGCGCTCGTCCTCGTGGCCAGTGCGCCCATGGCGGTGGCCGGGACCCGAGCCCCGGACAGCGCCGCTCACAGCACCCTTGGTGGCCAGGGTGCGCCAAGCCCACAGCCGGGCCCCTGCCTCCAGAACGCGGCGCGCTGTGGCGGGGCCGGAACCCTGGTGTCACCCGGTGTCGCCCTGGGCGCTTCCCTGCTGTTCGTCCTGGGATGGGCGGTCGCCCCGCTCGTCCCCTGGCGCTTCTCCCGGCGTTCCCGGAGGGCCTTCGGTGCCCTGCCCGATGGAAGCCCGGCCCTGGTGCTGCGGCCTCCTCGGTCGTCCTCGGCAGTCGTCTGAATCTCTGATCCGCGGCTCCGCCGCGGCACACGAGATTTCCGCCCGGTCGTCGCCACCCGGGACGACCCGACCCGCCGGCTCATGTCCCTACCCGGGAGTGGGCCATACCGAGGAGATCCGATGACGAGTCACGACCACACCCGCGCCCGCCCGCGCCCCGGCGCCACTTCGAAAACCAACCGCACACTCCCGTACCGGACCCTGCACCACTCCGTGTGGTGGACGGCCGTCCCCGTCAGCACAGTCGTGGTGGCGGTGCTCACGCTCATAGGGTTCGCACTGGGGTCGGGATCGGGGCCCGCCGCCTCCCCGCTGCGCGTCGGCGCGGCAGGCGGGGTCGGCTCGGGCGCCGTCGCCGCTCCCGCTGCGGTCCTGCACGCCGTCACCTCGGTCGACGGCGCCACGTTGCGCGCCGTGGGTGTGCCTGCCGGGCTGACGGGACCGACGAAGATCGCCGACGCCCGCGCCCCGCTGGTCGGCCCCGACGGAAAGCCCGAGGTCCTCTACGTGGGCGCGGAATACTGTCCCTACTGCGCGGAACAACGCTGGGCGCTCGTGGTGGCCCTGTCGCAATTCGGGTCGTTCTCGGGGCTCGAACAGACCCATTCGTCGTCCGGCGACATCTACCCGAGCACAGCGACGCTGTCGTTCTACGGTTCCCGCTTCACCAGCTCGGATCTCAATTTCCGTTCCGTGGAGCTCGCCACCAACCAGGAGGTGGGGGGGCGGTACCCGGCCCTGCAGGATCTGACCTCGGGGCAGCAATCCGTGCTCGACACCTACGACCGGCCTCCGTACACGTCGCAAGCGGGCGCCATCCCCTTCATCGACGTGGACAACCGCTTCGTCATGATCGGAGCCAGCTACGACCCTGCGGTGCTCCAAGAAGAGTCGGTGGCCCAGATCGCCGCGGCACTGTCACGACCGTCTTCTGCGATTGCGCGGGCTGTCGACGGCACTGCGAACCTCATCGTGGCCGCCATTTCCCACGCCACCGGATTGCAACCGCACTGACAACGAGACCTGGCGCGCCCTCCTCGAGCCGGAGCCGGCGGGACGAGGGGCTCATGACACGAACAGGGTCTTGCGCAGGCGCTGCAGACCGTGGAGCTGGCGCGCCAGCTCGTCCTCGCTCACACCCTCGCGCCTGCGCAGGCGTTCGCCCAGGGCATCGAGTCTCGCCACCTCGCGGCTGCGCAGGGCGGCTTGCTTGCCGGGGCTGTGGCGGCGCAGGGCGCGGTTGAAGGCGGCGTTGGCTTCGAGAGCGCCCGAAAGGTCCAGCTGGCGGGCGATCCCGGCGAACGAACGGCCCTGCTCACGAAGGAGCAGGGCCTGTTCGTCGCGATGGGCGTCACCGGGCACAGGCACGTGCCCGAGTCGGCTCCGGTATTCGACCGATCCGTCTACAGGGGACGGACGCGCTTGGCCTGAAGACCCTTCGGCCCCTGCTCGGACTCGAAATCGACCTTTTGGCCCTCGATGAGCTCTCGGTAGCCCGAGCCCTCGATGGACGAGAAGTGTGCGAAGACGTCGGCGGAACCGTCGTCAGGGGTGATGAACCCGAAGCCCTTGGTGGCGTTGAACCACTTCACGGTGCCTGCGGCCATTGGTGTTGCCTCTTTTCTCCACGCTGGGGACACTTGCGGGAGACCTTGTGGCAACCGGCAATGACGTACAGCTCGCGTGAGATCCGGCTGTCCGCGCCCATCACTCTACACGCGAAAGACCGGTCCCGTGGCACTTAGGGCCCGAAGGCCCGATAGGGTGGGGTATCAACGCTTCCCCCAGTCGCCGTTCGGCACTGCGGGCGCTCGACTTCCAAGACGATCCCGAAGGACGCGCCGGCTCCCTGCTGCACATGCCTTCGCCTCGTCTCGTGCTGTGGCACGCCGCCCCGGTGCTGCTCGAGAGCGTGGTGGCCCCCGTCGCTGCCTACTACTGCGTCCTGCTGATCGCGGGGTTCCGCGGCGCGCTGATCGGTGCGCTCGCCTGGTCGTATCTGATCATCGCCCGGAGGCTGCTGCGACACGAGCGGGTGTCGACCCTGCTGCTGCTGGGCACCGCACTGTTGACGATGCGGACCCTGATCTCGTTCCTGACCGGAAGCGTGTTCCTCTACTTCATCCAGCCGACGGCGAGCACCTTCCTCGCTTCCATCGTCCTGGTGGGCTCGGCCCTGTTGGGCCGGCCTTTCACCCAGCGCTTCACCCACGACTTCTGCCCGCTCACCCCCGAGCTGTTGGCCCGGCCGACGGTGCATCGCTTCTTCGTCCGGGTGTCGTTCCTGTGGGCGATCGCCATGTTCCTCAACGGCGCGGTGGTGCTGTGGCTCCTCCTCACGGCCTCCGCCGGCGCCTTCCCTCTGGAGCGCACCGGCATCTCGCTGTCGCTCACGGCCGCAGCCATCTTCTTCTCGGTGCGGTGGTTCACCCGCAGCATGCGCCGCGACGGCGTCACGGTGCGCTTCGGGGGGCCGTCCCCGCTGACCCCGCTCGTCGCCTCCGCCCCCTAGCCGCGAGGGCCGATCCCTCGACGGGTTCCTTGGAACCTCCTGAGAACCTTCCGTGGCGGCGTCGTTCACAGGGACTTGCCAGGTTCGATTCGTACCATCGGCGCCGTCTTCTGTGAGCACCGGAGGTGCGGATGTTCTCGATCGGCTATGCGTGGAACGAGTTGCGTCGGCGCTGGAGCCGCACGGTGGTGACCGCCATCGGATTGGCGGCGGGAGTGGGGCTCGTCATGGGAATCGTCGGGGTCTCCGACGGGCTCACCCAGGCACAGAACAAGGTGCTCTCCCCGCTGTCCTCGGTCGGCACCGACATCATCGTCACCCGCACCGTTGACGCCACCTCCACCTCCAGCAATGCATCGACCACCACCACGACCACCACGACACCGGCGGCCGGGTTCGGCGGCGGTGGCGGCGGAGCCGGCGGGCCCGGAGGGGGCGGTGGCGGTGGCTTCTTCGGCGCCGGGGCCGGGCGGGGGCGGGGAGGGGCTTCGGCCATCGCCTCGTTGAACGCGTCGGACCAGGCGGCCCTGCTCAATGCGAACTCGTCGGTCCTGACGGACCTGGCCAAGCTGGGTGCGCCGGGAACCCAATTCACCTACGACTTCTTCGTCCCCGGCACTCTCATCACGTTCCCCCAGGCGGCCGTGAACGACGTCGCCTCGATCAAGGGCGTGGCCTCGGCGGTGCCCGGCCTCTCCCTGCAGGCCCTGCACGAGACCGGGACTGTCCCCAGTGAGACCGACACCGTCACCACGGGAGGCCAGACCATCTCGAGCGTCCAGCGCCCGCCGCCGTTGACCGCGGCCCAGGAGGCCTCGGTCCGGGCCTGTCTGGAGGCCTCGGGCGCCTTCGGCAGCACGACGTCCGGAAGCTCCACTCCCGGCGCCACCACGCCCACAACCGCCCCGGGCGCGACCACCGGCGGCTCCACTCCCGGCGCCACCACGCCCACGACCGCCCCCACCGGGAACTCTGGGACCGGCGGTAGCGGCGGGGGAGGGCGACCGATCGGAGGCGGAGGCGGAGGCGGGGGCGGCTTCGGGGGCGCCGCCTTCGGTGCGGCCTTCACCAAGTGTCTCCCGGCCTCCTACCAGCAGTACCAGGCCCAGGTGGTGGTGCCCGAGCAGACCATCACCCGGGTGCTCAACCCGCCGACCACCAACACCGAGACCAAGAGCTACACCGTGGCCGGCGTGAACCCCGCCAACACCTCGACGGGGCTCATCACCACGGCCCAGGTGGTGTCGGGGAAGTGGTTCGGCTCCACGCCCGCCGACGAGATCCTCGTCAACACGGCGTATGCCAGCACCAACAGCATCAAGGTCGGGCAGCAGCTCACGATCGACAAGACCACCTTCACCGTCGTGGGCCTGGTGAACCCCACGCTGACCGGTGACACCTCGGACATCTACTTCGACCTCTCCACCTTGCAGTCGCTGGCCTCCAACAGCAGCCGGGTCAACGAGGTCCTGGTGAAGGTGACCAAGGCCTCCGATGTCCCCGCCGTCGCCGCTGCCATCCACAAGGAGCTGCCCGGTGCCCAGGTCCTGACGTCGAAGTCACTGGCCAACTCGGTGACCGGGAGCCTGTCCAACGCCCACACGCTCGCCACCCACCTCGGCGGCGCCTTGGCGGTCATCGTGTTGCTCGCCGCCTTCCTCATCGCCGCGCTGCTCACGCTGTCGAGCATCGCCAAGCGCGTCAGGGAGATCGGCACGCTGCGGGCCATCGGCTGGTCGCGAGGCCGGGTCGTTCGCCAGATCGTGGGGGAGACCGTCGGCATCGGCATCCTGGGAGGCATCCTCGGCGTCGCCGTGGGTGTGGCCGTGTGTGCCGTCATCGGTGCCGTGGGTCCGTCGCTCACTGCCACCAGCTCGGGCGCGGCGGTGGGCGCCTCGAGCGTGGGCGCCATCTTCCATCAAGCGACAACAGCAGCGGCCACGTCCACCAAGATCCATCTGCGGGCCCCCATCGACGTCGGTATCGTGCTGCTCGGGCTGGCCGCGGCCGTGGTCGGCGGCCTCCTGGCCGGGATCGCCGGCGGCTGGCGGGCGTCGCGCCTTGCGCCCGCGGTGGCACTGCGGGACCTCGGATGAGCACGACACCAGGCAACGGACCGGACCCGGGAGAGGGAGCGAACTCCATGGACGACGACGTGAACGATGTGAACGACGCGACGCCGGAGGTTCCCGCGCAGGGCGCCGAAGGTGGCGCCACCTTCGTGCCCAACGGCATCCTCTACGAGCTGCGGGGGGTGGAACGCCGATACCTGCGGGGCAGCACCCCGGTCCTTGCCCTCCACGACGTCGACCTCGACATCCAGCCCGGCGAGTTCGTGTCGATCGAAGGACCGAGCGGCTCGGGGAAGAGCACGCTGCTGCAGCTGCTGGGGGCCCTGGACACACCGACGGGCGGGACCATCCGCTTCGAGGGCAACGAGATGGGCAGCGCCTCGGACTCCAGCCTGACGCGCATCCGGGGACAGGAGATCGGCTTCGTCTTCCAGCAGTTCAACCTCATCCCCACCCTCACCGCCGAGGAGAACGTGGGGATCGCCATGATCCCTCACGGGCACTCCAAAGCCCAGCGCAAACAGCGTTCGGCCGAGTTGCTGGCCCGTGTGGGTCTGGGAGGCCGTCTCGACCACCTACCGTCACGCATGTCGGGAGGCGAGCAGCAGCGCGTGGCCATCGCGCGGGCTCTGGCGAACCGGCCCCGGGTGATCATCGCCGACGAGCCGACCGGCAATCTGGACTCGGCCAGCGCCAATGACGTGATGTCCCTGCTCGTGGAATTGCAGTCCGGCGAGGACGCCGTGACGATCGTGGTGGCCACCCACGACGACGAGGTGGCACGCCATGCCGGGCGGCGCATCCGGCTCAGGGACGGTGCCCTCGTCTGATCTGGTGGCGAAGGGAGCCCGGCGTCAGCGCGGGGTCCCGGGAGGGGCGTCGCCCGGGCTCAGGGGACCCGCCACGTGCCGTAGTCACTGGCATTTCCCGCTGCCGGGTAGAACTGCACCTTGGAGACGACCACGGTCGTGCGGAACTGGAAGGGGACACACCCCGTCTTCGACTTGCCCGGCGCCAACTGGATGAGGCCGCTGGGAAAGGTGCTGCAGCTCGACAGAGAGACACCGCCGGCGGCGGTGTACATGTGCCCGGTCGCCCCGATGATGTTCACGTCGGTGTTGGCATCGGCGTCGAGGGCGTGCGACGAGCTGTTCGACACGGTGAACTGCACCGCCACGAAGCGCTTGCCTGCCTTGGGCTGCTTCTGCCCCGCAGTCTGTGCAGGGTCGATCACCTTGGTGAGCGTGATGGAGAAGACCCGCCCCGCACCGGTCTTGAGGTCGAGGGTGTCGCCCACGTGGGCCACGGTCCCCGCGGGGGCACCGGCCGGCCTGGTCACCTCGGTCTGCGTGGACGAGCACGCTGCGGTGAGCACTGCCAGTCCTCCGATGAGCGCCATGGTCAGGGTCTTTCGCATGCCACCTTCCTTTCGGCCGAACGCACAGTCTACGTCACGAGCCCCCGGGGCTGGAGCTCGCGCTGTGCACGGGGACCCACAGGCACGCATATGGGCGGTGGGTGCAGGACGACGGGACTAGGGCCACGGCGCCCGGGGCCCTTCGGGGCTTTCAGGACGCGGCACCCGGTCTCTTCGTGAGCAGCTTCCGCGGCACCCGGCTCCCGATCACCCTGCGTGTTCTTCGGTACGCCCATGTGAGCTTGCGCTGCGTCACGTCCAGTCCCGTGAGGCGTCGAGCATCGTCCCAGGACCGCCAGGCCGCCTCGAAGCGCCGACGTCGGGTGACGGGGTCCGTGGGCGTGCCCGATCGGCGCAGCACGAAACCGAACTCGATCCCGGTGGGGAACTCGTCGGAGGGAAGCGATCCGTCGACGAACTCCCACTGCTCGTCGAGGTTCTCGATTCCCCACAGGATCACCTCGAGGAACTCCGGCGCGTCCCAGCAGTGCACGTGAATGGAGCGCTTGCGGTGCCGGTCGAGGGTGTGAGCCCGTTCCTCGGAGCGTGTCCCCCAGTGGCATGCCCCTGTGCTCGAGCCACTCCACCAGATGGGCGTCGCTCACCTCGACGACCCCACTCTCGTACTCGGCCACGACATGGGCGAGCGGCGTAGGCCGCCGATCACGGTCACGGGTCCGATGCCGGTCGGGGAGCAGGATGAGAGCCACCCCTCCGGGGCGCAGGACACGGTGCATCTCGGCCACGAATCCGATGGGCTCGGCCAGATGCTCCAGGACGTGGCTGGCGATCACGAAGTCCTGGCTGGTGTCCGCGATCGGACCCAGCCGTTCGGTGTTGAAGTCGGCGAGCACGTCGGGCTCGGTGAACGTGCCCTGCGCGGCCAGCTGCGGGAACAGCTCGCTGCTCTCGTCGGCCCGCCAACGGTCGACGTAGCGCACCGAGACGCCGGGCAGGGGGAGCTCGAAGGGGTGCTGTCCCGGCCCCACCTCGATGCCCGCTCCGAGCAGATGCCGGGCCAGCAGTAGCCGGGGTGGGACCCGACGCCGCCCCCTGGATGTCGCCACGTCGCCCTACTGCCCCCGAGGTCCTTGGTTCTCTGCGCCGTTCACGCTACCGGCCGCATTCGGGCCGAGCCCACTCGAGAGCTCGGCATCACCTCACGGCCGGCGTTGTGTCGAAGGGCGCCGCGCCATCTGGGGGCGGGGTGCGGCGGGGCGTCGAGCCGGTGCTGCGGCGCCCGACGACCGATGCCACGGGGACCGGGCCCGGGCCCCGTGCGACCTGCGCGGGGCGCATCACCCGGGCCGGCGACCGTGCCGTGCGGCTCCGGGGCGGGGGGAGGAACCGGAGGCTGTGGCGGTACCGCGACCGTCGACCGACCTCCCACACCGCCAGCGCGCCGAGAAGCGCCCACAGCGAGAGCAGCGGGTTCGCACGCAGCGCCCACACCGCCGCGCCCGCCACCACGAGCACGATCACGAATGCCGCCCACCCTCTCGGAATGTTCATCAGCCTCTCCCTCGACTGGTGACACGCTCGACGCCCACGCCGGATGCCGTGTGCTCGACACCCATGCCGGGTGCCGTGTGCTCGGCACAGGCCGCGGCGTGCCGGCGTCAATCATCGCTCACCTGACGCCCCGTCGCCATCATGGCGGCATCCGGCCGGCGCCCATGTCCACGCGCCACAGCCCGGGCCCGGCCCCCGGTGGAGTCCACCGGGGGCCGCCCGAGGCCTATTGGAGGTCCTGTAGCCCGATGACCGTGTTCGGATGGTCGACCACCGGCGCCGAGTTCCCGGTCACGGTCAGCGCACCCAGGATCGAGTTGGACTTGACCGTGGTGCCTCCGGTGTTCTTCTCCACCCCCACCAGGGCGATGGCCTGACAGTTCTCCACCGTGACCCCGCCGCTGTTGGAGGTGACCGCCACCGCGGCGAGCATGTCCGCCTTCTGGAGCGAGACGCCCGCCGTGTTGCCGGTCACGGTCACGAGCCCGGCGATCTCGTCACCCAGGCACGACGACGTCCCGTCGCCCAGGACCACGGGGTTGGTGGCCAGCGTGGCGTACAGCGCGCCCACCACCGTGGTGCTGCAGAACCGGAGCACAACCCCACTGTTGAAGCTGACCGCACCCACCACGATGGCACCCTCGGCGTCGAGCGAGCTCCCGGTCTCCACGTTGATCGCTCCGATCACCGTGCAGCCCGGCGGGATGAGCACCGACTCGCCCGCCGCTCACGACCAGCACACCGACGTAGTTGCACACCGTCTTCTGGCTGAAGTTCACGGTGAGGGTGCCGGCCACGAAGGTGAAGGTGTAGTTGTGCGCCGCCAACGTCCCCAGCGAACACGTGATCGGGTACGTCCCACCCGGACTGGTGGTCGTGGCGGTGGTGGTGCACAGGGCCTGACCAGTCACCCCCGAGGTGGCGAGCGTCTGCCCGTCGACGAAGCCCGAGATGGTGGCGGTCAAGGTCGGCACCGCAGCTCCGAACGCCTTGGTCACGTTGTTCGCCGTCACCGTCAAGGTGGCAGGAACGACCGTGACCGAGCCCGGGACGTAGCTGATGCTGTAGTTGGCGTCAGCTGCGCCGCTGCACGACGAGGCGTACGAGCCCACCGCGCTGGTGGCGGTGGCCACCGTGGTGCAGGTCACCGCCGCCACCCAGGACCGACGGCCCCTGGCCGTTCACGAACCCGCTGTAGCTGGCGGTGATGGCCGGCGGCGAGCCGCCGTAGGTCATCGAGCCCGACGAAGCCGTGATCGAGAGCGGAGCCGGGCCGATGGTCACCAGTCCGGTGACGTAGCTGATGGTGTAGTTGGAGTCGACCGCCCCGCAGCACGAGCTCGAGTAGTTGCCCACCGCCAGCGTCGGCGCTGGCCGTGGTCGAGCAGGTCGGCTTGCTCGTGAGCGAGTTGGCGTTGTCCCCGTTCACGAAGCCCGAGTACGACGGCGTGATGCCGGGCACCGAGCCCCCGTAGGTCATGGTGCCCGACGACGCCCTGACCTGCGAGGACCGCGGTACCCACGACTGTCGAACCCGGGACGTAGGTGATGGTGTAGTTGGCGTCCGACGCCTGGGAGCACGAGTCGGGGTAGCTCCCCACCGGGCTCGACGACGTGGCCGTGGTGGAGCACGTGGGCGCGCGTGGTGAGCGAACTGGCGTTGTCCCCGTTCACGAAGCCCGAGTACGAGGGCGTGATGGTGGGCACCGCGCCGCCGTAGGTCATCGTCGGCGACGACGCCGCGATGACCAGCGGTGCCATCATGACCTGCACCGAGCCGTCCACGTAGCTGATGGTGTAGTTGGCGTCCGAAGCCCCCGAGCACGAGCTGTCGTAGGTGCCCACCTGCGCCGACGACGTGGCCGTGGTCGAGCACGTCGGCGGGACTGGTGAGCGACGCCGGTGTGTCGCCGTTCACGAAGCCCGAGTACGAGGCGGTGATGGTGGGCACCGAGCCCCCGTAGGTCATCGACCCCGACGACGCCGAGATGGACAAGCGGCGCCGGGCCCACCACGATCGACCCGCTCACGTAGGTGATGGTGTAGTTGGTGTCGACGGCGCCCGAGCACGACGTCGGGTAGCTGCCCACCGGGCTGGCCGAGGTGGCCGCGGTCGAACACGCCAGGCCGGCACCGAGGACCGATGCGTCCTCACCGTTCTGGAGCCCGTCCACGCTGGCGGTGACCGTCGGCACCGAGCCCGCGTAGACCATCGAACCCGAAGAAGCCGTGATGGTGATCGACGCCGGGCCGACCTGCACGGACCCGTCCACGTAGCTGAAGGTGTAGTTGGGGTCCACCGCCCCCGAGCACGAGCTGTCGTAGGTCCCGACGGGGCTGACCGACGTGACCGCGGTCGTGCACGTCGGGGCCGTGGTGAGCGACGTGGCGTCTTCACCGTTCACGAAGCCCGAGTACGACGCCTGGATGACCGGTGCCGCGCCGCCGTAGGTGATCGAGGCCGACGAGGCCGTCACCGCCAGCGGGGCCGGGCCGACCTGCAGCGAGCCGTCGATGTAGCTGAAGGTGTAGTTGGGGTCCACCGCACCCGAGCACGATGTCGGGTAGCTGCCCACCGGGCTGGCCGAGGTGGCCGTGGTCGAGCACGTCGGCAGGGTGGTGAGCGACGCCGGCGTGTCCCCGGCCACGAAGCCGAGGTAGGCCGGAGTGACCGCCCCCACCGGGTCGCCGTAGTTGTCGAGCGCCGAGGAGGCCGTGATCGACAACGTGGCCGGCGTGACCTGCACCGAGCCGCCCACGTAGGTGATCGTGTAGTTGGCGTCGACCGCACCCGAGCACGAGCTCAGGTACGTACCCACCGGCGTCGACGGCGTGGCCGTGGTCGAGCACGTGGGCTGGGTGGTGAGCGAGTGGCCGTGTCACTGTTCACGAAGCCCGAGTACGAGGCCGTGATCGGCCGGAGCCGATGCCGCCGTAGGTGAAGGAACCCGACGAGGCCGTGATCGACAGCGGTGCGGGACCCGAGGTCACCGAGCCGGCCACGTAGCGTGATCGAGTAGTTGGGGTCGACCGCGCCCGAGCACGAGCTCGGTGTAGCTCCCCACCGAGCTCGTCGGCGTGGCCGTGGTCGAGCACGTCGGCGCGGTGGTGAGCGAAGCGGCCGTGTCACCGTTCACGAAGCCCGAGTACGACGGGGTGATGGTGGGGGCCGTGCCGCCGTAGGTCATCGATCCCGACGAGGCGCTGATGACCAGGGCCGCGCTCCCGACCACGACCGCACCGGGGACGTAGGTGATGGTGTAGTTCGGCGTCGGCCGCACCCGAGCACGAGCTGGGGTAGCTCGCCCACCGGGCTCGACGACGTGGCCGTGGTCGAGCACGTGGGCTGGGTGGTGAGCGAGCTGGCGGCGTCACCGTTCACGAAGCCCGAGTACTGCGGCAGGATGGCCGGGGTGGAGCCGCCGTAGGTCATGGACTCCGACGATGCCGCGATCGTGAGCGGCGCCGGGTTGACCTGGACCGAACCGTCCACGTAGCTGAAGGTGTAGTTCGGGTCCACCGCGCCCGAGCACGAGCTGTCGTAGGGTCCCACCGAGCTGGACGAGGTCGCCGCCGTCGTAGCACGTGGGCGCCGTGGTCAGCGACGCGGCCGTGTCACCGTTCACGAATCCCGAGTACGACGGGGTGATGGCCGGGACGGAGCCCCCGTAGGTCATGGTCGGCGACGACGCCGTCACGGTGACGACCACTGTCGCCACCTGAACCGTGCCGTTCAGGTAGCTGATGATGTAGTTGGGGTCCGAGGCGCCGGAGCACGAGCTCGGGTAGCTCGCCACCGGGCTCGACGCCGTGGCCGTGGTCGAGCACGTCGGGGGAGTGGTGAGCGACGTGGCGTCGTCACTGTTCACGAAACCCGAGTATGCGGCCGTGATGGAGGGCGGTGCCGTGCCGTAGGCCACCGTGGCCGACGAAGCCGTGATCATCAACGTGGCCGGGTTCACGGTCACCGTGCCTTCGACGTACGTGATCGTGTAGTTGGCATCCACGGCGCCACCACATGCGCTGGCGTAGTTGCCCACGGGAGTCGTGGGACCGGCGCCCGTCGTGCACAGCAGCGCCGGCGCCGAGCACCGAGGCCGTCTCGCCGTTCTGGAAGCCCGAGATGATCGGAGTGATGCACGGGCGCAGGGTCACCGTACGTCATGCTGTTGGACGACGCGGTGATCGAGAGCGCGGCGGGGGTGACGTCGATGGTGCCGTTCACGTAGCTGATCGTGTAGTTCGGGTCGGAGGCCCCCGAGCACGACGTCGGAGTAGCTGCCCACCGAGGCTCGTCGGGCTTGCCGCCGTGGTGCAGGTGAGCCCGGCACCGAGCACCGACACGTTCTCGCCGTTCTGCAGGCCCGACACGTTGGGGCTGACGACGGGAACTGCCCCGCCGTAGGTCATCGTGCCCGAGGTGGCCGTGATGGTGAGCGGTGCCGGGATCACCGTGGTGGTCCCGTTGACGTAGGTGATGTCGTAGTTGGCGTCGACCGCCCCCGAGCACGACGTGGCGTAGGTGCCCACCCCGCTCGAGGAAGTGGCGGTGGTCGAGCACGTCAGCCCGCTACCGAGGACCGACACGGTCTCGCCGTTCTGCAGGCCCGAGACGAGCGGAGCCACGCGTCGGCGGGTTGCCTCCGTAGGACGCCATTCCCGACGAGGCCGTGATGGTGAGCGGTGCCGGGGTGACCGCCACCGAGCCGTCCTGGTAGGTGATGGAGTAGTTGGGGTCGACCGCGCCCGAGCACGTGGTGTCGTAGCTGCCCACCGGGCTCGATACCGTGGCCGTGGTCGAACACGTCGGCGGCGTGGTGAGCGAGCTGGCGTGTCACTGCCCACGAAGCCCGAGTACGACGGGGTGATGGTCGGGCGGCCCGTTCCCGTAGGTGGCCGAACCCGAAGACGCCGTGATCACGAGCGGTGCGGTGCCGACGGCCACCGACGCCTGCGTCGTAGGTGAATGTGGTAGTTCGGGTCTGCCGCACCCGGAGCACGACGTGGTGTAGCTGCCCACGGGGCTCGACGACGTGGCCGTGGTCGAACACGTCGGCGCGGTGGTGAGCGAGCTGGCCGAGTCACCGTTCACGAACCCCGAGTACGACGGGGTGATGGTGGGGACCGCGCCGCCGTAGGTCATCGGTCGCCGACGACGCCGTCACCGTCAGCGGGGCGGTGTCGACCGTGCATGGTGCCGTTCTGGTAGGTGATGGAGTAGTTCGGGTCGGCCGCGCCCGAGCACGACGCGGGGTAGCTGCCCACGGGGCTCGACGCCGTGGCCGTGGTGCGAGCACGTCGGCTGCGTGGTGAGCGAGCGTGGCGTCGTCCCCGTTCACGAAGCCCGAGTACGACGGGGTGATGGCGGGGGGCGCGCTCCCGTAGGTCGTCGATCCCGACGAGGCGGTGACCACGAGCGGAGCCTGGTTGACGGTCAGGTTGAGAACCGAGGACGTGCTGGTGGCGTAGAGCGTGTCGCCGGTGTAGGTGGCGGTGAGCGGGTAGGTGCCCGCCGCGAACGACGTCGAGCACTGCGCCTGCGTAGGTGCTCCCGACGAGTGTCGGGGTCACGGAGCCGCATCCCGTGATGGTGGTGGAGTTGTTGGAGAAGCTGACGGTTCCCCCACCGTCGGACCGGCTCAGCGTGGCGGTGATGCGTCACGGTCTGGCCGTAGCTGACCGACGACGGTGACGTCGACAGCGTCGTCGTCGTGGGTGCGGGCGTGGGAGGAGCGATGGCGAAGCTGTGGTCGGCGGAGTAGCCCGAGGCGACCGCGTTCGGGGGCTTCGCCACCGGGGTCAGACCCACCTGCACCGGTGTGTCCGCGTCGGTGGTGGTCCCGTTGCCCAGCTCGTCCAGGCCGTTGTACCCCCAGCCGTAGAGGTTGCCGTTGGAGCCGATGGCGAGGCTGTGGTCGCGCACCGCCGGCGATGGCGGTGGGGGTCACGCCCGCCGGCATCGACACCACGACGGGGTCCGACTCGTTGGTCTCGGTGCCGTTGCCGAGCTCCCCGTTGGCGTTGTTGCCCCACGAGTAGAGCTTGCCGTTGGAGCCGATGGCCATGCTGTGGTACAGCCCGGCCGCCACCGCGGTGGGCGTCACGCCGCTGGGGAAGCTCACCTTCACCCGTGTCGAGGCGTTGGTGGTGCGCGCCGTTGCCGAGCTGGCCGAGGCCTCCGTACCCGTAGGCGAAGAGCGACCCGAAGGAGATGACGAGGCTGTGGTACCCGCCCGCGGCGATGGCGGTCACGCCCGAGACGTTCACCTGGATCGGGGACTCCTCGTTGACGACCTTGCCGTCGCCGAGCTCGCCCATGGCGCCGTCGCCCCAGGCGTACACGTTGCCGGTCGGTGTCGAGTATCTCGGTCATGTACTGGCCGGCGGCGACGGCCTTGGGGACGACGCCCGCCGGGAAGCGTCACCTTGACCGGCGTCGTGGCGTCGTTGGTGGTGCCGTTGCCGAGCTCGCCGAAGGCGTTGTCGCCCCAGTCGTAGACCGACCCGTTCGAGCCCAGGGCCACGCTGTGGTCCTGGCCGGCGGCGACGGCGGTGGCGGTCACGCCCGCCGGCATCGACACCACGACCGGCGTCGAGGAGTTGTGGGTGGTGCCGTCGCCGAGCTGGCCTTCGGCGTTGTTGCCCCATGCGTAGAGCTTGCCGTCGGATCCGATGGCGAGGCTGTGGTCGCCACCGGCCGCCGCCGCGGTGGCGGTCACGCCCGCGGGCAGGGACACCTTGACCGGGGTCGTCTCGGTGGTGGTGTTGCCGTTGCCGAGCTGGCCGTCGAGGTTGTAGCCCCACGAGTACAACTCGGTGGACGCCGCGCTGGCATGTGAAGCCACGAGCACGTTGACCAGAGTCGAGGTCGCCAGGATCGAGGCCGCCGCCGCGATCGGGAGGAATCTGCGCCGCCTACCGCCGATCCCCGACCCGGTGTTGTCGTACTGCCGTCAATAGTGCGCGCTACCCGCATCGCGCGCTCCTCTCGTGGTCTCGTCCCCCGTGTGGAGCACGCGTCCCGCGCCACCCCACCGCTCCGACTGGCCAATCTTCCCCTTCCGGGGCGATCGGAGCGTACGTTTCGACCCCCCGACTGTCTTCATCAAAAGTGACGAAAGTGATCCCCAACCTGGGCGGCGTCCTTGGATGTCGTGACGGCAGGCCGTGGTGACACCGGCGGGTTCCGATCCCCGCCGGGCGCCTTTCGGGAACAGGGCACAACACCCATGACCAGGGCTGTTCAGGCCCGGAGGCAGGGATGGGCCCGCGACCGTTGGTCGAGGCTCAGAGGTGACCGATGTCCGGACCCGGAGCGGCGCGTTGTGGCGCCCCGGCTACGCCGGGGTTCGTCCGTGCCGCCTCAGAGCTTGGCGGGGCGCAGGTTGCCCTTCTTCAGTCGATTCGTCAGAGCTCCGGACGTGCTCTCGCACACAAAGATCTTGATCTTGCCCTTGACAGCCGGCTTGACCGTGTTGCTCAACACTGCTCCGGACACCTCCCATTCGGTCTTGCCGGCGGCGCACTTGTTCTTCGTCAGTTTCGACACGGAGACCTTGACCGTCGTCGTCCCCGAGGGGCCACCGGCTTTGGCCGCGTCATCGGGATTCCATGTGATCGTGATGTCGAACCCGATCTGAGCCGTCGTGGGGAACGCCGGGGTGATCGAGGTGGAGAAGCCCCCGGTGATGGCCGGGTTGGAGCACGATTGGAGCTCCCAACTGCTCACCGTTCCCGTCACGGTCCTGCACGCCACCGGCTTCTTGGCGTTGATACCCCGCGCCCACGCCGGTCCCGAGGCAATGAGCCCGGAGAGCACAAGGGGAACGATTACGGCAGGGATCGTGAGCAACCGAAGGACCCGGAAGGGACGCATGGACTTCCCCCTTAGATGTGTCTGACACCGCCGAGGCGGAGCATACGCCCTCGGCCAGGGGATTTCTCGCCTTAATTTTTGGGAGGACGATCTCACAGGGGCCCTGGGGGCGCCCGAGGACCTTGGGCGGGGCTTACCGGGGGGCCGGCTCCACCCTCGGAGGGCCTCCGCGGCAAGGGACGAGCCCTACGGGCCGGCAACCTGGGCGGTTGATTGATTCGGGGTCCGCCCAGGGTTACTGTCTAATTCGAATCAACTCGAACAACTGGTGTGACCAACCAAGGGGGACGGTATGCGGCGTGTGATTCTAGCTGTGGCAGCTCTCGCCATGATGGCGGTGCCGGTGGGCATCACCGCCGTGTCGCTGGCTCCGACGGCGAACGCGGGATCTTCGATCACCTGTGCGAAGCTGAGCGGGACGATCACGGGCACCATCACCATCAAGAAGTGCTCGCCCAAGAACAACTCCTACAAGTCTTTGAGTGGCACCGCCACGCAACTTGCTTCTGGCGGCAAGCTCACCTGGGCCCCGGGTGGCCAGACCACCATCGTCTCGGAGCCGTCGGTCAGCTCGCCTGGCCAGGGTGCCTGCAAGCCCAACAACACCGAGTACATCTCGACAGGGACCGTGACCGGCGGGACCTCCACCTACACCCACGTAGGCGACACGTTCCATTCCACGGACTGCGTCAGCAACAAAAACAGCAAGATCGCGCTCCTCAAGGGCACCGTCCTGTCCTTCTGATCGTTTGACGGCGACCGCCACGTGGTCGCCGAGATGTCGAGCAATGATGCGAAACCCCACCCCAGCGGGTGGGGTTTCGCTTTCTCCTCCGGCGTGTTGCGCATCTCCCGAGCACAACCCATGACGCGCCTTTCGACGCGCGCGTGGACGAGGAATCCCGGTCGATCATGACGGCCTGGCGCTGTGGCGAAACGGTACCGTGAGGGATGCCCACGACGTCGGTGACCACGCGTCGGGCGCCCCGATCCACATGGATCAAAGACCTCCTCGGTCTGGCGTGGGTGCTGGCCGCGGCCGGGGTGGTGATGGCGCCGGCGCTGGCGCACGGCACATCCCTGGGGCCTTTCGACATCGTGGCGCGCGTCGGGCTGTCGCGACAGCCGGGCGTGTCGGTGCACAACCCCCAGAGCGCGGACCTGATCACCGAGATGATCCCCTGGACCACCCTGGCATGGACCCAGGTGCACCACGGTCACTTGCCGTTGTGGAACCCCTACAGCGCCCTGGGCATGCCCCTGGCCTTCAATTGGCAGTCCGCCACGTTCAGCCTCCCGTCGCTGCTCGGCTATCTGGCCCCGCTCCACCTCGCCTACACGGTGCAGGTGCTGACCACGTTGGTGATCGCCGGGACCGGGGTGTACGTCCTGGGACGGGTCATGGGACTGGGGGTGCCCGGGTGCGTGATGGCGGGCACCGTGTACGAGCTCAGTGGTCCGTTCTTCGGGTGGCTGGGGTGGCCGGTGGCGTCGGTGATGGCGTGGGCGGGGTGGCTGTTCGCCGCCGCCATCCTCGTCATCCGTGGGCACCGGCGGGCCGGTGCCGTGGCCTTCTTCGCCGTGGTGCTGGCGTCGGCCCTCTACTCGGGACAGCCCGACGCCATGGTGCTGCTCGGCCTCGGTCTGGCGGTGTTCGTGACCGTCGTCCTGGCGCTGCGGGCGGGGTGGCTGGGCGGGGCGGGACCCGTTCTCCGCCCCGTGCTCGATCTCGCCCTGGCCGTGGTGGCCGGCGCCGCCCTCGGCGCCCCTTTGCTGCTCCCCGGGCTCCAGCTCACCGCCGGAGGCATCCGGACCGGGAAGACCGGCACACCGGCGCTGCCCCTTCACGACATCAGCGCGGTGATCTTCCAAGGGTTCGACGGGCTCCCGGTGGCGGGCAGCCGCTGGTTCGGTCACCTCTTCGGCGACACCAGCTATCTGGAGTCCGCCACCTACGTGGGGGTGATCGCCGTGGTGCTGGCCGTGGTGGCCGTGGCGTTGCGTCATCGCCACCCCGAAGTGCTCGCCATGAGCGCCGTGGCCGTGGTCATGGGGGCGATCGTCTTCTTCTCCCCGCTGGTGGGGGTGTTGGACGTGGTGCCCTACGGGATCCGTTGGCACCGGGGGGCCATCGTCCTCGCCCTCGCCCTGGCGGTGCTGGCCGGAGTGGGCACCGACGTCCTCATCCGTTCGCATCGTGATCGTGCGGTTCTGCGCTGGGCGGGTGGCGGTTTCGCAATCCTGGCGCTGTTCGTGGCCATGTTGTGGCTCTTCGGCCGGGGCAGCCTCCCCCCCGCCGACGCGGCGATCCGGAGATCGAGCTTCGTGTGGCCGACGGCCCAGGTCGCCTTGGGCCTGGTCGTGGTGGGGCTCCTGGCGCTCGCCCGCAGACAGGGACCCGCGCATTCCCGAGGGGCGGCACGATCCCCTCTCGGTCTCGGCCGGGGGGCCGGGGCGGCACTGCTGGTGTGTGAGACCGCCTTCCTGATCACCGCCGGGGCGCCCCTGTGGTCGTCGAGCTCGACCTTCCTGGTTCCCACACCGGCAGAGGTGGCCTTGGCGGACACGGCCGGCTCGGCGGTGGTGGGCTTCGGAGCCCATTCCTGCGAAGTCCCCGGCCAGATCGGGATTCCCCAGAACGTGAACGTCGCCTACGACGTCCACGAGCTCGACGTCTACGACCCCATCACCCCCAAGTCCCTCTTCCGGTCCTGGGAGGACGCCACGGGGACGCCGGGGGGTTTGGGTAACCCCATCTCGGTGTTCTGCCCGGCGGTCACCTCCGCCACCGAGGCCCGACGCTTCGGCGTCGCCTTCGTGCTCGAGCCGCCCCGTGGCCGCGCTCCAGGCGGCGCCGTGTTCGAAAGACGCGTCGGGGACGAGTCGCTCTACAAGATCCCCGGGGCGGCCGAGGCGATCCTCGTCTCAGCCCCGGGAACGTCGGTCCCGTCCCCGGACTCGGCGGGGAGGCCGGTCGCGGTCACGCATCCCGACCCACGGTCGTGGAAGATCGAAACCGACAACGCCACCGAGGCGGTGCTGCGTCTGCATCTCACCGATGTCCCCGGATGGCACGCCACCATCGACGGCCGGCCACTGCGCCTCGACCCGTTCTCGGGGGCGATGCTCCAGGCGCGGATCCCGGCGGGTCGCCACACCGTGGAGCTCCGGTATTGGCCCGGCGCCTTTTCGGTCGGCCTCGGCCTGGCGCTGTGCAGCGTGGCCGGATTGTCGTCGGCCCTCGGGGTTTCCGCCTGGCGGCGCCGGCGCATGCGACTCGCCGGCTGAAAGGAGCCGACCAGGAACGTGCCCGTTATCCGGGCAGGGAGCGGAAGCTCAGCCGGCGGCCTGGTTGGTCGAGGCCGGGTTGGTCGGTGCGGGCTTGGCGGACGAGCGCCGGTCCACGTAGAAGAGGATGCCGGCGACCACCGCCAGCACGACGGTCAGGGCGATGGCCGCCTCACCCCGACGCTTCCGGTGGGCCTGCACCCGGTTGAGCGGTCCGAGGAACGACGGCAACGAGTGCGCGGGGACCGAGAAGTAGATGATGGCGACGACCAGAGAGAGGAGGGCGACGACGCCAAGCACCACGGAGAGCCATTTGATCGGGGTCATTTGCCTCACTTTAGCCAACCGGGCGCGCGCCCGTCTGCCATGAGTGTCGAGGGGATCAGCTCAATCCGCCATGACCTGGTCCGGGAGCGTCCCGAACGCCAGAGCCACGGCGGCGAGCTGAGAGTTGACGTTCAGCTTGCGCAGGATCGAGCGGATATGTGAGCGAACAGTGGTGAGAGATACCACGAGCGTGGTGGCGATCTCCGCCGCGGAGCGCCCCTCCATCATGTGGAAGAGCACCCGGCGCTCGCTCGGGGTGAGGTGCACGAGTGCGTCGTAGGGGGAAGGAAGCTGACCCGGTCCCCGGGGTTCGTCGTACACCGCCGTCGACGACCCGCCGTTGGCACTGATCCGTCGGGCGGTCTGGCGGGCGAGCTCCTGGGAGAGGAGGTCGGTATGGAACAGTCCCACCGCACCCTGCTCGACGCACACCGCCAGCGCGGCCACGCTGGCCCCGACGCTGAGCGCGATCACCGGCGTGCCGGCTGCTCGCAGGGCGCGGGTGATGCGGGCCGCACGGTCCCACGGGAACTGCGGGCCCGGAACGCCTCCGTAGCGGGGGACCTCGGCCTGGACCACCACGACGGCCACGTCGGGCTTGGAGAGGTAGAGGTCGAGCAGAACGGAGTCGGTGTCGACGGCGGGGGAGAGGACCGGTACGGCTCCGCACTGACGGGCCACGGCGGCCACCGCTTCGACCATGGGTCGGGGGCTGTGCTCGGCACTGGCGTCGGGATCGACGAGCAGCACGCGCAGTCCTGTACTCGTCAGAGACGCGTCCACCTCGTCGTCGAGCCCGTTCCATCCGTTGGCGCCGAGCGGGGCGGGATGGGAGAGGTCGAGGTCCTCCGACAGCGGGACCAGGACCCGATAGTCCAGCCGCCGCGTCCGGCGCGCCGGGTCGTGCTCGCAGTCGCGCTCCGCCTCGAGGTCCGAGGGGTGGCGCCAGCCCGGGGACGGCGACAGCAGGGCCTGGTGGCCCGGGACGTGGGTGACGGCGAGGAACGAGGACGGCTCCACGTGCCCGTTGGTGGCGCCGCGGTTGCGGGTGAGACGGACCGAGTTCAACGCCGCGGCGGCCAGGACCTCCGGTTCCACGTCGCTGGCTCCGGCCCCCACACCGATGGCCACGCGCAGGTCGAGACCAGTGGCCCCCACTGCCAGATGGTCTCCCATGGCGCGGGCCAGGCGCCGCCCCAGCGCGCTGGGCGCGACGCGATTGGAGCCGTTGCCGAGGACGATGGCGACCCGGGGGCCGCCGAGCATGCACACTTGGTCGCCGACGCGCACACAGCGCTCCATGCGTCGCAGCGCCAGGCGCCACAGCAGGTCGTTGCGCTCCGGCTGCACTCCCGATCGGGTGGCCGGCTGGACGTCCACGCAGGCGATGACGGTGTGGCCCGAGCCGGGTGCCCACGTGCGGCGTTCGGCGATGCCCGTCGCCGACGACGTCCGGTGCCCGTTGGAGTCCTTGTCCGTCGCCCGCCGGTCGTGCTCCGGCCAGGCGGGGGCATCGGGCACGGCCGGCGTCGCGTTCAGACGCCGTTGACCGCCCCCCTCCCCTAAGCGCTCAACGAACGCCGTCACCTTGCCATTGCGGCACCCCGCACCCCCCTGAGCCACACCACGGAGCGTGGCCCTCTGTGCTCAAGCTACCCGGTTGTGAGGTCGTTGGCCAAGTGGATTGCGCTATGCAAGCAAAATCTGACGAAATTTTCGTCGCCATCAGAACGACTGGGGGAGGGCCAGGCTGATGTGCTGGTAGCAGACGAGCAGGGCCGCCACTGTGAGCGGCACACCCATGCTCAGCACCACCCAAGACCAGGGACGCCGGCCCCGGCGCCAGCCGACGATGCCGAGGACCGCCGATATCACCGTCAGCGCGCCCCACACCCCGGCGGCACCGACTTCGCCGCTGGTGCTCACGCCGCCGAGCCCGCCCGAGCCCTCTGCCCCACCGGCCAGTACCGGGGTGGTGGTCACCGGTGTGCTCGAGGCCGGAGAGCCGGGGAGGGTCGTGGTGGTGGGGAAGCTGGCCGAGGTGATGCTGGTCTTGAGCGTGGCCACCACCACCAGGCGCGTGGCCGCGCTGTAGCGCGGGTTGCACGTCGTGAGGGTGAGCTCGGGGACCGACGACTGCGCCAGCACCGTGACGTTGGAGGGCAGCACCACGTGCGAGGTGACGACCTGGTAGTCGAAGATCCCCTGCGCGGTCTGGATGTAGATCGGGTCGCCGGCCTGCAAGGTGTTGAGGTCGTAGAACGGGGCGCCGTAGGTGGTGCGGTGACCGGCGATGGCGGAATTGCCCGCCTCCCCGGGCAGGGGCGTACCCACGTAGTGCCCCGGCCCCTGCTGGAGCTGCGCCTCGTCGGTGCCCTCGACGATGGCCACCCCCTCCATGCCCAGGCGGGGGATCGACAGCAGTCCGATGGGCGTCCCGACCCTGGGGGCGGCCGCCGGAGGGGCGACCCTGTTCACCAGAGAGGCCGGCGACCCTGTCGTCGTGGTCTCCCCGGGGGCGGTGGGCGTCGGGGCCGTGGTGGTGGTGACCGGCGAGTGGAGCTTGCCGGCCAGCTCGTGGCGAAGCTGGTTCTGGGCGTTGTGCTCGTACAGGGCCGTGCCCCACAGCTGGTAGGCCACGAACGAAAGACACAGCAGCCCCACCGCGATGAGGGAAAGCGCCACGCGTTTCAGCACCTTGACCCCCCTCACGGTGCCCCAGTTTACGGTTTCGATGGCCGTCGGGGTCGTCGGTACGCAAGGTGTTCGACTGCCCACGCAATCCGCTCCCGGAGGCCCCCGGACCCGGTGATATCCCCAATCGTGATGATGTAGCGCCACCCACCCGAGTCGTATTGTCAGTCACAGCGGCCGCAGGCCGTCCGTCGGTTGCGCGTACGCCGACGGCCGGTGGCCCTGAAGAAGCGTAGGGAAGCACCGCAACGGGGGAAGGGGGAAGAGCGGGATCAGGCGCAGGGGGATGGCACCATCCATTCCGGCGGCGTGATAGGGATTCACCCGCGTCGGCGGCCGTGAGGCGCAGCCGGCGAGATGGCATCGGACAAGAGCCCAACACAAGGAGAAAATAGTGAGCATTCGAAGGAAAGTGTTGCTTTCGGCGGCGGCGGTGGCATTGCCGCTGACGCTGATCGGCGTGGCCGGGGTCGGTCCTGCCTCTGCTGCGACCGCGGTCAACGCACCCGGAAGCCTGACCTGTACCGTCATGGCCGGCTCGGTCAAGTTCAAGCCCCCGCTCACGCTGACCGCTGGTGGGACGTCGGTCAGCGCCAAGGGGCACGCTCGAGCGGCTGCACCGGGACCGGCGGCGAGAGCGGCGTGACGGGCAAGTTCAAGGCCACCATCGCCAGCACCGGCACCGGCTGTGCAGGGCTGGCGGGCGGCACCTCAGAAGAGGTCTTCACGGTCAAGTGGAAGGGTGACCTCAACGGCGCCAAGGCCAAGTTCAACTCGAGCACCATCACCGTGCACGGCAGCACCATCGTGACCAGCAGCCACGGTGACGAGGGCTTCGAGCTTCCCGCTCCGGGTCACGCCGCCACGGTGACGACGGGCTCGTTCGCAGGCTCGACCTCGGTGGAGTCCTATGCCTACACCACCGAGACCGCCTCGGCGTTCATCTGCGGCGTGTGGGGCCGGCATCAAGTCCGTCACCATCGGCAGTGGGTCCATCAACCACATCTGATGTCGTGACGCCGAGGACCGACGACGCTGTCGGTCACCGGCAACACCGTTGGAGTTGCAGTACCTGAAAGAGCAGTACCTGAAGGAGCAGTGGCAGTACCGGTAGCAACGAGATCCCGGGAGCGGGGCGACCCCCCGCTCCCGGGATTCTCGAACATTGAAACGATGCATTGGGGGGGAATACGTGGAAGCGCGACGGGTGAAGCTGACCTCGAGACTCGGATTGGTCGGTCTCGCCGCCATCCTGACCGGGGGTCTCCTCCTCGGGACGTCCATGATCGCCGGAGCGGCGACGCCCGCGATCACGTTCAAGGTGACCACCTCGGCCACCGGGACCTGCAGCGGAGCCACGTGCAGCAAGCTCGCCAAAGGTGACGTCATCGCCGTGAGCGGCACCGGCTTCAGCGCCAACCAGCTGGCCTCGATCCTCGAGTGCAACGACGACCCCGGCCAGCCCGTCGTCCTCTACCTCGGCAACTACGTCCCGGTCAGCTGCACCAAGATCGTGATCGTCGCCACCTCCAAGACCGGCACCTTCGGTCCCTCGAACTTCACCATGGTCACCGGGGTCACGGGCCCGCCGGCCAGTCCCTACCCCCCGACGTGCGTCGAGACCTCGACAGGCGCCACCACCACCACCTCGACCATCCCGAAGTGCACCACCTCGGGCAACGAGAACACCGACGCCGCCGCCTACCCCTGCCCACCCACGGCCGCGCAGCAAGCGGCGGGTGACACCTGCGTGGTCGCCATCGGCGACATCCTGGGCGAGCGGGCGGTCGGGACCGTGCTCTTCGGCACTGAGGTCGTGACCTCCAGCACCACCGGCGGCGGCTCCAGCACCAGCGGGGCCACGTCGACCTCGGGTGCGACGACGACCTCGGGTGCGACGACGACGTCGACCACCGGGGCCACCACCACGACGACCGGGGCCACCACCACGACGACCGGGGCCACCACCACGACGACCGGGGCCACCACCACGACGACCGGGGCCACCACCACGACCGAAGCCCCGACGACAACGGAAGCCCCGACGACAACGGAGGCCCCGACGACAACGGAGGCCCCGACGACAACGGAGGCGCCCACCACCACCACGACCGGGGCCACCACCACGACCATGGCGCCGACCACATTGACGGGGGCCTACGAGCTGTACTGCCCCGGCACCCCGGTCGGCAACATCGCTCTCAACGACGCCATGACCTCGGCCACCCTGTCGCCGTCCGCCCCCAGCGTGGGCCAGAGCTTCTCGGTGACCGGCTACCAGACCATGGTGAACCTGCCGTCGTCGATCGTGGGCGCGGCCGCCGCTCTGGGGAACTCGTCCATCTCCGGCTCGGCCACCGCCCAGGTGGACGCCAGCGGGGCCACTCCGACCAAGATCCCGGTGGGCCCGCTCAGCATCAACCTGCCCATACCGTCGCCGGTGCCGACCTCCGGGGTAGCGCTCTCCCTTCCCTCGACGCCCCAGACCGTGGGTCCGTTCAACGCCACCAGCACCGGCATCACCATCCAGGAGGACTCGGCGGCCAGCCTGACCCTGGTGGTGTCGGGACAGAACCTGGCGCTCACCTGTAGCGCCTACCCCAACAACTCCGTGGCCACGGGCATCGTCACCGGGACGCCCCCGGGCAGTCCCATCGCCCCGGTGATCGCGGTGGCCGGCGGAGGGTCCTCGACCACCACCGCACCTCCCGCCGTCACCACCACCACCAAGGCCCCCGCCGGTGGCGGCGGCACCACGGCCCCACCGGCCAAGCCCGTCACCGCCTCTTCGGGCAGCCTGGCCTTCACCGGTACCGGGCCCGGCATCGGGGTCCTGGGCGTGATCGGCGCCGCCCTCATCGTCCTGGGCTTCGCCCTCCTGGTCCTGGTGGACGCCCCTCGACGGGCCATGGCCCGCCTGGTGTTCCTCGGCCCCTCCACCGTGCGCCGGGTGCGGGCAGGTGACTGGGCGGAGAGATTGACTAGTCTCAACCCGATGCGCTGGAAGAAGACGCACGGCGAAGGCGTCCCGGACACGACGATCACGCCTCCGGCTCAGCCCGATGGCGGCGGCTCCCAAGGGTTGGCCGCCACCCGGGTGCGCGGGGTCGGTGACCGGTTCTCCCGGGCTCCGGCGGCCGGACGCGAGCTGGCCCAGAACACGGCGAAGCACGCGGCGCGCGCCGCGCAGTGGCTCCTGGGGCGCTGACGTCGGCACGTCGTAGCCAAGCACGCTGACAACGCCGCGCCCTCTGGGCGCGGCGTTGTCGCGTCACCGTGGGCGCAGCCGAGCAGCGCCGCGGGGTTGTCCGGCAGTTGTGTCCGCATTGTTGCTGCCGAGCGCGCGGTGACACCGATACCACCGCAGACGACCGCACCGTCGAGTTCGGGACCCGGTCGTCGGAAGCGGGGGCCGACATGCAACGAGTGTTCCGGTGGGTGGACGTCGAAGGGGCTTCGGGGCGTCGCGCCGACGAGCGGTTCCCGAGTGCAAGCCTGAGGCCGACCGGTCTGGTGGTGTTCGCCATCCTCGACCGGCCGCGGGTCGAGTCCGTGCGCCGACCTGCCCAGCGGGCGCGATTCGATCCGGCCTGGGACCGGTCCTCGCACTCCGAGCGCGACACAGCCCCCCAGCGCTTGCGCCAGGCTGCCGGGCGCTCGGTGGACTGGCTTCTCGGCCGCTGACATCCGGGGGAGCGCGCCCGGTGGCGGCGCTCAGCGCCGTCGGCGCACCCGGCCCACGACCAGCGCGGCGAGCAGAGCGACGGCACTGGCGGCGGCCAGCGCCACCCCGGCGGTGAACGCCGCCGGGCGGTAGTGCAGCTCCACCACATGGCGTCCGGGCGGGACGCGGGCCTGGAGCATCGTCCCCGCATACGACGCCAGCGCCAGGGGGCGGCCGTCGACGGTGGCACGCCATCCGGGCGAGTCGGTCAGATGCAGCCGGAGGACCTGGGCGCTCGCCGCGTGGGTCACGACCTTCCAGGTGGTGGGAGCGGGAGAGCTGACCCGGAGCACCGTCCCCGGCGCGTCGGGCGAGGGAAGCGCCCCACCGGGCCCGAGGGGGCACTCCACTGCCGCCCCCGCCCCCGGCACCCGGTACAGATCCTCGTCGCCGACGCGTCGGGCCAGGACCATGCCGCGGGGCGCGGCCGCGCCGCCCGGCACGAGCACGAACTCCACCCCGTAACGACGGGCCAAGGTGGCGGTGTCGAGGCCCGGGCAGAACACCAGGGGCGCTCCCGGCGTCGTCGCCCGCCGTCCCGTGAGCTGCTGCCACGAGCGGAAGTAGGCGCGCGGCACCATGGGGTCGTAGACGGCGAGCTCGTGCACGCCGTAGGCGACGTTGGCATTGGGAAGGATGCCGAGGGTGGGGGGGCTGTGACAGGCCTGCACCCCGAACCCCACGGTGGCGTCGCCCACCGTCTCGCGAAGCGCCGCCACGGCCGGCGTGGTGGGCAGGAAGGTGGGGCTCGAGGACACGAGCGGGGCCCCCGCGCTCACCAGGAAGGCGGTCTCGCACGCCAGCAGGACCGCCGCCACCCATGCGCCGGGCTCGGGACGTCGTCCCCCGAGGTGCTGATGACGGGGACGTCGGCTCCGGGCCGCCAGCATCAAGGCACCCGCGCCCACCAGGCCCAGGACCGTCTCCGCCGTGGGCCACAGGAAGCTCCTCGACCGGATGACGGCTTCGGCCGGGGGGAGCCGGCCGCGGCCGAAGGCCCACACGGCCCCGAGCACCGCCCCCACGGCGACGAACCCCCCCGCCAGCCACCAGCGCACCGGACGCCGGCTCCAGGCGCGCACGAGCGCGTCGGTCCCCACGCCGGCCAGCACGGCCAGGGCGAAGGCCGTCTCGATGACGGCCCGGTGCCAGGCCACGCTCCGATTGCCGACGATGTCGTCGATCACCGACACCACGGGAGCGGCGAAGGCGACGACCCCGGTGACCACGGCTACGGCCCCCAACGCCAGCACCTCGGGTCGGGAGCGACCGAGGAACAGGCCCGCGGCCGCCAGCACCAGCGCGATCACGCCCACGTAGGCGGCCGTCTCGGGATAGATGGAGGGCCCGAACCAGGTGTTGCCGGCCACGGGAAGCCCGTCGAACCCCTGGAACACGAGGTGAAGGAGATCGTGGGGGCGCAGCGCCCCGTAGGACTGCACCGCCGCCCCCTCGGAGGCCGAGCCCACCTGGAGGCCCGGAAGGGCCAGTGGAGCCGACAGCGCCGCCCCCGCCGCGGCGCCCAGGACGAGGTCGACCAACGGGCGCAGGACCGGCGTGGCCGCGTCGAGCCGTCGGGCCCGCACCAGGACCACGGCGACGAAGACGGCCAAGGCACCGCCCAGGAGCACCACCGCCTCGGGCTGCCCGGCATAGACGCAGAAGGCGAGCACGACAGCGAACAGGGCCACGGCCCGGGCCCGGTGCCGGCCCCGGAGCACGAGCAGGCCGGCGGCGAACACCCATCCCGCCCAGGACATGGCCGAGGCGTTGGGCCAGCCCAGCCAGCCCATGACCGGGCCGCTCAGCTCGTAGACGGTGGCCGCCATGGCGCACCCGAGCACACCCAACCGCAGCATCCGCCCGAGCACGTACACCCCGGTGCCCGCCACCACCAGGGTGACGACCATGGCCGCCGTGTAGGCCAGGCGCAACGGGAACAGGTAGCCGATCAGCGCCGGGACGCTGAACACCGCGGACTGCCAATTGAACGCCAGCGGGAGTCCCAGCCCGCTGGAGGGGTTCCACAGCGGAAGCTGGCCGTGGTGCACCTGGGTCCACGCCAGCGTCGTCCACGGGATGAGCGGCGTCGATCTGGTCCCCGGGCCCGGTGTAGTGGACGCGCACCCCGGACTGCTGGGTCAGCCCGTAGCGCGACAGCAGGTCGAAGGGCCCGAGCGACGCGCCGTGGGCGAGGGCGGGGATGAGCACGGCGACGGCCGCCAGCACGACCCACGCCATCCCCACCACGTCGCCCGTCCAGGCCCGCCGGGGTGCCCGACGTGGGGTCATCGGGGAGGATGGACCTGGTCCGGCCCCGAACGCCTCGGCATGGCACAGGGTACGTGGCGACCGGCCGCAGCTGCAGCCATCGACGGGCGGGGAAGAGCCCGGCCGGGCCCCTCCCTCAGAGCTCCAGCGCGCCCGTGGTGGTGGCGCCCCGATTCGACGAAGGGAGCGGGGGAGTGGGTTGCGACTCCTCGAACCACCGGACCGTGGCCGCCAGTCCCTCCTCCAGGGGCACGGGATCGATCCCCGGGAACATGGCCCGCAGCAGTGTCTGGTCCGCCTGGGAGTCCCGCACGTCGCCGGCCCGGGCGGGGCCGTGGCGCCGCTCCAGGGGGGCACCGAGCACCGACTCCAGGGCGGCCACGAGCTCGAGCAGCGACGAGCGCCCTCCGAAGGCCAGGTTGACGGGCCCCGGGGCGCCGGTGCCGGACCGCAATGCCGCCACGAGGACCCGCACCACGCTCCCCACGTAGGTGAAATCGCGGGTCTGCCCGCCGTCGCCGTGGATGGGGAGGGGCTCGCCTGCGAGCGCGGCGGAGACGAAAGCGGGGACCACGGCGGCATAGGCGTGCCCGGCGCGCTGGAGGGGACCGAACACGTTGAAGAATCGGAACACGAGCACCGGCAGCCCGAACGACCGCGCGTACGCCAGGGCGTAGGCCTCGGCCGCCAGCTTGCTGGCCGCGTAGGGGCTGAGCGGTGCCGGGGCCAGGTCCTCGCGCGCCGGGAGCACCCGGTTGGCGCCGTACACCGACGACGACGACGCCACCACCACGAGGGGGCCGCCGCCGTGTCGGGCGGCCTCGAGGACCCGCAGCGTCCCGGTGGCGTTGGCCTCGTGGGTGGCGAAGGGGTCCTCGAGCGAGCGCGGTACCGAGGCGCGAGCCGCCAGGTGGACGACGGCGCCGGCGCCGGCCAGGGCCGCGTCGAGCACGTCGACGTCGAGGATGGACCCCTCGATCACCTCGATGCCCTCCACTCCGACCAGGTTGTCGGCCAGGCCCGTCGAGAAGTCGTCGACCACCACGATCTGTTCGACCTCGGGGACCTGGCGCAGGGCCCGGCACAGGTTGGCGCCGATGAAGCCTGCGCCGCCGGTGACGACGACCCGACCCCCAGCGCGCCGGCCGGCGCTTCGAGGCGTGACGCCGACCCCGAGGGCCCCGACCGCCGAGGGCCGGTCATCTCAGAGGAGCTCGACGTTGGGGCCGGCGATGCGGTTGCGGGTGTCGAGCACGAAACGAGCGTGCTCGCGGATCAGCTCGTAGTCAAAAGCGTCGTGATCGGTGACGAGAGCGACGGCATCGGCACCGGCCAGCTCGCCTGCGGTGGGCTCCACCGCCACGAAGGGGAGCTGCTCGGTCCGCACGTGGGGGTCCGACACCCGGACCTCGGCGCCCAGGGCCGTGAGCTCCTCGGCGATGACCATGCCCGGTGAGCTGCGGGCGTCGGAGGTGTTGCGCTTGAAGGCCATGCCCAACAGCAGCACCCTCGATCCCCGCACCGGTTTGCCCATCCGGTTGAGGGCGTGCACGAGCCGGCGCACCACGTAGTCGGGCATGCCGGCGTTGACGTCGTTGGCGAGCTCGACGAAACGGAAGGGGCGGCCCAGGTTGCGGCGCACCGCCCACGACAGGTAGCTCGGGTCGATGGGCAGGCAATGGCCGCCCACGCCCGGACCGGGGGTGAAGCGCATGAACCCGAAGGGCTTGGTCGAAGCGGCGTCGATGGACTCCCACACGTTGATCCCGAGGTCGCCGGCGAACATGGCCAGCTCGTTCACGAGGGCGATGTTGACGTGACGGAAGGTGTTCTCCAGCAGCTTGGTGAGCTCGGCCACCCGGGTGCCCGACACCGGCACGGTCTGTTCCACGATGCGGTCGAAGAAGCCGCGCACCGCCGCCAGCGACGCCTCGTCGACCCCCGATACCACCTTTGGTATAGCGACCAGGCTCCACGTACCGTTGCCGGGGTCGATGCGCTCGGGGCTGTAGCCGAGGTGGAAGTCGGTCCCCGCCATGAGGCCCGAACCCTCCTCGAGGATGGGCGCCACGAGCTCTTCGGTGGTCCCCGGGTAGGTCGTCGACTCGAGGACCACGGTGGCGCCGGCCCGGAGGTGGCGGGCGAGGATCCGGGCCGCCTCCTCGACGTGGGAGAGGTTCGGGTTGCCCTCCGACAGCGGCGTGGGGACGTCGATCACGGCCACGTCGAACCCGGCGCAGCGGGCGTCGTGGGTGGTGGGCTCGTAGCGGCCCGTGGCCAGCGCGGCGCCGAGCACGGCGTCGGGCACGTCCTCCACGTAGGAGTCGCCTGCCGCCAGGCGCTTGACCCGCTCGTCGTCCTGGTCGAAGCCCACGACGTCGAAGCCGACCTCGACGGCCCGCATGGCCAGGGCCAGTCCCACGTACCCCTGGCCCACGACGACCACCTTGGCGGGCCGGCCCGCCGGGGAGGGCGGGACCGCGCCGGTCTCCGGCCTCATCGTGCCCGGCAGCTGGCGAGCCGGGTGGGCGCCGTCACGCCGAGACGGGATCGGCGTCGGCCCCTTCCGTCTCCTCGGTGACGGCCGCCTCGACCTCGCGCTCGGGGGAGGCCAGGGAGAACAGCAGCTCCCGCACGAGGGGGGCGTCGCGTCGGGCGGTGGCCTCGCGCATGACGAGGAGGCCCTTGGTCACCGCGTCCTCGGAGGTGGCGACAGGCACGAGCCGGCGGATGAACGGGTGGGAGGTGGGGAAGGTCCCCTCTTCGGGTGCGCACAGCTCCTCGTGGAGCTTCTCACCGGGCCGACGGCCGATCATGCGGATCGGGATCTCCGTGCCCTGTTCGAAGCCCGACAGGCGGATCATGCGCTCGGCCAGGTCGAGGATCCGCACCGGCTCACCCATCTCCAGCATGAAGATCTCGCCGCCGTGGGAGAGCACCGAGGCCTGGAGCACCAGCTGGACCGCCTCCTCGACGCTCATGAAGAAACGGGTCATGCGGGGGTCGGTGACGGTGATGGGCCCTCCGGCGGCGATCTGGCGGGCGAAGGTGGGGATGACGCTGCCCCGGCTGCCGAGGACGTTGCCGAAGCGGACCACCGAGTAAGCACGCGTCGACAGGAGCGTGCGCCAGGACGACGTGCTCGGCGAGCCGCTTGGAGGCGCCCATGACGCTGATGGGCTGGACCGCCTTGTCGCTCGAGATGAGGACGAAGCGCTGCACCCCGGCCGCGATGGCCGCCTCGACGACGTTCAGCGTGCCGTAGACGTTGACGTTGACGGCTTCCACCGGGTGGGCCTCGAGGACCGGGACGTGCTTGTGGGCGGCGGCGTGGAACACCACGTCGGGCCGGTGGCGCAGGACGGCCTCGAAGACGGCGGGCCGGTCCGCCACGTCCACCAGCAGCTGCTCGCTCGACCCGGGAAGGATGACGGCCGTGTCGTGCAGATGGGTCTCGTCGTGGTCGAGCAGCAGGATCTGGGCAGGGTTGAATTCGGCGACCTGGCGGGCGATCTCGGACCCGATCGAACCGCCCGCACCGGTGATGAGGACCCGCCGGCCGACCAGGGACTGGCGCACGGCGTTGAGGTCGGTGCTGACCGTCGTGCGACCCAGCAGGTCCTCGATGCGCGGCTCGCGGGCTTGGCGGATCGGGGCCGAGTGGGGCTTGCCCGCGGCCACGTCCTTCACCGACGGCAGGATGTTCATGGCCACCCCGGCCTCCTCCGAGGCGCGCGAGGGCGCGGTCGACGAGCTCGGGAGCCGGGTTCGGGATGGCCAGCAGCACCTGCTGGATGGTGTAGCGACTGGCCGCGGCGGGGATGTCCTCGATTCCCCCCACCACCGGTACGCCGATGAGCGACAGTCCGTGGCGGTGCCCGTCGTCGTCGAAGACCGCCACCGGCACCAGTCCGGCGACGGGAGTCCGCCGCATCTCCCGGATGGCCTCGGCCCCGGCGTCGCGGCTGCCGATGATGGCCACGCGCAGACCCACCCGACGCGTGCCGCGTTGCCAGGCGAAGAGCCGTGACTGGAAACGCAGGCCTCCCATGGCCATGGTGACGAAGGCGCAACCCACGAACACGACCCGGAGCGGGATCCTCTCGAGGTCGATCATGCGCCACACGGGGCGCAGGGCGGCGAGCAGGACGACGGCGACGGCGGCCGAGAGGATGACCTGGCGCGCCTCCTCGATGCCGGCATAGCGCCAGATGCGACCGTAGAGGCCGAACACCCAGTTGGCCCCGAGGTGGACCACGAGGGCCAGGATCAAGAAGAGGAAGAAGTGCTGCCAGTACTGGGCGGGCGGCCTGTCCCTCAGGTAGGCGACCTCGGCCACCCCGTAGCCGGCCGCCACGGCCAGGACGTCGAGGATCATGAACAGCAGGCGTGCCCGGACATGGGAGGCCTTGGTGGCGAGCCGGTCCCCCCGGAACGTCATCCGGCGCAGGGCCACCAGGGCGCTCGAGGGTGCTGCTTTGAACCGCTCCCGACGTACTGCCATTGCCATTCGATCTGCCCCCCTGGCTCAGGCCCGTAACGCCGCGCGCGACCGCGGCTCATGGTCCCCCAGGGTCACGTTAAGAGAACGGCTCCGGGATTGGCATCGTCAGGATTGAGGATTCCCCCTCGACCATGATGCCAGGTTCTTTGCCTGCGTGAGCACCAACTCGCCCACTCGCGGTAATGTGGACCAGCCGGCCGTGGACCAGGAAGAAGGCCGGTCGGGGAAAGATGGGCGCGATGGACCTCAGGGGGGCAGTGCTTCGCGGCTGGCGCCTTGTCCTCTTGCTGGCGTTGCTCGGAGCGGTGGTGGGAGCGTTCACAGCGCCATCGGCTCCTGCGACTCCCAAGGCAGGGGCAGGGACCGCAGCATCGTGGAGCGCGACCACGATCATCGGGCCCACTCCTGGTCACGGCCACGTCCCGTTGACCACGATCTACCTCGATGCCAAGAACCCCGCCGTGATCGCCTCGGCCGCCGAGAGGTCGAGGGCCGGTGTCCCCGCCACCGCGCTCGAGCAGGAGATCGGCATCGAGAGCGGGCGAGAGGCCCTCGGACTGGGCAAGCGAGGCAACCACTGGGTCCGACTGCACGCCATCGGCGTGAGGATCACGTGGTTCTCCGAGGAGTCGGCGGTGGCGCTGGCCAACGCCATGGCCGCGTCCGTGTCGGACTACATCAACGCCAAGGCGCAGCAGGACTACGCAACGGGAACGGCGGTGGTCGCCAAGGCGGTGACCAACCTCGAGAGCCAGCTCTCCGCCATCGATTCCCAGTTGGCGGGAACGACCCCTCCCACGGGCAGCACCGCGTTCCTCGAGATCAAAAAGCGCGTGCTCGACGGCAGGCTGGCCACCGCCGTGCACCAACAGGTCAACCTGTCGGTCTCGGGTCCGAAGCCCCCCGGCTACGAGGTGCTCCAGGCCGCCAAGGCCGTGCCCAACGGGGCCGGGACCAAAGCCACCGTGGCCTCCATCGTCAACCATAAGTGGACGAGGGTACTCGGGGGCCTGGTCGTGGGCGTGCTCATCGCGGTCGGGATCATCGTGGCGGTGGAGGCGCTCGACCGCAGTCTGCGGACCGTGCGGGCCACCGAGGAAGCCTTCGACCTCCCCGTCGTGGCCGAGATCCCCGCCCATGGGACCAGGCGCCAGACCTTGCAACGCGCCCCGGCCGACACGCGTCTCGAAGTCATCGACGACCCGGGGTCGCAGGTGGCCGAGGCATACCGGCGGTTGCACACCGCCGTGCTCCTCGAGCCGCTCGCCTCCGAGCTGATGGCCGTCACCAACGGGAACGGCAACGGGTACGCCAACGGGAACGGCAACGGCTATGGCAACGGCTACGGCAACGGCTTCGGGACCGGGAACGGGGGCCGGATGGGTGGCGCCGCCCCGGGGTACCCGGTGCGTCCCGGTGGCCCCGAAGACTCCGGGCACGACGAGCCCGGCAACGGCACCAACGGGTGGGGTCCGAGGCGACAGGTGATCCTGGTGGTGTCCCCGGGAGTCGAACCCACCCGCTCCGCGGTGGTCGCCAACCTGGCCGCCGTGTGCGCCGAGGCGGGGGCGAGCGCGCTGGTGGTGAGCATCGGCAATCTCGAATGGCGCCGCAACGGCAACGGGTCGCCGGCGTACGCGCGGCGAGGAGATCGACCGCCGACGGACCTCGTCCCCTTCGCCGAGCCTTCGGCGGTGGAAGGCGTGTCGCGTCTTCGTTTCGACCACCTCCTCGAGAGCAGGGGGCAGGTGGTCACCCAGGGCCCGGCCATCATCGCCGCGGCCCGTCAGGTGGCCGACTTCGTGTTCGTCGAGACGCCCTCGTTGCTCATGGCGCACGACGCGGTGGCTCTGCTCCCCGCCGTCGACGTCGTGCTGGTGGTGGCACAACACGGCCTCACGCGTTCTGACCAGGCCCGCGAGGCGGGCGACGTGCTGCGCCGCTTCCGGGCCCCCGTGCTGGGCGTGGCGTTCACGAACGTGCCGCGCCGGGACCGGTCGGTTCGGGTGACCGGACGCGAGCCCAAGGAACTGTTCGGCACGCCGCTGCCCGAGCACGCCCCCCTCGACCGCACGCCCTCGGCGGCATCGTCGTCTTCTGCGTCCTCTGCGTCTTCGGCGTCATCCACGCAGCTCTGGCTGTAGGCCCAGCAGGACACGAGCGTCCTCTCAGCCGATGGGGGTCCATTCCAACAAGCCGATCGACTTCCTGGTGGCGATCGTCCTCATCGTCATCACCGTCCCCATCTGCCGGAAGGTCTCCGACATCGAGAAGGACGAGGGCCTCATACGGCCTGTTGATGGTGGCCATGGTGACCCACCTCGTGTTCACGATCGTGTCGCTCTACGTGGTCAACCACGTCTACCACGGCATCACCGACTACACACGCTACGTCAACCAGGGTGCCATCATCGGCCGGCACTTCGACCGGTTCGACTTCACCTTGCCCTACAGCGTCTCCCATCAAGCTGCTCGGGGAGGGTTCGGTGAGCGTCGCCGCCGGCGTCGTGTTCGCCATCGTGGGCGTGAACAAGATCGCCGGGTTCTTCGTGTTCAGCTGGCTCGCCTTCCTGGCCACGATCTGCTTCTACCGGGCGTTCTCGGTCACCTTCCCCGAGGCCAACCGCCGGCGCTACGCCTATCTCGTCTTCTTCCTCCCCTCCCTGCTGTTCTGGACCTCGGCGATCAGCAAGGAAGCGATGATGTATCATCTCGCTGGGCTCATGGCCTACGGCGCCGCCCTCGTGCTCACCCAGGGCAGAGGCGGCGTGGGGCTCCTCGTGATCGGCACGATCATCGGGGTCTACGTCCGGCCCCAGGAGATTGCTGTTGTTCCTGGGAGCGTTCGCCATCGCCGGGGTCTTCCGGCGTCGCGGCAACAAGCGGTCACTGCGCGGCATCCGGCGCATCCTGGTCATGGCCCTGCAGGCCGCCTTGCTGATCGCGGCGGTGACACTGGCCCAGCAGCTGGGTAAGACCGCGCCCGTGTTCAACCTCACCCAGCTCTCCCAGAACAACCGGGGCCAGGCCAGCAGCGTCACCTACCACCCCGGGCCGGCCGGCTACCCGCAGCGACATCTAGACCGTCTTGTTCGACCCGCTCCCGTTCGACGCCCACGGCAACACCCAGCAAGTTGGCGGCGTTCGAGAACACCATCATCCTCATCCTCATCCTGATCTCGCTGCGCCGCATCAGGCTCTTGATCCGCACCGCCTTCCTGCGACCGTACGTGCTCCTGGCCGTGCTCTACTCGGTCGGCGTGGCCCTATGCCTTTGCCGCGCTCGGGAACCTGGGGCTCATCGACCGGGAGACGGATCATGCTGTTGCCCTTCCTCATGATCCCCCTGGCGATCCCCATCGCGCCCAAGGGGCGCCCCAAGTTCGAGTGGGAGCTCAGCGCCGCGCAGCGCCGCAAGCGCAAAAAGCCCAACAACGCGGTGGTCCGCCTCCGTGCGGAGCGGGACGCTGAGCCGGCTCACGGGGTCCAGGTGTCCGCCCACGCCTGGAACATGAGCACGTCCCACAGCTCGTACTGACGGTCGTGGCGCCCCGACAGGTGCTCGGCGCCACAGGTGCCGGACCGGCCCCGGCGGCCAGCACGCCGTCGCGCTCCAGACGGCGGGCGTCGAGCAGGTCCTCGGCCCACGGCCGCAGCGGACCCCGCAGCCAGGCGCCGAGGGGGATGCCGAAGCCTGCCTTGGGCCGTTCGACGAGCTCGGCGGGGACGTAGCGGTGCAGGAGGCGGCGCAACAGCCCACTTGCCGGTGCCGTCGCGGACCTTCAGCTCCAAGGGGAGCCGCCACGCCAGGGCCGCCACCCGATGGTCGAGGAAGGGCATGCGGCCCTCGAGGCTGGCCGCCATGGTGGCCCGGTCCACCTTGGTCAGGATGTCGTCGGGCAGGTACGTCATCGGCGTCGAGGTACATCATGCAGCTCGACGGGCTCGGCCCGACGTCGGCCACCGGCCCGGCTCCGACAACGCGGTGGGAGGCTCGACCCCGCCCCGCACCAGCCGACCCGGGTCCTGATGCGTGAGAAGCCAGGGCCACGTACGTCTCGTGCAGGTCGGCGGCGGGCAGGACCCGGGCGACCTTCTGCATCTTGGTCCCCGGTGTCCGCACGTCGAGGGACCGGGGCAGGAGCGGCCCCACCCGCTGCACGGCACGGTCCCACCACGCCGGGGGCACCGCACCCAGTGCCGCGCCCATCCAGGCGCCGCAGCGGCCGCGGCACCGGCTCGATGCGCCGCCAGAAGCGCTCACCCCAGGCGTAGCGGTTGTAGCCCCCGAACAGCTCGTCGCCACCGTCCCCCGACAGCGCCACGGTGACGTGCGCACGCGTGAGGCGGGCCAGGACCGCGGTAGGGATCTGCGACGAGTCGGCGAAGGGCTCGTCGTAGATCTCGGGGAGCCGCGGGATCACCTCCAGCGCGTCGGCGGCGGTGACGAACAGCTCGTGGTGCTCGGTCCCGAGGTGATCGGCGACCCGGCGGGCGTCGGCGGCCTCGTCGTAGGCGGCGTCGTCGAAGGCGATGGTGAAGGTCTTCACCTTTGCCGTGTGCTGCGCCTGCATCAGCGCCACCACCAGCGACGAGTCGATGCCGCCGGACAAGAACGCTCCCAGCGCCACATCGGCGTGCATGCGGATGCCGACCGCGTCGCGCAGCACGGCGTCGAGCTCGTCGAGCACCGCCTCCTCGGGACCCGTTTCCCGTGAACGACGCCCCGTCCTCGGCCACGGCGCGCAGCGACCAGTACGGCGACCGGGTTCGGGCAGGGTCCCCGCCGGCGGTGCGCTCCTCGAAGGTCACCACCGTGCCCGGCGCCAGCTTGGCGACGCCCCGGTATGCGCTGTAGGGGGCGGGCACGCAGTTGTGACGGAAGTACAGGGCCAGGGCGTCGCGGTCGAGCTCGGGGGTCGAAGGCGTCGTGGGCACGCAGCGCCTTGAGCTCCGAACCGAAGAGCAAGGCACTCGCCCATCCAGCCGTAGTAGAGCGGCTTCTCGCCGAAGCGGTCGCGCACCGAGGTGCAGGCGACGTTCCCGGCGGTCCCACACGGCCAGAGCGAACATGCCGTTGCACCGGGCCAGCGCCTCGTGCACCCCCCAGCGCTGCACCGCGCCCACGAGCACCTCGGTGTCCGAGGAGCCGCGGAAGCGCTCGCCGGCGGACTCGAGCTCGGCGCGCAGGTCGGGGAAGTTGTAGATCTCGCCGTTGTAGGCGACGACGTAGCGGCCCTCCGACGATGCCATGGGCTGGTGCCCGTGGAGGGAGAGGTCGATGATGGCCAGGCGCCGGGTGCCGAGGCCGAGCCCGGCCCCGTCCTCGAGGAACGTGCCGGCGTCGTCGGGCCCGCGGTGGCGCAACGTGTCGGTCATGGCGCTCAGGCTCGCCGCCAGCTCCTCGTGGCGTCCGGGGCGCCGGTCCCAGAAGCCCGCTATCCCGCACATGGTTCGAAGGCCAGCGCCTCCGGGTCCTCTCGCCCTCACGGTTTGTAGGATAGGGGTGCGGATCTGAGCCAGACGGTGGCTCGAACAGGCCGGGACGGCCCCGGTGCCACCGGCATGAGCGTGGGGGGACGGGTGGAGCAGGGCGCCAGGGTCTCGGTCGCCCCCCGGGGATGCCGGGTGGTGACCACGTCGATGACGGCCAGGTTGCTGCTCGGACCATCAGCTGCGGGCCATCGACGAGGTGTCGTGGAGCGTGGTCAGTGGTGACGCCGTTCCCGGACCCGCCCCAGGACGTGTCGGTGCAGGTCGTCCCCATCCGCCGGGAATTCGCCTTCTCGGACGTGGCCGCCTTCGTCGGGCTGTGGCGCTGCTTCCGGCGCAACCGCTTCGACTTCGTCCAGACCCACACGCCCAAGGCGTCGTTCCTGGGGCTGCCCGCGGCGCGCCTCAGCGGCACCACCGCCATCTACACCATCCACGGCGCGCTGTACTTCCGGGACAACGGACGGCGCCAGAACCTCCTCGGATGGCTGTTCGAGAAGTGGTGCTGCACCTGGGCCCACGTGGTGCTGGTGCAGAGCACCGAGGACCAGGAGGTCCTGCCCCGGGCCCGGATCTGCCCGGCCGCCAAGATCCGCTACGTCGGCAACGGCGTCGTGCTCGACCGCTTCACCCCGTCGCCGCAGTCCGACTCGCAGTCCGATGCGCAGTCCGGGAGCCAGTCCACGGCGCCGGCCCGGGCGTGGCCTACCGTGCTCATGGTGAGCCGGCTGGTCCGCGAGAAGGGCTGCGTGGACTTCCTCGCCCTGGCCCGGGCCCTGCACGGGCGGGCCGACTTCGTCCACGTGGGCCCGGTCGAGCCCGACCAGCGCGACGCGCTGACGGCGCAGGAGATCGCGGCGGCGTCGGGGGACGTCTCGTTCGTCGGTGCGGTGCGACGACGTGCGTCCCTACCTGGCGGCGGCCGACGTCGTCGTCCTCCCCTCGTACCGGGAGGGGATTCCCCGTGTGGCCATGGAGGCCGCCGCCGCGGGCCGGCCCGTCGTGGCCTACGACGTGCGCGGCGTGCGCGAGGTCGTCGACCCCGCCACGGGGCTCCTCGTGCCCCGGGGCGACACCGCCGCCCTCACCGCCGTCGTCGCCGGGCTCCTCGACGACCCCGAACGACGCGCCGCCGTCGGGCTGAGGTGCCAGGCTCGCGTGCTGGAGCGGTTCTCGGAGGACAACGTCATCGCCCGCCTGCGCGGGGTGTACGCCGAGCTGGCGGGGGCGGCGTGACGGGTCCGGTGTGCGTGACGGTGGACGTGGAGGACTTCTACGACGGCATGGCCGTCCTCGGCCACGACGTGGCGCGCCCCGCCGGCGTCCAGAGCGGGCTGGGACCGCTTGCTCCAGCGCCTGGAGGCCCAGCCCGGCAAGCCCAAGGTCACCCTGTTCGTGGTGGCCAACTACGCCCCCGCGGTACGCGGCGAGCTGGCCGCCTTCGCCGCCGCCGGCCACGAGATCGCCAGCCACGGTCCCGACCACGGCCGTCTGCCACGTGGGGGCACCGAGGAGTGGTTGCGCAAGGGGCGCGAGATGCTCGAGGACCTCCTCGGGCTCCCGGTGCGCGGGTTCCGCTCACCGCGCTTCGACATCCCCGAGGACGCGGGGCTCGCCCGCTACCGCGACGCGCTGGCCGCGGCCGGCTACCGCTACGTGTCGGACACGTCGTGTCTGGGGGCGTCGTCGCCGGTGCGCGAGGTCCCGGTGCTGTCGTGGCGCGGCATCCGGGTGGGCGGGGGGAGCTACCAACGGCTCCTTCCCTTCGCGGCCGTGGCCGCCGCAGCCCGGCATCGCCGGCGCCGGCGGTGCTCTATTACCACTCCTACGACTTCGACGGGTCCCTGCCGGGCCTGGGCGCGGTGCGCTCGCCCATGCTGGCCCGGCAGCTGCTGGGCCGCGGCCGCATCGCGCCGATCGTGTGGCGCCTCACCGAGAAATACGGAAGCGAGACCTGCGGACATGTCGCCGGCTGAGTTCGACACCTACTTCCACGACCGCGCCTCGCGCTTCGCCGCGTTCTACCGCAGCGAGCCCGTGGCCCGCCTGCTCGGGCGCGGCCCGCTGTTCGACCGCCTGCGCGGGGGCGTCGACATCGTCACCGGCCTCGGAGCCCGGCACGTGCTCGACGTGGGATGCGGGAGCGGCCCGCTGTTCGCGCCCCTCGCGGCTCGGGGCGTCCACGTGACCGGGATCGACCCCGCCCCCGCCATGGTGGCACTGGCCCGCGCCGAGGCGCAGCGGCACCCCGGCTCGGTGACGGTGCAGGAACGGGGATGGGAGACCGTCGACGAGCACGACGCCTACGACGCCGCCGTCGCCCTGGGGGTGTTCGACTACGTGGACGACCCCGCCGACCTGCTCGGGCGGATGGGCCGGGCCGCACCCCACGTGGTCGCCTCGTTCCCCGCCCCCGGGCTCCGCCTCGAGCTGCGCAAGGTGCGCTACGGCGCCCGGGGGGTGCACGTGCACGGCTACCGGCCCGACGACCTGCGCCGTCTGGCGTCGGCGTCGGGACTCGTCGTCGTCGAGCTCAGGCCCCTGGGCCGCGCCGGGTACCTGGCGCACTTCGCGCGCCCCGGCGCCTGAGGCCGCGGGCGAAGAGGGGCTCGAGGAACGAGAGCCAGCACGCCGCCACGGCATCGAGGCTGAAGCGCTCCAGGCAGCGCCGGCGCGCCGCCTCGCCCATGACCCGGCGCAGCTCCGGCGACAGCACCAGACGCGACGTGGCCTCGACCATGGCCTCGAGATCGTCGACGTCGACGACGAACCCGCCCTTCCCGTCCTCGACGATGGAGCGCACCCCGGGCACGGCGGTGGCCACCACCGGCAACCCGGTCAGCCCGGCCTCGATGAGCACGCCGGGCATGCCTTCGCCCGTGGGGAGGCTCGGGAAGACGAACACGTCGGCTCCCCGCAGCACCTCGGCCACGTCCGAGCGCGTCCCGAGCAGCTCCACCCCGGCATCGGCGGCGGGGCCCGCCAGCAGCGGGGGCGAGAGGACCGTCGCCGCACGCCACGGCGCGCACCTCGATCCCGCGCCGGCGCAGGGCGGCGACGACCTCCACGAAGCGCTGCGGGCGCTTGCCCTCGGTGAGGGCGCCCACGAACGCCACCACCGGCACCGCACGCTCGGGTGGGGGACTCGCCGGGGTGGAACTCCTCGGGGTCGCGCCCGTTGGGGGCGAGCACCGAGCGGCCGGCGGGGACGCGCAGCAGGCGGCGGCACTGCTCGAGCACCTCCTCCCCCTCGGCCGCCACGACGTCGGCCCGGCGGACCAGCGCCCTCCACAGCGCCACACGCGCCCGGCCGGGCGGCGTGCTCGAAGGTGCCGGTGGCGTAGTAGGCGAGGGGCCGCCCCGTCCCCGCCACGGCCGGCACCAGGTACTTGAGCGGGTCACCGCCGTGGGCGATCACCACCAGAGGGTCGCGGCGCCGGAGCACCGCCCGCAGGCGCAGCGCCAGGCGGGGGTCGTAACCCACCGCGGGCGTGTCCCCGGCCCGGATGGTCGAGAGCGAGGTCGACGGGGATCTGGGCCGGCCCGGCGAAGAGGCTGAGCAGCCGGTGGTGCCGTACCCCGGGCACGTCCAGCACGGTGGCCAGGGCCCGGGCCTCGCGCTGGGCTCCGCGCGCCGTGGCGGTGGGGATGACGTGCAGGACGAGGGGCGCGCCGTCGCCGGGCGAGGCGCCTCCGGGATGGGCCGGCATGCTCACCGGGGGCGCCTGGCGTCGAGGAGCTCGCGGTACAGCGCCTCCACGGCGCGCGCCGCCCCGCGCACGTCGAACAGCGCACTGCGCGCCAGGGACGCGTCGGCCAGGCGGGACCGCAGCGCTCGGGTCCCGGGCCAGGCGCGCCACCGCCTCCGCCAGCAGGTCGGCGCGCCCCGGGGGCACGAGGAGGCCTTCGACGCCGTCGGTGACCACGTCGGGCACTCCGCCCACGGTGGTGGCGACCACCGGCAACCCCGCGCTCATCGCCTCCATGAGCGCCACGGGCAGGCCCTCTTGGTGCGAGGGCAGCACGAACAGGTCCGCCCCCGCCATCAGCCGGGGGGTGTCGGTGCGGGTGCCCGAGGAAACGCAGCTGCCCGGAGAGCCCGGCCGCCTCGGCCGCCCGCTCCAGGTCGGCCTGGAGCGGGCCCCGCCCCACCGAGAAGAAGCGGACCGGGGCGCCCGCCGCGTCGGCCAGGCGGGCCGCCTCGAGGAGCACGTCGTAGCCCTTCTCGCTGCGCAGGTTGGCGACGGTCAGAGCCAGCACCTCGTCGTCGCCCACGCCGAGCTCGGCGCGCACGGCGCGCCGCAGTTCCGTGCGCTGCTCGAGGAGGGCGGCGAACCGGGCGCGATCCACGCCGTGCACCACCACACGGGCCCGCGGGCGCAGGGCCGGGGGCAGGGCGTCGCGCGCCGCCGTCGACACCACGATGAGCGCCTGGTCGGCGCCGACGGTGGCCCGGTTGACCGCCTTGGTCACCACGGCCGCCTTGTTCCACAGGCTGTGCTCGGTGTACACGAGCACGGGCCGGTTCCGGCGGGGCCACGCTCAGGGCGACGAGACGTCCGAGGGCGGCGGTGTAGGGCAGGTGCGAGTGCAGCACGTCGAAACGGCCCCGCACGAGCAGGCGACGCAGTGCCACCGTCCAGCGCAGGTCCACGCTGGCCGATCCGCCCAAGCTGTGCACGGGGACCCCGGTGGCCTGCATGGCCGGGACCAGGGCGTCCTGGGCGGCGAGGACGTGGGCCACCTCGTAGTCGAAGCGCTCCCGGTCCCGGGCCGCCACCACGTCGACGAGCAGCCGCTCGGCACCGCCGAGGCCGAGGCCTTTGATGAGCAGGAGGACCCGGGGACGCGACGCGGCCCGGCCGGAGGTGCCGGCGGGGCCGGCGACGGGCGTTTCCCCTGGTGACACGCGGCGATGGTAGTGGCGGGCGGGGACGGTCTGTCACCATCGCCGCACGGAGCGCACTACTCTCGGCCCACTGGTTCGCCGGCCGACTGGTGGGCGGAGCATGGGTGCCGGTGCGGATCGGAGCCGGGGAGATCGCGTTGTCAACCGCAGGCCCGGGACGAGCAGGCTGCCCCACGTGCCGATGAAGGTCTTCGTCGACGCCATGGCGAACCATCCGCTGGCCGCCACGGTGCGCACCCTGGCCGACCAGCCGGCTGCGACCCATGCGCTGGCGGCCTCGCCCGAAGAGGCCGACCTCATCGTGTTGTGCGGGAGCTTCACCCGCGATCCCCATCTGCTCACCGGGCACCCCCTGTACCGGCGGTTCCGGTCCAAGACGGCCGTCTACTCCTGCGACGACCACTACTGCCCGTTGGCGCCGGGGGTCTACGCCTCCCCGCGCCGCGGGCTCAGCACCGTCCTCGGGCGCGTGCAGAGCCACGCCTACGCGTCGAGCTACGGGCTGCGGGCCAACGCCGCCGTCCTCGACGCCGCCGGTCACCTGGACCGGGGGGCCCAGGTCCCCAAGTCCCTTCTGTGCAGCTTCGAAGGCTCGTCGACGTCGCGACTGCGCCGCCGCCTCTTCGCGCTCGACGTCGACCCCGAGGAGGCGCACATCCGCGACACGTCGTCCTCGTACCGTCATTTCGTCGAGTCGCCGTCCCGACGACAGGGCGCGGCCCAGGAGCACTACGTGACGACCATGCTCTCCTCGCACTTCGTGCTGTGCCCGCGTGGAGTGGGAACGGGGACGCTGCGCCTGTTCGAAGCCATGAGCCTCGGGGTGGCTCCGGTGCTGCTCTCGGACCGCTACGTCTTGCCCCGCGGTCCGGCCTGGGACTCGTTCCTGGTCCGCATCCCCGAGCGCCGGGCCGGTGACGTCGTCGCCATCCTGCGCCCCCTGGCGCCACAGAGCGAGGCCCGCGCCCGACTGGCGCGCGCCGCCTGGGAGCAGTGGTTCGCGCCCGAGGTCCTCTTCGATCGCCTCGTGGACGCGGCGGCCTCGGCGCGCGCCGCAGGCGAGGCGGTCGACGGGCTCTACCGGGTGCTCGACCCGGCCATGGCACTGGCACTCGCCGGGCGCAGCCGGGCGCGTCCGGTGGCCGGCGCCGCCCTGACCCGGGTCCGGCGCGCCGGCGGGGGGCGCGCCGGCGGAGTCGGTGACCAGGCCGCCGCCGACCTGGCGCCATGGCATCCTGGTCTCTCCGAGCGGTTCGAGCCTACGGAGTTCGAGCCCACGGCGGTCCGAGCCCACTGAAGGGACGTCATGCCCGCATCACCATCCCTGCGATCCCTGACCGCCCTGCGATCACTCCCCGATCGTGTGCGCCGCAAGATCCGCTACGAGATGCGCCTCCCCACGCATCTCCGGGCCGTGCGCCGCGCCGAGGGCCTCACCTCCCTCCACGAAGCGGCCCTGCTCTACGAACTGGCCAAGAACGTCTCCGAGGGCTGCATCGTGGAGGTGGGCTCCTACCGGGGACGCTCGTCGGTCGCGCTCGGTCTGGGATCGCTGGCCGGGCACAAGGTCGACGTGTTCGCCATCGAGCCCCACGAGCCCTTCACCAGTCTCGGTGGCCGGCGCCAGTTCGGCCCCGAGGACCGGGCTGCGTTCTTCCGTGCCATGACCCGCACCGGGGCCTACAAGGTCGTCCACCTCGTGAACCTGCCCAGCAGGCAGGCTGCCAGCGGCTGGGACCGGCCCATAGGGATGGTCTTCATCGACGGCGACCACAGCTACGACGCCGTGACGAGCGACCTCGAGAGCTGGGAGCCCCACGTCGTGCCCGGGGGCATCGTGGTGCTCGACGACGTCACCGAGCCCGAAGGCGGCCCTCGCCTCGCCATCGAAGGGGCCCTGCTACCCGCCGGGTACCGACCTCTGCGAGACGTGGGCAAGGTGGCGGCCTTCCGCAAGCCCTGAGGTTCTGCCTCAGGGCGTCGGGGCCCGGCCGGCGCTCCGGGCCCGCCAGCCGAGGGTATTTTCCCTGGTCGCACCGGCCGGTGGCCGATACCGGTGGGCACGATCTGTCGCTATTGCGGTACCGGGCGCACTAGGCTGTGATGACAGGTTGGCGGAGCGTGGGTGCAGCAGCGGAGCGGAACCGGGGGGAAATCGCGTTGTCAACCACAGTGGAGACGCTCTCCGACGAGGACGGCGGGCTCAAGGTATTCGATGTCTCGGCCGTGCCTGCGGATCCGCCCCCGGATCAGCTCTACAAGCACAGGCCCGACATGGTGCACTCGGCCCGTGAGCTGCTGCGGCGCTGGGACGTCATGTTCACCCTGGCCGAGCGCGACATCCGGGCCCAGTACAAGCAGGCCGTGCTGGGGGTGGCGTGGGCGCTGCTCGTTCCCCTCGTCAGCCTCTTCATCCTCACGGTGCTGGTGGGGCACGTCAAAGGCTTCGAGCCCGGTGGGCACGTCCCGTTCCTGTTGTGGACGTACGTAGGGCTGCTGGCTTGGGGGCTGTTCGGCGGTGCCATCGGCGGGGGCACGAACTCCCTCGTCTCCAACAAGGCGCTCATGGCCAAGAGCCACTTCCCCCGGGAGTGCTTCCCGCTGTCGCAGGTGCTCGAGTCGGCTTTCGGCTCGGCCATCGCCGTGATCCCCCTGATCATCCTGTTCGCCGCCTACGGGGACTGGCCCAAGCCCGACACCGTGTGGGTGCCCCTCTACCTGTTGGTGGAGATCCCCTTCATGGTGGGACTGGTCTTCTTGGTGTCCTCGGTGATCGTCACCATGCGCGACCTTCAGCAGATCGTGCCCATCCTGATGCCGTTCCTCATGCTCATCACGGTCCTGAAGCCGCTGTCGGTGGAGAAGCACCACGTGCTGCAGGCCAGTTTCATCACCGGGACCTTCCGCCCCCTGTACTGCATCCTCAACCCGCTCGCCCCCGTCCTCGCCAACTTCCGAGACTCGATGTTGCTCGGCTTCGGCCCCCAGTGGAACCTCCTCATCCTGGGGGCGATCGGGTCGATCGGCTACCTGATCGTGGGCTACGTGGTCTTCAAGCGGCTCGAGGTGAATTTTGCCGACCTTACCTAAGGGCACCGTCCGGGTGGACCACGCCTGGAAGCGATTCCGGGCCGACCGCACGCTCCCCATGTTCCAGGACCAGATCGTCCTGCTCGGGCGGTGGATGCGCGGGTACCGCCGCCCCTACCGATGGGTCCTGCGCGACGTCAACCTCCACGTCGAACCGGGCAAGACCTACGGGATCATCGGCGTCAACGGGTCGGGCAAGTCGACCCTGCTCAAGATGATCTGCCAGACCACGTTCCCCTCGGCCGGCTCCGTCACCGCCGCGGGGCGGGTGGGCGCCCTTCTCGAGGTCCGCAGCGGCATCCACCCCGACCTCTCGGGCCGCCAGAACGTGTACCTCTACGGAAACATCCTGGGCATGTCGCGCGCCGATGTGGCGGCGCGCTTCGACGACATCATCGAATTCGCCGAGATCGGCGACGCCGTCGACCGTCAGGTGAAGTTCTACTCGACCGGCATGGCCATCCGGCTGGGATTCGCCATCGCCGCCTTCCTCGAGCCCGACGTCCTCCTGGTGGACGAGGTCCTCGCCGTGGGCGACGCCCGCTTCCAACAGAAGTGTCTGGAGCGGATCAGCCAGGTGGTGGCCAACGGCACCACCCTCTTCTACGTGTCGCACGACCTGCCCACCGTGGAGGCGGTGTGCGACCGGGCCATGTGGTTGGCCGAGAGCTACGTGCGCGCCGACGGCCCGGCGCGCGAGGTGGTGTCGCTGTACCGCCAGTCCGTGGGCGAGCAGGCCACCTTGGCCACGGACTCGGACACGGGCGTGCGCCTGCTCAAGGTCGAGATCACGGGCCCCGACGGGGGCCAGGTCCTGTCGGGCGAAGAGGTCAACGTCCGCATCCTGGCCGAGTCCGAGCAGTCCATGTTCGGGGCCTTCCATCTCGGTGTCTCCCAGGGCACGGCCATGCCGGTGTTCGTGATCCGCTACGCCAGCTCCTTCCCCCAAGGGCAGTTCGAGCTGCGCTGCCGGATGCAGAACCTGCCGCTGCCCAAGGGCCGCTACGCGCTGTGGGGGGCCATGCGGGCCCCACGCGGCAGCGGGATCTCGGCTCAGCTGCCGTGGCAGCCGATGGCGTCGTTCGAGGCGTTCGGCCCCAACGTCATCAGGGCGCCCAACGGCGTGATGGTCCTGTCCCCCGTGTACGTCCCGACGGAGTGGGAGCTGTCCTGAGGTCGGGCCCCGCCGCGGGTCTCGACGGCGTGACCGCCGTCGTGCTCACGCACCTCCGGCCCCGCCTGGCCGGCGCCACCGTGCGTTGCCTCCTCGAGGTCGAGGGCTTCGCCCCCGACAAGGTGGTGGTGGTCGTGAACGGGGAGGGGGGCCTCGACGACCCCGCGCTCGAGCAGTCGGTGCGCATGGTCCGGCTGCCGTCGAACACCGGCCCGGCGGGGGGGTTCCGGCGCGGCCTGATCGAGGCCTTCGCCGATCCGTCGACGCGCTGGGCCTACCTGTGCGAGGACGACATGGTGCTGCTGCACCTGCCCGCACCACGCGTGGCCGGACTGCTGGCCCGTGTCGAAGGCGGCGAGCACGACGCCGCCGCGGCAGGGGACCACGCCGCGGCCGCGGTGGGGGCGGTGGTTCCCTTCGGCCGGGTCTTCGTGCCCCGCTCGGGTCACACCGTGAACGTCGTGCCCCGGCGCGGCCTGCCCGGGGACCTCGCTCCCGTGGAGGTCACCACGTGGGGGGCCACCCTGGTCAGCCGGGCCGTCTACGAGGCGGGTGTGCTCCCCGACCCCGACCTCTTCTTCGGGTTCGAGGACTTCGACTTCTACTGCCGCGTGCGCGACGCGGGGTTCTCCGTGCTCGTCGACGTGCGCTGTGCCGCGCCAGGTGGCCCATCGCCAGACCCTGGCCGCTCGCGACGCGGCATTGCGCGACCACCGTCCCGTCGACGCCGACGAGCCCTGGCGGGCGTACTACCTGGCCCGCAATTTCTTCGCCCTGGCCAGGCGCCACGGGCGGCCGAGCTGGTTCGCATGGCACCTGCTGTACTCGGCCCGGCGCTTCCAGATCGCGCCGGGAGCGGCCGAGCGGCGGGCCATCGTGCGCGGCCTCGTCGACGGGGCCCGGGGACGACTGGGCATCGAGCCCCGCTATGTACGGGACGTGGGTGAGCGCGCCTTGTCCACACCGAGCGCCGAACCCGACCTCGCCGACGAGCCCGCCTCCGCCCTACCGGACCAGACCGGCGAAGAACTGCCCACGGCGAGCGACCTCGGGCGGGGCACCGTGGCCCTCGTGCTGTCGCACAACGCCCCCCTGGCCCTGGAGCGCTGCCTCGACGCCATCGCCGCCCAGGGCGTGGCCCCCGCCGCCGTCATCGTCGTCGACAACGCCAGCGAACCTCCGGTGCGGGCACCGGGGGCGGCGCCGGGACGGCCCCCCGTGTCGGTGGTGCACTCCCGGGCCAACCTGGGCCCCGCCGGGGGTTGGGCGCTGGCCTTCGCCGAGTTCGCCGACAGCTCCTTCGACCACGCCTGGGTGCTCGACGACGACATCGTCGCCGACCCCGAGTGCCTCGAGGCGCTGCTGACCGAGGCCCGCAAGGACCCCAAGGCCGCCTTCTGCTTCCCGCGTTCGGTGCAACCCGACGGGACCGTGGGGGAGTGGGGGTCGTGGTGCGGGTTCGTCGTCTCGCGCCACATCGTCGAGCAGGTGGGCGTGCCCATGGCCGAGCTGTTCTGGTGGGCCGAGGACAACGAGTACTGCCACTGGCGGATCCCGCAGGCCGGCTTCGAGCGGCACATCGTCGACGGTGCGGTGGTCCAGCACGACGCCATCCGTCACGGCCGACAGTTGCCGCTGTGGAAGTACTACTACGAGGCCCGCAACATGTTGTACCTGCATCTCCACGTCATGCATCGCGTGGGCTGGTACCCGCGCAACGTCACCAAGCTGGTGGGCCGGGCGGTGCTGCGCGAGCGCGGCCGGCGCCTGGTGTGCCTGGCCACCATCGCCCGGGGGCTCGCCGACGGGGCCCGCGGCCGGCTGGGGATGCGCTACCCCGTCGAGCCCATGCACGAGCAGTCGCTACCCGTCGACAACCCCCGCTGACCCGTGGAGCACGGGGCCGTCGTGTCGGGCCAGGTCCGGTAATGGCCGGGATCGTCGTCCTCGGGATGCACCGCAGCGGCACCTCCGCCATGACGCGCATCTTGAACCTCCTGGGCGCCGACGTCGGCCCCGAAGACGACCTCCTCACCGAGTACGACAACCCCTCGGGGCACTGGGAGAGCAAGGCCCTGGTGGCGTGCAACGACCGGATCCTGGCCGCCTTCGGGCGGTCGTGGGACTTCCCGCCCTGGCTCGGCACGGGGCTGGGAGCACTCCGCCCGCGCCGAGCGCCTCATGCCGGACATGGCCGACACCTTCGCCGGCGTCTTCGGCTCCGAGCCCTGGGTGTGGAAGGACCCGCGCACGTGCCTGACCTTCCCCCTGTGGCGCCGCGTCCTGGGCCCGTCGGTCCGCGTGGTGCTGGTGCTGCGGGCACCGGGGGCGGTGGTGTCGTCGCTCAAGCGCCGCGACGGCATCCCCACCCTGTACGGCACCGGCCTGTGGCACCACTACGTGCATGCCGCGGTGCAGTCCTCGCAGGGACTCCCGCTCGTGTGCGTGCACTTCGACGACCTGGTGGCCTCACCCGCGCGCCACCATCGGGCGCGTGGTCGCCGATCTGGCCGCCCTGGGGGTCGACCTCGGTGGCGACGTGGCGGCCGCGGCCGCCTCGGTGCAGGGCCAGCTCGTCCACGACGAGGAACCCACCGCTGTGGTACGGCGTCTCACGGCATCCACGGTGGAGGTGCTGGGCACCGTTCCCCCCTCGAGCGAGAATTTCCGGCCCCCCCTGTGGTCGGAGCCGCGTTGGGTGCGTCCCGCGCTGTTCGCGTACCGCGGCCCCGTGGGCCCTGCGGGCCCGGCACGGCCATCCCCTCACCCCGGTGCGCACCGGCTCGGCCGGCGACGGCCGATGACCGGCCCGGGACGGTCGGCGCCCCCGTGGGGCAGACGTGGGCCTCGGGGCATCCTCGTCCTCGGCATGCACCGCAGCGGCACCTCGGCCGCCACCCGCCTGGTCAACGCCCTGGGGCCGGCCCTGTGCCTCCCCGAGGACATGGTGCGCGGCCCGTGGAACCCGAGCGGGCACTGGGAGAGCCGCTCGCTCATGCACCTCAACGACAACCTCCTGCGCCAGATGGGCAGGACGTGGTGGTACCCGCCGCCCGCCGGCGACGCCTACGACGACGGTGGCGGCGTCGGTGACCACGACGCCCCGCACAGGCTCGGCGCGCCTTCCGTCGCGTGCACCACGGCGCGACCGTGGGTGTGGAAGGACCCCCGCACGTCGGTGCTGGTGCCCTTCTGGCGGGCCGCGCTCGGGGCCGCGCCTGGCCGCGGTGGTCGTGTTCCGCAACCCGCTCGACGTAGCCGAGTCCCTCGGCCGGCGCCACGGCGTGCCGGTGTCGTTCGGGGTCGCGCTGTGGGAGCGCTACAACCGTCTCCTGCTCGACCACGTCGCCGGGATGCCCGTGCTCGTCACCGGCTACGACGACCTCGTGGCCGACCCGGCCGGTTGGTCGGCGGCCACGGCGGAGTTCCTGGCCGGGGTGGGAACGAAGCTGCGAGGCGGCGGCCCCGACGCACTGTCCGCCGGTTTCGTGGACCCCGGTCTGCGCCACAGCTCCCACACCCGGGCCCAGATCGCCGCGGGGAAAGAGGTGTCGTCGGGGGCCCTCGCCCTCTACGACGCCCTCGAAGCGGCGTCGGGCCCGAGCAGCGCGTTCGTGTCCCCCGTGCTCGAGCCCGAGCCCGATTCGGTCGAGGCCGAGCTGACCACGGTGGGGCCGGGCCGCAAGCTCGAGTGGAGGCCGCCGCCGTGGGCCGTCCCCGGCAACGGCGCGCCCTCGGGGGAGCGGGGTGTCGGCGGTGGATGAGATCATCGTGGCTGTCGAGGCCACCGCACCGACACGGCGTGGGCGCCCGACGTCGACGCCCCGACGCACCGGGAAGGGATCCAGGACGTGGACCTGATCGAGCGTCCCTACGAGTTCACCAGCCGCCATCCCTGGGAGGTGGCGCGCGCCCGGTTCTTCCTCCGCCTCCTCGACCGGCTCGGCTGCATCGGCTCCACCGCCGCCTGGCTCGACGTCGGGGCCGGCGACGCCTGGTTCGCCGGCCAGCTGCGCGCCGTGCTGCCGTCGACGGCGAGGCTGGTGTGCTGGGACGTGCACTACGGCGACACCGAGCTCGCCGCGCCGAGCCCGGAGCCCGGGCCCATCGTGTTCACCGCCGAACGCCCCTCGGGGACGTTCGACGGCGTGATGATGCTGGACGTCATCGAGCACGTCGAGGACGACGTGGCCTTCGTGCGCGACGTCGTGTCGCACTCGCTCGCCGCCAGGGGCTGGGTGCTCGTGAGCGTCCCCGCCTACCAACGGCTCTTCTCGGACCACGACCGCGCCCTGAAGCACTACCGGCGCTACTCGCCGCGCGCCTTGCGCCTGACACTGGAGTCGGCCGGCCTCTCGGTGGTGGCCCGGGGCGGGCTGTTCCACGCGCTTGTTGCCCATGCGCGCCGCCATCGTCCTGCGCGAGCGTCACCGGGCCCAGCACCGTCCCCAGACCGGCATCGGCGGATGGCAGGGCACCGAACGGCTGTCGCGGGCCCTGGTCTTCGCCCTCGACACCGAGAGCCGGCTGTCGCTGGCCATGGCCTCGCGCCATCTGCCTCCTGTGCCCGGCTTGAGCACGTGGGCTCTGTGCCGACGCGCCGGGGACGGGGTCGCCGGCGACGCCAGCGCCGGCCCGGGGAGGCGGACGTGACCGGCGAGGGCTTCCCGGTCATCGTGGTGCCCTGCTACAACGAGCAGCACCGGCTCGACGAGGGGGCCTTCCTCGAGATGGCGGGGACCCGAGAGCTGCGCCTGCTGTTCGTCGACGACGGCTCCACCGACGACACCGCCAGCATCCTGGCCCGGTTGGCACAGGCGTCGGAAGGGATCGAGGTGCTTTCCCTGGCCGCCAACCGGGGCAAGGCCGAGGCCGTGCGCCAGGGACTCCTCGCCGTCGTGCACGCCGGTGCCGGCGTGGTGGGCTATTACGACGCCGACCTGGCCACCCCACCGGGCGAGCTCGCCCGGCTCACCGCCACGCTGGCGGCGCGTCCCGAGCTCGCCGGGGTGTTCGGGTGCCGCGTGGCCCGCCTCGGCAGCTCCATCGAACGGCGCGCCCTGCGCCACTACCTGGGTCGCGCCTACGCCACCCTCGCGTCGATGGCGCTGGGCATCACGGTGTACGACACCCAGTGCGGCGCCAAGGTGTTCCGCGTCAACGAAACCCTCGTCGACGCGTTGGCACGTCCCTTCGCCTCGCAGTGGGCGCTCGACGTCGAGCTGCTGCACCGCCTGCTGCGCGGGAGCCCGACGGCACCGGGCCTGCCCGTCACCGCCTTCGCCGAGATCCCCCTCGAGGTGTGGCTCGACGTGGGCGGCTCGAAGCTCCACCTGGGCCCCGCGGCGCGCGCGCTGACGGGGCTGGTCGGCATCGCCCGCAGCCGCCGGGCCTTCGAGCGCGCCGGGCACGCCGCCCCGACCGCGGACCGGGGATCCGACGCCGGGGACGCGCCGCTCCGGCTGGCCCGTCCCCAGTCCCGCACGTCCCCGCCGCCTCGGACCGAGACCAAGCGCAAGCGGGCGTAGGCCCTGGTGAAACGGGTCGGCATCGACCATCTCCCCTGGTCGCCGTGAGAAGATCTGCCGGCTCGGTCGTCAATTGTGATGATGGCTTGGGCACAGGGGCGGTCGTTAAGGTAACGGCGGGGGTAAGGATGATCAACCTCATGGGCCGTCGCAAACGGCGGGCGTTGGGGCCCGTCCTCCGGTCGCGCGCGCGCCGGCGCGTGCTCGAGGCCGCCGCCGTGACCGTCGTGGGCGTGGTGTTGGTCAGCTTCTTCGGGGTCGGCGTGGCCATGGCCAATGCCCCCAGCCCCATCGGTAACCCGCCCATCACCGGCAGCATCGTCACCAACGCCAACGGTTCGGTGACCGTCGACGTGCTCGGCCATTGGCTGTGGCCCTTCACCACCTCCCTGAAAGACGTGCAGGGTCTGCACGCCACGGTCACCGACAAGTGCGACCACCGCTTCGGCGCGGGCTGGGGGATCGTGTGGAACGACCCCACCGACACCGGCTACCCCGAGACGTACTCCGTGCTCGGCCTCAGCGCCAGCGTCAACATCGGGTCGCGCGGCGTCGACCCCGTCAACCGTCAGACCGAATTGGCGTGGATGCCGAGCGCCCCGTGCGGCACCTTCATCGAGACCAACACCCCCGTCGCCGGGGCGGGCTACGTCACCGGCCCGTGGATGGGCAGGCACGTCTATCCGAACGCGGCGGCGGTGCCCGCCTCCATCTGCGTCGTGACGTTCGACCTGGGCTCGGCATCCCCGCCCAAGCGGAGGTGGCGGCAGTTCTCCAACGACGACAACTCGGTCATCTGGTCGCTGCTCGACAAACACAGCTGGAGCGGGAATCCCGACGGCGCCACCTGCGTGAACCCGCACACCCTGCCCGCTTCGACGGCGCCGGCTCCGACCACGCCGGCCCGGGTGACGTCGGTGACGACCCCCAAGACCACCGTGCCTCCGGCCAAGCCGGCGCCGACGGTGAGCCCCGGTGCGCTCGCCTTCACGGGCTTCGGCCCCCTGGGCCAGCTCCTCGCCATCGGCGGCATCATCCTGGTCATCGGGGGACTGGTCATCTACTTCTTCGACGTGCGCAGGCTCACGGTGTGGCTCCTGGGTCGCCCCACGGACCCGCCGTCGTGAGGGCCGGGCCGGTCTGAGACCGGATGTACGCAGCCCGGCCTAAGGGCCCCGGGCCTGCACCGCACCCCGCCGGCGGCGGGTGCCCACCACCAGCGCGGCGGCCAGGAAGCCCACGACCACGGCTCCGGCCATCACGATCCCGATGGTGAACAAGTCGGGCCAGTAGTGCAGCTCCACCACGTGTCGCCCCGCGGGCACGTCCACCTCGACCATGGCGCCCCGGGACCACGACCCGGTGGCCAGAGGACGACCGTCGAGAGTCGCCTGCCACCCCGGCACCGCCGTCAACCGCAACCGCACCAGGGCGGGGCCGGGCGCGTCGGTGACCATGCGCCAGGTCCCGGCGCCGGGATGCGTCACCGCCACCGGTGTGCCCGGAGCGTCGAGCGCCACGCGCCCCGAGGGGGAGGGCTCGGGGACCACCGTGGCCGCGGCGGCGCCGGGCACACGGAACAGGCGCTCCCCGCCGATGACCCGGTCGAGGACCGTGCCCCGCGGTGCCGGTCCCCGGCGCGGCGCCAGGATGTAGCCCACGCCGTAGATGCGCGCCTCGCGGGCGTTGGCGAGCTGCGGGCAGAAGACCCCTACCCGACGGTCCTTGTTGGAGATGGGCTGCCCGGTCAACGACGACCACGAGTCGTAGTAGGTCTTGGTCAGCGGCGGTTCGTAGGCGGCGAACTCGTGCACCCCGTAGGCGATGTTGGCGTCGGGGCGGATCCCCTGTTCCACCGAGTACGGGTACGAGAACGGCATCAACCGGCACGTCCCGATGGCGACCACGGCGTCCCCCACGGTGTGCTGCAGCGTCGCCACCGCCGGGGTGACGGGGAAGTAGCCCGCACTCAGGGACCAGAACGATACGCCCGTGGCCACCAGGAATGCCGATTGCAGCGCGAGCAGGACCGCTCCGGCGTGACGGGCCAGGCGCCGTCGCACCGGCTCCAGGCGCGTGGACCAACCGTGTCCGCCCGTGGCCGCCACGACCGCCAGGCCCACCACCACGATCACGGCCGGCCACACGAAATGCGCCACCTGGGCACCGGCCTGGCGGTGGACGCCGAGCCCCACCACCAGCGCGGCGAGGCCCAGGACGACCCCGGCCCCGCCCAGCCCGCCCGCCGCCCAGCGCCGCAGCGTCCGGTCGCCCCGGTGCCGGACCAGGGCGTCGAGCCCGAACCCCGCCAGCACCGAGGTGGCCAGGGCCAGGAGCATCACGCTGCGGTTCCAGGTGATGGTCCGGATGCCCGGGGTGGCCTGCAGCACGCCGTAGAGCGGGCTCTGGAAGCTGAGCAGGCCCGTCACCACCACCACGGCCGCCAGGCCCGCCACGACGGGGCGCCGCCAGTAGAGGCGCACCGCCACCAGGGCCAGGACCAAGGTGAGCACGCCGATGTAGGGGGGTGGCACCCGGAAGTCCGACCCCTGCAATGCGGCCAGGACGTCAGGGACGTCGGAGAAGGGATAGGCGCTGGCCCCCAGCGCCGATCCCCGCCCCGACATGGCCGCCGTCTGCAGCCCGGGCAGCAGCAGCGGTGCGCTCAGGCCCAGCCCGCACAGGCCCGCCACCACCAGGTCCACGACCGGCCGCCGCAGGGCGCCGGCTGTGGTCGCGCTCCGCACGGCCAGGAACACGACGAAGAAGACGAGAAGGGCGACGGTCATGACGATCAGGCTCTCGGGGTGGCCCCCGTACACCGACAGCGCCACCGCCACGGCCAGCAGGACGGTGTCGCGCAGGCGGTGCGCTCCCCGGATCAACAAGATGGCCGCCACCACGATCCACGCCGCCCAGATCGACACCCCTGTCATGGCCCAGCCGTACCAGTGCAGCATGGGGCCCGACAGCTCGAAGGTGGTGGCGGCGAAGGCGGCGGCGAGCGGGGTCAGCCTGAGCACGCGGCACAGCGTGTAGACCCCCGTACCGGCCACGATCAGCTTGACGAGGACGATGACCGTGTACGCGTAGTGCAGCGGGACGAGATAGCTGATGAGCGTGGGGAGGCTGAAGACGCCGGACTGCCAGTTGAACGCCAGCGGCAGGCCGAGCAGGTTGTAGGGGTTCCACAACGGGAGCTGGCCGCTGTGGACCTGGTGCCACGCCAGGTTGGTCATGGGGTTGAAGTACAGGACCTGGTCGGCAGGGAAAAGGCTGTGCACGGCGATGCCGGGTTGCTTGGTCAGCCCGATCCGCGACAACAGGTCGAAGGAGCCCAGCGAAATGCCCGGGCGCAGCGCCGGTGCGAGGGTGCACAGCGCGGCGAGCACCGTCCAGGTGAGCCCCAGGACGTCGGGAATTCTCCGCCGCGCCCCATCCTTCCCTGTGCCGGTGGAGTCGGGCTGCGCCGGGGGGGTGATGGGCGTGGGCACGGTCCGCGACGTCGTCATGGCGCCGTCCCCGGGGCGCGCCGGCGCCGGAATGCCACGACGACCATCACGGCCAGTGCCACGGCGCTGCACGCCGCCAGGAAGATCCCCGCCGTGAAGGCCGCCGGCCAGTAGTGCAGCTCCACCGAATGCGTGCCGGCCGGCACGCGGGCCTGGAACATCACGCCGGAGAAACGCTGCAGGGTGAGGGGCTTGCCGTCGATGCTGGCGTGCCAGCCCGGGACGTCGGTGAGACGGAGCCGGAGCACCGACGGGCCACGGGCACGGGTCACGAGCTTCCACGACGCGGGGTCGGGATGGGTGACCTCGACCGGCGTCCCCCGGGCACCGGGATCCGGCCACGCGCCGTCGCCGGGCAGGGGGGTGAGCGTGGCCTGCGCCGCCCCCGGGATGCGGTAGAGGGTCTGGTCGCCCACCTTGGTGTCGAGGACCGCGCCCTCGGGGCCCGGTTTCCCGGCCAGCTCCAGGACATAGGACACGCCGAAGAGGCGGCCGATGGCGGCGCTGGACACTGCGGGGCAGAACGTCGAGTACTGCAGGAACCCCGCCGCGTCGCGGTTCTCTCCCGTCGACGTCTTCCAGGTCTGGAAATACGCACGGGGGATCATGGGGTCATACACCTCGAACTGGTGGACCCCGTAGGCGACGTTCACGTTCTCCCTGATCCCCAGGACCGAGCAGTCGCTCGATTCCCCGTCCCCCAGGACCGACGACCCCACGGCGCGTTGCAGTGCCGCCATGGTCGGGGTCGAGGGCAGGTACGTCGGGCTCGAGTCCCAAAGCGGCGCCCCGATGGTCGCCAAGAAGGCCGTCTCGCACACCAGCAGCGCCAGGGCGGCCCACCGCCCGAGGTCCGAACGACGATGCCAGGAGGGCCCCCGCTCTCCCGGGCGCCCGCGCCGGGCCAGACCCAGCACGCCCACCACCACCAGACCCAGCGCCACCTCGACCCCGGGCCAGATGAAGGCGGCGGACCGGTTGGCATCGGCGATCCCGACGAGGTCCCCACCGCCGACCACCGCCACGATGACGAGGCCCGCTCCCGCCAGGAGGAACCCGGCCCCCAGCCAGCGCAGCACGGCCCGCTCCCGCCACGAGCGCACCAGGACGTCCATCCCCATCCCGGCCAGCACCGCCAGCGCCAGGGACAGGAGCAGGATGGCGCGGGGCCACCGGATCGTCTGCGAACCGGCGACGTCCGCCGCCACCGAGATGACGGGTTGGCTGAAGGTGAGGCAAGCCATGACGACCGCCACGACGGCCAGGGCCATCACGGCGGGCCTTCTCCATCGCACGGCCACCCCGCACACAGCCAGGACGACGACGATGGCTCCCATGTAGTAGCTGTCGCCGGTCATGGGGAACCCGTTCACGCCGGGGTACAGGAAGTGATCCGCCCACGACAGCGACAGGGCGTTGTCACCGGTGTAGGCGTGGCCGCTCACGATGCGCGTGGACAAGCGTGTGAGCTGGTAGCCGGGGAGCGCCAGCGGTGCCGCCGAGCGCGATCCCCGCCACCGTGCCCAACCCCAGGTCGAGCACAGGCCGGAAGATCTCTCCGGACCCACCCCAGCCGCGGCACCCGGTGCAGGAAGATCACGACGAGGAACACGACGAAGGCCGCGCCCAGCACGGTGAGGGCGTCGGGTTGCCCGGCGTAGATCGCGAAGGCCACCGCCAACGCCAGGAACACGATGCCCCGGGCGCGCCGTGAGCCCCGGATGACGATGATGGCGGCCGCGAACAACCAGCCGGCCCAGGAGACGACCGCCGCCAAGGGCCATCCCAGCCAGAACATGAAGGCCCCGCACAGCTCGAACACCGTGCCCGCGAAGGCCGATGCGAGGATCCCGCAGTGCAGGACCCGGGTGAGTACGTACACGCCCGTCCCCGCCAGCACCAGGGTGATGAGCACCTGCACCGTGTACGCCAGGTGCAGCGGGAAGAGGTAGCCGACGAGGGCCGGCACGCTGAAGGTCGCCGACTGCCAGTTGAACGTCAGGGGCATGCCCAGCGCGCTGTAGGGGTTCCACAGAGGCAGCTGGCCGTGGTGGACCTGGGTCCACGCCAGGTTCGTCCACGGGATCATCTGCTCGATCAGGTCGCTGGCCTGCCCGCCGTGGAACACCGCTCCCGGCGCCTGCGAGAACCCGAAACCCGTGAGCAGGTTGTAGGGGCCGAGGGACTGTCCGTGGGCGAGAGCGGGCGCCATGACCGCCCCGGCCGCCACGATGACCCACAGGACTCCCAAAGCCTCGGGGACCCGGTGGCGCCAGCGCCCGCGCCGCGGCTCCTTCGACCTGGACGTCGTCGGTCGAGCCATGGCGCTGTGACGCTCCTCCCCCTGCACTCCCACCACATATCCTCGCAGATCCGACCGGGGAAACTGTCCCCCCGGCACCTCTGCGCCGGCCCGAGAAGGCCGCCGACGGACCGGCCCTAGCGCCGCGCCGGCGATGCCCGACGCCTCAACCCCGGGCCCGGTCTCGGGACGACGACGGGTCCCGAACCTCCCCTTCGGACTCTTCCTCGAGGCCCGACATCGACAGCCCCCGCGAGTGGGAGAACACCACGAAGAGCACGATGAAATTGCTCAGCGCCAGGAACGACAAGATGACGATGCTGATCAACGACGTCGTCGCCCACCCCGGGATGGCGGCGGTGGTGAACAGCCGCACGGCCAGGACCACCAGCGACCCCACGACGCCCAGGCCGAAGACGACCGAGAAGGCGGCCAGGGCCCGCACCGCGATCCGGTCGGTGAAGGGCATGAGCATGCGCAAGCCGTGCATGAACAGCCGGAACGAATTCATGCGGGACTGCCCGGCGTAGCGCTCGCCCCGTGGGCAGGGGACCGGCGTCACCGCGATGTCGAGGCTGACCAACGACGACGAGTAGCACAGGTCGAAGTAGGGGTGACGCAGCATCTTGCGGGCGAGCCCGCCGCGGTAGGCGGCATAGTTCCCGCTCCGCACCGTCTGGCCCGTCAGGACGCGGAACAGGAGCCGGAAGAAGAGGTACATCACCTTGAAGCGCAACGACTCCCGTCGCCGGGTACGGCGGGCCACGCACAGCATCTGGCGCGTGGCGGGAGCGGCCAGCAACGGGGCCAGGAGGCTGGGCAGGTCCTCGGGCCGGTCTTCGCCGTCGGCGTCCATGGTGACCACGAGATCACCGTCGTCGAGCTCGGGCGAGATCGTCCGCAGCCCGTACACGAGGGCCCGCTGATGGCCCAGGTTGAACGGTGGCGTCACCACCTGCACGTCGTCGAGGCCGCACAGGTCCTCGATCTCGTCGTCGTTGCCCCCGGTGTCGTCGACAAGAACGAAGCGCACGTCCCGATCGAGCCGTTCGCCGTGCATCACCTCGAGGACCCGCTTGCGCAGCATGGTGAAAGCCACGACGTCGGTGTAGCTCGGGGACACGATCCACAACCGTTCGGGGCTCACCCCGGGGTCCGGGTCGACGCTCACACCAGCTCCCGGAAGAAGTCCGGGTCGTTCTCGATCCGCGCCAGGAGCTCGTCGCGTTGGCGCCCCGCTTTGACCGCGGTGGCGGCGTGGAAGCGCTGGGCCCGAGACCGGTTCAGGTATCGCAGGGCCCTGCCCACGCCCGGGAGGTGCTTGGCCCTGGTGTGCAGGCGCGGGATGTCGGCGAGGTCGACCCGGCCCACCGCCCATCGGAAGCCCGCCCCGTGGTGGTACACGATCCCGCCGTAGACCCCGAACCACAGCGGATGAAGGTCGACGCGATTGCTCCGCAGCAGCGGGGTCCACGAGTCTCCGCTGCGCTCCAGCGCCCGCAGGAGGTTCCCGCCCACGTCGGTCACCATGCGCCCGTCGGCGGCCTCCCAGCAGTGTCCCGGGGACCAGTCCCCGTGGAGGCGCTCCCAGTCCCGGACCCGTACGGCACAGAACGAGGGATGGGGCTGGCGGTCGGTGGCGTTCTCGTCCCTGCGCACGGCGACCAGAGCGGAGGTGTCGAGCCCGGCCCGCACCACCGGCATGGGGTCGGCGATGGGGAAGGCATCGCCGTCGAGGAAGACGATGATGTCCTCGGGCCGGGCCACGGCGGCGATCTCGGCGGCCAGGAGGTTGAGCTTCCCGGGGTGTTCTCCCGCCGCGGGGACGACCCGATCGAAGCGGTCCGAGTACCCGCCGGGCACGTCCTGGAGGTTGGCGTAGACCGAGAACGGCTCCGAGACGTTGCGGCGGAGGAACCCGAGCTGGATGTCGATCCAGCGTGGCGACCCGACGTGCACGGTGGCGAAGTAGATCATCGGCCCCCACTCGACACGGTACCCACCATAGGTGGGGCGCCGAGGTTGTCGAAGGACGTCCCGTGTGGCAGCCTGACGCCGTGGGCCTCCGGACGGCGCTCGGCCAGGCGCTGCACCGGGCACCCGAGGGCCTGCGCCAGGGACTGCCGCGCGCCGTGCGTGACCGCGTGCGCCGCCGGATCGGCCCCTTCGCCCCGTGGGAGACGGGTTTCGCCCACACGCCCCCGGAGCCGGGGGACGGGGAGCGGGCCGGGCCTCCGGACTTCGTGGGCATCGGGGTGCAGAAGGCCGGCACCACGTGGTGGTTCGGGCTCGTCGGTGGACCATCCCGGGGTCTTCCACCGCGCCGAGGTGCACAAAGAGCGCCACTACTTCGCCCGGTTCGCCACCGACGCCTTCGGCCCTGACGAGGTGGGCGCGTACCACGCCTGGTTCCCACGCCCGACCGCCACCATCACCGGGGAGTGGACACCGGACTACGTCTACCAACCCTGGGTGGCACCGCTGCTCGACGCGGCGGCCCCCGACGCCCGGCTGCTGGTCATGGTGCGCGACCCGGTGGAGCGCTTCGTGTCGGGGGTGGCCCACAGCGATCTGGTGCCGGGCTCGCACCGGGGCACGGTGTTGGCCGAGGCGTTGTGGCGCGGCTTCTATGCGACCTCGCTGCGGCGGTGGGAGGCGGCATTCGAGGCGGGCCGGGTCCTCGTGCTGCAGTACGAGCGGTGCGTCGAGGACCCCGAGGGACAGCTGGCGCGCACCTACCGGTTCCTGGGGCTCGACGACGCATACCGTCCGGCGGGGCTGCGCCGGGTGCAGAGCCCGTCGCGCCAGGGCAAGGTCGAGCTCGACGAGGGCGCCCGCCGGCGCCTGGTGGAGCTCTACGCCGCCGAGGTGCAGGGACTGACGCAGCTGGCCCCCGAGCTCGACCTCGGCCTGTGGCCGAACTTCGACGGTCGTTAGCGCGCACGTCATCGGCCCGGGCCCGGCACCGCACCGGCCCGGCGCGCCATGCGATCGGGGCCGGCCACGTACAGGCGAGCCAGCCGGCGCGCCGACCGCCCTCGGGGCCCGCGACGCGACAGCGCCCGCAGCGCCAGTCCGAAGAGCGTGCCGGCCCGGAACAGCGCCCAGCCGCCGCCCCCGAACCACTTCCGCACGTACCGCTCGAGCGAGGCGTGCAGGCGCAGCTGGAGCCGCGCCGGATCGCTCTCGGTCCCGCCCGACCCGTGCACGGCGGTGACCTCGGGGCACAACCGGACGCGCCAGCCCCGGTCCACGGCTCGTCGTTGCCAGTCCTCGTCCTCGCCGTAGAGGAAGAAGCGCTCGTCGAACAGCCCCACGTCCGCCAGCGCGGCGCGCCGCACGCAGCAGCACGGCACCACCCAGGAAATAGCGCGACGAGGCCAGACCGGCGTCGGCTGAGTCCCACGGCCTCGGCCCACGCGCCGCCCGGGGTGTGCCAGGGCCAGTCGGGCCGCGGCTGGGACGGTCCGATCCGCGGCTGGTGCTGGAGCGGTGCCACACACGCCACGTCGGGGCGGGCCCGAAGCTCGGCGTGCAGCGAGGCGAGCTCGTCGGGCGTGATCCGGGCGTCGGGGTTGAGCAGGAGGACGTCTGCCTCGGCGTCGGGCAGGTGCGTCATGCCCAGGTTGACCGCGGTCGCGAATCCGAGGTTCCGCCCCGGGTCGACGTACCGGGCCCCGGCGCCGGTGACCGCGTCTCTCGTGGCGGGCGACGACCCGTTGTCGACCACGACCACCGAGGAACCCGCCCCGAGGGTCCGCAGCGCCTCGGCCAGGGCGGCGACGGGCCCGTAGGCCACCATGACGACGTTGAGGTCGCGCTCGGCGACGTCGGGCATGTCGGGCGGCGGCGCCGTCACCTTGCGGGGCGGGACCGGCGTGCCCGGCGTCCCAGCCCCACCGCCGCCACCATCGTCAGCACCAGGCCCGCCGCCACCACCGCCGCGATCACGAGCCCGTCGGTGAACAGGGGGGGCCAGTAGTGCAGCTCCACCACGTGCCGGCCGGGGGGGATCCGGGCCTCCAGCATGGCTCCGCTGGCCCACGGCTCGAGCGCCAGGGGCCGTCCGTCCATGGTGGCCTGCCACCCCGGCACGTTGGTGAGGCGGAGCCGCAGCACCAGCGGCACGGCGCCTTGCACCGGGACTCGCCACGACGCCGGATCGGGGTGTGTCACCGCCACGGGGACGCCGGGGGCGAACAGCGACGGCTCCGCCCCGTGAGCGGGTGCGGCGACGACCGTGGCGTCGGCCGCGCCGGGGACCGAGTAGAGCCCCTCGTCGCCGACGAGGCGGACGAAGACCGATCCGTAGGGCCCTTTGCGCCCGGCGGGCTCGAGCAGGTACTGGATCCCGTAGAGCCGCGCCTGGTTGACACTGGCGATGCGGGCGCAGAACACGCCCAGCTGGGCCAGCGAATGGGGGGTCGGGGCACCACCGGCCGCGGCCCACGACTGCAGATAGTTCTCGGGGAGGATGGGGTCGTAGACCGCCATCTCCCGGATGCGGTACGCCACGTTGGCGTCGGGCCTGATACCCACCTCCTGCTTCGACGAGGTCAGGTAGGCCAGCGCGCGGCACGACCCGTACCCGACCAGCGACGAGCCGACGCTCTGCTGCAGCTCGGTCACCCCCGGGGTCGTCGCGAAGTACGTAGGGCTCACCGACCAGAACGACGCCCCCGTGCTCAACAAGAACGCGGACTCCACACCGAAGAGCACCACGGCTGCGCTGCGACACAGGACGCCGCGCCCGTGCGCGGGGGGCCGGCGCTTGGCCCGCCACCACAGGACGCCGCCCACGGCCAGGCCCACGACGGCCTGGACCGCCGGCCAGAACAGGCTGTGCTGGTGCTTGGCCAGATGGGAGATGCCCACGACCGACCCCGCCAGCAGTAACAACACCGCGCCTCCGGCCACCGCGAACGCGCCTCCGACCCACCGCGCCAGGGTCTTGGCGGCGTCGACGCTCGGGTCGCGGTCGGCCCGGACGAGGGCGTCGATCCCGAACGCGGCCAGGACCGCCACGGTGAGCGCCAGGATCATGACGGCCCGGTTCCAGGTGACGGTGTGCGCGCCCGGGATGTGGTCCAGCAGCTGGTCCACGGGGGAGAGGAACGTCAATGCGCCGCTCACCACGACCAGAGCCACAAGCGCCCACACTTCGGGACGCCTCCGCCCCGCCCATACGCCCACGGCACCCAGGGCCAGGGCGATGACGCCGACGTAGGCGGAAGTGGTGAAGTCGGGGCCCTGCAGGCCGGCGGCGACCAGGTTGGGAAGATGCGTGAGGGGGTACGCGGGCTGGCCCGTCCCGTTGCGGCGCACCGAGAGGAGCCCGAGCTGGGTCCCGGGCAACAGCAGGGGGGCGCCCAGCCCGAGGCCGCACACGCCGGCCACGAGCACGAGGGAGAGGGGCCGCAACGTCGGGGCCCGCTCCAGCCGGGCGCGCACCACCAACCACACCACCACGAACACGGCCACGGCCACGCCGAGCACGGCCAGGCTCTCGGGGTGGCCGCCGTACACCGCTGCTCCCACGAACAGCGCCATGAGCACGCTGTCGCGCACGCGGTGCCTGCCCCGCACGAGCAGCACGACGGCGGCGAGGGCCCAACCCGCCCAGCACGTCACCGCGGTGTGGGGCCATCCGGCGTGGTCCACCATGGGGCCCGACAACTCGAAGACGGTTCCGCCCAAGGCGGCGCCGAACACCCCGAGCCGCAGCACGCGGCACAACGCGTAGGCACCGGTGCCGGCGATCAGGAGCCGGACCAGCACGATGACGGTGTACGCGTAGCGGACCGGGAAGAGGTAGCTCAACGCGGTGGGGACGCTGAACACGCTCGACTGCCAGTTGAACGCCAGGGGCATGCCCAGGAGGTTGTAGGAATTCCACAGCGGAAGCTGCCCGTTGTGGACCTGGGTCCACGCCAGGTTCGTCCACGGGACCATCTGCTGGATCTGGTCCGCCTGGATGGCGTTGTGCACCGTGGTCCCGGGCTGCTGGGTGAGGCCGAAGCGCGACAGCAGGTCGAAGGGGCCGAGCGATACGCCCGGGTGCAGGGCGCGCGCCAGGACGAGGGCAGCGGCGAGCACGGTCCAGGCCACGCCCAGCACGTCGGGAGCCCACCGGCTCCGGCGCGACCTGCGGGGCGAGGCCATGTCCGGATCCTCGTCGGGCACGGCTCTCGCCTCGTCCCCCTCCTCTCGGGTCTGCACGTCCGGAGCCTACGCGCGCGCCGCGAGACGCTCGATGACCTCCACGACCCGGTGGAGGTCGGTGTCGGAGAGCGACGAGCCGCTCGGCAGGCACAGGCCCTGCCCGAAGATGGCGGCGGCCACGGACCCCCCCACCACCGGTGTCTCGCTGAACAGCGGTTGGAGATGCAACGGCTTCCAGGTCGGCCGGGCCTCGATGTCCTGAGCTTCGAGCGCCACGCGGATGTCCTCGCGCGTGCACCCGAAGGCGCCAGGGTCGACGAGGATGCACGTCAGCCAGTCGTTGGCCTCACCGTAGGGGGCGTGGGGCATGAAGCTGATGCCGGGCGTCGAGCCGAGGGCGTGACGATACGTGGCGTTGATGGCCCGGCGGCGTTCCACGCGTCGGTCGAGGCCGCGCAGCTGCGCCACTCCGAGCGCGGCCAGCAGGTTGCTCATGCGGTAGTTGAACCCGAGGTCGACGTGCTCGTAGTGGACCTCGGGCTCACGCGCCTGGGTGGCAAGGTGCCGGGCGCGATCGACGAGGTCCTTGTAGCGCGACACCAGCATGCCGCCCCCGCTCGTGGTGATGATCTTGTTGCCGTTGAACGAGAACACCCCGGCCGCGCCGAAGGAACCCGCCGCCTCGCCACGGTGCGTGGCGCCCAGGGCCTCGGCGGCGTCCTCCACCAGGGGCAGCCCGTACTCCTCGCACAGCGGGACCAGCCGTCCGTAGTCGGCGGTCTGCCCGTAGAGGTCGACCGTCATCACCGCCCGCGGCAGCGTGCCGCGCCGGGCACGGTCGCGCAGCTCCTCGGCCAGCAGGTCCGGCGCCAGCTGCCACGTGTCGGCGTCGCAGTCGACCAGCACCGGCCGGGCGCCGAGGTAAGTGGCGGCGTTGGCCGTGGCCACGAAGGTGAACGTGGGCATGAGCACGTCGTCACCCCGGCCCACGCCGACGAGGAGCAGCGCCAGGTGCAGCGCAGCGGTGCCGCTCGACATGGCCACGGCGTAGGGCACCCCCACCCGCCGGGCCAGGTCCTCCTCGAACATGTCGACGTGGGGCCCGAGCGGCGCCACCCATCCCGAGTCGAGCGCCTCGAGGAGCAGCTGTCGTTCCTCCTCGCCGACGTCGGGAGGCGAGAGGTACACGCGGCTCATGCCCGGGCCCCGGGCTCGGGCGACATGGCTCCGCACGCCATGGACAACGCCACCACCACTGCCGCGGTCACCGCCACGGCGGCCACGGGGCCGGCCAGGGTGTGTGCCTTGGACGCGCCCACGGCCGCCGCGCCCAACAGCACCTCGCCCCCGACATAGGCCAATGCCGCGACCCCCCGGGACCACCCCCGCGCCACGACGAGGTCATAGGGATGACGACGGTCACCGCTCGTGATCGAACGCCGGGCCCGCAGGCGGCGCACCACCGCGCCCGCCACCTCCGCCACCGGGACGGCCACGATCACCAGGCTCGCCACGCCGACCGGCGATGGCGTCCCGGGCGCCCACGCCGAGGCCAGGAGCACGGTCATGGTGGCGCCGAGCAGGTAGGCGCCGGCGTCTCCCAGATAGACGCGCGCCGGAGGGCGGTTGTAGAGGAGGAACCCCGCCAGGGCCGCGGCCCCCGCCACGGCCAGGTCCCTGGCCCCGCCGTGGAGCACCACGGCGAAGGCCACGCAGGCCACGGCCACCACGCCGCCGGCCAGCGCGTCGAGCCCGTCGAGGAAGTTCGTCCCGTTCATGAGCAGGACCGACACCGCCACGACGAGGACGCCACCGCCGACACCCCCGATGCGCGTGGGGACGGCCAGGGCGATGCCGACGCCCACCGCCACCTGCCCCACCAGGCGCAGGGGGGCGGGCAGGTCCATGCGGTCGTCGAGGACCCCGAGGACCACCGCGCCGGCCAGGGGCGCGATCACGACGGGGTGGCCCACGGCCGCCCCCACCAGCGCGGCGAGGAAGACGGCCACGCCCCCCAGGTACGGCACCGGCGTCGCCTGGGGCTTGAGCGGGCCGGGGTGGTCGACGACACCTGTGCGCGTGGCCACGGCCATGGCGACGGGGGTGAGGACGACCGCGGCGCCGAAGGCCACGGCGCTCACCACCACCAGGCGCGTCACGAACCGCGCCGGGGTCTCGGGACGGCGCCCAGCGGGACCTCGACCTGCATGAGCGACGACCGGGTCCCGCGGTGCATCTCGAAGGTGCGTGCCGGGGCGAAGCCCGACCGGCGGTACATGGCGATGGCGGCCTCGTTGCCGGCGCCCACGACCACGTGCGCCGAGCCGACGCCCCGCGCCGCGAGCTCGCCGAGGAACGCCTCGACGAGCAGGTGCCCCACCCGCCGACCCCTCCAGCGCGGGTCGACGGCCACCGCCAACAATTCGCCGCCGGGTGCCGAGGCCTCGCCCCGGCGTCCGTGTCGCAACGTCTCGAGGACGCGGGGTAGCGACGTCACGAGACGAAGCGGAGCGCTCAGGGACGCGGCCACGCCGTCGCGCACGAGGAAGTCCCGGTACAGGCGACCGGTGGCCACCGAGCCGGCGATGAAGCCGACCGTCGTTCCTGCGGACTCGGCCACGAGCAGGAAGGAGCCTTCCGACCGGACGATGCGGCCGTAGAGCCGGCCGAGGAAGCGGGGACCGAGGCTCGACAGGAAGCCTTCGGAGATGAGCAGGGCGTGCAGCGCCGCCGCCGAGGCCGCGTCCGAGGGCCCGCCGACCCGCACGACGGCAGGGTCGCCGCCGGGCCCGCCTGGTGCCGGGCCGCCCCCACTGCCACGCATCGTCGCCCCTCTCCCGCGATCCGCGGAGCCAGGTCGCCCCCCGTGCGAGGCCAAAGTCTAGGTCGGCACCCGTGCCAGCAAGGACGCCATGACCCGCGACTGCAGGCCCGGGTCCCGGCGCCGCCGCCCCGCCCGGACGGCGGCCAAGCTGGAAGCCAGCAGGAAGCCGACCCGGGCCGCATCCCCCGGCGACGCGCCCGCGCCCGAGCTCAGCGTGCGCAGCATCCCGGGCCGGCCCTGCTCGTAGCCGGCCAGCACGGTCTCGTGGAACAGCCGGCACGAGCTCGTCATGGCCGCGGCGTGCTTCACCAGGAAGTTGCGTCGCCCCGTGATCTGCGCCTCGGCCGTCCTCGTGACCCTGCTCCCCCCGTGCTGAGTGTAGAGGTAGCCGACATGGGGCACCGTGCGCACCTGACCTTCCTGCGAGCACCGCAGCCACAGGTCCCAGTCCTCGCCGGTGGGGAGGTCGGGATCGAACGAGACGTCGAAGCTCAGGGCGTGACGCCGGAGCACGGCAAAGGGCAGAGCCACGAAGTTCTGCCACAGCAGATGGGTGCTGGGGTACTCCAGTGGGCCGCGGAAGACCGCCGCGCCACCGCTCTGGGCGTGGAGCACGACATGCCACGACGACGCGGCGACGACGTCGGGGTGCGCGTCCAGGAAGTCGAGGACCACCCGGCCGACACCGGGGAACCAGGCGTCGTCGTCGTCGCAGAACGCCACCAGCTCGCCCCGGGCCACCTCGAGCCCGCGATTGCGGGCCACACAAGGCCCCACCGTCTCCTCGGTGCGCACGACACGCACCCGGCCGTCCTGAGCCCTCAGGCGGTCGAGCACCTGGGCGGTGTCGTCCGAAGAGCAATCGTCCACCACGACCAGCTCCAGAGCCCCGACGTCCTGGGACAGCACCGAGGCGGCAGCCCGTCCGACCTCTCGGGCGCGGTCGTGGGTCGGCATGACCACGCTCAGCAGGACCGACACAACCTGCCCAGCATACCCGCCGTCTCCGTAAACACCGGCGCCGCGGCGCGGGCCGCCGCCGGGTCAGCGGCGTCGGGACAACCGTCCGCGCAGCGACGCATAGACCTGGCGGGCCCGCCAGAACGGGCTCGCCTGCATGGAGGCCACCTGCAGGCGAGCCTTTTCGAGCTCGGCGTTGAGCGCGACCTGCTCGCCTCGCAAGCGCGTGACGAGATCGGCGATGGCGTCGGGCGGCCCCGAGGCCTCGGTGCCACCCCCGACGGCCCCTTCGCGATCGTCGGGGGTGGCCCCACTCGCCTCCTCACCGGACCCGTCGATCAACCACGAGTCGATCGAAGACAGGTTGGTGTGGATGGGAAGCGCGCTCTCCCACTTGCGCGCCAGGACGCGCTCGCTCTCCCGGTACTTCCAGGGAACGCGGCCGGTCAACGAGTTGTGGTGGCACAGCGCGTCGACGACGACGGCGCGCAGCCCCCGGGCGCGGGCCTGAAGCGCCAGGTCGGTCCCGTACAGGTGCCAGCCCAGGGCGGCGTCGACGCGCAACGGCGTGCCGCGGGGCACGACCATCAGCAATTCGTCGAGTCCGTCGACATCGGCGGGAAGGCTGCGGTGCGTGAGCAGGCGGTCCCGATGCACCACGTGGCCGATGGCGTCGAAGGGGACCCGGCGATCGAGCACGCCGAAGACGCCCCCCACACCGATGACCCCTCCTTGGCGCTCGGCCAGCTGCCACTGTGACGCCAGACGCGCCGGCCATCCCGAGGGGAGGTAGACGTCCTGGTGGACCAGTACCACCAGCTCGTGGCGAGCCCGCTCGATTCCGGCGTTGAGCCCTTCGGCCGCCGTCGCACACCCGCGGAAGACGAGCAACTCGTGCGGTCCCGCCCCCATACACGGCGAGCGCTGCAGGTTCGCCTCGAGTTGGGCGTCGTCGTTCACGCATGCCACGAACGTGATCGGGACCTCGCTGGTGTCGGCACGGGGGAGAGGCCGGCCCGACACGATGAGCGTCGCCGTCTTGAGGTCGCGCTCCGCGTCGCGCCCGCCCACACCGAGGAGCTCGAACAGGGGCGCACCAGCATGCACCATGGGACCTGCTCCCGCGTCCTCGACGCGCCCGGCAGTGTCGGGTGCGAACCCCGCGTCGAGGAGGAGCTGCATGGTGCTCGCCGAGGTGAAGAGCCAGCGTCGAGCCGGCCCGGTCGACGGCGCGGTCGACGGCGACGGCGACGGCGCGTAGTACGGGGGAACGCCTCGAAGGATCCCCGAGACCACGTCGTGGTGTTGCAGGTTCGGGACCGAGCACGAGATCGTCCCCGATGCCGAGAGCAGCTGGCGGTGCCGGTCGAGCACGGCCACCGGGTCGGTCAACCGCGACAACACGTCCGCGTACACGATGCAGTCGACCGATCCGCCGTCCAAGGGCGGGAGCTCGGCGTCGAGGTCGAGCTCGAAGCAGCCTTCGAGACCGTCCGACGCCGCCGATCCGGGGGAGCCGGGGAAGTCGGCGCCGTAGAGGGCGGGCGGGGGCCGACGCTGTTTCAGCCAGGGCGTGAGCCATCCCTCGCCCACACCGACCTGGAGGACCGTCCGTGCCGTGTCGGGCACGGACGCGGCCAGGCGCGCGCTGGGCGTCGCCGTGTCGAGCTTTCCCTCGCCCGCCTGGTGCACGCCTTGGAGGCTAACGGGGATCGGTACCGTTCCCGGGTAGCGATCGACCTCGGACCGCCCCGATGGGCCCGTCCAACCGGTCCGGTCCTATAGGTTTGGGCGGCGTCGCCGCCGAGGTCGCACCGACATGGCGCGTCGGCGCACCGTCGAGGAGCAACTGCTGAGAGGGTGCGAGGGGCGTTGGCCGACACCGTCGAACGAGGGATCCCGTCGGGACCGTGGGTGCTGGTGGTGGGCATGCACCGCAGCGGCACCTCGGCGCTGGCCGGCGCGCTCGGTCGCCTCGGTCTCATGCTGCCCGCCCCCGACGACCTCGTGGAGGGCCGCTACGACAACCCCGTCCACTACGAGAGCAAGGCCCTCACCGACGTCGACGACGACATCCTGGCCGCCCTGGGGGGGTCGTGGAGCGCGCCCCCGTCTTCGACCCCGGTTGGGAACGCTCCGACGCGGTCCTCGGTGTCACCTCACGCATCCCGGTGGCGGCCCGGCGGGCTTTCCCCGCCGACGGCCCGGTGGTGTGGAAGGACCCGCGCCTGTGCCTGCTCCTCCCGTTGTGGCGGTCGCTGCTGCCCCCGCCCGCCGTGACCGTCCTCCTGTGGCGCTCACCGCTGGCCGTCGCCCGCTCGTTGGGATTCCGACAGGGCTTCTCGGTGAGCCTCGGCCTCGCCCTGTGGGAGCACTACAACAGTGCCGCCCTCGCCGCCCTCGCCGACAGCGCCGTCTACGTCATGCGCTACGAGTCCTTGCTCGACGACCCCCGGGCCTCGGTGACCTCCTTGGCCCGGTGGCTCACCGCCGCCGGACGCGTACCGGAAGGTCTCGACGAGGATGCCGCCGAGGTGGCGGCGGCCTCGGTCTCGCCGGGCTCGGCCCCACGCCAGGACGGAGGCGAGCTGCCCGGGGAACTGCACCGGGCCGTGGCCACGATGACCGAGCTCACCGGGGGTCACGACCGCCTGCCGCACACGCCGGCCTTCGAGGCGCCGCCGTGGATGGCCGACGCTATCGCCCAACGCCGCGACTACGAGGAGCTCTACGCCCGGTACATGCGCTACGTGCGGTTGCGCCGACGGATCCCCTTCGTGGGGAGAACCCCCCGGCGCCCCCCTCACCCCGAGCGGTGAGGGCCCGATCCGAGCACCTCGTCCCACAGCGCCTCGAAGCGGCGCACCATGTCGTCGACGCCGTACCGCTGCGCGGCGAAGGCGGCCCGGGCCCCGAGCGCGCCACGTTCTCCGGCGTCGTCGAGCAGGCGGACCAAGGCGGAGGTGAGCTCCTCGACGTTCCCGGGCTCGACGAGCACGCCGCTCACCCCGTCCTCGATCAGCAGGCGAGGTCCGTCGGTGGCCGCGGCCACCACCGGCCTGCCTGCCGCCATCGCCTCGAGCACGGCCAGGCCGAAGGACTCGGCGTGTGAAGGGTGCACGACCACGTCGGAGGCCGCCACGAGGTCGTCTTTGAGCGGGGGACGCACGTCCCCGGGGATGACGAGCCGTCGGCGCAGTCCGTGCTCGTCGACGAGCCCCTGCAGCCGTCGCCAGTAGTCCGAAGCCTCGTCGGCGGGCCCGCACATCACCCCGTAGAGGTTCGGATAGCGCGCCACCAGGTTCCCCAAGGCGGCGACGAAATCGGCCTGGCCCTTCATCCGCCCCACACGGGCGAACATCGACAGCACCAGCGAGTGGTCGGGGATCCCGAAGGCCCGTCTGGCGCGGTCGGGGTTCGCCCCCCGGCCGCGTTCGAGGTCGACGCCGGGTGTCACCACCGACCATGGGATCCCGGGGAATTCGACGCTCCGCTGTCGCGCCCCGGGGGACGTGAACACCACGTGGGCGGGAGGCAGCGACCTGAGCAGGTGCGCCACCACTCGCTCCGAGCGCGTCCGGGGCTGCAGCGGGGAGTGGATGTGCCAGATCACGGGCGTGCGCGTCATGCGGCCCGCCAAGCCGGCGTAAAGGAGGGCAGAGTTCTCACTGGCGTGGATCAGCACCGCCCCTTCGGTCCGGGCCACCCTGCGCAAGCCGAGCACGAGGGTGATGAGGTTGCGCGGTGATCGCAACCGTGAGCGCGGGAAGCTGTAGGCGGCGGTGCCGCTGTTGCGCACCAGCTCGGGCCACCGCCCCGGCGACAGGCACGCCAGCGCGGGGACGAACCGCGTCCGGTCGACGCGCCCGATGATCTCGTTCAACACGGTGGACGCCCCGCCCAGGTCCTCGTAGCCGGAGCTGTCCACGAGCAGGACGTGCACCGGTGCGGGCGGGCTCAACCCGGCCCCTCGGCGCCGTCGATCACCGGGACCCGGTGCTGGCGCGGGGGGATCATGCCCCCCCGCAGCGCCACTCGGACCGGCCCCCGCGCGTAGAGACGGGCCAGGCGCAAAGACGGGCCCCGTCGACGGCGCGACACCGCCGCCCGCCGCAGGGCGGTGACCACCGTCGCCGCCTGGTACGAACGCCAACCGAGCGCCCCGTGCCACTTGCGGAGGTAGGTCTCGACCCCGGCGTGGAAGCGGACCTGGCGCCGGTCGGGATCGGGGTCGGTGGCCGCCCCTACGTGCAGTGCGGAGGCCTCGGGGCAATACGACACGTTCCAGCCGCGGCGCGTGGCACGCCGCTCCCAGTCGGCTTCCTCCGCGTACAGGAAGAACCCCTCGTCGAACCCGCCCACGTCGAAGAAGGCCTCGGCCTGCACCAGGAGCACCGAGGCGATGACGTATCCCCACCCGCGGGTGAAGCGCCCCAGGCCCACCGCCTCGGTCCATGCCCGCCCCGGGGTGGGGAAGGGCCAGCACACCGGGGACGCCCGGTCCGATCCCGGTCGTGCGCTGGGCCGGCGCCACGCACGCCACGCCGGGGCCGGCGTGCAGGGCGCGCCGCAACCGCTCCAGGTCCCCGACCCCGATGACGGCGTCGGGATTGAGGAGCAGGACGTCGACGCCCGGTCGCGCCACCGACACCCAGCCCCCGGTTCACCCCGGCGGCGAACCCGAGGTTCTCCCCGGGGTCGAGGTAGGTCGCGCCGGCTCGCTCCGCCACGGCGCGCGTCCGGGCCGACGACGAGTTGTCCACCACCACCACGGGGTACCTGTCGCCGAGGGCCCCCAGACACGTGTCGAGCGCGTCCGGATCGCCGTAGGCGACCACGAGGACGTGCATCGGGGGCACAGCGGAGACGTCGGGATCGTCCTGGGCCGTGCTCACACGCCGGGCCTCATCGGTAGCGCCGCATGGCTGCGGCCAGTTGCGCGGCGATCACGGGGACCGAGAAGGAGCGCTCGGCCAGCGTGCGGCCGTTGGCGCCCAGGGACCGGGCCTGATCACGATCGCGATACAGCGTGAGGAGCGCTTCGACCCACTCGTCCTCGGTCGAGGCCGCCAAGCCCACTTCGGCCATGGCGAGCACCTGCGCGTTCATGCCCACCGGCGAGACCACCGACCGCCACACCACAGGCCATGTACTGCAGCATCTTGAAGGCGCACTTGCCCTTGGCCCATTCGCCTCTGCCCAGCGGCATGAGCCCGACGTCGAACTCCCGCACCACATCCGCTTCGCGGTCCGCGCTCCACGGTACGAGGTCGACGCGGTCGACGGGGATGCCGGGGAGATCCACGAAGCTGTCGGCCATGACGACCAGCCGGGCGTCGGCGGCCTCGGCCAGAAACCGTCCGATGGCGGGGGCGATGGCACTCAGGTACCGAAGGGTCTGGCCCGAGCCCGTCCATCCCACCACGAACGGACCGTGACGGCGCGCCGCCGGCGTGAAACGCTGCGTGTCGACCGCCGTCCATACCCGTTCGACCGCCGGGGCCACCGACCCGAACCAGTCGGCCAGGTAGTCGTTTCCGGCCACCACGCACGCCGCCCGGCGGGCGATGGCACGGGTGGCGCGCTCGTGCCCGGGGGACAAGAGCCAGATGGCGTCGTCGACGTCGAAGAGCACGGGACGGTGCAGCAACGGCTCCAGGGTGACGTGGCCCGGCAACACCTCGCGCTCGAGCCAGGTCATATCGGCGCGCCACGAGCGCGCCGCCGCCGGGAGCCGGCTGCCCAGCTTGGCCCCTTGCAGCGCGAGCTCGGCAGCCGGGCGCACGAACCCCGAGCGCGTCCCGCCGGCCGGCACGGACGCGTACTTGGAGATGCGCGGCGGGCGGGCCGAGACCTCGATGCCGAGCCGGCCCAGAGGCGCCACGTGCTGGAGCACGCGGAAGCGGGTCGAGGCCGACAGCCGTCCCGACACGACGGCCTCCACGCGCAGCACGGGCATCACCGTCTCGCCGCGCCCGGCGCGTGGTGACCAGACGGCGCGCGTCGTGCCGGTGGCGCGCCGTGGGTCACGGGAGGGTTCCCGACAGGACCGCCGATATGCTCGCCCGGTGCAGCTCGGCATCCTGTTCTGGTTCTATCGCGACGTCGCGCTGTGCCAGAACCGTCTGCGGCTGTTGCGCCGCCGGAACCCCGGAACCCCGATCTACGGCCTCTACGGGGGCCCCCGAGGCGACGCGTCGAGCTTCGCAGCCGCGCTCGGACCGCTTCTCGACGACTACTGGGCCTTCCCCGGCGACGACGACGAACGGTGGAAATGGCGCAACGGCGACATCATGCTGCGCCCGGTGGTTCACCGACCGTGGTGCGGGCCTCCATTGGGACTCGTTCTTCCTGGCCCAGTGGGACCTCGTCGTCGTGTCGCCGCTGACCGAGCTGCTGCCGCCGTCTGGAGGTCGGGGACATGCTCATCTCGGGCGTCCGTCCCGTGCGCGAGGTCGAATCGTGGTGGCAGTGGGTGCGCGGAGAGCCGCGCCGCGAGTACGACGCCTTTCTGGCCCACGTCGCCTCCCGGTACGGCCCCGTCGAGGACCCGTTGTGCTGCCAGTTCATCGGGCTGGTGGCACCGCGCCCGTTCATGGAGCGCTACGCGGTCATCGACGAGCCCGAGCTCGGCTTCCTCGAGTACAAGATCCCCGTCTACGCGCAGGTCTTTCAGCACCCCGCTCGTACCCGACACCTGCTTCCGGCCCTGGTGGCCCGAGGAGCCCGCCACGTCCCGGGCCACGCGCGCCGAGACCCTCGTCCACGCCTGGCCCACGCCCGTCCGCCTCCCCGTCATGATGGTCGAATCCAAACGTCCCCACGGCCGACGCATGTTCCACCCGTACCACGGCATCTACCCGCACGACGTGGCGTCTCTCGGCGATGTGCTGCGCCGGCGCCGCGACGAGCCGGTGACGCCCGCGGGCGCGGCTTCGACGGCGGCTTCGAGGGCGGCCTCGACGGCGTCGATCTCCGATCCGAGCGAGAGCCGGGCCTCGGCCTCGCTCCGGCATCGCTCACCCAGCTCGGGATGCGAACGGCGCCACCCGTGCAGGGAGACGATCCGCCCGGCGAGCCCGTCGACGTCGTCGGGTTCCACGAGGTACTGGGCCAGCCACCCCGTGAGGATCTCGGGATTCCCGCCCACGCGCGTGGCCACCACCGGCACACCGCAGGCCAGAGGCTCCATCACCGACCGTGACAGCGGCTCGGGCCACAGGCTCGGGACCACGGCGACGTCGGCCGCCTGGATGAGGGCGAGGACGTCGTGCTGGGCGGCCAGCCACGTCACGGCCTGGTCGCGGGCCAGTTCCCGCAGCTCGGCCTCGTAGCGCGCCGAGTCGCCGGGGTCGGAACCGAGCGACGGGGACCCCACCACGACGAGATGGCCCCCGGGCCGGGCGGCAGCCACTCGGGCGAACGCCCGCACCAGGACGTCGACGCCCTTCTCGCGTCCGATGCGGCCCGCGTAGAGCACGACGAAGGCGTCCGGGTCGACACCGAGCCCCCGGCGGGTCTCGGCCCGGGCTTCGGGGGATCCGGGCACATAGCGCGCCAGGTCGATCCCGGTGAGCACGACGCTGGTGCGATCGGCGCGGAGGCCCGTCCCCGCCCAGCGGGCCGCGGTGTCGCGCGACACCGACACGGTGCGGTCCACACGCCCCAGGCACGGTGCCAGCCAACGTGGCACCACCTTGGGCGGGGGCAGGCACAGGTGGTACACGATCGGAGCACCCACGAGCGTGCGCAGCGCCACCGCGTAGGGGATGTCCCAGTAGCGGTAGACGTACAGCGCATCGGGCTCCAGTCGGGCCCCGGCGCGTAGCACGCGGCCGCGACCGACAGGGCGGAGGAGAGCGCACGACGGCGGCGGGGGAGCGTGCCCCCGATCTGCACCATGGAACCCGTGAACCGCTGCCATTCCTCGGCGAAGTCCCCCCTGCTCACGTAGACCAGGTCCACGCGGTGCCCGCGGGCGGCCAGTCCCCGGCAATTCGTCATCTGGGTCCGCTCGAGGCCCCCCCGTGCGCCGAGGTGGTTGGCGACCGTGAGGATGCGCACGCACGGGGACACTACAAGGGCGGTTCCCGCCCACCGCCGCCTCGGAGGGCCGCGCCGGCTCACCGGACGGCTCTGGCCCGCCGGGTAATCTGGCGCCCCGGCGGACGAGGGGGCGCGTGCAGAGGGAGCCGGGGGTGCATCGTCGACTGCTCGAGCTCTTCGTGTGCCCCCGCTGCGGGGACGGTCTCGTCTTCGAGAACGGCTCGGGAACCGGCCCGGTCGTGTGCGGCCGGGGGCACCACTTTCCGACCGACGGCGGGTATCTCGATCTGGCCGGCGAGGCGGCCCCCGACGGCACCACGGCCAGGACCTTCGAGAGCTTCGGCTACGAGTGGAACACCTTCGACGACGTCCGGGCCGAGGACGCCCAGTTCGCCCAGGTGTACTTCCGTGACCTCGACATGCAGACGCTGCACGGAAAGATCGGGCTCGACGCCGGCTGCGGCAAGGGCCGCTACACGCGTTTTCTTGCCCCCCACCTCGACGCCCTGGTCGCCCTGGACGGCTCGAGCGCGGTGGAAGCCGCCGCCCGCAATCTGGCGCCCTACCCCAACGTCTGGTGGTACGGGCCGACCTGCGCACGGTGCCCGTGGCCCCCGGGAGCATCGACATCGTGGTCTGCCTGGGGGTGCTGCACCATCTGGAGGACCCTCAGGCGGGCTTCCGGTCCCTGGTGCGGCTGCTGGCCCCCGACGGGCGCATCCTCGTCTACCTCTACAGCCGGCCGGCGGGGTTCGGGGCCCGCCGCCTGGCACTGTCGGCCGCGGCCGCGTTCCGGGCTCTCACGGTACGGACGCCGCACCGTCTGCTCCGGCTCCTCAGCGCACCGGTGGCGGCCTTGCTCTACGTGGGCGTGGTCCAGCTGGGGGCGCTGGGCCGGCGCGCCCGCATCGGCCCGCTCGAGCGGCTCCCCATGGCCAGCTACCGGGGCAAGCCGTTCCGCAGCCTGCTCCTCGACACCTTCGACCGGCTGAGTGCCCCGGTAGAGCACCGGTACCTGTGGGAGGACCTGGCGCCGTGGTTCGCCCAGGAGGGCCTGGTGGTGGACGCCGCCCGGGACGAAGCAGGCTGGTTCGTGCTGGCGCATCGGGTCCCCGAGCGGGGCTGACCTGGGCGGCGTGCCATGCCCCGGGGCTCCCGCCCCTGCCCGGGCCGGCCCGCGCTCCCAATTGTGACGATGTTCGACACGGCGGACGCATTCCATACTGGGACGTCGGGGGTCCGGCAACACTGACCACAGCTGTGCATGGCGCAGCAGGTCGGACCGGACCGTGGCTTGGGGGGGCCGGAGCATCCCGTACCCCTCGCGGTGAAGGGGGTGGGGGTTTTGCGGATCCTCGTGCTGGGGGGCGACGGATACCTGGGGTGGCCGACGGCGTTGCACCTGTCTCGTCGTGGTCACGACGTGGGCGTGGTCGACAATTTCTGCCGTCGGCAGTACGACTTCGAGATGGGGGTGGACAGCCTCGTCCCCATCGCCCATCTCCAGCGCCGGGTGCGGCGCTGGGCCGAGGTGTCGGGGCTGCAGGTCGAGGCGTTCGTGGGGGACCTCACCGACCACCGCTTCTGCGAGACCCTGCTCGAGCGCTTCGAGCCCGAGGCCATCGTGCACTTCGCCGAGCAGCGCAGCGCCCCCTATTCGATGATCGACCGGGCCCATGCCGTCTACACCCAGGTCAACAACGTGGTGGGCACGCTCAACCTGCTCTACGCCATCGCCGAGCGGGACCGCTCCATCCACCTGGTGAAGCTGGGCACCATGGGGGAGTACGGCACCCCCAACATCGACATCGAAGAGGGCTTCATCGAGATCACCCACAAGGGCCGCACCGACGTCCTGCCCTATCCCAAGCAGCCGGGGTCCTTCTACCACCTGTCCAAGGTGCACGACAGCCACAACATGCACTTCGCCTGTCGCATCTGGGGCCTGGCCATGACCGACCTCAACCAGGGCGTGGTCTACGGCCAGGAGACCGACGAGACCACCATGCACCCCGACCTGGCCACGCGCTTCGACTACGACGCCGTGTTCGGCACCGTGCTCAACCGCTTCTGCGTCCAGGCCGTGGTGGGCCACCCCCTGTCGGTGTACGGCAAGGGGGGCCAGACCCGGGGCATGCTCGACATCCGAGACACCCTGGCCTGTGTGGAGCTGGCCCTGTTGAACCCGGCCGCCCCCGGCGAGTACCGGGTCTTCAACCAGTTCACCGAGTCCTTCTCGGTGCTCGAGATGGCCGAGATGGTGGCTGCGGCCTACCCCGGGGCCACCCGCATCGAGCACGTCGAAGACCCCAGGGTCGAGAAGGAGGAGCACTACTACCGGGCCGCGCACACCAAGCTCCTCGACCTGGGCCTGGTCCCGCACCTCCTCGAGGAGCCGACCATCAAGGGTCTTCTCGGAGTTGTCGAACGCCATCGCAACCGCGTCGACCTCCAGGCCATCGCCCCCACGGTGCAGTGGCGCAAGACCGCCAGCACCCTCAAGACCGGCGGGAGCGCCTCGGCGTAACCCGAGGCCTCCCCGGTGGCGCCAAAGGCTGAACGTTCGGCCTGATCACCCGGTCTCTGGCGGTGCCGGAGGCAGCGGTCATCGTTCCGGTGGGCGATACCCACCGGCAATACTTTCGACCACATGACCGGCAACCCATCCTCGACGCGCGCCCGGCCACGTCGCGTGTGGGTCGGGGACCTGCTCGGTCTGCTCTGGGTGGTGGCGGCGGCCGGGGCCGTGCTCACGCCTGCGCTGGCCCACGGCGCGTCCCTGGGACCGTTCGACTGGCTGTCGGCCTACGGCCTCTCCGCCCAGCACGGTGTCGCCATCCACAACCGCCAGTCCTTCGACCAGATCACGGAGATGATCCCGTGGACGTCGCTGGCGTGGACCCAGGTGCACCACGGTCAGCTGCCGCTGTGGAACCCCTACAGCGCGCTCGGCACACCTTTGGCCTTCAACTGGCAGGCCGCCACCTTCAGCCTGCCCGCCCTGGTGGGTTACCTGTTCCCCCTGCACCTCGCCTACACGGTCCAGGTCGTGGTGACCCTGGTCGTGGCGGGGACCGGCACCTACGTGCTGTGCCGGCTCCTGGGCCTGGGGGTCCTGGGGTGCACCATGGGCGCCACGATCTTCGAGCTCAGCGGGTCGTTCTTCGGCTGGCTGGGGTGGCCCATGGCATCGGTGCTGTCGTGGGCCGGGTGGCTCTTCGCCGCCGCCCTGCTCATCGTGCGAGGCCGGCGGCACTGGCGGCCTATCGCCTTCTTCGCCCTGATCGTCGCCATGGCCATCTACGCCGGCCAGCCCGACGCCCTGGTGCTGTTCGCCACGGCGCTCGCAGTGTTCGTGGCCGCCCTCCTCGCCATGCGTCTGGCGGGCTTCGGCGGCTCGGGGCCCGTCGCCCGCCCCCTCGTCGACCTCGCCGTGGCGACCGTGACAGGAGCCGCGCTCGGTGCGCCGCTTTTGCTCCCCGGCGCACAGTTGCTGGCCACGTCCCTACGAGGGGCGAAGGGCGGCAGCCAGGCCCTGCCTCCCCGTGACCTCATGTACGTGTTCTTCCAGGGCTTCGACGGATCTCCCTCGGGGACCTGGTTCGGACCCTCGTTCTACGTCCGCACCGCCGCCTACGTGGGTGTCATCGGCGTGGTGCTCGCCGTGCTGGCCGTGGCCACCTCGCTGCGCAGAAACGGACGACGGCCCGAGGTCGTCGCCGTCGGTGCGGTCGCCGTGGTCACCGCCGCCCTGGTCCTGTTGCCACCGCTGGCCCTGGGGTCGGTGCAGTGGCACCGCGCCTTGCTCCCGATGGACTTCGCCATCGCCGTCCTGGCCGGAGTCGGCGCCGACGTCCTGGTCCGGGCCCACGCCCAGCGTTTCACCCGGTCCTGGGTGGCGGTGTGCTGCGCCGCGGCCCTCGTGCTGCTGGCCTTGATCTACGCCTTCGGGCGGGGACGGCTTCCCGCCGCCGAGGCCGCCATCCGGGCCCGCAGCTTCATCTGGCCCGCCGCCCAGGCCCTCCTCGGACTGGTGGTGGTCGCCGCCCTGGTCCTGGCACGCAGGCGGGCCGGCGCCCATACGCGCCCCGACGGGCACGGCGCCCATACGCGCCCCGACGGGCACGGCGCCCATACGCGCCCCGACGGGCACGGCGGCGCGGGGTGGTGGGCGGCGGCCTCCCTCCTGGTGTGCGAGACGGTGTTTCTCGTGGCTTCGGGCACCTCGTTGTGGTCCTCGAGCCCGGCCTACCTCGTCCCCACTCCGGCGGAGACCGCACTCGAGGCCGTGGTGGGGTCGTCGCTGGTCGGACTGGGGACCAGCGCGTGTTTCACCCCCGATCAGCTGGGCACCGTGCCCGAGGTCAACGCAGCCTTGGGCTTCCAGGAATTCGCCGTCTACGACCCGCTGCTCCCGCAGAGCTACGACACCAGCTGGACGGCCCAGACTGCCGAACCGGCGCTGCTCCGTCCCACGAGCGCCATCGTCCCCTTCTCGGTCTTCTGTCCGGCCGTCACCAGCGCACAGATCGCCCGCCGGTTCGGCATCGGGTTCGTCCTGGAGCCGGCCCGGGCGCCGCCCCCGGCGGGATTCGTGCTCGTCGACAGGATCGCCGGCCAGGACCTCTACCGCGTCCCGGGAGCCGCCGCCGCCACCCTCGTCCCCGCCGGGCCCGGGACGGCCCTGCCCGCCCTGGACGCCGCGGGTACGCCCGTCGCCGTCGCGCACCCTGACCCCGCCACCTGGCGCCTCGTGACCCGGGCGCCGGGCCCGGCGGTGCTGCGCCTGCGTCTCACCGACGTGCCCGGCTGGAGCGCGACCGTCGACGGGAGGCCGCTGCCCCTTCAGCGCTACGCGGGCGTGATGCTCCAGGCGCGGGTGCCGGCGGGGAACCACACCGTGGAGCTGCGCTACCGCCCGGTGGCGTTCAGCGCCGGCCTCGCGCTCGGCGGCGCAGCCGTGGTGGGGCTCGTGGCCGTGCCCGTCGGCGCCGGCATCTTCAGGAGGCGTCGGCCCGGTGCGCTCAAGGGCCGGACGTGAACCCCTGCAGCCCCACGGGGTCCTCGACCAGCCCGTGGCGGGGGACCCACCACTCCGAAGGCAGGTTGTGCGTGGCGACCAACGACTGCCATGCGGCATGCAGCGCCGGGTCGTCGCCCGCCCCCAGCCCTCTCCAGTGCTTGCCGACCTCGTCGGTGAGGTCGGTGGCGGCGAGCGCCGCGCTTCCCTGGCGGACCTTGCGGACGAACTGCTCCTCGGAGCGGTAGGGGAAATGCCTGATCTCGAGCCCGCGCCGGCGCCGGCCCCGACGGTCCACGCCGTGGTTGCCGTGGTGGAGCCGGACCCGGCCGTCGGCCCGGAACACGACCTTGTGCAGCCGGTTGGGCTCGGCCTTGCGCCACCGGAGCCGGCGCACCGGATCGGGCTCGCCGGGGTCGTCCCCTTCGGTGGGCACGTGGTTGAACACGGGCACCTGCACCACGTCCGCGTCGCATTCCTCCAGCCAGCCCGCCACCGTTCCCACGGGTGCGGTCCATATCTCGTCGGCGTCGAAGGGGAGCACCCAGCCTGCTCCGGCCCGGGCCGCGGCCCGGGCCAGCAGGGTCGTCTTCTCGGCCTGGTAATGGGCCGCCAGCCGGTCGGCGAGGACGGTGACGGGGAGGGAGCCGGCCAGGCGCTCGAGCACCGAGGCCGTGGCGTCGGTCGACAGGTTGTCCGCGATCACGACCCGTTCCACCCCCTGGGCCACGAGGTTGCGGACGACGGTCTCGACGATGTCGCCCTCGTCGCGCACGAGCCCGACCGCCCACACTCCGCCCGCGCCCCGGACGTCGTCGGGGACCGGGTCGAGGTTGCGCCGGGCCATCGCCGTGTGCCGAAGCCACCCCGGCCCCCGCGTGAGCCTTCTGGGCACGCCATGGAGGCTAACCGGCCGGGCCGCCGGTACGATGCCCCCGGTTCCGTCGGCGGGGGATCGGCGTGCCACTGTCTGCATCGGGGAGCACGCCGGGCTCCCACGACTCGTGGGTGAGACCGTCATGCCCCTACCCAATCTCTTCGTGATCGGCGCCCCCAAGTGCGGCACGACGTCGCTGCACCGTTACCTGGACCAGCACCCCCGCATCTCGATGGCGGCGGTCAAGGAGCCGAAGTTCTTCCTGGCCCCGGGATCGCGACCCCATCACCACGGTCCCGGGGACGAGCGCGCCGATCGGGCCTACGTCGTCGATCGCGACGCGTACGAGCGCCTGTTCACCTATCCGCCTGGTCCGTTGACGTACGCGGGGGAGTCCTCTCCTTATTATCTGTGGCAACCCGACGCCGCCCCGAGGATCCGGGAGCTCGTCCCCGACGCGCGTCTGGTCGCCGTCCTGCGCGAACCCACCATGCGCGCCTACTCCAATTGGGCCGACCTGCGCGAACAGGGCCGCGAGAAGCTCGACTTCGCCTCGGCCATGGCGGCCGAGCACGAGCGCGAGAAGCTGGACTGGGAGCCGTTCTGGTTCTACCGGCAGCTCGGGCTGTACGGGGAGCAGCTCGCCCGGCTCTTCACCGTCTTCCCTCGTGAGCAGGTGCGGGTCCTGCTCGCCGACGACCTGGCCGCGGCACCCGACCGCGCCGTCGGCGAGGTCTTCGCCTTCCTGGGGCTCGAGCCCTTGGGCCGGCCCATCGAGGACGAGCGCCTCAACCAGACCATGTACCGGCCCGTGGACCGCAAGAGCCGCGTCCTCGAGACGCTGCTCGAACGGGGTCAGCGGGCGCGGCCGGTGGTCCCGCGCCCGGTTCGCCGGCTCGCCCGCGAGGTCGTGCGCCGGGGGCTGCGCTCCCAGGCCACGAGCGGATCCCACGGCTCACGTCTGCGGCACCAGTTCGTCGAGACGTTCGCGGCGGACCGCCAGGTCCTGGAGCAGCTGGGGGTCGACGTGTCCCGTTGGGGCTCCTAGAGGAGTGGGGACGCCGAAGACTCCATCAAATTTGAGGAGAGAAGTACGGACGGTCGGCGGATAAAATTCCCGTACCGAGCGGCCACGAAGCGGGGCGTCAAGACATTGTCGCAGGTCACGACGGTAACCTAGTCTTACGGGAGTTGGTCATCTCCGGAGGGGGCACGGTGGTGCGCGTACGCGGGCCTCGAAACGCAGGGGTGTCGTGATGTCGAGGTCTGTCTTGGGACGGCATCTCCTCGGGTTGCCTTCACCTTGGGCGGCCTCTCGCCCATGACCATGCCCAAGGTTCCTTCCGGCACCGAGCCGGAGCACACCACGTTGGTTTCGGCCAACGGGAACGGGCACAACCCTCCCGCGCGCGCTGCGCAATCCGTGATCGTGGACTTCGGGCGTCTCGAAGGTGAAGTCGTGCAGCTGCGGGAGCGCTACCGCTCCGCCAAGCCCTTCCCCCACATCGTCCTCGACAACCTCCTCGCCCCGGACACTGCCGAGCGCGCCATCAGCGAGTTCCCCCCGCTCGATCCGGCCAAATGGAACCGGTACCTGCACGCCAACGAGCGGAAATTCAGCAACACGGACCCCGAGACGTGGAAGCCCACGTTGCGGACCGTGCTCGGCGAGCTGCAGTCGCCCCGGTTCGTCACGTTCCTGTCCGAGCTCACCGGCATCGACGACCTGTTGATCGACGACTCCCTCGAAGGAGGCGGGCTGCACCAGTCGGTGGCGGGCGGGTTCCTCAACATCCACGCCGACTTCACCGTGCACCCGCGCCATCGCAACTGGCGCCGCCGCGTGAACCTCCTCCTCTACCTCAACGAGGAATGGCGCCCGGAGTACGGGGGCGACCTCGAGTTCTGGAGCACCGACATGGCCCGCTGTGAGACGGTGGTCTCTCCCGTCGGCAACCGGGCCGTGATCTTCACCACCGACGCCGACTCGTTCCACGGGCACCCCGAGCCCATGACCTGCCCGCCCGGAGTGGCACGACAGTCACTGGCGCTCTACTACTTCACGACCGAGGATCATCCCCTGGTGCGCTCGACCGATTACCGGGCCCGACCGGGTGACGGGGCCCGTTCCGTGGTCATCTACTTCGACAAGCACGCCTTGCGCACCTACGACTGGGCCAAGCGCCACCTCGGGCTCTCGGACCATTCCATCAGTCGGTTCCTCGGGCCTGTCGACCGCCTGCGGCTGTGGCGCAGTCGCCAGGCTCACCGCCATAGCGCACCGGACCCCACCGCCCAGGACCGCGACCACAATTCCTGAACGACCTCGGGTCGGGCGAGCCCCGGGTACCGCTGAGCCTCAGGTCCCGGCGAGCCTCACTTCTCCTTGAGAAGGCTGTGGCACAGGGACATGTCCGATTGGGTCCCCGACACGTCGAGAACCGACACCGACGTGCTCTGCTGCGGATGGGCCAGCGCAGCTCCCCTGGTGCTGAGGACGCCATTGAGGACGACACGTCGGTTGGAGTCGACGTTCACGCTCTCGAGGTTGACGTCCGTCGTGATCGAAACTCCGAAGGTGCGGCCCACTCGGACCGGGACCGGAGCGCCCGTCTCGGGATAGCGCGGATCCGCCAAACGGAACCGGACGAGGTTCGGGCCGGCAGGAACCATCGAGATCGTGTCTCCGCCCACGGTGAGCAAGGGAACCCCGGCACCGAGTGCCGAGGGACGCTGGTTGAGCGTGATCTTCAGCCGGTGCAGGGAACCCGGCGTCTCCACCACCGTCAGCCACGTCCGGTGCTGAAGCTGTTGCTTGGGAATGGTCTCGTAATTCTCACCGGTCGAGAAGTAGAAACCGGAGCAGTTGCCCACGACGAACATCTCGTCGGCGGGGGCCCAGTACGGCAATGTCTTGCCCTGCACCAGGTCTGCGGAGGCAGAATGGCCGATCAGGTCACCGATGCTCTTTTGGAACTCGACGTACTTCGCCACCTGGTTCTGTCTGAACTCGGCATTGGGCGTGAGGGCAATGCCGAGGTTGGCGGCCATGCTGAACAGTCCCAGAGCGACGACCGCACCCACGCCGATCCGACGCCACCGTGGCCGTCGATGCTCCAGATAGCGCGTCAGCAGGACGATGCCGATGATGCCGCCGAGGATCAGAATCGGCATGAAGTCCGCAAGGTAGCGGGTGTCGATGTAGCCCCACACGAGCGTGATGCAGGGGGGCAGGCACATGGCGATCATGGGGAGGCGTAGCGCCCTGACACGGCTGGACACCCGCCGGCGGAACACGCCGACCGCCCCCACGAAGGAGAGGATCATCAACAGCGGCATGGTCGTGGTGGCGCTGGCGGTGCGGTAGGTGTTGTCGAACAGCACGCCTTTGCCGACGATGGCCGCCGGAGACGCCGGAAGCGTGATGAACGGGAAGATGGTACGGAACCGCACGCCCACCGGTTGCAGGTACGCCAGCAACGTGGAGGGTAAGAACTTCACCCCGTAGTACTTGCCGCCGTTCGAAGCCAGGAACTGGCGCCGATGGAGATTCACCCCCGTCCACACCTGATCCACCATGGGCAGGCCCACGGGCACTCCGAACTTGACGATGTTGATGGCGCAGCTGAACAGCAGCGGGACCAGCCCGACCGCCAGCACCGGCAGCGCCCACTTGCGTTGCTCGGAGGTGCTCCGACCGAAGGCGAACCACGCCGCCACCAGGGCGACACCGAAGACGCAGGCCCAGGCCGTGGTGAGCCGGTTGAGACCGGCCAGCAGCACGAACCCACCCATGGCCAGGACCCGGCGCCGCGTGGGGCACTCCAAGACCCCGACGATGGTGAAGAGGCTCCCCACGGCCAGAGCGATGCTCCAGATGAGATCTTCGTGGTACACCCACGGAGTGGCGCCCAGGAACACGACGACCGACCCGCCGGTGATGGCCGCCAGGACCACGCCGAGCGCCGTGGCCTCGGCCCGACCCAGTGGTGCCGGACCTCGGATGATCATCCGTATCCGCCACATGAGCAGAGCGCTGAAGACGGCGATGACCATCCACGCCAGCAACATCGAGGGCCCACCCAGCTGGCCCTGGAGCCCGGGATCGACGATGAGGAACGGGACTCGCAGCAACGAGGGAAGGATCCCGAAGTACGTGAACTGCCGCCCGTCGTGCACGAAGGCTTCGATGCCGAGGCGGCCCTTGGGGACCCAGAGCCGGCCGTGCAGGATGGCGAGAGCCTGCAGGTCGTAGATGCGGCCCGCCCCGGCCGTGCGCATCACGTTGATGTTGCTGGTCCACTCGTCCCAGAGAACCCACAGGAACGGCAGCGCGCCCACGGCCAGGGCAACGAGGGCGGTGGCCCGGAACCTTTGAAGATCGGGCTTTTCGACCCGTGCCGGCGTCGGGTGATACTCCACGGCAGCGCTCTCGCGCTCGTCCATGGCGACCCCCCGCATCAGCCACATCATAGCCGGAGGGGTCCGGCCCGATTCCGACACCGCAGGCCAGCAGGCTTGTTTTCCGAGGTCCGGGCTCCCCAGATCGTGTCGGGACGGTAGTCTGGGGAGGGCGCAAGCGCCCGCAACACACGAGCTCGGGGCTGGAGGAGTGCGCCGGTACCACCGGTGGCGGTTTGAGGACGGGGGGGCCATGACAACGCTGGTCCGCGACCGCCCGGTCGCCGGGATCCTCGTCCTGGCGCTGTGCCTCGCCGGTTGCTCGCATCCGAGCGCGACACCCACCGCCGCCACCACTGGCAAGGTCGGGAGCACGCTCCAGGCCTCGGGCGTCCAGATCACGTTGAACAGCGTGATCCTCGATTCCGCCGCGCAACTGGCGGTCACGGTGCTCACCTTGCACAACACCTCGAGCACCACCGCCACCTATTCGTCGCTTTCGGTGGCGTCCTTGCTCAGTGACACGAACGGCAAGACCTACAGTCCCGACAACAACAGCGGCGCCATCGTCCCCGAGTGCGCCGGCCTCGGTCTGTTCGCCCCTCTCGACCCCGATAAGAGCGCGCAGGGGTGCGAGTACTTCCAGGTGCCGCCAGGAACGGTCCCGGCCATGCTCGAGATCCTGGTGAAGCCGACGTTGCGTTGGCAGATCGCCACGACCAACGGCGGGACGGGGATCTTCGCCCCCACTCCGGCGCCCACGCACCCCTCCAACACGGGGACGGGAACGGGGACCGGGACAGGCACCGGCACCGGCACCGGCACGGGGACAGGAACGGGAACGGGGACCGGCACGGGGACCGGCCCGGGGCCGGGCCCCGCCAAGAACCCGGCCACGGGCGCCAAGACGCCGTCGGTGAGCAAGCACAAGAAGAAGGCGAAGAAGGGTCACCACGCGGGCAAGCACCGCGCCCACAAGACCAAGAAGTCCGCATAGGGACCGACACCCCGACCCGTCGCCCTCGTCCGGCGGGCTTCGTCCCACCTCCGCGGGTCCACGGGGGACCCGGGCCATGATGACGGGCATGGTGCGCCCGAAACAGGTGACCGCGCTGGGGGTTCTGGGCGCAGTGGTCGCCTGGGGTCTGTGGAGTTGGCGCTCAGAGCTCACGGGCGTGCCCTATCTCGACGACAGCTCAGTGCACGAGCAGATGGTGCGCTTCGCCGTGCGGCGTCTCCAGGGAGGGCACCTGCCCCTCACGAGCTGGTTCCCCTATCTGGGACTGGGCTCGCCCCAGTTCCTCCACTACCAGAGCCTGCCGTCCATGCTGACCGGAGCACTGGGATTGGCGACCGGTGGCAACGCCGCCTTCCGGATCACCCTGTACCTGCTGCTCTCGCTGTGGCCCCTTTCGGTGTACTGGTCGGCTCGGCTCTTCGACCGCGGTGTGGGTGCTTCGCTGCTCAGCGCCGCGGCCGCGCCGTTCCTCATGAGCGCCGTGGGCGTCGGCTACGAGTCCAAGGCCTATGTGTGGATCGGGTACGGGGTGTGGGCCCAGCTGTGGGCGTCATGGACGCTTCCCCTGGCGTGGGCCTTCACCTGGCGTGCCATGTCCTCACGCCGAGCGGTGCTGCCCGCGGCGGTCTTCGTGGCCCTCACCGTCGCCATGCACTTCGAGACCGGGTATCTGGCCCTCATCCCCATCGCCATCTTCCCCTTCCTCACCCCGAGCGCGCTGCGCTCCCGTCTGGGACGCGCCGCCGGTGTGGCTCTCGGTGCGCTGGGCCTGTCGGCGTGGGTGACGGTGCCGGTCGTCGTGAACGGCCGGTGGGCCGCCACCAACGAGATCCTCGCCCACACCCCCCTCGTCAACGGCTACGGAGCCAGGCAGGTGATGACGTGGCTCGTCAGCGGTCAGCTCTTCGACGCTCATCGGGCCCCGGTCGTCTCCGTCCTGGCCGCGATCGGCTTGGTGGTCTGCGTCCGCCGATGGCGCAGGGACCCTCCGGGCCGCGCCGTCGTGGCCTTGCTCGTCATGAGCCTCCTGTTGTCTTTCGGTCGCACCACCTTCGGTTCCCTGACCGCCCTCCTCCCCGGCAGCACCGACATCTTCATGCGCCGCTTCATGATGGGGGCCCAGCTGTCGGGCCTGTACCTGGCCGGGATGGGTGGGGCGGCCCTGACGGCGGCGGCCTGGCACGCCGCCGTGCGGACATGGCCACGCGCCACCGCTTGGGCCGGCGCGGGCCCGAGGCGGAGCATTCCGGTGGCGCTCGCCTGCACCCTGGGGGTGGCCGCCCTGGCGCCGGCATGGTCCCAGATCGGATCGTTCGCGTCGTCCAATTCCCAGGCCGTCGCCGACCAGAGCGCCGCCGACCGCACCCAGGGAGCAGACCTCAACCGCATCGTCGACTACGTGCGCAACCACGGAGGTGGGCGCGTCTACGCCGGCATGCCCTCCAATTGGGGCTCGAACTTCAGGGTGGGCGCCGTCCCCGTGTTCAAGTACCTCGAGAGCCTCGACGTCGACGAGGTGGGCTACACCCTCCGCACCGCCTCGCTCATGACCGACCCGGAGTACTACTTCGACGAGGACGTCCCCGGGGACTTCGCCCTCTTCGCCGTGCACTACATGGTATTGCCCGCCGGCCACCCCCCTCCGGTGCCCGCCCGGTTCGTCATGGACCGCGGCCCCTACCGGCTTTGGGTCCTGCCCGCCCGGGGATACGTGCGGGTGGTCGACACCATCGGCGTGCTCAGTGCCGATCGGACCAACGTCGGGGTCATGAGCGTCCCGTACCTGCGCTCGGATCTCCCCGGCAAGGGCCGTTACCTGGCCGTGGCCTACGGCTCCAGCCCCCCCGCGCCGTTGAGCTCTCCCACCGGCACCGCTATGGCGGGACCGGCCGGCACCGTCCGCCATGAGGACGACGACCTCCCCGATGGCTCGGTCACGGCGACGATCGTGGCGAACCGGCGCGCCGTCGTGGCGCTCAGCGCCTCGTTCGACCCGGGGTGGACCGTCCACGTCGACGGCCGTCAGGTGGCCACTCAGATGCTGGCCCCGGCCGTGGTCGGGGTGTCGGTCGCGCCCGGCGTGCACCGGATCGTCTTCCGCTACGTGGGATTTGCCTACTACCCCGAGCTTCTCGTCGTGCTCGTCGTGGCCCTGGGCACACTGCTGTGGATGTGCTTGGCGCGCCGGGGCCGACGCCTGCGGGGTGACCGCGCCACGGGGCCCGACAGCACCGGGGCGGGCGGCTCAGCGAGGTGACTGGCGGCGGCGGCGCTGCTTGGTGCGGTACATGGCGTGGTCGGCCTCGGCCAGGAGATCGGCGGGGAGCATGTCAGGGTCACTGGTCATGGCGAGGCCCACGCTGACCCCGACGCTCAGCTCCGCGCCGTCGACGGTCATGGGCACGTCGAAGGCCGTCTCCACTCGATTGGCCACCGCGGTGGCGCCGTCCTCGTCGATGCTCTCGCACAGGACGACGAACTCGTCCCCGCCCAGATGCGCGGCCGTGTCCGCCGGCCTGATGACCGCCTCGATGCGCCGGGCCGTCTCCATGAGGACCTGGTCCCCCACGGCATGGCCGAGCCGGTCGTTGATCCCCTTGAGCCCGTCGACGTCGCAGAACAGGACGCCCAGGGTCCGTGGTTCGCGACGGTCCCTGGCCAGCGCCTGTTTCATGCGGTCGTCGAGCAGGTAGCGGTTGGGGAGCCCGGTCACCGGGTCGTGGGTGGCCCGGAACGCCATCTCGGCGTCGGCCACGGACCGCTCGGTGATGTCGCGCATGAGGGCCAACACGGCCGGTTCGTCGTCCCAGTCGGTGGACAGCACACGCATGTCGGCCAGCAAGACGTCGTGATCGGGCCGGCGCGACGTCGTGGAGACCACCGGGAAGCTCGCCGCCTTGCCCATCAGGTGCGAGCGGGTCGTCCCGAGCATCACCGCCGCCGCGGTGTTGGCGAAGACCACGATGCCGTCGCGGTTGACCACGATCACCCCGTCGGTGCTGTTGTCGACCACACCGCGGAAGTGGCCCTCGACATTGGTCAGACGGTCGCGCAGCTGCCGGACCTCCTGGCGGAGGTCGTGGCGCTCGTCGTCGGCCCCCAGCTCACCTTCGTCGGTTGCCAATTGCCTCTCTCAGGCCGTCTCAGACCTCGTGACCCGGACGTTCCCATGCCCGGCCCGACGCTCCCCGCCGACTGCCGGGGCCCGTGTCACTCCCAGTCCCCCGTGCTTCACTGATTGTGGGCTATTCGCCCCTCTGGTGTCCCAACTTACCCACAATGTTGGTCCAATTCCGGCTCGTACGGCCACGCAGCGTCAGTGGAAGGCGCCGGCCCCGGGTCCCGCCCCGGGGGACCCGCCCGGGGGCCGAAACGGCCCGCCGGGCCCGTCCCGGGAGGGGCATCCTTGAGGATGGCCGATACGCGGCGCCTTCCCATGTTCCCCCTGTCCACCGTCCTCTTCCCCTACGACCGGCTGCCTCTGCACGTCTTCGAACCCCGCTACCGGAGCTTGGTCACCGACTGCCTCGCCGGCGACGGTCTTCTCGGCATCGTCCTCATCTCCCGGGGCTCGGAGGTGGGGGGTGGCGACGAGCGCTTCGGTGTGGGGACAGCAGCGTGCATCGAGTCGGCCGGTGCGCAGCCCGACGGTCGATGGCACCTCGTCGTGCGCGGCCTGGACCTGATCCGGGTGACGCGCTGGTTGGACGACGGGCCCTATCCGAGCGCGGTGGTCGAGGACACCGGGCGCTCGCCCGCCCAGGACTGCGATGCGTTGCGCGTCGCACAGCGGGAGCTGCGGCGCGTGCGGGCCCTCTTGTCGGAGCTGGGCGAAGTGCCCGCCGTGCCCGCCGAGCTCTCTTTCGGGAGCACTCCCGACGAGATCGCCTGGCGGCTGTGCGCCCTGGCTCCCGTCAACGCCTTCGACAGGCAACGGCTGCTCGATGCGCCCGGGCCCCGGGATCGACTCGAGCTGCTCCTCGAGCTTCTGCGCGCCGTCGGTGACGACGTGCGCCGGATCCTGGCCAGTGGTTGACGATGCGCCGACGTCAGTCCAGCGCGTTCAGAGCCTGCTGCGCGGCCTGGAGGCGAAGTGCCTTGGCCCGTTCCTCCTCCTCGCGACGTCTGCGCTCCTCCTCACGACGCTCCAGAAGCCGGCGGTAACCCTCGTTGGCGGCTCTCCACGCACGTCTTGACGTACTGCACGGCTCCCCGCAGGTCTGCGGCCGGCACCGTCCAGTGGATGGTCCCCCCGCTGCGGATGTCGGGTGAAGGCATGCTCCACGAAGCCAGGCGAGCCGAGGCGAGGCACCGCCGCGCTGCGGAACTCACGGGCCCAGTCGCTGGTCGGTCGTCGGTTGAGCGACCACACCACCTGGACCTCGTCCCCCTCGACGTCGACGGCGTCCTTGCTCGTGATCGCGATCGGCTCCCACGGCACGACCTGCGTCCTCCTCGACTCGATCTCCCCCGAGGTTACCGGAGCCTCGTGTCGAATTACCGGAGCCTCACCGACCCGTGTCAGGCACGGGCCGGGCATCAACCCGGGCTCGGCGAGGATGGCGACGGGAAAATACGACGACTCGCCCCCGCCCACCAGGCATCATGGACGTCGTGCGTTTGTTGCTCGTGCGTCACGGTCACGCCGGGACCAAAGAAGGGTGGGCCGGCGACGACCGGCTCCGTCCCCTCGACGCCCGGGGGAGGCGCCAGGCCCGGCATCTGGTGGACGTCATCGTCCCCATGCAGCCGACCCGCCTCGTCTCGAGCCCGTACACGCGTTGTCTCGAGACCATGGAGCTGATCGCTTCCAAGACGGGCCTCGAGGTGGTGGAGGACGCTCGCGCTCACCCCCAACGCCGGACGCCGGGCGCTCGACCGGGTCAGGGAGCTCTCCGCCTCCGAGCTGTCGGGTTCCGAGTTGTCGGGTTCCGAGACTGTCGGGTTCGAATTGTCAGGCCCGGTCGTGCTGTGCACGCACGGAGAGGTCATCGGAGACGTGCTGGCGAGTGCTGGCGTCGGAAGACGGCGTCCGCCTCAGCCGACGCCCTCCCGGTCTCAAAGGTTGTGTGTGGGTCCTCGACTTCCGCAAGGGCAAGGTCGCCACAGCCCGCTACATCTCCCCGGGACGATGACATCCCACGGGCCCGCCCTCGAGAGCGCGTAGGCTCGACGCGTCGCAGCGCGAGACGCCGATGGCGCGTGGGCGCGTGGTAGACAGGCGCGCCGTGACCACGCTCCAAACCCGGCCGACCACGCGCGTCAGCCCGGCACCGGCGCACGCTCGGGCACGTCGACAGGGGTACCACGCCGAGATCCTGCTGGTGAGCTTCGCGGCCCTGCTCGTCGAGGTCTGTTACACGCGGGTCATCTCCTACAAGCTCTTCTACTACTACACCTACCTCGTCATCGGCCTGGCGCTGCTCGGCATCGGCACTGGCGGGGTACTGGTGGCGGTGTCGCGAGCGGCTGCGCCGGGCCCGCACCGACACGGTGCTGCTGTGGAGCTTGCTCCTCGGGGCCGTCGAGCATCGTGGCCAGCTATGTCGTGGTGGCGTTACATGTCGCTCAACTCACTGGCCATCTGGGACTACGGCACATGGGCGTCGGCCAAGAGCATGGGCGAGCTCCTCGCCATCTGCCTCTTGCATCTTCGTCCCCTTCGTGGCACCCGGCGTGGTCATCGCCACCCTCTTCGGCCGCCGGCCCGAAGGAGTCGGCAGCCTGTACTTCGCCGATCTCGCTCGGCGCCGGGCTGGCCTGCGCGCTCGTGATCTACCTCACCGACTCCATCGGGCCGCCCGCCGCCATCATGCTGGCGGCCGCGGTCCTGTTGCTGGGGGCGGTGATCGTCATGGGACGGACGCGACCGGTGGCGGTGCCCGTGCTCCTTGCTCCTGCTGGCGTTCACCTTGGCCCTGGTCGTCCGACCCCGACGTGCTCCCCGCCCAGCGCCTCGACACCACCAAGGTCAGCTTCAAGACCGACAAGCCCATCTACTCGGCCTGGAGCCCATCTTCCGTGTGGACGCGGTGCAGGCGGGCCACGACGTGCGAGCGCTGTACCACGACGGGATCATCGGGTCCGCCATCTACCGGTGGAACGGGAAGGTGGCGTCACTGGCCCATTACGACTTCGGTGCCGATCCCCGGTCCATCCCCTTCGCGCATGAGCACGTCCCCGCCGCGCCACGAAGCCATCATCGGCGCCGCCGGCGGGCACGAGGTCCTGGCGTCGTTGTGGTTCGGAGCCAGGCACATCGACGCCGTCGAGCTCAATCCCGTCACGTACTCGCTCGTGAAGACGACTTTCGCCGACTTCGACGGGCACCTCGCCCAGGACCCCGCGGTCGAACTACGTGAACGCCGACGGGCGCTCGTTCATCGCCCGCAGCCACCAGGCCTACAACATGATCTGGTATCCCGCCCCCGACAGCTACGCGGCCACCAACGCCGCCACCGCCAGTGCGTTCGTCCTCTCCGAGAGCTACCTCTACACGACCAACGCCGTGGTCGACAGCTTGCAACCACCTCACCCCCGACGGCCTCTTCGTGGCCCAGTTCGGCGAGATCAACTATCAGGACAGCCCCTACCGGACCACCCGTTTCGTCGCCACCGCCCGTCAGGCCCTGGCCCAGATCGGGATCACCGACCCCCAAGACCACATCCTGGTGGCGAGCTCACCGGCCCGCTTCTTCGGCTCGTTCACCTTGTCCACCATCATCGTGCAGCGGGCCCCGTTCTCGACCGCCGAGGTCAGCCGCTTCGTGGCGTCGCTGGCAGCGGTCCCGGGGACCACCTTGCAGTACGCGCCGGGCCATCGCCGTGAGCGAGAACCCGGTCGACACGGTCGTCTCGAGCACCCCCGCGCAGCTACGAGCTTTCTCTCCTCGTACCGCTACAACGTGGTCCCGACGACGGACAACGATCCGTACTTCTGGCATTTCGCCCGCTTCGGGACGGTCCTGCGCGACTTCTTCCATCCCATCACGAGCGACGGACCGCGAGTACCAGGTCGGTGAGCGCGTCCTCGTCTTCCTCTTCGTGCTGGCCGTGGTGATATCGGCGGTGTTCCTCCTGCTGCCCTTCGTCGCCATCCGGTCCACGTGGCGGCGCTTGCCGCGCAAGTGGAACGCGGCGCTCTTCTTCGCCGCCATCGGTCTCGGGTTCATGTTCTTCGAAGTGACACTGATGCAGCTCCTCAACCTCTTCCTCGGGTACCCCACCTACGCGTTGACCGTCACGTTGATGTCGCTGCTCATCTTCACCGGCGTGGGCGCTCTGCTCAGCCGCAGGTTCGGCACCACCGGCGCGCCGTCCCGGCGTTGCTGGGCGGCATCACCGCCCTCACCGTGTTCTACGTGTTCGGGCTCACGCCTTTCACCGACGCGCTCCTCGGCCTCCCCCTGGCCCTGCGGGTCCCGATCGCCTTCGTGCTCCTGGCGCCGCTCGGGGTCTGCCTGGGCATGTTCATGCCGCTCGGGGTGGGAACCGTGTCGGCCATGAGCGACGCGCCGCGCGAGTACGTGGCCTGGGGTTGGGCCGTGAACGGCTTCGCCTCGGTCATCGGTGCGGTCCTGGCGACCCTGCTGTCGATGGCGTACGGGTTCCACGTGGTGCTGTGGCTCGGGCTGGCCGCCTACCTCCTCGCCCTGGCGGCGTGGAGGAGCCTGGTGCGCGGGGCGGCTCCGGCGCGCTCGACCCCGTAGTCGGTCCCCGTCGGGCGGACCCTCGCGGGACCGGCGGCCGTTACCATGTGCCGTCGTGACGGCCCCCCCGAGCGTGTCCCCGCCCCCGGTCGGCACCCGCGGCGGGGGAGTGCGCAGGTCGGTGGAGTTGTTCCGGGCCTTTCGCGTGGAGCAGACCGACCCCGATCACTTCTACCGGATCCAGGCGGCCGATTCGGTGACCCAGCTGCTCCGGTATGCCCCCGTTGCCGGAAGGCTCGTCGTCGACGTCGGGGGTGGAGCCGGCTACTTCACCGAAGCTCTCACCGCGGCCGGAGCGCGCTGCGTCCTGGTCGAGCCCGAGGCAGCTGCACCTGAGGGCCAGGAGTCCGAGCCGCCTGCCGGGGAGCCGGGGGGGCGCGCCACCGGCACGTCGGGAGCCGAGCGGCGCGAGCACCACCGGCGAGCCGTCAGGCCCGGCCGTCTGGCCCCGGGTCGCACCGTCGCCGGCGACGGCAACCGTCTGCCCTCTCGGAGACGGCGTGGCCGACGTGGTGTTCTCGCTCCAACGTGCTCGAGCACGTCCCCGAGCCCCGCGCGGTTCCTCGACGAGATGGTGCGGGTGACTCGCCCCGGGGGTGTCGTCTACCTGTCGTTCACGGCGTGGTACTCGCCGTGGGGAGGCCACGAGACCGCCCCGTGGCACTACCTGGGCGGCCATCGTGCCGCCCGCCGCTACGAGCGTCGCCACGGCCGTGCGGCCGGGCAACCGGTTCGGGTCGTCGCTCTTCGCCTGCCATGTGGGCTCGACGCTGCGCATGGCTCGCGCCCACGGCGGCGTCGAGGTCGTGGACGCCCTGCCGCGGTACTACCCCGACTGGCTGCGCTGGCTCGTCGCCGTCCCCGGGGTGCGCGAGGTGGCGACCTGGAACCTGCTGCTCGTGCTGCGCCGTCGGGTCACAGGGCCCGGGCCCACGACATGACGACGGCGACCGCGCCGCCTGCGCCGCCCACCGGGGCCGAAGCCGTCCCCGACGCGTCGGCGGCGGCGGAGCCGCCACCACACCCGCCGGTGGTGGTTGTGGCGGGCGTGATCACCTTCGTCGGGTTCGGGATCCGGCTCGGCACCGTCCTCGGACGCCCCAACCGCCAGCCGGGCGGGGACGCGTACTACTACCACAACGCCGCCAACCTGCTCGTCGAGGGGTACGGCTTCATCGACCCCTGGCACTTCGCCAAACACCCCCATCAGTTCATCCAGACCGCCGACTGGCCGCCGCTGTTCGTGTTCGTCCTCGCCATGACGTCGGTGGTGGGGCTGAAGTCGTTCTTCGCGCACCGCGTGTGGTGCTGCGTCATCGGTGCCGCCGCGGTCACCGTGTGCGGCGTCACCGGACGCGAGATCGCCGGGCGCCGGGCCGGGTTGATCGCCGCCTTCCTGGTCGCCGTGTACCCCAACATCTGGATGAGCGACGAGCTCGCTCTCTCCGAGAGCCTCTCCCCGCTGCTGGTGGCACTCGTCTTGCTGTGCGCGTACCGCTTCTGGAAGCAGCCCGGAACGCGCCGCATGCTGCTGCTCGGAGCGGTGGTCGGGCCTGGCCATGCTGGGGCGCGACGAGCTGACCTTGCTCATCGCCTTCATCGTGGTCCCCCTGGCGCTCCTGGCCCGGCTGCGCGTGGCGGGCCCGACTGGCCCTGGCGGGGCTCGGGACCCTGGCCGCTCTCACCGTGGTGGCTCCCTGGGTCGGGTACAACATGAGCCGGTTCAGAAGCCGACGTTCATCAGCACCGGGCTCGGCATCACCCTGGCCTCGGCCAACTGCAACCAGACCTGGTCCGGGTCCTTCGAGGGGTACTGGTCCCTGCCGTGCTCGCTGCAGGCTCCCATCGACCCCCACGCCGACAAGTCGGTGCAGTCGGCCCAGGCCCAGACCTACGCCCTGCACTACATCCGCACCCACGAGCATCGTCTCCTGCGGGTGGAGCTCGCCCGCCTGGGGCGCGCCTTCGGCGCCTTCCATCCCCTCCAGCAGGTGGAGCTCGACTTCTACGTCGAGACCCGCCCGTACCACTGGGCCCTGGTCGGGCCTCGGCATGTACTACGCGTTGGTGGTCCTCGGGATCGGGGGGCTCGTCGTGCTGCGGCGCCGCCGCGTCCCGGTCTTCCCGTTGGTGGCCATCGGTCTCGACGTCGTCGCCGTGGTGCTCGTGAGCTTCGGCCAGACCCGCTACCGCACCACCTTCGAGGTGTCGCTGGTGCTCCTCTCCGCCGTGGCCCTCGACCGTCTCTGGGACCGCGTCCGGCGCCGGGGGCCCCCGGCCGACGTCGTGCGGGGGAGGCCCCGGGCCCGACACGCCCGGAGATCGGCGCTCGCCCCCCGGCGCGCCCGGCGATCGGGTAGCCCCGAGACCCGAGCGTCAGTCCGGGACGGGGGCGGTCGCCGAGGCCGGGACCAGCGGGCGCGCCGCGCCGTTCCACCACCCAGGCGGTCCTTCAGCTTCAGGATGGGCCGCTCGACCAGCAGGTAGCTGAGCGCGGCGCACGAGAGGGCCAGGCCGAGCACGACACCGAACATCTCCGGCCACGACACCCGGAACAGGGCGCCGGTCCATCGCAAGAAGAGCGTCACCCAGGCCTGGTGCCACAGGTACACGCCGTAGGACACGACGCCGAGGGCGGCCACGGGCTTCCACTGCAATGCCCGACGGATGGTGCCGCTGCGCTGGGGGCCGAAGACGGCGGGAAGGAGGAGGAAGAAGGCGAACAACCCGTAGAGCACCTCCTGGGCCAGTCCCCGGGCCGGGGCGGTGTGCTCGAGCGGGAGCTTCGACACCCCGATGTGGGACACCGCCCACAGCATGACGGCCGCCACCGACCAGCTGAGCCAGGGCATGGCGGGGCTGAAGAGCCAGCGCGGCTGCACGTCGCGGTGCACCACCCAGCTGCTCAGCACGGCCAGCAGCATGCCGAGCGCAAAGAGGTCGAAGCACGCCGGGAGCCACTCGAGGCTGACGTAGGCGAGCGGGGCGTGGAGGTGCAGCAGCCAGAACCGGAGTCCCAAACCCGTGGCGAAGAGGCCCGACAGCGCCACCAGCTTCCCGCCGCAGCTGTTGGCGGTCCGAATGGCGCCGCAGCACCACGAGCGCGGCGTAGAGGGGCAGGAAGAGGTAGAAGGCGACCTCGGTGCACAACGACCACGCCTGGGTGACACCCGTCAAGGCCTGGGACGGAAAGTACACCTGCGCCAGCCCCAGGTAGACGACAAGCGAGTGCCATCCCGGCCGGATCGTGTTGGCGTGCATGACGTAGCTCGTCACGAAGAACGCCAGCCAGTAGGCGGGCACGATCCGGAGGAAGCGGCGCACCCAGAACCTGCCCACGCGCCGGCGATGCGCCCCCGGCGATGTGCGACGCCGCGAACGGCCGGTACAGCAGGAAGCCCGAGATCAAGAAGAAGACCGACACCCCGATCTCGAGCCGGGCGGTGTAGATGCCTGCCGACGATCGAAGGGTGAAGCCCGACGCGAACGACGTGTGCACCATGACCACGAGGATCGCCGCCATGGCGCGCAGCCCGTCGAAACACGGGAAGTGCCGGGGCGCGCGCGCGGGCTCACCGGACTTGCGTCCATGGCGCCCGGTCCGGCGCATGGCGACACGCGGTGTGTCGTCGACGGCCTCGGGCGCAGGAGCGGGCGCGACCTCGACCATCAACCGGTCGAACGTAGCATGGCACCCCCATTTCCGGTCAGATGCGGCGGACGTGCTTGCCCCGGTGGCGGACGCGGCGCGACACCTCGGGGCGCGTGCGGCGCCGTCGCCGCTGCGCCACCACGGATGCGACGTTCGCGTACCTCCTGCACCAGGGCATCGGCGGCGAGGGCGGCGACCGCCAACCACGCCAGGATGCTGGCCGTCTCGAAATGGGTCGGCCACCCGAACTCCGCCGCGTAGTGGAACTTGGTCTGCGCCGCGCTGACCATCCGGTCCACCGCCACGAGCAGGCCCACCGATCCGATGGCGAGCAGGACCCGCCCATAGGGGCTGACGACGGCGACGAAGGTGGCCAGCGCCACCGGGATGCCGGCTGCGGGCCTGACGACGGCCGCCGTCACCCCGCCGGCCACCATCGGCACCACGCACGACGCCACCCAGCCAGGTCGCGACCCCGACGATCGCAGAGGCGACCCCACCACGGGCCAGCTGTGGTCGAGCCACGACGGTCCGGCGAGCGCTGCCGGCGCCTCGACGGGCGGACGCTTCTGGTCCACGGGACCGGCGCCGGCGCCTTCGCCGCGCGGGGCCAGCACACCAGGCCCGAGGCAGAGCGCGAGCGTCACGCGCGGTCAACACGATGGCGTCGTCCACCAGCCTCTGCGGGCGTCCATGTCAGGGTGATCACCATGTCGCGGCCCGCGGCCCGGGGCGTGACGAGCCAACCGTTGGCGTAGCCGTCGATGACCTGGGGCGGACCCAGGTCCTTGCCCGCCACCGTGGCATGCCAGCCCGCGTTGGTGCTCTGGCCCAGCACCAACCAGAACGGCGCCTGTGGGGTCGTGCACGTCGAGCTGCGCCGAGGTCGTCGACGAGTGGACCACCGTCGACGTCGGCGCCGGGCCGGAGTCGGCCGCCTCGGAGCGCCCCGAGGCGGATGGGGCCAGCGCGGCACCGCCCGGAGCCGAGTCCAGGACCAGGCTGTCGACGTCGAAGTCCACGCCCGGTGAGACCCCGGGCTGGGTCTGGACCTCGTGGCTCCCCGCCCCCAGCGTGATCCCGTTGGCGGCGCCGGCGCATCCCCGCACCTCGAGCAGTCCCACCGACGCGGCCGTGGCGGTGGTCCCGGTGATGCTCACGGGGACCGGGACCCCGTCCACCGTACAGCAGATTGCTGCGACAGTCCCCGGCCAGCGTGCCCGGCGCCGATCCTCGACTCGGCCACACCGGGGATCGACACCTCGGCGATCGGCCGAGGGGCAGGCCGATCTGCTTGTCGGAGTACTGGTCGAGATCGGTCACGCGCGCGCACCGTGTCGAACGTGATCCGGAGGCGCGAGCCGGTCAGGGCGGGGAACTGCACGGACACGGTTCCGGGTCGCCCACGGCTTGGTGCTGTCGGCCACCGCCGGGAGCGCCACGTGGCGGCTCTGGCCGTCGGCGCTCACCGTGATGGAGGTGGGCACCGAATGCCGGCCGTCGGCGACGACGGTCATGGCCAGGTGGTCGAAGGTGACGGGCTTGGCCAGGTTGTACTCGAGCCAATTGCCGGCCTGGGTCCCCAGGCCCGGGCTCCACACCGTGGCGGGGTCGCCGTCGAGCGTCGACGAGGCACGGTCCTGGAGGTCTCCGGGCAGCCGGCCCGACGAGTAGGCGGCCACCACCCCCGGCACCTTCGTCCCCAGCAGCGTGTCGATGACGTCGTCGGGGATGAGCGGGGAGATGGCGGCCGTGCCGCTCACCGAGAACGTGCGCGCCGTGGGCAGGGTGAAGGCGCGGGCCAGGTCGACTTCGGGGTCGGTGCGGGGGGGAACCGGCGCCACCCGATCGCGCGTCATCACGAGGGTCAGGCGGTGCGACGCCGAGGACGCGCCGGCCGCGCTCAGGAGGTCCTCGGGCATCCGGATGACCTCGTGGACCTGCTGGCCGCCGACCCGGACCTCTGCGAACCCGACGCCCGACTGCCCGCCGTAGGAGGCCTGCACCCCCGTGTTGGTGGCGTCGATCGTGATCTTCACGGTGGAGAAGGTCCGTGTGGGGAACGACAGGGTCTGTCCCGACGAGGTCCGCGACGCTCCGGTGAGTGTCTCGGTCACGGGTCGGCCACCGTCGAAGCGCAAGGTGACGCGGGTGATCCACCGGTTGCGCGGCCCGTACAGCGGCTGGACGACGTTGATCTGGTCGGTGGTGACGGGGTGGGACAAGGCGATGCTCAGGTACTGGCCCACGGGGTTGTCGAAGGCGGCCACCGTCCACGCCGTGCGCAGGTTGCCGTCCATGGCCTGGTCGGGACGGTTCTCGGGCGTGTAGGTGATGGGGTTCCCGTAGTTGCTGGCCTCGACGCTCTTCACACCCTGCTCGAGGGCCACCGTCTCGGTGGCGGTGCCGGCTCGGGGTGGGAACGGGGAGCTCCGCGCGTCGCGCCCGTCGGGGTCGTGGGCCGTCTCCCCGGCCATCTCCGTGTACCCGAAGTTGTCGCGCACCGTGCCGACCTGCTCGGCCCGCTTGCGGTTGCTGTCGGTCACGACCAGATCGGCACCCTCGTTCAAGGCGCGTCGCAGGCCGGCGGGGTCACCTGCGAAGGACGCCGAGTACAAGACCGTGGCCCGACCGTCGAGGAGCCCGGCACCGGCCAGGGCCACCAATCCGTTCCCGTCGCCGTCCACCAGCAGCGGCTGGCCGGCGGACTCGGCCCGCAGGATGGGCCGGGCCCCGGGCACGGGGAACACCGCCACCGGCGGGGGGTTGGGGGCATCGGGTGGCAGCCCGAGCTCGGTCTCGTCGATCAGCGGGTACTTCACCGGCTTGGCCGCGGTCACCGCCGGGTTCCCGAAGCCGATCGGCGCGCTCAGGCCCGGGGGAGGGGGGTCGAGGGTCTGCCACAGGGCGCGCGGACGCGGCGTGTCGTAGCGCTCGTACTGGAGGTCCGATTGCACCACCACGTCGCCCGCGCTCACGAGGCGGGCCATGGGAGCCAGGGCGCTGGCGTCCAAGGTGCCCTCCTGGACCTCCTCGTCGAGCGCGGTGATCAGGTTCGAGGACCCCGTCGAACCGTAGGGGACCACGCCCCGGTCGACCTCGGGTCGGGTCATGAGGCCGGGGAGGATCGGGTCGAGGGTCGTCCCCCACCGGTAATAGGCGAAGTCGATGCCCGGTTCGGTGAGCACCCGGGTCTGGGTCGCGCCCGGTTGGTCGTCGAGGAATCGCGCCGCCTCGGTCCAGTAGGCGGGCACCTGCTCCGGGCGCGACAGGCTGGTCGTGACGAACTGGCCGGTCCACAGAGCGGGCAGGTCGGCGGCGACGAGCCCGGCCGCCGCCACCGCGGCGATGGTGCCGGCGATCCTCCACCGCCGGGCCACCGCCGCCACACCCGCGCCGAGGAGCACGGCGACTGCCCAGGATCACCAGGGGCGTGGCCCGGTTGGTGCTGCGCAGCGCCAGTCCCGCCGTGGAGCTCGCCGACGTCGCCTTGACGACGCGGCCCAACGGAGAGGGATCCGACAACGGGTGGGCGCCGACGGCGAGGACGGTGCCCACCAGGATGAGGCTCACGAAGAAGGCGCGCTCCCGCCACCGGACGACGAAGGCGGCCAGGAAGGCTGTGGCCGGGACGGCGAAGCTCACCGCCAACAGCCACAGCGACGTCATGTAGGCCCCCGCCGTGGGCACGTACAGGCCCAGCTTGTCCACGCCGTAGAAGAACCAGTACCCCAGGCCGCGCAAGGTCTCCGAAGCCAGGCTCGAGCGCGCCACTGTCGGGATCGACTCCGTGTCGCGCAGGATGTTGCCCAGGTAGGCGCCCTCGACCTCGAGCCCGGCGATCCACCACGCACACGCCGCCACGGTGAGGACCGTGACCTTGGCCACCGTCGACAGGGCACGGCGCCACGTGACACGGCCCGTGACGAGCTCCCACACCACCCACAGCACGGGCCCGACGCCGACGAAGATCAGCGAAGCGGCGTTGGTGCTGCCCACCAGGGCGACCACCAAGGCGAACAACGCCGGATAGCGCCAGCCGCCTCCTCGCAGGGCCCGGGCCAGCGCCCCGATCATCCACGGCAGGCCGACCCAGGGGAGCAGGAGGACCGATTCGCGCGCCTCGTACTGCATGACGTAGGGCGACAACATGTACCCCAGCGCGCCCACCACCGCGCCCAGCCCGCCGATGGTCCCCATGTCGAGCGAGCCCTCGCCGGGCCGCCCCGTCGAGGGCGCGAGCGTGCGCAACAGGAACAGCACCCCGGCGCCGGCCAAGAACAGGAGGCTCCCCGTCCACAGCCGTTGCGCCACCCAGGTGGCCACGCCGAGCACGTGCGTCAGCGCGAAGTAGGGGCCCATGGGGAGCAGGTAGCCGATGTACTCGTGGGTGACCGATCCCATGGCCAGATCGGGGTCCCACATCGAGGCCGACACCTTCAGCCATCGGGTGGGGTCGAGGTACAGGTACGCCTTGGTGTCGGCTCCCACCCGACCGGGCGCGGTGAGCAGCAGCGGGATGTAGGCCACGGCTCCCAGCAGCAGATGGGCCGACCACGTGCCGACGGCGCGCCCACGTCCGGGGCGTGGTGCGTCGGTGTCCTGGGGCGGGCGGATTGGGGTCACGAGACGAGGGGGCTCCGGTGGCCGTGACGACCCGAGCGGTGAGCCGGGAGGGCCGGGGGCAGCCTACGAGGTGCCCGCGGGCCCGGGCGGGCGCCGTGCCCGACAGCGGCGTCGTCGCGCCCGGCTGTGTCCGTGCCCGAGGGCGCGTACCCGAGTAGAACGATCGGATCGCCACCCCGCCACGACCTGAGGATGCCCTCGGACTGCGTTCGTGGTCCGACCCCGCCGTCGTGGCGGTGGCCCTCATGGCGCTCGCCTCGGGATTCGGGCAGTTCGGCGCCGTCGCCGCCCTGGGCGACGTGGCCCGGCATTTCGGGCGGGTCGTGCACGGGACCTCCATCGCCGATCAAGCCGGCCTGTCGGGCACCGAGCTCGGTGTCGGTCTCGCCATCCTCCGCCTGGCCTCTCTGGGCGGATTGCCCCTGTCGGCCCTGGCCGACCGGTTCGGCCGCCGCACCATGTTGGTGACGACGTGCTCGGTGGGCCTCGGCTTCACCGTCCTGGCCGCCACCAGTCCGGGCTACTGGTGGTTCGTGGTCATCTTCGCCTTGGGTCGTCCCCTCCTGAGCGCCACCAACGCCGTGGCCCAGGTGTGCGCGGCCGAGGAGACCGGTTCCGCGGACCGGGCCAAGGCCATCGCGCTGATCGCGGCGGGGTACGGCGTGGGCACGGGCCTCACCGCGGTCATCGACGGCCTGTGGAAGGGCGCGCTCGGGTTCCGGGGGCTGTTCGCGCTGTCGGTGGTCCCCTTGGCGGGCATCTTCCTGCTCCGCCGGTGGCTGGTGGAGCCGGGTCGTTTCGCGGTGGCGGCGGCCGCCGTCGAGCACCCCGTCCCCGTCCTGGGCGCCATCGGCCCGCGCTTTCGCCGGCGTCTGGTGACGGTGTCGTCCCTGGCCTTCGCGGTGGGCATCGTCACCGGCCCGGCCAACAGCTTCATCTTCGTCTACGCCCAGAACGTCCTCCACGTCTCGGGCGACGCCACCGCGGCCATGGTGGTGGTAGCGGCGTTGTTCGGCTTGGCGGGACTGCTCCTGGGCCGATTCCTGGCCGACCGGGTGGGGCGGCGGCCCACGGGAGCGCTGGCCATGCTGGCCATGGCGCTCACCGGGATCCTCACCTACAGCGGGTCGAGGACGGCCCTGTTCGTGGGGTACGAGATCGCGGTCTTCTGCGCGTCGACCTTCGCCCCCGCCGCCGGCGCGCTCGCCAACGAGCTGTTCCCCACGTCGGTGCGCGCCTCGGTGGCGGGTTGGAACGTGGCCGCCAGCGTGATCGGGGCCGTGGTCGGGCTCCTCGCCTTCGGTGCCATCGCCGACGTCGGGAACCGCTTCGCCTTCGGCGCCGCCGTGACGTTCTCCCCGGTGATCCTGGCCACGGCGTTGTTCGCCCTGCTCCCCGAGACCCGGGGGCGTGAGCCCGAGGATCTCTGGCCCGGCGTCACCTAACGAAGGCCGCGGGGGCTACCGTCGGCATGATGGAGCTCATCGACGTGCTGCGCAGCACCGGGGCCGTGCGCGAATTCCTGCCCGACCCCGTCGACGACGACGTCGTCTACCGTTTGCTCGACACGGCCCGGTTCGCGCCCAACGGCGGCAACCGCCAGGCGTGGCGGGCCGTGATCGTCCGTGACCCGGCGCGCCGGGCGGCGCTGCGAGACCTGTACCTGCCGGGCTGGTACGAGTACCTGGCGCAGGGTGCCGCCGGCCTGGTGCCGTGGGCCGCGGTCACCGACCGCGAGGCCGAAGCGCGGGCCATCGACAACGCCGCCGCCATGGCCGAGGCGGCGGCGGCGGGCCCCGGAGGATTCGCCGAGCATCTCGCCGAGGTCCCCGTGCTCATCCTCGTGCTCGCCGATCTGCGCCAGCTGGCCACTGTCGACCGCGACCTCGACCACTACACGCTGGTGGGCGGGGCGTCGGTGTACCCCTTTGTGTGGAGCCTGCTGCTCGCCGCCCGGGCCGAGGGGTTGGCGGGGGTCATGACCACGATGGTGGTGCGGCGCGAGGCAGAAGTGCGCGCCCTGTTCGACATCCCCGATCATGTGGTCGTCGCCGCGTTGGTGGCCCTCGGTCGCCCCGTGCACCAGCCGAGCCGCCTCGCACGCCGGCCGGTGGAGGAATTCAGCACCGTCGACGCCTTCGACGGGCCCGCCTTGCGCGGGCCGGGCTGAACCGGTCCGGGCGGGACGCCGACGGTGGCGCGCCGGCGCAGGGAGCGCATCGAATTCCGGATCGAGGACAGCTCGCGCGTCGTCGCCGCCATGGACCGGCTCGCCGTGGCCCACGACGGCTGGGTCAACCTCGATCCCCAGGTCCGTCCCGAGGACGAGCCGCCCCCCCGGGCGGGGTTGACGACCCTGCTGGCCGGGCCGGTCCACGATGTGCCCGTGTGCACCTGGGTGGCGGGAAAGCGCACCCGCCACGGCGTCCAGCCGGACTCGATCGGAGTCCAACACGGGGGCGGTTCCCGGGTGCTCGGCCGCTTGGCCTCGTCCGGATTGGCCCTGCCCGAGGGCTGGAAGCTCGTCCAGGACCATCCTCGGCGCGGCCTGATCGTCACGCCCGCCCCGGGCGCGCCCCATCAGGACGTCCTGACCTGGATCCTCGAGGCCGGCGCGGTGCTGAGCGCGGTGCGGCTCACGGGGGAGTGGCTGGCCGAGGTCCACCTGCCCCTCGACGACACCACGTCGCCGTCGTTGAACTGAGTTGTAGCCTGCGGCCATGTCGCCTGTGCGTATCGGTGTCCTCGGCGCGGCCCGGATCGCCCCTGCGGCGGTGATCCGCCCGGCCCGACACGTGGCCGACGCCGAGGTCGTGGCCGTGGCCGCCCGCGACCGCGACCGGGCCACCGCCTTCGCCGCCAAGCACCACATCGGGCGCGTGGTCTCCTCGTACCAGGAGCTCGTGGACGACCCCGACATCGACGCCGTCTACAACCCGCTTCCCAACGGCCTCCACGGTCGGTGGACGTTGGCGGCCCTGGCGGCGGGCAAGCACGTGCTGTGCGAGAAGCCCTTCACCGCCAACGCCGACGAAGCTCGCGCCGTGGCCGGCGCCGTCCCGGCCGGCGCCGTCGTCATGGAGGCCTTCCACTACCGCTACCACCCCCTGTTCATGCGGGCCCGCCAGCTGCTCGACGACGGAGCCGTCGGTGCCCCGCGGCGCATCGAGACGTGGTTGTGCTTCCCCTTGCCCCGGTTCACCGACATCCGCTACCAGCTGGCCCTGGCCGGCGGGGCCACCATGGACGCCGGCTGCTACGCCATCCACATGGCCCGCCACCTGGCCGGCACCGAGCCCGAGGTCGTCTCGGCGCGCGCCGAGCTGCACTCGCCCGGCGTCGACCGGGCCATGTCGGCAGAGCTGCGTTTCGGCTCCGGCTGCACCGGCCGGGTGACGTGCTCGATGTGGTCGAGGCGCCTCCTCCATATCGCCTTCCGCGTCACCGGCGACGCCGGAGAGCTGCGCGTGTTCAACCCGGTGGGGCCCAACTTCTACAACCGCCTGTCCTTGCGCAACCGCGAGGGCCGCGTGGTCGAGCATCTGAGCCGGCGTCCCACCTACGAATTCCAGCTCGAGGCGTTCTGTCGCGCCGTCGGCGGCGGCGAGGCACCGATCACCGGAGTGTCCGACGCCATCGCCAACATGGAGGTGATCGACGCCGTCTACCGCAGCGCGGGCCTCGATCCCCGGGTGCCGACTCGCTGACCCTCGGGCCCCGAGCTCAGAAGATCCCCGCCGCCAGCCCCGCCGCCATGGTGGCCCCGAGCTCGGCGGCGCGTTCCACATCGGTGGCGCCGATGGCGCCCACCACCGTCACCGGGGGGAGCACGCGGCGCCAACGCAGACCGGTGGCGATGCGCTCGACGCTGGCCACGGCCCCTTCGACGTCGGTGTCGCCCTTGACCAGCAACGCGTAGGGGAGCCCCACGGTGTGGTCCAGGCAGGGGTGGTAGATGCGCTCGAAGAAGTCCTTCACGGCCCCCGACATGTAGCCGAAGTTGGCGGGGGTGACCACGAGGATGCCATGGGCCCACAGTGCGTCCTCGGGCCCGGCGTCGAAGGCTCCGAGGGCCCGGAGGCCGATCTCGTCTCCGGCCGCCGCCGCGGCCGCCTCCACCGCCGCGTCGCACAGCACCCGGGTCGAGCCGGTCCGGGAGTGGGACACCACCAGCAGATGGCGGCCCGGCTCCCCGTCCCGGTCCGTGCCGGTGTCGACACCGTGGCCCATCGGCCCGATGGTACGGACACCCGGGGGCGGGGACAACGGCGTCACGGGACCCGACGCGGCCCGTGGCATCATCGGTGGATGACGGCTCGTGACGCGTCGGCCGACGGGCACGACCCCGGAATGCCCCGAGCGCGCCACGTGTCGTCGGGGATGATCCTCGCCCTGGTGTGCGTGGGGCAGTTCATGGTGGTCCTGGACCTGTCGATCGTGAACGTGGCGCTGCCGTCGATGCAGCGCGACCTCGATTTCAGCACTCCGGGACTGCAGTGGGTCGTCAACGCCTATGCCCTGTCCTTCGGCGGCTTCCTGCTCCTGGGCGGCCGCGCCGCCGACCTGTTCGGCCGGCGCCGCATCTTCATGCTCGGTTTGCTGCTGTTCGCAGGAGCCAGCCTGGTGTGCGCCGTGGCCCAGAACCAGTTCATGCTCGTGGGCGCCCGCACCTTGCAGGGCCTGGGCGCGGCGGTGCTGTCCCCGGCCACGTTGACCATCCTCACCATGACCTTCACCACTCCCGCCCAACGATCGCGCGCCCTCGGCATCTGGAGCGCCATGGCCGCGGTGGGTGGCGCCTCGGGAGCATTGCTCGGGGGCATCCTCACCGACCTGTTGTCATGGCGCTGGATCTTCTACATCAATGTTCCCATCGCGGCGGCCGCCCTGGTGGCGGCCAGAGTGGTGCTGGTCGAGACGCGCGCCGAGGGGGAGCGGCCGTCGCTCGACGTCCCGGGGGCGATCGCCGTGACCGGCGGGCTGGTGGCGCTGGTGTACGCCGTGGCCGGCACCAACACGCACGCCTGGTCCTCGACGGCCACGGTGGTACCCCTCGTCATCTCGGCCGTGTGCCTGGCCGCGTTCGTGCTGATCGAGACCAAGCTGTCTCGGGCGCCGCTCGTCCCCTTCGAGCTGTTCCGGTCCCGCGGGCTCAGCGCCGCCAACCTCGCCATGCTGTTCGCGGGCGGCGCCATGTTCTCCATGTGGTTCTTCGTCTCTCTGTACCTCCAGGACGTGCTGCGGTTCTCCCCGCTCGTGACGGGCGTGGGCTTCTTGCCCCAGACCGCCGCCATAGCCATCGGCGCCCAGATCAGCGCGCGCCTCGTCCCCCGCCTGGGCCCGCGCCTGCCGTTGCTGGTCGGGGTGCTCATGAGCGCGTCGGGCCTCGAGTGGTTGTCGCGCGCCGGGCCCACCGGCTCGTACTGGGGATCGGTGTTCGGGGGTTCGGACCTCGCCACCTTCGGCATGGGCCTGGCCATCACTCCGCTCGCCTTCGCCGCCACCGCCGGGGTGGCGCCCACGCGGGCGGGGCTGGCATCGGGTGTGCTCAACACCAGTCGCCAGGTCGGCGCGTCCATCGCCTTGGCGGCCCTCGCCACCGTCGCCGCCGACCGGACCCAGGCGCTGCTGGCCGCCGGTCGCGGCGGGGTCCCCACCGCCGCCCACAAGGCCGCCGCTCTGACGGCCGGGTTCTCCCGGGGCTTCACCGGGGCGGCCGCCATCGCCTTCGTCGGGGTGGTCGCCGCGCTCTTCGTCCCCAGTCGTACGGGACGCCAGGACCCCGTCCCCGCCGAGGCGCCGTCCCCGGCGCCCGGTTTGGTCGACGCCGAAGGCTGACGCCGCCGGTGACGGTCAGGCGGGCAGCGACGGTTGCGCGGCCGAGGCCGGGCCGGCACCGAAGAGCGAGAAGACGTTCTCCATCATCCGCCACAGCACGGGCGTGACACCGGGGATGGGCGCGAACACGATGTTGGTGTCGATGTCGGGGGCGTCGGACAACCTGCACACGAACATGGCCGATCCCGTGGCGAGCACCCCGCCGCCACCGGGAACGGTGTAGTAGGTCATGTCCGAGACCCGACCCGGCCCACGGTTGGCCACGGGGGAGTGGGCCAGGACGGTGACATTGGCCGGCCCGCTCAACCCCGGTTGGTGGCAGTCGTACTCACCCTGGACGACCTGGGCCAGACGTTGGCCGTCGACCAGGCCCGTGCCCTCGAAGATCCACGCTCCGGCGTCGGCCACGACCATGTCCGCCTTGGCGTCGACATCGGCGTACTGCGAGCCCACCAGCTCTTGCTCGGGACGGGGCATGGGACCGTCGGGCCAGTTGTAGGTGACCTCGGCGGGGTCGGTCCCGTACAGCGGGTCCTGGCTGGCGAGGTCGGTCTTGTAGCACACCTCGCGGCGGTCCTCGCCGAGGGGGGAGGGCTCCAGACGGATATGGCGGTACACGGCGTTGGCCCCCAAGAACGCCAGGTTCACCCCCTGGGTCAGGGCCTGGGAGGCGCCGGCGCGCATGGCGCTCGACCAGTACTCGTCGTGGCCCAGGCTGAACAGGCAGCGATGGCCGGCCAGGGCCCCGGGGCGCTGATGGAGGTCGATGTCGGTGAGGTAGGTGACGTCGAGCCCCAGCCTCTCGGCCAGGAAGATCAGCGGGAACTCGTTGCCCATGAAGTCCGGGGCACCCCAACCCCTCTGGTCGTAAGGGCGGTCGAACGACACCACCCGTGAACGGTTGGTGCTCCCGGTCTCGCCCACCCGGACCGTCCCCGGGCCGACGTACAGGCTCCTGCTCCCATAGGCGTTGTAGGCCTGCCACGTCGTGACCGAGTGCATGACGGCGAAGGCGGCGGTGCTGTCGTCGTCGCGCACGCACAGGGGGATGTACCCCCCGCTGGCCCCGTTGTCGGTGCCGGTGATCTTGAACAGGTAGGCCCCCGGTGGCCACGAGGGATCGACCTCGACCTTCAGGGTCGGTTGCCACTGGCATTCGACCATGAAGGTGTCGGGTGTCACGGTGGGAGGCGGCTGGCTGTTCCCTCCGGCGTAGGTGCCCGAACGCCACACCAGACGGCCACCGAGACCGCCGTAGTACCCCATCCGGTACAGCTCCACCCGGTAGCCCATAGCCGGTGGGTCGACGAAGAGCGTCACCACGTCTCCGTGGACCGCGCTCACCATGTCCGAGTAGCCGTAGATCCGTTTCGTGGCGCTCATCACCCAGTCGAGCGTCCCCGGAAGCCGGTTCTCCGCCACCACCCAGTCCGCACTGGGGACCGACACGCCGCTGTCGAGGGTGACCATGCGCACGTCGTCGGGAGCGGTGCTGGGCTTGGTCCTCGGTCCCCGGCCGGTTCCCCGACGATGCTCTCGACGCGCCGCGTCCTTCGGACCGCCCCGCTCGGCGAGCTCCCAGGCGGCCCCGCCCAACGCGGCCAGGCTCACGCCGGCCCCGGTGGCGCGCAGCAACGCCCGCCGGGTGACGACCGGCGTGCGCGCCGAGCCTGGGTCCCGGACGTCACGGGGCCGACCAGGGGGGGAGGAGTCGGGGGAACCGATACAAAGAGCCTAATAGGGGCCACCCCGACACCCCAGGTCGGCGCCTTCGATGCCGCCGCCACGCCCGAGGGGCATACCCGAGCGGTGCCATGGCACCTCGAACATATGTTCGCTACCATGGCCGCGGTGGGAGAGCCCGTGGCGTTCCGCTGGAGGAGAGCCGACGATGACGGCGGACAGCCCATGCTCTTTGCCGAGGAGGAGCTCGTCGACCGGCACGTCGGCCTGGGCGAGTACCGGGGCCTCGAATTCCTCCACGTCAACGCTCGGCGCGTCATCAACGAGGTGCCGGCCGCGTCGCGGATGCCCTTCCGCTTCACCATCAACGCCTACCGGGGATGCAGCCACGCCTGCGCGTACTGCTTCGCCCGTCCCACTCACGAATACCTCGGGCTCAACCTCGGCGACGACTTCGAACGCAAGTTGGTGGTGAAGGTGAACGCGGTGGACCGCGTGCGCGCCGAGCTGCGCGCCGCGCACTGGCACGGCGACCACATCGCCATGGGCACCAACACCGATCCGTACCAACGGGCCGAAGGCCGCTACCACCTCACCCGCGGCATCATCGAGGTGCTCGGCGAGGCCCGCAACCCCTTCTCGATCCTCACCAAGTCGACGCTCATCCTGCGTGACCTCGACCTCCTGGTCCACGCCGCGTCACGCACCGACGTGCACTGCAACCTCTCCATCGGGACGCTCGACGAGGACGTGTGGAAGGCCACCGAACCCGGCACTCCCCATCCCAGGCGCCGGGTCGAGGCGGTCCGGCGGCTCAACGACGCCGGCATTCCCACCGGTGTGCTCGTGGCACCGATCATCCCCGGCTGGTCGGACTCGCCCGAGCAGCTCCGAGCCGTCGCATCGGCCTGTGTCGAGGCGGGCGCCACCTTCGTGACGCCCATCGCCCTGCACCTGCGGCGCGGGGTCAAGGAGCATTTCCTGGAGTTCCTGCAACAGCGCCGTCCCGAGCTCCACCGCTCACTGGCCCGTCGCTACGCCCGCTCCGCCTACCTGCCCCGCACCGAGCAGCGGCTGATCGAGGAGCGCGTCCACTCCGTGGTGTCCCCCCAAAGACGCCGGCGCAGCCGCGCCGACACCTTCGGGCATCCCGCCGGCCCCGAGGCACCGCCTTCCCCCGGGTCGACGGGCGAGACGACCGCACCGGTGCGTCAGCTCCCGCTCCTGCCGCCGGCCTGAAACACCCGCCGGGCCCGCGGGAGCCAGGGCCATCGTCAGGCTTCGATGAGACGGCCGTGGAGGTAGTCGTCGTAGGCGCCCAGGTCCAAGAGCCCATGTCCCGAGTACGAGAACAAGATGACCTCCTCCCTCCCCGCCTCGCGTGCCGCCAGGGCCTCGTCGATCACGGCGCGGATGGCGTGGGCGGTCTCGGGAGCCGGGATGGGGCCCTCGGTGCGGGCGAACTGCACGGCGGCGTCGAAGACCTTGCCCTGGGGATAGGCGGCGGCGCCCATGCGGCCGTTCTTGACCAGGTTGCAGATGATGGGCGCGTCCCCGTGGTAGCGCAGGCCCCCGGCATGGATCGACGGAGGGACGAAATCGTGACCCAACGTGTACATGGCGAGCAGGGGTGTCATGCCCGCCGTGTCGCCGAAGTCGTACTCGAAGCGACCCTCGGTGAGCGTGGGGCACGACGACGGTTCCACCGCCAGGAGGGCGACGTCGGCGTCGGGCACGAAGGGGAGGGCGATCCCTCCCAGGTTCGACCCGCCTCCGCACGACCCGATGACGATGTCGGGACGTTCCTCCCCGGCCAGGGCGAGCTGCTCCTTGGCCTCGAGGCCGATCACCGTCTGGTGCAACAGCACGTGGTTGAGCACGGATCCGAGCGAGTAGTGCGAGTCCTCGCGACCCACGGCGTCGCGCACGGCGTCGCTGATGGCCGAACCCAGCGAGCCCGGGTGCCCGGGCTCGTCGACGGGGGAGGGCTCCACGTCCGCGCCCCACACTTCCATCATCACCCGGCGATAGGGCTTCTGCTCGAACGAGGCCCGCACCATGTAGACCTTGCACTCCAGGCCGAAAAGCGTCGTGGCGTAGGCCGAGCGCGCTGCCCCATTGGCCCGCTCCGGTCTCGGTGGTGAGGCGCGCCACCCCGGCGGCCTTGTTGTAGAAGGCCTGAGGCACCGCCGTGTTGGGCTTGTGCGACCCCGCGGGAGAGACCGACTCGTCCTTGTAGTAGATGCGGGCCGGCGTGTGCAGGGCCTGCTCCAGTCGCCGGGCCCGCACCAGGGGGGTGGGCCGCCACGCCCGCAACACGTCGAGCACCTCGCCGGGGATGTCGATCCACGGCTCCGCGCTGACTTCCTGCCCGATGAGCGCCATGGGGAACAGCGGGGCCAGGTCGTCGGGGCCCACGGGCTGGCGAGTCGCGGGATGCAACGGGGGCTGGAGCGGCTCGGGCAGGTGCGGGACGACGTTGAACCACGCCTGGGGAAGGCGGTCGTCGCTGAGGATGAAACGCATGGAAGCCTCCTCGTGTCCTGATACGTCGGCGGACGGGCGCCGTGGCCTGTGGGCTCGGCGACCGACTGTACCGGGGTGCCGTCGTGCCCGGCCGGGTAGGCGCCCGCGCCCGCGGCCGTCTGCCAACATGACCGGGTGCACGACCACGAAGCAAAGGGCACGTGGGTGATCGACCTCGACGGGGTGGTGTGGCTCGCCGAAGAGCCCATCCCCGGTTCGGCCGACGCCGTGGCGCAGTTGCGACGGGCCGGGTTCGACGTGGTCTTCGCCACCAACAACGCGTCGCCGACCGTCGCCGAGCTCCGGGCCCGCCTGGCGCGCGCCGGCATCGAGGCCGAACCCGACGAGCTCGTGACGTCGGCGCAGGCGGCCGCCTCCATGCTCGAGCCGGGGTCCACGGCGGTGGTGTGCGCCGACGGCGGGGTGCTCGAGGCACTCGCGGCCCGGGGCGTCACGGTGGTGGCCGAGGGCCCCGCCGACGCCGTGGTGGTCGGATGGACGCGGCACTTCGACTTCGACCTGCTGGCCACGGCGGCGACGGCGGTGCGCCTGGGAGCCCGCTTCATCGGCACCAACGAGGACCCCACCCACCCCACGCCCAAGCGCCTGCTCCCGGGATCGGGGGCCATCCTCGCCGCCGTGGCGACCGCCGCCCAGGCCGTGCCCGAGGTGGCCGGGAAGCCCCATGGGCCCTTGGTGGCGCTGTTGCAGGAGCGTGCACCGGACGCCGTGCTCGTGGTGGGGGACCGCCCTTCGACCGACGGAGCGTTGGCGCGCCGCCTCGGGCTCCCCTTCGCGCTGGTGCGCACAGGGGTGACCTCCGACGGTCGTGAGCCCATGGTGGTCGAGCCCGACGAGGAGGCCGACGACCTGAGGGCTCTCGTGGCGCGACACCTCGAGCCCGCCGGCTGATCCGGCGCACAGAGCGACCTCTGCCGAGCAGGCCCTTCACCGGAGACGCTTCTCGCCGGTGGGCTCGGCAAAAGGACTTCCGGCCCCTTGCCGCCTCGCGAGGGGGGTCGTAGCGTGGCGCCATGACGGAGAACGACGGACTGCGACGCTACATCGAAGCCGCCACGGCACTCACCCAGATCACCCGTTCGCGAGCCGAGGAATTGGTACGGGAGCTGATCAAGGCGGGCGAGCTCGAGCGTCATCGTGCCCAGGACTGGGTCGAAGAGCTCGTGAAGGTGAGCCGCGAGCGCTCCGAGGCTCTCGTCGCCACGGTACGCGGCGAAGTGCGCCAGCAGCTCAAGGAGAGTGGCTTCACCAACGTCGACGACCTCGCCAAGAAGGTTGCCGACGTCCTGGCGCGCTCGCAGGCGGCGGGACGCAAGGTCACCCAGCGGTCGTCGAAGAAGGCCAAGAAGAACGCGGCCAAGAGCAGCGCCAAGAAGAGCAGTGCCAAGAAGTCGGGCGCCAAGAGCGGCGCCAAGAAGAGCAGTGCCAAGAAGTCGGGCGCCAAGAAGAGCGGTACCGCCAAGACCGCCACGCGCCCGGCGACGGGCGTCAAGAAGGCGAGCGCGACGAAGGCGGGCGCCTGACTCCACGGGGCGTCCGCCGCAGGCTCGACACCGAGCTCGTGCGGCGGGGACTGGCCGCCTCCCGCGAGGCGGCGCGACAGCTCGTGGAGGGCGGTGCCGTGCTCGTCGGGGGCTCGCTCGCCGACAAGACGGCGCGACTCGTGTCGGAGTCCGAGCCCGTGGTCGTGAGGGACCCGGCCGCCCGCCGCTTCGTGTCACGAGGCGGCGACAAGCTCGATGCCGCCCTGGACCGTTTCGGGGTGGCCCCGGCGGGGCGCCGCTGCCTCGACGCCGGCGCCTCCACGGGCGGGTTCACCGACTGTCTTTTGCGTCGCGGCGCGTCCCTGGTCGTGGCCGTGGACGTCGGCCACGGCCAGCTCGACGCGTCGTTGCGTGGGGACCCCCGGGTCCATGTCCTCGAGAGGACGAACATCCGGAGCCTCGACCTGGCCTCTGTAGGAGGCGCGCCGTTCGACCTCGTCGTGGCCGACCTGTCCTTCATCTCCCTCGCCACCGTCGCCCCCGTTCTGGCCGGCGAGCTGGCCGTCCCGGGCGCCGACGTCGTGGTCCTGGTCAAGCCCCAGTTCGAGGCGGGCCGGGTCGAGGCGAGCCGGGGCAAAGGGGTGATCCGGCTCCCCGAAGTGCGCCGCGCCGCGCTGGACCGGGTGGCCTCCGCCTTCGCGTCGCAGGGAGCCACCATCATGGGGGCCATGGCATCACCGCTCCTGGGCCCGGCCGGCAATGCCGAGTTCCTCCTCCACGCCCGGGCCCACGCCGAACCCGGCGATCTCGCCCCTCGATCGGGTCAGGCCCTGGCCGCTCTCCTCGACGCCGCCGTGGGCAGCGCCCCCGACGCCGCGGGGCCCGACACCGCGCCCCGGCCCGAGGCCCGGTAGCCCGCCATGGCCACCATCGCCTTCGTGGTCCACCCCGAACGCCCCGAAGCAGCCGAGATCGCCGGTCAGGCCGCGGCGTGGATCCGGGGCCGCGGCCACCGTGTCGTGGAGGTGCGCGACGCGGCGCCGTCGGGGGACACCCCGGTGACGGAGGAGGGTGTGGGATCGGCTGAAGACCGGCGCGGCCTCGGCGCGCACCCCGCGCTCGACGACACGATCGATCTGGCCGTGAGCCTCGGGGGGGACGGCACCATGCTCCGCACCGTCGCCCTCACCTGCGCCCACCACACCCCGGTCCTCGGCGTGAACCTCGGCCGCCTCGGCTACCTCACCGAGATCGAGCCCGACGGCCTGGAGCACGCTCTGGAACGCTTCCTCTCGGGGGACTATGGGGTGGAGGAGCGCATCACCCTCGAGGTGACGATCGAACCGGGAGGGGGCGGGGACACCGGCCCGCCGCGACGCGTGGTCGTGCTCAACGAGGCTGTGGTGGAGAAGACCGTGCCGGGCCACACCATCCGGGTGGCGGCGTCCATCGCCGGTCGGCCCTTCGTCACCTATGCGGCGGACGGGATGTTGGTGGCGACGCCGACGGGCTCGACCGCCTACAACCTCTCGGCCCGGGGGCCCATCCTCAGCCCGGGGCTGCGCGCCGTGGTGCTCACCCCGGTGTCCCCGCACATGCTCTTCGACCGCCCCGTCGTGCTCGAGCCCGAGCAGTGGGTGCGCCTCGAGCTGGTGGGCCCGCGCCCCGCCGTGCTCGTGCTCGACGGGCAGGTGGCGGACCCCCTCACGCCCGGCGACAAGGTGGTGTGCCGTGTGGGCCCCTGGCCGGCGCGCCTGGTCACCTTCGGCCCCCGTGACTTCTTCTCGATCCTCCGGGCCAGGTTCCACCTGGCCGATCGTTGAAGGCCCCGGGCGCCATGCTGGTGGAGCTGCGGGTGCGCGACCTGGGTGTCATCGAGTCCGTGGCCCTCGACCTGGGACCGGGCATGACGGCGCTCACCGGCGAGACCGGCGCCGGCAAGACCCTGCTCGTCGAGGCCCTCCAACTGCTGGTGGGCGGGCGCGCCGATCCGGGCCTGGTGCGGCCCGGGGCCGGCGAAGCGCTCGTCGAAGGGCGATTCGCCGTCGACGACGACGACGAGGTCATCCTGGCCCGCGCCGTCCCCGCCCAAGGCCGCTCACGAGCCTGGATCGACGGCCGCATGGCCCCGGTCTCGGCGCTGGCCGAAGCCGGAGCCCGGCTGCTCGAGCTCCACGGCCAGCACTCCCAGCAGTCGCTGCTCGACGCCGGGGCCCAACGGCACGCCTTGGACGCCTTCGCCGCCATCGACCTCGTCCCCCTCACCGCCGCCCGGGCCCGCCGGCGGGCACTGCACCAGGAGCTCGAGGCGCTCGGCGGTGACGAGCGCAGCCGCGCCCGCCAGGCCGACCTGTTGCGGTACCAGCTGGCCGAGATCGACGCCGCCGGCCTGGCCGATCCCGACGAGGACGAGGCGCTGGGCCAGGAGGAGGACCGGCTGGCCGAAGCGTCCGCCCATCGCGCCGCCGCCGCCGTGGCGTTCGCCGCGCTCGACAGCGGCGACGGCGGGGGCAGGGCGGTCGTCGACCTGCTGGGCTCGGCCCGGGCCGCGCTGGACGGGCGCAGCCCCCTGTCGGTGCTCTCGGGTCGCCTGGCCTCGCTGCAGGCCGACGCCTCTGACGTGGCCTCCGATCTGCGCCACGTGGTCGAGACCTGGGACGACGATCCCGAGCGCCTCGAGGCGGTGCGGTCCCGCCGCCAGCTCCTGCGGGAGCTGGCGCGCAAGTACGGCGAAGGTCCCGCCGGCATCCTCGCCTTCGCCCACGAGGCCCGGGGGCTCCTGGCCGAGCTCGAGGCGGCCGGGGAACGGGCCGCCGTGCTCGGGGACGAGCTCGGTGCCGCCGACGCCGAAGTGGGCGCGGCCGAGGCCGCCGTGGGCTCGGCACGACGCCGGGCCGCCCCCCAGCTGGCCCGGGCCGTGGAGGAGCGCCTGCGCGCCCTGGCCATGCCCCACGCCCGCGTCGAGGTGACCGTGGCCGAGCCCGATCCCGGTGACGAGGTCACGTTCCTCCTGGGGGCCAACCCCGGCGAAGCCGTCCTGCCCCTGGCCAAGGTGGCCTCGGGAGGCGAGCTGGCCCGGGCCATGCTGGCCCTGCGCCTGGTGCTCACCGAGGCGCCCCCCACCATGGTCTTCGACGAGGTCGACGCCGGGGTGGGGGGAGAGGCGGCCCAGGCGGTGGGGAACGCCCTGGCGGAGCTGTCCCAGCGCCACCAGGTTCTGGTGGTCACGCACCTGGCCCAGGTCGCGGCGTGCGCCCACCAACAGTTGGGCGTGCACAAGGAGGTCACCGGAAGCCGGACCGTGGCCCGGGCCACCGTGCTCGAGGACGAAGACCGGGTCGTCGAGCTCGCCCGCATGCTGTCGGGGCGTCCCGGTTCGGCCACGGCCCGCAAGCACGCCGAAGAGCTGCTGGCGTCGTCGGGCCCCACCCCCATCCCGACGACGCGCCGGAGCCGTTAGCGCCCCGGCCCGGGGCGCGGCGTTCCACCGGTAGATTGCATCTGTGGTCTACCGTGGAGCGATGCCCGGGAAGCGCCGAGCTTGACCAAGTACGTCTTCGTCACCGGCGGGGTGTCTTCGTCGCTCGGCAAGGGCCTCACCGCATCGTCACTGGGCCGACTTCTCAAATGCCGGGGCCTGCGCGTGACGATGATCAAGCTCGACCCGTACATCAACGTCGACCCCGGGACGATGAACCCCTTCGAGCACGGCGAGGTGTTCGTCACCAACGACGGCGGTGAGACCGACCTCGACCTCGGGCACTACGAGCGCTTCATCGACGTCGAGCTCAAGACGACGTCCAACGCCACCACCGGGTCGATCTACTCGGAGGTGATCCGCAAGGAGCGCCACGGCGAGTACCTGGGCAAGACCGTGCAGGTCATCCCGCACATCACCGACGAGATCAAGGCGCGCATCCGGCACCTGGCCTCCGAAGAGATCGACGTGGTCATCGTCGAGGTGGGCGGCACGGTGGGCGACATCGAGATCGTGCCCTTCCTCGAGGCCATCCGGCAGTTCCGCCACGACGTGGGCCGTGACAACGTCTGCTACGTCCACCTCACCCTGGTGCCCTTCCTGGCGCCGTCGGGGGAGCAGAAGACCAAGCCCACCCAGCACTCGGTGACCGAGCTGCGCAGCCGCGGTATCCAGCCCGACGTGATCGTGTGCCGTTCGGACCAGCCCATCTCCGACGGGCTCAAGCGCAAGATCTCGCTGCTGTGCGACGTCCCCGTCGAAGGCGTCATCTCGGCCGTGGACGCGCCCAGCATCTACGAGATCCCCCTCGTGCTCCACGACGAGGGTCTCGACCGGGTGGTGTGCCACATACTCGCCATCGACGGCGACCTCCACCCCGTCGACCTGTCGGGGTGGGAGAAGGTGGTGTCGCAGGTCTCCGCGTCCGAGCGGCCCGTGCGCATCGGTGTGGTGGGCAAGTACGTCAATCTCCCCGACGCCTACCTGTCGGTGGGTGAGGCGCTTCGCCATGCCGGGTTCCACCACGGCGCCAAGGTCGAGGTGGACTGGATCCAGGCCGAGAAGGTGCCCGACCTCCTGGGCACCGACCGCATGCTGCAGCTCGACGGCATGGTGATCCCCGGGGGCTTCGGCGAACGCGGCATCGAGGGGAAGATCGACGCCGTCGAGTTCGCCCGCCAGCGCGAGATCCCGTGCCTGGGACTGTGCCTCGGGCTCCAGGTGATGGTCATCGAAGTGGCCCGCCACCTGGCCGGGCTGGAGGGCGCCAACTCGCGGGAGTTCGACACCCTCACCCCGCATCCCGTGATCGATCTCATGGACGATCAGCACAACGTCGTCGACATGGGCGGCACCATGCGCCTCGGGTCCTACGTGGCCCAGCTCGAAGCGGGCTCGAAGGTGGCCGACGCCTACGGGACCACCGTGGTCTCCGAGCGCCACCGCCACCGCTACGAGGTGAACCCCCGCTACCGCGCCAAGCTCGAGGACGTGGGCCTGCGGTGCTCGGGGTCGTCGGCCGACGGCGTGCTCGTCGAGTTCGTCGAACTTCCCGAGCACCCCTTCTGGGTGGGGACCCAGGCCCATCCCGAATTCAAGAGCCGGCCCGACCGCCCCCACCCGCTGTTCCGTGAGCTGTTGGCCGCGGCTCTACGGCGCGCCGACGGGCGCCTGCCGCGCCTCATCGACTATCGACACCGACGTCGGTGCCGCCTCCTGATCAGGGCTTCGTCCACCTCGCCGACGAGCCCCGCCTCCAAGGGTGGCGGATCTCCTTCGTGCGGGCACAGTTCGAGGCCCCCGACGGGACGCGCTTCTGGCGCGACGTGATCCGCCATCCCGGGGCGGTGGCCGTGGTACCCGTGACCGAACGCGACACGGTGCTCCTCGTCCGCCAATACCGGGGGCCGGTCGACCGCGCCCTGCTGGAGATCCCCGCCGGAACCCGCGACGTGGACGGCGAAGCGCCCCACATCACGGCGGGGCGCGAGCTCGAGGAGGAGGTCGGCGTGCGGGCGCAGCGCATCGAGCCCCTGGGCACGATGCTCAACAGTCCCGGGTTCTGCGACCAGGAAACGCTGCTCTATGTGGCCCGACACCTCGAGCCCGTCGAGCCCCGGCGTCACGGCGAGGAAGAGCGCGCCATCGAGGTCGTGGAAATCCCCCTGGATGACATCGGCTCCATGGTGGCGTCGGGGGAGATCGTCGACGCCCAGAGCGCCCTGGGGCTCTTGTTGGCACGCGACGCGCTGCGCGCCGGAGCGTGACACCCACCCGGATCGACGTGTCGGAGGACGGCCCCGTGCTGAGCCGCCACTCCGAGGAGTACCTCACGTGGCTGGCCATCGAACAGGGACGGGCCCGCAACACCATCACGTCGTACCGACGCGACCTGGTCAACTACGAGACCTTCCTGGCCGGGCGCGGCCACACGGTCGACGACGCCGATGTCGCCGCCGTGGAGGAGCACCTGGCGCAGCGGCGCGCCGCGGGGCTGGGCCCGGCATCGGTGTCGCGTGCCCTGGCCGCGTTGCGGGGCCTGCACCGCTTCCTCCTCGAAGAGGGAGGCGCCGGCGCCGACCCCACCGCCGATGTCCGCCCCGTCCGCTCCCCCCGGCGCCTTCCCAAAGCCATCGACGAGGACGAGGTCGGTCGCCTCCTCGACACCACCACGGCCAAGGACCCCGTCTCGGTGCGCGACCGCGCCATCCTCGAGGTGCTCTACGGCACCGGGATGCGGGTGTCGGAGCTGGCCGGGCTCAGCCTCTCGGACCTCGGATCCGACACCGGGCTCGTGCGGGTGCTCGGCAAGGGCGACAAGGAACGGCTGGTGCCCGTGGGCCGGTGCGCCCGCCGGGCCCTCGACAAATGGCTCGGCCCCAGGGGACGCCCCGAGCTCGAGCCCCGGCGCTGGGCCCGGCGCGGCGACTCCGAGGCCGTCTTCCTCAACGCCCGGGGCGGCCGGCTCACCCGGCAGGGGGTGTGGGGGGTGCTCAAGAAGCGGGCACGCGCCGCGGGGATCGAGGACCGGGTGCACCCGCACGTGCTGCGGCACTCGTGCGCGACCCACATGCTCGCCCACGGAGCCGACATCCGCGTGGTGCAGGAGCTGCTCGGCCATTCCTCCATCGCCACCACCCAGCTCTACACGAAGGTCTCGTTGGAGCACCTCAGAGAGGCCTACGAGCAGGCACATCCGCGCGCCGGCGGGGGTGGGGGGCAGTAATCTCCTAGGCGTGCCCCCCGAGGCCTCCACCGTCGATCACCGCGCCCTTCTGGAGGAGGAGCGCACCGACCTCCTGGCCAAGCTCGCCGAGCTCGGCCTGGGTGGCGCGGGCCTGACCTACGACTCCAACTTCGCCGATTCCAGCCAGGTGACGGCGGAACGCGGGGAGGTCGAAGCCCTGGCGGCCACCCTCCGGGAGACCCTCGAGGACGTCGAGCGGGCGCTGGCCAAGCTCGCCGACGGGAGCTATGGCGTGTGCGAGGACTGCGGGCAGGCCATCGACCCGCTGCGTCTCGAGGCCAAGCCGGCCGCGCGCTACTGCATCAACTGCGCCGCGAAGCACTGATCCGGGCAACCCGGTGAGCACCTGGGGACCCCCGCCCGCATCGGGACAGCCGCGCCGCCAGGGCCTGAGCCCGCGCGCCACCATCTGGATCATCGCCGGCGTGGCCTTCGTGGTGGTGCTGATCCGCGCCCACAAGATCACCACCTTCGACATCCTGCTGTTCTGCTCGCTGGTCCCCTCGGTGATCCTGCACGAGGTGTCCCACGGGGCAGCCGCGCTCGCCTTCGGCGACGACACGGCCAAGCGCGCCGGCCGGCTCACGCTCAACCCCATCCGCCACATCGACCCCTTCGGGACGATCATCCTCCCGGTACTCCTGGTGCTCAGCGGGGTCGGCGCCTTCGGATACGCCAAGCCTGTGCCCGTGAACGTGTCGCGCCTGCGCCATCCCCGCAACGAGGGCGTGGTGGTGTCGCTGGTGGGGCCGGCGGTGAACATCGCCCTGGCCGTGGTGCTGGGCCTGTTCTTCAAGGCCTTCGTGGTGGGGGACTTCGCCCGGGTCAACGCCATCGACGGAGTCGGACCGGTGTGGGCGCAACTGCTGTTCGTGGCCGGCTACGTCAACATCCTCCTGGCCGCCTTCAACCTCATCCCGCTCCCCCCGCTCGACGGTTCGGTCGTCCTGGAGCGCTTCTTGCCCCGGAGCCTGCTTCCCGGGTACTACCGCATCCGGCCCTTCACGATGTTCATCCCGCTGGCCCTGATCGTGCTGGACCGGAGCGCGCTCTACGACTTCTTCAACTTCATCTTCTCCCACTACGCCAACGCGCTGGTCTGACCGGGCTCAGGCGCCGAAGCCGCCCGGCGGGGCCAGCAGCCCCGCGGCGCGCATGGCCCGGTCGAGGGTGGGCCCGGCGCGGCTCCTCGCCTTGGCGGCGCCGTCGGCGAGCACGGACTGCACGTAGCCGGGATCGGAGTGCAGCTCGACGAAACGCTCCCTGGCCGGGCGCAGCAGCTCGGTGAGCGCCTCGGTCACGTCCGCCTTGAGCTGTCCGTAGCTGGAGTACCCGCCGGCGAGCTCGGCGGGGTCCCCGCCCGCCCCTGCCGCCAGCAGCTCGAGCAGGTTCGACACGCCGGGCTTGGTCAGCGGGTCGTAGCGGACCTCGGCGTCGGTGTCGGTGACGGCCTTGCGCACCTTGCGGTCGATCTCCTCGGGGGGATCGAGCACGAGCACGGTGCCCAGCGGCGAGCTCACGGACTTGGACATCTTGCGGGTCGGCTCCTGCAGGTCCATCACGCGCGCCGCCACCTTGGGGACCGCCGCCTCGGGCACCACGAAGGTCTCGCCGTAGCGGTTGTTGAACCGGGCGGCCAGGTCCCGGGCGAGCTCGAGATGCTGACGCTGGTCTTCGCCCACCGGGACCCGGTCGGCGTCATAGAGCAGGATGTCGGCCGCCATGAGCACGGGGTAGGTGAACACGCCGGCGCGCACCGACTCCTGCTCGCCGCCTTTTTCCTTGAACTGCGTCATCCGGCGCAGCTCCCCGAAGGTGGCCGTGCACTCGAGGAGCCAAGTCAAGCGGGGGTGCTCGGGGACGTGGCTCTGCACGAACAGCGTGCACACCGCGGGGTCGAGCCCCACCGCCAGGAGGCTCTCGGCCGTCTCGAGGGTCCGAGGGGCCAGCATGGCGGGGTCGTAGTCGAGCGTCATGGCGTGCAGGTCGACCACGCAGAACAGGGCGTCGTGGTCGTGCTGGTCGGCCACCCAGTACCGGAAGGCACCCAGGTAATTGCCCAGGTGGAGGTCCCCGCTCGGTTGCACTCCCGACAGCACCCTGGCCATGGCGTGCCATGGTACGGGACACCTCCCTCGCCGCGGTGATGGCGACGCCCGCCCACCCGCCGCCACCCGACGCCGTCGGTCCTGCTCAGGGGCCATGCACAGCCGACCGCGGGGGAGCCGGTAGGGTCGGCCAATCGTGGTGGCGCACGTCTCGACGCCCGTCTACGAGGGGCCCTTCGACGTGCTGTTGCAGCTGGTGTCGGACCACAAGGTCGACATCTACGACATCCGGGTGTCGGACCTCGTCGATGCCTTCATCGCCGAGATGACCGCCCGCCAGCCCTTCGACGTGCAGACGGCCAGCGAGTTCCTCGTCATCGCCGCCATCCTGGTCGAGCTCAAGTCCCGCAAGCTCCTTCCCGGTCCCGACGACGTCGAGGACGACGAGGAGCTCGCCGGCTTCGAAGAGCGCGACCGCCTGCTGGCCCGCCTCCTCGAGCTGCAGGCCTATGCCGCTGCCGCCGACACCTTCGCGCTGCTCATCGAGCGGGCCCGGCGCACGCTGCCCCGGGTCGCCGGACTCGACGAGCGCTTCCGCGACCTCGCCCCGGACCTTCTCGCCGGCGTCACCCCCGAACGCCTGGCGGCCGCCTTCATGGTGGGCACGGTGCCCCGACCCGAGTTCGTCCTCGACCTGTCCCACGTCACGGTGGAGGCCGTCACGGTCTCCGAGGCCGTCTCCGAGCTCGAAGAGCGCCTCCCCAAGGAGGGCAGCCTGTCGTTTCGCGAGCTGACCTCGCATTGCACCACCCGGATGCAGATCATCGTGCGCTTCCTGGCCCTGCTCGAGCTGTGCAAGCGGGGCTGGGTCACCCTCGACCAGGGTGAGACCTTCGGCGACCTGGTCGTCATCTGGTCCCGGGACTCGTCCGTGCTGTCTTCGGTCGGCGGTGGCGACTCGGTCGAGGAATACGACGGCTGAAGGTCTGGTCGTGGGTCTTCCCGAGGAGTACCGGGCCATCGAGGCCGTCCTGCTCTCGGCTCTCGAGCCGGTGCCGCCCAACATGCTCGCCGAGCTGCTCGAGATGCCCATCGAACGCGTCGAGGCCGCCTGCGCCGAGCTCGCCGCGGGGTACGAGGAGGAGGGCCGGGGGTTCGTGCTGGCCCGGGTGGCGGGGGGGTACCGCTACCAGACGCATCCGGACATGGCGCCGTTCGTGGAGCGCTTCGCCATGGAGGGCGTGTCGTCACGCCTGTCCTCGGCCGCGCTCGAGACCCTCGCCATCGTGGCCTACCGCCAGCCCGTGTCGCGCGCCCAGATCGCGGCGCTCCGGGGCGTGAACGTCGACGGCGTGGTGCGACTCCTGGAGCAGCGCGGCTACATCAACGCCGTCGGCCACGCGCCGGGGCCGGGGCAGCCCGTGCTGTACGGGACCACGCCCGCCTTCTTGGAGCGGCTCGGCATCTACGACCTCGGCGACCTGCCCCCCGTCGAGGAGCTGCTGCCGGGGCCCGAGGTCGTCGAACAGCTCGAGGAGCGCCTGCGTCCCGGCGCCGATGCCTGAGGAGGGCGACCCGCCCCGACACCCCGGCGACGAGGAGGCCACGCGCCCCCACGGAGAACGGCTCCAGAAGGTCCTGGCCCGAGTGGGCCTGGGCAGCCGGCGCGCCTGTGAGGAGCTCATCGCCCAAGGGCGGGTGACGGTCAACGGCCTGCCCGCCGAACTGGGCCGGCGCGTCGACGTCAGCGTCGACGTGGTGGCACTCGACGGCGTCCCCCTGCCGGTGCTGCCCGGGCTCGTGCACTACCTCCTGCACAAGCCGGCCGGCGTCGTCACCACCGCGCATGACCCTTCGGGGCGACCCACGGTGCTCGAGATGGTGCCCGACACGCCACGCGTGTTCCCGGTGGGGAGGCTCGACGCCGACAGCGAGGGGCTCCTCGTGCTCACCAACGACGGCGATCTGGCCCAGCGACTGACCCACCCCTCCTTCGGCGTCGAGAAGGAGTACCTCGTCGAGGTGGACGGGGCCCCCTCGGCCGGGGCGCTGCGACGCCTGCGCCGGGGCATCGAGCTCGACGACGGGATCACCGCACCGGCCACCGTGGGCGTGGTCGCCCCCGGCGTGATCCGCATGGTCATCCACGAGGGCCGCAACCGCCAGGTCCGGCGCATGTGCGAGGCCGTCGGCCACCCCGTGCGGCGCCTGGTGCGCACCCGGATCGGGCCGGTGTCGGACCCGCGCCTCAAAGCGGGACAGTGGAGGGCGCTCCAGGCCTCCGAGGTGCGTGCCCTGGCGCGCGCCAGCACGCGGCGCGACGGTCCCGGCCGGCGCCGTACGCCACCGGGGGGGCGCAGCCGGGCTGGGTAGCATCGACGCCATGTCCAGCGTCCGGGCCCTGCGCGGTGCCACCACCGTCGACGTCGACACCCCCGACCAGGTGTCGGCTCGTACCCAGGAGCTGCTCCAGGACCTCTTCGAGCGCAACGCGCTGGAGCACGACGACGTGATCAGCATCGTGTTCACCGCCACCGGCGACGTGGTCTCGATGTTCCCCGCGGCCGCGGCCCGGGCCATGGGACTGGGCGACGTCCCCCTGCTGTGTGCCCGCGAGCTCGACATCGTGGGGTCCACGCCGCACTGCGTGCGCGTCCTGCTCCACGTGACCACCGAGCGGCCCCGCCGGGACCTCCACCACGTCTACCTCCACGGGGCCCGGGGCCTGCGCGATGACCTCCCCGAGTGACACCGGACGCGCCGCCGTCGTCGGCACCGGGTTGATCGGAGGGTCGATCGGTCTCGCCTTGCGCGCCCGCGGCTGGTGGGTCACGGGCACCGACGTCGACCCCTTGGCCGCCGATCGGGCCAAGGCCCTCGGCGCCCTCGACGAGGTCGGGGTGGATCCCGGCGCCGAGATCACCTTCGTGGCCACCCCGGTGGTGGCCGTGGTGGAGGAGGTCTCCGCCGCGCTGGGGCGCGCGGCGCGACGCGACGCCGTCGTGACCGACGTGGCAGGGGTCAAGGCGCCCCTGGCGGCGCGCCTGGACCATCCCCGTTTCGTCGGCGGCCATCCCATGGCGGGATCCGAACAGGTCGGGATCGACGGGGCCGACCCCGAGCTCTTCGTCGGGGCCACCTGGGTCCTCACGCCCACCGGCACCACCGATCCCGACGCCTTCGCCCGCCTCCGGTCCGTGGTCACGAGCCTCGGGGCCGAGGTGGTGGCGCTGTCCCCCGAGCAGCACGACACGCTCGTGGCCACGGTGTCGCACGTGCCGCACCTCGCCGCCGCCACGCTCATGAACCTGGCCGACCGCGCCGCCGAGGAGCACGGCGCGCTCCTGAGGCTGGCGGCGGGCGGATTTCGCGACATGACCAGGATCGCGGCGGGCCAACCCGGCATCTGGCCCGACGTGTGCGTGGCCAACGCGCCCGCCATCGTGGCCTCGCTCGACGCCTTGGTCGCCGACCTGACGGCCATGCGCGCCCGGGTGGCCACCGCAGACCGAGACGGGCTGCTGGCCGTGCTCGAGCACGCCGCCGCCGCCCGACGCTCCCTGCCGGCGCGCGCCGTTCGACCCGAGCGCCTGGCCGAGCTGCGCGTGCCCATCCCCGACCGCCCCGGGGTGCTGGCCGAGATCACGACGCTCGCCGGCGACCTCGGCGTGAACATCGCCGACCTCGAGATCGCCCACAGTGCCGAAGGCGATCGCGGCGTCCTCGTCCTCGTGGTCGACGGCGACGCCGCGCCCCGCCTGCACGACGCCATGGCGGCGCGCGGCTACCGCTCGACGTCCAGGCACCTCGGATGAGCCCGCCGCCGGACCCATCGCCGGGTCCCGCCGGCGACGACACGGTGTTCACGGTGGAGGGCGGGCACCCCCTGGTGGGCCGGCTGCGCGTCCCGGGGGACAAGTCGTTGTCGCACCGCGCCCTTCTCCTCGGGGCCCTCGCCCCGGGGGAGTCGAGGCTGCGGGGCCTCTCCGACGGCGACGACGTGGCCCGCACCGCCGCCGCACTGCGCGCCCTGGGGGCCGGCGTCGAGCGTGAGCCCGGGGGCGACACCGTGGTCCGGGGGGGCAGGGATGGGCTGCACCGGCCCGAACACCCCCTGGACATGGGCAACTCGGGCACCACCATGCGGTTGCTGTGCGGGGTCGTGGCCGGCCTGCCCTGGACCACCGAGCTGGTCGGGGACGCCTCGCTGAGCCGACGGCCCATGGACCGCGTGGCCGTGCCCCTGCGCCAGATGGGGGCCGAGGTCGAGGGACAGACGCCGCGCTGCCTGGCGCCGCTCACGATCCGCGGGGCCGCCCTGCGCGGCATCGACTACACCACCCCGGTGGCGAGCGCCCAGGTCAAGGCGTGCGTGCTCCTCGCCGGCCTGGGCGCCCGGGGCGAGACCGTCGTGCGGGAGCACGTGCTCACCCGCCGCCACACCGAGGAGCTGCTGGCCCGGTGCGGGGCCGACGTGACCGAAGAGGGCGGCGACGGCACGGACCACGTGGTGCGGCTGCACCCCTCGGAGCTGGCGCCCCTGCAGCTCGACGTCCCCGGAGACCCGTCCCAGGCGGCGTTCTGGGTCGTGGCGGCGTGCGTCGTGCCCGGCAGCGAGATCACCGTCGAGCGCGTCTACGTGGGGCGCGGGCGCCGCGGCTACCTGGACGTGCTCACCCGCATGGGCGCCGACATCGACGAGGTCCCCACCACGGGGCCCGGGGACCTGGCCGCCACCGCCGACGTCGTGGCGCGCTGGGGGCCCCTGCGGGGCACCGTCGTCGAGGCGTCGGAGATCACCGGCCTCGACGAGGTGCCGGTCCTGGCGGTGGCGGGCGCGTGCGCGTCGGGCCACACCGTGTTCCGGGCCGTGGGCGAGCTGCGGGTGAAGGAGTCCGACCGCCTGGCCGGCGTGGCCGAGCTGGTGCGGGTCTTCGGGGCCCGCGCCGAGGTCGACGGGGACGACCTCGTGGTGCACGGGGCGGGTCGCCTGGTGCCGGGGGCGGTGGACGCCCGGGGCGACCACCGCATGGCCATGGCCGCGGCGGTGGCCGGGCTGGCGGCGGGGAAGGCGCCGACGCGCATCGCAGGGTGGGGGGCGGTGGCCACCAGCTATCCCCGCTTCGCCACCGACCTCGTCGCCCTCGGCGGGGCCCGGTGAACGAGGGCGACGCCCGCACCGGCCCCACGCCTCGGGTCGGCGGCGACCGGGAGGTGCGCGTGGTGGCCATCGACGGTCCGGCCGGGGCCGGGAAGTCCACCCTGGCCCGGGCCGTGGCGAAGCACCTCGGGGTCGAGAGGCTCGACACCGGGGCCATGTACCGGGCCGTGGCGTGGTCGGCGCTGCGCCACCACGTGGAATTGACCGACGCCGAGGCCGTGGCCCGCCTGGCCCGGGAGACCACCATCGACGTGGGCAGCCGCGTGGTCGTCGACGGCGAGGACGCCACCATGGCCATTCGCAGTGCGGCCGTGGACGCGGCGGTCTCGGCGGTGGCCGCCAACCCGGCGGTGCGCAGCGAGCTCGTGGCCCGCCAACGCGCCTGGGTGGCACAGCGCGGGCGCGGCGTCGTCGAGGGCCGCGACATCGGCACCGTCGTGCTCCCCCACGCCGATCTCAAGGTCTACCTGACCGCCGCCACCGAGACCCGGGCCCGCCGCCGGGCCCGCCAGCGGGCCGACGGCCGCAGCGTGGAGGCCGTCCACGACGACCTGGTGCGGCGGGACCGGCTCGACTCCACCCGCCTCACCTCGCCCCTGCCGTCCCCCGAGGACGTCGCCGCCGATGCCAAGATCATCGACTCGACCGGCAAGTCCAGCCGGGACGTCCTCGAGGAGGTCCTCGCATGCCTGTGAAGCCACAGCTGGACCTGGACTCCGGCGCGGGCACCGTCCGCCGGCGCGCCGGGGTGCGCGTCCCGTCCTGGGTCTACCGGCTCCTGCGGGTCCTCGTGCACCTGATCAACCGGGCGTACTGGCGCGTCGAGGTCGAAGGGGCCGACGCCGTGCCGGCCACGGGCCCCGTCATCCTGGCGCCGGTGCACCGCAGCTTCATGGACTTCTTCGCCGTGTCCGAGGTGACGAGGCGCAAGATCTTCTACATGACCAAGGAGGAGATGTGGAAGTCCCCCCTCCTCGGTTCGGTCCTCGACGCCGTGGGCGCCTTCCCGGTCCATCGCGAAGGTGCCGACCGCCTCGCCCTGGAGCGGGCCCAGGACGTGCTCGAAAGAGGGGACGTGCTCATCTTGTTCCCCGAGGGGACGCGGCGCGCCGGCCCCGTCGTGGAGGAGCTGCACGAGGGCGCCGCCTTCCTGGCGGCGCGCACCGGGGCCCCCATCGTGCCCATCGGCATCGGCGGCACCGCCCAGGCCATGCCCAAGGGATCGAAGTTCGTGCGCCCGGTGAAGGTGCATCTGGTGGTGGGCAATGCCATCTCGGCTCCGCCCCGCTCGGCCCGGGGCCGGGTGCCGCGCACCCAGGTCCATGCCCTCACCGAGCAGCTGCGCGCCGAGCTCCAACACCTCTACGACGAAGCCGAAGCCAGGGCCAGCCCACGAGGCCGACGAGCACGATGAACCCCAGGGCCGACACCACGAACCCCTCCAGGACGCGACGGGGGCGATAGGTGAAGTGCACCAAGGACGTCCCGGCGGGAACGGGCACGGCCTGGATCAGGCCCTCGGCCCGCACCGGCACCGCTTGGCGCGTCCTCACGGTCCCGCGGCGCGGGTCATGACGGTGGCCTGCCAGCCCGTGGCGAACTGCTCGGAACGCACCAGGGTGGCCGGCCTCGACGTTGACACGCGGATGGTCTGGTCGCCCCACGGCGTGCTCGACACGACACGGGCCCGGCCCCCCGACCCCCCCTGCACCCAGGCCCGGCCTGCCGCCGAGGCCTCGGTGAAGACGCAGAAGACCCCGATCATCCCCGCGAAGCGCCACCGCGCCGGGGTCACCGAGTCCCGCAACGAGCCGTCCACGCGGTAGGTGCCCTGGCCGGCGGTGCGCAGCACGACGGCCCCGATGCGCAGCGGCCCCGGTGTGTTCCCGCCGGTGCCCGAACCGGCCTCGGGCTCGAGGACGACGCCACTGGCCGCGCTGGGCGTCGGCGCCGACACCACGGCCGTGCCCGCGCGGCTCACCAGGGGAGCGGAGCCTATCCACGTCGTGCTGCGTCCGTCGGGGGAGAGCAGCCCCACCCTCAGGCTGGCCCCGGCGCCGGCGGGACCGGACTGCACGGGAACGTCGACGGCGGTGACCGACAGCACGGTCCCGAAGTACTGGGTCGTCGCCTGTCCCGGCGCCAGCGAGACCGTGGCCGACGGCGCCGGCGCGTACTGGTAGTCGTTGGCCGGGGTCGCCGGCGGCGCCGAGGTGTCGGCCGGGGCCGAGGGCGACGGGCCCACGGGCGGGACGCGAGTGGCTCCCGCCACCGCACTGGTGGGGACGCCGGGGGCGGCGGTCACGAGATGGACGAAGTACTCCGGCACGGTGGCCAGGACGGCCAGGTCGAGCTGGGCGAAGGTCCCGTCGGCCAGCCCCGACAGGCTCATGTTGAGCTGCTCGTGGGTGGCCGTAGCGCGGTCGTAGCCGGCGTCGACCACCGCCCCGTAGCCCTGCACGCTGTCGAGGTCGCGCAGGATGTTGAGGTCGGGCTCCCCCAACCGTTCGACCTGCACGGAGTAGTAGCGGTCGGGATCGAACATCGCCACCCGGTGCAGACCTCCCGCCGGCCCCTGGCCCTGTGCCGCCACCAGCGACGCCAGGGCGTCGGCGGCGGTGGCGTTGGGGGTCGTGGCCCCGACGGGATCGGGGGCGCCCTGGATGAACCCGTTGAACAGCGCCAGGTCCAACAGCACCAGGGCCGTCACCAGGCGCGGCATCAGCCGGGCCAGGCGCCGGCGCCGGAGCACCAGCCACGCGGCCCACACGGCGATGGCGCTGGGAAGGGTCAGGAAGGCGACCAGGGGCCACAGGGTCGAACGGCTGACGGGGCCGGGCACGTGCAGGAAGTGCGGGAACCACGTCCCACCCCCCAGCAGCACGAGCTGCAGGGCCACGACCGCCACCGGGGGGACGAGGGGCAGGACGATGTCCGAGCGCCACCCCTCGGGCCCGGGCAGTCTTCGCCACCACCCGGCGCGGTCCGCAGTCGGATCCGGGGCCGCAGTCGGATCCGGGGCCGCAGTCGGATCCGGGGCCGGCGTCGGTGTCGGGGCCAGGAGCATGTGGTCGAGCCAGGTGGCGAAGAGGACGGCCAGAGCCAGGTCGACCTCCAACAGGTTGCGCGACAGCAGGCGCTGGCGGTTGAACAGGGGCACGTGGAACAAGACGTGGCCGAAGGGGGTGAATCCCCCCCAGGCGAGCACCAGCCCGATGGCGGCGATGGCGTACCAGATCCACCATCGACGCGCCTCGGCGCTGCGGCGGTGGCGGCGGGCCAGCAGTCCCACCAGGCCCATGACGGGCATGATCCCGATGTAACTCGACACCTCGGCCAGGCTGTAGGTGGCGTAGAAGTGGAGGGGGAACAGGCCGCTCGTGCCGAGCAGCAGGGGGTCGAGGCCCAGCACGGTCAGGGACTTGTTCATCGACCCCGACACGAAGAACGTGTAGTCGTGCAGGGCCCGCTGGGACTGGGCCTGGGCCAGGGCACCGGGGATGAGCTGCGCCCCGGCGAGGGCCAGGCCCAGCGCCACGCCCGCCGCCACCGTGAGCACGAGCGGCAGGCGCCGGGAGGGGGCATGCCACAAGAGCCACAGCGCGTAGACGGCCAGTACGACCCCGCCGTCGAGGATGGGCTCGGCCGCCCCCGACAACCCCATCAGCCCGAGGGAGGCGCCCAGCATGGCCACCCACGGGGCGGCCGAGCGTCCCTGGGGGCGATTGGCCAGGCGCTCCAGGGCGGCGAAGGCCCACGGCAGCCAGGCTCCGGCCTCCACGATGTCGATGTGCACGCTCTGGGCGGCCATGAACCCGCCGTAGGCGAAGGCCACCGCGCCCAGCCCCGACGCCGTCCACGACCGCCCGAGCACCCGCAGCAACACGACCATCCCGGCCGCCGCCGCCACCTCCACCAGCGCCTGGTTGGCCACCCACGCCAAGGCGCCGGGCAACACGCTGAAGAGCCACGTGGCGGGGTAGGCGGCGCCGGCGTTGAACGCCGACAGGAGGGGGGAGCCGCTCCACAGGTACGGGTCCCACACCGGCGCGTGCCCGTGGCGGAGGTCGGTCCCCACCAGGACCCGCAGGGGGTAGTTCTGGATGAGGTTGTCGCTCACCAGCCACGTCACCCCGACCGCGGCGGGCAGGCCGAAGATGGCGCAGGGCACGGCCACGAAGGCCGCCATCATCCGACCGCCGGGGCGGCGCAATAGACGCGCCGCGCGAGAGAGCACCGGGACCGCTCCCCGGGATCAGGTCAGCGGCGATCGCGCAGCCAGGTGCGCACGATCACACGCGCGTACTGCAGTGCGAAGAAGGCATTGTGGCCCTTCTTCGACTCACCCGAAGCCCGCAGGTGCCAGACGACGGGGCAGTCGGTGATCCGCCACCCGCGCGTCGCCGCGCTGATGATCAGCTCCGCCGTCTGGTACTGGTCCTGTTCGAGGGTGACGTCGTGCAGTACCTCGATCCTCAGAGCCCGGAACCCGTTCGACGTGTCGGTGATGTGCTGGCCGCGTCAGCGCGTTGATGATCGTGGCGAAGAACACCACGCCCGCCATGCGGACCTTGTCCGTCGTCTCGTCGGTGCCCAGGCGACGGCTGCCGATGACGAAGTCGGCCGTGCCGTCGAGCAGGGGGGCGAGAAGCCGCCGATCTCGGCCGGGTCGTTCTGGCCGTCGGCATCCAGGGTGACCACGTACTTGACGCCGTGGGCCGCGGCGAGCTCGTACCCCAGGCGCAGGGCGACACCCTGGCCCATGTTGACCGGCAGCACGGCGCAGTAGGCCCCCCGGTCGGCCACGATGTCCTCGGTGCCGTCGTCCCCGCCGTCCACCACCACCAGCGTCGACACCGCCAGGCCCTCGACCTCGGTGGGCACGGCCTTGAGCACGTCGCCGATGTTGTCGGCTTCGAGGTACGAGGCGATGAGCACCAGGACGGGACCGAAGGTGGCGGTCGGGGTGGCGGCGGCGGAAGTCCTGCCGGCCTATCTCCATGACCAGCCGGCGCACGCGCGTCGTGGCGGCGCACGTGGCGCGCCTGGGCGCGCGTCCGAGGCGTGATCAGTCTCGAACCCATCAGAAGCTGTGGGGACGGGCGAAGACCTCGCGCACGAGCGGCTCGAAGTGCGACAGGGGCTGGCGTGGGGTAGTCGGGGTCGAAGCTCGTCTGGTCCCATTCGTCGGCGAAGCGCTCGCCGAGCGCGAACCAGGGCTCGCCCCGGTACTGCTCGCGGGCCTCGGGGTCCCCGCCGAAGTGGTGGTAGTAGTGCCGACCCTGGAAGTCCTGGTGCGTGCGGATCACGTGGAAGATCTCGTCGCGCACGTAGGGCCGCAGGATCTCCGCCGCGATGCGGGGGTGGTTGGGCACCGACACGTACTTGCCGATGTCGTGGCACAGCGCGGCCACCACCATCTCCGTGTCGGCCCCCGCCTCCTCGGCCCGCGTGGCGGTCTGCAGCGAGTGCCGGAGCTGGTCGACGGCGAACCCGTCGGTGACGGCACCCAGCGCCTCGAGCATGCCCAGCACCTGGTCGGCCACGCGGGCCTGGCGCTGCGCCGTGAGGGCGCCGATCTCGGCCCACTGCTCGGCGCTCGACTCGTCCATGCGGCGGAAGCTCGTGGGCTGCTCGTGTGGCTCGTGCTGCTCGTGTCGGCGGTCGTGCTCATGGCGCCATTGTCGCACCCCGGCCAGGAGGCGTCGTGACGAGTCGCGTCGCGGAGCCGATTTCTCAGCGACCTCACAGGTTGCGCCGCCGCCGTCGGTGATGGCGGTGCGGACGTGGCCTGCCCGAGGGGGGTGGCCTCGAGCGGGCAGCACACCGGGACCCGGGCCGCGGCCGGCCCCGGCGCGGACGCGCCGCGTCGGAGCGGGGTTGCGCACCACCACCGCGGCGAGCAACCCGCCGCACGCGCGACGCCACACCCGGCGACGACCACGGCGTGGCGGAACCCGGCGCTGAACTCGGCGGGGTGCAGGTAGCTGTGCCCGCTCAGCCCCGACAGCGCCGGCAGCAGCGCCACGGCGATCAGCCCCCCGGCCCGGGCCACGTCGTTGTTGACCGCCGAGGCCATCCCGGCGTGCTCGACGGGGGCCGACGACAAGCGCCGTCGGAGGTGAGCGGGGCCACGGTGATGACGAGCCCGAGGGCGAGGACGAGCACGCCGGGGAGGACCTCGGTCAGGTAGTCACCCGACGGGCCGATCAAGCGCAGGAGCACCATCCCCGCCCCCACCACGACGGGACCGACCGCCATCTGCAGACGGGGCCCGATGCGCGCCGCCAGCGCGCCGGAGCGGGCCGACAGGGCGAGCATGACGGCGGTGAGGGGGAGCAGCGACGCTGCCCGCTTCGAGCGGGGTGTAGTGCGACACCTGCTGGAGCTGCACCGGGAAGCAGGAACAGGGCGCCCCCAGCGCGGCGTAGACCACGAAGGTCACGGCGTTGGTGGCGCTGAACTGCCGGCTGCGGAAGATGCGCCAGCGGGCAGCATGGGGATAGCGCTCGCGCCGCTCGGCCACGACGAAGGCGACGAAGGCGGCCACGGCGATCGCCGAGCATGGCGCGTGACACCGGCCGAGGACCAGCCGCACGTCGGGAGCCTCGATGAGCCCGCCCGCCAGAGCCCACCAGGCCGGCGGTGACGAGCACGGCCCCCAGCACGTCGACGGGCCCGGCGGCCTTCGGGTCGCGCGTCTCGGGGACGTGGCGCGTGGCGATCGGCCACCGCGACCGCCGCCAGGGGAGGTTGATGAGGAAGATCAGGCGCCACGACACCGCGCTGATGAGGAAGCCGCCCGCGAAGGGCCCGATGGCGGTGGCGACCCCACCGAGACCCGACCACGCCCCGATGGCGCGGGCGCGGTCGTCGGGGGCGAACGAAGCCTGCAGGATGGCGAGCGATCCCGGGGTGAGCAGGGCCCCGCCCACACCCTGCAGGGCCCGCCCCGCGATGAGCACGCCGGCGTCGGGGGCGAGCGGCGCACACCAGGGACGACACCGCGAACCACGACCACGCCGACGACGAAGACCCGGCGCCGGCCGTAGCGGTCGCCGAGCGCGCCCCCCACCAGCAGCAGGCCGGCCAGGGAGACGAGGTAGGCGGTCACCACCCACTGCAGGCTCGACACCGGCAGGGCGAAGTTCCGCCCGATGGCCGGCAGGGCGATGCCCACCACCGTGGAGTCGATGGCGGTGATGGCCGACCCGAGCACCGCCGCGGCCAGCACCCAGCGCCCCGGGGCGCTCGAGAGCACGAGCCCGGCCCGGGCCCGCCCCGGTGACTCGGTGCTCACCCCGCCAGACGCGCCAGCACGTCGGCGGCGGAGATCTGGCGATCGCCGACCACCGGCGCCCACGTCGGGATCGCCCCGCTCCCGGCGACGAGGCGACCTGGCCCGGGCGGGCGCGGCCAGGCCCACGGCCAGGGCCGCGGCCAGGCCCCGCAGCAGGTCGCGCAGCTCGGGCGGTGGAGGGAAGTACTCGTCCTCGTCGGTGACGTGGACCTCCTCGACACCGTGGCGCGGCGCCAGCCGGGCGACGACCGCCTCCACCAGCTCGTCGGGGGCCGACGCTCCCGGCCGTGACGCCCACCGTGCCCGAGAGGTCGTCGGGGAGCTCCGTCGGCCTCGTTCACCCGCAGCACACGCGGGCACCCCGACGCTCGCTGCCACCTTCTGCAGGGCCCGCGTGTTGGACGAGTTCACCGAGCCGATCACGACCACGGCGTCCGAGCGCCGGGCGATCACCTTCAGCGCGGCCTGGCGGTTGGTGGTGGCGAAGCACAGGTCCGAGCGGTTGGGCATCCACAGGTCGGGGAACCGCTCCCGGGCCCGCGTTCATGATGTCGGACCACTCGTCGTGGCTCAGCGTCGTCTGGGCCAGCAAGCGCCACCGGGGCATCCGGGGTCGATCTCGGCCGGCGGCCCGGTCGACGTCGTCCTCGTCGCGCACCAGGCGAACCGACGCCGGGGCGACCGCCATCGTCCCCACCGCTTCCTCGTGGCCCTCGTGCCCGACGTAGAGCACGGTGTAGCCCTTGCCCGCCCGCACCTTCAGCTCGTGGTGGACCTTGGTCACGAGGGGGCACACGGCGTCGACCACGACCCGGCCGCGATCGCGGGCCGCGGTCACGACCTCGGGGGCCGAACCGTGCGCCGAGAGCATGAGGGGGGCGCCGTCGGGGACCAGGTCCACGTCGTCGACGAAGATCACGCCCTGGGCCCGGAACTGGTCGACGACGTGGCGGTTGTGGACGATCTCGTGGTAGCAGTAGACGGGCGGCTCGAAGACCCGCACCATCCACGCCAGGGCCTTGATCGCCTTTTCGACTCCGGCGCAGAAGCCGCGGGGCGAGGCCAGCAGGACACGCTCGACCGGCACCAGCCCAGGTTATCGGCCCTGCGTGTCGCGGACCGCCGAGGCGGGGGGGCGCCGGCGACCGGGTAGCCTCGGATGCATGTCGGTGCCCCGGGTGGTCTCGGTGGCGGCCGCCTCCCCGGCGCAGCGTGCCGGCCTCCGGGTGAACGACGAGCTGCTCTCGGTCGACGGCCGGGTGCCGCGCGACGTGATCGAGTACCGCCTCCTCGTCGACGAGGCCGACCCCGAGCTCGAGATCCGCCGGGGGCACGAGGAGCTGACCGTGCGTGCTGCGCAAGGAGGCGGGGGAGGTCCCTGGGATCGAGGTGTCCTCGGCGGTGTTCGACCGGGTCCGCACCTGCGACAACCACTGCGAGTTCTGCTTCATCTACCAGCTCCCCAAGGGGATGCGCCGCAGCCTGTACCTGAAGGACGACGACTACCGCCTGTCCTTCCTCTACGGGAACTTCACCACCCTGACCCGCTTCACCGAGCTCGACCTCGAGCGCGTCCTGACCGAGCGCCTGTCGCCGCTGTTCGTGTCCATCCACAGCACCGACCCCGGCCTCCGGGCCCGGATGCTGCGCAACCCCCGGGGCGCCACCAGCCTGCGGTGGCTGCGGGCCCTGCTCGACGGGGGGATCGAGGTGCACGGCCAGGTCGTGGTGTGCCCCGGGGTGAACGACGCCGAGGCCCTCGAGACGACACTGGCGGGCGTCCTCGACGAGTACAGCGAACTCAGCCACCGTGGCGTGCGTGCCCCTGGGGGTGAGCGACTACACCACCGAGCCCTCCATGCGACCCCACACCGTGGCCGAGGCCGCAGCCGTCGTCGACCTCGTCGAACAGTGGCAGCAGCTGTGCCTGGGATCCATCGGCCGGCGCCTGGTGTACGCGGCCGACGAGTACTACCTCCTCGCCGGGCGCCCCTTCCCGTCCGCCGACGCCTATGACGGCTTTCCCCAGCACGAGAACGGCATCGGCATGGCCCGCGCCTTCGAGGCCGCCTACCACGGCGACGTCACCGCCGCCCACGGGGTGCAACCCGGGTTCTTCTCCTGGGTCGACGGCGCGCCGGCGGCGGGCTACCGCGCCCCGCGCAACGGGGAGGGCGGGCCGCCCCGTCCCGAGCGGACCGCCGTCGCCGGCTCGCCCGAGCCCGTCGCCATCCTCACCGGCGAGTACGGCGCCGCCGTGCTCGAGCCCCTGCTCGGCGACACCCTGGCACACGTGCGCGTGGTCCCCGTGCGCAACGACTTCTTCGGCGGCAACATCGCCGTCACCGGGCTGATGACCGGACCCGACATCGCCCGCGTGCTGCAGGGCCAACCTCCGGGCACCCGCTTCTTGCTTCCCGACGTGTGCTTGTCGGAAGGGCGGTTCCTCGACGGCTCGACCGTCGCCGACCTCCCCCTCCCCGTGGAGGTCGTGGCCAGCGACGGGTACTCGCTGCGCCGAGCCCTGCACGGCGGGGGAGCGGTGCCCGGCGAAGTGCGGTCCCCGGAGCGTCCAGCCTGGCCCGCCCCGGTTGCCGTCGCCATGGGGGATCCACGGTGAGCGGCGCCGCACCGGCGCGCGCCCCGCGGCCCGCGACCACCGGTCCCGCCTCGGGCCCTGGGGCGGGGACGATCCGGCCCCTGGTGGTGGTGGCCGGCCGTCCCAACGTGGGGAAGTCGACGCTCGTCAACCGGTTCGTGGGCCGGCGCGCCGCGGTCGTGCAGGAGAAGCCCGGCGTGACCCGCGACCGCCTCGAGCTCGACGCGGAGTGGAACGGGCGCCCGTTCGTGGTGATGGACACCGGAGGTTGGCTCAGCCGGGGGGACACCCTCGACGCCAAGGTGACCGAGCAGGCGCAGCGGGCCGTGGCCGCGGCCGACCTGGTCCTCATGGTGGTGGACGCGGCGGTGGGGGTGACCACCGAGGACGCCGAGGTGGCCCGGCTCCTCACGCGCTCGGGCCGGCCCGTGCTCCTCGTGGCCAACAAGGTCGACAACGAGCGCCGCGAGGCCGAGGCGTGGGAGCTGGTGTCCCTCGGGTTGGGCGACCCATGGATGGTGAGCGCGCTGCACGGGCGGGGGACCGGGGACCTTCTCGACGAGGTGGTCCGGCGACTGCCCGACGAGCCGACCCCAGTCGGTGCCGAAGACGCCATCGGGCCCGGGGCAGCGATGGAGCACCCCGACGCCGAAGAGGTGCCCATCCGGGTCGCCATCGTGGGGCGCCCCAACGTCGGCAAGTCGACGCTGTTCAACCGGATGCTCGGAGAGGAGCGCTCGGTCGTCCATGACCTGCCCGGCACCACCCGCGACGCCATCGACACGCTGCTCGACACGGCCCAGGGCCCCATCCGGTTCATCGACACCGCCGGGATGCGGCGCCGATCGCGCACCGAGGAGGGCACCGAGTACTACGCCATGGTGCGCGCCCTGCAGGCGCTCGACCACGCCGATGTGGTGCTCCTGGTCATCGACGCCACCGACGGGGTGACGCACCAGGACCAGCGCCTGGCCGAGCGGATCGGAGCCTCGGGGAGCCCGGTCGTCGTGGTCCTCAACAAATGGGAGCTGCTCGGCCCAGAAGCCCGGCGCGACGTCGTGGACGCCGTCGAGGACCGTCTCGCCTTCCTGGGGGAGGCCCCGGTGGTGAAGGTGAGCGCCCGCAGCGGCATGGGCGTGCACAAGATCCTCCCTGCCCTGGGCCGGACGGTGGAGGCGTACCACCACCGCATCCCGACGGGGGAGCTCAACCGGGCCATCCGGTCCATCCAGAGCGCGCACGCCGCGCCCGGGGCTCGCATTCGGTACGCGGTCCAGGGGGCCGTCGACCCTCCCACCTTCACATTGTTCGCCACCAAGCGCCTGCCGGCCACCTACCTGCGCTACGTCGAGCGCAAGCTGCGCGAGCAATTCGGGATCGGCCCCACGCCCGTGAAGTTCCGGGTGCGAATCGGGTCGTGAGCGCCCCCGGAGGCTGACCGTGCCGTGGTGCGACACCTGCGACCACATGGTCGAGGACGAGGACCTCACCGACGAAGGCGAGTGCCCCGAGTGCGGGGAGCGGCTGGGACACCGCAAGGTTCCCTGGCACTTCAAGCTCTTGCTCGCAGCCACCACCGTCTACCTGGGCTGGCGGGCATACCAGGGCATCGGGTGGGTCGTTCATCACGCCTGAGCCGGCGCGCCTAGACTGCCGAGTTGCATCAACGGGCTGTGGCGCAGCTTGGTTAGCGCGCTTGACTGGGGGTCAAGAGGTCGCGAGTTCAAATCTCGCCAGCCCGACCACGAAATGTCTTGGCCGTCGAGGGTGTGCTGAGCGAGGACTGCGGGAGGTCCCAGCCGATCTCGACCTCGCCGGCAGGTCCCGGACCCCGAACATCAGGTCACGAACCGCTGACGTAGGTGCTTTCCCGGTTGGCGTCGTTGTACATCTCCGACACGATCAACCAATTGCCGTCGGACTGGCGTTGGAGCACCCGCAAGGAGAAGTTGTCCCTTTCCTCGATGACGCCACCATGGGCCAGCTTTTGACCTTCGACCTGTAGGTGTGCGGAGACCAGCACGACGTCGGGCGTGAGCACACGAACGGCGGTCTCCGGTGGCGCTTTCAGCTGTCCAGCGTTGAAGTTGTCGTCACCAAAGAGCCCTCGGAGATAGGCCACGATCTCCTCGCGTCCTTTCTTCTGGGTTCCGAAGGCATTCACCCAGTCGGCGTCGGCGCTGTACACGCCGACAAGCTTGTCGGCGTCCCGCTCCCGGAACCCGGTCAAAAGGTCGATGAGTGTCCGGCCGATGGCATCCTGATCGGCCTGTGGAAGAGAGGACAGATCGATCCCCGCAGTCACTTGAACCTCCTGCGATGTCAGTGTCCCTGAAGGCTAGGGCAGATGGCTATTTTCATGCTCCTCAACTGCCGCCTTCTGAGCGACGGTCCCGCGCCTCGCCGGCATCTCCACAACGGGAGATCTCGAGAGAAGTCACGCGAAGTAGCGTCACCGGGGTGGATGAGCCAGCCCACCTGCTGACGACGAGAGCGACCTACGACATCATGGCCGGCGACTACGCCCGGCTCCTTCCTGATCTTCGGGCGGAAACAGGGTTGGACAAGGCAATGCTGGCGACGTTCGCCGACCTGGCCTCGACCGCACACCTGGGACCGGTCGCCGATCTCGGCTGCGGTACCGGTCGGATCACGGCTCACCTGGCCTCCCTGGGCGTGAACGTGTTCGGGATTGATCTGTCTCCCGCCATGGTGGACCAAGCCCGCCAGGCGAACCCCCATCTGCTTTTTCAGGTCGGGTCGATCACCGCGCTGGAACTTTCCGACGCCTCGGCGGGTGGAGTCCTCGCCTGGTACTCGACCATCCATACGCCTCCGACCGACCTGCCTCAGGTCTTCGCCGAGTTCTCACGTGTTCTCGCGCCCGGTGGGTTCCTTCTGGTCGGCTTTCACGTTGGTGACGGAGATCAGCCGAGGTCGGTGCGCTTTCGAGAAGGGGTTGCGATCGACTATTACGACGTCACGCCCGAGCGCATGGCCGAACTGTCCCGGGAGGCAGGCCTCGTCGTACAGGCGCAACTGTCGCGGGCAGCGCAGGGCCGGGAACGGCAGCCCCAAGCGAGTCTCATTGCCGCGAAGCCAAGTGCACCCGCGTGATGGCGTCCGGAAGCGCCGAGGTCCAACCGCTCGACCGAGAACGACAGTCTGCGCTGTCGGAACGACAGTCGCACCTGCCATGCAGTCACAAACCTGCGTCGCCGACGCTGTCTTTGCCTGAGGGATACGCGCCGGGTTAAATCATCATTCTTGGCGGCGATGAGCAGGGCCCAAACGCCTAACGTCAATCTTTGGAAGCGGGCACTGCTGGCCGAATCAACTCAAGAGGTACCGTCCGAGCCTCTTGAAACAGCGCGGGGACGGGTGTGCAGCAGACGGGGCTACGCACATCAGTTGATCTGACACTGGAGCATCAGACTCCTGACATCGCTTCGCGGCCTTTGTCTCCCTTTCCTATTGGCGCTGGCGCGGCGATTGCAGTCTTCGCAATGCGAGAGGCCGGACTCGTTGTCGGCCCAGTGGCGGTCGCCGTCGCCATCGCGTGTCTTCTCTTAGGGCCAGAACCAACAAGGTTCGCGAATCGATGCATAGTCGCCTTCGGGGTCATCTTCGGTTGGGTGCGTGGCGACCCCACGCTCAGGGACATCGCCGTGATCACCGCTAAGTCCGGGGTTGCACTCAGCGGTGGTTCGATTCCGTTGCGCCTACATTTCATCTTTCGCGCCGTATCGCAAAGCGTAGAGGCGGTAGTCACGGAATTTCCGCGGCCCGCCGATGGTCACAATCACCTCATCGTCCCACCATGGCTGGCGGCAAATCTCATCCGGCACGATCGTCAATGGGCGACGCCGGGAGTCCTTTTCACCACTGATCAACCCTCGACGAGCGCACATCGGGCTTGATCGATCAGGCGAGAAGGGTTTCCTGTCGTGCCGGGCACAGAAGAGGAAGGTCGATGAAAGCTGACGTGCAAGGTTTCATGTGTGCCTGTGGCACCTTCGTCAAGCGGCCCAAGGGCATCAGCGACCGAGATTGGCGTCGGCGGGTGGGGGTCTTTCGCGAGTGCGACGACTGCTGGCAGCTCCAAGCCTCCTGGTAGGTCACCTGCGACCGGTGGGCTCTCCGATCCTGTCGGGTTCCCTTGCCGCCGGCACAGGGCGGATAAGGGGTGACGAGCTACGGCCGACCTTCGGACCTGTGGCGCAGCCCTGCCGCCACCAGGAGCGAAAGGACCACCAGCATCGAGAACTCGAGCGCCAGCTCGGCAGCCACGACGGGTCGCACCCCTCCGAGCATGCGGAGAGCCCCGGCGAACACGATTGCTCCCACCAGCAGGACGGCGCCTTCACGGGCGACGTGTCTCATTTTCGCACCTCCCCGATCAGCATCGACACTTCGGTGCCGACCCTTGACCCGGGAGCCTGCCCGCCAAGGCGTTTTCGGCCGCCTGCCTGACACCGTCGCGACCGAAACGGATCCGCACCAGTCGGTAGATTCCTGGCGTGCCCGAGGGACCGCCTGCCGACTCCGGGTCCGGCGTGCCCGACAGCGGATCTCCCGCCCCGGTGCCAGTCACGGAGTCCCCCGACATCGAGGTGCAGGCGGATCCCTCACGGTCCGAGCGCACGAGGGCGAAGCGGCGCCGAACCTCCAAGCGGCGCCGGCGCTTCGTCCTGATCGGCGTCGGGAGCCTGGTCGGCCTCGTCGTGCTCATCATCGCCGCCGGGGCTGCCTTTCTCTGGTACGAGAACAATCGCATCCACCGCGTGGACGTGAAGCACCTGGCCGAGGTCCAAGCCCGTGGTGCGCAGAAGGACGTGCAGAACATCCTCCTGATCGGCTCGACGACCCGGTGCGGCCTCAAGCAGCAGAGCACCGCGTTCGGCCTCTGCGACCAGGGGGTGACCGGGGTCAACAGCGACGTGGTCATGATCCTGCATCTCGACCCCGATCACAATCGGGCCTCGATCCTCTCGATCCCGCGTGACACCTTCGTCCCCAATGCCCACCCCGGAGGGGTCAACAAGATCGACGCCGCCCTGGGGGCACCCGAGGGCCCCGGTCAGCTCATCGCCGCGATCACCGAGGACTTCGGGATTCCCATCCAGCACTACGTGGAGCTGAACTTCGACAGCTTCCAGGGCGTCGTACAAGCCCTGGGCGGGGTGAAGATGTACTTCCCGATGCCGGTGTTCGACCAGGAATCGTCGCTGTACGAGCCGAAGACCGGTTGCCAGACGCTCAACGGGTTCCAGGCGCTGGCCGTAGTCCGGGCCCGGCACCTGCAGTACCAGCCACCGAGCGATGCCGGAGTGTCGCGCTACGACTGGCCTTATGACCCGCAGAGCGACCTCAGCCGGATCCGCCGTGACCACGAGTTCCTGCGCGTGATGGCTTCCGCGGTGGCCAAGCGCGGGCTCGGGAACCTCGTCACGGACCTCAGGCTGATCGACTCACTGTCGGGCAATCTCGAGGTCGACAACGGGTTCTCGGCCACCGCCATGGCGCATCTCGTCCTGCAATTCCACAGCATCGATCCCAATGCGGTTCCCCAGTACACGCTCCCCGTCGTGGAGGACGGTCAGGAGTACTACTACCAAGGTGGCGACTACGGCGACGTGGTCTTTCCCATCCAACCCCAGGACCAGCAAGTCGTGGACCGATTCCTGGGCAGCACGCCGACCGAGGACACCACGGGCCGGGCGCTTCCTGCACCGGGCTCGTTCACCGTCGCCGTTGAGAACGGGAGCGGTCTTTACGACGAGGGGCACACGACCGCTACAGCCCTGGAGGCCCTCGGCTACGACGTGACCTCGGTCACCGACACCCCGGCAGGCGCCTCGACCACCGAGACCACCGTGCTCTATGCCAACCCCGCCCAACTCGACGATGCCCTTCGGGTCCAGTCCGAATTCTCCGGCCTCGCCGTCTTGGGGTACGACCCCGGGTTGATCGCCAAGGCGACCGGAACCGCAGGGGTCGGATCGAGCACGGAGAGCACCATCGACGTCGGCTCGACGCTCTCGACCTCGGAAGGCGCCGACGTCGTCGTCGTGATCGGCTCCAACGAGGCGGTGAACGCGTCGGCCGGCTCGACCCCCACCTCGGGTCCGGGCCTCTCGACGACGACGTCGGGACCGGTGCCGGGTTCGGGGACAACCTCCACCACGACCACGGTGCCGGCACCGTTGGCCGACAACCCCGACCTGTCGGCCCCTTCGGGGGCCACCGAAACACTCGAGAAGTGGGACCCGCGCTCGTGCACCGCCAGCGGCGGCGCCGGCCCCTGAGCGGCCGCCGTGATCGCTACAGCTTGTCCTTGCCTCCGCTCGGCATCCACATGGAGTAGACGAGACTGGTGGCGGTGGGGGCCTCACAGAACGCCATCACCACCTTGCCTCCGACCGACGTCGATCGGTTGGTGTTGGCGGTGACCTTTCCCTTGGCCTTGAACCTGAACCCGCTGGCACAGCCCTTGTCGCCGGCGCTGGCATTCGCGCTCACGGTCACGGTCGTCGAGGTCGCGTTCGCCCACCTGATGGCCATCCGTGTGGTGGAGATACTGAAATTCGGCCCCGAGCTGTAGACACCCGAGCCGCCGGTGCCACCCGAGCAGCCCGACAGCGTGCCCACGGTTTCACCTTTGAGCACGAGGGTTCCGCTGAACCCCGTGCAGGTGATCGAACCCTTGCCCCGGGCCCAGGCCGGCCCGGCCAGGACACCGGTTCCCACCATCGACAGCGACACCACGCCGATCACGGGCAGAGCGACAGAACGAAGACGACGAATCCCGGTCCCACCTCGCATCGGCCCTAGCCCCCTGCTCCTCAGGCCGGCGATCGACGCCTTCAGCCCCCCGTCGACCACGACCCCGCATACCCCGACATCCGTAGGATAGGCGGAGTCGGGCCGCTGTGCCCACGGCCGGGCACCAGGGGCCGGTCGGCTGCCCCCGTTCCCTGCCTACAATCCGAAGGTGGGCCATCCGCTGCATCTCCCGTACGGGAGCTCCGCAGACGGGCCCGACAACGTCGTCGTGACGCCTCGATCGGCAGGGTGGGGCTACGCGGGGCTGAGGGTCGTAGAGCTGGCGCCGGGCCGCTCGCGGTCCTTGACCACGGGCTCGGAGGAGATCGTGGTCCTGCCCTTGGCCGGCTCGTGTGTCGTGGAGTGCGAAGGACACCGGTTCGCGTTGACAGGGCGCGACGACGTCTTCAGCCGTGTCACCGACTTCGCCTATATCCCGATCGACACCGAGGTGCGCCTGACCAGTTCGGTAGGGGGCCGTTTCGCCCTCCCCGGCGCCCAGGCCGTGCGTCGCCTCGAGCCCGCCTACGGACCCGCTGGTGCGGTTCCGGTCGAGTTACGTGGCTCGGGACGGGCGACGCGACAGCTCAACAACTTCTGCGACCCGCGGTCCTTCCCCGCCGACAAGCTCGTAGCCGTGGAATGCATCACGCCGGCGGGGAACTGGTCGAGCTACCCCCCGCACAAGCACGACGAGCTCGGGCCCGGCGAGGCCGTGCTCGAGGAGATCTACTACTTCGAGATGGCGAGGACATCGGTCGGAGGGCCCCGGCAGATGGGAGAGGGATTCGCCATGCACCGCGTGTACACCCGCGATGGTGAGATCGACCTGTGCGAGGAGGTGCGACAGGGCGACGTGATCCTCATCCCCCGGGGCTATCACGGCCCGTCGACGACCGCGCCGGGCTACGACCTCTACTACCTGAACGTCCTGGCCGGGCCGGGGGAGGACCGGACCATGGCATTCTGCGACGACCCCGCCCACAGCTGGATCCGTGTCTCGTGGGACGACCAGGTACCCGACCCGCGCCTTCCCTTGTCCACGGCGGCGGGACCTGCCTGACGACCCTCGCACCCGGCGTGACCGGCCAGCGCCGCGGCGACCGGCCTCAGGCCCAGGCGCGATCGAACCAGCGCTGGACGCGGCTGGAGCCGAAATCGTCCTTCTCCGCCGCCAGCGCCGGTGACGGTCCCTCGAGGAGCCCGGCCGGTGCCTGGCCGCTCAGGAAGGTGACCTCGACGCGGGCCACGAGCCCCGACCCGAACTCCAGGTAGCACACACCGCTCCCGTCGTAACCCACGGGGACCGAGCTCCCACGCAGGAGGGCCGCGATCTGTTCGGCCACGACAGAAGCCTGCCCTTCGGCGAAGACGCCCGCCTTGGGGGTCCCGACGCTGGCCACGTCGCCGACCGCGTAGACACCCGGAAACGCCGTCTCGAGGGTGAGCGGGTTCACCGGGACCCAGCCCTCGACCGCCAACCCCGACTCCGCCACCACGGCGGGCACTCGGTGCACCGGGACGCCCAAGAAGAGGTCATAGGGCATCTCGGTCCCGTCGCTGAGCACGGCCACCTTGCGATCGCCGTCGAGCGAGTGCACCAAGCATTCGGGGTGCCAATGGATGTCGCGCTCGGCGAAGGCGGCCAGCAGCGCCTCCGACGCGGCCGGCGAGGGAGGGATGGGAACGCCGAAGGGCATGACGAGCGTGATCTCGGAGATGTCCCGTAGCCCGCGCCCGCTGAGGTAGTCGTGCATCATGAGAGCGGTCTCGCTGGGCGCCGGCGGGCACTTGAACGGCGTCGAGGTCACTCCGACGACCACGCGCCCCCCTTCGAAGCGCGCCAGCACGTCTTGCAGGGCGAAGGCGGCGGCCACGGTGTAGAACTCGTGGCCGGCTTCGGCCAGTCCGGGGGTGGCCGAGGGATCGAGATCGGCCCCCAACGCCACCACCATCACATCTCCCTCGAACACCCCCGCATCGGTCTCGACGCGCCGGGCAGCAGGGTCGATCGAGCGGATCGTGCTCTGGACGAACCGCACCCCCGGCTTGTCCAGGTCACGGTAGGGGTGGACGACCGCCGAAGCCGGCGCCCGCCCGAACATGACGTCGAGCTTGGAGAACCCGAACACGAACCCCTCGCCGCGGTCGATCAGGGTCAGGTCGAGCTCGTCACCGAACTCCTCGGAAAGCGTCGTCGACAGTTCCAGTCCACCGAAACCTGCCCCGAGAACCAGGATCCGCATCGGGGCGACTCTACGCGATGCCGGCACCACCGGACACACGCTGAAGGCCCCCAACGCGCCGGCCGCATGCGGCGGCGAGTTCGGCAACGGCGTGGGGGGCGCTGGTAGCGTGCTCCGGGAAGCATGCCCTCCCGGTTCGGAGCCCGGTTGCATCTACGACTCGGGTGTTCGTCCCCGGAGGGCATATGCGCGCACCTGAAGCAGGCGGGTCGACCAGCTCGCGAACGGTCGGGGGGTGACGGGCGATGACGACTGGGACCACAGCGTCGGCACGACGTCGCCCTTCCGCTCGACAGGGGCACACACGCCCGTGGCAGGCGGACCTCTTCGGGGTGCTGTGGGTGGTGGCCGCCGCCGGCGCCGTCATGGCCCCGGCCCTGGCCCACGGGTCGTCGCTCGGCCCCTTCGACCTGCTGAGCCAGGTCGGGTTGACGAAACAGCCCGGGGTGGTGGTCCACAATCAACAGACGGGGGACCTCATCCGTTTGTTCATCCCGTGGTCGGCACTGGCGTGGACCCAGGTGCATCACGGTCAGCTTCCTCTGTGGGATCCCTACAGCGGACTGGGCATGCCCCTCGCCTTCAACTGGGAGTCGGCCCCCTTCAGCCTTCCCGCGCTGATCGGCTATCTGGTCCCGCTCCGCTACGCGTACACGGTCGGGATCCTGGTCACGCTGGTCGTCGCCGGCACCGGGGTGTACGTGCTCGCCCGCGTGCTGCGCCTCGGCGTGCTCGGTTCGGTCCTGGCCGCCACCGTGTTCGAATTGAGCGGGCAATTCATGGCGAACCTGGGCTGGCCCCTCTCGTCGGTGATGTCGTGGTCCGGTTGGTTGTTCGCCGCCGCCGTCCTCGTCGTACGGGGCCGGCGCCGCTCCCGGGACGTCGCCCTCTTCGCCGTCGTCCTGGCCTTCGCCGTGTACGCCGGGTACCCCGAGGCCGTGATCATCCTCGGGGTGGCGCTCTTCGTGTTCCTCGTCGTGTTCCTGGCCTTGCGCGCCCCGGGGCTGGGAGGGTCGGGACCGATCCTGCGTCCTGTCTTCGACCTGGCCGCGGCGATCGTCGCCGGACTCGCCCTCGCCATGCCGCTGGCGCTGCCCGGTCTGCAGATCGCGTCCCAGTCGGTGCGAAACGCCGCGCTCCCTGTCACGGGAGTGGGTGGCCAGACGCTCATCGCCCACGACGTGCTGCACCTCGTCCTGCCGGGATTCGACGGCCTGCCGTGGAGGGGGAGCACCTACTTCGGGCCCATCTTCACCAATTACATGGAGAGTGCCGCCTACGTCGGTGTCATCACGCTCGTCCTCGCCGTGGTGGGCGTGGTGGTACGCCGAAGGCGCCGCGAGGCACTGGCGTTGGCCGCCGTCGCCGTGGTCGCCGCCGTGCTCGTTTTCGCCCCGCCCCTGGTCTCGGTCATCGGTCGACTGCCCAGTGCGGGCCGCGTGCGTTGGTACGAGTCGTTGGGCCCCATGACCCTCGCCCTGGCCCTCCTGGCCGGGATGGGGATGGACGTCCTCGTCCGCATGCACGGCAAACGGTCCGTCCGCGTAGGGACCGGGATCGGCTTCGCCGGGGCGGGTGTGGCCCTGGGGGCATTGTGGCTGGCGGGTCGCGGCCACCTCCCCGCCCACGAGGAGACCGTCCGGGCCCAGAGCTTCGTGTGGCCCCTTGTCGACACGGTGGTCGGGCTGGCGGTGCTGGTCGCCCTGGCCCTGGCACATCGGCGTGCCCGGGTGCCCCGTGGATCGGAACGCGGCGCCTGGTCGGGTGTCGGGCGCTGGGCGGGCGGGGCGCTCCTCGCCTGCGAGACCGTCTTCCTGGTGGCGGCGGGGGCACCGCTGTTCTCCTCGAGCCCCACCTTCCTCACGCCGACGCCCGCGGCCCGGGCCCTGCAACGCGCCGTGGGCTCGGCCGTTGTGGGCTTCGGCCCCTGCAACCCCGACCTGGGGATCTACTACGACGTCAACGTCGCCTTCGCGGTCCAGGAGCTTCCGGTGTACGACCCCGTGATCCCCCAGAAGTACTTCTCGTCCTGGGAGACGCTCACCGGCCAGCAGGCCAAGACCCCCTTCGACCACGCGTCGGTCTTCTGCCCCAGTGTGACGACGTCCACCGCGGCGCGCCGCTTCGGCGTGGCCTACGTCCTCGAACCCATCGGCACGCCTGGCCCCCAGGGTGCCGCCTTCGACACCCGGGTGGGGGACGAGAACCTGTACCGGGTCCCCGGGGCGGCGCCGGCGACGCTCACGCCTTTGTCGTCGAGGGGGGGGATCCCCGGCGACGACGCGCCGGGGCGGCCGATACCGGTCACCCATCCCGATCCCGCGTCCTGGAACGTAGAGACGTCCTCGGCGACTGCCGCGGTCCTGAGACTCCGGCTCACCGACCTCCCGGGCTGGCACGCCACCATCGACAACCACCCGCTCGCCCTGCGCCGCTTCTCGGGGGTCATGCTCCAGGCACGCGTTCCCCCGGGGCGGCACACGGTGGTGCTCACCTACTGGCCGACCACCTTCACGATCGGCATGGTCCTGGCCGGGTGCAGTGCCGCCGGGCTCGTGACCGCGCTGATCGTCGGGCGCAGAGGCCGCAGACGCCCCGTCACGACGACCACGAGCACGACCTCAGACCCTGCCGTGCCCTGAGGCGCCGGCACGCCGCACCGGACCGGACCAGACCGGACGGCCCGGTCAGACCGGCCTGACCGGTCAGGCCGGGGGACCGGTGGTGAGCTGGACCGACGCCGTGTGGCTGGTGCCCGAGGCGTCGACCCATCCGACCGACACGGTGTCGCCGGGCTTGTACTTGAGCAGCGCGTTGGACAGGTCCTGGGCCGTCGAGATGGTGGCGTTGTCGATCGACACCACCGTGTCGCCCGCCGTGATCCCGGCACCGTCGGCCGCGCTCCCGGCCTGCACCTCCTGCACGAAGGCACCGGCCACGCCCGAGCTGCTCCCCGATCCGCCGAAGATCCCACCGCCCGACGACGACCCGTCGCTCACCTCGACGCCGAGCAGGGCCCGCGGCCCGATTTGGATCGTGGAGCTGGACTGGCCCTTCTTGATCTGGTCGATGATCGAGATCGCATGGTTGATGCCGATGGCGTAGCCCTGATTGGTGGCGCCGTCGGACTCGGCCGCCGCCGTGTTCATGCCGACGACCTTGCCCGACGTGTCCACCAGTGCGCCTCCCGAATCACCGGGTTGGATGTCGGCATTGGTCTCGAGGAGCCCGTTCAGCGTCTCCGACAGCGTCCCCGAGTCGCCGGCGGTGATGGACTGGTCGACGGCGGTGATCGTCCCGCCCACCGCGGTGGGGGTGCCGCCCGTGCCGCCTGCGTTGCCGATGGCCACGACCGGCTGGCCGACACTCACGTTGGACGAGTTGCCGATGTTGATCGTCTTGAGACCCGAGGCGTTCTGCAGCTGGAGCAGCGCCACGTCGTCGGTGACGGAGTACCCCACGACGTGCGCCGTGTAGGTCTGGCCCGTGCCGACGATCGTGACGTTGATCGTCGTGGCGTTCTCGATCACGTGGTTGTTCGTGAGCACCAGGCCCGAAGAGGTGAGGATCATTCCCGTCCCCGCCGCCGCACCCGTCTGGGCCAGGGTGGTGTCGATGTCGACCAGGGCCGGGTCGACCTCGGCCGCGATGGCCTGGGTGTTCACGCCGGCGGGGGCGCCGCTCGAGCCCGACGAGCCCGACGAGCCCGACGAGCCCGAGCCGGATCCCGGACCGAAGCCGGAGCCGGTCGAACCCGTCGATCCCGGGAAGGGGATGGTCCCGGCAGAGGGTGATCCCCCGGCCGCGCTGTGGTCCACGGCGTGCTCCACGGCCGCGCCGACGACTCCCGACACGGCGATGAGGACGGCCGCGGCGAGTGCTGCGATTCCCCAACCACCGAGGGTCTTGCGCCTCGGGGTGGGGGCGTAGAAGGGGGGGACGGCGCCGTGGGAGTAGTAGCCGTAGGGGTACTGCGGGGGACCGCCGGGGGGCGTGGCGCCCGGACCCCAGTATCCGCCCGAGTGGGACCCCACCGGCCCGGGCGCCCAGGGGGGCGGGGGAGGAGGGGTGAAGGGGGGCACGGCCGCGCCCGCCGGGGGAGGCGGAGGCGTGACCGGAATCTCTGCCGTCGTCCCCCCGCCCACCGGGAATTCCCCGGTCGGTTGGTCCGGGACGGGCGCGGCCCAAGGGAATCCGGGCTCCGACGGAACCCGGTCCCCGGACTCCCCGGGCTGCACGTTGTTTCCAAAGTCGCTGCTCACGGTGCTCCTGTCTCCGATTGAACCGATCGACTTCCTTCGACATCAGGGTCGATGCCCACGATCTTGGGATACGAACCTGTAGGGCAGCTTGGAGATTCCTTTCGATCCGCTCTGAGACCGCACCGACCAGGCCCGATCCTCGGGCGCCGGTCCACTTCTACGCTGGGGGAGGTGAAGGGCGCTCCTCGCATCAAGACGGTGGTCTTCGACGTCGGCGGGGTCCTCGTCGACTGGGACCCGCGCTATCTCTACCGCACCCTGATCCCGCAAGAGCAGGACATGGAGCGCTTCCTGGCCGAGGTGTGCACCCCGCAGTGGCACGCCCAACACGATCTGGGGGCATCCTACGAGGACACCATCCCGGCGCTGGCAGCGGCCCATCCCCGGTGGGCGGCGGAGGTGCAGGCGTGGGGCGATCGCTTCGTCGAGATGTACGGCGGGGTCTTCGAGGGCACGGTGGCGCTCCTGGCCGATCTCCGCCGCCGGCGCGTCCCGCTCATCGCCTCGACCAACTGGGGCGCGCAGAGCTGGAAACAGGCCAAGGCCCGCTACGAGTTCCTCGACTGGTTCGACGGGGCGCTCGTGTCCGGCGAGGTGGGCCTGGCCAAGCCCGACCCCGCCTTCTTCGACATGCTGGTGGAGACCTTCGCCCTGCATCCCCCCGAGACCTTCTACATCGAGGACAACCTCGCCAACCTGGAGGCGGCCGCCGACAGGGGCTTCGTCACTCACCACTTCGTGTCGTCGGAGGACCTGGCGGCCGAGCTCCGGCGCCACGGCCTCGTCGACGGGTGACCCGAAGCCGGAGCGCGCCGCACCGGTCCTCGTCTCGGCGCCGGTCATCGGGCAACCTCCGAGAGGTCGAGCTTCTCGGCCAGCACCTGCTCCAGATAGAGCGAGTACGACTCGGTGACGTGCAGCTCGTTCAGATAAGGCTGGTAGCGCCCGATGACGGCGCTACACCTCTGGGCACAGAACCACGGGTCCACGTCGATGTACCGTCCGCCCGCCGCCGTGATCGCCCTGCGTTCGGCCTGGTTGTAGGAAGCCAGGTTGGAAAGGGCCGGGCCCGAGCACGCCTGCACGTCCGCGGGGTGCTCGGCCAGGCAGTCGGGGGGGTCCGGGTCGGAACGGGGCATGTTGCCCAGGACCACCAGCTGCCGATGCGGGGCCGCGATGCGCGCCAGGGTGGCGCCCAGAGCGCGCTGCCACTGGGCCGTGGTGTAGAGCGCCTTGCCCGGACCCGACTGCACCTCCTGGGTGACGACGACGAGGTCGGGGTGGAGGCGCTTGATCCGGTGGAGCGCGAAATGCTGCCACTGGGCGCAGACCGAGAACGGGAACCCGGCTGCTTGCGATCCCGATGGGTAGGCGTTGGCCATGCAGTAAGCCTTGCCCAGGATCACCAGTCTCCAATGCGCTTCTCTGGCGGCTTCGTTGAGGGCCTCGAACCACATCAGGGCATGCGAGTCTCCATAGAGCACCATGGTGCGCGACCCGTGGCGGTCACCGAATATGCAGGCCGGCACCCGGGCCTGACCGAGCGTCGGATCACAGCGGCCCGGGGGCCATCCCCGGTCGTCGGAGACGGTGGACAGAGACGGGGTGAGATCAGACGGCAACCGCTGGATCTGGACCGAAGCACGGACAAGGTCCCGGACCTGGGCGTCGGTACCGGGCACGATCCCGAGACGTGACGATGCCGTGACCGTCGGAGAGGCCTCGTCATCCAACCAGGCCGTGGCCACGACGAGCGTGAGTCCGATCAGGCCCGCCCCCAGGGCGATGCTCCCCCAGCGGAACCGGGTGGGGAACCTGGCGTGCCGGATGGGATCCTCCACCAGGCGGAAGGTCACGGCCGACGCCACCAGCGCCACCGCTACCAACCCCAGGCTCTGGGGCACGGGGAGGCTCGTCCTCCCCTGGGACTCGGCCGCCACGACCAGGATGGGCCAGTGCCACAGGTACAGCGAGTACGACAACTTGCCCAACCAGCCGAAGGGAGCGGTCCCCAACAGCACCTCGGCCCCCCGCGCCGGCGCCACCACCCCGCCCGCGATGACGAGGGCCGCACCCACGACGGGGACCGCCACCCACGAGCCCGGGTACGCGGTCCGATTGTCGAAGGCCAGCGCGGCCACCAGGATCGCCCCGAGGCCGAGCCAGGTCATGGCGGCCGCGGCTCGGGCCGGCAGCCGCAACAGCCACGTCGTGCCCACCGCCACCAGGGCTCCCAGAGCGAGCTCCCAGGCCCGGGTCCAGGGGGAGAAGTACGCCGCTGTCGCGTTCGACGTCGTCTGCAGCACCGACCACGTGAAGGAGCCGATGATGATCAGCACCAGGCCGACGGCGAGGCGCGTGCGCAGGGAGATGCGGAGCCGGACCGCCGCTACCAGCAGGAACAGCGTCGGGTAGACGAGGTAGAACTGCTCTTCCACCGACAAGGACCAGTAGTTCTGCAGCGGTGAGGGGGGCTGCTGGGAGGCGAGGTAGTTGGTGCCCTGCGATGCGAAGTGGAAGTTGGCCAGGAAGGCCGCGGCCCAGCGGCTGTCCACTGCGGTGCGGTCTCCGGACAGAAAGCCGAGGAACACATACGACGCGGCGATGGTGACGATGATCACCAACGTGGCGGCGGGGATGATGCGCCGGCATCGCCTGCCGTAGAAGGCGAGGATCGACGTCCGGCCCGACGATGCCCGCTCGCGCAACAACACCCCGGTGATGACGAATCCCGAGATGACGAAGAAGACGTCGACACCGACGTACCCACCTCTGAAGACCGAGCCGGTGGCGTGGTAGAGGACCACCAGCACGACGGCGACGGCCCTGAGTCCTTGTACGTCGGGGCGGAACTTCCGGTCCCCGGGTGCGGTGCCTGATTCGTCCCCCGACGGCAAGAGACGGGTGGGCGCGAGCCGTCCGTCCACAAGCTCGTCACGCACGAAGGCCACCCACCCCCTCGGTCGGCGCTCGGTCAACATTCGACTCTACCTGCGGTACGCACGGATCCGGTGAAAAGCCCAGCTCTAGTGCTCATCCGTCGTCTCGTAGCGCGACCGTCGACGTATCCTTCGGCCATGGCCGGTCGGAGCGACGACCCGAGCGACGGGAGTCGGTCCAGCACGGGCCCGGTCCTGACGTGACCGTCACGACCGACGACACCCCCGAGGCACTTCGGGACGAGGCCGGCACCGCACCCGGAGATCGCCGATTCCGGCCCGACGTCCAGGGGCTCCGAGCGGTGGCGATCCTGCTCGTGGTCCTCTATCACGCGTCGATTCCCGGCCTGAGCGGTGGATACGTCGGTGTCGACGTCTTCTTCGTCATCTCGGGATTCGTCATCACCGGGGTGCTCCTGCGGGAACGGACGTCCACCGGGTCGACCTCGATCCGGGCGTTCTACGGTCGTCGGGCCCGGCGCATCATCCCCGCCGCCACGTTGGTGATCATCGCCACCGTCGTCGCCACGTTCATCTTCGTCGGCTCGGCCACGGGTTGGACCACTGCGGTGGACGGCAAATGGGCGTCGGTGTTCCTGGCCAATTTCCACTTCGCGGGGACGGCGACCAACTATCTCGCCTCACAGAGCCCACCCTCGCCGCTGCAGAACTACTGGTCGCTCGCCGTCGAGGAGCAGTTCTACATCGTCTATCCCACCGCCTTCCTGGTGGTGGCCGCCCTCATGACCCGGGTTCCCCTACGCGTGCGCCTCGGGGCGTTGCTCGGCGCCACCATCGTCTCCTCGTACGTGCTCTCGATCGTCATGACGGCGTCGAACCCCTCGGCGGCCTACTTCTCGCCCTTCACCCGGGCGTGGGAGCTGGCACTGGGCGGGCTCCTCGCCGTCACCAGCGACAGTCTGCGACGCCTGGGGCCACTGGTGGCGGCCGGGGCCTCGTGGCTGGGGCTCGGTGCCATCGTGTCGTCGGCGTTCGTCTTCACGTCGGCCACCGCCTATCCCGGTTCGCTGGTGGTGGTCCCGGTGCTCGGGTCGGCACTCGTCATCGCCGGAGGGACGGCCCAGCCCCCCTACGGGGCCGAGGTGGCCCTGCGCCTCCGGCCCTTCCAACTGCTCGGGCTCGTCTCGTACTCCTTGTACCTGTGGCATTGGCCGATCCTGACGATCGCGGCACAGCGCGACGGGAAGACGACCTTGCCCGTGGGGGAGAACCTCGGGCTGCTGATCCTCGGCCTGGCGTTGGCCGTCGTGACGTACCGGTTGGTGGAGAACCCCATCCGACATTCCAAGCCCCTCATGACGAGGCGTTGGGCCAGCATCGCCATGGGCCTGTGCCTGATCGCCTCGAGCCTGGCCGTCACGACCTTCGAGGTCCATCGCTACCAAGCCTCTGCTCCCAGCGCCGGCGTCGCCGACGCCACGCCGGGGACCGCATGTGCGCTCCCCACAAAGAGGCAGGTCGCGTCGTTGCACTACCCGACTCGCCGGGCGACGAGCGTGCCCGCCGTGCCCGCCGAGACGCGGATGGTCGTGGTCGGAGACTCCACGGCGTGCACCTTGTTGATCGGGCTCGCCGCCGTGGGCCCCTCCTACGGGATCCAGGTCGAGAGCGGGGCAGTCATCGGGTGCGGGATCGTGAGCGGTCGTCTCGCGCCCTATTACTACAACGGCCTCGACCTCGAGGCGTACACCAGGACCTGTCAGAGCCGGGCCCGCGCCGCCGAAGCTGCCGCCCTTCGCCTCGGAAAGCCCGACGTCATCGTGTGGTCGAGCACCTTCGAGCGCTCCGGGATCGCCCTCCACACCCCCACCGGGCTCGAGGTGCTCGTCCAGGGCACCCCCCGGTGGCGGAAGGTGATGCTGCAGAGGATGGACACCCGTCTCAAGCAGTTCATCGCCACCGGGGCCACCGTCGTCCTGTTGCTACAGCCCCCCTTCGTCGACGCCGGTTCGCCGAGCCGACCCACCGCCAAAGACGCCGAATTCGCGCTGCTCAACACCATGTTGGGCCAGCTCGCCGCGCGTCATCCCGGCCACGTCGGCGTCCTCGACCTGTCCACCCGGGTCTGCCCCTCAGGCCCCCCGTGCCCGTACCGGGTCGGGGGGCTCGTCGTACGGCCCGACGGCGCGGACTACGAGTCGGCCGGCTCGCTGTGGGTCGCCACCTGGCTGGTGCCCAGGATCCTAAGCACCGTGAGAGCTACGTCCTGACGCCTGGGCCGTCGACGGGCTCAACCGGGCCACGTCCACCGCCACGTCCAGGCGGTGCGATCCTCCTCCGCCTTCGACCGAACCCCGCAAGGGCGACACGTCCCAGTAGTCACGTCCCCATGCGGTGGTGACGTAGGACTCGGCCACGAACTGGTCGTTGGTGGGATCGACGTCCACCCAACCCCAGCCCGGCAGGTACACCGACGCCCAGGCGTGCGACGCGTCGGCTCCGACCAGGCGCTGTTGACCCGGGGGCGGGACCGTCTCGATATACCCGCTCACGTAGCGGGCCGCCAGGCCCAGGGACCGGATGCACCCGATCATCAGGTGGGCGAAGTCCTGGCACACGCCCCGTCGCTGCTCGAACACCTCGAGAAGCGGAGTCGAGATCGAGGTGAACCCGGGCTCGTAGAGGAACTCGGCGTGGATCCGGCCCGACAGGTCGACGACCGACTCCACCAGGGGCCGGCCGGGCCGGAACGACTCCTGGGCGTACTCCGCCAGAGAGCCCGCCGTGGGAACCAGGCGCGAAGGCGCACGACACCGGCGGGCGTCGCGGGCCGCCGACTGCCGGTCGATCTCCAACAGGGTGCGGACCGACTCCCACGGCGGCCCCGCCGGTGGGGGAGCCGTGGGCGTGACGATCACGTCGCTCGTCGCCGTCACCGACATGTGCGTGAACCCACCCTGCACCACGAACGTCGCCACCGTGTTCCCGAACGTGTCCACGGACTCGAACCAGGTCCGGGGGGCCGGGACGACGTCGAGCTCGTAGGACGTGCACCTCTGGGATTCCGTGTGGCGCGGTCGGAGGTGCGCTTCGTTGTACGACTGGTCGACCGGCGCCTGGTAGTCATAGGTCGTCACGTGGGTGACGCGGTAGGCCCTCTCCTCCACCACGGCTCCGATTCTGCCGGGCGCCACCCGATGACCTGCGGACCCGAGCGCGTCGACCGGTGCGAGCGGCGCCCCGGGGCGGGAGGGACGGTCCACCACCAGGGCGGAGCCGGGGCCCACCAGCGAGAAGAACGAGGCCTCGATGTGCTCGTTGAGGTTGCCGATGGCCGGGCTCAGCTCGGCCAGGAACGCCCGGAGCCCGTCCGGTGTGGGCTGCGCCAGCGGCGCGTCGGCCACCAGGACCACGGTGTCGGTACAGGCGGTGAGGATCGGCTCGTTGTGGGGGAGGGCTTTCACGAGATCGCGCAGCTCTCCGATGCACGCGCACACGGCGCGGGGAAACGCTTCGTCTTGGAGCAGGAACCGCAACGTGGACGCGGCGTCCGGTTGGGCGGGCATGGCCCGCCGGAAGGGCTGGTACGAAGCGAGAGACCGCAGCAGCGCCATCTGGCGCACCTCGTCGTACACGTCGCGCCCTGGTTCGGGCACGGCACTGTCGGCTCGCACGGCCAGCACCCGGCAGGTCATCTCGGCTCGCTCGAGGTACTGGCCCATCTGGAAGAAGGCGAGCGCCTCGTCGCGCCGCATGGTGCCCTGCATCACCCCGTTGATGCGCTGGATCTCGTCGGTCACGCGCTCGAGCCACAGGACGCGCCGATCGCGAGCCGCCATGTCGCCCGACTCGGCGTTCACAGTCAGCCACAGCTCGTTGCACAACTCCCACACCTGGCGCGGGACCACGGGGCGGGCCCGGCGCAGGTTGTCACGGGCGGCCGCGATCGACGCCAGCACCGACGACGGGTTGTCGCGGTCGGTCAGGACGTAGGCCACCACCGAGGCCTCGACCGATCCCTTGGACCCGACCGTCGACGTCCGGGTGCCCGCCCGGTTGACGTGCTCCTGGAACCCCGTCTTCGTCCCCGCCATGTCGACGAGGGGGAGCCACCCCACGTCCTCCCCGACAGGAAGGTCGATATGGGTCTCGCCGTGGACCGCGACGATCCGGGCCGTGTCCTCGGCACGTTCGAGATAGCGGCCAGCCCAGTAGACGGCTTCGGCCATCCGTGCCAACAGCATCACTTGCTCCTTGTCGTCGGGCTCAGGAATGTGTCCCGGTCGGCGTGCTATTGCGCCAGCTCCCGTGCGTCGATTCGATGCCCCCGGTCGCGGCGCTGGGCGTCACCCCCGTGTCGGGCCGGGGCGGGCGCGACCGGCGGTGGCCCTCGCATGTCGTGGTCGGGCACCACGTCGGCCTCGTCCAGGTCCGCCAGCGTGGCGTCGACGACCCAGGTGTCCTTGCTGCCGCCGCCCTGGGAGGAGTTCACGATGAGCGAACCGGCGCTGCGGGCCACCCGGGTGAGCCCGCCCGAGGTGACGTAGGCCCCCTCGGGGCCCAGCAAGGCGAAGGGCCGCAGGTCCACGTGACGGGGCACGACCTCTCCGTCACACAGCGTCGGCATGGTCGAGAGCGACAGCACGGGCTGGGCGACCCAGTTGGGCGGGTACTGCTCGATACGCCGCGCCACGACCGCCAGCGCATCGGCACCGGCGGTCGGGCCGATGACGACGCCGTAGCCGCCCGACTCGTTGGCGGGCTTGACCACCAGGGCGTCGAGGTGCCCGAGCACGAAATGGCAATCCTCGGGATCACCGCACCGCCACGTGGGCACGTTGGGGAGGATGGGCTCCTCGCCCAGGAAGAAGCGGATGATCTCGGGCACAAAGGCATAGACCGCTTTGTCGTCGGCGATACCGGCTCCGGGCGCGCTCACGATGGCGACATTGCCATTGCGCCAGGCGCGCATGAGCCCGGGCACTCCCGACATACGAGTCGCGCCTGAACACCTCGGGGTCGAGGAACAGCTCGTCGATCCGGCGGTAGACGACGTCGACGCGCTCGAGGCCACCCACCGTGCGCATGTACACCCTGTCGTCCTCCAAGACGACCAGGTCGCCGCCTTCGACCAACTCGATGCCGAGCTGTTGGGCGAGGAAGGCATGCTCGAAGTAGGCCGAATTGTGGACGCCCGGCGTCAAGACGGCCATGGTGGGCTCGCCGGTGGCGGGAGCCAGCGACGACAGGAGGACGTTGAGACGACCGATATAGGAGTCGACGGGCTCGATGCTGTAGGAACGGAACATCTCGGGGAAGACGCGCTTGGCCACCATCCTGTTCTCCAGCACGTACGACACCCCCGACGGGACCCGCAGGTTGTCCTCGAGGACGTAGAACGTGCCGTCCTCGCCGCGCACCAGGTCGCTGCCACAGATCTGGGCCCAGACGCCGCCGGGGGGGTCCACACCCATGCACTCGGGCCGGAAGTTGGGTGAACCCGTGATCAGGTCGGCGGGCACCACGCCGGCGCCCACCGCCCGCTGGTCGTGGTAGACGTCGTCGATGAAGCAGTTGAGAGCCCGGAGTCGCTGGACGAGGCCTTCCCGGACGCGACCCCATTCCGAGGCGGCCAGTACGCGGGGGATGACGTCGAAGGGCCACGGACGGTCGAGGACCCCGTCGTCGTCATAGGTCTGGAACGTCACGCCGATGCTACGGATCTCCCGGTCGGCCGCATGTTGGCGTTCGACGAGGGCCCCGAGGCCGAGCTCGGTGAGGTGACGCCACAGCCCCCGCGCCGTAGGCCGGGGCTGCCCGTCGGACTCGACGAGCTCGTCGAAGCCCGGCCCCGGTTGGTAGGACGACAACATCTGGACCTTCCGACCTTCTCGTCGCGTGGCGCCTGCTGGAGTGACCCGGCCAGCGTACGGACCGAGGGTGAACGGGATGGGTCCTCACGATGACGGCTCTGTTAAACGGGTCCGTCACCTGGTCCGGACCGGTTTCGTTCAGCAGGAGCGCTCGAGCACCAGGGCTTTGAGGAGCGCGCCCCATTCGTAGACGACGTCGTAGGGCAGGTGCGAGACCGGGTCGCTGACCGGGACCATGTGGAGCTGCGCCGAGGTGCACCGCTCGAACAGCAGGCGGGCGCGTGTCGCCTGGCTGCGCTCGGAGACCACGATCAGCCGGTCCCAATGCCGCCGGCGGGCCAGCGCGGCCACGTACTGGGCCTCGCCTCTGGTGTCCAAGGGGTGCGCCCGGAAGCACATCACCCGGACCTGTGGGCCCGGGCGGGGGCACGGCACCGGGGGGTTCCCGCCCAGTGAGATCACCGCCACGGGCGCAAAGCCCGACTCCACCAGGTCGATGGCCTCGTGCGCACGGCGCTGGCCGGGGTCCCCGCCCAGGGCCACCACGGCGTCGACCCGGGCCGGAGGGTCGACGGGCGACCAGATGAACAGCCGGGCCGTGGCCGCCGCCCACAGCGCCACGAGGACGACGACGACGGCCAGCACCCGGCCACGAAGGGTCGAAGGCACCCGCGCTAGGGCCGGACGACGACCTTCCCGGCGTCGGGGTCACGCTCGAGACGGGCGAAGCGGTCGGGGAGCGCATCGAGACCGATGATCTCGGTGACCATGGGCACCACCTCGAGCCGGTGCTCTTGCAGCGCCTCGATGGTGTCGACGAAGTCCTCGCGCCCGTAATAGATCGAGAAGCGGAGGTCGAGCTCCTTGGAGATACCCCAGAACGGGAAGAACGTGTCGTCTTGTAGGCAGATCCCCACCACCACCACGCGTCCGTCCACCGCTGTCATCTCCAGGGCCTGCTCGATGAGCCCGGGCCGGCCACTGCACTCGAGGACCACGGTCGGACCTCCTCCTGTCGCCTCGAACACCCCCGCCGCGACCGGGCCCTCACCCGGGTCGAACGTGGCGCTGGCTCCCAGGCGGGCGGCAAGGTCGCGTCGCAGGGGCGACGGCTCGCTCACGACCACGGCTTCGACTCCCATCGCCACCGCCCAGGCCACCGCGGCCAGGCCGATGGGGCCCGCCCCCAGCACGGCCACCCGGTCCGAGGGTGCCACCCCACCCCGGCGCAAGGCGTGGCGCACCACGGCCAGGGGCTCGACGAGCGGTTGCTCGTCCGCACCCACCGACGCGGGGAGCTCGAAGAGCTCGTCGGCCCGGGCCGTCACGAACTCGGCGAACCCTCCGGGACGCTCCAAGCCGACGAGCTGGAACTGCGCGCAGTGGTCGGCTCGGCCTCGCGTGCAGAAGGCACAGCGGCCGCACCCCGAGAACGGGCGCACCGCCACGGCCTTGCCCGTCGGCCAGCGGACGGGGTCGACCTCCTCGCCCACAGACAACACCTCGCCGGCGATCTCGTGACCGAGCACGGCGCCGGTGGCGGCCAGCTGGCTGGCGAGGTGGAGGTCGCTCCCGCAGATCCCACAGCCCGTGACCCGCACCAGCACCTCCCCGCGTGCGGGAACCGGCGTCGGAATGTCCGAGAGCTCGAGCCGGGGGCGGTCCTCGGCGAGGACGGCGGCCCGCATTCGTCAACCCCCGATGACGACGACGGGGGGATCGCTCATCCCGAACTGGGCGGCACAGCTCTCGAGATAGAAGGGCAGGATGGCATGGGCGTCGATGACGAGCTCGACGTTGCCGTCCACCCCCAGGTTGAGGTTCGCCCCGTGGATGGCGAACCACACGTCGGTGATGCCCTCGTTGGTGGCAGGGACGTGCAGGGTGTGGACCGAGCCCGCCGGCTCGTAGAGGTACGAGCCCGCCGTGTTCACGACGTCGGGGTACTCGCGGTAGAACCACGAACCTTTCTGGGTGAAGGCCAGCACGTGTCCGGTGTGCTTGTGGGTCTGGATGGTGGTGTCGGGCGGGAAGTGGTTCCGGACGATCCAGACGCCGTTGGCCAGGTCCACCTGGAGCAGCTGGAGGGTGGCCCCGTCCCCGATGTCGACGAAGGGCAGCTCCTTCTCTCCCCGGTGGATCGCGGTGGGCGGAACATCGGTCATCGTCATGGGGCACCCCTTGTCGTCGGCGCGTCACGCGGACACGCCGGCAATTGAACCGCGCCCTCCCGGCACCGTCCACCTCGGCGGGACGGCGGGGGATCAGCACCTCGCACTCGGGGCTCGGCTCGGACACCGCCGGGACCCGGCAGAGAGGAGCCTCGGAGGGGCCCAGGGGGCTCGGCTGAAGGCTGGGACGAGCCTGTGACCAGGGCCGGAGCCCACGCTTTCGTTACTTTTGACGATGCCAACCGGGACGGGGTTGCGTAACGTCGCACTCGGGGAGTGCAAGGCGCGCTCCGGGTGCCGCGTCGGCGCGGCACGGAGCGCAGTTCGGGGCACGGGACGGACGTCGGGGGGCACGTGGATTCGTCGGCCAGGCAGGTCCAGCCGCAACTGTCGATGATCCGCGACGGGGACGGCACGAGCGAGTGCGAGCACCTCGCACGCCGATTCGAAGGTGCCAGCGCCGAAGACATCGTGGCCTGGGCCGTGGAGCGCTTCGGTCGCCGCCTGTCGCTGGTGTGCTCCTTCCAGAACTGCGTCATGATCGACCTGGTCACCCGGGTCGACCCCAAGGTCGACGTCATCTTCCTCGACACCGGGGCCCATTTCCCCGAGACCCTCACCTACGTCGAAAGGGTGGAGACGCAGTACCAGCTCAAGCTGCGGGTCATCACCCCCGGCGCCGACGCCGACGCTTGGCCCTGTGGTTCCGAGCGGTGCTGCGAGCTCCGCAAGACCGCCCCCCTGGCCCGGGCGCTGCAGGGCCAGGAGGCGTGGATGTCGGGGATCAAGCGGGCCGACAGCGCCGAGCGCGGTGCCACTCCCGTCGTCAGCTGGGACCAGACCAGGGGACTGGTGAAGATCAACCCCATCGCCACCTGGAGCCACGACGACGTCTCCCACTACGAGGCGAACCGCAAGTTGCCCATCCACCCCCTGTTCCGCAAGGGCTACCTGTCGATCGGCTGCAGACCCACCACGAAGCCCGTCTCCCTCCTCGAGGACCGGCGGGCCGGTCGCTGGCCCGGCAGCGAGAAGACGGAGTGCGGGTTGCACCTGTAGAGCGCCGGCGGACGCAGCCGACGCCCGTCACACCGTGAGCCAGCGCGAGGGCACGGCGACGGTGTCGTCGTATGCGGCGACTCCCGCCTCCGGAGGCGCCTGGCGCGCTTTGCACCACTGCACGAACTCGTCTGCCGGGAGCCCCTCCGACCACAGGTATCCCTGCGCTATGTCACATCCGATGTCCACCAGGAACCGGCGCTGGCTCTCGCGTTCAACTCCTTCGGCGATAACTCGCAGTCCGAGGGCATGTGCCATCTCGACGATTGCCACCACGATCGGGCCGCCCTTGGGGTCCATATCGATCCGGTCCACGAAGGACTTGTCGATCTTGACCAGGCTCACCGGAAGCCTGGACAGCTGCGCCAAGGACGAGTACCCGGTGCCGAAGTCGTCGATGGCCATACCCACTCCCAACTTGCGGAGATCCGCCAGCGATCGCCGCGTGACGTCGTCTTCGCTCATGATGACCGACTCGGTGATCTCGACGCTGACGCGTCCAGGCTCGATGCCGTCGAGGCGCAATGCCTCGCTCACCATGGGACACAACATGGAACTCGCCAGTTGGCGGGCGGAGACGTTGACGGCGAGAATCTCGAGCCTGGGGACCTGCTCGTCCACGTCCCACCGGCCACAGTCGGCCGCGGCGGTCTCGAAAACCCACGCCCCGAGAGCCACGATGAGGCCCGTCTCCTCGGCCACTGGCACGAATTCGTGGGGCAAGAGCATCCCGCGAGTGGGATGCTCCCACCGCACGAGCGCTTCGACCCCCACTACGGACCCTGTGGACGGGGACACGAGTGCCTGGTAGTGCAGGCGCAGCTCGCCGCCCTCGATGCCCTGTCGTAGTTCGCTCTCGATCGTGAGCCTCTCCACGACGGCCCGGCGCTGTGCGTCATCGAAGATCTCGAAACGACCCCGGCCGGACTCCTTGGCCCGGTACATGCCGGCATCGGCGTCTCGTAGGACCGCTGCGGCCTGAGCCCCGGGCCCCGGAAGCACGATCCCGATGCTCCCCGCCACGACGACCTCCCCGCCGTCGACCACGATCGGCTGGTCGAGCACACGCAGGAGTCGCTCGGCGACCGCCGCAGCCTTGGTGGGACCCTCCACATCGTGGAAGATGAACGTGAACTCGTCTCCTCCGAGTCTCGCCACCGTCTCCCCGGCCCGAACCACGCCGAGGAACCGGAGGGCGACCGCCTTCAGCAGATCGTCTCCGGCCTGGTGTCCCAGTCCGTCGTTGACGACCTTGAAGCGGTCGAGATCGAGGAACATGACGGCCAGACCGCTGCCCGTCCGGGCGGCGTGCGACAGCTCCACGTCCAGCCGGTCGAGGAACAGCGCCCGGTTGGGGAGCCCGGTGAGCGAATCGTGCATGGCCTGGAAGGCCAGGGCCTCGGTGGCGGAGACCTCTTCGGTCACGTCCTGCACGCTCGCAACGAAGCTCGTAGGTCCATCCGCGTCACGCTTGACCGGCGATGCCAATACCCGAACATTGCGTATGTCCCCCGAAGGCCGCAACAGTCGGAGGCTGACGCCGGCATCCTCTCTTTGTTTGCTCGCCGACAGGGCCACGGACACGACCCGGTTGCGATCCTCGGGGTGGACGCAGTCGAGCCAGCTGTGGTCGCGCCAGAAGTCGTCGTCCACTCCGGCGATCTCGTTCAAGCGCGGGTTGAAGTACTGCATGGTCCCGTCCTGGGCCATCTCGAGGATGCCCACCGGGGTGGAGGAGGCGATCGACTGGAACCGGCGCTCGCTGGCCATGTACGACCGGGTGGCGCGCAGCCGCCCCCGCCCCAGGTCCCACACGAAGCCCGCCAGGGCCAGGTTGAGCAGCAGGGCCATCACGAACACCAACCCGGGAACTTCCAAGGGGTTGGCCGGACCGGGCTCACCCGGCAGGGCTTGGACGCGCAGTGTCCACGTCGCCCCGGCGGTGAAGTGCTCGATCACCGACGGCGCCGCATCCGGGGTGAGAGCGCGTGGAGAGGAGACCACCAGGTCCTTCGACGACACCCCTGACCCGACGAACAGTTCCACACCCACGTGGTCCCCGGCCGGGCCCAGGGCCGCCGACAGCAGCTGACCGCCGTCCACCAGAGCGGACGCCCATCCCATGCGCTGCGCACGGCGCTGGGCCTCGGTGGTCGGGTCTCCGCTGTAGACCGGGGCCACGAGGACGAAATTCCCCCGGAAGACGGCCGAGGATCCGAACGAGGACTCCAACATCGCTTGGTCCATCCCGCTGCCGGTGGCCAAGTCGAGCACCGACGCGAGTTGCGGGACGGTGCACAGGTCGTAGCCCACGATGTCGATCGTCGTCTTCAGGTTCTGTTCGTCGAACTGGCTGGCCAGACAATACGCGGCGCGTGTGCCGGCCGGCACCACGGTGAAGTCCGGTTCGCCGTCGGAACGCCAGCCGGCCACGAAGGCGGGCAGGGCCGCCGCCGGTACCCAGGAGATGAAGCCGAGCCCGTAGATTCCCTTGTACCGCTTGTACAGGTCTAGGTACTTCACGTAATCGTGGAACTCGGCCCGATTGACGAGACCGGGCTGGGTGAACAGGGCCACGGCACTGGCGATCTGATCTGCATACCCGTCGAGCGTCTTCTTCGTCGTCTCTGCCACCTGGGCGGCGCTCGTCTGCAGTTGAGCGCGGTTGTCGCTCTTGTTCCTGTCGTACCAGACCAGCGTCCCGAGCGTGGCCCCCGTCGTCCCCAAAATGAGGATGGCGACCGCGGCGACCTGCCACAGCCTCACCGGCCTGCGCTCACGCATCCTTCCCATGGCCGAGGCCTTCACCATGCCTAACTAACCCCGCTGTCGTCCGGGCCCGGTCCTTCCGGCGCCCCTTGCGGGTCACGTCGCGACCCTCCCTACGGGTATCGACCGGCGGGACCCACGGCGGCAGGGACTTAGGTCCCGAAATCCCTGCTTCGCCGGGGGGCCTGTAGGGTCGCCGCCCATGGCCGTGTACGCATTGGGCGACGTGACGCCGAAGATCGACGGCCATGCCTATGTCCATCCCGACGCCACCGTGATCGGCAACGTCACCCTCGGTCCCGATGCCACGGTCTGGCCCCACGCCGTGCTGCGCGGCGACTACGGCTCCATCGTGGTCGGGGCGCGTACCTCGATCCAGGACGGCACGGTGATCCACGCCGGTCCCGGGTTCCCCACCATCGTGGGCGACGGCTGTGTGGTGGGGCACCTGGTCCATCTGGAGGGATGCACCCTCGAGGACGAATGCCTGGTGGGCTCGGGCGCGGTCGTGCTCCACCACGCCGTGGTCGGCCAGGGGGCCACCGTCGGGGCGGGCGCCGTGGTGCCCCGGCTCATGCAGGTCCCCCCCGGGGCCCTCGCCCTCGGGATACCGGCCACCGTGAAGCCGGGGGCATCACGGCTGCACGGCATCCGGGCCGCGGTGGCCGAGTACGTCAGCAACGGCCGCCGGTACCGCGACGAGCTCCGGCGTCTGTCCTGACCGGGATACGCAACCCTGGACCTAACCTTCGAGTGGAGGTCGAGGGTTGTCTTCAGAGCCAGGTCGCGGGCTCACGATGGCGGACCGCTCGGGGCAGGGCGCGTGGGGAAGCGGGCCCCGGACCACAGTTCCCCTCCGGTAAGGGCCGTTTTTCGTTGTGGCACAAGTGACTTCCGAGGCTTCGCGTCTACGAAGTAGGCCGCCTCGAGGTCCGTGGGCCGCCCGCACGGTCCACCACCGGTGACAGATCCGTAACTACCCTGTTGTGACACAACGGGGTAGGATGAACCTGCACCTGAGGTGGAGGAGGGACCCCGATGGTCGACAGAGTGTCGAAGACCGCTCAGCTTCCCGGCATGTCGGACCCGGTGCGGGACGTGGACGGTTTTCGCGGACCGCAGGTCTGCACCCTCATCGGCATCACCTATCGCCAACTCGACTACTGGGCGCGCACCGGGTTGTTGCGGCCGTCCATCGCCGATGCGCGCGGCAGCGGCTCGCAGCGCGTCTACTCCTACACCGACGTGGTCGAGCTCAAGGTCATCAAGCAGCTCCTCGACGCCGGAATCTCGCTGCAACGGGCGCGACGCGCCGTCGAGTGCCTGCGCGACGGGCTCGGCGCCGACCTGGCGTCGTCGAACCTCGTCCTGGTCGGCACCGGCTCCGTGCTGGCCCACAGCGACGGTGAGGTCGTGGACCTTCTCAAAGGTGGCCAGGGAGTGCTCAACATCGTGCCGCTCTCGGGTGTGCTCGAAGAGCTCGACGCGGCGATCTTGAAGATCGAACACAACGGGAAACGAGTCGCTGCGCCTCCGCCGGCGCGTCTCGGCGCCGCCGTCGGGGAGGCTCGGGGCTGATCGTGGCGGCGCTCGAGGTGCCCCGAGAGTCGACGAAGGTTGTCTTCGCCCACGACTCGGAGCGGCACTTCGCCGAGCTCCTCGACTTCTACGGGGTTCGCTGGGAGTACGAGCCCGTCGAGTTCGTACTCGAATGGCATGCCGACGGCTCCTCGCGTGTCGCGTTCCGCCCGGACTTCTATCTTCCCGATCATGCCTGTTTCATCGAGCTCACCACCCTCAGCCAGAAGCTGGTGACGCGCAAGAACGCCAAGGTGCGCCGGTTGCGCGAATTGCACCCGGAGGTGGAGGTCAAGCTTCTCTACCAGCGCGACTATCAGGCCCTGTTGGCCAAGTACCGCTTTACCCAACCCTCCTCGCCCGCCGCCTAGTCTGACGGGCGTGGCGCCCTCCGAATCGGCAGCGAACACCGCCAACGCGCCCGTCGCCGTCGTGGCCTCCCCTGAACAGGCCGTCAAGCACTCGCCCCTCGAAGACCAGCACCGCGCCCTCGGGGCCAAGCTCGTGACCTTCGGAGGCTGGCTCATGCCCCTCGCCTACGGGAGCGGAACCCTCGCCGAGCACATGGCGTGCCGCACCGATGCCGTCGCCTTCGACGTGAGCCATCTCGGCACGGTCCGCGTCGGGGGAGCAGGGGTACTGGAGCGCTTGCAGCACGAGCTCAGCAACGACCTGCGCAAGGTGGCTCCGGGGCGCGCCCAGTACACGCACCTCCTCGATCCCTCCGACGCCTCGGTCGTCGACGACATCATCGTGTGGTGGCTGGCCGACGACGTCTTCGACGTCATGCCCAACGCATCGAACACAGCACGGGTGCGCGACGCCATCGGGGGCGACGACACCACCGCCACCCGTGCCGTGGTCGCCGTGCAGGGCCCCGAGGCGCGCCGCAGGCTCGCCACCGTCAGCCCCCAGGCCGCCGCCGTCCCCCGGTTCCATGTCGCCCGCTTCTCCTATGACGGCGTCGAGTGCGTGGCTGCGGGGACGGGGTACACGGGGGAGGACGGCGTCGAGTGCGCGGTGCCGGTGGAGGCCGCCGCGTCCTTCTGGCGGGCCCTGCTCGCGGCCGGCGTCTCGCCCGCGGGCCTCGGGGCACGCGACACGCTGCGCCTCGAAGCCGGGCTGCCCTTGCACGGACACGAGCTCGGACCCGGGATCACGTCGCTCCAGGCCGGGCTGGGGTGGGTGGTGGGTTGGGACAAAGGCGACTTCCGGGGACGCGGTCCTCTCGAACGCGAGCGTGTGACAGGCCCTCGCCGGATGCTCCGGGGCCTCGTGGCCGAGGGACGACAGCCGCCACGCGACGGCGCCACCGTGCTGGCCGAGGACACGGCCATCGGCACGGTGACGAGCGGCAACTTCTCTCCCGTGCTGGGCCGGGGGATCGCCATGGCCCTCGTCGACACCGACCGCGACGTCACTGCCGGTGCCGAGCTCGCCGTCGACGTACGCGGCCGGCACATCGCGACCCACGTCGTCGAGCTCCCCTTCGTGCGCACCGGCACTGGGCGCACCGGCACTGGGCGCACCGGCGCCGGGGGCGCACCGTGAGCGGTTACACGCCGCACACCGACGCCGACATCGCCTCTATGTTGGGTTTCCTGGGCCTCTCGTCGCTCGACGAGCTTTTCGACGTGGTGCCCGCCGCCTTGCGACTGGCGGGCGGCCTCGACCTGCCGGTGGGAATGCCCGAGCCCGACGTCTTCGCCCACATGCAGGACCTCGCCGCCGCCAACCGGCCCTGCGGACGCGACCTGGTGTGCTTCGCGGGGGCGGGCGCCTACGACCACGAGGTGCCCCCCGTCACCCGCGCCCTGGCGTCGCGTTCGGAATTCGTGACCTCCTACACGCCGTATCAACCCGAGGTCGCCCAGGGAGTACTGCAGGCCGTGTTCGAGTTCCAGACCCTCGTGGCCCGGCTGTCGGGTCTGGCGGTTTCCAACGCCTCGCTCTACGACGGAGCGGCGTCGTTGGTGGAGGCGGTCAACCTCGCCTACGGGGCCACGGGCCGTCAGGACGTGTGGGTGTCGCACGGGGTCAATCCGACCTGGCGCCAGGTCCTCGCCACGTTCGCGGCGGGCACGGGGCACCGCGTCCACGACGTGCCGCTCACCGGAGGAACCACGGACTGGGCGGCGACCGCGTTCGACGGCGCCGATGACCCGGGGGCGGTCGTGGTGTCGTACCCCAATTACCTGGGGTGCCTCGAAGACCTGGCCGCGGCCCGTGCCGTGTGCGACCGCACCGGCGCCCTGCTCGTGGTGGCATTCGACCCCATCTGCGCCGGCATCCTGCGCTCCCCGGGAGACTGGGGGGCCGACGTGGTGGTGGGGGAGGGCCAGGCCCTGGGCATGCCCTTGAGCTTCGGGGGCCCGTACCTGGGGTTGTTCGCATGCACCACGGACCACGTGCGGCGTCTGCCGGGGCGTCTGGTGGGCGAGACCGTCGACGCCGAAGGCCGACGCGCCTACGTCACGACACTGCGCGCCCGCGAGCAGGACATCCGGCGGGAGAAGGCCACCTCCAACGTGTGCACCAACCAGACGCTGATGGCCGTGACCGCCGCCATCCAGCTGGGGTGGCTGGGCACCACCGGGATCGCCGAGGTGGCGCTGCGCTCGGCGCGAGGGGCGCACTACTGCCGCCAGGCGCTCGTGAAGGTCCCGGGAGTCGAGCCCCTGACGACCGCCGCCGTGCTGCGCGAGTTCGCCCTCCGCCTGCCCGTCGACGCCGAGATGGTGGTGGAACGCCTGGCGGACGAGGGCTTCCTGGCCGGCGTGGCGCTCGATCCCAGCTACAACGCGGGCCGGACCGACGGGCTCCTCGTGGCGGTGACCGAACGCCGCACCCGGGCGGAGATCGACGCCTTCGTCTCGACCTTCGAAAAGGCGGTGCGGTGATGGTCGACGACCTTCTCCCCGCGCCCCCGGCCGGTGGACGTGCCGCCAGTGCGCCCCTGCTCGGCCGCGACACCGAGCCCACCCTCTTCGAACTGTCGGAGCCGGGGCGCTCCTCGTGGCAGCTGCGGACCACCGGCGTCCCCGAGGTCCCCCTCGACGAGCTCGTCCCCGAGGCCCACCGGCGCGCCCGCCCCGTGGATCTGGCCGAGGTGTCCGAGCGCGACCTGGTGGGGCACTTCACCCGCCTGAGCCATCGCCAGTTCTCGGTGGACCTGGGCGCCTACCCGTTGGGTTCGTGCACCATGAAGTACAACCCCAAGATCTGCGACGCCGTCGCCGTGCTCCCCGGCCTGGCCGACGTCCATCCCGCCGCGCCCGCCAATTGCGTCCAGGGCTGGCTCGAGCTCCTCGTGGATCTCGAGGAGATGCTGTGCGAGATCACCGGGATGGCCGCCGCTACGTTGCAGCCGGCCGCCGGCGCTGCCGGCGAGCTGACCGGCCTGCTGCTCATGCGGGCCTGGCACGGCTCCAGGGGCGCCACGCGCCACAAGGTGGTCATCCCCGACTCGGCCCATGGCACCAACCCGGCATCGGTGACCCTGGGCGGCTTCGACGTGGTGACGGTGCCGAGCGATGCCCGTGGTTGCGTGGACGTCGAGGCGTTGCACGCCGTGCTCGACGAGGACGTGGCGGGGATCATGTTGACCAACCCCAACACTCTGGGACTGTTCGAAGAGGACATTCGGGCCATCGCCGACGCCGTGCACGGGGTGGGCGGGCTCCTCTACTACGACGGTGCCAACCTCAACGCCATCCTGGGTGTGGTACGGCCCGGTGACATGGGCTTCGACATCGTGCACCTGAACCTGCACAAGACCTTCGCCACCCCCCATGGCGGCGGGGGACCGGGCGCGGGCCCGGTGGCGGTGTCAGAGCGCCTGGCACCGTTCCTCCCCGGCCCCCGACCGGTCCGCCTCGGTGATGCGTCCTCGCCCCGGTACGGCTGGAGCACACCGGATCGCTCCATCGGCCGGGTGCACTCGTGGCACGGCAACGCACTGGTGCTCGCCCGTGCTCTCACCTACGTGCTGGTACACGGCAGCGACGGCCTGCGCGATGTGGCCCGGCTCGCCGTGCTCAACGCCAACTGGTTGCGCAAGCGCCTGTCGGCCAGCTTCGACGCCCCCTACGACCGCCCCTGCATGCACGAGTGCGTGCTGTCGGCCTCGTCGCTCAAGCGGGCCACGGGCGTGAGGGCCCTCGACGTCGCCAAGCGCCTGCTCGAGGAGGGATTCCACGCCCCGACCGTGTACTTCCCGCTCATCGTGGACGAGGCCCTCATGATCGAGCCCACCGAGACCGAGAGCCTCCAGACCCTCGAAGCACTGGCCAGCGCGCTGGAGCGCATCGTGGCCGGAGCCTCCACGCCCGAGGGCGCCCTCGAAGCCACCGAAGCACCACACCTGACGCCGGTGCGGCGGGTCGACGAGGCGCGCGCCGCGCGCCGCCTGGTCCCGACCTACGACGCCCGGTCCTCGTAGGTCGCAGACCGCAGCTGGCGGGCCCGAAGGCGGGGCGTCACGACTCGGTCGCCGGCACCTGCCCCTGCTTGGCCTCACGCTCGGCGTGATGATCGGAGATGGCCTGCATGATGGCGCCGCCCACCGCACCGATGAATTCGGGGCGGTTCTCTGCAGCCCAGTCCCGCGAGTGCTCGAGCGAGCCGAGAGTCCCTTTGAAGTGCGGCACCACCTGGCGAGAGAACAACTCATAGGACCGCAGCGTCGCCTCTCGGTCCGCCCACTCGTGGGCCATGAGCAGATAGGTCCCGAAACCACCGGACTGCTCGGCGAGCCGCTCGATCTGGGCGATGGCCATCTCCGGGGTCCCCACCACCGCGAAGCCCGTCTCCATGAGGGCGTCCACCATCTTGTCGGGGTCGAGCGTTCCGGGTGCGAGCGGCAGCGCCGCCACCCGCTCGAAGTAGTCCACCCACTGCGCCAGCCCGTATGTCACCTCGGACCGGGCCTGGGCCTCGGTCTCGGCGATGTGCATGGGACCGACCAACCGCCACTTGCGGCGGTCGACCGCACTCCCGAATTCGGCGGCCCGCTCCTCCATGACCTGCCAGTGCGACCCGAGCACGTCGAACCCGCCCGCCGAGGTGGCCCCGATGGAGAGCAGCGACAGCCCGAATCGCCCTGCGGCGCGGGGCCCGGCGGGGGAGATCTGTGCCGCCACGGCCACCTCGAAGCGGGGGTGGGTGTAGGGCCGCAACTGCAGGCGCGCGTTGCGAAGGGTGAACCACGACGCTTGGCGCGTCACGGGCTCGGCGCCGTCGAGGAGGGCGAGAATGGCCTCGAGCGACTCCTCCATCATGTCGCGCTGGTTCATGGGGTCGATGCCCATCATGAATGCGTCCGAGGGCAGCGCGCCGGGCCCGACCCCGAACATCACCCTGCCGCGGGTGAGATGGTCGAGCAAGACCATGCGGTCGGCGAGGATGAAGGGGTGGTGGTAGGGGAGTGAGCTCACGCCCGTGCCCAGGCGGATGTTCCTGGTCCGCTGCGAGGCCACGCCGATGAACACCTCGGGCGAAGCGATGATCTCGTAGCCGGCGGAGTGGTGTTCGCCGAACCACGCCTCGTCGAAGCCGAGCTCGTCGAGCCGTACCACGAGCTCGAGGTCACGCTCGAGCGCGAGAGTGGGGTTCTGGCCCACAGGGTGGAACGGGGCGAGGAAGATACCGAATCGCAGGGGCCAGTCCATGGGCCCGCATTCTACGAGGAGGTGCTAGTCAGCGCCCTGTGGAACATCTGTCGAGACGTACCCACAGGCCATCTCTTGAGGGCGCTCTGGCTGAATGGGTAAAATTTCGGCGTCGTCCGTCTCCCATGACGGCCCATCGTCCCGGGTCAGGGTGCGCCAGTCCCGAGGACTACATGCTTGAGTGCCGCACCGCCCTCAGTGCAGAAGCACCCAGGAGCATCTACAGACCGCTCCAGCCCGGAGGGGGCCAATCGGGGGGCCGGGAGGGGGGCCCCATGAACACACCAGGCCGCCGTGGGGCATACATCCGCAGCGCCGTTGCGATTTCTGCCTCAGTGTGGCCCCATGCCTGTAGTCCGTCCGCTGTCGCGCTGCGAGTGGCCAGCCCCTCCCGGTAGCGCAAAAGCAGGAGGGGTGGCGGGTTCCAGCGCACCCCACCGCTGTCGATGGGTTCAAGACTCTCCATGGGTCAAACGGTAGAACCGGTGAGTGCACACAAGGGGGGATAGTGCGCAAGGCCCGACGACAAGGTGTTTTGCCTGGGTGTGTCACCGAACACTTATCCCATCTGTGATATAGTTCATCTTTGATATGACCAGGCCACCGACGGGAACCCGAGCGACCAAGGCCCGCCGGGCCGGGGCCCCACTCGTGGCGCGCCGGCCCGCCACCGGTCGGGGGCCCGGAGCCCTGGCCCGCTACGAGCGCACGCGCACGTCGATCATGGTGGGCAGCGCCGTGCGTGCCGCCCGCCGACGCGCCGGGGTCAGCCAGTCGGAGCTGGCCGAGCGGGCCGGGACGAGCCAGCCGTCGATCGCCCGCCTCGAAAAGGGCCAGGTCTCGCCCACCGTCATCACCCTCGACCGCATCGCCCGGGCGCTGGGCACGGACCTTGTGATCGACTTCGAGCCCCAACCCGGGCACCGCCACAGCACGGCTTCGACGCGCAGCTGACCCGTCGGGCAGTCCCGCGTCACGCCGACTCGGCGCGCCCCTTGCGCCCGAGCCGCGCCCGAGCCTCAGCTCTTTCTCAGCCAGGGTGACGCGCCACGGGGGGAGGGGAGTGGGGCATGCACTACCGTTGCTCGGATGCGAAAAATGGTGGTCGTCGTGGTGGGCACGCTCTTGGCCGTGGCGGCATCGTCGTGCAGCTCCTCGCCGAGCACGCCCGCGGCCACCGCCACCGTCGGTGACCTGAACGGCAAGACGCCGACCCAGATCCTCAGCGCCGCGACGGCGGCCGCCAAGAAGGCGGCCTCGGCCCACTACGTGCTCACCGCCGTCCAGGGCAAGGAGACCCAGACCATCAGCGGTGACGCCTCCCAGAGCGAAGGTCGGCAGTCGGTGGTGCAGGGAAGCGAGCACATCCAGGTCGTCTACGTCGGCGGCATCGCCTACGTCCAGGGCGACTCCGGCGGCCTGACCTCGGCCATGGGCATGACCGCCACGGTCGCCAAGAGCTATGCGAACAAGTGGATCGCCGTGCACAGCACCGACAGCCTGTTCAAGTCGATCGTGTCGGCCGTGTCATTGGCCGGCACGCTCGAGCAGCTGAACCCTTCGGGCAAGCTCACCCTCACCGACGTGAAGACGGTGGGGGGTCAGCAGGTCATCGGCGTCAAAGGTGGGCTTCCCGGCACCCCGCAGTCGGGCGTGACCGGCACCTCCACGCTCTTCGTGTCCACGTCGAAACCGACCATCCCGGTGAAGTTCAGCGGCACAGCGACCGAGGGCAGCCAACACGTGGTGGACACCGGCACCTTCACCGACTGGGGCAAGGCGCTCCACCTGACCGCTCCCTCGGGCGCGGTGGCCTACTCCTCTTTGCCGACCAAGTGACCACCGGCCGGGGTGGGGCTCGCGCGCCGCGGCCCTACCCGGCCACGGCCACCGGAGGCGGGAAGGCGAGACCGCGGCGGGGGGCGATGATGTCGTCGATGAGCCCGTATTCCATGGCCTCCTGGGCGGTCATGAAGTAGTCGCGGTCGAGGTCCTTCTCGACCTGTTCCGTCGGGCGCCCGCTGTGGTGCGCGATCACCTCGGCCATGCGCCTGGTGGTGGCGAGCACCTCGCGCAGTTGGATCTCCATGTCGCGCGGCGCGCCACGTGCCCCGGCCGATCCCTGATGGATCATGATCTTGGCGCTCGGAAGGGCCAGGCGCTTGCCGGGCGCGCCGCCGCACAAGATCATGGCGGCCGCCGACATCCCCATTCCCACGCACACCGTGGACACGTCGGGCCGGATGTGCTGGATGACGTCGTAGATGGCCATGCCGGCATAGGCGAGACCGCCGGGGGAGTTGATGTAGAGCGAGATGTCGCGCTCGGGCTCCTCGGCTTCGAGATAGAGAAGCTCGGCGATGATGAGGTTGGCGATCTGATCGTCCACCTCTTGTCCGAGGAACACGATGCGCTCGCGCAGGAGCATCGAGTAGATGTCGAACGCACGCTCGCCGCGCGACGACTGCTCGAGCACGGTGGGGATCACCGACTGGTGTAGGGGCACGGGGCTCGTCCTCCTCCCGCGGCACGGATCCCCGCAGGGGGCCCACACCGGCGATGGTATCTCTTTTGTGAGATATCCTATTGCAGGTATAATGGCGAGTCGAACACGGACCGATCCGAGGAGGCCGGTGACCGCCCGCCGACACGAAACGGTCTTCCCCGGATTCCGGGAGATGGCCCAGCGACGCAAGGACCTGAGCGCCGAGCTCGTGACCCGGCGGCTGTCCCTGGGTCTGTCGCAGACCGAGGTGGCGGCGCGCATGGGGACGTCGCAGTCCGCTGTGGCCAGGCTCGAGGCGGGGGAGGCCGACATCCGGCTGTCCACCCTGGAGCGCTACGCCGCTGCTGTGGGCATGGACCTCGATTGGCGGCTGGGGGAGCGGGGACGTTGAGCGTCCCGGCCGGCACCGCCGACGGTCCCGGACCGGGCTGGCCCGCCGACGCCCACCAGTCGGTGCAGGACCGCCTCTTCGACCAAAGGGTGGTCTTTCTGTGGGGCCCCCTCGACGCCACCGTCGCCGGGCAGCTGGCGGCGCAGCTCATGACCCTCGACGCCACCGGTGACGACCCCGTCCAGCTTCTCGTCGACAGCCCCGGCGGCACCCTCGAAGCCGCGCTGTGCCTCGTCGACGTCATCGACCTCCTCGGGGTGGAGCTGACGGCCACCTGCGTGGGCCGGGCCGTGGGCCCCGCCATCGGACCCCTGGCGGTCGCCCACCGGCGCCGGGCGACCCCGCACGCCCGTTTCCGCCTGTCGGAGCCCGTCCTCGAGATATCCGGGGGAGCCCGCGACCTGGGCGCCTGGGCAGCCGATCACCGGGCTCAGCTCCGCACGTTCTGCCGACGGCTGGCCCCGGCACTCGGGACCGCGCCCGAAGCCCTCGAGGAGGACCTCCGGACGGGGCGGTTCCTCGACGCCGCCCAGGCGCTCGAGTACGGGCTCATCGACGAGATCTGTGGCGACCCCGTGGGTCGTGTGCGCCCCCTGCTCGGCGCCCCGCTCGGCTTCGGACCCCGGCCCTGACGCCACCGGCCCGGGGGGAGGGCCGACTCCGCTTCGGCCCCCAAGCGTGCCCAGGCAGGCCCGGATCGCTCTGCATCAACTTTACATAAGATACATTATCGGCGGCTTTTGCGGCTCGGGATCCGGCCACCAGGCACGCTGCGGCAACCCCTTTCGGCCCGCCCCCTCGGCCCCCAGGGACCTGCCCGGTGCCCACTGCGGCGACACACGGGTTCCCCCCGGGAGCGGATCGACGCTCACAGAGCCAGGCGGACAGGGGTTATCTGTGCTGCCCGGAGCCCCATTGTCCGCCGCCCATGGACACGGTGCCCACGCAGTCGTACGGTTGCCCTGGGCACCACCCACGACCTCGTTGGCGACCTTCGCTGGGCGTCGGCGGGGCACGGACATCGGTTCTCACAGCGAGGTCGGTGCCCCGTCGATGTCTCGGTTGTGGTGACGCCGGCTGCGGAACCCCCGGCGCAGGCCTCCCCGAGAGCGCCGGGAGGTCAGGCCGGGGCCAGGTGCCGCTCGAACCACCCGAGCATGCGCCGCCAGGCGTCCACCGCCGAGGGCTCGTGGTAGCTGTCCCGTCTGTCGCAGTTGAAGCCGTGATCCGCCTCGGGGTAGCGCACGATCTCGGTGTCCACCTTGGCCGCCGCCGCGGCGGCCCGCAGGGCCTCGACCTCCTCGACGGGGATCCCCTGGTCCCGGTCGCCGTACAAGCCCAACCACGGGGCCTGGAGCTCGGCCGCCAGATCGAGCTGTGACGCCATCCCGAAACGCCCCTGGGCGATTCCTCCCCCGTAGAAGGTCACGCCCGCGCCCAGGGGTCGACGCACCGAGGCCAGGAAGGCCACCGTCCCGCCCATGCAGAACCCCACCACCCCCACGCGGGCGGGCGCGAAGCCCGCTTCCCCGAGATACCCGAGGGCGGCGTCGATGTCGTTGAGGACCCCGGCCTCGGAGAGTCCGGCGAAGTGAGGCATGATCTTGTCGTAGTCGCCGTAACCGAGGACGGGGTCACCGGTCCGGTGAAAGAGGTGCGGGGCGACGGCCCGGTACCCCGCCGCAGCCAGCCGTCGGGTGACGTCCTCGATGTGCTCGTTCACGCCGAACGCCTCCTGCGCCACGACGACGGCGGCGCGGGCCTCCCCTTCGGGCTCGACGTCGTACAGGCCCATGTCTCCGTCAGGCGTGGTGAGTGTCACGGTCTTGGGCACCGGGCCTCCTCGCTCATCGGTCATCGCTGATCGTCGCCGGTCGCCCCTTGGGCCAGCGGCGGTCCACGATGCCATCGCAGGCCACCGAGAAGCCATCCGGGCTCGGAGACAGACATACCATCTGTGGTATACACGGGCGCGGGGCGATGGGCGTGCGCAGGACGAGAAGGAGGGTGACTCGGCCAGCGAGGGGTTTCGGTGGGAGAATGAAGATCGTGAGACCCGAGGCGGTCGTCTTCTTGATCGCAGTGGCGGTGATCGTGGTCATCGGTGTCGTCCGTCGTCTCACCAGGGGCCCGGTCGACGAGCGCCAGGACCACCCGTTTCCGTACACCCCCACGGTGTACGGCATCGTGCTCGCCGCCCTGGCTCTGGTGGCGGCGGGCGTCGGCCGTGCCGCGATGGGCGGGGGGCGAGTGGTCGCCAAGGTATGGCACCGGGGAGCGGGAAAGCCGGCCTAAGCCTCGCTGGGAGGGAGACGAGAGCTGGCCGCCCGTGCGGCCTCACCAGCCCTGTGTTCGCTGCCCCAAGCAGCGACCAAGCCGCCCCACGCTCACCGGCTGGTGGGCCAACGTCGTTTTCGCTCGCTGCAAATCTACCCAGTCCGGGCTGGCTCGGTTCGTGACGAGCACACCTTCTCGTGGTGACCCGGCGTGGTCCCGTTTTCGTACGCGCCCATATCCCATCTTTGGGTAGTGGGTCAGATTGAGCCGGCGTGGCCTCTCGGGCTATGGCGCAGCCTGTGGAAGGAATAGATCAGCCCCAGGGCAAGGATTACCCCGACGCCTGCACCAAAAGTCAGCCACGCCGGCCCCGCCCTCGTAGCGGGCTGATTTGGAAGGCTGAGCACGTCGTGAGCCGAATAGGCAGCGGCCACGGTCCCCTCGATACCAAAGACCACGGCCACCCCGACGATGATCAGGACCTGCCTGATCCTTTCTCTGGTCACCACCGCAAGCGTCTGCCTCAGAGACACCCTCAGTCAAGCAGGGCGGCAATCTGAAAGGTGGACCAGGGGTAGTTCTCGACCCCGGCCGCCATGGCGGGCGTGGTCGGCCGTCCGGCCTTCTTGGAGAGGGTCTGGTGGGTCCGAGGTTGTACCAGGCGAAGTGGAGACTCACGGCCAGTTCAAACTGACCCACTACCCGTTTCTGATATGGCCTGGGCAAACTGACCCACTACCCATATTTGCTATGGGTGGGTGCGCGGGGCTCGCTGCTCCTCCCCCATGCCATAACCTGCCCAGGCGATGGCCACCGCAGTGTTCTTCCACGCGCATCCCGACGACGAGGCGATCTCGACGGCGGGCACGATGGCCCGGATGGCCGCCGACGGGCACCGGGTGGTGCTCGTGACCGCCACGCGAGGCGAGCTGGGTGAGATCCCCGAGGGGCTCCTCTCCCCCGGCGAGGACCTGGCCGGTCGGCGGGCCGTCGAGCTGGCCGCCGCGTGCGAGGTGCTGGGGGTGGCCCGTCACGAGTATCTCGGCTACCGCGACTCGGGTATGGCCGGCGAGCCCACCAACGACGACCCGGCGTGCTTCTGGCAGGCCGACGTCGACGAGGCCGCGGCGCGACTGGCCCGCATCCTCGACCAGGAGCAGGCACAGGTGTTCGCCACCTACGACGAGAACGGCGGCTACGGCCATCCCGACCACATCCAGGTCCACCGCGTGGGGCTGCGGGCCGCGGCGCGCGCCGGCACCGAGCGCGTGTTCATGGCCACCATGAACCGCGACCACATGTTGTCCCTGGCCGATCGCGCCGACGAGTTCGGACTGGCCATGCCCGACGAACAGCGTTCCATGCTCGACACCCTGGGTGTCCACGCCGACCGGATCACCACCGCCGTGGACGTGAGCGACTATCTCGACCGCAAGCGGCGCGCCATGCAGGTGCACGCCAGCCAGATCAGCGACACCTCGTTCTTCCTCACCATGCCACCCGTTGCCTTCGCGGCGGTGTGGGGCACGGAGTGGTACATCCGTGTCGGGGCTCAGGCCCGGGCCGGCTTCGAGGACTCGCTGCTCGCCCCGTCGGGCTGATGGGCGGCGCCGGGGACGACCACCACGTACCGGGCGTCGTGTCCGGGGAGAAGGAGACTTTCCTCGCCTTCCTCGGCTACCTGCGCACGAGTGTCGACGACAAGCTCGAGGGCGTCTCCGACGCCGACGCTCGTCGCCCCATGGTGGCCTCGGGCACCACCCTCCTCGGGATCGTCAAGCACCTGGCCTTCGTCGAGGTCTACTGGTCCCAGCGGCGCTTCGCCGGTTCGGAAGTGGTGCTGCACGGCGACGGGTTCGAACTCGAGCCCGGCGACACCGTGTCGTCCGTGCGCCGCCACTACCTCGAGGCAGGCCGGCAAACCGACGAGATCGTGACCGCCTGTGCCGACCTCGAACAACCCCTGGCCCGGGGCCGCCACGGCCTCACCCTGCGGTGGATGCTCGCCCACCTCGTCGAAGAGACGGCGCGCCACGCCGGGCACGCCGACATCCTCCGCGAGCTCGTCGACGGCACGACGGGTCGCTGAGCAGGTTCAGCTGGCCGGGGCGAGGCCCAAGGTGGCGGACACGGTGAGCTTCTGCTGGCCCCGGTACAAGGTGAGCTGCACCGACGAGCCCGACGGTGACCCCTGGACGTCGTTGGTGAGCCCCTGTGCGGAGGTCACGGCCTTGCCGTTGAAGTCCACGATGACGTCGCCGGTCATGACGCCGGCGGTGTCGGCCGGCGACCCGCTCACCACCGACACCACCAGCGCGCCCGAAGGGGGGACGAGCCCGTAGGCCGCCTGCTCCTGAGGGGTCTCGTCGGTCACCTCGACACCGAGGTAGGACTTGGCCTTGCCCGCCGTGCCCCCGCTGCGCAGGGTGGCCACCAACCCCTGGAGCGTCGAGGAGGGGATGGCGAAACCGATGTTCTGGGCCGGGGCGTTGCCCGTGCTCGACGAGGCCACCGCCGTGTTCATCCCCACGACCTGCCCGGCCGAGTCCACCAGCGGGCCGCCCGAGTTGCCTGAGTTGATGGCGGCATCGGTCTGGATCATGTTCTCGAGGGTCTCGCCCGCCCCGGCGCCGGCGTCGCCGGCTTGGACCGTCCGGCCCGTGGCCGACACGATGCCCGAGGTCACCGTGGGTGTTCCCGCCGACAGGCCCAGCGCGTTGCCGATGGCGATCACGGCGTCACCGACCTGGAGCTTGGTCGAGTCGCCGAAGGTCACGGCCTGGAGGTCCGACGGAGGGGAATTGATCTTGAGCAGTGCCGTGTCGCTCGAGGGGTCGGCGCCCACCAGCGTGGCGGGCAGCGCCGCCGTCTGGCCGTAGAGGGTGACGGTGATGGTCGTGGCCCCCGAGATGACGTGATTGTTGGTGATCACCTCTCCGGTGTCGTCGATGATCATCCCCGTGCCCTGGTCCTCGACCGCCCCGCTGAACAGACCGTTGGCCCCCGTCCCCGGTCCCTTGGCGTCGATCGACACCACCTCGGGCAGGACGCTCTTCACGATGGTGGGGATCTGGGCGCCGCCGGCGAGGGCCGGGCCGGGTGTCTCCTGGCCCACTTTGACCGTCGGAGCCGAGCTTCCACCGTTCCCGGTGCCGAGCGCTTCGGCGATCCCCGCCCCGGCGCCCCCGCCGACGAGAGCGGCCACCACGGCGACGACCACCCATCCCCGCCAGCCCCGGGGATCGGCCGGCGCGGTGGCGGGCGGAGGCGCCGGCCAGGACCCTGCCACCGCCGGCCCGGAACCGGGGAGGGACGGCGGTGTGCCCGGCGGGGGCCATCCCGGCGCCAGGGGTGTCTCGGGCCCCCGCCATACCGGGGGTGCCGGTGACTGGGGAGCCCACGACTCCCATGGTGCAGGGCTCGGAGCGGGCGAGGACGCCGACGGAGCCGATGGCGGCGGAGGTGCCTCTCCGGGCTGCGCAGGCCCCTCCCCCACCGAGGTGGGCGGGCTCTGCGGTGCAGAATCCGTGGGCCGGGGGGCGTCGGTGGACCGGGCGGCGTCGGTGGACCGGGGGGCTTGGGTGGGCGTGGGCGCTACGGGCGTCGACCCGGCCTCATCGGCCCCGGGGCTCTGACGCGTTTCGTCCACCGGTTCGCTCCTGTTCCGTCGGGACCGAGATGCCGGTCGGGTGCAGTCCGGACCCTGTCAGACTAGAGACCGGACACGGGCCCCGGGGCCTTTTGGCCCCTATTCTCAGAACCTCCACAGATACACCGCGCAGGGGCGTCGCCACGAACCACGCGACGTGTTCTCGCCCTGTCGGTGCCGACGGTAGCGTGGTCCGACCCACATGACGCGACGGATCGACATCGAGCTGACCAGCAGCCGCGACGACGGCACCTGGACCTGGCGCGCCCCCGGGGCCCGCCAGCCGCGCGGCTCGCTCGAGGCCGCTCTGCTCCCCGAGGGCGTCAAGGTCGGCGACATCCTGCGCGCCGAGGCCGAGTTCGAGATCGACGGCATCGTGGTGACGTCGGTCCAGGCGCCCAAAGACGCCTCTCGCGTCGACAAGGCGGCGCGCATCGAGATCATCGGGTCGGGCCGCGACGCCGCGCCGGGCGGGGTGTCGGTGGTGCTCGCCCCCGGCGGCCGTCGTCGTGACTTCGACTCGGACGGCGCCCGTCCCCGACGCAGCCCCTCGGGGCGAAGTGCCGGGCCTCGGCGCAACGGCGCGCCGGGCACACCTCAAGGCGACGAGCACGGTGCTGGGCGCCCCGGACGCGGCCGAGAGGCCCGCCCCGGGCGCGAGCCGCGTGCTCCCCGACCCGAGCGGGGGGCAACCGCCGAACGCACCGATCGCGCCGAACGCGCCGACCGCCCCGAACGCGCCACACGGGCGGCGTCGGGGACACGTCCCGCCCGCACCGAGCGCACCGAACGACCCGATCGACCGCGCCGGCTCCAGACGGTGTCCACCCATCGCAACGCCGCCCTGGCCGAGCTCCGCCCCGAACAGCTCCCCGTGGCCGAGCAGCTGCTGCGGGGCGGTATCCCCGCCGTGCGCAACGCCATCGAAGAGCAAAACGCCCGCGCCCGGGCCGAGGGGCGCGCCGAGGTTTCGCCCGAGCCGCTGCTCACCCTGGCCGAGGAGCTCCTGCCCCGGATGAACCTGGCGGCGTGGAAGGACCGGGCCGTGGCGGCGCGCAACGCCGGCAAGGACGCCCCGTTGCGCGAGGTCCGCTCGGTGGTGGCGTCGGCGTCCACGGTCAGCCTCGACGACGAAGGCCGCGAGTTGGTGGGGGCGTTGCGCGAGGCGCTGCAGACGCGCGTGACCGCGTTGCGCGAGTCGTGGTTGGCTCGCATCGTGGCGGCCCTCGACGGCGGCAGGGTCGCCGACGCCCTCCGGGTCTCGTCCCGGCCGCCGGAGCCCGCCGCCCGCGTTCCCGCCGAATTGGCCGTCCGGCTGGCGGAGGCCGCCGGCACCGCCATGGCATCCGACGTGGCCGAGGACGAGTGGAAGGCGCTGCTCGAGGCGGTGGTCGACTCCCCCGTGCGGCGCACGGTCAAGCCCGCCGGCCTCCCCGATCCCGCCGGGGAGGAACTGCGATCTGCGGCACGTCGGGCCGCCGGCCTCGTCCCCGAGCTCGCCCGCCTCCTGGGATTGCCCATCCCGCCTCCGCCCGGCCCCCGCCGGCCCACCCCGTCGGGCGCCCGGGGGGCGTGACGCCCGACGGCCGACGGCCCCCCGGTCAGTCGATCACCCCGTGGGTGCGCAGGAACCCCTCCATCCCGTCGACGAGCGGCACCGAAGGCACCTCGGCCAACGGGACCCAGGCCACCTCGGCGGCGTCGCCTCCGGCCACGGCCTCACCGGGGTCGTCGGTCAACGACACGGTGAAGTCGAGGATGACGAAGTGATAGCCCGGGCCCAGGCGTTCGGCCCAGCCCAAGAACCCACCGCAGAGCACTCCTAGCCCGGTCTCCTCGCGCAGCTCGCGCTCGACGGCCGCGGCCAGGGCCTCGCCCGGCTCCACGTGGCCACCCGGGATCGTCCACCGCCCCGCCTGGGGTTCGGTCCCCCGCCGTACCAGGAGCAGCGCGCCGTCGTGCACGGCGACGCCTCCCACCGCCACGACCGGCGCGCCGGGACCGTCGCGCCCGCACCGCGGTCACCCCAAGGTGCGGTGCATGGTGATGAGGCGCGCCTTGAACCCCGACGCCTCGAGGAAGTTCTTGGTGTCGCGGTCACCGGGCAGCGCGCTCGACATCGACGCCACGGCAGCCCGAATCCTCGAACCACGCCACCAGGGCCTGGAGCAGGGCGCCGCCCACACCCACGCCGCGGGCACCGGGCTCGACGTAGCAGGCGTCGACCAGCCCCAGCCGGGTCTCCCCCACCGCGTCGATCCGCCCCGTGGCCACGCCCACCACGGCGTCGTCGACGGTGCCGACGAGCACCCGGCGCCGGTGGTCGGCCAGAAGCCTGTCGAGGCCACCGGGGCGCAGCAGCGCATGGGCCACCAAGCCCGTCTCGCGCCGGGCGAAGAGCGGTCCGCCCCGGACCCGCTGCAGGTGGTCGAGCGCTTCCTCACACAGCTGGCCGCAGCGCTCAGCGTCCTCGCGCCGTGCCGGACGGGTGCCCTCCACGGGCGACGCCCCTTTTCCCGTTCCGTCGCCGGTCGGCGCTACGCGTCGCCCCCGCCGGCGAGCAGCTGCTCGACGCGGTGGAGGATGGTACGCCGTTGCCGATGCGCCGCCTCGTGGGCGCGGACCTCTTCGAGCTCGGGCAGAGACAGCCCCTCCAGGCGCTGCACGACCTGCGACGCAGAGAGGCTGTCGTAGCCGGGAATGGCCAGTGACGACGGCGAGCCGCTGCCGTTGCCCGCTCCGCCACCGAGCCACACCGACGGCGGCGGGGCACCGTCGACCGGCACGCGCTCGCGCACGGGCGAAGGGGGCGGGGTGCGCCGGAGGCACCTCGGACCCCGAATCCGGCTCCGGCGCGCCACGGTCGTCGACGCCGTCGGATGCGGGCGCAGGTCCGTGGCCGTCGCGGTGAGGGGCGATGTGACCGAGCGATTGCTCGAGTTGGCGACGACCCATCTGCACCGCGAACTGCCCGACCAGGCGGGCCGTGTGGACCTGACCCTCGACACGGTGCCGGCCTTTTTCGACGAGCCTCGGGAATTCCTCGACGATGGTCACCGCCAGCCCCGCCGGCCCGAACACCACGAGCTCGAGCAGCCGGTCCCCCGGGGACTTGTCTTCGGTCACCTTGGTCCTTCCTCTTCCCGGTGTGGCACGACGGCGTCTCTCACACGCAGTCCCGGCACAGCCCCTTTTCGGGATCGGCCAGTTGGCTGGAGTGCTTGACGAGGAAACAGGAGCTGCACACGAACTCGTCGGGTTGCTTGGGTAGGACCCGCTCCACTCCCTCGGTCCGGTCGTCGGGCTCGACGACCTCCTCGTCCTCGGCCTCCTCCTCCTCGACGACGAGGCGCTCCTTCAGGATCTCGTCCAGACTGGCCTCGACATCCTCGTCGTCGACCTCCTCTTCCTCCTCCTCCCCTTCCTCCGCCGTGGTGACGGCGGCGACGGGGACGACGACCACGTCGGCCTCTTCCTCCTCTTCGACCACGTCGAGATCGGCGACGACGTCGTATCGTCGTCGTCGTCGACGAGGGCCTCGTCGAGGTCCTCCTCGTCGAGCACCTCCTCGAGCATCTCGTCGTCGGCGAGGTCCTCGAGCTCCTCGGTATCGAGCTCTTCGGGTTCTGCCACGTCATCCAGGTCGTCGGCCACTTCTGCCCTTTAGGTCGTCTGACGGCGCGGAGCATATCGGCTCCGATCCGTCGATCAGACCATCGCGGCGCGCGGTGCCGGGATCCCGGTTTCACGTGTGCGGCGGGCGGCAGGGCCCGGGGACCTTTGGTGCCATCTCCCACCAGACCGGCGCCACCGCCGGGGGTCATGGTGGGGACGTTCTCTACTCGGTCCCTCGGGCCACCCTCCGCCTCTCACAGCAATCCCCCCCTCGCACCCGCTCAGCCGGTCGTCCGGTCGAGCAGCAGTAGGGGCGTCTGGGACTGGCCGCACAATACGCGCGACGCTGTCGGCGACTCAAGCGAGCGTTGTCCGCAGCGACCAGGAACTTCGTCCATCTCCCCTGGTCACGACGGCGGCGCTTTTCTGCCCCCGACCCCGTCCGCGGGGTCGGCAACCGCCGGGATCAGCTCCTGCCCACCGCCGAGCGTTTGGCCTCGGCACGCTTCTCGGAACCGAGGCGTTCGAGGTCGTATGATGCATGGTCCACAAATCCCATGGCCTCGGCGATGAGCCGGTGCCCGGCGTGTTCGGCGATGAGCCGGTGCATGTCCTGCGCCACGACGCGGTAGGCGGGGTGGCCTTGTTCGCCGGAGCGCAGCTCCAGCACGTGCATGGCCTCGCGGGCGTTCATCTGCATCGCGTAGCGAATGCGGAACGCCAGCGCCACGGCATACGAGGCCTGGGCGCGACAGACGCGCGCCATGACCTGGTAGAGGTCGGCCGAACGCGCCATCGTCCTCTCGTAGCGCTCGGCCAGTCCCGCCTCGACGACGGTGTCGGGCATGTCGTATCCCAGCCCGGGGCCGAGCTCCTGCCATTCGATGGTGAGCATGCGGTGACGCTGCAGGTCCCGGAACGCCCCGTAGTCCGAGACGACGTCGAACCGGTACTCGGTGCGCTCGAAGGCCCGGCCCGGACGGTGGCGGCGGTTGACACGATCGCCCACGTAGGCCGCCATGACCGCCCGCCGGTCCTCGGCGCCGAGGCCTCGGACCCGGCGCAGGACCTCCTGGTCGGACAAGGAGGTACGGGGGTAGCAGATGGCCGCGATGACCTTGTCCTCCCCCTCGGGGTCCCAGTCCACCAGGCGCACGCTCGATGCCTGCTCCGAGGGCGCGCCCGGCGCGTCGGGCCACAGACGCGCCACCACTTCCTCGGTCCGGGCCGCGGTGTCACCGAGATACTCGGTCCACACTCCGCCGCGCTCGGGCATGTCGACGCGCTGGAGGAACGAAGGGATGACCTTGCGGAGCTCCTCGAGCATGAGCTGTCCGTAACGCCGCGCCTCGGGGAGCGGATGGGCCCGCATGCGCAGCAGCAACATCTCGTAGGACTGACCTGTCCCGTACATGCCCACGTTCGACAGCGACGCGGCGGGGAGCAGACCCCTCAGCGCGTCGAGCGCCTTGGCCCGGATCGACTGGCGGTACACGAAGTCCGAGTCACCGGGGCGCTGGGGGAAGCGTCGCGTGAGCCATGCCTGGAGCTCGGGGAGCGCCGCCGCGTACGTGTCGAACATGCGGTCCATGTCCCCCACGTACCGGGCACCCACAGAGGATTCGAGGACCTCGGGGTCGCGGTGGTAGCGGTAGTGGCCGGTGCTGAGACGACTGTCGTAGGGCACGTAACGCGTGGACTGCTCGAGGTACGCCATGAGGCGGCCCCACTCGAGGACTTTGGTCAGCACGTTCGACGCCTGCTCGCACGCCAGGTGCACACCGCCGAGCTGCGCCACCGAGTCGTCCCCGTACTCGAGGAACACGCGGTCGTAGAGCTCTTCGGCGCGCCGCAGTCCCATGGTGGCGTCCACCCCTGCGTCCCCGCTCACGTCGAGCTCGCCCACGAACTCGTCGAGGAACAGGCGCCGCAGGCTCTTGGCCGAGCGCGAGTAGCGGGCGAACAGCGCCCCTTTCACGACTTCGGGCAGGTTCACCAGGGCGAATACCGGCCCCTCCACGTTGGTGACGTAGGGGCGCAAGACCTCGACCTCGTCGGCGGTGAAGGTCTCCTCGGCGTAGGGGAACATGGCCCCGGCAACACTACGACCGGCCCGGCGCCGGGGTGGCGGACCCCCGGTTACCTGCCCCGGGACCCTTCGTGGCCTCGCCCGGCAGCGGGCGGGCCGGCCTCCGGAGGGCCCGGTGGGACCGGTCCCGAGAGCTCTGTCAGCGCGCCGGGGCCGAGCGACGAGGCCACCACGCCGTGCTGGAGCAACTCGGCCGCCCGGCGGGCCGCGGCCGCGGTATCGGCCCCGGCCACCACACCCAGCTGGCGCAAAAGGTCGACCAGTTGCTTGACGTTGCGGACGAAGTCGCCGGGCGCGAGCTCGGCGCGCTCGAGGACGTGCTCGAGTCGCTGTCCACGCGCCCAGCGCCACGCCACGTCGGCGAAGCCCTCGTCTGGAGGGCGCGTGCGGGGCAGGTTCGACGCCTGCTCGTGGTCCCGCAGGCTCAACGCCACCTGGGTCAGGGACTCCAGGCGGGGGCGAAGGGCCCGGGGAGGGGGCAACAGGCTCGGCGCCCGCCCGGGTCGGGTCTCGAACGTGCACGACGACACCACGGCTGCCAACTCCGGCGCGTCGAGCCCGTCGAAGAGCCCTTCGGCCAGCGCCTCGGCGACGAGGAGGTCCGACTCGTGGTAGATGCCGGCCAACACCGCACCGCGCCGCGTCAGACGCCAGGTGTCCAACTCCACGTAGCCGAAGTCCTCGAGCAGGGCCAGCGCCCGGTCCAGACGCCGCGACAGGGCGTGGTGGTGGCGGCTGTCGAGGAACTGGGCGAAGGAGCGGTCCAGCACGTAATGCGCCTGATCGGCCCGGTACCGCCGCACGAGGTTGACAGCCAGGTTGTAGGTGGGGCGGAAAGACGACCGGAGATCGGGTGGTGGCGACGTGGCCAGCGCGGCGACACCCGCCATCGACACCTGCGGGGACCACACCACCACCGCGTGCCCGACCGAATCGAGCCCCCGGCGGCCGGCGCGGCCCGTCATCTGCGCGTACTCCCCCGACGACAGCCCGCTGCGGCCGTGCTCGCGGATCTTGGTGAGCCTCTCGATCACCACCGTGCGGGCGGGCATGTTGATGCCCAGCGACAGCGTCTCGGTGGCGAACACCACGCGCAGCAGGTTGGAGGAGAAGCAGTCCTCGACCGCCTCCCGGAAGGCGGGGATGAGCCCGGCGTGGTGCGACCCGAGGCCCGCCTCGAGCCCTGCCGCCCACGGGCCGTAGCCGAGGACGCGCAGCTCCTCGTCGGGGAGGCCCTCGGTGTGCTCCTCGCACCGCCTGCGGATCTCGGCCCGCTCGTCGGAGGTGGTGAGGCGCATCCCGTCCGACAGACACTGGGCCACGGCGTCGTCGCACGCCGCTCTCGAGAAGATGAAGACGATGGCCGGCAGCATCGACAAGTCGTCGAGGGCCTCAACGAGCTCGCTGCGACGGGGGCTGGCCAGGCGCGAGTGGCGCAGGCCACCGGGACGCCGGGCCTGGCGCGCCACACGCTGGTCCAAGGCGAGCGCCTGGGGATGCACCTTGCCGTCGTGCAACAACGGCACCAGGTCGACGCGCCGGCTCCCCTTTTCGGCGATGGCCACGTGATGACGCAACGCCACGGGACGGTGCTGTTCGACGACGACCTCGGTGCGACCGCGCACGCTGGTCAGCCAGGCGCCGAATTCCCCGGCGTTGGACACCGTCGCCGACAGGCACACGAACACGACCTCGGGCGGAGCCAGGATGAGCACCTCCTCCCACACCGACCCGCGGTAGGGGTCCTGGAGGTAGTGCACCTCGTCCAGCACGACCAGACCGAGTCCGGCCAACTGCGGGGAACGGGCGAAGAGCATGTTGCGAAGGACCTCTGTCGTCATGACGACCACCGCCGCGTCGGGCTGGTGCGAGACGTCGCCGGTGAGCAGGCCCACCGCGTCGGCCCCGTACACCTCGGCCAGCTCGGCGAACTTCTGGTTCGACAGCGCCTTGAGCGGCGTGGTGTAGAAGGCGCGCCGGCCGCCACGTCGCGCCCTCGCCACCGCGTAGTCGGCGACGACGGTCTTCCCCGAGCCCGTGGGGGCCGAGACCAGCACCGAGGATCCGTCGTCGAGGGCGTCACAGGCCGCCTCCTGGAACGGGTCCAGGCGGAACCCGAGGCGCGCCCGCACCTCGGCCCGTACCGCGCCGTCCCCGGCGGGCCCGGCGGTCACCGGGGGCGGTGCCTCAACGGCGCAGGAGCTTGCCGATGACGATCGACACTTCGTAGAAGAGGTACAGGGGCACCGCCAACGCCAGCATGGAGAACGGGTCTCCACTGGGCGTGATGACGGCGGCGAACACGACGATGAGGACGATGGCCCAGCGCCGCCAGGACGACAGCTTGGCCGGCGAGAGCACGCCGACGAGCTCGAGCGACACGAGGATGACCGGGAACTCGAAGGTGAGCCCGAACACGGTCATGAGCGCCACGATGAGACCCAGGTACTTGTTGGGGTCGTAGATCTGCTTCAGCGTGGGGCCGCCGACTTTGTCCAAGAAGCCCAGAGCGTGCGGGAACGTCAGGTAGGCCAATACCGCGCCCAGGCAGAACAGCAGGATCGACGCCACCACGAAGGGGATGGCGTAGCGCTTCTCGTTGCGGTGCAGGCCGGGGGTGATGAAGCGCCACAGCTCCCACAAGATGACCGGTGAGGCCAGGAACAGCCCCCCGTAGGCGGCCAGCTTGATGCGCAGGGCGAGCGGGTCGAGCGGGCTGGTCACATAGAGCTGACACCGGCTGTGGCCCACCACCCGGCAGTACGGCGACTGCAGGAAGTGCAGGATGCTGGGATAGACGATGGCCGCCACGGTGGCGCCCGCCGCGAAGGCCAGCACGCAGATGACGACGCGGCGGCGCAGCTCGGCCAGGTGCTCCCCGAGCGTCATGGCATCGGCCGACGGGCGCGTCGACCGGCTTCGGAACGGGAGTCGGAGGCGGGCGACCATGGAGGGGATCGGGCGTTGCCGGTCAGTTCATGTTGGGGTCGTCGGCCTCGGCCGGCAAGGCGCGACGCGCCGACGCGCCGGACCCGTTGCCCGCCGCCGAGCCGTTGTGCGACGCCGAGCCGTTGCCCGCCACGGAGCCGTCGTGCGCCGCCGAGCCGTTCCCGGCGGGCGGCGCCGGCGCGGCGTCGCCGGGAGGGGCCGGCCCGACGGCCTCGGTGCCGGCTTCGACGGGGGGCACCTCGGCCCGGGCCGCCTCGTCACTCACGGCCCGCTCGTGCTCGTCGGCCAGGCGGTCGAGGAAGGCCAGGGGCGAGCGCACGGCCTGGGACAGCTCGTGGGTGGGGGGGAGGTTCGGGAACGCACCCCGCACCTCGCTCTCCATCCGGCTGCGCCACTGGCGCAGGTCGTGCCACAGGGCACCCAGCTGCCGCGCCACCTGGGGCAGCTTCTCGGGCCCCAGGACGACGAGGGCAACAATGAGGATGACCAGCAACTTCGCCGGGCTGAGGGACAACATCTCGGCCAGAGTCTACGACGCCGGGCCTCGGGGAAACTGCCCGGTGGTCCCGGGGCCGCGCCCGCCCGGGGCTGGTCGTCCCCGGCCCCGGGGACGGGAAGGGGTCGGGTCAGTAGATGTGGAACGAGGACAGCGGCCAGATCTTGAGCACGACGCGCCCCACGATGAGCGAACGGTGGATGGGGCCGAAGAACCGGCTGTCTTGGGAGTCGGACCGGTTGTCCCCCATGACGAAGTACTCGTTGGGGGGGATGACCTGGGTGGTGATCCCGGTGGTGACCGTGCCCTTCACGAGCCACGGCTCCTTGAGCGGCTTGCCGTTGATCACCACCTGGCCCCCGGCCGACGAGATCGTCTCGCCGGGCAGACCGATGACCCGCTTGACCAGGTCCTTCACGTTGGGGCCGGCGTCCTCGCCGGGCGGGGTGGCGAAGACCACGATGTCGCCCCGGTGGACGGGGTGGAGGTGGTAGCTCAGCTTGTCGACCAGGATGCGGTCGCCCACCATGAGCGTGGGCTCCATCGACGCCGAAGGGATGAAGAAGGTCTGGACGACGAAGGTGCGGATGCCCACCGCCACCAGGACGGCCACCAGCAGGACGACCGCCCACTCCACGATCCATCGGCTTCTGCGCCGGGCGCGGTCACCGGTGGGGGGCGGCAGAGCCCTGATCCAGGGCTCGCCGGACCCGTTGGTCCCTCTGGGGGGCAGTCCCGTGGTATCGGGCTCGGCCACCACCGGCCCGGGGGGGGTGGCCACCAACCACGTGTTGCCGGGGGCCAATCCGGGCAGCCACAGCGAGTCGAGCGAGCTCGAGGTGGGCGCCGCTTCGGGCCGGTCAGGGGTCACGAAATTACGAGACTACCGGACCCTGCCCGGTTATCTGCCCTCGCCTGGGCTCAAAGGCTGGCGATGAGCTTCTCGACGCGCTCGTCGTGGGACCGGAACGGGTCCTTCAGCAGCACCGTCCGCTGAGCCTGGTCGTTGAGCTTGAGGTGCACCCAGTCGACGGTGAAGTCGCGTCGGCGCTCCTTGGCGCGCCGGATGAACTCCCCCCGCAGGCGGGCCCGGGTGGTCTGGGGAGGACGGTTCATGGCCTCGGTGATCGACGCCTCCTCCACCAGGCGGTCCATGCGATCGCGCGCCTCCATCCGGTAGTACAGGCCGCGGCTGCGGTTGACGTCGTGGTACTGCAGGTCGAGCAGGGCGACCTTGGGATGGCCCAGGGGGAGCCCGTGGCGGGCCCTGTACCCCTCGATCAACTGGTGCTTGGCCACCCAGTCGCACTCGCGTCCCAAGGTGAGGGGATCGGACTCGAGACCCTTCAGGCAGTGCTCCCACATGTCGAGGGCACGGTCTTCTTGGGGGGAGAGCCCATGGGTGTCGCGATAGCGAAGGGCCCGGTTGAGGTACTCGGACTGGATGTCGAGGGCGCTCACCTCGCGCCCGTTGGCCAGGCGGACCTTGCGACGACACGTGAGATCGTGGCTGATCTCGCGAATGGCGCGGATCGGGTTCTCGAGCGTCAGGTCGCGCAACACGGTGCCGGGGTCCTCCAGCATGCGCAGCAGGATGCTGGTGGAGCCCACTTTGAGGTACGTGGCGTACTCGCTCATGTTGGAATCGCCCACGATGACGTGCAGCCGGCGGAAGCGCTCGGCATCGGCGTGGGGCTCGTCGCGGGTATTGATGATGGGGCGGCTCCGGGTCGTCGCCGATGACACACCCTCCCAGATGTGCTCGGCCCGCTGCGACAGGCAGAACACCGCGCCCCGGGCCGTCTGCAGGACCTTGCCGGCACCGGCGAAGATCTGGCGGCTCACGAGGAAGGGGATGAGGACCTCGGTGTAGTGGGCGAAGTCGTCACGCCGGCTCGTCAGGTAGTTCTCATGGCACCCGTAGGAGTTGCCGGCCGAGTCGGTGTTGTTCTTGAACAGGTAGATGACGCCGCGGATGCCTTCCTCGCGCAGGCGCGCCTCGGCCCCCGTGACGAGATGGTCGAGGATGCGCTCCCCCGCCTTGTCGTGAGCCACCAGGTCGGTGATGGAGTCGCACTCGGGCGTGGCGTATTCGGGGTGGCTGCCCACGTCGAGGTACAGCCGGGCCCCGTTCTCGAGGAAGACGTTGGACGAGCGACCCCAGCTGACGACACGCCGGAACAGGTAGCGGGCCACCTCGTCGGGGGACAGACGGCGCTGCCCGCGCAGGGTACAGGTGACGCCGTACTCGTTCTCGAGCCCGAAGATCCGCCTGTCCACCTCTCCCACGGTAGTGCCGGGCGCACGCGTGCCGGCGCCTCCTCGGGGCGCAAGCGGACAACGCGGGTACCCTGGGCCCGTGGCGACACCGCTCATGGTCCACCTGACGACGGTGGGGTCGATGTTCGAAGCTCGCGTGGTCATGGCCCGCCTCGGCGCGGAGGGCATCCTCACCCAGCTGGCCGGCGCGGGCGAGGGTCCCTATCCCCTGCCCGGACCGGTGGAGGTGCTCGTCGTCGTCGACCAGGCCGGTGAAGCACGCGAGCTCCTGCTCGCCGACCAGGTCGAAGCGTTGTTCGACGGCATCGAGGAGGACTCCGCCGGCGACCTGTGAGCTCTGGGGCGGGCGCTACTCCGAGCGCAGGGGCCCGCCGTCCTCGGCGGGGCCGGCCGCGGTGCCGCTGGCCCCGCCCCGGGACCCGCGCGCCGCGCTACGCCGCTTTCCGCTCAGGAGCTCGGCGAGCTCCTCGTGCCCGAGGCGGCGGAAGGCACGACGGCCGTTGGCCCGGGACAGCACGGCCACCTCGAGGTCGGCGGGCTCCAGGGTGCGGTCCGGGCCCGCCAGGGCCGCCACCGCGGCCCGCAGGGCGGCGTCGAGGGCCCACCCGTCGCGGTACGCCTCGGCCACCCGGTCCGAGATCGTCTCGGTCTCGCCCCCCAGCACGGCGAAGCGGTCCTCGTCGGTGATCGTTCCCTCGTAGGCGATGTGGTACAGCTGGTCGGGCTTGCCGTCGGCCCCGAGCTCGGCCACCAGGATCTCGACCTCGAGCGGCTTCATCTCGTGGGTGAAGACCTGGCCCAGGAATTGCGCATAGAGGTTGGCGAGCGAGCGGGCGTCGACGTCTTCACGGCTGAAGGCGAACCCCTTGGTATCGGCGTGGCGGACCCCCGCCACCCGGAGCTGGTCGAACTCGTTGTACTTGCCCACGCCGGCGAAGGCGATCCTGTCGTAGATCTCGCTCACCTTGTGCAGCGAGCGCGACGGGTTCTCGGCCACCACCAGGATCCCCTCCGCGTACACGCACGCCACCAGCGACCGCCCGCGGGCGATGCCCTTTTGGGCGTACTCGGCGCGGTCCTTCATGACCTGCTCGGGCGCCACGTAGAAGGGCATGGTCATGGGCCACCACCTGTAATGCCGCGGCCGAGGCTGCGCCGCTCGACGAGGGACGTGAAGCTCTGCGCCACATCGGCGTCGGCCATGCGCTCGTAACCCTGGGCGGTCACCGTGGCCACCACCGGGAAGATCCCCCGCACCAGGTCGGGACCACCGGTGGCCGAGTCCTCGTCGGCCGCCTCGTACAGCGCCCGCACGGCAAGCTCGACGCCCTCGGCACGGCTCAGGTCCGTACGCCACCCCAGCTTGATGGTGGTCCGGGCGTCGCGCCCGCCCGATCCCGTGGCGGCGTGGTCGGCCTCTTCGAAGTGCCCGCCGGTCACGTCGTAGGTGAAGATGCGCCCTTCGCCCAGTCGCAGGTCGAAGCCGGCGAACAGCGGCACGACCACGAGGCCCTGCATGGCCATGGGGAGGTGCTCGCGCACCATCTGGCCGAGCTGGTTGGCCTTGCCTTCGAGGCTCAGAGCCACCCCTTCGACCTTCTCGTAGTGCTCGAGCTGGGTCTGGAAGAGCTTGACCATCTCCACGGCGGGGCCGGCCGCCCCGGCGATGGCGACCGCCGAGTGCCGGTCGGCGGGGAAGACCTTCTCCATGGCGCGATGGGCGATGATGTTGCCCTCCGTGGCGCGACGGTCTCCTGCCATCACCACACCGTCGGTGAAGCGCAGTGCCACCACGGTGGTGCCATGCGCTACCGCCGGTACCGCTCCCGGGCCGGCGTCGACGGAGGGGAGCAAGGGCCGGTTCGGGTCGCTGTGGCGGATGAGGGCGGCGAAGTTGGGCCCCGGGTCGTCCCCGGGCGGAAAGAGGGGCAGACCCACCCGGTTACTCCCCGCCCTTCTGCACGTAGTTGCGGACGAATTCCTCGGCGTTCTCCTCGAGCACCTCGTCGATCTCGTCGAGCAGGTCGTCGAGCTCGGCCTTGAGCTTCTCCCCCTGCGGAGACGGCGCCGGGGTCTCGGCCTCCTCGGTCGTCGTCTCCTCGCGCGTGGTCGTCGCCGGCCGGCGCTTCTTCTCTTGTTCTGCCATCAACCCACTCCTAGGCGCTCAACCGTGCCAGCAGCTCCGCCGGTGTGGAGCTCCCGTCCAGGAGCTCCTCGACGAATTCCGCCGTGCCACGTAGCGGATCCATCATAGGGACGCGCCGGAGGGGATCGGTACCCAGGTCGAACACGAGCGAGTCCCAGTTGGCGCTGGCCACCGACGATGCCCACCGTTTGAGGCACTGACCCCGGAAATACGCACGGGTGCGCCGGGGGGGCTCGGTCACCGCGGCGAGCACGTCCTGCTCGCTCACCAGGCGTTCCGTGTCGAGGCGGGCGAACAGCGACCGCTCCGGGCGCAGGTCGTGGTACTGGAGGTCCACCGCAGCCAAGCGGTGGTCGTCCCAGTCCAGGCCGTGACGCTCACGATACGCCTCCAGGAGCTGGAGCTTGGCGGCCCAGTCCACCCGGTCGGCGACCACACTGGGGTCGGTTTCGAGCCCGTGCAGGACGTCCTCCCAGCGCTGGAGCACCTGCTGGCCCACGGCCTCGTCCCCCAGGCAGGCCAGCCCCCGGTCCTCGGCGTACTTGCGGGCCAGGCCGAACAGCTCCCACTGCAGCGCCAGCGCCGTGGTGGTACGTCCGTCGGCGAGGTCGAGGGGCTCCGACATGGTCAGGTCGAGCGACACCTGGCGGATGGCCTTCACCGGATTGGCCAGGGTCAGCTCGCGCCCGTCGAAGGCGTCGTCCTCGATGAGCGCCAGCACCAGCGCGGTGGTCCCCACCTTCAAGAAGGTCGCCACCTCGCACAGGTTGGCGTCACCCACGATGACATGGAGCCTCCGGTAGCGCTGGGGATCGGCGTGGGGCTCGTCACGGGTGTTGACGATGGGACGCTTCAACGTCGTCTCGAGCCCGATCTCCTCCTCGAAGAACTCGGCGCGCTGCGACAGCTGGAAGGTGATGTCGCGCCCGACGTTGCCCGCCGTCTCGCTCCCCACCTTCCCCGCACCCGCGAAGATCTGGCGCGTGACGAAGTGGGGCGTCACCAGATGGGCGATACGGGCGAAGGGCACGGCCCGGTCCATTAGGTAGTTCTCGTGCGTGCCGTACGAATTGCCCTTGCCGTCGGAGTTGTTCTTGTACACGACGATCGACTGGCCCTCGGGCAGGGTCCGGCGCACCGCCGCCATGGACCGGCGCAGCACCTCCTCCCCCGCCTTGTCGAACAGCACCACCTCGAGGGGGTCGGCGCACTCGGGAGTGGAGAACTCCGGGTGGGCGTGGTCGACGTAGTAGCGGGCCCCGTTGGTCAGCACGGCGTTCACGAGGTGCGTCTCCACCTCGGGGGGCAACGCCCCTTCGCGGGCGAAGCCGCGGGCGTCGTTGCCCGGTGACTCGTCTTCGAAGTCCCACCCCGCCCGGGCCAGATCCGACACGTACGCGTTGACGAGGAGGGAGGACGACGCGACGGGGTTCCCGTCGCCCCCGACGTGGTGGATTCCGTACTCGGTCTCGATCCCACACACCTTCGCGACGACCACGAAACCGACCCTAGTGCGTGGAGCCTTGGGCGGCGCGTCCCTCCCCCTGAGGGGAGGGCGGCCGGGACTCACCGGTACCGGCCCTCACAGATACTGGCCGGTACCCACCCGCTCGATGGAACGACCGCCCCTGGTCTCCTCGGTGTCGGCCAGCAGGGTGCGCACGTACACGATGCGCTCCCCCTTCTTGCCCGAGATCCGTGCCCAGTCGTCGGGGTTGGTGGTATTGGGGAGGTCCTCGTTCTCCTTGTACTCCCGGCGGATCGACTCCACCAGGTCCGAGGTGCGGACCCCGCCGCCGTCCCCCGCGATGGCCCGCTTGATGGCGAGCTTCTTGGCCCGGCGCACGATGTTCTCGATCATGGCCCCCGACGCGAAGTCGCGGTAGTACAACACCTCTTTGTCGCCGTTCTGGTAGGTGACCTCGAGGAACTTGTTCTCGTCGTCGGCGCGGTACATCTCCGACACGGTGTCCTCGATCATGGCCTGGACCGACTTGGCGACGTCGCCTCCGCCCAGACGCTCCACCTCGCGGGAGTCGATGGGCAGGTCGGCGGTCAGGTACCGGGCGAAGATCTGGGCCGCGGCCTCTTCGTCGGGCCGTTCGATCTTGATCTTCACGTCGAGGCGGCCGGGACGCAGGATGGCGGGGTCGATGAGGTCCTCGCGGTTCGAGGCGCCGATGACGATGACGTCGCGCAGCGCTTCGACCCCGTCGATCTCGGCCAGCAGCTGCGGCACGATAGTCGACTCCATGTCGGAGCTGATCCCCGTGCCCCGGGTGCGGAACAACGAATCCATCTCGTCGAAGAAGACGATGACGGGTACCCCTTCTTCGGCTTTCTCGCGGGCACGCTGGAACACCAGCCGGATCTGGCGTTCGGTCTCCCCCACGTACTTGTTCAACAGCTCGGGGCCCTTGATGTTGAGGAAGTAGCTGCGGATGTTGGCGTTGCCCGTCACCTGGGCCACCTTCTTGGCCAACGAGTTGGCCACCGCCTTGGCGATGAGTGTCTTGCCGCACCCCGGAGGCCCGTAGAGCAAGATGCCCTTGGGGGCGGGCAGCTTGTACTCCTTGAACAGGGCGCGGTGCAGGTAGGGAAGCTCGACGGCGTCGGTGATGTCCTCGATCTGGCTGTCGAGCCCTCCCACGTCCGCGTAGGTGACGTCGGGGACCTCTTCGAGGACGAGCTCCTCGACCTCGGGACGGGGCAGCTTCTCCACCAGCAGCTGCGAGCGCGTCTCCATGAGCACGGCGTCGCCGGCGCGCAGGTGCACGCCCAGAAGGTCGTGGGACAGCTCCACCACGCGCTCCTCGTCGGCCCGGGCGTAGACGATGGCGCGCCTGCCGTCCTCGAGGAGCTCTTTGAGCGTGACGACCTCGCCCGAGTCCTCACCCTCGCGGGCCAGGATCACGTTGAGCGACTCGTTGAGGACGACCTCCTGGCCGCGGCGCAGCTCGACGGCTTCGATCTCGGGATGCACGGCCACGCGCATCTTGCGCCCGCCCGAGAACACGTCGACGGTCCCGTCGTCGTTGGCGTGCAGGAACGTCCCGTACGCGCTGGGGGGCTGGGTGAGCTTGTCGACCTCCTCGCGCAAGGCGGCGATGTGCTCCTTCGCCTGCTGCAGGGTGTAGGTCAGCTTCTCGTTCTGCGAGACCGCCTGGGCCAGCTGGCCCTTGGTCTCGAGCAGACGCTCCTCGAGGGACTGGACGCGTCCGGGCCCCTCCGAAAGGCGCCGGCGCAGGACCGCGACCTCCTCGTCGGCCTGGCGGCACCGATCGCGCAGCCGGTCGAGCTCCTCGCGCAGCGCCAGCTGTCGTTCCTCTTCCGGCTCGGCCGTTGGAACCACCTCCTGGGCATGTCCGGGCGCCTCTTGGGACCATACACCGGCCCCGGTGCCAAACTGGCGCTCCGCTCCGGGGGTATGGGGTACGGCCCGGGGCCCCGGTAGACTCGTGCCCGAGTGACAAGGGGTCAGCCCGGCACATCGGGAGGCGCGTCCCGGTCGCGGCAGTGACCGGGCCAATTGACACCCCGAACGGGGCGTCGTTACGTTCCGAATGCGCCGGCCGATTGACGGTGGAGAGACGAGAGCGAGCCCATGAAGGTCTGGATCGACCAGGATCTGTGCACCGGCGACGGCCTGTGCGAGGAGATCGCGCCGGCCGTCTTCACGTTGCTCGACGACGGCCTCGCCTATGTCAAGGAGGGAGACCAGGTCAAGAACGAGCCCGGCGGCTCGGCCGGCCTGGCCCTGGTCCCCGCCGACCTGGAGGACGCCGTCACCGAGGCAGCCGAAGAGTGCCCCGGGGAGTGCATCTTCATCGAGCAGGGCTGATCGACCGAGCAGGGCTGATGCAACGAGCGGAGCGGGGTGCGGTCACCGACCGGCGCCGTCCGTCGGTGCCGTGTCGTCCGTCGGTGCCGTGTCGTCCGTCGGTGCCGTGTCGTCCGTCGGTGCGGTGTCGTCCGCGGGAGAGGCCGTCGGGACCAGGAGCCTCGCCGTGGTGATGAACCCCGTGTGGGCGACCATGCGGTGGTCGGGGCGCACCGAGCGCTCCTCGACGTGCCAGGTGCGGCGCAGCACCTCCGAGGTCTCCGCCATGCCGAAGGGCCGCGACGACATGGCGGCTCGCAGCGTGGCCACCTGGGTGATCGACGGGAGATAGGACAGCACGATCCCACCCGGGCGCAGCGCCTCGGTGATCGGGTCCAGCGCGCGCCAGGGCTCGGGAAGATCGAGCACGACCCGGTCGAGGCCACGTTCCTCTATCCCCTGGTACACGTCGCGCTCGACGACGCGGTATGTCGTCGCCTCCCCCATCCACGCCGCCACGTTGGCACGCGCTCCGGCGGCGAAGTCGGACCGGACTTCGTACCCGATCACCTCGGCGCCAGCTCGCAGCAGCGCCATCGACAGCGCGCCCGATCCCACGCCCGCCTCGAGCACCCGCATGCCCGGCCCGATGTCGGCGGCCATGAGGATGGCCCCGAGGTCCTTGGGATAGATGACCTGGGCTCCCCGGGGCATCTTCAGCACGACCTCGGCCAGGGTGGGGCGCAGCGCCACGAAGCGTCGCCCCGTGGTGGCACCGACCGTCGACCCCTCCACGCTCCCGATCACGTCGTCGTGGGAGACGATGCCCGAGTGGGTGTGGAAGGCCGCACCCGGCTGCAGCGTCAGCAGATAGCGCCGCTCCTTGGGGTCGACGAGCAGCACGCGCTCCCCGGCCGACAGCGGGCCACCGGAAGCGCCCTCCTCGGTCGTCACTCCCCGCCGGAGCTCGACGCCATCGGGGTGGAGCGGTCACCGACCGAGATCACCAGCCGCTCGCCGGGCCGCACCCGGCCGCTCCAGGCCACCCGGTCGCGGCTGTTGAGGCTGCGCCGCACCAGCCAGGCGGCACCGGCCACGGCCAGCCAGATCGGCTCGCCCGCCCGTCCGCGCCGCAGGGCACGCGTCACCAGGACGCGCAGGATCCGGTCCACGACGGCCGCTTCAGACCTTGCGGATCTCGATGACGGCGGAACGGGCCCGACCCCGTCGCCGGCCCAGGAGATAGGCGATCAGCACCGCCAGCACCACGCCGGCCGCGGCCGTGCTGATCAGCTTGGGGCGCACCGCGTCGACGGTCTCCTCCACGCCCCCCGACATCTCCCGGAGCTTGGCCTCCAGGTCGTCGCGGGTGATCCTCGCCGTGGTCGCCATGGTCAGCGCCTCCCCTCCTTGTCACGGCCCGTCCGGGCCGCCGGCCCCTTGTTGATCCGCCACACGCACAGGGCCATGATCGCCACCGCCCCCACCACGGTGATCAGGTAGGGCAGCCAGCTGAGATCCCCCCTGAACGCGGACCCGGTCTCGGTCTGCAGCGCCCGCAGCAGGGCCAGGAGCAGCAGGACGGCGCCTACGGTGAGGGCGATCGACCCCGCCACCCCGAAGGCCACGAAGCGCCCCAGGCTCTTGAGGGGCCCGAGGGTCTCCTGCTTGGCGTAGTCCATGACGAGCTGGAGGAAGTCGCCACCAGCCGCGCCCAGCCCGCCGCCGCGCCCCGACCGCCCACCCTCACGTGCCACCGATCCTCCTCTGAGGCGAGCCATCCTCTCCCGCCCGGGTGAGCTGGCAGAAGCATCTTACGGCTCAGTCCCGAGGAGTGAGGAGGTAGGTGGAGCTGGCCTTGGCCACGAGCCTCCCCCCGCCGTCGGTCACCTCGGCCTCCACGAACGCCACCCGGCCTCCGCCCGAGACGACCTTGGACGTGCACGTGAGGGTGCCCCCGGGGGGCACCGGCGCCAGGAAGCTCACCTTCATCTCGGCGTTGGCCGAGAAAACCTTCCTCCCTCTGGCCCACGTCACGGTGGCGGCGCCCATGGCCGAGTCGCAGCACGCGGCCAGGAACCCGCCCTGGAGCACCCCGACCGGATTGGTGAAGCGCTCGTCGGCGGGCATCTGCCACACCGTGATGCCCGGCTCGGACTTGTCGACGCACACCATGCCCAGCGTGAGGTCGCAGTTGGGTGGCACCTGCACCCGGGGATCGGCCACGTCGAGACGGTACCGTACGACTCCCGTGCCCTCGCCACGACCCGACCCCCCACCCCCCGGCCCCGCGGCCACCGTCGTGGGGGCCGCCACCGTCGTCGCCTCCGGCGGGCCCGTGGCCGACGCCGAGGTGGTGGTGGAGGGGGGCCTGATCTCCGGGGTGCGGCCCGCCACCGGCGCCGTCCCCGACGTGGTGCTCGTCCCGGGCTTCGTCGACCTCCAGGTCAACGGGATCGGAGACGTCGACGTGGCCGGCGCGGCCGGGGCGGACTGGGACACGCTGGACCGGTCCCTGCTGGCCCAGGGGGTTACCACGTGGTGCCCGACCATCGTGACCGCAGCGCTCGACGCCCTCGAGGCCTCCCTGGCCGGCGTGGCCCAGGCGGCGCGGCGTCCGGGCGGCGGGCGCCCCCAGGTCGCCGGGGCCCACCTCGAAGGCCCCTTCCTGGCGGTGCGGGGCGCGCACCGCCCCGAGCTCGTGCGCGACGTGGTCGACGCCGCTTGGCTCGACTCCGTGGCGGACCTGGTGCGTGTCGTCACGCTCGCGCCCGAGCTTCCCGGTTCCCTCGACGCCATCACCGCCCTGAGCGACCGGGGGATCCTCGTGGCCCTCGGCCACTCCGCCTGCAGCGCCGAGGTGGCGGCCGAGGGCGCCGCCGCGGGGGCCCGTCTCGTCACCCACCTGGGCAACGCCATGGGGCCGCTGCACCACCGCGCCCCGGGTCTCCTCGGGGCCGCCCTCGCCGACGACCGTCTGTCGGTGTCGGTGATCGCCGACCTCGTCCACACCCACCCCGTGTTCGTGCGCCTGGCGTTCAACGCCAAAGGGCCCCACGGTGTGGCCCTGGTCACCGACGCGGTCAAGGTCACCGGCGCGGGAAGCGGGGCCCCGCGACTCGCCGACGGCACGCTGGCCGGGTCCGTGCTCACCATGGACGGAGCGCTCGGCAACGTCGTGCGCCACAGCGCCGTCCCCCTCGCCCATGCCGTGCAGGCCGCCAGCACCACGCCGGCCCGGTTGCTCGGGTTGGAGGACAGGGGTGCGATCGCGCCGGGGCGGCGCGCCGATCTCGTCGCCCTCGAGCCCACCGGCACCGGCGCCTGGCGCGTGGGCAAGGTGTGGGTGGGTGGCGAGGTCGCCTGGCCGCGGGGCTGACCCCGGGCCGTCCCGTGCCCGGGGACGGCGGCCTGGCGCAGGGGGGTCGGCGATAGGGTCGCGGCGATGCCCTTCGCGGCCGCCCTGAGCGAGCACCCCTTGACCGCCCATGCCGTGGGAGAGGTGACGGGTGCGGTTCTCGAGCGCATCGGTGAGCGACCCGACTTCGCCACCGTGTTCGTCACACCGCCGCACGCCGGCGCGCTCGAGGACGTCATGCGGACCGTCGAAGAGGTGCTGCATCCTCTGGTGTCGCTCGGATGCGCGGCGGAGTCGGTGCTGGGCCCGCACCGCGAGGTGGAACAGGGCGCCGCCGTCTCGCTGTTGGCAGGGCACGTGGGCCCCCTGGTGCCACTGGCGCTCGACGCCGTGCCGTCGGACTCCGGCGACGGCCTGGTCCTGCGGGGCTGGCCCCCGGACATCCCCTTCGCCCCCGAGGCGCTCGTCCTCCTGGGGGACCCCTACAGCTTCCCCACCGAGTCCTTCCTCGAATGGGTGGACGCCAACCATCCCGGCCTGCGGGTGGTGGGCGGCATGGCCTCGGCGGCGCGCGGCCCGGGCGGCAATCGCCTCGCCCTGGGCACGCACGTCGGCACCGGCGGCGCCGTCGGCGCCTTCCTCGGCCCCGGCACCGAGATCGCCACCCTGGTGTCCCAGGGGTGCCGGCCCTTCGGCGACCCCCTCGTCGTCACCAGGGCCGAGCACAACCTCCTCTTCGAGCTGGCCGGGCGCCCCGCCCTCGAGCAGGTGGTGGCCCAGGCGCGCGACTCGCTGAGCGAAGAGGAGGTGGTCCTGCTCGAGTCCGGTGGCCTGCATCTCGGGCAGGTGATCGACGAGCACAAGGAGCATTTCGGCCGGGGCGACTTCCTGGTGCGCAACGTGCTCGGCGCGGACCGGGCCACGGGAGCCATCGCCGTGGGCGACGCCATCGCGCTGGGCACGACCGTGCAATTCCATCTGCGCGACGCCGGCTCCGCCGATCAGGACCTCAACGCCCTGGTGCGGGCGCGCCACGCCGATGCCGCCCTCGTCTTCACGTGCAACGGCCGGGGCACCCGGTTGTTCGGGGAGCCCCACCACGACGTACGCGTCCTGACCGAACACCTCGGCGCCGTCCCCATGGCGGGGTTCTTCGCCGCCGGGGAGCTCGGCCCCGTGGGCGGCAGGAACTTCGTCCACGGGTTCACCGCCTCGGTGGCCCTGTTCACCGACCGCTCGGGCCGGACCCCGCGCCCGGACGGGGACCCGGGGTCGGCGTGACGAGCGATCGGCGCCGCGCCCGGTTGCCGGCGGCGACCGACGGGGTACGGTTCTCACCGTGACCGAAGCGGAGCTCGAGCAGCTCGGGATCAACGTCGTCCGGGGTTTCGCCATGGACGCCCCGCAGAAGGCCGACTCCGGCCACCCCGGCACCGCCATGGCGCTGGCGCCGCTGGCGCACGTGCTGTTCACCAGGGTCATGCGCCACGACCCCGCGTACCCCGACTGGCCCGACCGTGACCGCTTCATCCTCTCCAACGGCCATGCCTCGATCCTGCTGTACTCCTTTCTGTTCCTCACCGGGTACGGCCTCACCCTCGACGACATCAAGCAGTTCCGCCAGTGGGACAGCAAGACGCCGGGGCATCCCGAGGTGCACCTGACCACAGGGGTCGAGGTCACCACGGGCCCGCTCGGCCAGGGGGTCGGCAACGGCGTGGGCATGGGGATGGCCGAGCGGTGGCTGAGGGCCCGCTTCGGGCCCGAGCTCGTCGACCACTACACCTTCGTGTTCTGCGGCGACGGGTGTCTGATGGAGGGGATCAGCCACGAAGCGGCGTCGCTCGCCGGCCATCTCGAGTTGGGCCGGCTCGTCTATGTCTACGACAACAACCACATCACCATCGACGGGCCGACCGAGCTCGCCTACAACGACGACGTGGCCGAGCGTTTCGACGCCTACGGCTGGCACACCCAGGACATCGGCGAGGTGGCCAACGACACCGACGCCCTCGAGGCCGCCCTGCGGCGGGCCATGGCGGTGGAGGACAAGCCGTCGATGATCCTGCTGCGCAGCCACATCGGCTGGCCGTCCCCCCACAAGACCGACACCGCCGACGCCCACGGGAACCCTCTCGGCGAGGAAGAGGTCCGCGAGACCAAGGCCATCCTCGGCCTTCCGCCCGACAAGCAGTTCTGGGTCCCCGACGAGGTGATCGGGCTCTACCGGCGCTGCCTGGCGCGCGGCGAGGAGCTCAGCAGCGCGTGGAGGACGCGATTCGCCGGGTGGACCGGGGACAAAGCGGCCTGGGAGGCGGCCCAGCAGGGACGGGGCCTCGAAGGCTGGTCCGCCAAGCTCCCGGTCTTCGAGGCCGGTACGAGCCTCGCCACGCGCGTGGCGTTCAACCGCTGCCTCACGGCCACAGACGAGATGATCCCCGGGTTGGTGGCAGGGGCCGCCGACCTGACGGGAAACACCGGCGTCAAGCTGCAGGACACCGTCAACCAGTCGGCCCAGGATCCCGAGGGAGACCAGATCCACTACGGGATCCGAGAGCACGCCATGGGCGCGGCCATGACCGGCATGGCCCGCCACGGCGGCGTGCTCCCCGTAGGCGGGACCTTCTTCATCTTCAGTGACTACATGCGTCCGGCGGTCCGCCTCGCCGCTCTGTCGGAGGCGCACGTCGTCTACTCGTGGACGCACGACTCGGTGGGCCTGGGCGAGGACGGCCCCACCCATCAGCCCGTGGAGCAGCTGGCATCGCTGCGCGCCCTGCCGGGACTGCGCCTCATCCGGCCGGCCGACGCCAACGAGACCGCCCACGCATGGCGCATCGCCGTCGACTCCGACGGGCCCACCGCGTTGGTGCTGACGCGCCAGTCCATCCCCGTGCTCGAAGGCACCGCCGAGGCCGCCGAGGGTGTGGCCCGCGGCGGGTACGTGCTGTCGGAGCCCGAGGGAGGGCCCGACATCATCCTCGTCGGCACCGGCTCGGAGGTGTGGGTGTGCGTGGAGGCCGCCCGACTGCTGGCCGCAGCGGGCGAAGGTGACGACGTTTCGGCGGGGCCTTTCCGGGCCCGGGTGGTGTCGCTGCCGAGCTGGGATCTCTTCGCCCTGCAGCCCGTGTCCTACCGCCACGAGGTCCTCCCCCCCGGTATCCGCCGCCTCGCCGTGGAAGCGGCCGCGTCCTTGGGCTGGGAGCGCTACGCGGACGACGTCGTGGCCATCGACCACTTCGGCGCGTCGGCGCCGGGCCCGATCGTGCTCGAGCACTTCGGGTACACGCCCGCCAACGTGGCTTCCCGGGCCCGGGCCCTGCTGGCTGACGCCGGCCCCCCATCGGGGCGCTGACACGAACTCACCGCCGGCGACGCCGCGTCGAAGGCGCCCGTCCCGGCGAGAAGGGAGCACCATGACCAAGCTCCACGACCTCTACGAACAGGGGGGCCAGAGCCCGTGGCTGGACAACCTCCGCCGCGACTACCTGCACAACGGGCGGCTGGCCGAGCTCGTGCGCGAGGGCATCCGGGGCTTGACGTCGAACCCCACCATCTTCGCCAAGGCCATAGAGAGCACCGACGACTACGACGAGCAGTTCGGCGACCTGCTGGCCTCGCACACCGTGGAGGAGGCGTACTGGGAGCTCGTCGTCACCGACATCCGCGACGCCTTGGCGGTCCTGGCACCGGTGCACGAGAGCTCCGGCGGCATCGACGGGTACGTCTCGCTGGAGGTGGCCCCGAGTCTGGCCCACGACACCGAGGGGACCATCAAGGCGGCCCGCCACTTCCACGAGCTCATCGCCGAGCCCAACCTCTACGTGAAGATCCCGGCCACGGCCGAGGGCGTGCCCGCCATCCGCGCCATGTTCGGCGAGGGACGGAGCATCAACATCACCCTGCTGTTCAGCCTGGAGCGTTACGACGAAGTCATCGAGGCCTACCTCGGAGGGCTCGAGGACCTGGTCGCCACCGGGGTGAGCGACCTGTCGCCGGTGCGCAGCGTGGCGTCGTTCTTCGTGAGCCGGGTCGACACCGAGGTCGACCGGCGCCTCGACACCCGGGCCGCCCAGGTCGAACCGGCGGGCGGCGGGGAGGTCCTGTCGCTGCGGGGCACGGCGGCCGTCGCCCAGGCCCGGCGGGCCTACGCCCTCTTCACGCAGCGGTTCTCCGGAGCGCGCTGGGAGGCACTGGCGGCCAAGGGTGCCAAGGTGCAGCGCCCCCTGTGGGCGTCGACCTCCACCAAGAACCCCGCCTATCCCGACCTGGCCTACGTGGACACGCTCATCGGTCCCGACACGGTCAACACCATGCCCGACGAGACCATCGCCGCCTTCCTCGACCACGGGACCACCGCCCGCACGGTGGACGCCGACCCCGACGCCGCCACCGCCGCGCTGCAGCACATCGAGGCCGCCGGCGTGGACATGGCCGACGTGGCTCGCACCCTCGAGGACGAAGGGGTGGCGAGCTTCGACAAGTCCTTCGACGAGCTCATCCAGAAGCTGTCCGACAAGGCCAACGCCCTGTCGGCGGGCGCCTGACGAGCGGGGCTCCATGACCCCCGACGCCGGCGCGGTCATCGAGGCCGCCGACATCGACGACCAACAGCCGGTCCCCGCCGCGGCCCACACCCTCGACGCCGTCGACCCGCCGCCGCCGCTGGTCCTGGTGGTGTTCGGAGCCTCGGGCGACCTGGCGGCGCGCAAGCTCCTGCCCGCCATCGCCGCCCTGGCCGAGCACAAGGCGCTCCCCGAGGGGTTCACCGTGGTGGGCGTGGCGCGCACCCAGTGGAGCGACGAGCAGTTCCGCCAGGTGGCCATCGACGCGGCACCCTTCGCCGGTCACCAGTGGCGTGAGCTCGTGTCCCGGTTCCGCTACGTGGCGGGCGAGTACGCCGAGCAGCCGACCTTCGACAGGTTGAAGAAGGTGCTCGACGAGGCCGACGCCAAGCTGGGGACCGCCGGCAACCGGGTGTACTACCTGGCCACCATCCCCGCCGTGTTCGGCGAGGTGGCCAGCGCCCTGGCCAAGCACGGGTGCAACGCCCCGGGGGTCGGGGGCCGCTTCGCCCGGATCGTGGTGGAGAAGCCCTTCGGGCGCGACCTGGCCAGCGCCCGGGAGCTCGACGCCGTGTTGCACAGGGCGTTCGACGAGGACCAGATCTTCCGCATCGACCACTACATGGGCAAGGAGACGGTGCAGAACGTCTTGGCCCTGCGTTTCGGCAACGCCATCTTCGAGCCCATCTGGAACCGCCGCTACGTCGACTCGATCCAGATCACGGTGGCCGAGGAGCTCGGCGTCGAGCACCGCGGCGGCTTCTACGAGACGGCCGGCGCCCTGCGCGACATCGTCCAGAACCACGTCATGCAGGTGCTGGCGCTGACGCTCATGGAACCTCCCGCCACCGTCGACGCCCAGGGCATCCGCGACGAGAAGGTGAAGCTCCTGCGAGCGGTGATGGTCCCCGACGTCGACGAGGCGGTCATCAACTCGGTGCGGGGGCAGTACACCGCGGGCACCATCAACGGCGACCCCGTCATCGGCTACCGCGAAGAGGAAGGTGTCGACCCCAGGAGCCGCACCGAGACCTTCGTGGCCCTACGGCTGTCCGTGGACAACTGGCGGTGGGCGGGGGTTCCCGTCTACATCCGCACCGGGAAGCGCCTCCCCCAGCGCGCCACCGAGGTCGTCCTGCAGTTCCAGCGGGTCCCCCATCTCGCCTTCGGCAGCAAGCTCACCCGCGACCTGCGCCCCAACATGCTGCAACTGCGCATCCAGCCCGACGAGGGGATCTGCCTGCTCTTCGGGGCCAAGGTCCCCGGCGAGGCCTTCCGCCTGCGCTCGGTGGACATGGACTTCAGCTACGCCCAGGCCTTCCCGGGCACGACGGCGGGAGGCTACGAGCGGCTGCTCCACGACGTGATGGTGGGCGACGCCACCCTCTTCATCCGGACCGACGAGGTCGAGCGGGCGTGGCAGATCGTGGACCCGCTGCTCGAGGCCTGGAGCCAGGACGGCGTGCCCCTGTCGCAGTACCCGGCGGGCACGTGGGGGCCGAAGGAGGCCGACTCGCTGCTGGCCCGCGAGCTGCGCCAATGGCACGAACCCTGAGCGGGCCACCGGGCATCGCCGCCATCGACCCGGGCCGATGGCGCGGAGGGTGACGGGTAAGGTGACCGCCGTGGCCCCCGACGACGTTCTCGAGGCCACCGTGTCGGACCTGCAGGCCGAGGCGCGTGCCGTTCGGGCCCAGGTGCACGGGAACCGGGTGACGTACTCGCCCAAGGTCTTCATCCCCCTCACCATGCTGTGTCGCGACCGGTGCGGCTACTGCACCTTCGCCAAACCACCGGCCCGGGTCCGGTCCCCGTACCTGTCGCCCGAGGAGGTGCTGGCCGTGGCCCGCGCCGGCGCGGCGGCGGGCTGTCACGAGGCCCTGTTCACCTTGGGCGAAGCACCCGAGCAGCGCTACCCCGCGGCGCGCGCCTGGCTCGACGAGCGCGGGTACGGCTCGACGGTCGCCTACCTGGCCGCCATGTGCGCGCTGGTGCGCGACGAAACGGGCCTGCTCCCCCACGCCAACGCCGGTGCGCTCGGCGGCGACGACCTCTCCCTGCTGCGGCCCGTCTCCGCCAGCCAGGGCATGATGCTCGAGTCGCTCGACCCCGACCTGGCCTGTCACCGGGGCGCACCCGACAAGACCCCCGAGCGCCGGCTGTCCACCCTGCACGCGGCGGGGGCGCTGGCCATCCCCTTCACGACCGGCGTGCTCGTGGGGATCGGCGAATCACGCGCCGAACGGGTCCGGACCCTGGGCGCCATCGCCGACGCGCACCGCCTCCACGGACACGTCCAGGAGGTGATCGTCCAGAACTTCCTCCCCAAGCCGGGGACGGCCATGCACGACCACCCGCCGTGCCCGCCTGACGAGCTGTGGTGGACCGTGGCCGTGGCCCGGCTCCTGCTCCCACCCGAGGTGCACGTCCAGGCTCCCCCCAACCTGTCCGACGACCTGGGCCCGCTCCTGGCCTCGGGGCTCGACGACTGGGGCGGGGTCTCCCCCGTCACCGCCGACCACGTGAACCCCGAGCGCGCCTGGCCGGCGGTGGAGCTGCTGCGCCAGGCGACCGAGGCCGCCGGGCTCACACTGGCCGCCCGCCTCACCGTCTATCCCGAGTACGCGCTGGCACCGGAACGCTGGCTCGACCCGGCCATGCGGTTCCCCGTCCTCGACCGCCTCGACGCCGAGGGGCTGGGCCGCGAGGACTCGTGGTGCTCCGGAGGCGTCGAGCCCCCGCCCGCGCTCGTAGGAGCCGCTTCCGGCGCCGCTGCGCGGCGCAGCGCGCCCGACGGTGCCGTGGCCGAGGTGCTGGCCGGAGTGGGCCTGGGCCAGGAGGTCGGCGAGGACGAGATCGTCACGCTGTTCTCGGCCCGGGGCCCCGAGGTGCGGGCCGTGGCCGACGTCGCCGACGAGTTGCGCCGCCACGAGGTCGGTGACGTGGTCACCTGGGTGGCGAACCGCAACATCAACTACACCAACGTGTGCACCTTCAAGTGCCGGTTCTGTGCGTTCTCCAAGGGCCCGCTGTCGCTCAACCTGCGCGGCGCCCCCTATCTGCTCGAGCTCGGCGACATCACCGAGAGGGTCGCCGAGGCCGAAGCGGCCGGTGCCACCGAGGTGTGCCTGCAAGGCGGCATCCACCCCCGGTTCGACGGCGACTACTACCTCGAGGTGATCCGGGCCGTGCGAGAGGCGTCGGACCACATCCACATCCACGGGTTCACCGCGCTCGAAGTGACCGAAGGGGCCCGCCGCCTCGGCGAGCCGCTCGTCGAGTACCTGAGCCGGCTCAAAGAGGCCGGTCTGGCCACGCTGCCCGGCACCGCGGCCGAGATCCTCGACGACGAGGTTCGCGCCGTGCTCTGCCCCGACAAGATCAACACCGAACAGTGGCTCGAAGCCCACCGGGCCGCGCACAGCATCGGGCTCCGGTCCAATGTCACCATCATGTTCGGCTCCGTGGAACGTCCCCGCTCGTGGGCCCGCCATCTGGTGCGGACCCGGGCCCTGCAACGCGAGACGGGCGGCTTCACCGAATTCGTCCCCCTGCCCTTCGTGCACATGGCCGCTCCCATCTACCTGCAGCACAAGGCGCGTCGGGGACCGACGTTCCGCGAGACGCTCCTGATGCACGCCGTGGGCCGGATCGCCTACCGGGGCTCCATCCCCAACATCCAGACGAGCTGGGTCAAGATGGGCGCGGCCGGCGCCCTCCAGGCCCTGCAGGCCGGAGTCAACGACCTGGGGGGCACGCTCATGGACGAGAACATCTCGCGCGCCGCGGGAGCCAGCCACGGTCAGCTCATGGACGAGGACGGGTTCCGATCCCTGGTGGAACCGCTGGGCCGGCGCCTCGAGCAGCGCACCACGCTCTACGGCCGCGTGCCCGCCCCCTGCTGAGGTGCACGACGTGAGCGGCCCGGGTCCCGACGACGGCACCGAGGGCGGGAGCCGCACGCCGGGGGCCACGGAAGACGACCTGCGCGCCGTCGAACCGGCCGAGGGGATCGGCGTGGGTGGCACCGACCTGGTGCCACCGCTGGCGGCGGACAGCGCCGGGCTCGAGAGCGTCACCCCCGCCGAGCGCCTCGACCCGGGCGAGCAGAACCTCGTCGACGAGTTGTTGGACTCGGTGGGCGTCGTCCAGCGACGCGACCTGTACCGGTCGATCATCGGCACCGTGGTCCACCTGGCCGAAGAGCGCACCGACCCGCTCGACCTGAAGCTGGCCCGCGCCGCCATGGCCGAGATGGCCGAGGCGTTCCGCGTGTTCCGGCCCTTCCGCCAGGAGCAGAAGGTGACGTTCTTCGGTTCGGCCCGCACCCTTCCCGACGACCCGCTGTACCTCCAGGCCAGCCGCCTGGCCCAGCGCATGGCCAGCCACGGCTGGATGGTCGTCACCGGTGCCGGTCCCGGCATCATGGCCGCGGCCATGCAGGGCGCGGGCCGGGAACGCTCCTTGGGGGTCAACATCCGGCTCCCCCACGAGCAGGGGGCCAACGAGTTCATCGCCCAGGATCCCAAGCTGGTGGAGATGCGGTACTTCTTCACCCGCAAGCTCATGCTCATCAAGGAGTCCGACGGATACGCAGTGCTCCCCGGCGGGTTCGGCACCCTCGACGAAGCCTTCGAGCTCCTCACGCTGTTGCAGACGGGCAAGGCCCAACCGGCTCCGTTGGTGTTGCTCGACATCCCCGGGGGCACCTACTGGAAGGGATGGCAGGACTTCCTCGACGCCGAAGTGGCCTCGGGCGGACTGGTGTCACCCGAGGACCGGTCCCTGTACGTGATCACCTCCGACGTGGACGCCGCTGCCGCCGAGATGCTCGGCTTCTACCGCAACTACCACTCCTGCCGGTGGGTCGGCGACCTGCTCGTGATGCGGCTGCGCGTCGCTCCCACCCGGGCGCAGTTGGCGGAGCTCAACGAGCGCTTCGCCGACATCGTGGCGAGCGGGTCCATCCGCCCCACCAAGGCGCTGGGCCCGGAGCGCTCGAGCAGTGACCACGTCGAGCTGGCGCGGGTGGCGCTGCGATTCGACCGCATCCACTACGGTCGGCTCCGCCAGCTCATCGACGCCCTGAACGAGCTCGTGGACTGACCCTCGCCTCGCGACGGCGCGCCGCTACGCGTCTTCGGGAGCAGGCCCCGGCACCCTGCGCAGCGTCACCACGGCTTTCTGCACCGAGCGCCGCGCCCGGGTGAGGCGCTTCTCCTCGGCCACGAGGGCGGGATCGGGAGGGGTGCCGCGGCCCGCCATGCTGCTCGCCTCGCGCAGGCGGTCGAAGGCCAGGTCACCGAGCTCCTCGGCGATCGCCTCGAGCCGGTCGGCCACATCGTCGAGGTCCACTCCCCCGCCCGCCCCGGTGTCAGCGCTCGTGGGCGGGAAGGTCCACGTCGTGGACCACAAGGGTGCCCTCGGCGGCCCTGGCCCGCAGGACCTTCTTGTCGAACTTCCCCACCGAGGTCTTGGGGATCTCGTCGGCGAACGCCCAGCGCTCGGGGAGCCACCACCGCGCCACACGAGTGGACAGGAACACCAAGATGTCGGCGGGCTCGGGTCGGGCACCCTCGGTGGGGACGATCACCACGAGCGGGCGCTCGTCCCAACGCTCGTCGGGCACCCCGATGACGGCGGCCTCGTAGATGTCGGGATGCGCCATCACCTCGTTCTCGAGCTCGACCGACGAGATCCACTCCCCGCCCGACTTGATGACGTCCTTGGTGCGGTCCGAGATCTGCATGAAGCCCCGGGAGTCGAGGCTCCCGACGTCGCCGGTGCGCAGCCATCCGTCGTGGAAGCGCTCGGGGCTGGGATCGCCGTAGTAGGCGGCGGTCACCCACGGTCCCCGGACCTCGAATTCCCCCACGGACTTGCCGTCGTTGGGCATCACCTCGCCCTCCTCGTCCACCACGCGCAGCTCCACGCCGGCGATGACGCGGCCCGTCTTGGCGCGCCAGTCCATCTCCTGGTCGGCGGGGACGCCTTTCGGGGCGCGGCCGAAGGCGCACACCGGGCTGGTCTCGGTCATCCCCCAGCCCTGGATCATGGCGATGTCGAAGCGGTCCTGGTACGCCTCCATGAGCGAGCGGGGCACGGCCGCCCCGCCCGCGGTGAGCAGGCGCAAGGACGAGAGGTCCACGTCGTGGCTCTGGGAGTAGTGCAACAGGTCGTTCCAGATGGTGGGGACACCCAGGGACAAGGTGGGACGCTGCTCGGCGATGATGCGAGCCAGCGGCTCGGCCTGCAAGAAGCGTTCCGGGAAGATGAGGTCGGTCCCGGCGAAGAACGCGGTGTAGGGCATGCCCCAGGCGTTGGCGTGGAACATGGGAACGATCACGAGCACGCGGTCTTTCTCGCTGGCGCCCACGCAGTTGGTGGTCATGCCCGCGAAGGCGTGCAGCCAGGTGGACCGGTGACTGTAGACGACGCCTTTGGGGTTGCCGGTGGTGCCGCTCGTGTAACACATCGACGCCGCTCGGCGTTCGTCGAGCTCGGGCCACCGGCACCCCGGCTCCTCGGCTTCGACGAGGTCTTGGTAGGACAGTGTGTCACCGAGCCCCGTCGTGTCGCCCTCCCCCACCACGATGACGTGCTCCACCGTTTTGCACTCGTCGCGGACCCGGGCGAACAGCGGTGCGATCGAGGCATCGACGATCACGACCTTGTCCTCGGCGTGGTTGACCACGTACGCCAGCTGCTCGGGGAACAGGCGGATGTTGAGGGTATGGAGCACCGCCCCCATCGACGGGACGGCCAGGTACGCCTCGAGGTGCTCCTGGTCGTTCCAGGCGAAGGTCCCCACCCGGTCGTCGTCGGCGACACCGAGACGCCGCAACGCCTTGGCCAGCTTCTCGGCGCGCGCCGCCACCTGCGTGAAGGTCGACTCCCGGTAGCCGCCGGCCTCGACGGTGACCACCAGACTGTCGCCGTACACCTCCTGGCCGCGACGGAGGATGCCGCTGACCAGCAATGGCCCGTCTTGCATCGTGCTCAGCATGCGAGGAGCTTACCGGCGCCCCCGGAGCGGGGCCGGGGTCCGGTGCCGTAGCCTTCGCGCATGGACCGGACCCAAGCACTGGAATTCATCGCGCAGCACCACCGGGCGGTACTGGCGACCACCCGCGCCGACGGCAACCCTCAGCTCTCCCTCGTCGCTGCCGCCGTGGAGGGCGAAGAGGTCGTCGTCTCGACCCGCGAGACGGCTCTGAAGACCAAGAACCTGCGCCTGCGACCCCGGGCGTCGCTCGTCGTGTTCACCGACAACTTCTACGGCGACTGGGTCCAGGTCGAGGGGCCCGTCGAGGTGGTGTCGCTTCCCCAGGCCATGGACGGCCTCGTGGCGTACTACCGCCAGGTGGCGGGCGAGCATCCCGACTGGGACGACTACCGCTCGGCCATGGAGCGCGAAGGCAGGGTGCTTCTGCGCATCACCGTCGAGCGCGCCGGGCCCGACCGGGCCGGCTGACGGCGGACCACCCGACACCGGATCGAAGGGAGGAGACCATGGGGCACGTCAACACGGTACGGGGCCCGATCGACGCCCAGGACCTGGGCACGACGCTCATGCACGAACACGTCTTCGTACGCTCGCCCGAAGTGGCGGCCAATTGGCCCACCGGTTGGGACCGGGCCACCCAGGTGGGGCGCGCCGTCGAGCGTCTCCAGGAGCTCAAGGCGGCGGGAATCGACACCATCGTCGACCTCACCGTCGTGGGCCTGGGCCGCGACATCGAACCGGTGCAGGAAGTGGCCGACCAGGTCGACCTCAACATCGTCGTCGCCACCGGTCTCTACACCTACAACGAGCTCCCGCACTACTTCGACTACCGAGGCGCCCCGTTCCGGCCCAACGGAGTGGACATGCTCGACGAGTTCTTCCTCCACGACATCGAGAACGGGATCGCCGGGTCGGGTGTGCGACCCGGCATCCTCAAGTGCGCCACCGACGAGCCCGGGCTCACGCCCGGAGTCGAACGCATCCTGCGCGCCGTGGCCCGGGTCCATCGTCGCACGGGGGTTCCCATCTCCACCCACACCCACACCGGCACCCGGCGTGGGCTCGACCAACAGCGGGTCTTCGCCGACGAAGGAGTCGACCTCTCACGCGTCGTCATCGGGCACAGCGGCGACAGCACCGACCTCGACTACCTCGGCCAGCTCCTGCAGGCGGGTTCCACCCTGGGCATGGACCGCTTCGGCGTCGACGCCTACTGCCCCACCGAGAAGCGGGTCGAAACGGTGGCCCGGCTCTGTGAGAGCGGCTGGGCGCAGCACATGGTCCTGTCGCACGACGCCGGCTGCCACATGGACTGGTTCGACGACGAGTTCCTGCACCAGGTCCAGCCCAACTGGAATTTCCTCCACATCAGCAACGTGGTCCTGCCCGCCATGCGCGCCCGGGGGGTGAGCGAGGACCACATCCGGACCATGCTGGTCGACAACCCGCGGCGCATTCTCGAGCACGGACCCGGGTATTGAGGCTGCCGCCGGCCGAGTCGGGGCGCGCTCCCGCGACCCGAGTCGGCTCGGCACCGGCATCGGACTGCCGGCGCCGAGCCCATGAGCTCGGGTCGTGTCGCCGCTGAACCGCTCGTTCCGACGACACGACGAGTGTGCACAACGGGCATCAACCGCCTCCCATCGGAACCTCAACTTCTCCGCAACGAACCCAACCCGATGACGCCGGCCGCGCCCGACTTTGGCTCCGGGCACTCGGTACGCTCGCCTTCACACCGATCGCGCAACGAGGAGGCGTGCGTGGCCGAATTCACCTCGTACCCGCCCGCCGCAGCCGGCGGGCTCGACCCGGCGTCGAACGACGTCCGCAGCGGTGCGGGGTTCGCCGTCGCCGAGATGCACGCGAGATAGCCACGACGCGCCGGGCCCGCCACGACCGACGGAGTGCTGTCGGGAACCTCCTGCGCCCCGCGGCCTTCGTCACTGCGGGGGTGCTCGCCATGGCCTGCGCCGGTTGTGGCGGACCGCGAAGCGCGTCTCCTGCGGCCATCACCACGGTCGACGTGGGGTCGGTCCCCTTCGGGGTCTACGTGGGCGCCGGCGCGCCCCACGCCGTGGCGCACTTCGCCGCGGCCACCGGGGCCAAGCCCAGCCTGGCCTCGGACTACCTGCCCCTCACCGAGGGCTGGGCCGGGATGGTCCAAGCCGAGCCGCTGGCGCCGATCCTCGGCCCCTGGAGATCCAGCGGGTACCGGCTCGTGCTGGGAGTGCCCATGCTCCCCACCCGCGGCGGGCGGGTCCTCGGGACCCTGGCGGCCGGGGCCCAGGGCCGCTACGACGCGGAGTTCGTCACGTTGGCCAAGACCCTCGTCTCCTACGGGGAGGGAGACGCCATCTTGCGCATCGGGTGGGAGTTCAACGGCACCTGGTTCCCCTGGGCCGTGACCACCCGGGCCGACGCCGCGGACTTCGCGGCGTACTTCCGCAACATCGTGACGGCCATGCGCATCGTCCCGGGGACCTCGTTCCGATTCGTGTGGAACGCCACGTCGGGGCCCACGCCCGTCGCCGCGCAGGACGCCTACCCGGGGAACGCGTACGTGGACTACGTCGGGCTCGACCTCTACGACCAGGTGTGGGGTATCCCCTTGGACCCGGAGCTGGCATGGCCCCGCTACGTCACCGAGCCCAACGGGCTCACGTGGCTGTCGTCGTTCGCCGCCGCGCACGGCAAGCCCGCCGTCATTCCCGAGTGGGGCCTGACCATCCGCTCCGACGGGCACGGCCTCGGGGACGACCCGCTGTACGTGGCCAAGCTGGCGGGCTGGGTCTCGTCCCACCACGTGGCCTTCACGAGCTACTTCGCCTTCGACGCCTCCGACGGCCAGCACGACATCCTGGACGGCGCCTTTCCCCGCTCCCTGGTGGTCTTCAAGCGCTCCTTCGCCGCCCCACGTCCCGTCACCGTGGACAGCGTGGCCCGCTAGCGCCGGGCCGTCCCGGGTCGGAGCCCTGGCCCTCACGGGTCGTGAGTGGTGGACGTGGGGGTGCTGGTGAGCATGAGCGTGTTGGGTCGATGTTGACGGGCCGTTGGCCGCGTCATGAGGTTGGGTCGTCACGATGAGTCGTAACCAGGACCGTCGAGACAGGGAGAGCTCCGATGCGGAGCCACGAGGGCGAGGGCCCCAAACAATTCAAGGTCGGCTTCCGGGGGTACCGGCGCGAGCCCGTCGACGAGTACGTCGACCGCCTCCACGGATGGCTCGTGGACTCCGAGGCCCGGGCCGAGGACGCCGTCGAGGCCGCCACGGTGGCTGTCGGTGAGCGGGCGTCGGACATCCTGCGCGCCGCGCTGGCGGTCGGCGAGAAGGCACGCGCCGAGGCCGACGCGGTCAAGGCCGAGGCCATCGAGAACGCCCAGGCCGAAGCGGACGCCATGATGCGAGACGCCCACCGCCAGATCGAGGAGCTCCAGCAGAGCATCGACAACCTCGTCGTGCGCAGGGCCAACGTCCTCAGCGAGCTCGGCCGTCTCCGCAAGTACCTGGCGGCGGCCGCCCCCGAGGGCGTCGCTTCGGTCGAGGAGGACGACGAGGAGATCGCCCCGGTCTCGGAGAACGCCATGACGGCCGAGCCCGACCTCGCCGTGGTCTCGAAGAACGGTGACCATCCGGTGGCGGCGTCCTCGTAGGGGAAGCGTCTCCGGTCGCCCCGTCCTCGTAGGGGTGGCTCAGCGCAGGGCCAGTTGCCCCGGCACGAGCGGAGCCGGCAGCGAGCTCTCGCCCATGATCCAGCGGTCGACGCTCGACGCGCACGACCGTCCTTCGGCGATGGCCCACACGATGAGGCTCTGACCGCGGGTCATGTCCCCGCACACGAACACGCCTTCGCGGTTGGTCTGCCAACTCGAGTCGCAGGCCACGCTCGCCGCGGGCGTCGAGCTCGAGCCCGAGCTCCTCCACCACCCCCCGGCGCTCGGCGCCCAGGAAGCCCATGGCCAGCAGGACGAGCTCGCAGGGCAGCTCGAACTCACTGCCCGCCACGGGCTCGAACACGGGTCGACCGCCCTCGCTGCGCATCTCCACCCGATGCCCCGACAGGGCCCGCACCGCGCCGCTGCCGTCGTCGACGAAGTGCGTCGTGGTCACGCTGTAGAGCCGGTCCCCGCCCTCCTCGTGCGCGGACGACGTCCTGAGGATGAGGGGCCAGGTGGGCCAGGGGTTGTCGCCGAGCCGGGCGTCGGGGGGCCGGGGAAGGATCTCGAGCTGGTGCACCGAGGCCGCACCCTGGCGATGGACGGTGCCCAGGCAGTCGGCGCCGGTGTCCCCACCGCCGATGATGACGACGCGCTTGCCCCGGGCCGAGATGGGGGAGGCCTCGAGCACGCCCTCGCGCACCAGGTTGGAGGGCTTCAGGTAGTCCATGGCCATGTGGACCCCGGCCAGGTCCCGGCCCTCCACGGGCAGGTCCCGCGGCAGCGTCGCCCCACCGGCCAGCACCACGGCGTCGAATTCGGACACCAGCGAGGTGGCCGACACGGCGCGCACCTCGGGCGCGCAGGCGGCACCAGGGCCACGGCGCTGGCCCGGCTCGGCCTCCGGGCCCGGATCGGAGGCGCCCGGGGCGCCGTCGGGCGGGCCCACGGCCGTGGCACAGCGGAACTCGACACCTTCGGCCCGCAACTGCGCCAGGCGCCGGTCGAGCACCGCCTTCTCCATCTTGAACTCGGGGATCCCGTAGCGCAGGAGCCCACCGGGGCGCTCGGCCCGCTCGTAGACCACCACCCGATGCCCGGCCCGGGCCAGCTGCTGGGCGCAGGCCAGGCCGGCGGGACCCGAGCCCACCACGGCCACGGACTTGCCGGTGCGCACCGTGGGGACCTGGGGCGTGACCCAGCCCTCACTCCAACCCCGCTCGGCGATCTCGTACTCGATGCGCTCGATGGTCACCGGATCGGCGTTGATGCCGAGCACGCAGGCGCCCTCGCACGGTGCCGGGCACAGGCGCCCCGTGAACTCGGGGAAGTTGTTGGTGGCGTGGAGCCGTTCGAGGGCCTCGGGCCAGTCGCCGCGGTACACGAGGTCGTTCCACTCCGGGATGAGGTTGCCCGAGCGGGCATCCTTCGTGGCAGAAGGGGATGCCGCAGTCCATGCAGCGCGCCCCCTGGCGGACGGCGTCTTCCTCGGGGAACGGCTCGTAGACCTCGCGCCAGTCGCGCAGCCTGACCGGCACGGGCCGTCGAGCCGGCAGCTTGCGGCCGAACTCGACGAACCCGGTGGGCTTTCCCATGATCGGTCGCTCCAGTCGGCTCTCGGCTAGGCGCGGGGAGCGGCCATGACCGCCGCGTCCACCGACACTCCCTCGTCCACGGCCCGCCGGGTCGCCTCGAGCACCCGTCGGTAGTCGCGGGGCATGACCTTCACGAAGTCCCCGAGGGCATCTCCCCACGTCGCCGAGCAGCGCGGCGGCGACGGCGGAGTCGGTCTCGAGGTGATGGCGGGTCACGGTATCGAGGAGCCACTGGCGGTCCTCCTCGTCGAGCGGCTCGAGATCGACCATCTCGAAGTTGACACGCTCGGCGAAGTCGCGGCCCGGGTCGTGGACGTAGGCGATCCCCCCCGACATCCCGGCCCCGAAGTTCCTCCCCGTCGGCCCGAGCACCACGACCCTGCCCCCGGTCATGTACTCGCACCCGTGGTCCCCCACCCCTTCCACCACCGCCGTGGCCCCCGAGTTGCGCACGCAGAAGCGCTCCCCCACCTGGCCGCGCACGTAGCACTCGCCGCCGGTGGCCCCGTAGAGGATGACGTTGCCGGCGATGATCTGCTCCTCGGCGGCGAAGGGCGACGCCTCGTGGGGGCGCAGCACCACGCGACCGCCCGACAGTCCCTTGGCCAGGTAGTCGTTGGCGTCCCCGATGAGCCGCAGCGTCACGCCCCGCGGGACGAAGGCGCCGAAGCTCTGCCCCGCCGAGCCCCGGAAGGTGAGGGTGATGGTGTCGTCGGCCAGGCCCGCGCCCCCGTGCTTGGTCGTGATCTCGTAGCCGAGCAGGGTCCCCACCGTGCGGTCGACGTTGGTGATGGGCAGCTCCAGCGCCACCGGGCGTCCCGTGGTCGATGGCGGGGCGGCACGCGGCGAGGAAACGGTGGTCCAGCGCCCGGTCGAGGCCGTGGTCCTGGGCCCGGCAGCAGTGACGGTCGGTGGGCGGTCCCGCCTCGGGCTGCGCCAGGATGGGGGACAGGTCGAGGCCCCTGGCCTTGAAGTGATCCGTCGCCACCACGGCGTCGAGGAGGTCGACGCGCCCCACGGCCTCCTCGATCGACCGGAGCCCGAGGGCGGCGAGGTGCTCACGGACCTCCTCGGCGATGAACTCGAAGAAGTTCTCCACGAACTCGGGCTGTCCCGTGAAGCGCTTGCGCAGCTCGGGGTTCTGGGTGGCGATCCCCACCGGACAGGTGTCGAGATGGCACACGCGCATCATCACGCAACCCGACACCACCAGCGGCGCGGTGGCGAACCCGAACTCCTCGGCTCCGAGCAGGGCGGCCACGATCACGTCACGCCCCGTCTTGAGCTGTCCGTCCACCTGCACCACGATGCGGTCGCGCAGGCCGTTGAGGACCAGCGTCTGCTGGGTCTCGGCCAGGCCGAGCTCCCAGGGGATGCCGGCGTGCTTGATGGAGGTGAGCGGGCTGGCGCCGGTCCCCCCGTCGTGGCCCGAGATGAGCACCACGTCGGACTTGGCCTTGGCCACTCCGGCGGCGACGGTCCCCACGCCGACCTCTGCCACCAGTTTGACGTGGACCCGGGCCGCCGGGTTCGCCGACTTGAGGTCGTGGATGAGCTGGGCGATGTCCTCGATGGAGTAGATGTCGTGGTGCGGCGGGGGCGAGATGAGCCCCACCCCGGGGGTCGAGAACCGGGTCTTGGCGATCCAGGGCTACACCTTGTGCCCCGGCAGCTGCCCACCCTCGCCGGGCTTGGCCCCCTGGGCGATCTTGATCTGGAGGTCGTCGGCGTTGACCAGGTACTCGCTGGTGACGCCGAAGCGCGCCGAGGCGACCTGCTTGATGGCGCTGCGGCGCAGATCGCCGTTGGCGTCGGGGACGTAGCGCTCGGCGTCCTCGCCCCCCTCCCCGGTGTTGGACTTCCCGCCCAGGCGGTTCATGGCGATGGCCAGGGTCTCGTGGGCCTCGGCGGAGATCGACCCGTAGGACATGGCGCCGGTGGCGAAACGCTTGACGATGGCCGAGACAGGCTCGACCTCGTCCAAGGGCAACGGGGGCTCGACACCCTGGCGCAGGCGCAACAGGCCGCGCAGGGTGGCCAGGTGCTGCGCCTGGTCGTCCACCAGCTTCGTGTACTCCTTGAAGATGTCGTAGCGCTTGGCCCGGGTGGCGTGCTGCAGCTTGAACACCGTCTTGGGGTTGAAGAGGTGGACCTCGCCTTCGCGGCGCCACTGGTACTCGCCACCCACCTCGAGTTCGCGATGGGCCCGCTCGCTGCGGCGCTCGAGGTGGGCCAGGCGGTGACGCGCCGCCACCTCCTGGGCGAGCACGTCGAGGCCCACGCCCCCGATGCGGCTCACGGTGCCGGTGAAGTACTCGTCGACGACCTCGGGGGCGAGGCCCACCGCCTCGAAGATCTGGGCCCCGGTGTACGACGCCACCGTCGACACGCCCATCTTGGACATGATCTTGATCACGCCCTTGCACGCCGCCTTGATGTAGTTGGTCCGCGCCTGACGGGGTGAGACCCCTTCGAGCAGGTTCTTGTGGGCGATGACGTCGTCGATGGTCTCGAAGGCGAGGTACGGGTTCACCGCCGAGGCGCCGTACCCGATGAGCAGCGCGATGTGGTGCACCTCGCGGGCGTCGCCGCATCTCGATCACGAGGCCCACCCGCGTGCGCGACTTCTCCCGGACGAGGTGCTCGTGGACGGCGGCGGTGAGCAGCAACGACGGGATGGGGGCCAGGCGGGCGTTGGAGTTGCGGTCGGAGAGGATGATGACGTTCGATCCGAGGGCGATGGCGATGCTGACCCGGCGGCGCACGTCCTCGATGGCGTCGCGCAGCGCCTCGCCCCCGCCGGCGGGGTCGAAGAGCCCGTCGATGGCGAAGGCCTGGTATCCCGGCGTCTCCCCGTGCTCGTTGACGTAGGCCAGCTTGGCCAGCTCGTCGTTGTCGATGACCGGGTAGGGCAGGATGATCTGCCGGCACGACGCGGCGTCGGGCTCGAGCAGGTTCCCCTCGGGCCCGAGCTTCGAGCGGCTCGAGGTGACGAGCTCCTCGCGGATGGCGTCGAGCGGAGGATTGGTCACCTGCGCGAACAGCTGGGTGAAGTAGTCGAAGATGAGGCGCGGCCGCTCCGACAGCGCCGCGATGGCGGCGTCGTGGCCCATCGACCCCAGCGCCTCGCCACCGGTCGTGGCCATGGGGGCCAGGATGAGGCGGAGCTCCTCGTTCGGTGTAGCCGAACAGCTCCTGATGGGTCACGACCGAGGCGTGCTGCGGGGTGAGCATCATCCGCGGCGGCAGCTCCCCCAAGGTGACCTGGCCCGTCGTCCAACCACTGGTCGTAGGGGTGCTCCGCGGCGAGCAGCGCCTTGATCTCGTCGTCGTCGACGATGCGCCCCTGGGCCGTGTCGACGAGGAACATCCGGCCGGGCTGGAGGCGGCCCTTGCGCACCACCCGGGCGGGGTCGATGTCGAGGACGCCCACCTCCGAGGCCAGCACCACGAGCCCGTCGTCGGTGACCCAGTAGCGGGCCGGGCGCAACCCGTTGCGGTCGAGCACCCCGCCCGCCACGGTGCCGTCGGTGAAGACGACCCCGGCCGGGCCGTCCCACGGCTCCATGAGCGAGGCGTGGTAGCGGTAGAAGGCCCGGCGCGCCGGGTCCATGGCGCTGTGGTTCTCCCACGCCTCGGGGATCATCATGAGCACGGCGTGGGGCAGGCTCCGCCCGCCCAGGTGCAGCAGCTCGAGCACCTCGTCGAACGAGGCCGAGTCGCTGCCGTCGGGGTCGCAGATGGGGAACAGCCGCTCGAGGTCCCCGGGGATCAGGTCGCTGGCCAGCAGCGCCTCGCGGGCCCGCATCCAGTTCCGGTTCCCCCGCAGGGTGTTGATCTCCCCGTTGTGGGCCAGGTAGCGGTAGGGGTGGGCCAGGGGCCACGACGGGAAGGTGTTGGTCGAGAAACGCGAGTGCACGAGCGCCAGCCCGCTGTCGAAGGTCGGGTCGGAGAGGTCGGGGAAGAACTCCCCCAGCTGGTGCCCGGTGAGCATGCCCTTGTAGACCAAGGTGCGCGCCGACAACGAGGGCACGTACACGCCGTGCACCTCGTGCTCGACGCGCTTGCGCAGGCAGAAGGCGAGCCGGTCGAGCGCCAGGGCGTCGGCCCGCTCGGGCGCGTGGGCACGCCGGTCCGGGCCGGCGGGGACCACCACCACCTGGGCCATGCGACGGCATGGCCCGGCGGGCCGAGGCACCCAGGCAACCGGGCTCCACGGGGACCTCGCGCCATCCGAGGACGACCAGGCCCTCCTCGACGGCGATCTCCTCGATCTGCCGGCGCGCCTTGGCGGCGTCGTCCCCGTCGACGGGCAGGAACACCATGCCCGCCGCGTAGCCGCCCGGGTCGGGAAGGTCGAGGCCCAGCGAGCCGGCCAGGAACCGGTGGGGCACCTGCACGAGGATGCCGGCCCCGTCGCCGGTGGCCACCTCGGCCCCGGTGGCACCCCGGTGGGCCAGGTGCTCCAGCGCCGTGAGCGCCTGGCGGACCAGCCCGTGGCTGCGGCGGCCCTGGAGGTCGGCCACCAGCGCGATGCCGCAGGCGTCGTGCTCGAACGCCGGGTCGTACAGGGGCGCGCCGGGGTGGCGTGGCGGGTGCGTCGAGAATGCAGGGTGCTTCGCTGTCGTCACTCGGGTCTCTCCGTGATCGGCCACGCGGAGGTGGCGTGGCTGGCGCCCGGGACGACACTGGCCCTGCTGCAGCCCCCGTAGGATACCCCGCGTGTACCGGCCACCTGCGCACGGACACCGGTGACACTCCCGGGCGGGCCCGCCGCGCCCGGGCCGCCCGCCGGCCAGGCCGGCGACCCGGCCCCCGCACTCGACGTCGTCGTGGTCGGAGGGGGCGTCATCGGCCTGGCCTCGGCGTGGCGGATGGCGGCCCGGGGCATGGCGGTGGCCGTCGTCGATCCCGACGCCGGGCCGGGGCGCGTCGTGGGCGGCGGCCGGGATGCTCGCCCCGGTGAGCGAGGTGCACCACGGCGAGGAGCCGCTCCTGGCCCTGGCCCTGGCGTCGGCCCGCGGTGGCCGGCCTTCGCGGCCGAGCTGAGCGCGAGCCGTGGGCCGGCCCGTCGGCTACCGCACCTCGGGCACGCTGGTGGTGGCCGCCGACGACGGCGACCGGGCCTGGGCCGAGGAGCTCTACGACTTCCAGCGCCACCTCGGTCTCGACGTGGAGTGGCTCACGGGCCGCCGGGCCCGACAGCTCGAGCCCGGCATCGCCCCCGGGGTGCGCGGCGCGGTCTGGGCGCCGGGCGACCACCAGGTGGACAACCGCCTGCTCGTGGGAGCGCTCCTGGACGCGGCGGCGGCGGCAGGCGTCGGCGTCCGCCGCGACCGCGCCGTCGCGCGTCGAGTGCTCGGGCGGCTCGGTGACCGGCGTGCGCCTGGCCGGGGGTGCGACGCTGCGGGCCGGGGACCGTCGTCCTGGCCGCGGGGTGCTGGTCGGGCCGGCTCGAGGGTCTGCCGCCCGGGGCGGTGCCGGCGGTGCGTCCCGTGAAGGGACAGATCCTGCGCCTCTTGCCCTCCGAGCGCGCCCCGGTGATCGGACCGGACCGTGCGGGGCATGGTCCAGGGGACGTCGGTCTACGTCGTGCCCCGCGCCGACGGCACCGTCGTGGTGGGTGCCACCGTCGAGGAACGGGGCTACGACACCACGGTCACGGCCGGGGCCGTCTACGAGCTGCTCCGGGACGCGCACCGGGTCGTGCCCGGCGTCACCGAGATGGTCCTCGGGGAGAGTGCCGCCGGCCTGCGGCCCGGCTCCCCCGACAACGCGCCCGTGGTGGGCCCGGCCTCGGTCCAGGGCGCCGACGGCCTGGTGGTGGCGACGGGCCACTACCGGCAGGGGATCCTGCTCGCCCCGCTCACGGCCGAGGCGGTGGCCGCCATCGTCTCGGGCGACGAGCCCCCCGAGGAGCTGGCCGCCTTCGGCCCTGGTCGCTTCTCCTCCGCCCCGGCGCGCGCCGGCACCTGAACGGGGTGCCATGCTGGCGCCGTGACGAGACACACGACAGGCGCGGCGCTGATCCCGGTGCCGACCGGGGCCCGACGCGGGGCCCGATGCGGGAGCCGGATGCCAGGGCTCGGGATCCTGGTGAACGGCACGGCGCGCGTCGTCGCGCCCGGTGCCACGGTGGCCGACCTCGTGTCCTCGTGGTGCACGTCGCCCGACGGCATCGCCGTGGCGCGCAACCGCGAGGTCGTGCCCCGCAGCGAGTGGGGCACCACTCCCCTGGCGCCCCACGACGTCGTCGAGATCGTGACGGCGGCGGCGGGAGGCTGAGGTGGTCGAGGACCCGACCGACTTCGTCATCGCCGGCCGCACCCTGCCCTCGCGCCTCGTGCTCGGCACGGGCGGCATCTCGAGCCCCGAGGTCCTCGACGACGTGGTGGCGGCATCGGGCTCGTCGCTGGCCACCGTGGCCCTGCGCAGGGTCGACCCCGCGGCGCGCGGGGGGATCCTCGACGTCCTGGCCGGGCAGGGCGTAGAGGTGCTGCCCAACACCGCGGGCTGCTTCACCGCCGCCGAAGCGGTGCTCACCGCCAAGCTGGCACGCGAGGCCTTCGAGACCGACTGGGTGAAGCTCGAGGTGATCGGGGACGAGGACACGCTGCTCCCCGACGCCGTCGAGCTGCTCGACGCCGCCGAGCAACTGTGCGACCAGGGATTCGTGGTCCTGCCCTACACCAACGACGACCCCGTGCTCGCCCGTCGCCTGGAGCAGGCCGGCTGCGCGGCCGTCATGCCCCTGGGCTCGCCCATCGGCAGCGGCCTCGGGATCCGGAACCCGCACAACATCGCCCTCATCGCCCAGCGGTGCCACCGTCCCCGTCGTCCTCGACGCCGGCATCGGCACCGCGTCCGACGCCACCTTGGCCATGGAGCTCGGGTGTGCGGGGGTCATGGTCGCCACCGCCATCACCCGCGCCCGGCAACCGGCGCGCATGGCCGGCGCCTTCCGCGCCGCGGTGGAAGCCGGGTACCAGGCGCGGCTGGCCGGTCGCATCCCCCGGCGTTTCCTGGCCCGAGCCTCGAGCCCGGTGGAGGGCATGCTCGACCTCTGACCTACGCTGCCGCCGTGGATCCCCGTGCTGGCCATGACCATCGCCGGGTCCGACTCGGGTGGCGGCGCCGGGATCCAGGCCGACCTCAAGACCTTCGCCGCCCACGGGGTGTTCGGCACCAGCGTCGTCACCGCCGTGACCGCCCAGAACACCGCGGAGGTGCGCGGCGTCCACGTCGTCGATCCCGCCTTCGTGGACCTGCAGATCGACACCGTGCTGTCGGACCTTCCCGTGGCCTCGGTGAAGACGGGGATGCTCGCCTCCTCGGCGACGGTGGCCGCGGTGGCCCGGTGGGCGGCTGCGGGCGCGCTCCCCAATCTCGTCGTCGATCCCGTCCTCGTCGCCTCGACGGGGCGCCCGCTGCTCGACGACGACGCCGTCGACACCTACCGCCGGCTCCTGCTCCCCCACGCCCTCGTGGTGACGCCCAACATCCGCGAGGCGGCGCTGCTGGCCGACACGCCCGTCGCCGACGAGGAGGGCATGGTGCGCGCCGCGCACCGACTGGCCGACACCGGGGTCGAGGCGGTGATGGTGAAAGGCGGCCATCTCCGGGGAAGGCGCGCTCCCGACGTCGTGCTCCTGGACGCGACCGTGCACGTCCTCGACGGGCCCCGGGTCACGTCGCCCAACGACCACGGCACGGGCTGCACCCTGTCGGCCGCCACCGCCGCCCTCCTGGCGCGCGGCACCGACCTGTCGGACGCGTTGGAGCGCGCCAAGGCGTTCGTGACGGCCGCATTGGTGGGATCGGCCTCGTGGCGTCTGGGCGCAGGCCACGGTCCGCTCGACCACTTCGGGTGGGGTGCGGCAGGAGACGCGGGCCGACGAGCGGATCGCTCGTCGGCCGCGCCCCCCGTAGACGCCCAACAGGTGGGCGAGTCACCCCCCTAGACACCGCGCCCCCGGCCAACACCTCGGTGGCACTCCCCCCGGGGCCCTTCCGGGCCCTGGTGTCGGGGACACTGTAGGACTCGGACCCCAGGCCGTCAACGCGTTTCGTAGAAGGTGTTTCACTCTGAGGGGTCGGTAGCGCCGCCCAAGGGCTACCTGACGTGGTCGGCTCGACACTCGCCCGGGGTTCGGGGGCCGGGACCCGCGGACGGGCCCTTGTACACTGGCCCGGCCACCGTGGTGCCCGTCGGGGCATCCCTGTCCCCGCCACCCGGTCCCGGCGGCGCCCACGCACCCATGCCGAGCCCCGACGACCTCCCCGGCACCCCCCGCCCCAGGGCGCAAGGTGCCGCCTCCACCGCCGTCGACCCCCGCAGCAACGGCCACGGGCAGGCCCCCCCCGACCCGGTGTCCCCACCCCGGGGCCGGCCCCCGGGCCCGAGCACCAAACCGGCGCTCATCGTCCTCGGGCTGATCCTGATGCTGTTCCTGCTGGGCGTGGGTCTCGAGCTCCTGAGCGGGAGCCAGAGCCGGCCCACCGCGGTCCCGAAGTCCGTCGTGACCGCCCGCGGCGCCGTGCTCCACGCCGTTCCGGCCCGGCCACTGCTGGGGGCCATCGTCTCGGCGGGCCAACCCCCCGACGACCTGCTCGACGCCATGGCGGTGCCCCAGGGATCGGCCCCGGTGCCGAGCTCGGCGATCAACCAGGGTGTCGAGCTCTACGACCGCTCGCTGCGCTTCGAGGTGCCCGCCACCGAGCAGGACGTCATCTCGTTCTTCCGGGCCCAGCTCCCGTCCCAGCACTGGACGCGGCTGAGTCAGGGACCCGCCCCCAAGGTCCAGGGCGGATACCTGATCCTGGAGCAGCATCCCGCCAGCGACGGCCTCGAGTGGGACCTGGGCGTGACCGTGGCGCCCACGTACTTCGGGGCCCAGGAACCGGGCTCGAGCGTGCCCGGGGCGGGCGCGGGCACGACCTCGTTCACGCTGCGGCTCTACGCGGTCTCCGACCAGGACTGAGCAGGGCGCGAGGCGAGCACCCCGCTCGTCTCTCGCTGGCGCTCGACGTCTCGCTGGCGCTCGGCCTCGGACCGGCCCTCGACCTCGGACCGGCCGGCTCCGGCCGCGCCCACCGGGACCGGCTCCGACACCGGTTCGGGCTCCTCGGGCACGGGGTCGACGGTGTCCTCGCTGCGCAAGAGCCACGCCCACACGAACAGGTCCACGGGGTAGAGCAGGTATCCCACGCGCGTGGCCGGCGCCAGCAGGATGGCCACGGTCATCACCCACGCCACGAGGCGCGACAGTGCCGCCGGGGTCTTCGGCCGGCGCCGCACCAGGACGTAGGTGAGCGCGGCCACGCCGGCGACGGCCACCGTCACGGTGAAGCCCCGGTGGAAGCCCGGGAACAGCGACACCACGAGATGGCCGATCAAGGGACTGGCGGCGGGTGACTGCACCCCGGCCAGCCCGAGGGGGAAGCGCACGACGTTCTCGATGAAGGCCGGGAGGTTCTCGGCCGCGGTGGGCAGGACGGCGGGGATCATCACGCCCACGATGCCGGCGACGACGGCGAGCGAAGGCCGCCGACCCCGGAGCCCGTCCCGGTCCCGGGCCACCAGGAAGGCCAGCGCGGCGAGGGGCCAGGCCGTGATCTTCATGGACGCGGCGACCCCGAGGGCCACGCCGGCCCACAGGGGTCGTCGTCGCTGCAACAGCACCAGGCCCAGGAGCAAGAGCGCCGCCACGGGGAGGTCGTCTCCGCCCGTGGCCAGGGGGAGGGCGGCGGTGGGCAGCACCGTCATGCTCTGGAGGGCCAGGACCCGGGGACCGGTCGGGCCCCGGCACAGGGCCATCGCCACCACCACCACCACGATGGTGAACACCGAGAAGGCCACACGGGCGTCGGTCAGCCGGGGCGACGCGTCGGTGCTGCGCGGGATGCCGAACACCGACATGAGCGGAAGGTACGGGTTGTAGACGTCGTAGGCCGGCTCCCCGGGCGGTGCGGTGATGTGCTCGTGGGGCCGGATGAAGATGTAGGGGTCCTTCCCCTTCACCCACGCCTCCCCGGAGCGCTCGACCACCGCCGTCTCGGGCTGGACGTGCGCGGTCCCTCCCGTGTCGGTCCGCCACAGCACCTCGAGCGAAAGCGGCATGAGCGTGGCGCCCAGGAAGACGACGAGGAAGATGACGGCGCGCGGTGTGGTCCAGTGCCAGGTCGGGCCGGGCTGCGCCTGGGTTCCACCCTCGACCCGGGTCTGGCCGGCCGCGGCCGCCGCCGCGGTGTCGCGCTCTTGGTGGCGACGGGCCAGGCGGGCCGCCAGCGCCGATGCCACCGCCCCGAAGGCGTAGGGCCCCACCGCCAGCCGCCCCCACTGCTGGTAGAGGCTGATCGACGCGAGCTGTGCCGTGCCGATGGCGAACAGCGCGGATGCGGCGTAGAGCACGGCATCCCGCTCCACGGGGCTCCACGACGCCATCGCCCGGGCACCCCGCCCGAGGAGGCCGGTGGACATGGCTCCATGGTAGGCCCCCACCACCGCCGCCACAGGCACTTCAAGGCCACGGACCGACCCACTACCCTACGGCCATGTCGGGCGATGCCCCCACCGGTCCCGCCGAGGCGGCCACGGCGGCGGCCCGGCGCTTCCCCGCTTTCGTCGTCCGCCGCCGCGACGAGGAGGTCACGGGGGCGGTGGAGGATCTCGGTCTCGACGACCTGCCCGAGGGCGAGGTGCTGATCGCGGTCTCGTGGTCGTCGGTCAACTACAAGGACGGCATGGTCACCGCGGCGGGGAACCGTGTGGCCCGCATCTCCCCGCTCGTGCCCGGGGTGGACCTGGCCGGTGTCGTGGTGCACAGCGACGATCCCGACCTGGCGCCGGGGACCGAGGTCCTCGCCCACGGCGGCGACCTCGGCGTGGCCCGCCACGGCGGCTACGCCCGCTACGCCCGCGTCCCGGCCGGGACCGCCCTCGCCCTCCCCGCCGGCCTGACGGCGCGCCAGGCCATGGCCATCGGGACCGCCGGCTTCACCGCCGCCCTGTCGCTGGACCAGCTCGAACGGCACGGCTTGCGCCCCGGGGACGGGCCCGTCGTGGTCACCGGGGCGTCGGGGGGCGTGGGGAGCTTCGCCGTCGTCCTGCTGGCCGGGCGCGGCTACGAGGTGGTGGCGAGCACGGGCAAGGACGACGAGCACGCCTGGCTCGAGAGTCTGGGGGCGGCACGGGTCATCGGGCGCCACGATCTCGACGAGGCCGGCGGCCGCGTGCTGGGTCCCGAGCACTGGGCGGGCGCCGTGGACTGCGTGGGAGGCGACACCCTGGCGCGGGTCCTGCAGTCGCTGCGCTACGGGGCGGCCGTGGCCGCCAGCGGGCTGACGGGGGGCACGGCCCTGGCCACCACGGTGTACCCCTTCATCACGCGGGGCGTGGCGCTGCTCGGGGTGGACTCGGTGCGCACGCCGGTCGAGCGGCGCCGCGAGGTGTGGGGACGTCTTGCCACCGACCTCCGTCCCGCGCCGCTCGAGGACCTGGTGGCCGGCGAGGTCCCCCTCGAGGGCGTGGCCGGGGCCCTCTCCGACATCCTGGCGGCGCGGGTGCGCGGCCGACTCCTGGTCGAGGTGGCCGCCGCTGATTGAGGACCCGGCCCCGGTCCTCCTCCCCGGCCCCGGTCCTCCTCGCCGGCCCCGGCGCTCAGGACGTCGGCGGGGCCGTGGTCTGGGACTCGGGCGAGCCCGCCGCGAACACGGGCGAGACGGTCAGGGTCCCCGCCGAGCACGCCATGATCTGCACCGCCACCACGTCGTGGTCCACGGCGTGGGGAGGCGTGATCTCGATCTGCGCCGCGGTGGGGCACGTGGTCTCGGTCCCCGAGGGCACGTCCGAGTAGGCGAGGTTGAAGTAGGCGGTGGCTCCCGGCGCCAGCTGCAGCGCGGCGGGGGCGAAATTCGTGAACTGGAGGTTGCCGCCGCTCACCACGTGGGTCGGGAGCTCGGTCCCCGAGGAGTCGAGGAGCTGGGCCGAGGGGTACCCGTCCATCGGGCACGGCGAGGTCGAGGAGTTGCGGAGGGCGAAGGTGAGCTCGAAGGTCCCCGCCGCCCCCTGGGACCCCACCACACTGGACAGCAGGTCGCGCGCCGCGCACGCGGTCCCGGCCGCCGTCGACGACGTGGTGGTGGAGGGGATCGAGGTGCTCGCCGAGCTCCCTGTCGACGTGGTGGCCCCGGTGCTCGACGTGGAGCCGTTGCCGTTGGACGAGCACGCCGACAGGACGAGGGCTCCCAGCACGACCACGATGACCACGGCCGGGCGCAACGGGCTCAACGGGCGCAACGGGCTGAGGCGGAGCGACCGACGCAGCCGGCACGGGGTGCCGCCGCGGCGCCACACGTGCAGCGGCCGAGTCCTCAGGAGCTGAAGTCCTCGGGGCGGACGGTGTCGAGGAACTGCCGGAACTCCCCCACCAGTTCGTCGGGGCTCGAGTCGCCGTCTTCGTCGTCATCGTCGGAGGGGAGCAGGATCCCCTCGGCGTCCATGAGCTCGTCGGCCACGAACAGCGGGCTCCCGGTGCGCACCGCCAGGGCCACGGCGTCGGAAGGGCGGCTCGACACGTTGAGCGTCCCCGTGCCGCGCTTGAGTTGCAGCTCGGCGAAGTAGGTGGCGGATCGCAACTCCGTGATCACGACGCGTTCGAGGCTCGCGCCCGAGCGCGTCGACGATGTCGCGCAACAGGTCATGGGTCATGGGCCGCGGTGTCGCCACACCTTGGATGGCGAACGCGATGGCCGTCGCCTCGGGTGCGCCGATGAAAATCGGCAGCGTCCGGCCCAGGCCCTCGGCCTCGGTCAGCAGCAGCACGGGCGTGTTGGACTGCAGGTCCACCCTCACCGCGCTCAGCCGCACCTCGACCATGCATGAAACTTACCGCCCGTAGAGGGCTCCGACATACGCGTCGGGGTCGGATTCGAGGGTCCTGGGGTCCCCCGCGGCGACGAAGGGAAGATTGCGGTAGCGGCCCGCCACGTCGAGCCCGTAGCCCAGGAGCAGGTCGTCGGGGGCTTCGAAGCCCGAGAAGCGCACCGTGACGGGGACGATCCGCCGCACCCGGCGGTCGAACAACGTGCACACCTCGAGCGTCTCGGGACCGCGGCGCCCGAGCTCCCCCAGGATGTAGGTGCAGGTGAGACCGGTGTCGACGATGTCCTCGACCAGCACGACATGGCGGCCGTGCACGTCGTGATCGAGGTCCTTGACGATCCGTACCCGGCCGGTGCCCTCGGTGTAGGTCGAGATCCCCAGGAAGTCGACCTCGCAGGGGGCCGTGACCCGGCGCGCCAGATCCGCGACGAAGGGGAGGCTCCCCTTGAGCACCGCCACCAGCAGCATGCCGTCGGGGTAAGCGACCGACAGCTCCTCCCCCAGGCGGGCCACGGTCCGAGCCAGGTCGTCGCGGTCGTGGAGGACCCGTGCGTCACCGCGCCCGGTCACGCGCGGCGCCCGGTCACGCGCGGCGCCCGGTCACCCGCCGGGACCGGTCACCCGCCGAGCTGTTCGCGCAACGCGCTGCGCAGGAGCACCTCCCGCAGGTCCTGCCCCAGCACGGTCAACTCGGCCACCGTCTCGAACGCACGTTGACGAGCCTCGGGGTTGCGCTGCTTGAGCAGCGGGAGGACGACCTGCTCGATGAACCCGGCCTCCCGCTCGGCGGCGAGCTTGTGGACCCGGAGGTGCCTCGCCTCCACGCCGTAGCGCGCCAACCCGGCCGCCACCCGGGCCACGGTGAGGGCGTCCTCGTCGTAGTACACGACGCCCCCCACCACACGACCGCACAGCAGTCCGTAGGACTCGAGCTGCTCGACGGCGGCCACGTCCAGGCCACTGGCCTCGATCAGCTCCTCCAGCGTGACGGCATCGTCGGGCATGGTGGGAGGCGCAGGTTCCTCGTCCCCCACGCCGACCCCCATGCCGATGCCGGGGGCGACCTCCCGTACCGGGGCCGTCGTCCCCGACCTCTTGGCGGGCCCGGGGCCCGCGGCGCCGGACCCCGCACCCGTCGACCGCATCGTCGACCGGGCCCCACCCGGTCCGGGGCCCTGGGCCCCACCGCCACGGCCCGCGCCCGAGGCCAGGGTGCCCGTCGAAGACCCGTGCCCCGCCGGTCCCGTCCCGCGCGCCACACCGGGGACGGGGGCGGGAGCGACCGCCGCGCCCCGAGGCCGGGTGAGGTCGGGACGGGCGCTGGGCCCGGCGCGCCCCCGCCGAGGGTCGGCGCCGGCTCGGGGGGGCTCGGCGACCGGGGACTCGAATCCCGGCAGCTCGCTCCCGGCGCTGCGGGGCTCGAGCGGGACGCTCGCCCGCCCCACGAGCACGGGCTCGCCACGTTCGACGACCGCGGTCCCCACCGCGACCTCGTACCCGTCGTCCTCGCCGACGTCGGCGCCCTCCTGCTCGAGGCGGCCTTTGATCACCTTGAGCGGGAGGAAGTGCTCGCGTTGCTGACGCAGCACCCAACGAAGCCGTTCCACGTCGTGCTCGTAGAACTTGCGGTATCCCGACGGGGTGCGCTCGGGGTTCACCAGGCCCTGGCTCTCGAGGAACCGGATCTTGGAGATGGTGACGTCGGGAAATTCCTGGCGCAGAAGAGCGAGGACGTCCCCGATCGACAGGTACGTTCGGCTGCTCACGGCGTCCCCCCGGAGGCGCTCACTCGTCAGCCGCCGCCAGGTAGACGAGCTTGAACTTGCCGATCTGCACCTCGTCACCCGAGGAGAGCACCGCTTCCTCGATCCGTTCACGGTTCACGTAGGTGCCGTTGAGCGACCCCACGTCGCGCACCGTGTACCCACCTTGGCTCTTCAGGAATTCGGCGTGGCGACGCGACACGGTGATGTCGTCGAGGAAGATGTCGCTCTCGGGGTGTCGCCCGGCGCGGGTGACCTCGGTGACGAGATCGAACCGCGTTCCGGCGTTGGGGCCCCGCTTCACCACCAGGAGACCGGTACCGCTCGGGCGGTCGGGCATGGTCACGCTGAGCTCCTCGTCGCCGGCTTCGCCCTGGGCGTCGACGGGATGCAGGGTCACAGTCGTGTCCGACGCCCCCTGGCTGAGAACCGCTCCGCACGACGAGCAGAAGTTGGCGTCAGGCGGGTTGCGATGCCCGCAGTTGTTGCAGAACACGCCGTCCACGCTACCCCGTCCCCCGCGTCCGCCCGTTCGAGCTACTCGGAGATGAGGGCGCGGTATCGCGCCGCGTCGAGGAGTCCGTCGAGCGCCGCCGCGTCGGCAGGGGCGATCTCGCTGATCCACCCGGCCCCGTAGGGGTCGGTGTTGAGGAGCTCGGGAGAATCGGCCAGGGCCGTGTTCACCGCGACCACCTCCCCCGCGATGGGCGCGTAGATCTCGGACACGGACTTGGTCGACTCGACCTCGCCCAGAACTCCCCCGGCGTCGAACCGGGCCCCCACCGCGGGCAGGTCCACGTAGACGACGTCGCCCAGCGCGTCCTGGGCGTAGTCGGTGATGCCGACCCGCACCGCGTCCTGCGCGCGCAGCGCCCACTCGTGGTCGGTCGAGTACCGGCGGTCTTCGGGCACGAGCATGGCCGGGACCATATCGGAAAGGCGTTCACGCCGTCGGGGTCGCGTCCCGAGAGCGACCTCGGGCGACCCCGGGGTCACTGCATCATCTGGCGGATGCGGATCGCTTGCTCCTGGGCCCGTGTGCGCGCCTCGGCCTCGCTCGGGGCCTCGGCCCACACATGGGTGACGGGCTCTTCGGGGTCGGGGACCACCAGCGTCCACCCGTCGGGCTCGGGAAGCTTGACGCCGTCCACGAGGACGACGTCGCGTCCCTGGGCCCGCTCCACGGTGGTGCGCATGACCGTGCCCTTCTGCTCCCACGGCGTGACGATCTCCTCGTGGACGATGTGGATGGGCGGGCAACCGGCTCGCCAGCTTCGACAGGCGCTCGTCGGTGCGGGCCAGCATGCCGAGAAGGTGGACGAGGGTCGCCACACCGTCGAAGGCGGGGAGAAAACGCGGGAAGATGAACCCCCCCATCTGGCTGGCGGCGAAGGTGACCCCGCCCGTGCTGGCGACCTCCATGAGGTGCGTCGCCGACAGCTTGGTCCACATGATCTCGGCGCCGGCCTCGGCACAGATGTGCTCGGCCGCCATGGGCGTGGCCACCGGGAGCGCCACCTTGGCGTGGCGCGTCCGGGACACCACCAGGTCCAGCAGCAACAGGAGCGTCTGGTCGTCGGAGAAGACCTTGCCCTCGTCGTCCACGAGCGTGAGGTTCTCGCCCCCGGGGTCGATGACGGCGCCCAGATGGGCGCCCGAGGCCCGGACCAGGTCCGCCACGTGCTCGGCGGCGGCGCGGGGATCGCTGGCCATGACCGCGGCGGTGGCCGCGTAGGGGTTCACCACCAGGACCTCGGCGCCCAGCTTGGCCAGCACGTTGGGCATCACGAAGCTCGCCGTCCCGAACGAGTAGTCGAGCACCATCTTGAACCCGGCTCGGGCGATGGCGTCCACGTCGACGGTGTCGCTCAGCGCGGCCGTGTAGAGCTCGAGCGCGCGCGGGGCGTAGCCGATGTCACCGATCTCCGAGGCCAGGGCCCGGCGGAACTCCTCTCGGTGGTACAGCCGCTCGATCTTGCGTTGGGCCGGCTCGGCGATGTCGATGCCGTCCTGGTCGAAGAACCGGATCATGACCGACTGGGTGTCCTGCTCGAAGAGGCGCACGGTGATGCCCCCGAGGCTCCGACCCGAACGTACCTGGAACCGGGTCACGGGCACGGTGGCCACCTCGAGGTCCTCGACGTTCACCCCCGCGGCGTTGCACCCCACGATCATGGCCCGCTTGAGCACGCGCGCCGCGCGCGAGGTGTCGCGCGAGGCCGTGATGGTGCTCCCCTTCTCGAGGGTGCTGGCCCACGCCATGGACAGCCGCATGACCAGCTCCGGGCTGATGTCCACGTTGGCCAGGCCCGTGACGCCGAGGCGGCCGAAGAGGGTGCGCGCCCCTCGCGACTCCCACACGATGGAGGTGTTGACGGTGGCGCCCGCCTCGACCGTCTTGAAGGGGTACACCTTGACCCCCGACTTGATCACGGCGTGGGCGCCCACGAAGGACTCGTCGCCCAGGACGACGCCTTCCTCGCAGCGCACTCCCTGGCGCAGGTCGCAGGACCGGCCGATGACACAGCCGTCGAGACGCACCCCGGCGCCCAGGAAGAGGTTGTCGTGGACCACCGTGCGCTCGAGCGAGGCGTTGTCCCCGATGCGGGCGTTGGCGCCGATCACGCAGTACTCGCCGAGGACGCCGCCCGCGCCCACGTGGCAGTTGTCGCCGATGATGGCCGGGCCCCGGACCTCGGCCGTGGGGTCGAGCTCGGCGCCCTTGCCCAGCCACACGCCGGGTCGCAGGGCGAAGCCGCTGATCTGGACGGCGACGTTCTCGTCGAGGATGTCCTGGTGGGAGCGGAGATAGGCGTCGAGGGTGCCGACGTCCTCCCAGTACCCGCCGGCCACGTAGCCGTACAGGGGCTTGGCCGCTTCGAGGACCCCGGGGAAGACCTCCTCGGAGAAGTCGACGGCCCGGCCCTCGGCGATGAAGTCGAAGATCTCGGGCTCGAGCACGTAGATGCCGGTGTTGATGGTGTCGCTGAAGACCTGGCCCCAGTTGGGCTTCTCCAGGAAGCGCTCGATCGACCCGTCCTCGCGGGTGATGACGATGCCGAATTCGAGCGGGTTGTCGACCGCCTTGAGCGCGATCGTGGCCAGCGCCCCCTTCGCCTCGTGGTGCGCCACCAGCGACGTCAGGTCGAGGTCGGTGAGGACGTCGCCCGAGATCACGACGAAGCGCTCGTCGAGCTCGTCCCGGGCGTTGCGCACCGACCCGGCCGTGCCCAGCGGCGTCTCCTCGGTGGCGTAGACCATGCGCACGCCGAACTCCGAGCCGTCGCCGAAGTAGCTCCGGATGGCGTTGGCCATGAAGGCCACGGTGACCACGATGTCCTCGAAGCCGTGCTGGCGCAGGAGGTTGACGACGTGCTCCATCATGGGCCGGTTGGCCATGGGGAGCATGGGCTTGGGCTGGTTCGACGTGAGGGGACGGAGGCGCGTGCCCTCGCCCCCCGCCATGATCACCGCCTTCATGGGAGCACCATCGGCGACCCTACCCCGCGGCCACCCGGTTCGCGCGGCCCCTGGAGAGGGCCCGGCGCGACAGCGGGACGTAGGCGGCGGCGGCGATCCACGCCAGGGTGATGGCCGGCACCGCGCTCAGCCACGCCACGATCTCGACGGGGTGCTGCCACCCGGCGTTGCCATGCGCCAGCAGGAACGTGGGGTAGGCGAACATCAGGCCGAAGGTCCCCGCCTTGCCCACCCACAGGACGTCGATCCGCTCGGCGCCGAGGCCGGCGAGCAGGAGCACGGCGCCCGATACGAGCACCTCCCGGGCCACGGTCAGCACGCCGAACCACAGCGGCACTGCCCCGGCCACGATGACCGAGATGACCGCCGTCCCCACCAGGATCCGGTCGGCGGCGGGGTCGAGCACCTTGCCCACGGTGGACACCTGGTGCCAGCGCCGGGCCACGAACCCGTCCACCCAGTCGGTGGCGCCCGTCGCGGCCAGCACGACGGCCGCCGCGGTCTGGCGGTGCGCACCGAAGAGCAGCCACACGAACACGGGCACGCACGCCAGACGGAGCACGGTGATGGCGTTGGGCACGGTGAGAATGCGGTCGGCCCCGGGTTCGGCTCCCTCCGGCACGACGGTCACGCCCGGCATTCTACGATCCGTGCCGCCCGTTCCCCGGGCCACTTCCCCGCCACCCCTATGCTACGGAAGGCCAATGCCCCGATTCCGTCCGTTCGCCGGCCTGCGCTACGACCGGTCCGTCCCCCTCGACAAGGTCATCGCCCCCCCCTACGACGTGGTGGGACCCGACGAGCGCGCCGCGCCTGGCGGCGCGCCACACCGCCAACGCCATCCACGTCGAGCTCCCGGTGCAAGACGCCCATTCGGGCCTCGACAGGTACCAGCACGCCGCGCACCTCTTCTCCACCTGGCGCCAGGAGGGCCTGCTCGTGCCCGACGCCCCGGCCTTCTACGCCTACCGCATGACCGGGCCCGACGGTTCCTCGACCACCGGGGTCATCGGCGCGCTGGGCTGTGAGCCTCCGGGGGGCGACATCCTGCCCCACGAGCAGACCATCCCCAAGGACAAGAGCGACCGCCTCGACCTGCTGCGGGCGTGCAGGGCGAACCTCTCCCCCATCTGGGGGTTGTCGCTGGCGACGGGACTGGCCACCGCCTATGCGCCCGACGGACCGCCCCTCGCCGAGGCCGTCGACGACGACGGGGTCCTCCACGCCCTGTGGGTGCTTCCACGCGCCCGAGGTCGTCGACGAGATCACCGCTGCGGTGGAGTCGGCTCCGGTGGTGATCGCCGACGGGCATCACCGCTACGAGACCGCGCTCACGTACCAGGCCGAGCGCCGCGCCGCCCAGGGCGGCGACCCCGGCGACTACGACCTGGTCATGGCGCTCGTGGTCGAGCTGGCCGAGGGGCAGTTGTCGGTGGGTCCGATCCACCGGACCATCTCCGGCGTCCCCGCCGGTGTCGACCTGGCGGAGCTGTTCGGTCGGTGGTTCGACATCGTGCACGCCGGGCCCGCCGACCACCAGCTGGTGGAATCGGTGGCCGGCTCCGGAGCCCTCGCCCTCGTCACGGACCGCCACGTGTCGCTGCTGACGCCGCGCGAGCAGACCTACGCCGAGGCCGGGTCGGATCTCGACTCGAGCCTGGTGGCCCTCGCCCTCGACGCCGTGCCCGGGGCGGAGGTGCGCTACGTCCACGACTGGCGCTCCGCCCTGGCCGACGTGTCGTCGGGAGCGGCCCAGGCGGCCCTGCTGCTGCGGCCCGTCACCGTGGACCAGATCTCGGAGTGGGCGCACGCCCGCCGCCGCATGCCCCCCAAGAGCACCTACTTCCACCCCAAGCCCCGCACCGGGATGGTGTTCCGATCCGTCGAGGGCTGACGCTGGCCGGGGACGGGGGCCGACGGCAGGAACACGGCGCCGCGGCGCGCCCCCTTGTCGCAGCGCGACGGCTGCGACCGGCGCCACGAGCGCCCTGTTCCCTACCCCCCCTCGGGCTCCCGGACCACGTCCCGCCTGGGGTGGCCCCGGGTGCCCGATGGGGTATCGGCGTCACGCTGAGTGCGGTTTAGGCAGGCGGGGTAGGACCTATGTCCTGAATCACCGCCGTGGTGTCGGCGTCGCCACGGCGTGGCGTCGGTTGGGCCGGCCCGGGGCGAGGCTCCGGGCCCGGCCGGGCGGTTCAGCCCTCGACGGTCCAGGTCCCGCCCGAGGCGAGCAGCGAGCTCAGGTCACCGGGGCCCCGGCGCTCGTTGGCCTCGAGCAGCTGCCGGGTCATCGCCGCGCCGTACTCGGGGCGCTCCACGGCGCGGAACACCCCGATGGGCGTGGGCTCGTAGGGGCCCCGCGCCAGCCGGCTGAGCTGGAAGGCGAGACCAGGCTCGTCGCGGCGCTCGTCGTGGACCAAGAGCGCGTCCTCGCCCACCTCGGCGACCTCGGCCACGCGCAGGCGGCCGTCGGGCTCCATGACCACCCCGAACTGCTGCTCGGAACCGAAGCGGATGGGCTCACCGTGCACCAGCGGGATGAGGTTGTCGGCGCGCACGTCGCGCCCGGTGATCTTCTCGAAGGCGCCGTCGTTGAAGACGTTGCAGTTCTGGTAGATCTCGACGAAGGCCGCCCCGTCGTGGTCGTGGGCGCGGCGGAACATCTCCTGCATGTGCTTGCGGTCCATGTCGTGGGTGCGGGCCACGAAGCTGGCCTCGGCCCCGAGCGCCAGGCTGACCGGGTTGAAGGGGGTGTCGAGCGAGCCGAAGGGGGTCGACTTGGTGACCTTGCCCTGTTCGGAGGTGGGCGAGTACTGGCCCTTGGTGAGCCCGTAGATCTGGTTGTTGAAGAGCAGGATGGTGATCTTGACGTTGCGGCGCAGGGCGTGGATGAGGTGGTTGCCGCCGATGGACAGCGAGTCGCCGTCGCCGGTGATCACCCACACGTCGAGGTCGGGACGGGTCACCGCCAGCCCGGTGGCGATGGCCGGGGCGCGCCCGTGGATGGAGTGCATGCCGTAGGTGTTCATGTAATAGGGCAGGCGGGCCGCGCAGCCGATGCCGGAGACGAACACGGTGTTCTCGCGCCGCACCCCCAGGTCGGGCATGAGCATCTGCAGGGCGGCGAGGATCGAGTAGTCGCCGCACCCCGGGCACCAGCGGACCTCCTGGTCCGAGGTCCAGTCCTTGCGCGTGGTGACGGGGATCTGGGTGTCGGTCATCAGCTGGCCACGTCCTCCTGCTCGCCGCCCGCGCCCGGCGCGGCCCCGAGTCATCTCCAGCACGGCCTCCTCGATCTCCGCGGCGCGGAAGGGGACGCCCTGGACCTTGCTCAGCGTCTTGGCGTCCACCAGGAACTCGGCGCGCACCAGCTTGGCCAGCTGGCCCAGGTTGGCCTCGGGGACGAGCACCTTGTCGTAGGCCCGCACCACCTCGCCCAGGTTGGCCGGGAAGGGGTTGAGGTGCACCAGGTGGGCATGGGCCACCGACAGCCCGCGGGCCCGCAGGCGGCGCACACCCGCGGCGATGGCGCCGAAGGTCGAGCCCCAGCCGAGCACGAGGACCGGCGCGGCTCCCAGGCCGCCGGGGTCGTCGACGTCGAGGGGCGGGATGTCCCGGGCGATGCCGGCCACCTTGGCGGCGCGCAGGTGGACCATGCGCTCGTGGTTGGCGGGGTCGTAGGAGACGTTGCCCGAGCCGTCCTGCTTCTCCAGGGCCCCGATGCGGTGCTCGAGCCCGGGCGTACCGGGCACGGCCCAGGGACGGGCCAGGGTCTCCTCGTCGCGGACGTAGGGCCAGAAGGCGGGGGTGCCGTCCTCGTCGGTGTGGTTGGCCTCGGTGGCGAATTCCACGTGGAGGTCGGGCAACGTGTCGGGGTCGGGCAACCGCCACGGCTCGGCCCCGTTGGCCAGGTACCCGTCGGAGAGGACGATCACCGGGGTCCGGTACTTGAGCGCGATGCGGGCCGCCTCGATGGCCACGTCGAAGCAGTGCGACGGGGTCATGGGGGCCACGATGGGCACCGGGGCCTCCCCGTGGCGGCTGAACATGGCGTGGAGGAGGTCGGACTGCTCGGTCTTGGTGGGCAGTCCCGTGGAGGGCCCGCCCCGCTGGATGTCGATGACCAGGAGGGGCAGCTCCAGGCTCACGGCCATGCCCACCGACTCCGACTTGAGATCGGCGCCGGGACCGCTGGTGGTGGTGACACCGAGCGATCCCCCGAAGGCGGCCCCGATGGCGGCGCCCACGCCGGCGATCTCGTCCTCGGCCTGCACCGTGCGCACCCCGAAGTGCTTGTGCTTGGACAGCTCGTGGAGGATGTCGGAGGCGGGGGTGATCGGGTAGGAGCCCAGGAACAGCGGCAGATGGGCCTGGTGGGCGGCGGCGATGAGCCCCCACGCCAGGGCGGTGTTGCCGGTGATGTTGGTGTAGACGCCGGGGTCGAGGGCGGCCGGGCGGACCTGGTAGTTGACCTCGAAGAGCTCGGCGGTCTCCCCGAAGTTGTACCCGGCCTTGAAGGCGCGGGTGTTGGCGTCGAGGACCGTGGGGCTGGTGGCGAAGCGCTTCTCGATCCAGCCCAGGGTGCCCTCCACCGGGCGGCTGTAGAGCCAGCTCACGAGGCCCAGGGCGAAGAAGTTCTTGGAACGCTCGGCGTCGCGGGGCTTCACGCCCGCCGCTTTGGCGACCTCCATGGTGAGCGAGGTCATGGGCACCTCGTACACCTTGTAGGCCACCAGACTGCCGTCGGTGAGGGGATTGGAGGTGTAGTTCGCCTTCTCGAAGGCCCGCTCGTCGAAGGCGTCGACGTTGACGATGAGGGTGCCTCCGGGGGGCACCGCGCCCACGTTGGCCTTGAGGGCGGCGGGGTTCATGGCCACGAGGACGCTGGGGGCGTCCCCGGGGGTGAGGATGTCGTGGTCCGAGATGTGGACCTGGAAGGCCGACACGCCGGCCAGCGTTCCCGCCGGGGCCCGGATCTCCGCCGGGAAGTCGGGAAGGGTGGCGGTGTCGTTCCCGAAGGCGGAGCTCACCGAGGTGAATTGGGTGCCCGTCAGCTGCATGCCGTCGCCGGAGTCGCCGGCGAACCGGATCACCACCCGGTCGAGCTCGGTGGTCTGGTGGCGTGTCGCGGTGGACACCGTCGGCCCCCTGTCTCGGGTCCGGCCGACACCCCCGACCGTCCTCCTGGTGCGGGGCGCGCGAGCACCGACCCTTCGACGACGAGCATACCGCCGTCACCGACGTGCCCCGGGCACCGTGCCCCCCCTGGTGCCGTGGGCCGGGACCGGGCCCGACGGCCCGAAATCGCCGGACGGGACCGGAGTTCTAGGCGATGGTGACCGAGTCGTCGAGGAAGACGTCCTGCACGGCGTGGAGCAGCGCCACGCCTTCGTCCATGGGGCGCTGGAAGGCCTTGCGCCCCACGATCAGCCCCGTCCCCCCGGCCCTCTTGTTGATCACCGCGGTGCGCACCGCCTGGGCCAGGTCGTCGGCGCCTTTGGACTCGCCTCCGGAATTGATGAGCCCGATGCGGCCCGCGTAGCAATTCAGGACCTGCCAGCGGGTGAGGTCGATGGGGTTGTCCGTCGTCAGGTGGTCGTAGACGAGCGGGTCGGTCTTGCCGAAGTTGAGCGCCGGGTACCCGCCGTTGTTCTCGGGCTGCTTCTGCTTGATGAGGTCGGCCTCGAGGGTGACGCCGATGTGGTTGGCCTGGCCGGTGAGATCAGCGGAGACGTGGTAGTCCGCCTCCTTGGTCTTGAAGGCCGGATTGCGCAGGTAGCACCACAACACGGTGAACATCCCCAGCTCGTGGGCCTCGGCGAAGGCGGCGCGCACCTCCTGGATCTGGCGGTCGCTCTGTTCGGACCCGAAGTAGATGGTGGCGCCCACGCCGATGGCGCCGAGGTCGGCGGCCTGGCGGGCCGAGCCGAACATGACCTGGTCGTACTGGCTCGGGTAGTGGAGGAACTCGTTGTGGTTGAGCTTGACGATGAACGGGATCCGGTGCGCGTAGCGCCGGGCCACCGCACCCAGGCCGCCCAGGGTGGTGGCGATGCCCGAGGACCCCCCCGCCAGCGCCAGCTCCACCAGGTTGGCGGGGTCGAAGTAGGCGGGGTTCTTGGAGAAGCTGGCCGCGGCGGAGTGCTCGATGCCCTGGTCGACGGGGAGGATGGAGAGGTACCCGGTCCCTCCCAGCCGGCCGTGCTGGTGCAGGGTGGCGAGGTTGCGCACCACCGGGATGGGTCGGTCGGTGCCGAGGAAGACCCGGTCGATGTAGTCGGGCCCGGGGAGCGCGAGCTCGTCGGTCGTGACTCCCTTGCACGTGTGGGTGAGAAGGCCGTTGGCCTCGTCACCCAGGAGCGCCGCGATGTCGATGGACAAGGGTGTCGCCTCCTGTCGGAACTGACTGAACCGTCAGGGTCGAGCCTACCGGTCCTGTTCCCGCTCCTCCCGGAGCGAAGGGTCAGGGAGCCGAGGCCACGGCCTTCAGGGCCCGCTCGAGGCCGGCGTCGTCCACGTCGTGGTGGGTCACCAGGCGCAGGACGCCGGGTGCGATGGTCCCGCCCAGGACGCCTTCGTTGCGCAGGTGCTCCAGGACGCGCTCGGGGGCCCGATGGGTGAAGACGACCATGTTGGTGGGGACCCGGTCGGGGTCGCACCCCGCGTCGGGCCAGCGCTCGGCCACGGCCCGGGCCAGGCGTCGCGCCCGGGCGTGGTCGTCGGCCAGCCGGTCCACCATGGTGTGCAGGGCCACCAGGCCGGCCGCGGCGATCACGCCGGCCTGGCGCATGGACCCCCCCAGCCGCAGCCGCTCCACGCGCGCCGCGGCCATGGCGTCGACGGGACCGGCCAGGATCGACCCGACGGGCGCGCACAGGCCCTTGGACAGACACGACATCACCGTGGTGGCGAGGGCGGCGAAGCGCGCCGCGTCGACGCCGGTGGCCACCTCGGCGTTGAAGAGCCGGGCCCCGTCCATGTGCAGGGGGACGCCCCCGGCGCCAGCCGCGCTGGCCACGGCGTCGAGCGCCTCGAGGCTCCAGGGCACTCCGCCGGAGGGCATGTGGGTGTGCTCCACGCACACGACGCCGGGCGCGGGGTGATGATGGCGGGCGGCCTCGACGGCCCAGGTGACGTCGGTGACGGAGATGGTGCCGTCGGTGTCGTCGACGGGGTGGATCTGCACGCCGGCGTTGGCGGCCGCGCCGCCGGCCTCGTAGATGACCACGTGCTGGCGCCGGCCGGCGATGGCGAGGGATCCCGGCGGGCACAACACGCGCAGCGCCACCTGGTTGGCCATCGTCCCCGAGGGGACGTACAACGCCGCGGGCTTGCCCACGCGCTGGGCGTACGCCTCCTCGAGGGCGTTGACGGTGGGGTCGTCGCCGTAGCCGTCGTCGCCCACCTCGGCCTCGGCCATGGCGCGGCGCATCTCGGGGGTGGGGCGGGTGACGGTGTCGCTGCGGAGGTCGACGAAGCCCGACGTCGAGGCGGGCGCGTGCGCCGGGGGCATGGCGCCGATGCTAGTGACGTCCGCCTCCGGCACCCCGGCGGGGCCGGCGCCGGGGAGTGCCCAGCGCGGCCAGGCGCAGGGCGGTGTCGGCCAGCTCGGGGTCCACGGCGGCCACGCGGGCGAAGAGCTCGCGGGCGCGGGGCACGTCCCCGGCCCGCTCGTACAGGTCGGCCAGGACGTACCACTGCCGGAGGTGGCGCTCGCCGGGGTTGCGCAGGTTGCGGGCGCCTCCCGCCGTGGCGAGCACGAGAATGGCGTCGTCGAGCTTCCCGGTCTCGGCCAGGTCCTCGGCCAGGACCAGCCTGCCCTCCACCAGGACGTCGGCCGAGGGGGACGAGGCGCGCAGCTCGTCCCACAGGGCCTCGACGCGGCGGTGATGCCCCATGGCGCGGTGGCAGTCCATGAGGACGGGGAGCTGGCTGGGGTCGCCGCCCGACAGGGCCCGGGACGCCTCGAGGTGCCGCACGGCCTCGCGCCACCGGCCGAGGCGGTAACAGACCAGTCCGTGCAGCTCTCGTGCCGCCGCCGACTCGGGCACCTCGTCGGCGAGGGGCCGGGTGATGCGCATGGCCTCGGGATAGCGGTCGCGCTCGTAGGCGCGTGCCGCCGCCGCCAGGCGGTCGGCCACCTTTCCGGCCTTGGCGCGCCCCACGGCGCCGGTCAGCTCCTCGACCACATCGGTGGGGAGGACCTCGCCCGCTTTGGCGGACGTCGGCGAAGGGCGCCGGTCGGTGGAGCCGAGGCGGGCCGCGTCGTCGCGGGCGCGGCGTTTGGCGCGTGCGGGCGCGTCGGTGGTGTCGTTGGTGTCGGTCGCCACCCCGTCGAAGACCCAGACCTCCTCGGTCCACGTCGGTCGGGGATGGCCGCGCCCCGAGCGTTCCGCCTCGCGTTGGTGGTCGGGCCCGTGGGCGGAGTCCTCGCCGAGCAGGCGGGCGCCCTTGCGGGCCACGCTCCCCCAGCCCCGTCCCGCCGCCGGCAGGCGGGGCGCGCTCGACTGACGCGGTTCAGGCCGAGATGCTCGCAACCGGTCCGTGGCGGGGCGCGGCTTCGATCTCTCCCCCGGGCGCGGTCGGAACTCGGCATCGGCCCGCGGAGCGGCGCGAACCGCTCCGGCGCGCCGGCGGGCGCGTTCCGCTCCGGCCCGCCGGCGGGCGCGTTCCGCCAGCCACGCCACCATCCTCGCGGCGCGGACGGGGCGTGCGCGGCGCCGGCCCTTCGTCGCGGCGCGGACGCGGCGTGCGTCCCACCATTTCTCCATCGCGGCCGGGGCGGGCGCGGGCACCACCCGGGCGTGCCGTGCTTCGGCCCTCGGTCCCCGGACGCGTCCGCCCGGTTCCTTCTCCCCTCGGACGTCGGCCCCCGGAAGCGGTCGCGCCCCTTTCGGTGCGCTCCGACCCACCACCGCGCCCCCTGCCGCCGGCGCGCTCGGGTCGTGCGCTGCGCTCCCGGCTGCCGGCGCGCTCGGGTCGTCCGGTGCGCTCCCGGCTGCCGGCGCGCTCGGGTCGTGCGCCGCGACCACCTCCACCAGCTCGTTCATCCCTGGAGGCGCTCGGCGGACGGGGTCTGGCGGCGCCGGGCCGGCCCGAGCCCCGGCTGGGGGCTCCTCTGGCTTCGGGCGCAGCTCTCCGGGCACGATCGGTGGCCGGGCGCCCGCCGCGGGGACCGTCAGGTCGGCGGGGACGCCCCGAAGCTGCGTCCCTGGGCACACGACGAGTGTACCGACCCTGTCGGGGCGATCCGCATGAGCCCGACGACGACGGTGGACGTTAACGTCGCGGCCCATCCCGATACTCGGATCGGGGAAGGCGAAGGTGCAGGGGACGTGGGTCGACTCGGGCAGGTGACGGCGATGACGGTCTCGGTGGTGGCAGCCGCCATCGCGCTGACGGCGTGCGCCGGGTCCCCGTCGCCGGGTGCGTCCGGTGCCGGGGCGAAGGAGAAGGGCGGGACCGCGATCTGGGCCCAGGCCCCAGACACCCGGCCTGACTACATCTTCCCCTTCATGAGCCTCGCCTATTTCACGGTGGCCAACATCAACCAGTTCCAGTACCTCATGTACCGGCCGATGTACTGGTTCGGCCAGGGCGCCCAACCGACGCTCGACCCCTCCCTGTCGCTGGCCAAGATCCCGGTGTACTCCGACAGCGACACCACGGTCGTCGTGAAGCTCAAGCCCTACAAGTGGTCCGACGGCGAGACGGTGACCGTCCAGGACGTCATGTTCTGGATGAACATGCTGCACTCGGACAAGGTGGGTTGGGCCGGCTACGTGCCCAAAGGCATCCCCGACGACGTGAAGGGCATCACCGTCGACAGCCCCTCCCAGCTCACCTTCACCCTGACTGGTCAGGTCAACCCCCAGTGGTTCACCGACAACGAGCTCTCGCAGATCACGCCGCTCCCCGTGGCCTGGGACGTCACTGCGGCGGGTGCCGCGGCCGGATCGGGGGGGTGCTCGACGGCGCCCTTCGGCACTGCCGACTCCAAATGCAACGCCGTGTACGCCTATCTCTCCAAGGAAGCGGGCAACGACCCGGCCCACCCCGACACCACCAACACGGCCTTGCCGACGTACGCCACCAACACGCTGTGGCAGGTCGTGGACGGGCCCTGGAAGCTGGCCTCGTTCGACGCCGCGGGGAACGTCACCTTGGTGCCCAACGCCAGCTACTCGGGATCTCCGAAGCCGACGTTGTCCCGCTTCGTGGAAGTGCCCTTCGCCACGGAGGACCAGGAGTACAAAGCCCTGGTGGGAGGCCACATCGACTTCGGGTACCTGCCGCTCTCCGAGGTCACCAAACGGACCACGAACCCCGTCGCCGCGTCCGGAAACCGGACACATGTCCCAGGCTTCTCCCTGGAGCCGCTCTACACGTGGTCGATCGACTACTTCCCCGGGAACTTCGACTCCACCGGAGCCCAAGGAAGCGTCGGCCCCATCTGGAAACAGCTCTACGTTCGACAGGCCATGCAGTACCTGGTCGACCAGCCTGGCCTCATCGCGGAGGTCGACAAGGGCTACGGCCTGCCGACCTACGGGCCCGTGCCGCTGACGCCAGGTGGTCCCAACGCCACGAGCTTCGAGAAGAAGAACCCCTACCCCTACAGCGTGTCCGAGGCCAAGGCTCTTCTGTCGGGGCACGGTTGGAAGGTGGTACCCGGCGGGACAACCACCTGCGCCGACCCCGGGACCGGCGCCGGCCAGTGCGGCAGTGCCATCCCGGCCGGGGCGAAGCTGGCGTTCACGTTGCAGTACGCGAGCGGGAACCCCCTGCTCGAACAGACCATGGACGACGAGAAGGCGTCGTGGGCCCAAGCCGGGATCGACGTGACGCTCACACAAGCACCGTTCGACACCGTGGTGGGCAACGCCACGGCCTGCGGCGGGGGGCCGAATTGCGCCTGGGAGCTCGAGAATTGGGGTATCGGCTGGGTGTACGAACCGGACCACTACCCCACCGGTGAGCAGACGTTCGCCACGGGTGCACCGTCGAATTCGGGGAGCTACAGCGACCCGACCAACGACCGGCTCACGAACCAGACGACCAGCAGCGACGTCAGCCTGACCAAGTGGGAGAACTACCTGGCCCAGCAGCTGCCCGTGGTGTGGCAGCCGAACACGGTCACCGAGATGTCCGAGATCCGCAACGACCTCCGGGGCGCGACCCCACAGAACCCGTCGTGGAGCATCAACCCCGAGAGCTGGTACTTCGTGAAGAAGTGACGGCGTCGGCGGTCATCGGTGCGCCACCGGTTCGTACAAGGAAATGGGCCCCCGCTTCAGCAGGGGCCCATCTCCTTCGAAATATTCCGGCGACGTCCTACTCTCCCAGGGGGTCTCCCCCCAAGTACCATCGGCGCTGGCGAGCTTAACTGCCGTGTTCGGAATGGGAACGGGTGTTGCCCCGCCGCCATGGTCACCGGAAATCCTGCTCACCCGGGGCCGAGGTCCCAGGTGGAGCGGCCGTCCGGCCACCCCGTGAGCGTTCCATAGCGAGCACGAGCAAAGTAGCTCTCCAAGCCCTCGGCCGATTAGTACCGGTCGGCTGAACACGTTGCCGTGCGTACACCTCCGGCCTATCAACGTGGTGATCTAGCCACGGGCCTTACCAGGTTGTCCTGTGGGAGACCTCATCTTGGAACGAGCTTCGCGCTTAGATGCTTTCAGCGCTTATCCCATCCGTAGGTCGCTAACCAGCCGTGCCCTTGGCAGGACAACTGGCACACGAGAGCTACGTCCGTCCCGGTCCTCTCGTACTAGGGACAGCCTTCCTCAGGTCTCCTGCGGCTGCATCGGATAGGGACCGAACTGTCTCGCGCGTGATAATCCCGTATTACTACGGGCACAGACTATACCTTCACCCTATTTCTAGGGGCCGGCGTTTCATGGCGTCCGTGATTCATCGAATGTTCGTTACTACTTGACGCCATCCCCTCGCTGTTGCATGCGAGGAAGTCGTTACAGGGGCACAACACGCCCTTGCTACGTAGATGTTGCTCGACATCTACGGCGGAAATCCGCTTCGATTTCGAATAGTTTAGGGTTGCAAAAGCGTCAACTTCGTGCGCTAGTTGCAGGAACTCCTCCGGATCCCTCAGCCTGTCCAGCCGAGGAAGCAAGAGAAGCGCACGCCGCACATGTTCTCGTTTGAAGATCACATACGGCTCCACGGCGGAGAGCAGTTTGAGGAGCAGAGGCCGGCTAGTGATCACAAGATCACTCATTCCAGTCCCTCGATCTCGCATGTAGCCACCTCCACCCACCAAGCCCTGGATGATCTCAAGACCTGAACGAGCGGCAGTGCTCTGCGAGAACGAGATACTGGCCCGGATGTAATACCCGAACCGGTACTCCTTCTGCCGGACGAGCTGGAAGTGAATACTTCCGTCGCCGTCGAGGAATCCTGCAACATAGGACGCGTGTAACGCTCTCAATGTGTGTTGGCCTTCCCTCGGTATTGCCCTGAACGTACTGTTCGGTTGTGACGCTCAGGGTTTCACCGATATGAGCCGGTGTGCACCCAGGAATTACTTCCTGGGGACGCAGCATTCTACGTTCTAAACCCAGCTCGCGTACCGCTTTAATGGGCGAACAGCCCAACCCTTGGGACCGGCTTCAGCCCCAGGATGCGACGAGCCGACATCGAGGTGCCAAACCTTCCCGTCGATATGGACTCTTGGGGAAGATGAGCCTGTTATCCCCGGGGTACCTTTTATCCGTTGAGCAACGGCGCTTCCACAAGCCACCGCTGGATCACTATGCCCTGCTTTCGCACCTGCTCGACTTGTAGGTCTCGCAGTCAAGCTCCCTTGTGCCATTGCACTCGACGGCTGATTGCCAACCAGCCTGAGGGAACCTTTGGGCGCCTCCGTTACAATTTAGGAGGCGACCGCCCCAGTCAAACTACCCACCTGACGCTGTTCCCGATCCGGATCACGGACCTGGGTTAGGGCCCCGGCACGAAAAGGGTGGTATTTCAAGGTTGTCTCCACCTCGGCTGGCGCCGAAGCTTCAAAGACTCCCACCTATCCTACACAATCCGTACCAAAGCTCAACATCAAGCTGTAGTAAAGGTCCACGGGGTCTTTCCGTCCTGATGCAGCTAACGAGCATCTTTACTCGTACTTCAATTTCGCCGGGTCTGTGGTTGAGACAGTAGGAAAGTCGTTACGCCATTCGTGCAGGTCGGAACTTCGTCGTAATCCCCTCTTTCGAGGGGGACAGACTATGCCTTCATCTCTGCGAGGTTGTCGATGATCCTGGAAGGGTCGTACCCGCGCTGACCGCTCGGGTTCATGCGCCCTGCCAGTCGTACGATCCCCTGCAATCCCCTTGGCTTCAGGTGTTCACCTCTCACCATTCGCTCGCAGATGTCTGCGAACAGTTCGAAGTCCTGTTGCTTACTGGAGAGCAGTGGATACGTCTTGAAATGCGGAATGATTCGGGCGGTCAGAACCGGGAGGCTTCGCACCTCCCATTTCAGCGTCCTGTCGCTCCGGTCTGGTCGCATGGTCCCGCACCGGAAGTACTCCTGCATCAGCAGGAGAACCTCAGAGCGATCGCTGTTTTGACTGACCGACAGACTCGGCCTCACTTCCCAGCCGACGACCATCGTCGGTCTTGGTGAGATCGAGACTGTGAAGCATCCTTCACCGTCGACGTACCCGGAAAGGTACGACGGAACATCGACCTCCGATTACAAAGAGCCCGCGTGTTGCCCCAGCCATAGATTTGCCACGTCTCGACGCTAGGCCGAGGGTGTGACAGGACTGGAGCCTCTCCCCGAAGGGATCAGTCGTTACGGGGCCATACCGCCGAAGCGGCAGAGGGCTTCCCACGGCATTACCCGCCATCTATCGTCTCGTCCTTATCGAGACAGCTGGGTAGGGCTTCGCCGTTATAGCGGGATTTACACATGAGATCACTCTCATGCGGGGCAACTTCTTACCCGACAAGGAATTTCGCTACCTTAGGCACGTTTGTTACTCACTCCTCGATACGTCAATCGCTTCGACGAATTTCGACGAGTGGGCCAGATCATTTCTGTCTGGCTCCCTATGTCGCCATAGGGGTCGGACTGTACCTTTACGTCGATTAGGGGTAAGTCCCCGTGAAGCCATCGACGCGCCTGGCGTGCAGTCTCTGAGGATCCCTCCTGCGGAGGTTTCCTGCTGATTGTCCGCACCGGACGGATTGTCACTGTCCCGAAGGACGAGTACCGCCGGATACTCGGATGTTCCAGCAAACAGCCAGGTTTACCTACGGCCGAGTTGAAACTCCACCGTTATAGTTCACGCACTTCCCCCATATCGCTATGGGGCGTGGACCATATCTTCATCCACCTGGCTTCACAGGTGGAGCCTTGCGTATGGCCTCTGAGGATTCCCAATCCCTCGATACGGCGAGGATGTAACTCTCGTCATAACGGCGCTTGCCACCTCGGTTCATCGGGCTCCTCAGGATGAGGATGTCACCGATTCCCTCAGTCGACAGGTGCCGACCTGACAGGACGAGCTCGGTGATCTCACGGAAGACCGCGAGATCCCCTTGTTTCGGGCTTCGTAGCTGAAACCGGTCGAAGAACGGGAAGACCCGCTCGACCAGTTCCCGGGGTCGCGTCACCTCGAAATAGTGAACGCCGTCCCCTCGGTCCCTGACCGTTCCTACACCGAAGACCGATTGCAGGAGCTCTGGGAGCTCCCCACCGATCTGCGACACGTTGAACGACAACGACACTCGCCACGGCAAGCCACGATCGTGCTCTCGACGGATCGGGACGTTGAAGCTTCCCTCTCCGTCGACGAATCCGGCGACCCAGTTGCCCAGGTCAAACGGAATCTGATCCAGCCAGCTCGAGGAACTAGGCCTTTCCTGCTGATTGTCCGCACTGGACGGATTGTCACTACTCACGCCGGCACCCTACGAACCGGGTGCGACACGAATGAGTACCGCCAGATACACGGGGTTTCCAGCAAATAGCAAGGTTTGTTCCAGTCGGTTACCCAACTGGAGCCGCAACTGGTGTTTACGGCCGCCGTTTACCGGGGCTTAGGTTCAGGGCTTCGCCCGAAGGCTAACCCTTCCCCGTAACCTTCCGGCACCGGGCAGGCGTCAGAGCGTATACATCGTCTTAGGACTTCGCACGCTCCTGTGTTTTTAGTAAACAGTCGCTTTCCCCTGGTTTCTGCGGCCCCCTCAGGCTCAAGGACGCGAAGTCCTATCACCCTATCGAGGCCCTCCTTCTCCCGAAGTTACGGAGGTAATTTGCCGAGTTCCTTAACCACAGTTCTCCCGATCGCCTTGGTATTCTCTACCCGCCCACCTGTGTCGGTTTGGGGTACGGGCACCGTGCCAGCTCGCTAGAGGCTTTTCTCGGCAGCATGGGATCAGTGACTTCACCTAAACGGTTCGGCATCGCGTCTCGGGATTGACGGGGTCCGGATTTGCCTAGACCCCTCCCTACTCGCTTACCCCAGGACAACCAACGCCTGGGCTCACCTACCCTCCTGCGTCCCCTCTTCGCTACCCGCCTCCGAATCGGTCGGTTCGGCCCGAAGGCCAGCCCCTTAGGAGTTCGAAATTGGGTTGGGCGCGGACACGGTGGTGCTGGAATATCAACCAGCTGTGCATCGACTACGCCTCTCGGCCTCGCCTTAGCTCCCGACTCACCCTGGGGGGATTAGCCTTCCCCAGGAACCCTTGGGCTTACGGCGGAGGGGTTTCTCACCCCTCTCTCGCTACTCATACCAGGATTCTCACTCGAACCCGCTCCACGACGGTTCCCACCGGCGCTTCACTGCAGAGTTCGACGCTCCCCTACCACTCCCACCCGTTACTCCCGGAGGGCACCGCAAGCGGCGCGCTCCGGGCGGAATGGAAATCCGCGGCTTCGGCTCTTGACTTGAGCCCCGTTACATTGTCCGCGCAGGACCACTCGACCAGTGAGCTATTACGCACTCTTTCAAGGATGGCTGCTTCTGAGCCAACCTCCTGGCTGTCTTTGCGTTCCCACATCGTTTTCCACTTAGTCAAGAATTTGGGGCCTTAGCCGGCGATCTGGGCTGTTTCCCTTTCGACCAACGAAGCTCATCCCCCGTGGTCTCACTGCCGGGCTCTGGAGCATCGGCATTCGGAGTTTGATTGGGGTCGGTAAGCTTGTAGGCCCCCTAACCCATTCAGTGCTCTACCTCCGATGCTGAACGCCCGACGCTGCACCTAAATGCATTTCGGGGAGAACCAGCTATCACCGAGTTTGCTTGGCCTTTCACCCCTATCCACAGGTCATCCCCCCTGTTTTCAACCAGGGTGGGTTCGGCCCTCCACGGGGTCTTACCCCCGCTTCAGCCTGCCCATGGATAGATCACTCGGCTTCGGGTCTACCACATGCGACTATGCGCCCTATTAAGACTCGCTTTCGCTCCGGCTCCCCCTCTCGGGTTAACCTCGCCACACACGGTAACTCCCTGGCTCATTCTTCAAAAGGCACGCCATCACGGCCGGTCATTTGTCCTACACCGAAGTGCAGGGACCGACGACGCTCTGACTGTTTGTAAGCCAACGGTTTCAGGTACTATTTCACTCCCCTCCCGGGGTACTTTTCACCTTTCCCTCACGGTACTAGTCCGCTATCGGTCGCCTGTGAGTACTTAGCCTTACGAGGTGGTCCTCGCAGATTCACACCGGCTTTCCCGGATCCGGCGCTACTTGGGAAATCCAATCGGAGACCTCTGACCTTTCGCGTACGGGGTTCTTACCCTCTGTGACGTGGTGTTCCAAACCACTTCTGCTAGATCGAGGCTTTGTAACTCCGTGAAGGGTCTGGCGCCCCTTCTATTGGCTCCCACAACCCCCAACCGGCAACGCCACCAGGCTTGACACCGGCTCGGTTTGGGCTGATCCCGTTTCGCTCGCCGCTACTAAGGGAGTCGCTGTTGCTTTCCTCTCCTCGGGGTACTGAGATGTTTCAATTCCCCCGGTTCCCTCTCTCGGTCCTATGTGTTCAGACCGGAGTGACACCCCATGACGGGTGCCGGGTTTCCCCATTCGGACATCCACGGATCGAAGCTTGGTCGGCAGCTCCCCGTGGCTTTTCGCAGCCTCCCACGTCCTTCTTAGGCTTCAGGCGCCAAGGCATCCACCGTTGGCTCTTTGTAGCTTGGAGAACAAAGATGCTCGTGCTCGCTATGGAATTCTCAAGGGGCGCGCGCAGCCGTCGTAGATGTCACCGACGGCCGGACGAAGGACGCGAGCGGTCGACGACCAAAGATGCCGTCGACGTCGCGGAAGAAGCGACGATGCCGCTCCCTCAAAACGGAACAGTGAGGTCCGACGATCACGAAGACCCGGATACGGGGCCGGCCTGGCCGCTCCCTCGAGGGGAACGGGTCGGACGGACTGCCGCCGAGAATGCGTGAGCGCCGAATAACCAGTGATCGACTGGGAGTCCTCGACCACTACGGTCGAGAAACGACTCCTTAGAAAGGAGGTGATCCAGCCGCACCTTCCGGTACGGCTACCTTGTTCACGTGTGCCCCCATATCGCTATGGGGCGTGGACTATATCTTCATCCTGGTTTGGATCTGCTGACGCTTCACTGGATGCCATGAACCCACCAACCGCATGAACGGCACGTGGGAACAACTCCGTACGAATACCCTCCAATAGTCGGGATCCACCCGGACACTCGGGTTATGCACCCGACCGCACCGGATCGCCCAGCTATCGAGGACCGCAACCACCGATTCGAGACTTGCTCGGTCCTTCTGGCAAAGCTGAAGATACAGCCTCGCTTTTGGATCCCTTGGCATTCCGCCATCCGTGTCGAAGTAACCCCGCACGTAGGACAAACCGTACGGTGTTCCGACGAGTTGGAACGGATCGAAGTCCAAAGACAAGAACTTCGCCGTCGTCTCGAGCACCCACAGATTCCTCGTCCGACCCTCTCGGTACATCCAGCTGCGGTGTCCAAGCAAGGACAGCGCCGTACCGACAAGTGTCAGCCAATCTGAATTCGATTGAGAGAATCGATGGGTTCGGTGTAGCGCATTTCGAGTTGCATCTCGAAGTGCGCCCTGGAGATAGGCTTCCAGACCCTTTGCGCCAACAGCCAGGAGCTCGGCGTGTAGTCTCTGAGGGGTCACATCACCACCCGAGGTGGGGAGTGATGGACTTCCCTGCTGATTGTCCGCACCAGACGGATTGTCACTGCGCACGTCGTGAACCCTTGCAAATGGGTGTGACGTGCACGAGTACCGCTGGATACTCGGGTTTTCCAGCATACAGCCGAGTTTGTGTCGCTCGTTGTTACCAACGAGAGGTCGCAACGTTACTTACGACTTCACCCCAATCGCCGACCCCACCTTCGACGGCTCCCTCCCAAAAGGGTTGGGCCACCGGCTTCGGGTGTTGCCGACTTTCGTGGTGTGACGGGCGGTGTGTACAAGGCCCGGGAACGTATTCACCCCGGCGTTGCTGATCCGGGATTACTAGCGACTCCGACTTCATGCAGTCGAGTTGCAGACTGCAATCCGAACTGAGACCGGCTTTTGGGATTGGCTCCCCCTCGCGGGATAGCAGCCCGTTGTACCGGCCATTGTAGCATGTGTGCAGCCCTGGACGTAAGGGGCATGAAGACTTGACGTCATCCCCACCTTCCTCCGAGTTGACCCCGGCAGTCTCCGACGAGTCCCCGGCATAACCCGCTGGTAACATCGGACAAGGGTTGCGCTCGTTGCGGGACTTAACCCAACATCTCACGACACGAGCTGACGACAGCCATGCACCACCTGTTTAGGACCCCGAAGGACACCGTATCTCTACGGCTTTTCCCTAAATGTCAAGCCCAGGTAAGGTTCTTCGCGTTGCCTCGAATTAAGCCACATGCTCCGCCGCTTGTGCGGGCCCCCGTCAATTCCTTTGAGTTTTAGCCTTGCGGCCGTACTCCCCAGGCGGGGCACTTAATGCGTTAGCTGCGGCACGGAACCCGTCGATAGGGTCCCACACCTAGTGCCCAACGTTTACGGCGTGGACTACCAGGGTATCTAATCCTGTTCGCTCCCCACGCTTTCGCTCCTCAGCGTCAGTACCGGCCCAGACCACCGCCTTCGCCACTGGTGTTCCTCCTGATATCTGCGCATTTCACCGCTACACCAGGAATTCCATGGTCCCCTACCGGACTCAAGCCATGGCAGTATCACGTGGCATCGCCAGGTTGAGCCTGGAGATTTCACACGTGACTTGCCAAGCCGCCTACGAGCTCTTTACGCCCAATAATTCCGGACAACGCTCGCCCCCTACGTATTACCGCGGCTGCTGGCACGTAGTTGGCCGGGGCTTCTTCTGCAGGTACCGTCACAATCGTCCCTGCTGAAAGTGGTTTACAACCCAGAAGGCCTTCGTCCCACACGCGGCGTTGCTGCGTCAGGCTTTCGCCCATTGCGCAAGATTCCCCACTGCTGCCTCCCGTAGGAGTCTGGGCCGTGTCTCAGTCCCAGTGTGGCTGATCGTCCTCTCAGACCAGCTACCCGTCGGTGCCATGGTGGGCCGTTACCCCACCATCAAGCTGATAGGCCGCGAGCCCCTCTCAAAGCGGAATCCATTTCCTCACCAGGCCATGCGACCCGGTGGGGATATCCGGTATTAGCTCCGGTTTCCCGGGGTTATCCCAGTCTTCGAGGCAGGTTGCTCACGTGTTACTCACCCGTTCGCCACTAGGTCTTCACCAGTGTTGCCACCGGATGGACCTCGTTCGACTTGCATGTGTTAGGCACGCCGCCAGCGTTCGTCCTGAGCCAGGATCAAACTCTCCATCGAGACCGACGATGTCGCCCGAAGGCTCCACCGCAGATCGGAGAGCCGATTCGGGGCTGACTGCCCCCTCATCGACCCGGCACAGCACGGTGTGTTGCTGTCCGTGAAGTGCTTGGTTCTGTTACTTAATTCTGTGTGGATCGACCACGAGACGCGCGAAACGCGCCACGCGGTCGCCCGCACTGGCTTTTGGCTCTCACTGTTCCGTTTTCAAGGAGCGACGCGGCACACACCCGGAGGCGTAGGTGCCAGGTCCCCGCGATCAGTCGCCCGAACGGGGGGTTCATCATGGTACCGGCGCCGCACCAGGGTGTCAAAGGGGCCAAACCGGCCACACCGGCCCCGTGGACCACTCGTGACCCGCGCCCCGCACCGGGAGTGCGACGCCTTCCCTCTTCAGGGTACCTGTTGTGTCGGAGGTCCCGGCACCCGGAATTTCGACACGTTGGGATCGCCCGGCACCCACCACCGCCACGGCAGGTCGGTGGCGTGGCGGATGCCGACCCGGATCGACGATGCGGGGAACGTCGGTGGGGGCACACCGTCGTCCACCACCCGGATGCCTGCGCTCCCGGTGACCAGGTCGGCGCCGTCGGCGGCCCGTGTGATGCCCATGGCCTGGCACAACTTGGCCGGACCGCTCGTCAGCTGCTCGTCTTTCACGGCACCCGGCCTCAGGGCGCGCATGGCGTCGAGGCCCGACACGGGGGCCAGGGCCCGGAGCAGGACGGCCTCGGCGATCCCCTCGGGCATGCACACGGCGTTGGCACAGAAGTGCATGCCGTAGGTGAAGTACACGTACAGCCGTCCCGGGCGCCCGAACATGGTGGCGTTGCGGCGGGTCTGGCCGCCGAAGGCGTGCGACGCCGCGGTCGTCACTCCCCCGGTACGCCTCCACCTCGACGATGCGGCCCGCCCGTCCGTCGCGCACCAGAAGCTTGTTGAGCAATTGTGGCGCCACCTCGACCGCACCACGGGCGTAGAACCGTCGGGGAAGCGTGCGCGCCCGGCCACGCGGCACGGACCGGCCGCTCACGCCCCGTTCCGGGTGGCGTCCTCGCCACCGTGGGACGGGCCGGACCGGGTCCGGGCCTCACCACCACCGCTGGTGGCCCCTACGGGGTGCGGGTGCCCCCCGACGTGGGCGGCGGCGGCGGCGTGGCTCACCCGCTGCCGGTCGAGCTCGAGACGGTGGCGGAACCGTTCCACCTGCACCGCCACGGGCCGGGGCCCGGCGCCACCCGGGGACGTGCGGCGCGTCACCGCCACTCCCGGCTCGAGCAGCCCGACGGCGTCACTACCCAGATCCGGGTTGGCCTGCACCAGCTCCGCCAGCGGGACGCCGCGCTGGATCGAGTCGCGTACCAGCGACCCCACCACGGCGTGCGCCTGGCGGAAGGGCATCCCCCGCTCCACCAGCCATTCGGCCAGGTCGACGGCGGCGGTGGCGGGCCCGTCGGCGGCGACGCGCATCTTCTCGGTGTCGAAGTGGGCGGTGGCGAGCATCCCCATCACGGCGGGCAGCGCCCGCTTGATCTGGTCGAACGCGTCGAACAGGGGCTCCTTGTCCTCCTGGAGGTCGCGGTTGTAGGCCAGGGGCAACCCCTTCAAGGTGGCCAGCATGCCCGCCACGTGGCCGATCAGCCGGCCCGCCTTGGCCCGCGCCAGCTCCGCCACGTCGGGATTCTTCTTCTGGGGGAGCATCGAGCTCCCCGTGGCGTAGGCGTCGTCGAGGACGACGAAGCCGAACTCCTCGCTCGACCACAGCACGAACTCCTCGCCCATGCGCGACAGGTGCACACCCAGCAGGGCCAGGTCGAAGAGCGACTCGGCGACGAAGTCGCGGTCCGACACGGCGTCGAGCGAGTTCTCGAAGCGGCTCCCGAACCCGAGGTCGTCGGCGACCCCGTCCGGGTCGAGCGGGAGCGACGAGCCCGCCAGCGCACCGGCGCCGAGCGGGCTCACGTCCATGCGCACCACGCTGAGCAGCATCCGGTCGACGTCGCGTGCCGAATGCCCACCCGTGGGCCAGGAGGTGGTGCGTGAGCAGGACCGGCTGGGCCCGCTGGAGATGGGTGTAGCCGGGCAAATAGGCGTCGCCCGCCTCCACGGCCCGGTGCACCAGCGTGTCCTGGAGCTCGACCACCGCCGCCACCACCGCCAGCAGCTCCCGGCGCGTGTAGAGGCGCAGGTCGGCGGCAACCTGGTCGTTGCGACTCCTCCCGGTGTGGAGCTTGGCCCCCACATCGCCGGCGAGCTCGGTCACCCTGCGCTCCACGGCGGTGTGGATGTCCTCGTCCCCGGCCTGGAAGACGAAGATGCCCGAGCTCAGCTCCTCCTCGACCCGGTCCAACGCGGCCAGCAGAATTGCGGACTCACCCCCCTCGAGCACCCCAGCGCGCGTGAGCCCTCGCACATGCGCACGCGATCCCGCCAGGTCGTCGGCGGCCAGCCGCGTGTCGTAGGGCAGGCTGGCGGTGAAGGCCATGACCTCCTCGGCCGTCCCGCCCAGTCGGCCCTCCCACAGGGTCATGGCCGGGCCGACGGGCGCGGGGTGACGGACTCGGGCGCGGCCCCCTGGCGTGCCGCCCAGGTGGCCAGGCTCTGGCCCCACAGGTGCACGAACCCCTCGGCGTCGCTGTGGTCGAAGGTGTCCGAAGCGTCATAGGTGGCAAGTCCGTGGTCGTAGAGCGACACCGGGCTGCGCCGTCCGGTGACGATGCAGCTACCGGGTGACAGCGCCAGGCGTACCTCGCCGGTGACGTGGCGCTGGGTGCTGGTGAAGAAGGCGTCGAGCGCCTCCTTGAGCGGGGAGAACCACATCCCGTCGTAGACCAGCTCCGCCCAGCGCGGCTCGAGACGGGCCTTCTCCCGGGCCACGTCGCGCTCGAGGGTGAGGTCCTCGAGGTCCGAGTGTGCCAACAGGATGGCCAGAGCGGCGGGGCACTCGTAGGTCTCGCGGCTCTTGATCCCCACCCGGCGGTTCTCCACCATGTCGATCCGGCCCCAGCCGTACGATCCCACCACGGCCGCCACCTCGCCGATGAGCTCGGGCAGGGCCAGGGCCCGGCCGTCGACGGTGACGGGCACGCCCGCCTCGAACCCGAGCACGAGATCGCGCCGCTCGGTGGCCGTGGGCCGGGTGAGGGTGAACACGTCGGGCGGGGGCGCGGCCCACGGGTCCTCGAGGGCGCCGCACTCGATGGCCCTTCCCCACAGGTTCTCGTCGATGGAGTAGAGCTTCTCCTTGGTGGCCTCGATCGGGATGCCGAAGCGCGCCGCGTACTCCACGGAGTCCTCGCGGGTCATGCCCCACATGCGGGCGGGGGCCAGGATCTCGAGGTCGGGGGCCAGGGTGCGGGTGCCCACCTCGAAGCGCACCTGGTCGTTGCCTTTGGCAGTGCAGCCGTGGGCCACGCCGTCGGCTCCGTGACGGCGTGCCTCGGCCACCAGGTGACGCACGATGACGGGGCGCGACAGCGACGACACGAGCGGGTACTTGCCCTCGTAGCGGGCGTTGGCGGCGATGGCGGGGACCACGAAGTCCTCGGCCATCTCCGCCCGGGCGTCGATGACCACCGACTCGATCGCGCCGGCGGCCAGAGCCCGCTGGCGCACCAGACCGAAGTCGCCGCCCTGTCCCACGTCCAGGGCCACCGCGATGACCTCGACTCCGAGCTCCTCCTGGAGCCACCGCACCGCCACGGACGTGTCAAGGCCTCCGCTGTGGGCCAGCACCACTCGTTTCGCCATCACTGTGCTCCGTTCATCTCGGTGCCGCTCAACTCTGTGTCCTTCAACTCTGTGTCGATCGACTCGGTGTCGTTCGTTGCCGCGCCCTTGGTCCCGGCCAGATCGGCGAGCCGGCCGGCCATCACCTCTCCGCCGAGGTCCTGTGCCGCCACCACGAGGACCGTATCGTCCCCCGCCACCGTGCCGATCACGCCCTCGAAGCCGCTGCGGTCCAGGGCCGAGCCCACCACGTGGGCACATCCCGGCGGGGTGCGCAGCACCACCAGGTTGGCCGAGTGCGCCACCTCCACCACCCACTCACCGAGCACGCGCCGGAGGTGGTCCTCGGGCGCGACCTGCCGCACCGGCAGCTCGGGCAGTGCATAGACGGTCTCACCCCCCGGGACGCGCACCTTGATGGCGCCGATCTCCTCCAGGTCGCGCGACACCGTCGTCTGGGTGGCCTCCACCCCTTCGTCGGCGAGGAGTCCGACCAGCTGCGCCTGGTTGGACACGGCGTGCGTCTCGAGGAGCTTCATGACCCGGTGCTGGCGCTGCGGCTTGCCGATCTTCATCGGGGACCACTTCCCGCCGGACCCAGCAGCCACGCCAGCAGACCCCGCACGGCGTGCATGCGGTTGGACGCCTGGCGCCACACCACGCTCCTCGGCCCCTCGAGGACGGCGGCGGTGATCTCCTCCCCCCGGTGCGCGGGCAGGCAGTGCAGGACCACGGCGTCGGGGGCGGCCCGGGCCACGAGGTCCTCGTCGATGGTGAAACCCGCGAACGCCTTGCGGCGCTGCTCCTGCTCGTCCTCCTGCCCCATCGACGCCCACACGTCGGTGTACAGGGCGTCGGCGCCCGTGGCCGCCTCCACGGGGTCCGTGGTCACCTCGATGTCGCCACCGATCCGGGCGATGCGCGCCAGGTCGTCGGTGTCGGGCTCGTACCCCTCGGGCGACGCGGTGCGCATCCGGATCCCGGTCATCGCCGCCGCCAACGCCAACGAGCGCCACACGTTGTTGGCATCGCCGATGTAGGCCACCGTGCGGCCCTCGACGTCCCCGAACACCTGGCGCAGGGTCAAAAGGTCCGCGATCGCCTGGCAGGGATGGGCGCGGTCCGAGAGCAGGTTGACCACCGGCACCGTGGGCGGGAACCGCACGTTGTCACTCTCGTCGAACGCCTCGGGCGGCGCGGCGTCCAGCGCGCCCGCCATGCGCACGAGCACCCCGTGGTCGAGCACGCGCGCGCACAGCACGGCATGGAAGCACGCCAGGGTGCGGGCCACGTCCTCGGCCGTCTCGCGGTGGTCGATGCCCACCTCGGCGCCCTGGATGTAGACGGGATGGCCGCCGAGGGTCACTATCGCCATCTCCGTGGAGCTGCGCGTGCGCGCCGAGGGCTTCTCGAAGACCAGTGCGGCTCCCCGGCCGGCGAGCACCCGGGGCGCTTCGGACACCGGGACCGCGGCCAGCGACAGCACCGAGTCGAGCTCCTCGCACGACAGGTCGTCCACATCGAGAAAGTGTCGGACGGCGGTCATGGCGCCGTGGCGCCCTTCGGCGCCGTGACGGTCACGTCGGCCAGCGCAGCGGAGAGGATCCGGAGTCCTTCGTCGATCTCGTCGTCGCTCACGAGGAGAGAGGGGGCCAGCCGGATCGTGTCCGGGCGCGGCGCGTTGACGACCAGACCACGGGCCAACGCCGCCGCCACCACGTCCTTGGCCCGTTCGTGGTCGAGGGCCACACCCAGGAGCAGGCCCGACCCCCGGACGTCTCCCACCCCGTCGAGCCCGACGAGCCCGGCCCGCAGCCGCGCTCCGGCCCGGGCGGCCCGGGCCGGCACGTCCTCGGCCTCCATGACCGAGAGCGTGGCCCGCGCCGCGGCGGCAGCGAGGGGCTGGCCTCCGAAGGTGCTCCCATGGTCGCCCGGCGAGTACGCCGCCGCCACCTCGGCCCTGGCCCAGCAGGCGCCGATGGGGACGCCGTTGCCGAGCGCCTTGGCCATCGTGACCACGTCGGGCTCGATGCCGGTGTGCTGGAAGGCGAACCAGCGGCCGGTGCGGCCCAACCCCGTCTGGATCTCGTCCACCATGAGCAGGATCCCCCGCTCGGTGCACAGCTCACGCACGGCGCCGAGGTAGTCCGAGGAAGGTGCGATCACCCCGGACTCCCCCTGGATCGGCTCGAGGAGCACCGCCGCCACCCGTGTCGGGTCACAGATGTCTTCCAGGGCGGCGACGTCGCCGTACTCGACGTGCTCGAACCCTTCGGGAAGGGGCGCGAACGGAGCGTGCTTCTCGGCCTGGCCCGTGGCGTGCAAGGTGGCCAGGGTCCTTCCGTGGAAGGCACCCCAGGCGCTCACCACCACGTGGCGGCCGGGCCCCGCCCACTTGCGGGCCAGCTTCAGCGCACATTCGTTGGCTTCGGCCCCCGAGTTGGTGAAGAACACCTGACCACCGGCCCGGTCCTCGCCCCCGCCCACGAGGCGGTCGAGCGTCGCCGCCACCTCGGGTCCGATCACGTTGCCGAACAGGTTCGACACGTGGAGGAGGGTGCGCGCCTGCTCGGCCAACGCATCGGCCACGACGGGATGCGCGTGCCCGAGGGAGGTGACCGCCAGTCCCGAGAGGAAGTCCAGGTATCGACGGCCTTCGGTGTCCCAAAGCTCCGACCCTGCGCCGCGGACGAAGGTGACGGGCGGCTCGGCATAGGTGTGCATGAGCGCGCTGCGGTCCACACCACTCATGTGAGCACCTCTCATGCCAGCACCTCGCCCTCGCGGAAGATCATTGTGCCGATCCCCTTGTCGCTGAACACCTCGAGCAGAAGCGCGTGCGGGACGCGGCCGTCGAGGATGTGGGCTCGCGGAACGCCGGCCCTCACGGCTCGGGCGCACGCCTCGACCTTGGGGATCATCCCCGACGACGCCGCACCCGATGCCACCATGGCGTCGATCTGATCGACCGAGACCTGGCGCAACCGCGAGCTCGGGTCGCCGGGATCGGCGTGCAACCCGGTGACGTCGGTGAGGCACACGAGCTTCTCGGCGTGGAGGGCCGCCGCGATCGCTCCCGCCACCGTGTCGGCATTGATGTTGTAGGACTGGCCCTTGGCGTCGCCGGCGATGGTCGCCACCACGGGGATCAGGCCCTGGGCCAGCAGACGCTGCAGGATCGAGGGGTCGACCACCTCGACGTCACCCACGAAACCGAGCGCGGCGTCCCGGGCGGTGGCAGTGATCATCTTGGCGTCCTCACCCGACAGTCCCACCGCCAGAGAGCCGTGCACGTTCATGGCCGACACGATCTCCCGGTTGACCTTGCCGATGAGGACCATGCTGGCGATCTCGAGCGTCTCGGCGTCTGTCACCCGCATTCCGTCGACGAATTCGGGGACCTTTCCCAGCTTGGCCATGAGCTCACCGATCTGCGGCCCGCCGCCGTGGACGACCACGGGCAGCATGCCGACCGAGCGCATGAGCACCACGTCCTGGGCGAACGACGCCAATGCCTCGGTCTCCCCGGACTGTTCCCCCACCGTCATGGGCTCGCCGTCGACGGGCGTGAGCACGTTGCCCCCGTACTTGATGACGACGATCTTCCCCCAGAACCGCAGGATGTAGGGAAGCGCCTCGACCAGGACCGCGGCGCGATCGGTCGAAGCGAGCTCGGCGCTCACGAGGTCGTCCTGTTCTCGTCGATGTAGCCGTGGCCCAGGTCGGTGAAGAGCACGGCTCCGCTCCCCTCGCCCAACCCGAGATCGCAACGCAGCTCGATGGACCGGCCCTGCATGTGGTGACGCAAGGCCGCTTCGTCGTGCTCGGCCGCCACACCGGCGCGACACACCACCACGCCGCCGTAGGCCACCTCCACCCTGTCGAGGTCGAAGGGCACGCCCGCCGATCCCAGTTCGCTCACCACGCGCCCCCAGTAGGGATCCTCCCCGTTGAGCGAGCACTTGACGAGGGCGGACTCCGCCACCTTGCGGGCGGCTCGATGGGCCTCGTCGTCCGACAGCGCGCCCCGCACGATCACATGCGCAACCTTGGTGGCACCTTCGGCGTCGGCGGCCATCATGCCGGCGAGCTCTGCGCACGCCCGACCCAGCGCCTCGGTGAGGGCTCCGACCCCGACAGTCGTCCCGCTCTCCCCGTTCGCCAGCACCAAGACGGTGTCGTTGGTCGACGTGCACCCGTCGACGGTCATGCGGTTGAAGCTCGTCTCCACCGCACCGCGCAGTGCCCGGGAGACGGTGGCGGGGTCGCTGCGGGCGTCTGTGGTGAGCACGGCCAACATGGTCGCCATGTTGGGAGCGAGCATGGCGGCACCCTTGGCCATCCCTCCCACCGTGAACCCTTGCGCCTCGACGACGACCTCCTTGCAGATGGTGTCGGTGGTCATGATGGCGGTCGCGGCGCGTCGGGCCGCCTCGCGATCATCGAGGCGGGCCCCCACGAGCAATGGGATGCCGGCCTCGACGGGGGGCAGGGGGAACGGGACGCCGATCAGCCCGGTCTGACACACCAGGACCTCGTCGGCACCGACACCGAGGCCCTCGCCCACCCGAGCGCACATGCGCTCGGCAGCCGCCACGCCGGGAGCGCCCGTTGCCGCGTTGGCGTTGCCGCTCGAGAGCACCACGGCCGCGGCCCGGCCGGCTGTGGCGGCCAGATGGGCCCGGCTCACCTGCACGGGGGCGGCGGCGGCGAGGTTGGCGGTGAACACCCCGGCGGCGGGAACCGCACCCGCCGCCGACGCCACCAGCGCCAGGTCCGAGGCACCCGAGGCCTTGATCCCGCAGGCCAACCCCGATGCGACGAACCCCCGCGGCTCGGTGACGCTCACGGGTACACCCCCACGGCGGAGAGCCCTGTGCTCTCGGGGAGGCCGAGCGCGATGTTGGCGCACTGCAGCGCCTGGCCCGACGCCCCCTTGACCAGGTTGTCGAGCGCGCACAACGCCAGCACCCACCCGGTACGCGGGTCGACACGTGCCGTCACGTGCGCGCAGTTCGACCCGCTCGTGGCCTTGGTCGAAGGCGAGGACTCGCTCACCACCACGAAGGGCTCACCCCTGTACGCGTCGCGGAGCACGGCCAGGACGTCGTCGGTCCCGATCGGCACCGTCGGACGCGCGTAACACGTGGCCAGGATGCCGCGGTTCATGGGAGCCAGGTGCGGCGTGAACAGGACCTGCGCGCCGACGGCCTGTTCGATCTCCGGCGTGTGGCGGTGATCGAGCAGCCCGTACGCGGTGAAGTCCTCGTCGGCGGTGTTGAACTGCGTCGCGTGCGACAGCTTGCGACCCGCCCCCGACACGCCACTGGCGGCGTCCACGATGACGCCGGTCCTCTCGAGAGCTCCGGCCCGTACCAGCGGGGCCAGCGCCAGCGCGGCCGCCGTCGGGTAGCACCCCGGAGCCGCAACCAACCGGGCCCCAGCGAGCTCGGTGCGAAACAGCTCCGGGAGCCCGTAGACGAATGCCCCCAGCAGATGCGGCGCAACGTGCGCGTGCCCGTACCACCGCGGGTAGGCACCGGCGTCGCGCAGCCGGAAGTCGGCGGACAGGTCGACGAGGACCCCGACCCGGTCGACGAGCTCGGGGACCAGCTCCTGGGACTCGCCGTGCGGGAGGGCCAGGAAGACCACGTCGAGACCGGCGAGGTCCTCGGCCCCGGCCTTCGAGAACTCGAGCGACCCGTAGGCCGCCGACAGCGACGGGTACAACGAGCCCACCGGACTCCCCGACTGGGTGTCGGCCCCGGCGATGACCACGTCCAGCTCGGGGTGGCCGGCACACAGCCTCAGCAGCTCCGCCCCCGCGTAGCCCGAGGCACCGGCGATCCCGACTCGCATCCGCAAGAAAATACATGATTCTGCATTGATATGCGAACGACCGGCGGTCGGGCGACCACGACGGCCTCTCCCCGGCCCTCTCCCCGGCCCTCTCCCGGCCCCTCCCTTGGATCCATGGACCCGCTTGACATTTACCATGAAGTTTCATAGTTTTCCATGTATGATGGCCCCGGAGGTCGCCGTGGTGCTCGAGGCTTCGCCCGGGTTCGTCGACCGCTATCTGGACCTGGTGGAGGCGGCCGACGGCGATCCCGGCCCGGCGGCCACGTTCACCGAGCTGGCCGACTACGTGGCGGGCCTGGCCGAGGAGATCGAGCGCTTCACCCCGGTGCTCACCCGCTGTCTCGAGGGGATCGAGTCGGTGGCGGCCAGCTCCGAGGACGCGGCCGAGTTGGTGACGTGGGCGTTCCTCGACAGCCTGTCCCCCGACGACCGGCGGCGGCTCGCCGGCCGGCTCGGCCCCCGCACCCGGGCGCTGCTCGACGACGTCGATGCCGACCCGGCCACCGGGGCGTGAGCGACGGCGCCCTCTACGAGGCGGGACCCAGGACGTCGAGGAGCATGGGAGGGAGCTCGCACTTCCCGGACCCGTCGGTACGGACGGCCACGTACACCGTGGTGGCCTCGGCCACCGACACGCTGCCCGCAGAGGACGCCGAAGCCGAGGGTGAACGAGGTTCGCCCGATCCTCGACACGGTCACCTCCACCGCGGCCGGGTCGCCGAGGCCCAGGGGGCCGAACCAGTCGAGCTCGGTGTGGACGAGCTGGGCGTCGTAGCCGGCGGCCAGCATGTCGGCGTAGGGCAGACCACCCTCGTGCAAGAAGGCGGTCATGGCGTCGTCGAGGTAGGCCAGGTACCACATGTTGAAGACCACTCCCTGACGATCGACCTCGAGATAGCGCACGTTGATGGGGTGGACGTACGGCACCGGACGCGACATGGGCTCCAGTCTCCCAGGTCGCCTGGGCCGAGGCTCGGGCCCCTGCTTCGACGCGCCCGGTGCGTCGCGGCTATAAGTGTGCGCCATGCCGGGGCCCGTGCGCGTCGCCAACCAGGCCGATGCCGGCCCCCTCGCTGCCAGCTTGGCGCGCGCCTTCTTCGACGACCCCGTCATGAGCTTCCTGATGCCTCACGAGCCGACGCGGCGTCGCCGGGTGGCGGAATACTTCGAGGTGGCACTGACCATTCAGCACCTGCCTCACGGCGCCACGTACACCGACACCGACCGTGCCGGCGGTGCCTTGTGGGACCCACCGGGTCACTGGAAGCTGACGTGGGGACAGATCGCGCGGGGGTCACCCAAGCTCGTCTCCGCCTTCGGCCTCAACGTCCCGCGGGCGTTGCGCGTGCTGTCGACGATCGAGCGCCGACACCCCCGGACGCCGCACTGGTACCTGGCGGTGCTGGGCACGGATCCCATCCACCAGGGAAAGGGCATCGGCTCTGGCCTGCTCGCACCCATCTTGGAGCGCTGCGACCGCGACGGGACCGGGGCGTACCTCGAGTCCTCCAAGGAGAGCAACATCGCGTTCTACCACCGGCACCGGTTCGAGGTCACCGGGGAGATCGCACTGCCGGGCGGCCCCAAAGTGTGGCCCATGTGGCGCGACCCCCGGCCACCCGACGAGGCTTGAAGCAGCTCACGCCAGAGCCGGAGCCACCGCGTCGAGGAACGCCGAGGGGGACTCGAGCATCGGGTAGTGCCCGACGTCGTGCAACCACGTGAGGCTGGCGTCGGGCCGTACCCCCTGAAGCCGGGCGGCCATGTCCCGCACCGCGATGGGGTCTTCGGTGCCCCACACGATCGCCAACGGCGAGGGATGCGACTCGATCGCTCCGGTGAAACGGGCCTGGTTCCGGCGTCGCTCCTCGATGTAGCGGATGGTCCGGGGAAGCAGCAGATGCCCCCCGTCGTGCGAGATGAGCTCCCACTCCCCCGCCAGGTCGAGGCCCCAACGCGCGCGAAGGCGCCGACAACGTGGCGGCCAGGCTGGCTTGCATAGCCGGGCCGTCGATGCCGGCGGTGTCGGGGAGACGCTCGTCGGGGAGGCTCAGCAGGAGCAGCTGGCCCGGGCTGAGATGGGCCATCTCGATGTAGATGCTGCCGTTGGTCACCACCCGCCGCGTGATCTCGACAGGCCACCGGCCCTCGGCCTGACGCGCCAGCAGCTCGCCCCCGACGGTGTCTCCGAGGTCATGGGTGAGAAGCGCCAGCGTCGACACGCCGGCGTCGGCCACGAACGCCTCGGCGACATCGGCGTGCAGATCGAGGGTGTAGGCACGGTCGGGCTTGGCGGAGAGCCCGAAGCCGATCATGTCGAAGAGCAGGACGCGACGGTGCTCGGCCATGGTGTCCACCACCTCGCGGAAGTCGAAGGAGCTGGTCGGGAAGCCGTGCACGACGAGAAGGGGCTCGAGGGTCTCGGGCCCCCGGGACAGCACGTCGATCGTGAAGGTCTTGCACGCGCCCAGGGTCCGGTACTTCCCACGGGCTTCCCACGCCGCCACCGAAGGCGACCGCCACGCCATGGTCAGAGGCCCTGTGCCTCGGTCTGGGCATCGAGCAGCCGGTCGGCCCGCACCGCTTCACGCTCCTCGAACCGCATCCACTGGTAGACGATCAGCCCCATGGCCACGAAGGTGGTGACCTCCCCCACGATCCACAGGATCGATCCTCCGCGCTGGGTGTCGGCCACGGAGTGGAAGAGCGGGGCGATCGAGACCCGGGCGCCGGTGAGGCTCACACCGAGGATGGCGGTGACGGGGATGCCCACGGCCAGGATGCCGAGCTTGGCCGGGTACGACAGGCGCCACCGGGAGGGGTCGCGTCCGACCACGAGCCACCAGAACAGGCACCCCGAGACGAGGAAGTGGAGATGGGTGAGGTCGTGCAGGAGCGGGTGCTCCAGGGAGAGGTTGTAGAACGGCGTGAGGAAGTACACGATCATGGTGCCGTAGCTGACGAGGACCACGACGACGGGGTTGGTCACGAACTCCACGACGGGGTGGTGCAACACCTTGAGCAGACCCTGTTGCGTCTTGCGGTCCGACGACTGCAGCGCCAAGGTGATGGGCGCGCTGAGTGCGTAGAGGATCGGCGCGAAGTTCATGAGCAGCAGGTGCTGGACCACGTGGGCCGCGAAGACCTGGTCGTCGTAGGCCGCCAACCCCGACTGCACAGCCACGATCACCAGGGCGGTCCCTCCCAGGAACGAGGCGGTGCGCCACCGCGACCAGCGACGGCCCCGCTTGGCCAGGCGGCGCACCGCCGTGACGTACCACAGGGCCAGGGCGAGCTCGATGGCGAGGGTCACCAGGCTCAACCCGTCGGTCTGCCAGCCCGTGAGCAGTGTGTGCAGGCGTATGGGGGGAGAGATGACGTCGGCGAGCAGCACTACGACCGTCCTCGTCCCCTCGTGTCGGGCGGGGCCGTCCCTGTCCGGACACCGTTGGGGGCCTCACGCCGGCGGTCGAAGACCACACGGTCGCCGGATCGGTCCATCGTCTCCGACGCTATCGCCCCACCTCACGCCGCCGCACATCACCGGTCGGACCCGAGCCCCTACGGGCGGTAGGCCTCCACGCACTGCACCCCGTCCGCACCCACGGTGGCGCCGTGCTCGACTCCGGGCGGGAGCTCCATCCGGTCCCCGGGCCCCAGGGCGACGTCGCCGTGGTCGGTGTGAAAGACGATCGACCCCGACACACAGCACAGCACCTTGTGATGCTCGTGGACATGACGGCCATAGGAGAAGGCCGTGGCATGGGACCAGGCACGCGGCATGAGGCCTTCGGCCTGCAAGTGGGCCTCGACGTCGCGCCGCGTCGGGGCGGGTCCCGGGGTTCCGACCACGCGCACACGGCGCGGCTTGCCGGGCCCGGCGGGTTCCCCGGGCCCGGCGCCTTCAGCTCCGGAGCTCGGCACCGTGGGCCTCGGCCACCGCGGCGATGCACCGGGCCCGCACCTCGGCGACCTCCTCGTCGGTCAGGGTGTGGTCCGCAGCGCACAGGCGGAGGCGGAACGCGAGGCTGCGCGTACCCGGCGGCGTCCCCACGCCGCGATAGACGTCGAACAGGGCCAGCGACTCGAGCAGCTCGCCTGCGGCGTACCGCAGCGTGTCCTGCACCGCCGCGGCTGCGACGGCGACGCCGACCACGAAAGCCAGATCGATATCGCTCGACGGGAACCTGCTCACCGCGGACATCAGGGGGCTGCGCCTCGGCGCTTCGATGAGCAGCGCCTCGAGGTCGACCTCGAGCCAGCCCACACGTCGGCGCTCGGCGTCGAGCCCGAAGGCGTCGAGGACACCGGGATCGACCTCGCCCACCACGCCGATCGCCCGCCCTGTCCTCCCCTCCCCTTCCGCCATGACCAGCCAGGCCGATCGTGTGGGGTGCAGGCCGGCGGGGACCGGGGTGAGCTCGGGGTCGTCGCCTCCGCCCGGGACGACGACCTCGACGCCTTCGATCCGCAAGGCATCGGCCAGCACCCGCCACGCCGCGGCGGCGCTGCGGGCGTCGTCGGCACCACCGGCGAGGGCCACAGCCAACATGTCGTGCTCCGCGATGACCGTGGCCCCGGTGCGCGCCAACGCCCGAGCCACACGGTCGGGCCCGGGCGGAGGGAAGACATGGCCCACCTCGAAAAGCCGGAGCTCGCCTTGACGGCGATCGGCGTTGAACGCGAGGGCGTGCAGCATCCCCGGCAGCAGACTCTGGCGGAGCACCACCTCGTCCGGTGTCAGGGGATTCGCCACCCTGACCCCGCCTTCGATGCCCACCCGCAGGTGGTCGTCGGGGCCGAGCAACGAGGGCGTCCACGCCTCGTGGGCGCCCAGACCGGCGACCACTTCCCGCATCAGACGTCGCTCTCGCTGGTAGCGGGTGAGACGACCGACCTGCGGCGCGAAGGGGCGGCGGCGGGGAAGCTTCGCATAACCGTGGTGGCGCGCCACCTCTTCGATGACGTCGATCTCGCGCTCGGTGTCGGGCCGGAACGTCGGCACCATCACCTGGAGCACGCCACCGGGCTGCCGGTCGCACACGAAGCCGATGGGCTCCAGGTACCCGACCACCTGGTCGTCGTCGAGATCGCTGCCGAGCACGGCGTTGAGCCTCGCCGTGCGCAGCGGCACGTGGGCGGGGCCGGGCACGTTGCCACGCACGTCGACGACACCGGCGGCGCTGCGATAGCGCGGCCCCGCGGTCTGCCCCAGGAGCTGGCACAGACGGCGCCCGGCGCGGTCGATGCCCTCGGGATCACAGCCACGTTCGAAGCGGGCCGAAGCCTCCGATCGCAGGTTGAGGCGCTTGGAGGTCCGGGCGATGGCCATGGGCGTGAAATAGGCGGCCTCGAGGAGCACGCGGCTCGTCGAGGCCGAGATCTCGCTCGTCGCCCCGCCCATGATCCCCCCGATGCCGATGGGGGTGTCCCGTCCGTCGCAGATGACGCAGTCGCGCCGGTCGTCTCCGATGCCCACGGAGCGCTCGCCCATACGCCGTTGCACGCCGTCGAGAGTGGTGACGAGCTCGCCGTCCCGCGCCGCGCGGACGCGCAGGCCGCCCCCGCCCACCAGGTCGAGGTCATAGGGGTGTGTGGGCTGGCCGAGCTCGAGCATGACGTAGTTCGAAGCGTCGACGACGTTGTTGATGGGTCGCATCCCGGCCAGTGTCAGCCGGCGCGCCAACCAGTCCGGCGAAGGTCCCACGCCCACGTCGAGCAGGACGCGCGCCGTGAAGCGCGGGCACAGGTCCAGGTCGAGCACCTCGACGCTCGTGAGGGTCTGCACCGGTGCCGCGGGGTCGAGGACGGGCTCGGGGGGCTCGGGCACGGAGAAGGGAAGGCGCAGGGCCGCGGCCAGGTCACGGGCGATGCCGGCCATGCACCACGCATCGGGCCGGTTCGCCTCCACGGCGATGTCGAAGACGGTGTCGGGTCGGATCCCGAGGGCTTCGACCAGTGCCGTTCCCGGTTCCAGGGCCCCGGGTCCGTCGACGCCGCCCGGGCCGGCGATGGACGCTGCGCCGCGCACGACCATGATCCCCTCGTGGTCCTCCGAAAGCCCGAGCTCGCGTCCCGAGCACAGCATCCCGTTGGACACGACACCTTTCATCTTGCGCCGCGTGATCTCGAACCCGCCGGGCAGCACCGACCCCACCGGAACGAAGGGCACGATGTCGCCTTCGCCGAAGTTCCACGCCCCGCACACCACTTCCAGGGGTTCACCACCGGCCTCGACCGTGACGCGCCGGATGCGGTCGGCCCCGGCAATGGGGCCGACCTCCAGGACGCGGGCCAGCACGACGTCACCGAGACCCTCCCCCACGTGCTGGACCTCCTCGACGACGAGGCCCAGGTCGTCGAGAACGGCGGCCAGATCCGCGGGGTCACCCTCGAAGGGGGCGAAATCGACCAGCCACGACAGGGGGACGCGCACGGGACCGGTTCAGATCTGGCGCAGGACGCGCACGTCGTTGTCGAAGAAGACGCGCATGTCGGGGATCTCATGGCGCATCTGGGTGCAGCGGTCGATGCCGAACCCGAAGGCGAAACCGGTCCACTCCTCCGGGTCGAGCCCGACGGCCTGAAAGACGGCCGGGTCCACCATGCCGCAGCCACCGAGCTCGATCCACCCCGTCTGCGAGCAGGTCCGGCACCCCTGCCCCTTGCAGATCGTGCACGTGATCTCGTATTCCGCCGAAGGCTCGGTGAAGGGGAAGTACGAGGGCCGCAGGCGGCTGTGGATGTCGGGCCCGAAGTACGCCGTCGTGAACGTCTCGATCGTGCCGGCCAGATCGGCGAAGCTGATGCCGCGGTCGACCACCAACCCCTCGATCTGGTGGAAGGTCGGGATGTGGCGGGAATCGGGAGTATCGCGGCGATAGCACTTCCCGGGCATGACGGCATAGATGGGCGGGCCCTGGGACTCCATGAGACGGATCTGCACCGGGGAGGTGTGGGTGCGCAGCATCACGGTCTCGGGCTCCCCGAGCTCGAGGTACAGCGTGTCCCACATCCCCCGCGCCGGATGGGCGGGCGGCATGTTCAGCGCCTCGAAGTTGTACCAGTCGGTCTCGGCTTCGGGGCCCTCGGCGACGGCGAACCCCATCCCCACGAAGACGTCTTCGAGCTCGTCGCGGGTGCGCTGCACGACATGCATACGCCCCCGAAGAGGCGGGTCGATGACCTCGGTCAGGTCCAGACGATCCGCGTCCAGGCGAGTGGCGCGCGCATTGCGCTCGAGCTCGGCACGCCGGCCCGCCAGGTGGGACTCGATGCGCCGGCGGGCCTCGTTGAGGCGCCGCCCCGCTTCGGGTCGCTCTCCGGGCTCGAGGGCGACCAGAGCCTGGTGGGCGCGCGCCAATGGCGACCGTTTGCCGAGCAGGTCGGTCTGGGCCTCGTCGAGCGCGGCCAGCGTGGTGGCCGACTCGAGGACACCGAGGGCCGACGACACCAGTACCTCGGGGTCGACGACCGAGGACCCGGGCTCGTCTCCCGCGGCCGGCGCCGGGGTCATGGGGCGTCCTCCATGGCGTGCAGGTTAGAACGCCGCCGTGCAACCTCGAAGCACAGCACGGCGGCCGCCGTGGACACGTTGAGGGACTCCGCACCTCCTCCCATGGGGATCGTGACCCGGGCGTCGAGGCGGTCCTCGAGCTGCGGCGGCAGTCCGTTCGCCTCGTTGCCCAGGACGAGGGCCACGGGAGAGGTCAGGTCGACGCCGGTGTAGGGGGTGCCGCCTCTCGACACCGCGGCCAGGCGCCTCAGGCCGTGGCGACCGAGCGCGTCGAGGGCCTCACCGGCATCACCCACCACGGCCAGGGGGACGTGGAAGATCGAGCCGGCGGAGGCCCGCACGGTCTTGGGATTGAAGGGGTCGACCGTTCCTTCGCAGCACACCACACCCCCGGCACCCGCCGCGTGTGCCACCCGGATCACCGCGCCGGCATTGCCGGGGTCGCGTACGTCCACGCACACCACGACGAAGGTGCTTCCCGCCAGGTCGTCGAGCGAGGCGTCGGGCATGCGCACCACGGCCAGCACGGGCTGGGGCGTGACGGTGTCGGCCACCCGTTCCAAGACGCCCGGCGCCAGGTCGAACACCCGTGCCCCATGGTTCAGCGCCTCCCCCACCACGGCGGACACCTCGGGCTGGGAACGAGCCGGAGCGTCGACGAACACCGCCTCCACCGCCGCGCCGGCCTCGAGGGCGCCGTGGAGCAACTTGACCCCTTCGACGACGAAAGCCCCTTCCGAACGGCGCACGCTGCGCCGCGCCAGCAACCGCCGAAGGCGCTGTACCCGCTGGTGCCGGAAGGCGAGCGCCGTGGTCAGGAGCGGTCCCCGGCCTCCGCCGCCACCGGCGTCGGCGTGCCGTCCGCCAAGGCGGACGTGGCCACGGCCACCAGGCGGGAGAAGGCCTCGGGGTCCGCCACCGCCAGGTCGGCGAGCACTTTGCGGTCGACGTCGACCTCAGCCTGGCGCAGCCCGGCGATGAGCCGGCTGTAGCTCGTGCCGTTGGCCCGGGCCGCGGCGTTGATGCGCTGGATCCACAGGCGCCGGAAGTCCCCTTTGCGCGCACGGCGGTCGCGGTACGCGTACTGCAACGAGTGCATGACGGCCTCGTTGGCGGAACGGAAGCTGCGGCTCCGGTTGCCGTAGTAACCCTGGGCCGACTCGAGAACGGCGCGACGGTGCTTCTTGCCGTTGACGGCGCGCTTCACCCTGGCCATGACCAGCTCCTTTCGTGGACGACATCTGCGATGCGCACCGTGTCCGGTGCGGCGAGACCGCGGGCGGGCCGACACCCGCCCCAGGGTTACCGACCGAGCAGGCGACGCACCTCGCGGCGGTCCGCGGCGGCGACCTCGACCTCACGCCCCAGCCGGCGGGTACGGACACTGGACTTCTTCTCGAGCAGGTGCGACCGGTTGGCCTGGCGCCGCCGCAACCGGCCCGTGCCCGTGACCTTGAAGCGCTTGGCGGCGCCCCGGTCCGTCTTCATCTTCGGCATCTCACGTTCCTTCCTGGCGGCCCGACGCTCCGTCGGGAGCCGCTGCCGGCGCCCCTGCAAGCGGACCGCCGTTGGTTCCGACCGCTCCCGGGCTCTCGGTCTTCCCGGGAGTCGCCGGCTCCCCGGCCGGCTGTCCGTGGCCTTCGTCGTGCTGGGCGGCCCGGGCGGCCGCAGACTGCTTGGCCCGCTTGTCCGGTGCCAGCACCATCACCATGTTTCGACCGTCGAGCCTCGGTTCGGCCTCCACGCGAGCCGTGCCGTCGACGTGCTCGGCCACGCGATCGAGGATCTTCTTGCCCAGCTCGGGATGGAAGACCTCCCGGCCCCGGAACATGATCGTGACCTTCACCTTGTGCCCTTCGTTCAGGAACTTGAGCACCTGCCGGGTCTTGGTGTCGAAGTCTCCGGGACCGATCTTGGGCCGGTACTTCATCTCCTTGATCCCGACGCTGGTCGTCTTGCGCCTGGACTCCTTGGCCTTCTGCGCTTCGTCGAACTTGTACTTGCCGTAGTCCATGATCCGGCAGACCGGTGGGTTGGCCAGCGGTGCGACTTCGACCAGATCCAGGTCGAGCTGCCTGGCGATGGCCAGGGCTTCGGGCAACGGACGGATGCCGAGCTGTTGGCCCTCGGGGTCCACCAGGCGCACGTCACGCGCACGGATGCGATCGTTGATCCTGGTCTCGTTGGTCGTCATGGGTGTGGCGATCCGACATCACTCCCGTCGTTGCAGGGCTCCGGATCTCCCCGGAGCCGTTAGCGGAAGCGCGGTCGCTGCCCTCGGTGTCCCGTCACGGACCCCCGCGAGACCCGACGCACCGTTGCCCGGTGGCGGGTGGGGGTGCGCCCGATGGCGTGACCCCGCTTTCCCTGTTGCTCGAGGTTCTACGCTACCAGGCGTGAGCAGCCTGTGGACACCTGAGGGCGAGCACCGGATCAAGCCCGCCGGCGAGGACCAGAGCGCCCCGGACCCCTCCCGAGCGCAGCCTGCGGGCGGCCCCGGGCCTCCGGACCGAGGGGCGCCGCCGAGCCACGCCGAGGGGGGCGGGCCCGGATCGTTCGAGGATCTCGGGCCCGAGGAACAGGCCGAGATCGCCAACCGGCTCGACGAGTTGCGCCACCAGTTGCTGGGCACCCCGGCAGAGGTTGTCGTGGCCAACCATGCCTACGGCTTGTTCGAGCTGGCCGCCATCCACCTCTCGCAGCAACCGCCCGGCCTCGACCAGGCACGGCTGGCCGTCGACGCCATGGCCGCGCTCGTCGAGGGCCTGCAGGGAAGGCTGGGGGACGCCGAGCCTTCGCTGCGTGACGCCCTGGCCCAGATCCGGCTGGCCTTCGTGCAGATCAGGGAATCGCTCAGCGCCGGCGACGGAGAGGAAGGCCCCGGCCCTTCCTGAGCGGGGATCGCCGCCACACCTCAACCCGGCGCAAGCGTCGCCACGGCTCGCGCCTCGTCGCGCCCGCCGTGCCCGGCCACCACGCAGAACACGACGCGCCTCCCCGGGGCCACGTCCCTGGTCCCGTCAGCCAGGGCGGTGCAGTGGAAGGGATAGGTGCTGCCGTCGTCGGCACGCACCGATCCGAGCCCCCGGGGCTCGTCGAAGGTGCTCACCACTCCGGTGCGCGGTGCCCGTGGCCCGCCTCGCGCCTGGGTCATGGGTTCAGTCGGCCCTCAATGGACGATCTTGGACAGGGGGAGCTCGATGATGTCGGTGGCGCCGCGGTCCTTGAGTGCGGGGATCAGGACGTTCACCTCGGCCTTGGGCACCACCGTCTCGACGGCATACCCGGCCCCACCTGACAGCTCCGACACCGTCGGGGACTTCAAGGCGGGCAGCACCGAGACCACGGCCTCGAGCTTGCCGGCCAGCGACGTTGAGCTTGAGGAGCACCTTGCCCCGGGCCTCGAGGGCGCCCTGCAGCAACGTCATCAGGTGGCCCATGGCGAGGCGCTTGTCGGGGTCCGTGGCCGAGGTGGGGTTGGCGATGAGCTCGGTACGCGACACCAACAGCGTGTCCACGATGCGCAACTTGGCGGCGGCGAGGGCCCGGCCCGTCTCGGTGATCTCCACCACCGCGTCGGCGATGTCGGGGATCTTGGCTTCAGTGGCACCGTACGACATGCGGATCTCGGCATGGACGCCGTGCTTCTCGAGCACACGGCGGGTGAGCTCGGGGTATTCGGTGGAGACGCGCGCCCCTGGCTCCAGGTCGGCGATGGCCTGCACCGGCGAATCCGCAGCCACGGCCAGCACCACCCGGATGGGGTTCGCCGTGACCTTTGAATAGGCCAGCTCGCCCAGCGACAGCACGTCCGCGCCGGTCTCCTCGATCCAATCGCGACCGGTGATCCCCAGGTCGAAGTTTCCCTCGGCCACGTAGCCGGGGATCTCCTGGGGCCGCAGGATGCGGACCTCGTCGACGCGGGGGTCGTCGATAGTGGCGCGGTAGTCGACGTCCGAGCCCCGCACCACGGCGAGATCGGCCGCGGCGAAGAGCTCGAGCGTGGCCTTTTCGAGCGAGCCTTTGGGCAAGACGAGTCGCAGCATTTCCCGTTCCCCGAGGACGCCTCAGCGTGCCGTCGACGGAGTCGGCGCCGGCAGCCTGCGCAGCAGATCGGCCATCTCGAGCGCGGTCACCGCCGCCTCGTATCCCTTGTTCGTCTCCCCGTCTCGGCAACGGGCCAGGGCCTGGTCGACCGTGTCGGTGGTGAGAACCCCGAAGACCACGGGGACACCGGCGTCCAGGGCGGCACGTTGCAGCCCCGACGCACACTCGCCGGCCACGAAATCGAAGTGCGCGGTCTCCCCTCGGATCACGGCTCCGAGCGCCACCACCGCCTCCACCGTTCCCGACTGCGCCAGGCGCGCGGCGACGAGGGGCAGCTCGAAGGCCCCGGGTACCCAGGTCACCGAGGCGCTGGCGGCCTTGGTGCCGTTGGCCTCCAGACCGGCGAGCGCTCCCTCGAGCAGGCGCTCGGTGATGCCGCCGTTGAATTTGGCGCACACCAGCGCCACACGGGCTTCCGCGGCCCCGGCGTCGCCGGCGTGGGAGGCACCGACGCGACCGGCCGCCGTCTCTATGGCGTCGGGTGAAAGAGCGGTGGCGTCAGAGGACGTCATCGAGGCCCTCCAGGATGTGCCCGAGTCGCTCACGCTTGGTCCGGAGGTACTCGATGTTCTCGGGATTCGAATGCAGGGTCAGGGGGACGCGCTCGACGATGTCGAGACCGAACCCTTCGAGACCGCCGTACTTCATGGGGTTGTTGGTCATCAGGCGCATGGTGCTGACGCCCAGGTCCACGAGGATCTGGGCGCCGATGCCGTACTCGCGGTTGTCCACGGGCAGTCCCAGCTCCAGGTTGGCGTCGACGGTGTCGTGGCCCTGCTCCTGGAGGTTGTAGGCCCGGAGCTTGTGGGCGAGGCCGATGCCGCGGCCTTCGTGGCCGCGCAGGTACACGACGACACCCGAGCCCTCCTCCGCGATGAGCCGCAACGCCTCGGCCAGCTGGGGCCCGCAGTCGCAGCGAAGCGATCCGAAGACGTCACCGGTCAGGCACTCGGAGTGGACCCGGACGAGCACGTTGCTCTTGCCTCTGACGTCGCCGCGCACCACGGCGAGGTGGTGCTCCCCGTCGAGCTCGGACTCATAGACGTACCCGGCGAAGTCGCCGAAATCGCTGGGGATCCGGGCCGGCCCCGCGATGCACCGCACGAGCTTGTCCTTGTGGCGCCGGTAGCGGATCAGGTCGGCGATCGACACCAGGAGCAATCCGTGGGTCTCGGCGAACTGCTCGAGCTCGGGGAGCCGAGCCATGCGGGTCTTGTCGGCCGAGACCAGCTCGCACAGCACGCCGGCGGGGTACAGCCCGGCCGCCGTCACCAGGTCGATTGTGGCTTCGGTGTGGCCGGCACGCTTGAGCACGCCCCCCGGCCGGTACCGCAGCGGAAAGATGTGGCCGGGCCGGTTGAGCTCGACCGGGCGCGTGTGGGGATCGATGAGCGCGTGGATCGTCGAGGCCCGGTCTTCGGCGGAGATGCCCGTGGTGGTCCCGTTGCGGTAGTCGACGCTGATGGTGAAGGCGGTGCGTTGGGACTCGGTGTTGTCCCTGACCATCAGGGGGAGCTCGAGCTCGTCGGCGCGCTCGGGAAGAACCGGCACGCAGATGACGCCGGAGGTGTGGGCCAGGAAGAAGGCGATCTTCTCGGGTGTGGCTGCTTCGGCCGCCATGACGAGGTCGCCCTCGTTCTCCCGATCCTCGTCGTCCACGACCACGACGATCTCGCCTCGTGCCACGGCCGCGATGGCGTCCTCGATGGGGCTGAAGTCCATCACGCCGCCTTCCCCACTCCGGCCACGCCCTGCCCCCGGGGGGCGAGCTCGACGCGCACGTCGGTGCCGAGCTGGGTGACCGACACCAGGCGGCCGCGCCACAGCTCCTCGACGTCAGGGGCCCCCGGCCCGCTGAACATGGGCACGGCGTCGTCCCCCCCGAACAGGGCGGGGGCGAGATAGAGCACGTAGCGGTCCACGAGCCCGGCGGCGTGGAACTCGTGGGCCACCCGGGCGCCGCCCTCGACCAGCACCTGCAGGACACCCTTGGCCCCGAGCTCGTCGAGCACCACCCCTGGCTCCGCCGACATCTCGAGTGCGGGACGGACCCGGGCCCCTTCCGGAGCGCGTCCGAGGACGACCCGCAGCGGTTGGTGCGGGGGCAACGGGTCCACCCGCACCGTGAGCTCGGGGTCGTCCGCCCTGACAGTGCCGGCCCCCACCAGGACGGCGTCCGAGGAGGCCCGCAACCGGTGCGCGTCGGCGCGCGCCGCCTCCCCGGTGATCCAGCGGGCTGTGCCATCTGGGGCGGCGATGCGCCCGTCCATGGTGGCGGCCAGCTTGAGCACCACCCAGGGACGGCCGGTGCGGCGGTGCTTCAGGTACGGAGCCAGCAGCTCCGTCGCCTCGTCGGCGCCCACTCCGACTTCGACGGCGATCCCCTCGCCCCGCAGCTCCGCCACCCCCCGACCCGAGACCTGCGGGTCGGGGTCGAGCACGGCCACCACCACCCGCGACACTCCCGAGGCCACCACGGCGCCGGTGCACGGAGGCGTGCGACCGTGATGCGCGCACGGCTCCAGCGTCGTGTACAGGGTCGCGCCCCGGGCCCGGTCCCCTGCCGATCGGAGGGCGACCACCTCGGCATGGGGGCCGCCGGGTGGCGCGGTCGCACCCTCGAAGCAGTCCCCCCGGGGGGTGAGCACCACGGCCCCCACCCAGGGATTCGGGGACGTGCCTGTCCGGACCGAGGCCGCCAGCGCCAGCGCCCGGCGCATGGCGGCGAGGTCCTGGTCCCGGGCGGGCGCCCCGCGTGGCTCCTGGGAGGCCTTGGTCATGGGGACACGTGTCCGTCTCGAGTCATGAGGTCCCCGCCAGTCTACCGGCGTTAAGCCTGGTCACCTCCGCTGTCTGGCCTGCCGTCACGGGACCGGGACCCGGGTCATGTAGCTGAGCGGTCGAGGTTCCGGCACAGCGAGAGCCCGGGCGGGTCCCGTTGGACGAGGTGCGACACCGATGCGGGCGGATCGGCGACCCCCGCGCCCGAGTACCACGAGATCGCCCCGGTGCCGGGCAGGAAGGCGTCGAGCACGGGAACCGGATTGGCCCCGAACGACATGGTGACCCGGTGCAGCTCGGGATCGCTGACGACGACCGTCTTGTACGACCGGCCCAGGTCCGCGACGAGCGAGGAGCCGGAGCTCGGCGCCCCGGGATCCTCGAGGCCGAACCCGATCCGGACGCGCCCGGGCCCGGCGGCTCCCAGGGACCGCACGACCACGGTGTCGGGGCCGATCCTCACCAGGGGCAGGCTCGTCCCCGCCTGGGACATCGGCGCCCGGAAGGTGACGGTGAACACGTTGCGGAACCCCGACTGCTCGACCGGGATCCACGTCTGGTGCTCGCGCTGCTGTGAAGGCACCGTCTTGAAGGTCTCACCGGTGGAGATGTAGAGGGCCGCGCACTGGTCGGCGACGAAGAGCTCCTGGGCTGGCGCCCAGTACGGAAGCACGTTCCCGCGCACGACCTCGTGCGCCTGCGGGCCGCCTGTGGCGTCGCTCGCCGTCTTCTGGGCGTGGAGGTATTGCAGCGCCTGGACCGAGTTCCACTCGTCGTTGGGGGAGATGGCGATCCCGACGTTGGCCACGATGCCGTAGACGCCGAGGACCACCACGGACACGATGGTGGCCACGTGCAGCCGGTGGCCGCGGCCCTCGACGCGGCGCCACAGGTCGACGAGTCCCACCGCGGAGCCGAGGACCAGCACCGGCACGAAGTCGGCCAGATAGCGGGGGGCGATGTAGCCCCACGCCAGCAGCGCACCGGCGGCCAGCACCGCCGCCACCAAGGGGATGCGCGCCAGCGCGGCGCGCCCCGGGGCTCTCTTCCGGAACGACGTCACGAGACCCCAGATGCTGAGGAGAACGAGCAACGGCATCGACGCCGGGACACTGGCGGTCGGGTACTGCCGGTCGAGCAGCACTCCCACGGCGCGCGCCGGGGCGGCGGGCAGCGTCACGAAGGGGAAGACCGACGTCCACCGGATGCCGGCGGGGTTGAGGTACGCCAGGGCCGCGCTGGGCGCGAACTGCAACCCGATCTCACTGTTGCCGTTGACGGCCAGGAAGCGGCGCCGATACGCGTTCACGTGCGTGAAGACCTGCTCGGTCACGGGCACGCCGAAGGGGATGCCGAACCGGGCGTAGGTCACGGCACAACCGACCGCCAGGGGGATCAGCCCCGCCCCGAGCATGGGGAGGAACCACCGCCGATGCGTCGTGTCGCTGCGGCTGAAACGGAACCAAGCCGCGACCAGCACAGCGGCGATGACACACGCCAAGCCCGTGTTGGGCCGATCGAGGTTGGCACACAGGATCAGCACGCCGGCCCCCACGATGCGGGCCCGCCCCGGTCGCTCGAGCACTCCCAAGAGCGCGAACAGGCTGGCGATGGTGAGTGCCGCGCTCCAGAAGAGGTCTTCGTTGAAGACGAAGGGCGAGGCGGCCAGATACACCAGAGTCGACCCGGCGCCGACGCTGGCAACAAGGACGCCGTAGGAGACGGCCTCCCCCCGGCCCAGCAGGACCGGGCCGCGGACCAGGACCCGGACGCGCCAGACGAGCAGCGCGCTCGAAGACCGTGGCCGCGATCCACGCCAGCAGCATCGAGGGGGCGGTGAGACGCCCGTCGAGGCTGCTCGTCACGGCGAGGACCGGCATGCGCAGCAACGCGGGGAACAGGCCGAAGTACGTGTAGGTGTGGTGGTCGTGGACGAAGCCTTCGATGCCCAGTGCGCCGGTCCGCAGGTAGAGGTGGCCATGGAACAGGGCCCGTGTCTGCTGGTCGTAGAAGTCGCTCTGGTACGCCTCTTTGCGCAGGAGGTCCACCTTGCCGGTCCACAGGTCCCACAGGACCCACAGGAACGGCACGCCGGCCACGACGATGCCCGCCACGGTGGCGACCGTGAAGCGGCGGAGGCTCGGATCAGCTCGACGCGGTGGCTCGGTCCCCGCAGGCCCGGCAACCTCGAGCGTCGCCGCGGTCCCGCCCGCGAGGCTCCCCCCCATCATGGACGAGCCTACCGCTGCAGGCCCTCAAACCGCTGGTCGAGTGGGCGGGTCCGTTCGAATTCCCGGTTCGGATCCGCCGTTCTCCCCGCCGGGCAGGGCTGCCTCGCCTGCGAGGCGGAGCCGGCGCGCCGCCTCCCACGGGCGGTCGTCGGCGAAGATGGCCGAACCGGCCACCAGCACACGGGCCCCGGCGCGGACCACCGCTCCGGCGGTGTCCTCGTCGATGCCCCCGTCCACCTCAAGGTCCACGGTGAGCCCCCGCCGGTCGAGCTCGGCGCGGGTGCGGGCGATCTTGGGCAGGACCTCGGCCATGAAGCGCTGACCACCGAAACCGGGATGCACCGTCATGCACAGGATCAGGTCGACCTCGCCCAGATGGGGGTCGATCGCCTCGTAGGGGGTCTCGGGGTTGATCGCCAGCCCGGCGCGCAGCCCCAAACTCCTCGCTTCGGCCAACAGCGCGGAGGTCTCCCCCACCTCGACATGGACCGTGCACCCGTCGGCACCCGCGTGCCGGAAGGCCTCGAGGAATTCCCCGGGGTTGCTCATCATGAGGTGGCAGTCGAAGAACAATCCCGAGTGCTTGCGCAGCGACTGCACGACCGGCGGTCCGATGGTGAGATTGGGCACGAAGTGGCCGTCCATCACGTCGACGTGCAGCCAATCGGCTTCGGGTGCCACCTCGCCCACCGCCTCGGCCAGACTGCCGAAGTCCGCCGAAAGCAGGGAGGGGGCGATCCGCAACATCCCCGTCGAGCCTACCGGCGTTCCTCCTCGCCCCCGAGTGACTCCCCGGGCTCGGGCCGCACGCCGCGCCACCACGCCGCGGCCGGTACGGGCCGCTTCCCCGCCGACTGCACCTCGATGAGCTCCAACACGCCGTCTCCGGTGACGACCGAGGTGCCGCTGAGGGTGCCCGGGGGCACGTCACCGCTCCCGGGCACATCCGACAGGGCCGGGGCCGACGGGGACGGGAACGGGGCCGCCCGGGCCGCGGCGTCGAGCACGCGTAAGCGCTCGCCTCGGAACGTGGTCCACGCCCGGTCCAGCCGCACCACACGCTCGAGCTCCGTGGCGGGGCGCGCCCAGCGGAGCCGGAGCTCTTCGGGCAGGATCTTGGGGGCGTAGGTGGGCTCGCCGACCTGGGGCGCGCCGGCGGGGAGGGCGTCGATGCCCCCGGCGAGCGCGTCGACCAGGATCTCCGCGCCCATGCTCGCCAGGCGCTCGATGAGGGCCGATGCGTGTTCCCGTGCACCGATCGGCACACGCCGCGTCGCCAGCACCGGCCCCGTGTCGAGACCCTCCTCGAGCCGCATGACACACACACCGGTTTCGGCGTCCCCGGCGAGGATGGCCCGCTCGACCGGCGCCGCGCCGCGCCAGCGCGGCAACAGGGAGAAGTGCACGTTCACCATGGGAACAACGGCGAGCAGCGCGCCGGGGATGATACGGCCATAGGCCACCACGACACCGAGCTCGGCCGTGGTCCGGGCCACGTCCTCGAGGCGGTCGGTGACCTCGAGGCCCAGGTCCAAAGCCACTTGTTTGGTGGGACTGGGCGAGTGCTCCGCCCCCCGTCCTCGCCGGGTGTCGGACCGGCTCACCACCAGGGTCACGTCGTGCCCGGCGTGCACGACGGCCCGGAGGGCGACGGCGGCGGCCCGGGGCGTCCCCAGGAATACCAGCCGCGCCAACGAGCCGGGGTGTCGCTACAGGCCGGCGTGCCGAGCGGGCGCTGGCTCGCCGGCGAGCGAGCGCAGCCCGTCCGGATCGGCGTCGGGCAGGTCGAGGGCCCGGGCTCGCAGGATGCGCTTGGCCTCCTTGCGCTGGTCCTCGTCGAGCCGTTCGACGAGCAGCACGCCGTCGAGGTGGTCGACCTCGTGCTGGAACACCCGGGCCAGGAACTCGTCGGCCTCGACCGACAGCTCGTTGCCGTCGAGGTCGAACCCGGTGAGGTGGACCTCCTTCGGACGCACGATGGGCCACGACAATCCTGGGATCGACAGGCAGCCTTCTTCGTAGGTCCATTCCCCCCGAGCCTCGGAGATCACGGGGTTGACGACGGTGAGGGGGCCGGACCCGTCGCCCGTGTCGTAGACGAACACGCGCTTTTGCACGCCGACCTGAGGTGCGGCCAGACCCACCCCGGGTGCCTCGTACATGGTCTGGGTCATGTCGTCGGCGAGCTGCTTGAGCGTGCCGTCGATGCTGTCGACCACCGACGCCCGCTGGCGCAGCACAGGGTCCCCGTACTGGCGGATGGAGTACCTCGACATGGGAGCCATCGTACCGGGGGACCGTCGCCCTCAGGCCCGAACCGGGTCGACCTCCACCCGGAGCCGGCCCGGGGGGCGCGCCACCGAGGCCAGCAGGTCGCACAGGGCGTCATGGTCCCGAGCCCGAACCGACCATGCGCCGTCAACGGGCCCGCTCACCTCGACGCCATCGGGCGCGGCGCGCCGCAACGCGGTCCCGTACGCCTCGGCCCCGGCACCCGAGACGATGGCCAGCGCGCTGAAAGGGGGAAGCGCCAGGGCTCGGCGCACCGGCGACTCCGCCGTGGCCAGGATCCCGGGATCGGCGAAAACCGCGGCCAGGATGGCGGGGTGGCGGGGCTGGCGCGTCTGGACGACGGCGCGTCCCGGGGCGCGCTCCGAAGCCCGCCCGATGCCCGTTCCCGCCACGAGCCGGGCGGCCCGGGCCAAGAGGGCCAGGGCCTCCTCGGCGGCGCGGAACCGGGGAGCGAGGAGCTCGGAGTCGAAGTCCAAGAACGCCACCGTGTCGGCGTCGGGCACCCGGTGCAAGGCGGCCTCGGTACCCACCACGACCCGGGCCCGACCGACCTGTGCCTCCTCCCGTTCGTCGGAGGCCGCCGGTCCCCACACCTCGGCCACGTCTACACCCGCCAGAGCCTCGAGGTCCTCACGGACGCGCGTCACGCCCAGCCGCAACGCCTTCATACGGGTGGCGCCGCACCGGGCGCACACGACCGGGCGTTCGTGCCCACAGCGCCGGCACCGCAGCCGCGGCGCCGGTCCGGGGGCGCCGGGTTCAGACCCCGAGCGCCGGCCGCGGGCCCGGGCGGTCTCGCCCACCAGCTCGACGGCGGCCCCGCACGTCTCGCAGCGCGCCAAGTCCCCGCACGCCGCACACGACAACAGCCGGACCCGTCCGGTCCGGTTCACGACACAGACCACCCGTCGTCCCGGCGACTCCGCCGCCTCGCGCACCAGCCGCACCAGCCGCTCGGAGAACAGCCCGGTACGCGGGTCGTCGCCCCGGCGGTCGATCACCTCCACCGCGGGCCAGCCCCGGCGCTCGACGTGGCGTGGCGCGACGACGAGCGGCCCGGCGCCGAGCATCTCGAGGGTGGGACACGGTGACACGAGGGCACAGGGTGCTCCGTCGCGCCGGGCGCGTTCGGCCACCACCATCCAGGCGGCCCAGGTCGGGGCGCGCTCTTCGTGGTACGCCTCGTCGTGCGCGTCGAGCACGACTGCGGCCGCCAGCCGCGGCAGGGGGGCGAAGGCACCGGCGCGTGCCCCCACGGCCACGCACCCGCCGGCCCGGGCCCGCGCCCACTCGCCGGGAAGCAAGGCGGTGGCGACGCCGTCCGCCCGCAGACGTCGCGCCACGTCGCCCGCGGCACGGTGACTCGGCGCCAGCACCAGCGCGCCGGTGGTGTCGCCGCCGGGCGCGCAACGTGCCGCGGCGTCGAGCACGATCGGCCAGGCGTCGCCCGCCGGCCCGAGCCGGACGACCGTGGTTCCCGGGCCGAGGGGAGAAGGGGCACGGGCCGAAGGGCCCACGAGCTGGGGCCCGGAGGTGGCGGCGCCGGGACCGGAACCGGAACCGGGAGCGGGGAGCGTGCGCACCACCACCGGCGACGAGGCCGTGCGCAGCAGCGCCGGGACCGGGCCGGCCCAGCGCCATGCCGCCCACTCGGCGACGTCGAGCACCGCCGGCGGCGGGCCCCAGCCCCGCACCGCGGAGATGGGCCGCAGCACGACTCCGGCCGGAGCCACGACGTGGTCTTCGACGACCCACCCACCCACACGTCGCGCTCCGAGCGCGATGCGGACCTGGGTGCCGACGCGCACCCGCTCGCCGAGGGCGTCGGGAACGGTGTAGTCGAAGGTCTTGCGCAGCGCGCTCACGTCGGGGAGCACGCGCACGACGCGCTCGACGCGTGGCGCCGACACGACGGGGGTGGGACGTGACGCCGGGTCGGCCGCTCCCGGTGCCCGAACCCTACAGACCCAGGGCGCGCTTGAGGTCGTCCACCCTCGGCGTCGCCTCCCAGGTGAACTCCTTGTCCGAGCGGCCGAAGTGCCCATAGGCGGCGGTACGGCGGTAGATCGGCCGCTTGAGGTCGAGGTCGCGGACGATCGCCGCCGGCCGCAGGTCGAACACCTCGCGCACCGCCTGCTCGATCCTGACCGGGTCCACGGTCTCGGTCCCGAAGGTCTCGACCATGAGCGAGACGGGGCTGGCCACGCCGATGGCATAGGCGACTTGAACCTCGCACCGGCTCGCGGCGCCGGCCGCGACGACGTGCTTGGCGACCCAACGGGCCGCGTAGGCCGCCGAGCGGTCGACCTTGGACGGGTCCTTCCCCGAGAAGGCCCCACCGCCGTGGCGCGCCATGCCGCCATAGGTGTCCACGATGATCTTCCGGCCCGTCAGCCCGGTGTCGGCGTGCGGTCCCCCGAGCTCGAAACGACCCGTGGGATTGGCCAGCACCCGCAGCGCCGAGGTGTCGAGATCGGGGGGCAGCAGCGGATGGATCACGTGCTCGCGGAGGTCGGGGAGAAGGAGGGTCTCGATGTCGACACCGGGCGCGTGCTGCGTGGAGATCAGCACGGTGTCGATGGCGACGGGCCGCCCGCTCTCGTAGACCACGCTCACCTGAGTCTTGCCGTCGGGGCGCAGGTACGGGAGGACGCCGACCCGCCGGACCTGGGACAGACGCTGGGCGAGACGATGCGCCATCCAGATGGGAAGCGGCATGAGGTCGGGTGTCTCGTCACAGGCGTACCCGAACATCATTCCCTGGTCGCCGGCACCCTGGGCATTGAGCTGGTCCTCTCCCCCGGAGCCGGTCCGGAGCTCGTGGGCGGCGGTGACACCCTGGGCGATGTCGGGAGACTGCTCGTCGAGTGCGACCATCACTCCACAGGTGCGGCCGTTGAACCCGTGCGCGTCGCTGTCGTAGCCGATGTCGCACACCACGTCTCGCACCAAGGTGGCGATATCGATGTAGCACTTGGTCGAGATCTCGCCCGCCACGACGACCAGACCGGTGGTGAGCAGCGTCTCGCATGCCACCCTGCCGTTGGGATCCGATTCGAGCACGGCGTCGAGCACCGAGTCGGAGATCTGGTCCGCCATCTTGTCGGGATGTCCTTCGGTCACCGACTCCGATGTGAAGGTGTGGCGCGTGGTCACGAGTCTCTCCTCGGCTTGTCGTCCCCCCCGGAAGCGCCGGCACGCCGGGCACCCCCACCCGGACGCGCACCGCCCAGGCGATCGATCACACTATCCAAAATGGCGTGGGCCACCTCGAGCTTCGAGGTCAGGGCGATCTCCCGACACGTCCCCTCGGACCCCAGGATGGTGACGGCGTTCGTGTCGTGGTCGAACCCCACGCCGTGGGCCGAGACGTCGTTGCCCACCATCAGGTCGATGTTCTTGGCCCTGAGCTTGGCGCCGGCCCGGGCCGCCAGGTCGTGGGTCTCCGCCGCGAACCCGACGAGCACCTGCCCGTCGCGTCGTCGCCGACCGAGCTCGGCCAGGATGTCGGGGGTGGGCTCGAGCACGAGCTCGGGGAGGCCGTCGGACTTCGACAACTTGGCCTCGGCGGGCGTCTTCGAACGGAAGTCGGCCACCGCAGCCGCCATCACCACGACGTCGGAACCGTCGGCGTGCCCGAGCACGGCCGCTTCCATCTCCGCCGCCGTCTCCACCGGCACGACCGTGATGCCGGGGCTCACCGCCCGGCGCGCCGTGGTCACCAAGACGACCTCCGCGCCGCGCGCCGCGGCCGCTTCGGCCACGGCATGACCCTGCTTGCCCGAGGAACGGTTGGAGATGAAACGCACCGGGTCGATGGGCTCGCGGGTGCCCCCCGCGCTCACCACGACACGTCTCCCGGCCAAATCCCGGCCCCGGGTGCTGGCACCGACTCCGGGCGCGGGCAACGACAGCACGGACAAGGCGGCGTCGACGATGTCGGCGGGCTCGGCCAGGCGCCCGGCCCCGACGTCACCTCCGGCCAACCGTCCCTCGCCCGGGTCGACCACGTACACGGCGCGGCGGCGCAAGATGGCCAGGTTGTCCCGGACCGCAGGGTGCTCCCACATCTCGGTGTGCATGGCCGGGCACACCATCACCGGCGCACGGGTGGCGAGGACGGTGGCGGTGAGCAATCCGTCGGCCATGCCGTGTGCGTAGCAGGCGAGAAAATGCGCCGTCGCCGGGACCACCAGGACCAGATCGGCGCGCCGGCCCAGATCGGTGTGGGGAATGGGATCGGCTTCGGCCCACAGGGTCCTCTGGACGGGCTCCGACGCCAACGCCGAGAAGGTCACCGCGCCGACGAAGCGCGTGGCCTCCTCGGTGAGGACGGGAACGACGTGGGCCCCGGCGTCGACCAGCCGGCGACACACCTCGACCGCCTTGTAGGCGGCGATGCCCCCGGTGACTCCCAGGACGATGGTCTTGCCCGTGGCGGGGCCTGTCGTCATGGTCCGAGCTCCCGGGCAGAGCGCGGGCGGGTACCCCCGCCTGCTACTCGCCCGCCTCCGGCGGCTGGGCGTCGAGCTCGCCGGTGAGCGCGGTGAGCTCAGGTCCGTCGGCGACGACCTCCGCCACCTCGGCACCTTCGACGACGGCGGAACCGTCCTCGAGCTCTTCGCCCGGCTCGAGGCGGTGGTAGGTGGCCTTACCGGCCGCCACCTCTTCGAAGGCGATGGTGAGGGGCTTGCCCGAGACCGAGGTCACCTGGGGGGGCACGACGAAGCCCAGTCCCTCCCCCAGCTGGTTGTAGTACGAGTTGATCTGCCGGGCACGCTTGGCCGACAGGGCCACCAGGGTGAACTTCGAGTCGACCTTGTCGAGGAGGTCCTCCACGGGCGGGTCCATGAGCGTCGAGCGGCGCTGGGGCAATTCAGGCTCCTCCACGGTGGCCGGTCATCGTTCCGGCGGGAGATTGCGGTGAAGGTCCAGTATACCGGCCACCTCGGACACCGCCCGGTCCACCTCGTCGTTGACGACCACGAAGGGGGTCAGCTCCTTGCCCAGGCGCATCTCCTCGGCACCGAGGGCGATACGCCTGTCGACCTCGTGGACGTCATCGCCGCGCCGGCGGAGCCGAGCCCGCTGGACCTCGGGAGATGGTGGCACCAGGAGCACGACCAGGGCGTCGGGATGCCGGGCCTTGACCTGGCGCGCCCCTTGGAGGTCGATCTCGAGGACCACGTCCTTGCCCGGGGGCGCGTCGGGGAGGGGTGTGCCGTAGAGGTGGCCGAGGAACTCCGCCCATTCGAGGAACCCGCCGGCCGCGATCGTCTCCTCGAAGTGGTCGCGGTCGACGAACGTGTACGCGTCGGCGGCTTCACCGGGACGCCGGGGACGCGTCGTCCAGGAGCGGCTCAGCCACAGACTCGGGTCGCGTTCGACCAGACGGGAGACGACGGTGCCCTTCCCCGCCCCGCCGGGGCCGGAGATGACGAGGATCAGGACTTCGAAGTATGCGTCAGCAGAGCGTCGCGTTGATTGGCGCCGAGGCCCTGCAACCGACGGCTCTCACTGATTCCCACCGTCTCCATGAGACGCCGGGCCTTGACCTTTCCGAGACCGGGAAGCGATTCGAGCACCGACAGCACCTTCATCTTGCCGACGGTCTCGTCCTTCTCGGCACGCCGGAGAAGCTCCGACAGGGTGATGGACCCCATCTTCAGCTTCTCTTTCACCTCGGCCCGCTCGCGGCGGACCTTGGCGGCCTTGTCCAGCGCCGCCTGGCGCTGCTCCGGGGTGAGTGCGGGAGGTTGCGGCATGCGGGCCACCATAGCGCCCTCGTGAGCGGGGGTCATCCGCGAGGTGCGGCCATCGTCGCGGCCACTTCGTCCACGACGGCGGCGGCCATGGCCTCGGGGTCTCCGGCAGCGGTGACGGCGCGACCGATCACCAGAATGTCCGCGCCCGCCCGGATCGCGGCAGCGGGGGTGGCGGCACGCGCCTGGTCGTCGTTCGAGGTCCCCGCGGGGCGGATTCCGGGGACGACGGTCAACAGCCCCGGGGCGGCGCTCCGTGTGACCGCCAGGTCCGAGGCGGCACAGACCAGTCCCCCGCAGCCCGCCGAAGCCGCCCATCTCGAACGGGAGGCGAGCGCCTCGGGGGCGGCGTCGGTGTCGCTCGTGAGGACGGTGACCCCGAGCACGCACGGTGCTGGGGCCCCGGCCGCCTCGGCCCCCTCCACCATGCCCGAAACCGCAGCTCGCAGCATGGATTGACCACCCTGCGTGTGCACGGTGGTGAACTCCACGCCCATGGCTCCCAGGACCCGGGCGGCCCGCGCCACCGTGGTCGGGATGTCGTGCATCTTGAGGTCGAGGAAGACGCGGTAGCCCTCGTCGACGAGCGCCGACACGGTCTCGGGCCCGGCCGCCCCGAACAATTCCAGCCCCACCTTGGCGACCCCGAACCAGGGTCGGAGCCGGTGTGCCAGCCGCAGCGCCACCACGAGGTCGTCCACGTCCAGGGCCAGGGCCAGCCGGTCCCGCACGTCGTCACCCCCCATGGTCGCCCTCGCGCATCCTCTGGTCCCCCCGGCGAGGCACGGGGGGAAGACGGGAGGGAACGTCGGGCCTGGCCACACCGGGCCGCGCTGACGCCGGGGCACCCGGCGGCGCCGGAGCTGCCGGCGCCGGAGCTGCCCCACCGGGAGCCGGGGCGGGAGGAGCCGAGGCTTCAGAAGTCAGAGGCGCACCCGGCGGCGCGCCGGGAACTGGCGACCACCGCGCCGCCACCTGCCCGGCCCGATCCATGACCGGGCGCGGTGCTGCCACCGCTGTCGGGCCCGCACCCCGTTCCCGGTGCACCGCACCCACCAGGGCGCGCACGTCGACCACGCCGTGCCATCGGCACCAGCGCCTGAGCCCGGCCAGGACCCTCGCCGGCGCGCGTGGGTCTCGGAACGTGGCCGTCCCCACCTCGACCGCATCGGCGCCGGCGAGCATCATCTCCACCACGTCGACGCCACGCGACACGCCGCCGACGCCGACGATGCCCGCGTGGGGGAAGGCGGCACGACAGTCGTGCACGGCGCGCACCGCCACCGGTCGGATGGCCGGCCCCGAGAGGCCGCCGCCCCCGGGACCCGAGCCGAGCCGGTAGTCGCGACGCCTCGCGTCGATGGCCATTCCCAGCACCGTGTTGACGAGCACGAGCGTCTCCGCGCCGGCTTCGAGCGCGGCGCCAGCAATGGAGACGATGTCGGACACGTTGGGGCTCAACTTCACCCACAACGGCAAACCGCACGCCCTCGAAGCCGCCACGGCCTGCGCCGTGGCCTGCGCCGAGTGGGCGAACATCCGGCTCCGATCGTCGAGATTGGGACAACTCACGTTGACCTCCACCGCCACCACTCCGGGCGCGCCGGCCAGCATCGCCGCGGCCTGGGCGTAGTCCTCCACGCGGCTCCCCCACACGCTCGCCACGACCCGGGCGCCGCGGTCGTTGAGCGCGGGGAGCTCGTAGGCGAGCCACGATGCGATCCCGGGTCCCTGGAGCCCGACGGAATTGAGCATGCCCGCCGGCGTCTCGTGGACCCGGGGCGGTGGGTTGCCGGCCCAGGGCAGGGCCGCGAGGGACTTCACCACGACGGCGCCGAGCGAAGCCAGGTCGAAGTAGGCGGCGAGCTCGGCCCCGTGCCCGGCGGTACCGGACGCCGTGAGCACCGGGTTGGGCAGCGGCACCGACCCCACGTAGGTCCGCAGGTCGACACGGCCCCTCATCCGTGGACCTCCTGCAGGCACACCACCGACAGCCCGTGACGCCGCCAGTCCAGGATCCCGGTGGCGGCGGCGCGCGCCGCCGCCACGGTCGTCAGACACGGCACCCGGTGCACGAGGGCGGCGGAACGGATGTGCACGCCGTCGGCGCGCGGGCCCCGGCCCCGGGGCGTGTTCACCACCAACTGCACGCGCCCGGTGGCGATGAGCTCGACGGCATCGGACGCGCCCGACTCCCCCACCTTGGCCACCACCGTGGCCACCGGCATGCCGTTGGACTCGAGGAAGGCGGCGGTCCCCGAGGTGGCCACCAGCTCGAATCCGAGCTCGTGGAACGTCCGGGCCGCTTCGAGGCCTCCGGCCTTGTCGCGATCGGCGAGGGACAGGAACACCGCACCCTCCGACGGCAGCTGCATGCCGGCGGCCATCTGGCTCTTGGCGAAGGCGAGCCCGAAGGTCGAGCCGATCCCCATCACCTCGCCGGTGGAACGCATCTCGGGGCCGAGAAGCGTGTCGACCCCCGGGAAGCGGTCGAAGGGCAGCACGGCCTCCTTGACGCTCACCCACCGGCCCCCCGTCGGTGCGCGCAGGAGCCCTTCGGCGCGCAGCTCGGACAACGTCGCTCCTGTGATCACCCGGGCTGCGACCATGGCGACCGGCACCCCCGTCGACTTGGCGACGAAGGGCACCGTCCGACTGGCGCGGGGGTTCGCCTCGAGCACGTAGACGGTGCCTTCTTTGACCGCGTACTGCACGTTGATGGGCCCCACCACCTCCAGGGCGGCGGCAATGGCCCGGGTGTGGGCGCTCAGCGTGTCGAGCACGGCGCTCGAAAGCGTCTGCGGGGGCAGCGCGCACGCCGAGTCCCCCGAGTGCACGCCCGCCTCCTCGACGTGCTCCATGACCCCGGCGATGAACAGGTCGCCGGTCCGGTCCCGCACGGCGTCCACGTCGACCTCGACGGCGTCTTCGAGGAACCGATCGACCAGGACGGGGCGCTCTGCGGTGGCGGCGCCTTCGCGGGCCAGGGACCCCGCCAGCTCCTCGACCACCTGGGCCAGGCGCTCGTCGTCGTAGACGATCTCCATGGCCCGCCCCCCGAGCACGTAGCTCGGGCGGACGAGCACGGGGTACCCGACCTTGTGGGCCACGGTCAGGGCCTCGTCCACCGACAAGGCGATGCCCCCGGCAGGCTGAGGGATCCCCAACCGCTCGCACAACAGGTTCCAACGCTCGCGGTCCTCGGCCAGGTCGATGGAGGCCGGGCTCGTACCGAGGACCAGCTCCGACGGCAGGCTGTGGGCGAGCTTGAGCGGCGTCTGGCCGCCGAGGCTCACGATCACGCCGGCGAGGGGCGCACCCCCGGGCCCCGTACCCGCCTCCGCCTCGGCGTCGAGCACGTTGGCCACGTCCTCGGCCGTGATGGGCTCGAAGTACAGGCGGTCGGAGGTGTCGTAGTCGGTGGAGACGGTCTCGGGGTTGCAGTTGACCATCACCGTCTCGTAGCCCGCAGCGCGCAGGGCCATCGAGGCGTGGACACAGCAGTAGTCGAACTCGATGCCTTGGCCGATCCGGTTGGGCCCCGATCCCAGGATCGCCACACGCGGGCGCTCGCTCGGGCGCACCTCGTCCTCGTCCTCGTAGGTGGCGTAGTGGTAGGGGGTGCGTGCCGCGAACTCGGCCCCGCAGGTGTCGACGGTCTTGAAGGTGGCGCGCACCCCCGCCGCCAGGCGAGCGGCACGCACCTCGGCCTCGGTGAACGCGCCCGCTCCTGGCCCCGCCCCGAGGCTGCCGGAGAGCAGGTAGGCGATCTGACTGTCGGAGAACCCGAGGCGCTTCACCGCACGCCACGTGCGACGGTCGAGATCGGCGGGCCCCCGACCCGATGCGCCCATGTCCTCCAGGCGCGTGCGGGCCTCACTGATGATGGCCAGCTGGTCCAAGAACCAGGGGTCGACACCCGTCGCCGCCGCCAACGCGTCGGGTGTGATGCCCCGGCGCAGCGCGGCCTCGAGCTCGAACACGCGGCCGGGCGTCGGTGAGCAGGCCCGCTCCACCAGCTCCTCGTCGTCGAGAAGCTCGTAGGCGGCCTCGGCGGGGTCGCCGTTGAGCCCGGACCGACCCTGCTCGAGCGAGCGGATGGCCTTCTGCAGCGACTCGGGGAACGTCCGGCCGATGGCCATCACCTCCCCCACCGATTGCATCCGGGTCCCGAGCCGGTCCACCGCCCCGGGCAGCTTCTCGAAGGCCCAGCGCGGGATCTTCGTCACGACGTAGTCGATGGTGGGCTCGAAGCTCGCCGGCGTGGCACCGGTGATGTCGTTGGTGATCTCGTCGAGCGTGTAGCCGACCGCGAGGCGCGCCGCGATCTTGGCGATGGGAAATCCCGTCGCCTTGGACGCCAGAGCCGACGAGCGCGACACACGCGGGTTCATCTCGATCACGAGACGTCTGCCGTCGGTGGGCCTCACCGCGAACTGGATGTTGGACCCTCCGGTCTCGACACCGACCCGGCGGATGCACGCGAAGGCGTCGTCGCGCATGGCCTGGTACTCGACGTCCGAGAGCGTCTGGGCCGGGGCCACGGTGATCGAGTCGCCGGTGTGCACACCCATGGGGTCGAAGTTCTCGATGGAGCACACCACCACGCAGTTGTCCACGCGGTCGCGCATGACCTCCAGCTCGAACTCCTTCCACCCCGCGATGGACCTCTCGATGAGGATCTGGTGCACGGGGCTGGCCGCCAAACCCTCCGCCGCCACCCGGGCGAGCTGGGCACGATCGGCCGCGGTGCCGGTGCCCGCTCCCCCCAAGATGAAGCTGGGCCGGATCATGAGGGGGAACCCGATCTGCTCCCCCAGGGCCATGGCCTCGTCCAGGTGGGTGGCGAACCCCGACGGCGGGACCTCCAGGCCGATCTCGCCCATGGCGGTCTTGAAACGGTCCCGGTCCTCGGCAGTGGCGATGGCCTGCGCGCTGGCGCCGATCAATTCCACCCCGAAGTCGTCGAGCACCCCGCGCTCGGAGAGGCCGAAGGCCAGGTTCAAGCCGGTCTGCCCGCCCATGGTGGGCAACACCGCGTCGGGCCGCTCTCGTTCGACGACGGCGCTGAGCACGTCGAGGTCGAGGGGCTCGACGTAGGTACGGTCGGCGATGTCGGGATCGGTCATGATGGTGGCGGGGTTCGAGTTCACGAGGACGACGCGATATCCCTCGGCGCGCAGCACCCGACACGCCTGGGTGCCCGAGTAGTCGAACTCGCACGCTTGCCCGATCACGATGGGGCCCGAGCCGATGACGAGGATGGTCTCGATGTCGGTGCGGCGCGGCATCAGGCGCGCACCTCTTCGACCATGTTCCGGAACCTTTCGAAGAGGTACCGGGCGTCGTGAGGGCCGGGGCCGGCCTCGGGGTGGTACTGCACGCTGAAGGCGGCGACCCCCGTACACCGGAACCCCTCCACCACTCCGTCGTTGAGGTTCACGTGGGTGACCTCGGCGGCGAGCGGCCCCGAGGTCGGCAACGTCGTGGCGTCGACGGCGTAGTTGTGGTTCTGGCTCGTGATCTCGACCTGGCCGGTGTCGAGCCGGCGCACCGGATGGTTGCCTCCGTGGTGGCCGAAGGGGAGCTTGTAGGTGCGCGCCCCGATCGCCTCGGCGAGCAGCTGATGACCGAGGCAGATCCCGAACACCGGCACGCGGCCCAGAAGCTCGCCGATGTTCGCAGCGTGCGCGCCGAGCGCGGCCGGGTCCCCGGGCCCGTTGGACAGGAAGACGCCGTCGGGCTCGAGGGCCAAGGTGTCGGCGGCCCGATGCCCGGCGGGCACCACGGTCACGGTCGCCAGCTCGCCCAGGGCGCGCAGCATGGTCTCTTTCACACCGAAGTCGTAGGCGACGACCCGAAGCGGGCCCGAGCCGCGTTCGTAGGGCGCCCCCACCGACACACCGGTGACCAGGTCACGTCCGGTCGTGCCCGGCTCCGACGCCGCCGCGTGGCGCAGCACCGACTCCGGCGCGGTGCCAAAGGCGCAGCCCATGGCGCCGTCCACGCGTAGGTGCCGGGTGAGGCGGCGGGTGTCGACGCCCGTGATGCCCGGCAGCGAGCTGCGCCCGAGGAAGTCCTCGAAGGAGGCGGTGGCGCGCCATGACGACGGCCGAGGCGGGACGTCGCGCACCACGACGCCGCGACACCACGGGCGCGGCGCCTCGTCGTCCTCGGCCGTCACGCCGTAATTCCCGATATGCGGGTACGTGAAGGCCACGACCTGCCCGGCGTAGCTCGGGTCGGTGACGACCTCCTGGTAGCCCGACATCACCGTGTTGAACACGAGCTCGCCCGTGGACACCCCTCCCGGGGGCGCGGCGCCGATGGCCTCACCTTCGAAGACCTCGCCGTCGGCCAGCACCAAGAGCGAAGCAGCCCTCCCCTCGAACCAGTCGTCGGGCGCGGGCCGGAGGCGGGCGCGCTCAACGCTGGGCCTCGGCGTCGACCACGACGGGCTCGCCGCGGAACAAGGTGTGACGGATCTGTCCGGTCATGGCCCGTCCCGCCCATGGGGTGTTGCGGCTTCGACTGGCCAGCCGGAAGGGGTCGACCTCCCACGTGGCCAGCGGGTCGATCACACAGAGGTTGGCGGGCGCACCCGGCTCGATGGGGCCGCCCTGGTCGCCTCCCTGGTCCCGGGCCAGGCCGGCGATGCGCGCCGGGCGCCACGACAACAGCCCGAGGACCGCTCGGGACGACATCCCCGGGCCGCCGTGACGGGGGGCGCCGTGGTGGGCGCCGTTGCCGTTGGCCCCACCCAGGGCGCCGAGCACGACCGGGAGAGCCGTCTGCAACCCGAGCATGCCCGGGGGCGCGGCGTCGAGGGTGTCGTCCTTGCGTTCGGGCGCGTGGGGGGCGTGGTCCGTGGCGACGGCGTCGACCGTGCCGTCCCCGCACGCGCCCCGCAGCGCGGCCACGTCGGACGCGGCGCGCAGGGGTGGGTTCACCTTGAAGACGGGGTCGTAGCCGGCCAGCTCGGCGTGGGTCAGCGTCAGGTGGTGCGGCGTCACCTCGGCCGTCACCGCCAGGCCCTCGGCCTTGGCGGCGGCCACCAGTGCCGCCGAGCGTGCCGTGGAGAGATGCAGGAAGTGCATCCGCCCGCCCGTGAGTCGCGCCAGAGCGATGTCGCGCGCCACCATCATCTCCTCGGCCTCGGCGGGGATGCCCGGCACGCCGAGGCGGCTCGACCACTCGCCCTCGTGCATGTGGCCCCCCCGGGCGAGCGCCTCGTCCTCGCAGTGCTGGGCCAGGGTGACGTCGAAGCCGCGTGCGTACTCGAGGGCCCTGCGCATGACCGACACGTCCTGGACGCCCGCTCCGTCGTCGGTGAAGAGGCGCACACCCAACGACGCCAGCTCGCCCATGGGTGCCAGCCGCTCGCCGGCGCGCCCCATGGTGATGGCGCCGGCCACCGCGACCTGGCACATGGCACCCTCGCCCAGCGCGAGCACCTCGAGGGCCACAGCGGCACTGTCGACGGGGGGCTCGGTGTTGGGCATCGCCACCACGGCCGTGAACCCTCCCAGGGCGGCCGCCCGCGCCCCGGTCTCCACCGTCTCGCAGTCCTCGGCACCGGGTTGACGCAGATGGGTGTGCAGGTCGACGAACCCCGGGGACACCAGGCACCCACCGGCGTCGAGCACCGTCGCACCCCGAGGTGTCGCCACCGTCGTCCCCACCTCGGTCACCACGCCCCCCTGGACCACGACGTCGGCGAGGCGCTCGCCCGAGGCATCCACCACGGTGCCTCCCCGGATCACGACTGTGGGTGTGGCCCGGTCCGAGGACCGTCCCCCCTGCGGAGTCGGCTCAGGCACCGAGGTCGGTCCCCCGAGTCGGTGCGACGACCGGCGCCAGGCTCGGCGCGGCGCCACCCGATCCCACCTGACCGAGCAGCATGAAGAGCACCGCCATGCGGACCGCGACGCCGTTGGACACCTGCCGCAGCACGAGCGACTGCGGGAGCGCAGCCACGTCGTCGGCGATCTCGACCCCCCGGTTCATGGGCCCGGGGTGCATGACCACGGCGCCGTCACTCAGCAACGCGGCGCGGCGCGACGTCAGGCCGTACCACGCGCTGTACTCACGTACCGAGGGAAGGAACGCACCCGCGCCTCGTTCTGATTGGAGCCGCAGCAGGTAGCAGACGTCGACGTGGGGAAGCACGGCATCGAGGTCGTACGACACCTTGGTCACGGGCCAGCCCTCGAGCGAGGGCGGCAGGAGGCTTCCCGGCGCCACCAGGGTGACCTCGGCTCCCAGCGCTCCGAGCGCCAACACCAACGAGCGCGCCACCCGGCTGTGGCGGACGTCGCCGACGATGGCCACCCGCAGTCCCACGAAACATCCGACCCCGGCCCCCTCCGACGACCGCCCGGCGCGCTCGGCGAGAACCTGGCGGATGGTGTAGCAGTCGAGCAGGGCCTGGGTGGGGTGTTCGTGCCAGCCGTCGCCGGCGTTGACCACCGAGGCGTCGACCCAGCGCGCCACCGCCGCGGGTGCACCGGCCGACGTGTGGCGTACCACGAAGGCGTCCACCCCCATGGCGGCCACCGTCTCCACCGTGTCGCGCAGGGACTCCCCCTTCTTGACCGACGACGTGTCGACGGAGAACGACAGCACGTCGGCCGAGAGGCGCTTGGCCGCCGTTTCGAAAGACAGCCGGGTACGCGTCGACTGCTCGGCGAAGAGCGTGACCACGGTGCGGCCGCGCAGCGACGGCACCTTGGGGATCGACCGCCGGCCCACCTCGACGAAGGCGTCGGAGACCTCGAGGATCTCCTCGATGCCCTCGGCGCCGAGATCGGCCACCGACAACAGGTGCCGGCGGCCGCCCTTGGCGACGTCGGGGACCGCGGTCGCGGCCGGGATCGAGGGCCGGGGAGCTCCCGCCGACGCGGACGGGCGCGTCATCGCGGCACCACGTCCCCGAGCACGACACCGTCGAGGCTGACGTCGACCTGCTCGTCGATGCGGGTCGGCATGTTCTTGCCCACGTAATCGGGGCGGATGGGCAGCTCCCGGTGGCCCCGGTCGACCATGACCGCCAGCTGCACGGCTCGAGCCCGGCCATAGTCCCCGAGGGCGTTGAGCGCCGCCCGGACCGTGCGCCCGGTGAACAGGACGTCGTCGACGAGGACCACGAGCTGGCCCGCCAGGTCCCCGGGGATGTCGGTGGCGGCCTCGGGCAGCACGGGGCGGATCCCGATGTCGTCACGGTAGAACGCCACGTCGAGGAGACCGACGGGCACGGCGGTCCCCTCCATCTCCTCCAGCACGCTGGCGATGCGGAACGACAGCGGGACGCCACCGGTCTGCAGACCGACGAGCATGACGTCATCGAGCCCGTGGTTGCGCTCGATGATCTCGTGCGCGATGCGGGTCAGCGCCCGCTGGACGTCCTGGGCGGTGAGGACCTGGACCCGAGGAACGAAGACCCCACCTCGCGGTGGGGTCAGTCTGCGTTCTCGCTCCGCCAATGCTCCTCCACGGTCCGTTCGGGCCTCTCGGGACCCGCTTCACGGTCGTCGGGAAATCCTAGCACCGGCGCGACGAGGGCGAGGGCGAGAGTGGCGGGTCGTCGGAGAGGACGACGGGCGGTCTCTCAGGTGCGGACCTGGCGGGCGATGGTCGACAGCACGCCGTTGACGAACCCGCCCGAGAACTCGGTGGAGTACTGCTTGGCCAGCTCGACCGCCTCGTCGATCACCACCGCCACCGGGATGTCGGGCTCGGCGATCAGCTCGTAGGTGGCGAGACGCAGGATGCTGCGGTCGAGCACCGGCATGCGCTCGATCTCCCAGCCCTGGGCCGCCGCCGCCACCAGGGCGTCGATGCGTTCCTCGTGCTCGGCGACGCCTTGGACCAGCGAGACGGTGAAGGGGTCGGGGGCGACCGACAGCGTACGCAGCACCTCCGCCGTCCCGATCCGCTTCATCTCCGCCTCGTAGAGCAGGCCCAGCGCCCGTTCGCGCGCTTCGTGACGGGGCCCTTCGCGGGGCGCGGCCGGGGCCCTGTCCTCGGGCACGGCAGGAGCCGGGCTAGGCCCGGTTGATGTACTCGCCCGAGCGCGTGTCGACCTTGATCCGCTCACCGGGATTGACGAACAGCGGGACCTGCACCACCAGCCCTGTCTCGAGCGTGGCCGGCTTGCGGGCCCCCGACACCCGGTCGCCCTGGACCCCGGGCTCGGTCTCGGCCACCGACAGCTCGACCGCGGCGGGCAGGTCCACACCCACGATCTCCCCCCCGTACATCTGCAGCACGGCATTGTCGCCCTCCTTGACGTAGTGGGCGGCATCGCCGAGCGTGGCGGGGGAAACGTGCATCTGGTCGTAGGAGGTCACGTCCATGAAGACGTAGTCGGTGCCGTCGCGGTAGAGCAGTTGCATCTCGCGCTTGTCCACGATGGCCTGCTCCACACGCTCGTCGGCGCGAAAGGTCCGCTCCAGGACGGCGCCGGTCCGCACGTTCTTGAGCTTCGTGCGGACGAATGCCCCTCCCTTGCCCGGCTTCACGTGCTGGAACTCGACCACCGAGAACAGACCGTCGGGCAGGTCGAGCGTCATACCGTTGCGCAGGTCGTTTGTCGTGACAGCCATCAGGCAGCGATGTCCTTGGAGAATCGGGTGAGCGTGTGACAACCGTCCGCGGTGACCACGACGGTGTCCTCGACGCGGACTCCGCCGATCCCCGCCAGGTACACGCCGGGCTCGACGGTCACGACGACGTCTGGGCCGAGGATAGCAGTCGACCCCGGGCCCAGCGCCGGGGCCTCGTGGATGTCGAGACCGACCCCGTGCCCGGTGCCGTGCTCGAAGGCCTCGGCCCAACCGGCATCCGCGATCAGGTCGCGACAGGCCTTGTCGACGTCTCCGGTGGTCACCCCGGCGCGCACGGCGGCGACGCCGGCAGCCTGGGCCGCCCCCACCACCTCGAAGACCCGGGCCAGGGTCCCGGGCGGTTCGCCGCCGACGCAGAAGGTGCGCGTCATGTCGGAGCGGTACCCCTCGAAGATGGCGCCGAAGTCCACCACGACCGGGTCCCCGGGGACGATGACCCGCGCCGAGGGCCGGGCATGGGGCTTGGCCGCGTTGGGGCCCGACGCCACGATGGTCTCGAAGGCGCGGTCCTCGGCACCGAGGCGGCGCATGGCGGTGTCCAGCGCCAGGGCCACCTCGTCCTCGCTCCGTCGCTCTCCGAGCAGGGGCAGCACCTCGCCGAGCGCGGCGTCGGCGATGGCGGCGGCGCGCTCCATGCGGGCGAGCTCGCCGTGGTCCTTCACCTGCCGCAGTGCCTCCACCACGCCGCTGGTGGCCACGGGCACGGCCGGGGCCAGGTCTTCGGCCCAGCGGCGTTGCGCCGACCAGGTGACGTGGTCGGCCTCGAGGCCCAGACGATGCACCGTCGCCGCCTGGGCGGTGGCGGCCAGTGCCTGGCGCTGGGCTTGGACGCCGCCCACCGTCAGCTCGACGGCCCCGTCGACGCCGGCGGCGGCCAACTGCTCGCCGGCCTGGGTGCGGTACCGCCCGTCGGTCACGAGATGGGCGACGCGGTCGTCGCCCCCGGTGACGAGGAGCACCCCGGCGGAGCCGGTGAAGCCGGTGAGGTAGCGGACGTTGGGCAGCGCCGTGATCAGCAGGGCGTCGACCTCGGCGGCTTCGAGCCCGGCGCACAGGCGCTGCATCCGTCGGGCGAAGTCCATGGCCGGCAGCGATCCCTCCGGGGCGAGGTGTCGGCTGCGACCGGTGGAGGTGTCGCTCACGACGTGCCCCCGTCCGGTTGGCCGAGGAGCCGGGCCACCGCACCGACCGCCAGCCGGTAGCCGAGGCCCCCGAAACCGACGATGGCCCCGTCGGCCACGTCGGCCACCACCGAGGTGTGACGCCACGGCTCTCGGGCTGCCGGGTTGGAGAGGTGCAACTCGACCACGATCCCCTCGAACGCCGCCAGGGCGTCGTGCAACGACCAGGAGTAGTGGGTGAGGGCCCCCGCGTTCACGATCAGGGCGGCGGCCCGCCCGCGGGCGCCGTGGACCAGGTCGACGAGCTCGCCCTCGTGGTTGCTCTGGTGGTGCTCGAGCTCGAGCCCGCACCGTTGCGCCTCCTCGGCGGCGGCGGCCACGTGGTCGGCCAGGCTGGCGCGGCCCGTACACCTCGGGCTGGCGCTCGCCCAGGAGGTCGAGGTTCGGGCCCGACAGCAGCACCACGAGCGTCCCCGGTCCGCTCACGGCGCGCACCCCATCTCCGCCAGGGTAGCGAGCACGGCCTCCTCGTCCACCTGGTGGACGGGCTCCACACCGTCGGGGCCGTCCAGGACGAAGGTCAGGTCGTGGTGCGCCTTTTTGTCCCGGGCCATGAACTGCACGAGCTCGCCCGCCGAAGCACCGGCGGGCATGTCGCCAGTACAGGTCGAACCCGCCCACCACCCGGCGGTGCACCGCCACACGTTCGTCGTCGATGCGCTCCAACCTCCGGGCCAGCATGGCCGCGAAGACGAGGCCGATGGCCACGGCCTCACCATGGCGGAGGTCCCATTTGGCGTGCGGGCCGAAGGCGGACGCCTCCAGCGGCGTGCCCGAGGGTGTGGCCGTAGTTGAGGACCATGCGGCGTCCCGACTCCCGCTCGTCCTCTGCCACCACGGCGGCCTTGATCGCCACGCACCTGGCCACCTGCTCGTCGAGGGGCAGGCTGAGGATCGACGTGCCCAGGCGGCCCTGATCTGCCGGGCCCTCGCCCAGAAAGGCGTACTTGGCCATCTCGCCCCGACCCGAAGACCACTCGCGCGCCGGCAGGGAGCCGAGCGCCTCGGTGTCACAGAGCACGGCGGCCGGCTGCCAGAAGGCGCCCACCAGGTTCTTGCCCTCGGGCAGGTTGACCCCCGTCTTCCCGCCGACGGCGGCGTCGACCTGCGCCAGCAACGTCGTGGCCACGTTGACGTACGGCATGCCGCGGTGGAAGACGGCGGCCGCGAACCCGGCCACGTCGGTCACCGCCCCTCCCCCGAGTGCCACCACGGCGTCGGTGCGCGACAGGCCGCAACGGGCAAAGTCCCGGCACAACCGCTCCACGGTGGCCAGGGACTTGGCCTCCTCGCCGTCGGGCACGACGAAGGTCTCGGAGGGGACCCCGGGGTCCAGGTCCACCTCGACGTTCTCCTGGGTGACGACGGCGACTCTCCGCACACCGGGAGGGAGCGCCTCGGGCAGGAGCCGGCGCGCCCCGGCCCCCACCACGACGTCGTAGGACCGTTCGTGGAGGCGAACGGGAACCGTGATCACCTCGCTCCCTCCCCTGGCGGCACGACGACGACGTCGAGAACCCGTTGGGCCACGGCGCCGGGGCTGAGGTCGTCCACGTCGATCACGACGTCGGCCACCTCCGCGTAGAACGGCCGGCGCTCGGCGTCGATGCGGGCCAGGGCGGCGCCAGGCCCGTCGGCCGCGCCGACCAGAAGCGGCCGATGGGGGGTACGGCCCACCCGCCGTGCCAGCGTGTCGGGGCGGGCCCGCAGCCACACGACCGTGCCGCCGCCGCGCAGCGCCACCCGCTGCCGGGGCTCGAGGACCGCACCTCCCCCCACCGAGATCACCGAGGGAACGACGCCGGCGAGGACCGCGTCCAGCACGCGTCCCCTCCTCGGCCCGGAAGGCCGGCTCGCCGCGCGTCGAGAAGATCTCACTCACCGACGTGCCGGCGGCCCGCTCCACCTCCTCGTCGGTGTCGACGAGCGGTCGACCCAGGCGCGGCGCCACCAGCCGAGCCACCGTCGACTTGCCGGCGCCCATCATCCCCACGAGCAACAGGTGCTCAGCCACGGCCGGCCGCGGCGGCCGACGATGGCGTGTCGTGGAGCGACGACAGGTACCCGTCCCGGTTGCGCACCACTTCGGCCAGCGAGTCCCCCCCGAACTTGCGCAGCGCCTCGGACGCCAGCACCAACGCCGTCATCGTCTCGGCCACCACGCCCATGGCCGGAACGGCGGTGACGTCGGTGCGCTCCTTGAACGACACCGTCGCCTCCTTGGTCACGACGTCGACGGTCCCGAGCACCGGCCGGTTCAGCGTGGCGAGCGGCTTCATGCCCACGCGAGCCACGATGAGCCCGCCCGTCGACATCCCCCCTTCGATCCCCCCGGCCCGGTCCGTCTCGCGCCGGTACGTGCCCGACCCCTCGTCCCAGGTGATGGCGTCGTGCGCCTCCGAACCGCGTCGCGACACGGTCTCGGACCCCTCGCCCAGCTCGACATGCTTGACGGCCTGGATGCTCATGAGCGCCTGGGCGAGCATGCCGTCGAGACGGCGGTCCCAGTGCACATGGCTGCCGAGCCCCACCGGAACGCCGAAGGCCAGGACCTCCACCACGCCCCCCAGCGAGTCCCCGTCCTTGGCGGCGGCTTTGACCGCCTGCACCATGCGTGCTTCGACCCCCGGGTCGAAGCACCGCACCGCCGAGGCGTCGACGCGCTCGAGGTCCTCGGGGCCGGGGCGCTGCACCCCATCGGCGCGCACCGGACCGAGACCGACGACGTGGCTCATCACCGACATCCCCAGCTTGGCCAGGAGCGCCTTGGCCAGGGACCCCGCCGCCACCCGGGCTGCCGTCTCGCGCGCCGAGGCCCGTTCGAGAACGTCACGCGCGTCGTCGAACCCGTACTTCTGCATGCCGGCGAGGTCGGCATGGCCCGGACGGGGCTTGGTCAGGACCTTGGCCGGAGCCCCGGGGTCGGGAGACATCTCCTCCTGCCATTTGGGCCACTCGGTGTTGGCGATCTCTATCGCCACCGGCGAGCCGAGGGTGCGCCCGTGGCGGATGCCGCCGATCAGGGTGATCTCGTCCGCCTCGAAACGCATGCGCGGCCCGCGTCCGTAGCCGAGACGGCGCCGGGCGAGCTCTCCGGCGATCTCGGGCTCTGTCACCGGCAGTCCGGCCGGCAGCCCTTCCACGATCACCACCAGCGCGCGGCCGTGCGACTCTCCCGCGGTGAGGAACCTGATCACCTCGCCAATCTACTTCGGTGCCTTCGGGGGCCCGCTCCTGGTCACGTCCCGTGATGGAACAGCGTGCGGGCCAGGGGATCGCCCCACAGCACCGTCAGGACGGCGCCGGCGGCGAGGAAGGGCCCGAAGGGGATCCTGGTCTTGCGCCCTGCCCCGGACACCATCATGGCCCCGATCCCGACCAGCGCGCCGAGCACGAAGGCGGCGAAGAAGGCCACGAAGGCGTGGCCGAGCCCCAACCACCCCGTGGCGAAGCCGATGATGCCGGCCAGGCGCACGTCACCGAAGCCCATCCCCCGGGGGACGGCCAGATGGACGAGGAGGAAGCCGACGAAGCCCGCCGCCCCGGCGATGGCCGCCCGGGCCAGCGACCCCCACCTGCCGTCGACGGCGGCGGACAGCACGAACAGCGGCACCAGCAAGGCGAGCGTGCCGTACACGAGACGATTGGGGATGATCTGGCGCTCGAGGTCCACCGCGCTCATGGCCACCATCGACAGGCCGAACACCGCGTAGGAGGCGAGCACGACGTCGTCCCCGATGCGGGCCGCGAAGGCGCCGAGCACGAGCGCGCTCACCACTCCGAGCACGGCCGGCCGCAGGGGGTGCGAGACCCGCTCGCGACACGACCGACACCCGCGGCGCAAGAAGAGCGAATTGACCACGGGCACGAGCCCTTGTCCGCGGTACGGGGTGGCGCACGAGGGGCAGCGCCACCAGGGACGGTCGAAAGGCCGCCGTTCCCCGAGGCGCTCGACGACGATCTCGAGCTCACCGCCGAGGAGGAGTCCGGCCCCCGCGCTGACCCCCGTGACGAGGGCGTGCATGCCGGCACGCTAACCAACGGGCTGCGGCGCTCCGCGGATGGGCGGGCCCGCCAGAGAGACCGCCGTCGCGGGGGTTACTTCTTGGCCGGCTCGTAGAACGGGTTGGCGCCGCTGGCGTGGTCCGTGACGTCGACCACCGACACGATCTCGGGAACCGAGTCGCGCAGCGCCACCTCGATGCCCTGCGACAGGGTCACCGACGCCAGGCCGCAGCCCTGGCAACCCCCGCTCAGGCGCACGTAGACCACGCCCTCCTCCACCGCCACCAGAGCAGCGTGTCCCCCGTGCATGGCGATGGAGGGGTTCACCTGGTCATCGAGCACGGCGAGCACGCGCTGGGCGAGCTCGCTGGTGAGGTCCACCTGCGGGCGCTCGGCGAAGACCTCGGGCCGCGGCGGGGTGTTGGGATTGACGATCACCAGGCCGCCGTCGCCCTCGTCGGACCAGTCCAGCCGGGCGCCGACGAGACGGGCGACGCTCGATTCGGGCACCACCACGGCGAGCCCGTCGTCGTCGGAGACGCTGTCACCGGGGCCGGCGTCGGCAGCGGACTGGAAGTAGATGTCGTAGGCGTAGGCGCCGTCCCGGGCGCCGGTCACCTCGACCCACAGGGCCAGGCGCTCGGAATCGGCCTCCTGGGCCCGGGCGTCGAGCACCACACCGCGAGCCGCCGGCGTGACGGTCAGCACGGCGGGGACCGCGGGCTCCTCAGTGGGCGCGACGTCCTCGGCCATCGGTGACAACCTCCTCCCGCCATCATAGGGGGATGGCCCGGGTACTCCTTGTCGTTCCGTCCGCCACGTACCGGGCCCGCGACTTCCTCGACGCCGCCCGTGCCCTGGGCGTCGAGGTCATCGTGGGCACCGAGGGAGCGGGCGCCCTCGAGGGGCTCATGGGCCGGCGCGCCCTCGAGGTCCCCCTCGACGATCCCGACGGGGCGTCGGACGCCATCGTGGCCCAGGACGACCGCACCCCTCTCGACGCCGTGATCGCCGTCGACGACGCCGGCACCGTCGTGGCGGCAAGGGCCTCGGCCCGCCTGGGCCTGGCCCACAACCCGCCCGAAGCCGTGGCCATCGCCCGCGACAAGCTCGCCCTGCGTGAGCGCCTGGCCGCCTTCGAAGTGCCCCAACCGGCCTTCACCACCCTGTCACCGGGCGCCGGTCCCGAGGAGGTGGCCGCCGCGGTCGGCGCCGTCGGGCTGCCGTGTGTGATCAAGCCCACGTCGTTGTCCGGCAGCCAGGGAGTGCTGCGAGCCGACACGCCCGGCGACGCCGTGGCCGTGGCCGAACGGGTCCGGCGCATCGCCACCTCGGCCGGCGTCGATCCCGGGGCCCCGCTGCTGGTGGAACGGTTCGCGCCGGGACCGGAAGTGGCCGTCGAGGGGCTCGTCGTCTCGGGCGGGCTGCGGGTCCTGGCGGTGTTCGACAAGCCCGACCCCCTCGACGGGCCGGCGTTCGAAGAGACCCTCTATGTGACGCCCAGCCGGCTCCCGCCCCCCGACCTGGCCGCGGTGGTGTCAGCTTCGGGGGCCGCCACCGCGGCGCTGGGGCTCGTCGACGGTCCCGTCCACGTCGAGGTCCGGGTGCACGAGGGGCGCGCCGTGGTCATCGAGGTGGCGGCGCGCACCATCGGTGGCCTGTGCTCGCGTGCCCTGTCGTTCTCCACGGGCCGTTCGCTCGAAGAGCTCGTGATCTCCCACGCGCTGGGGATGGCCTTGGGCGACACCGCGGCACGCGGGGCGTCGGGGGTCCTCATGATCCCGATCCCCCGTGCCGGCACGCTGGTGGGCGTCGAGGGGCTGGTCGAGGCCAAGGCGGTGCCGGGCGTGACCGACATCGAGATCACGATCGTGCCCGGTCGTCTGGTCGCCCCGGTGCCCGAGGGCAACCGCTACCTCGGATTCGTCTTCGCGCGCGACCGCACTCCCGACCGTGTGGAACGGGCCCTGCGCCGGGCCCGGGCCTGTCTCGACGTCGACATCGAGGACGACCGCGGACCACAGCCGCACGCACCCTGACGCCGCGCCGCGCGGGTCCGTCCACCCACCGGGATACCGCTACCGTGGGGCCGTGCGCGTGCTGCTGGTCTCGACCTACGAGCTCGGGCACCAGCCGTTGCACGTGGCCTCGCCGGCGGGCGCTCTGGCGCGCGCCGGCCACGACGTGCGGTGCGCGGATCTCGCCGTCGACCCCCTCGACTCCGGGGCGCTGTCCTGGGCGCAGGCCGTGGCCTGCTCGGTCCCCATGCACACCGCCATGCGCCTGGCTCGGGTGGCGTGCCGCGACATCCGGGCCCGGCGGCCCGACGTGGCGATCTGCGTCTACGGCCTCTACGCCGGCCTCGACGGCGCGCAGGGGGCCGCACCGGTCGCCGACCTCGCCATCGCCGGAGAGTACGAGACCCGGCTCGTCGCCTGGGTCGACTCCCTCACGTCCGGAGAGACCCGAGCCGCGCCGCGCACACGCCGTCGTCGAGCTCGGGCGGGGCCGCTTCGGCCTGCCCGCCCGGCACCTGCTCCCCGGCCTCGACCGCTACGCCCGACTGGCCCTCGGGACCGAGCGCCGCCTGGCCGGGTACGTGGAAGCGAGCCACGGGTGCGCGCACCGGTGCCGTCACTGTCCGGTCCCCGTCGTGTACGACGGCCGCACCCGCCTGGTCTCCGAGGAGGCCGTCGTGGCGGACGTCGCCCAACTCGTGGACATGGGGGCTCGGCACGTCACCTTCGGGGATCCCGACTTCCTGAACGGACCGCATCATTCGGCACGCGTGATCGACGCCGTCCACGGCGCCTTCCCCGCCCTGACCTTCGACGTGACCGTCAAGGTCGAGCACATCCTGCGCCACGTCGACCTGTGGCCGCGCATGAGCGCGGCGGGCTGCATCTTCGCCGTGTCGGCCTTCGAGTCCGCCAGCGACGAGATCCTCGGGCATCTCGACAAGGGCCACACCGCGGCCCAAGAGGCGCAAGCCGTCGGCGTGCTGCGATCGGCGGGCATCGAGCCGCGGCCGTCGCTACTCCCCTTCACGCCCTGGACCACGCCCGGGGACGTCATGGCCCTCTTGGACCTGGTGGCGCGCTGCGATCTGGTGGGCAACGTCGACCCGGTGCAGTACGCCATCCGCCTGCTCGTCCCCCCCGGCTCCCTGCTCGTCAGCTCCGGGCGGCTCGAAGGTCGCCTCGACGCGTACGACGCCGAGCGCCTCGGTTGGTCGTGGCGTTCCCCCGATCCCCGTCTCGACGCGCTGCAACAGGAGCTGTCGGCCATCGCCGAGCGCGCCGCCGCCGAGCAGTGGCGCGCCGCGGACTCCTACGGCGCGGTGCGCGCCGCGGCCACCGCTGCGTTCGGGAGCGGCACGCGCCGGTCGGAAACCCCCCGGGCCGACAGCCGACTACGTTCGCCCCTGCCCGCCGACGAGCGGCCGCGGCTGACCGAAGCGTGGTTCTGCTGTGCGGAGCCGAGCAGTGCCCAGATGGCAACCGTTGGAACCCTGGAACGGACGGCCGAGCCGGCCCCCGTGGGAGGAAGATGAGCAAGATGGCAGCAGGTCGAGCAACCACCCAAGGGAGCACCGCCAAGGCGCGAGACCGCCACGGGCCCTGGAACGGCGCCCCCGAGGGGGCCCACGAGTGGGTCAGCTTCCCCGACCCCGAGGAGGAGCGCACGTGGCAATTCGACGTCACCTTCCTCGAGAGCCGGTGGACCTGCATCTTCGGGAACGGCTGCCAGGGCGTGCTCACGGGCCCGGCACCGGAGCTGGTCCAGGGGTGCTGTTCCTATGGGGCGCACTTCACCGGCGCCAAGGACGCCCGCCGGGTTCAGGCGGTGGCGGCCACCTTGACCCCCGAGCAGTGGCAGTTCCACGGCAAGGCCCGGCCCAAGAGCGGCAACCGACCCAACGTCATCGTCAAGTCCAAGGCGGGCGAGCTCACCACCCGCCTGGTCAAAGACGCCTGCATCTTCCTCAACCGCCCGGACTTCCCGGGCGGCCCGGGGTGCGCACTGCACCGCGCCGCGCTCGAACGAGGGGTGCCGCACCTCGAGCTCAAGCCCGATGTGTGCTGGCAACTGCCGTTGCGCCGCGACGACGAGGTGGCCGACGACGGACACGTGACGTCGGTGATCCGCCAGTGGGACCGCCGCGACTGGGGAGAGGGCGGATTCGAGTTCCACTGGTGGTGCACCGAATCGCCCGAGGCCTTCGTGGGGGCGCGACCCGTCTTCGAGGAGCTCGCACCCGAGCTCGTGGCCATGGTGGGCAAGAAGATCTACAAGCGCCTGCTCGAGTACCTGCGGGCACGCGAGGAGGCTCTCGGGGAGCCGGCGGTGCCGGCGATGGGGGTTCCCTCCGCGACCACGGCGGGAGCCGGGGCCGCCGACGGCAACGGATCCCGGAAGAACCCGGTCCCGGTGCCGGTGCCCACGCCCGTTCGGCTTCCCCATCCCGCCCTCAGGGGCCGCCCTTCCCCGTGAGGACGGGGGCCCGCCGCGCACCGGTCGGGCGAGCCACCAGCGTGGCGCTCACTCGGCCAGCGGATCGTCCTCCCCGGACGCCGACGGTCCCGGGCCCAGGATGTCCTCGAATTCCGACTCCGCCATGCACCACGACGCGTGCTCGTCGTCGGGCTCGGCGCCACACTCCGGACAACGTTTGTTGGCGGTCGCGACCGAGCGCTTCAGGCTGCGGGCCTCCTCGAAGCGGCGATGCCGTCCCTTTTTCACGAGCGACTCCTCCGTCGGCCGGGTGTGGAGATCACGGCGAGGACTCCTGTCGAGTGTACCCGCCGGTCGGGCCGTCCCCGACCCAGGCCCTCGATCTCGCCGCCCTGGTCAGGGAGCGCCCCTCGGGGCGCCGGTAGAGTCGGGGCGTGCCCGAGGAGTTCGATCCGACCGCCATGGTGGAGCGTTTCCGGGCCCGTGCCGCCGCCGTCCGGTCCCGAGGCCTCCCCCCCATCGAGGGTCCCGAGCGCAAGCGCTTCGCCGAGCAGGCGCAGCTCGACTACATGGACTACGCCATGATCGGCGACGCCGAGGTCGCTCTCGAGGACGGGATCCTCACGCTGCGCGTGGACCTGCGGCCCCCTGCCTGAGTCCTGGGAGGGACCCGCTCGGTTCACCCGCCGTAGTTCATCCGGGTGTCCTCCATCCGCAGGGGGGCCGAGTCGAGGTCGGCGGCGCCGGGACCGGACCGCAGTGCTCGGTCGGAACCGCCCCCCGACTCGCCGCAGTCGACCACCTCGCCCACGAAGAAACTGTGGCTCCCCAGCGCCAGCACATGGCGGAGCTCGCAATCCAACCAGGACGTCGCCACGTCCAGGATGGGAGCGCCGGTCGCGGCGCCGTGGACGGGCTCTCCCTGCATCGTCCCCACCCCGGTGGCGTCGTCTACCGACGACTCGCTCACAGGCTTGACGAAACGGCGCACCACGGCCCGCTGTGACCGGGACAGCAGGCTGAGCGCGAACACGCCTCCCTCGTCGAGCAGTCGGTGGGTGAGCGCACCGGTTTCGACTCCGATGCCGACGAGCTTGGGAGCCATGGCGACCTGGGTGGCCCAGCTGATCGTCATGAGGTTGCGTCGGCCCGCGGCGCGCGTGCCCACCACGTAGAGCCCCGACGGCATGGACCACAGCACCCGACGGCGAAGTCGGTCGTACCCGTCGGGGTCCCGGCCGGGGGGCACGGGGCCGACCACGGCGTCGGTCGCGCTCACGACGACGAACCGCCACCGGTGGCGTCGAGGTCGTCGAGACGGGCCTCGGCCTTGACCCAGCCCGAGGCCGCGGCGGCGAGCTCGGAGGCCGAGCTGGCCAACAACGACCGGTCACCCCCCGCCCCGTCGAGGCAGTGCCGGCCGGCGGTCGAGGCCGAGGCGTAGGCGGCGGAGAGGATCCGGGTGAGCGTGGCGTCGGGTGAGGGCAGGTTCTGGTTGGCGCTCAATGCGTCGTTGACGAGAACGTCGCAGTCGGTGCGCAAGCCGGCCGCATCGTGCCTGGCCTCGACCTCGCCGATGCGCCGGGCGTCACCGCGCAGGGTGCTGAGGCTTGCCGACAGGCCCGTGGTCACGGCCCACGAATGCACCTGCTGGCCGAGCGTCGCACCCGGGAACGGGCTCCCGCACGACGCCAGCACCAGGGCGGCCACGACCAGCAGCGCCCCTCGCCCGCTCACCGGACGCCGGGACCGGCCAGTCCGGTCGGGGGCCACGAGGGGTCGAGCTGTCGCAGGAACAGGGCACAACGCTCCTCCTCGGCGGTCTCGCCGATGGCGGCGGCCGCGGCCCGCAGCCCGTCGACGCAGCGGAGAAAGCCCCGGTTGCCGGGGTGTGCCCAGCGGACGAACCCGGATCCCTTCCACCCCGCCCGCCGCAGGGCGTCGAGCCCGCGGTGGTAGCCCACACGGAAAGACGCGTACGCCTCGACGTCGTCGCGCGCCACCTCTCCGAGAGCTGCCCAGGCCTCGGACCACTCGGGGAAGGCCCGTACGACGTCCGCCACGGCGTCGTGGCGCGCCGTCACCGGGACCTCGAGCGCTCGCGCCAGGCGCGTGGCGGCAGCGGGGGGGGCGGGGTCGAGGGCGGTGTCGGGGGGCGCGGAGCCGAGGTCGATGGGGCCGGTCATCTCGAAGCGTCTCCTGCATCTTCGGGTTCGGGGAGATAGTGGCGCTGCCCGGCGGGATCGGCCCACACCCGTGTCGGTCGATCCGTGACGGGGTCGGCGAAGACCTCGTCGGTCCGCACCCAGCCGGGCTCGGGGCGCGCCGACCCGCCATGGCGCCACAAAAAGAGGCTCATCGCCGCGGCCACGAGCACGACGACGATGACGAGTGCCGCGATCAGCGCGAAGAGCACCGCTGCTCCCCCCGGGGCCCGGTCACTCGAAACTCACGAGATGGTAGTCCCGCCCTTTGCGCAGGACGAGGAGACGGTCGAAGAGCAGGTCCGATCGCCCGAGCCGCGTGTCGCTGTCTCGGACCCGCTGGTCGTTGACGTACACCCCGCCCTGGGTGACGAGGGTGCGCGCCTCACGCTTGGACGTGGCCAGGCCCGTCTCCACCAGCGCGTCGACGAGGGCGCGTCCGTCCCCGTCGAGGGCGGAGCGCTCCCAGGTGGAGGCGGGAGTCTCCTTGCGCAGCTCGACGAGGATGTCCTCGTCGAGCGACGCCAGGGTGCCCGAGTACAGCGCCAGCGAGGCCGTCTCGGCGCGCGCCGCTTCGACCTCCCCGTGCACGAGCGTGCACACCTGGCGCGCCAGGGCGCGCTGTGCCTCGCGGCGTTCGGGGTGCGCGGTGGTCGCCTCGTCGAGGGCCCGGATGGTGTCGTGGTCGAGGAACGTGAAATAGCGAAGATATGCGCCCACGGCGCTGTCCTCGCTCCGATAGAAGAACTGGTAGAGCTGGTACGGGCTCGTCCGGGCGGGGTCGAGCCACACCGTCTCGGTCTCGGTCTTCCCGAACTTCGTGCCGTCGGCCTTGACAACGAGGGGGGTGGTGAGTCCGTACACCTCCTGGCGGCGCGTTCGGCGGATGAGCTCGATGCCCATGGTGATGTTCCCCCACTGGTCGCTGGCCCCGAGTTGCATCGTGCAGCCCTCTTCGTCGAACAGGTGGAGGTAGTCGTAGGCCTGCAGGAGCATGTAGCTGAACTCGGTGAAGGAGATCCCTTGGTCGGGACGTTCCAACCGGGCCTTCACCGCCTCGCGGCCGATCATCTGGTTGACACTGAAGTGCTTGCCCACGTCGCGCAGGAATTCGATGACACCCAGCCCGTTGAGCCACGTGCCGTTGTCGAGCACCGCCACCGGCGACGTCCCCGCCCCGCCGACGTCGACGAGACGCTCGAGCTGGGCGCGCACAGCCGCCAGGTTGTGGGCCAGCTCGTCAGGCGCCAGCAGGGTGCGCTCCTCAGTCTTCCCGCCCGGGTCGCCGATCGCCCCGGTGGCCCCGCCCACCAGGGCGATGGGCCGGTGCCCGGCCTCTTGCAGCCGGCGCAGCATGAGCACCACGAGCAGACTGCCCACATGGAGGCTGTCGGCGGTGGGGTCGAAGCCGATGTAGGCGGTGAAGCGCTCGGTGTCGAGCCGACCCGGGAGCGACGGGTCGGTGACCTGGTGCACGAGTCCCCGGAACTCGAGATCGGCAGCCAGCGAGGGCACGGCGCGCTCAGCAGACACGGTCCCAGCCTTCCACGGCGTCACACGCCGCCCGACGGCATGGCCAGCGCGCCGCCGTCGACGACGAGCACGTGCCCCGTGATCCACGAGGCGGCCTCCGACGCCAGGAAGAGCGCGGCCTTGGCGATGTCGTCGGGCTCCCCCAGCCTCTTGAGCGGAAGGCGCCGCGCCACGGCTTCCCCCCCGTGCTCCCACAGGGCCCGGGCGAAGTCGGTGCGCACCAGGCCCGGCGCCAGAGCGTTGACCCGGACGCCGGGGCCGAGCTCGGAGGCGAGCTGACGCGTCAGATGGACGAGGGCGGCCTTGGTGACGTTGTACCACCCGATCCCGGGCTCCACCGACAGCCCGCCGATCGACGACACGTTGATCACCGCGCCACCGCGCCGGGCCATCGACGCGCGCCACGCGCACTGCGTCCACACCAGCGCACCTTGGAGGTTCACCTGAACCGTCTTGTCCGCCCGGGCCAGGTCGAGCTCGACCAACGGTCCGAAATGAGGATTGGTGGCGGCATTGTTCACCAGCACGTCGAGGGAACCGAAGCGCTCGACGGTGGCGTCCACGCATCGCCGGGCGGCGTCGGGGTCCCCGACGTTGGCGGCATGCCAGGCCACGTCGCCGCCGAGGCCCTCCATGGCGGCCGCCGCGTCGGCGAGAGCCTCGGCCTTGCGCGACGAGAGCATGACATTGGCCCCGGACTCGACGAACCGGCTGGCAATGGCCTTGCCGATGCCGCGTGACCCCCCGGTCACCAGTGCCACCTTGCCGTCGAGCCGCAGGTCCATGGCGCCACACCCTAGGTGTTGTGCCCGCAGACCCAGGGCGACCCGCATCGGGCACCGGCCGTGGCGCCGAGAGCTCGGTCCCACGGCTCCCGAGAGCGGGACCTCGGGTGTGCGACGCGCGCGCGCCGGGGCCGTAGGCTCGCAGGGATGAACCGACTGGGCTCGGAGACGAGCCCCTACCTCCGCCAGCACGCGCACAATCCCGTCGACTGGTACCCGTGGGGCGACGAGGCCTTCGCACGAGCCCGAGCCGAGAACCGTCCCGTCTTCTTGTCGGTGGGGTACTCCGCGTGCCACTGGTGCCACGTCATGGCGCACGAGTCCTTCGAGGACGACACCACCGCCGGCGAGCTCAACGCACGGTTCGTCTCGGTCAAGGTCGACCGCGAGGAGCGCCCCGACGTGGACGCCGTGTACATGGAGGCGGTCCAGGCCATGACCGGTCGTGGGGGGTGGCCCATGACGGTGTTCCTCACACCCGACGGCCGCCCCTTCTTCGGCGGGACGTACTTCCCGCCCCGCGACCTCCCGGGCGTGCCGAGCTTCCGCCGCGTACTCGCCGCCGTGGACGACGTCTGGAACAACCGCCGCGACGAGGTCGACCGGCAAGCCGACGCGCTGGCCGACGCCATCGACCGACGCACCCGCCTGCCGCGCGACCTGATGACGGGTGCCCAGGGAGTCGAGCACGACGCCGTCCCCCTGGCTCGGGCCCTGCTCGGTTCGGCCGCGGCCGAGCTCGGCATGCGCTTCGACTCCGCCTGGGGCGGATTCGGGCCGGCACCGAAATTCCCCCAGCCCCAACTGGTGGAGCTGTGCCTGCGCCACCATCGCGCCACAGGTGAGGAGCGGTCGCTCACCATGGCCCGCACCACGCTCGGGGCCATGGCCGCCGGTGGCATCTACGACCACCTCGGCGGGGGCTTCGCCCGCTACTCCACCGACGACACCTGGACGGTGCCGCACTTCGAGAAGATGCTCTACGACCAGGCCGGGCTGGTGCGTTCCTACCTGCACGCCTGGCAGGTCACCGGGGAGCCGGACTGGCTCCAGGTGGTCGAGGAGACCGTCGGCTTCGTGCTCGCCGAGTTGCCGTCGCCGGGGGGTGGACTGTGCTCCGCCCAGGACGCGGACTCCGAGGGCGAAGAAGGCCGGTTCTACGTGTGGACCCCGGACGAGGTCGCCGCGGCGGTGGGCCCGGGGCTGTCGGGGGTCGTGGCCGACTGGTACGGGCTCGACGACGAGGGCAACTTCGAGGGCCGCACCATCCTCCGTCGCCCCCTCGGCGCCCCCCTGGCCCGGCCACCCGAGGTGGAACAGGCTCGGCGTCTTCTCTACGAGGCACGCGCCACACGGGTCCACCCCGGGCTCGACGACAAGGTCCTCACCGAGTGGAACGCCATGTTCGGCTCGGCACTGGCCGAGGCGGCCGCCGTGACGGGACGCCGGGAGTGGGAGGCCGCGGCGGTGCGCATCGCCGAGTTCCTCCTGGCCGAGCTGCGCCGAGGGGATTCGGGTCGGTGGCTGCGCTCGTGGAAGGAGGGCCGGGCGCGACATCTGGCCTACGCCGGGGACTACGCCTGGTTGGTCGACTTCTTCACTCGGTTGGCGGAGCTGACCGGTCGGGCACGGTGGCTCGAGCACGCGCAAGACACCGCACGCGCCATGCTCCCCTTGTTCCGAGACGGAGATGGAGAGGGAAGCGGGTTGCTCTATACCACGGGAAACGACGCCGAACGGCTCGTGGTCCGTCCCATGGAGATCCTCGACGGCGCCATACCTGCCGCCAACGGCGTCGCCGCTGCCGCCCTGCTCCGGTTGGGGGCGCTGCAGGGCGACGACGAGCTGAGCGCGGCCGGTGAGTCGCTGCTGGCGGTGCTCTCCCGTGTCGCCGCCGAGCACCCGCTGGCCTGTGCGACCAGCGTGTCCGCCTGCGAGTTGGCCGGCGGTGGCATCACCGAGGTCGTGGTGGCGGGCGAGCGGCCGGACCTCGTCGCCGCCACCCGGGCCCGCTTCGAGCCCACCGTGGTCCTGGCCTGGGGCGAGCGCACGGCGTCCCCGCTGTGGGCGCAGCGCGACGACGGGTGGGGGTACGTGTGCCGGAACTTCACGTGCCGGGCTCCCGCCGCCAGCCCGACCGAGCTCGAGCTGCGCCTCGACGAGGAGCGCCACGCCGGGCGGGCCCCGGCTGGGGCGCCGGTGCGTCCGTGACGGCTCACGCAGACATCGGCTCCTCCGAGGGGGACCGGCCCGAGGGGCGGGCCCGGCGGGGGCGGGCCCGCCGACGGGAGCGTTCGCCGCAGCAGGCCCTGGGAACGCGGCGCTGCATGGTGCTCGCCTGCACCCCCGAGGACACGACCGCCGTCGATCTCGAGAGTGGGGCCGTGGTCCGGCTGCGCATCGGCTGGGAGGCGGCCCGCCAGCCCGATCTGGAGCCCTTCGACCTGATCGACGTGGAGTGGGCGGACGACCCCGAGCAAGACGACCTGGCCCAACCCGAGGCGGTCACCGTCAGCGGGATCCCGGCGGCTCTGGGGAGGCTGCGTGGCCGCCGGGCCCGGCGTGTGCTTCGCAGCGTCGTGGTCCGGGCCGGCCCGAACCTGCTCGGCTTCCCGGGCACCTCCGCCCCGTACTGGGAATTCCGCGGCATGAGGCCGTCGGTGGCAGTGGTGGTCCCGAGCAGGGGGCCGGTGCTCTTCCGCCGACGCGAGGAAGACACGGTGTGGGCCCGCTTCGGCTGGCCCCGCAGCGACAACTGGCTCCCCGTCGAGGACCGTCGTGCCCTCGCCGCCCTCGAGCGGGCTCGGCGGGACCGTCTGTCAGGCAAGGACCTCGAAGGCGCGCTCGGCTTCCGGCCGCATTTCCTCGTGGTCACGCTCAGCAGGCCTCGCCACGGGCCACTGCTACAAGATCGTGGCCGCGTTCCTCCCCGCGGCCCTGACCCCCTGGCGGTGCTGAGCGGCGCGGCGCGGGTCACGCTTGCCCGCCGCCAGGCGCCCCGAGGCCAGGTCCTCGGCCATGGCCCACCCGAAGGCGACCAGCCGGTCGTCGCGCTTGAGGTTGAGGCCGGCGAAGAGCGCCACCACCTCGTCGTGGGGGACCCGCACCTTGGGGCCGCCCAGGTCGAGCGCACCGGCCGTCGAGCCGTCACCGGCGAGGATGAAGGTACGGTCGTCGATCCGGCCCTCGGCGCCGAAGCGCTTGGCCAGCCGGCGGCCCCAGGCCCGCTCCTCGCCCGAGGCCTTGTGGCCCGGTCGCGGCACCACGTCGGCCAGACCGGCGAAGGAGTGGTATCCCTCGCACGACGCCAGACGGGTCCCGACCAGAACGTCCTCGTCGGGGAAGGCCAGCAGGGCCCGGCGGTACTGGTCGCCGAGCAGCAGGCGCATGGCCTGCTCGGCCTTGGCCGTCCGGTCGACGGTGGCCACGCCGACGAGCAGCGACGGGGTCCCGCCGATGCGCTCCAGCGTGGAGAACGAATAGCCGCGCAGCTTGCTGCCCTCGCGCACCAGGCTGACCAGGACCCACTCCTCGCACTGCTTGGAGAGGAAGCCGATGTCGAATCCCGGCGCCCGGTCGACGCAGAGGTCGGCCATCTCGGCCAGCTCGGCATCGCTCAGTGCTGTGCAGTCCTTGGTCCCGACCTCAAACGGCATGGCCTGCTCCGTGCTCGTCCAGCTGCTCCGACACCCCTGCGAGCGGCTCGGGCGATGGCATGGCCAAGGTCCGCGTCGGCTCGGGGGTACCCACCAGGATACGGGACGCGGAGACCGCTGGCCCACTCGAGTCCCGAACCGCCGCCCGCGAGCGCTGGTGGCCAGGCCTTGGTCGGCACCTGTTCAGGCCACGATCACACTCGGGCCCAGGAGCATCCGCAGCTCCCCGAGCAGGCCCCGGCGGCTGTCCACGTTGAATTCGCCGGGCAGGCGCAGGACCGTCTGGCCCACGTGGAGGAAGACGGGCTCGTCCCCCGGGTGCTCCGAGAGCAGCTCCTTGAGCCGGTCGACGACGGTGTCGGTGAGGACCCCGAGGGGGAGCTCCACCCGCAGCTCCCCCACCCCGTCGGCGGCCAGCTGGGGGCGGTGCGCCTCCATGCAGACCAGCTTGACCTGGTCGTCTCTGGTGTCGACCCGGCCCCGCACCACGAACACGGCGTCGTCGGCGAGCAGCGCCCCGATCTCGGCCATGACCTTGGGGAACACGAAGACCTCGATCGAGGCCCGGAGGTCCTCGAGCACGAAGGTGGCCATCAGCTCCCCCCGCTTGGTGTACCGGCGCACGAGCCCGGTCACCACCCCGCCGACGGTCCGGACCTGGCCGTCCCGGCCCGAGCCGTCCGACGGTCCGTCGTCGAGCTCCTTCAATTCCGCGATCGAGCAGTCGGTGAGCCGGGACAGCGCCGCCTCGAAGCCCCGCAGGGGGTGGTCGCTCACGTACAGGCCGAGCATCTCCTTCTCGAAGGCCAGGCGCTGGGTCTTGGCGAATTCGGTGTCCGGGATCGGGACTCGGGGGTCCCCGTAGCCCACCGAGTCGGCCCCGCCGTCGGGCTCGCCGAAGCCCTCGAGGATCGAGAACAAGCGTGGAGATCCCGGCCTGCTCCTCGCGTCGGCGCTCGAGGGTCCGGTCGACGATCTCCTCGAGACGAGACACAGGCCCTGGCGGGGGTGGCCGAGGGAGTCGAAGGCGCCCGACTTCACGAGCGACTCCATGGTCCGCTTGTTGAGCACCACGGGGTCGACGCGCTGGCAGAAGTCGTAGAAGTCGGTGAACGGGCCGTTCGCCTCGCGCTCGGCCACGATCCGGTCCACGAGGCTCTCCCCCACGTTGCGCACCGCCGCCAGGCCGAACACGATGCGGTGGGCGCCGTCCTCGCCCACCAGCGGGGTGAACTCCCCCGCCGAACGGTTGACGTCGGGGACGAGCACCTCGATGCCCATGCGTGCGGCACTCGCCCAGATAGATGGCCGTCTTGTCCTTGTCGTCTTTGACCGAGGTCAGCAGCGCCGCGAAGTACTCCACCGGGTAGTGGGCCTTGAGCCACGCCGTCTGGTACGCCACGAGCCCGTAGCCGTAGGAGTGGGACTTGTTGAAGGCGTAGTCGGCGAAGGGCTCGATGATGTCGAAGAGCTTGGTGCCGAGCGCCTTCTCGTAGCCCTGGGTCACGCAGCCGGCGACGAACTTCTCGCGCTCGGCCTGGATCATGGAGCGGATCTTCTTCCCGCACGCCTTGCGCAGGTTGTCGGCTTCCTCGAGGGTGTAGCCGGCGAACCGCTGGGCCACCCGCATCACCGACTCCTGGTAGAGCATGAGCCCGTAGGTGTCGCCCAGGATGGCCTCGATGTCGGGATGGAGGTAGCTGACAGCGCCTGCCGGCCGTTCTTGCGGTCCGGCGTAGTCGCGGTGCATGTTGGCCGCCATGGGCCCGGGCCGGTACAGCGCCACCAGGGCGGCCACGTCGTCGAAGCCCGTCGGGGCCAGGGACCGCATGAGCGAGCGCATGGGGCCACCTTCGAGCTGGAAGACCCCGATGGAGTCGCCCGCGCTGCAGCATGGCGAAGGTGGCGTCGTCGTCGAGGGGGATGGCGTCGATGTCGGGCCGCTGTCCCTCGGTCTTGGCCACGAGGTCGAGGGCCCGTTCGATGACCGAGAGGTTGCGCAGGCCGAGGAAGTCCATCTTGAGCAGCCCGAGCTCCTCCACCCCGTGCATCTCGTACTGGGTGACGATGGGTGCCTCGGCGGGATTCTGGCCGCTCTCGGGCTTGCGCTGGATGGGGAGGTACTCGGTGAGCGGTTCCTTGGTGATGACCACGGCGGCGGCGTGGATGCCGTCCTGGCGCCGCAGGCCCTCGAGGCCCTTGGCCACGTCGATGACGCGTCGGGCCTCTTCGTCGGTGGCGTACATGTCCCGCAGGCCCTGCGCCGTGGCGTAGCCGTCGTCGAATCCGTCGATGCGGTCGAGACATGCCCGCAGCGGCGTGTCGCGGCCCATGATGAGCGGGGGCATGGCCTTGGCGATCCGGTCGCCGACGAGATAGGGGTACCCGAGCACTCGGGCCGCGTCGCGCACCGCGGCCCGGGCCTTGATGGTCGAGAAGGTCACGATCTGCGCCACGCGGTCTGCGCCGTAGCGCTCGGTGGCGTACCGGATCATCTCGCCCCGGTAGCGCTCGTCGAAGTCCATGTCGATGTCGGGCATCTGCTTGCGCCCGGGGTTCAAGAACCGCTCGAAGAGCAGGTCGTAACGGATCGGGTCGAGGTCGACGATCCCGAGGCAGTACGCCACGCAGCACCCCGCGGCCGAGCCCCGGCCCGGGCCCCACCCGGATGCCGCTCTCGCGGGCGTGGCGGATCAGGTCCCAGACCACGAGGAAATAGGCGGAGAACCCCATGCTGGCGATGACACCGAGCTCGTAGTCGATGCGCTCGGTCACCGGGGCGGGCAGCGACGGGCCGTACCGGGACTCGGCCCGGGTCAAGGTGAGGTGGCGCAGGTAGGCGTCGGCCCGCTCGCTCGTAGGTGTCGCCCCTCGAACTCCGCGCGGCACGGGGAACTCGGGCAGCGCGTTCACGCCGAACTCGATCTCGACGTCGGCCCGCTCGGCGATGAGGAGCGTGTTGTCGCAGGCTTCGGGGAGCTCGGCGAACAGCGCCCGCATCTCCGCGCGCCGACTTCAGGTAGTGCTCCTCCCCTTCGAACTTGAAGCGCTTGGGGTCGTCGATCAGGGCACCGGTCTGCACGCACAGCAGTGCGTCGTGGGCCACCGAGTCCTCGCGGTGGGTGTAGTGGCTGTCGTTGGTGGCGAGCAGCGGGGCGCCGAGCTGGCGGGCGATGCGGACCAGCGCGGGGTTGGTCCGCGTCTGTTGGGGCAGGCCGTGGTCCTGGAGCTCCACGAACAGGTTGTCGCGCCCGAACACGTCCTGGAGGCGGCCCGCCAGCTTGAGGGCGCGCTCCTCGTCGTCGGCCAGCAGTGCCTGGAGCACGACGCCGCCGAGGCAGCCGGTGGTGGCGATGATGCCCTCGTGGTGGCGTTCGAGGAGCTCCCAGTCGACGCGGGGCTTGTAGTAGTAGCCCTCGAGGTAGGCGGCCGACGAGAGCTTGAGGAGGTTCCGGTAGCCCTGGGTGGTCTCGGCCAGCAGCGTCAGGTGGTAGTAGAGCTTCTCGCCCGCCTTCGACGTCCCCGCCCGTGTCGTCGACCTTGCCCCGTCGCACCGGCCGCTCGTGGCGGGACTCGCCCGCCATGTAGGCCTCGGTGCCGATGACCGGGTTGATGCCCGCGTTGCGGCACGCGGCGTAGAAGTCGAGGACCCCGTACATGTTCCCGTGGTCGGTGATGCCCAGCGCCGGCTGCCCGTCGGCCACGGCCGCGGCGACGAGGTCGTCGAGCCGGGACGCGCCGTCGAGCATCGAGTACTCGGTGTGGGTGTGCAGATGGGTGAACGATCCCGTGGCGGCCATGAGCCCCGTCCTCCTCGGCGGCGTCGCGTCTTCGCGTTGGGCGCCCCCTGGAAGCACCACTCGCTGAACCCACCGGGTATCGAGCCGCAGCCCTGTGGAGAAATCACAGCGTTGTCATTCGACGATAGCAGCCCCGTCGGACACTCACAGATAGGTGCCCGGGCGCGCCGGGAGGCCGTCCTGGCTGCCCGCACCCGGAGGGAGGCCCCGCTGGCGCATCTCCTCGAGCTGGGCCCGGGCCGCCATCTGCTGGGCGAGAAGGGTGGCCTGGATGCCGTGGAAGAGGCCCTCGAGCCACCCCACCAGCTGGGCCTGGGCGATGCGGAGCTCACCCTCGGAGGGCACCGACTCGTCGAAGGGCAGGGCCATGCGGTCGAGCTCGGCGGCCAGGTCGGGGCTGAGCGCCCCGGCCAGCTCCCGGACCGACTGCTCGTAGATCTCCCTGCAGGCGGGTGCGGCTGGCCTCGTCGAGGGGGGCGGCCCGCACCTCGTCGAGCAGCTGCTTCACCATCGACCCGATGCGCATGACCTTGGCCGGCTGCTCGCACCGACTCGGTGACGTCGTCGCCCTCCCCCTCGGCGCCGGCCCGGGCACCCGCCGCGCCCGGAGCGCCCCCGGGCGACACCAGGGCCGTCGGGCGCTCGCCCGGCTCCAGCAGCACCGCGTCGCCGGAGTCGGCGCCGACAGGCTGTTCGGTTTCCTCATCCATGGGCCTGATCCTCCCAAACAGGTGGGCGGCCGCCAAACGCAGCCGCATGGACCCGAGCTCGAGCCCGGGTCAGTCAGCCGAGGCCACGAAGGGGACGGCCATCTCGGCCGCGGTGAGCGACCCGTGCCGGCCCATCAGCCGCGTCTCGCCGGTGTCGGCGGGGTCGAGGAAGGCCACCGGCGCATGCGCCACGAGCGCCACGTCCCCGAGCCGGCCGCGCGATCGTGGCGCTCAGCGGACCTCCGAACCACCCCTCGTCGACCATCTGCTCGCGCGTGCGCACCCACGCCTCGTCGCCGTGGGCCTCGTGGGCCACGGCCACGACGTCGTCGAGCGATCCCGGGCGCACATGGAGCCACCGGAAGCGACCCTCGCCCGAGAACAGCTCGACCATGTCGAACAGGGCCGGGGCGGGCAGGCGCGTGGCGCTGCCCACCTCGACCTGGCCGTGGTCGGAGGTGATGGCGAGCACCGCGCCGGGCGGCAGCACCTCGAGCAGGTCCGCCACCAACCGGTCGACCGCCCTGAGCTCCTGGCGGTAGTGGTCGCCGAGACCGTGTTCGTGGGCGACCTTGTCGAGACCTTCGTAGTACGCGTAGACGAAGGGCTCCCCCGCGCCGAGCAGGCGCCGCACGCTCACGACCAGCGCGGAGGGGACCGACCATCCGACGAGACGGACGCCCGTCAGGTGCGCGGCGGTGAACCCGGTGGAGGCGAACTCCGAACGCGTCACCGCCGGGACGGCCCGGCCGCCGAAGGGTGGGACGGGCTGGAACTGCGGCGGCGGGATCCGGCGCCGCATGTCGCCGCGCCCGGTACGCCAGCGCAGCACGTTCATCACCTCGCCGGGCCCCGGCTCCGAGGTGTCGACATCGACCCGCAGCCGGTAGCCCACGATGCCGTGGACGGCGGGCGGCGTACCGGTCGTGAGCGACGTCAGGGCGGTGGCGGTGGTGGTGGGCGCCACCGAGGTGATGGGGCCGCCGGTCGCCGCCGCCAGGGTCGGCGCCGACGCCCGGGAAGCCTGGAGCTGCTCCCACCCCAGCCCGTCGAGGACGAGCAGGACGACCTGGCGCGCACCCCGCACGGGGTCGGGGACCCACGGCGGGGCACGGCGGAGTCCCCCGCCAGAGCCGAGAAGAGGGCGGGAATCACCGAGGACAGGCATGCCCCGCCGTAGTCGGGCAGCACCGGGACGGGAGCACCGGGGCCTGCGCCACCGTGCTCGCCGGTCGCCGCCGCGTCGATCATCAGCGGCACTGTACCCATGCCGGGCAGCACAGCCCCATCCGTCGGCGATGCCCGGGGACCCGGTGCCGTCAGCCGGGCCGCCACGGCCTCACGGGTAGCATCGGAGCGTGAAGGTCTCGACCCGGGGCGACTACGCCAGCCGCGCCCTGCTCTCGTTGGCGCTGCACGACGACTCCCAGAGCCCCACGTCGGTGCGCGACATCGCGGAGCGCACCGGGCTGCCCCAGCCCTATCTCGAGCAGATCCTGCTCGCCCTCAAAGGAGCGGGCCTGGTTCGCTCCAAGCGCGGTGTCGGTGGGGGGTACGTCCTGGCCCGGCCCCCGGGGGAGATCACGCTCGGACAGATCGTGAGCGCCGTGGACGGGCCCATCGTGGCCGGGGACTTCGGGAGGCCGCACGAGAACGGGGCCTGCGAGCACGAAGGGCAGTGCATCTTGCTCACCGTGTGGTCCGACGTGGGCGAGCACATGCGCGGGCACCTGGACTCGTTCACCCTCGAGGACATGGTGTCGCGCGCCCGTGGGGCTCCGGCCCCGGCTCGACGCCTGCACTGATCCTCGCCGGCGCCGGTTCCCGCGGGCGCGTCGACACCGGGCTCACGCCAGTACGTCGCCCGCGGCGTCGTTCCACCGGGTGATCACGGGGACCTCGCGCTCCCATCCGAGGACGCTGACCGTGGCCGGCGCCAGCGTGAACAGCGCACCGGCGGTGGCGGCAAGCCCGACCCACCGGGCCGCCATGACCCGCAGCAGGTGGGCGTGGGCGAATGCCAGGACGTCACCGGGCTGCGCACGGACCGCGGCGATCACGCCGATCGGCGCGCGCCCCCACGTCGCGGGCCGTCTCCCCACCGGGCACCCCGTCGCGCCACAACGACCACCCCGGCCGGTCGGCTCGGATCTCGTCGGTCGTCCGGCCCTCGTAGTCGCCGTAGTCCCACTCGCGCAGGTCTCCGCACTCCTGGGCCCGGGCGCCGAACCCGGCGATCTCGCAGGTCTCCCGGGCCCGCCACAAGGGGCTGGTGAGGACCAGGGCGAACCCGTGACCGGCCAGCCGGCGCCCGAGCTCCTCGCGCCTCGAGGCGCCCTCGTCGAGCAACGGCAGGTCGGTGCGGCCCGTGTGACGGCCCGCCCGGCTCCATTCGGTGGCGCCGTGGCGCACCACCACGAAGCGCCCACCCCGACGGGCCTGGACGGTGGCGGCGTCGGGGCCCGAGACCCCTCCCAGGGACATGGCGCCAGCGGAGCACGGCCGGCCCGGAGACCCGCAACCCCGGGGCCCGGCGCCGGCACGACCCCAGGTTTGGGTAGGGAACCGGAATGCCGGGCACCACAGCGGTGTTATTCCATGCGGCAGTCACGACGAAGAGGAACGATGGCGAACTCGACAAGCACCCACGACGGCATCCGGCTCTTCCTGGACGATCTCGACCGGTACCCCCTGCCCGACCACGAGCAGCAGGTCGAGCTGGCCAAGCGCGTCGCCGCCGGAGACGACGAGGCCCGGCGCCAGATGATCGCGGCCAACCTGCGCCTCGTCGTCCACTGGGCGCGGCGGTACCAGGACCGTGGCGTGGACTTCGGCGACCTCGTCCAGGAGGGGACCTTCGGGCTGATGCGCGCCGTGGACAAGTTCGACTGGCAGCGCGGCTTCCGGTTCTCGACCTACGCCACGTGGTGGATCCGCCAGGCCCTGCAGCGGGCCGTCCAGCAACACGGCAACACCATCCGGGTTCCCATGGAGGTGGCCGAGCAGGCCCAGCGCGCCGACCGGGTGACCTGGGAGCTCGCCGCCGACCTGCAGCGTGATCCCACGCCCGAAGAGGTCGCCGAGGCGAGCGGCGTCGACGAGCGGACCCTGGAGACGGTCCAGGGCGCGGCACGGGTGGTGGCCAGTCTCGACCAGCCGGCGGGGACCGACAGCGGCACGGCCCTGGGCGACCTGGTGGGGGCGGAAGAGCCCACCTTCGAGGACGACGTCGAACGCCAGATCGTCCTCAGCCGGGTACGCGACGCCGTGGACGGTCTCGGAGAGCTCGAGCGCGACGTCCTGCGCATCCGCTACGGGCTCGACGACGGGACGCCGACCTCCCTCCAGGCCACCGCGTCCCGCCTCGGGATCGGCGTGCGCCGGGCCCGCCAGGCCGAGGCCCGTGCGCTGCAGCAGCTGGCCACGCTGGCCGAGATCGAGGCGGCGCACCAGGCTGCCTGATCGGCCCTCACGGCGACAGGCCCGCCCGGGCGCCCGACGAGATCGTCGGGCAGGGGCGCCTCCCAGGTTCTGCGTCCTCCCGAGGGATGGTCGAGCGACAGCCGGAAGGCGTGGAGGAACAGCCGACCCGGCGCCATCGGCGCCGTGAGGGATCGAGGGCGGGCAGGCGAGCCTCCGTAGCGTTCGTCCCCGATGACCGGATGGCCGATGGCGGCCAGGTGCACCCGGACCTGATGGGTCCGCCCCGTGTCCAGGCGGGCTTCGAGCAAGGTGCAGGGGACCGGGGCGAGGAAGCGCCCCACCACCCGGTACTCGGTGCGCGCCTGTCTGCCCCGGGCGGTGACGGCCATGCGCGTCCGCTGTCGCGTCGAGCGCCCGATGGGCGCGTCGATGGTCCCCTCGTCGGACTCCAGGGACCCCGCCACCAGCACGAGGTACTCGCGTCCCGCGCTGTGGGCCCGGAATTGCCTCGACAGGACGCCATAGGCGCTCAGGCGTACGGGCCACCACCAGTAGCCCCGACGTGCCCTTGTCCAGGCGGTGCACGATGCCGGGCCGGCTCGGGTCGCCGCCCCCGGCTCCGGCCAGTCGGGCCAGGTCGGGGAACCGCGCCACCAGACCGTCGACCAGGGTCCCCCCGCGGTGCCCGGCGCCATGGTGGACCACGAGGCCGGCCGGCTTGTCCACCACCACCAGCTCGGCGTCCTCGTAGACGACGGCGAAGGCCACCGAGGAGTCCGGGCACGGGGACGTCGGTGTCGGCCGCGTGCACGTCGACCTCAGGCGCTGGCCGGCTGCGGACCGTGCGGCTGCGGGTGGTGACGGGGCTGGCCGTCGAGGAGGACCCCCCCGCCTCGACCAGATCGGCGACGGCGCCGCGCGCCAACCCGCTCAGCAGCGACACGGCCCGGTCGACGCGCGCCCCGGCCAGAGCGGGGGGCACGGTCAGGTCCAACGGGTCCGGAGCGTAGGGGGCCCGGGGGGGTGGCGGCTCCGGCGACGGGGTCACGTGGCCCGTTCCCCTCGCCACAACAACAGCCCGGCCAAGATCCCGCCCACGACGACACACGAGTCGGCCACGTTGAACGTGGGCCAGAAGTGCAGCGCGATGAAGTCGACGACCGCACCGTGATGGGAGCGGAACACCCGGTCGGCCAGGTTGCCGAGCGCGCCGCCCACCACCAGGCCGAGCGCCACCGCGATGGGCGTCGACTGGACCCGGCGGACCGCCCCCAGCATCACGAGCACGGCCACCACGGCCAGGCCGCCCAGGACCGGGGCCCAGCCCCGGGCGAAGCTGAAGGCGGCCCCGGAGTTGTAGGTGAGCTGGAGGTCGAGCTTCCACACCACGTGGATGGGGCCGCGTGACAGCCGGTCCACGGCCCACGACTTCGTCGCCTGGTCGACGGCCACCACCACGACGGCGACGGCCCCGGCGATGAGCAGGCGCCGGACGGCGTCGCGCCGCGGGCGCTCCCCGTCGCTCAGCGTCGGTGCAGCCCTCCGCTCTTGCACGACACGCACAGCCGGGCATAGGGCAGCGCCCTCAGCCTGGCCTTGGGGATCGGTTGCCCGCAGCTCTCGCACGCGCCGTACATCTTGGTCTCGATGGCTTGCAGGGCCATGTCGATCTCCTCGATCGTGGCCATGGCCTGGGCCGACAGCGTGAGGTCCCGCTCGCGGTCCACGGCCACGGTCCCGCCCTCGCCGGACTCCTCGTCGAACTGCACGTCCCCCGGCTCGCGCTCGAGGGCCAGGGACTCCGCCTCGGCCCGCAGGTCGGCGGCCTGGTTCTTGTAGACCTCGCGCTCTTCGAGCAGCAGCTTGCGCTGCTCCTCGAGGAACTTGGGCTCCGAGGCGTAGGGACCCCGGGTGGGCTTGGGGGGCGGCTTGGGAGGGGCCGGCTTGGGCGGCCGGTGCCGCCTTGGCCGGCGCCGGCGCCGCGGGGGCCGCGCCGCCAGAGGCGTCTGCCGCCACCTTCTTCGCCGGTGCGACCTTCTTGACCGGCACCGCCTTCTTCTTGGCCGGCGCCGCCTTCTTCTTGACCGGCGCCGCCTTCTTCTTGGCCGGAGCCACCTTCTTGGCCGTGGGCGGGCCTCTTGGCCGGCGCCTTCTTCTTGAGCGCTACGACCTTCTTCTTGGCCGGGGCCGGCTTCTTCACCGGGGCCGCCTTCTTCTTGGCGGCCGCGGCCTTCTTCTTGGCCGGGACGGCCTTCTTGGCCGTGGTCGCTCTTCTTCTTCGGCGGTGGCGACTTCTTGACCGCGGCCATCAGCGCAACCCTCCGGCCGCCGAGCGGTGATCGCGATGTCGGTCATCTCCCCGGGCTTTCGTCTGCTCGACGAAGGTGGGCGACCATAGCGTCGCCCCGTCTGGGCGGCAACACCTCGCGCGCCCGGGGTATTCCGGTCGAGCGCTCCTCGGAGGGTGTCGCCTCCTCCAATACGCTGTGGGGCATGCCCAACCCGCCTGGCGGCCAGGCGCCGTACCCCGACGTCGACCCGCAAGCCGACTACCCCCGCCTCGAGGAGCAGGTCCTCGAGTACTGGGCCGAGGACGGCACCTTCGCGGCTTCCGTCGAGGCCCGACCGGGCGGCCCCAACGAGTTCGTCTTCTACGACGGGCCGCCCTTCGCCAACGGGCTCCCCCACTACGGCCACCTCCTCACCGGGTTCGTCAAGGACGCCGTGCCCCGCTACCAGACCATGCGCGGCCGGCGGGTGGAGCGGCGCTTCGGATGGGACTGCCACGGACTTCCCGCCGAGATGGAGGCGGAGAAGGAGCTCGAGGTGTCGGGCCGGGCCGGCATCGTCGAGTACGGCATCGACCACTTCAACGACTACTGCCGGACCCTCGTCCAGCGCACCACCGACGCCTGGGAGCGCTACGTGACCCGCCAGGCCCGCTGGGTCGACTTCGCCAACGACTACAAGACCATGGACCTCTCCTACATGGAGAGCGTGATGTGGGCGTTCAAGACGCCTGTGGGAGAAGGGTCTCCTCTACGAGGGCGAGCGGGTCCTCCCCTACTGCTGGGAGTGCGAGACCCCGCTGTCGAACTTCGAGACCCGCCAGGACGACGCCTACCGGCCCCGCCAGGACCCGGCCGTCACTGTCGTCTTCACGCTCGACGCCGACGACAGCGGCACCGGCCCCGCCGGTTCCTCGGGCCCGCTGCGACTCCTGGCGTGGACGACGACGCCCGTGGACGCTGCCGTCGAACCTGGCCCTGGCCGTCGGGCCCCGACATCGACGTACGCCGTCTACGAGCTCCTCGGCAGCCCGACCGTGATCGCCGCCGAACGCGCCGGCGCCTACCCCGAGCTCTTCGGCGACGCCGAGCCGCTGGCCCGGTTCACCGGCCCGAGCCCTGGTCGGACGGACGCTACCGCCCCCTGTTCCCGTTCTTCGCCGACTGGCCCGGCGCCTTCCGTGGTGCTCGGCGGGGACTTCGTCGCCACCGACGAAGGCACCGGCGTGGTCCACATGGCCCCGGGCTTCGGAGAGGAGGACTTCGACCTCTGCGCCGCGGCGGGCATCGCGCGTGGTGTGCCCCGTCGACGACCGGGCCCGCTTCACCGCCGAGGTCCCGCCCTACGCCGGTCAGCTCGTGTTCGACGCCAACCGCGCCATCATCGCCGACCTCAAGGCGGCGGGCGCCCTGGTGGAGGCCAAGCCCTACACCCACAGCTATCCCCACTGCTGGCGCACCGACACGCCCCTCATCTACAAGGCCGTGCAGCTCATGGTTCGTGCCGGGTCACCGCCATCAAGGACCGCATGCTCGAGCTCAACCAGCAGATCGACTGGGTCCCCGCCCACATCCGCGACGGCGCCTTCGGCAAGTGGCTCGAAGGGGCGCGCGACTGGTCGATCAGCCGCAACCGCTTCTGGGGGTCGCCCATCCCGGTGTGGAAGAGCGACGACCCGACGCTATCCCCGCATCGACGTCTACGGCAGCGTCGAGGAGCTCGAGCGCGACTTCGGCGTCCGCCTCACGGACCTGCACCGTCCCGCCATCGACGCGCTCGTCCGGCCCAATCCCGACGACCCCACCGGGCGCTCGACCATGCGACGGGTGACCGACGTGCTCGACTGCTGGTTCGAGTCCGGGCTCGATGCCCTTCGCCCAGGTCCACTACCCCTTCGAGCGACGCCGAGTGGTTCGAGTCCCACTTCCCCGCCGACTTCATCGTGGAGTACGTGAGCCAGACCCGGGGCTGGTTCTACACGCTGCACGTGCTGGCCACCGCGCTCGTTCGACCGACCGCCCTTCCGGCACTGCGTGGCCCACGGCAGTCGTGCTCGGCGACGACGGCCGCAAGATGTCCAAGCGCCTGGGCAACTACCCCGAGCCCGACATGGTCTTCGACGTGTGGGGAGCCGACGCCATGCGCTGGTTCCTGCTGTCGTCGCCGATCCTGCGAGGCCAGGACCTCGTGGTCCACGCCAAGGGGATCGAAGAGGTGCGGCGCCAGGTCCTGAACCCGATCTGGAACGCCTGGTACTTCCTGTCGCTCTACGCCAACGTGGACGGCATCCGCGGGCCGGGCCCGGACCGACGCCACCGGGGTCCTCGACCGCTACATCCTGGCCAAGACGGCATCGCTGGTCGACGACGTCACCGCCTCGATGGACGCCTACGACCTCTTCGCGGCGTGCTCGGCCATCACCCGCTTCCTCGATGCCCTCAACAACTGGTACATCCGGCGCAGCCGCGACCGGTTCTGGCGGGCCCGCGACGGCTCCGCCGAGGTCGAGTCGGACAAGGCCGACGCCTACGACACCTTGTCCACCGTGCTCGTCACGCTGTGCAAGGTCTCGGCCCCCCTGCTGCCCCTGCTGACCGAGACCGTGTACCGGGGCCTGACCGGCGAGCGCAGCGTCCACCTGGCGCGACTGGCCCGCCCCCGGTGAGCTCCCCGCCGACCCCGAGCTGGTCGAGGCCATGGACATCGTGCGCGACGTGTGCTCGGCCGCGCACGCGGTGCGCAAGGCCAACGGCCGGCGCGCCCGCCTGCCCTTGCGCCGGCTCACGGTGGCCACGGCGCGTCCCGGAGCGGCTGCGGCCCTTCGTCGACCTCATCGAGGACGAGGTCAACGTCAAGGAGGTGGTGCTCACCGACGAGGTGGGCGACGTGGCCGACGAGGTCCTCACCCTCGTCCACGCCGCGCTCGGCCCCCGCCTGGGCCCGACACCCAACGGGTCACCGCCGCGGTGCGCGCCGGCGACTGGCAACGCACCGACGACGGCGTCTTCGCCGGCGGCGTGCGCCTCGAGCCCGGCGAGTACGAGCTCGTGCTCCGGCCCCGCAACGTCGTCGAGGGCCGCACCCTTCCCGACGACGTGGGGGTCGTGACCCTCGACACCACCGTCGACGACGACCTCGAGTCCGAGGGCCTGGCCCGCGACGTGGTCCGCCTCGTCCAGACCGAACGGCGCGGCGGCGGGACTGCACGTGTCGGACTGCATCGACTTGCGACATCGTCGCCCCGGCCGCAGACCGCGCGCGGCCGTAGAGGCGCACGAGCGCCTACGTGCGCCGACCAGACCCTGGCCGTCGAGGTGCGGGTCACGGTGGGCGCCGAGCTGTCCATCGAGGTCACCAAGACTCCCTGCCCGAGCCCCTGACCGGGCCGACCGCGGCACGGGCGAGCGGTGGCGCCGGTGACCCGGCGCCGCCCGACCAGCGGCGCGGCCCGACGCGCCGGCGTCAGCGAGGGCGCGATGGCCTGGGGCTGGCTGGTGTCGTCGATGGCCATGACACCTTGAGGTCGCTGTCGGCCGTCGGGCGCGTCGGCGTCCACGGCACGCGCCCCGCCGGTGGCGGCGTTGCCCTGGACGGGGACGGCGGTCCGACCGCTCCTTCAGGCATGGCCGAGGGCTCGCGTCCCGGGTTGCCGCCGACGGGGTCGGGGGCGGCGACGGTGGGGATGTCCTCGCCCGGACGCGGCGTGCTCATGGTCGGTGGGCTCGTCGCTCGGGACGGGCCGTCGGGCGCGGTGCCGGTCGCTGCGCCAGGATCGACCCGGCTGGGCTGCACGTGCTCGTCGACCCACGTCAGCATGTCGCTCAGCGCGCCGCGCAGCCGGTTGCGCTCGTTCTCCATGTGACGCGCGATGGTCTCGACGTCTCCGGCGAGCTGGGCCCGGATCGACTCCAGCCGCGTGATCTCCTCGCGCAGGTGCCGCTCGGTGTCCTCGGTGACCGACTTGGCCCGCTGCTCGGCCTCGCCGAGCACCCGGCGGGCCCGCTCCTCGGCGTCGGCGACGAGCACGCGCGCCTGGGCCTCGGCTTCGGCCTGGGTCTGGTCGACGAACTTCTGGGCCAGCAGCAGCGTGCGCTGCAAGGTGTCGTCGCTGACCTGTGGCGCCTGACGACTGGGGCTGGAGCTGCGACCTCTTGCAGCATGCCCTCGAGTTGGGCGATGCGCTCGGCCGCCTGCTTGAGTCGCTCCCCCGCTTGGCGCACCTGTTCCTGCAGCGCCTCGGCATCCACCGCCACGCGCTCGAGGTACTCGTCTACGTCGTCGATGTGGTACCCGCGAAGAGTCTGGCGGAATTCGACGGTTCGCAGGCTGTCGAGGCTCGAGCCCTGGCCGGTCGGCTTTCCACTGTCCATGCGGGCAATCCTAGCCAAGCGGCCCGCGGGGCATGCTCGACGGTCACGCACGGGCACGCTCGGCGCACCGGGCCACGACCCTCGAGGCCCGACCACCTCCGGGGCCCCCGACGGCCGGGGCTGCGCACCGGCGCTGCGCTACAGGACGTTGGAGGCGATCGGGATGACGATCAACTGGATGCCGAAGAACACGATGATGAACGACAGGTCGATGCCGAAGCCGCCCGCCCGCACCGGGGGCAGGAGCCGGCGCACCGGGCCGAGCACGGGCTCGGTCAGGCGGTACAGGACCGAGTTGATGCTGGCCAACGTCGAGCCCGGCGCGGCCGGGAACCAGCTGAGCAGGGCACGGGGGAACAGGATGCCCCACAGATAGATCTCACAGGGCGTAGACGACGACGGTGCGGAGCACGACGAACGAGGTTACGGCGTCAGCGTGGAGTCACAGGTGGCAGGCTCGAGCGTGGCGGCCTCAGGGCCGCAGGAGCCCGTTCTCCTGGAGGCGCTGGCGCTCCTCGGCCGACACCTTGACGTTCGACGGGGTCACCAGGAACACCTTGTCGGCCACGCGCTCCATCTTCCCGCTCAGCGCGTAGGCGACACCGCTGCAGAAGTCGATCATGCGCCGCATGAGCTCGCGATCGGCGACCTGGAGGTTCACGATCACCGGTTGATTGGCCATGAGCCGGTCGGCGATCTGGCGGGCGTCGCCGAACTGCATGGGCGCCACCACGTGCACGCGGGCCCCGGGCTCGGCGGCGACCGGACGCACCACGCTGCGGGGGGTGATGGTCGGCGTCACGGTGGGGAAGTCCTCTCGCGGGAGCGGCCGGATGGTGCTCGTGGCCACCGACGGAGGTGGGCTCGTCCTCTTCCTCGGCGGCGAGCGACACGCGCTGGCTCGAGGCGTTGGCCGACGGCCGGGCGCGGCTCGTACTCGTCGTACTCGTCGTACTCGTCGTCGACCAGGCCCAGATACACCATGGCCCTCTTGAAGAATCCAGACGCCATCGCCAGCCTCCCGTTCGACAGCGTAGTGCCTCCGACCAGGCACAGGGGGATGGCAGCGGGCCGCCGGGGGCGGCTCCCTCACGCCGGCGGGAGGGGGCGTTCCCCGAACAACGCGCGCCCCACGCGCACCATGGTGCTGCCCTCGGACAGCGCCACCTCGAGGTCGTCGGTCATGCCCATCGACACCTCGGGAAGCCCGAGGTCGCGGGCCAGGTGCGCCGTGAGCCGGAAGCCGGGCCGGGACTCCTCGGGCGGACCCGGGGGGCCGACGGTCATGAGACCGCGCACGTCGAGGCCCTGCTCCCGCAACGACGCCACGAGCGCCGGCACCTCCGCCGGGGCGACAGCCGTTGCGGCCCGGGATCGGCGGTGGTCTCCACCTCCACGAGCACCGTGGCGCCCGGCGCGTGCGCGGCGATGGTCTCGCCCTCCACGGCGCGGCTCAGCGTCTGCCACCACGACACGACCGGCGCGAGCGTCGCGCACCCGCCGGCGCTGCACCGCTCCGAGGTAGTGCCAACGCGTCGTCGGGCGCGGCGCCGCGGGGTCCGAGTCGTCGCCCGGCTCGGCTCCGACAGCGCGCCACCTTGGCCAGGAGCTCGTCGGCGTAGTTCTCCCCGATGTCGTAGAGCCCCGCGCCGCGCGCCGCACGCACCGCGCCCGACGTGAAGCCCTTGGTCACCGCGACGACGCGCACGCCGGCGGGGTCCCTCCCGGCATCCTCGATCCGACGGCGCAACGCCGCCACGCGCGCCGCCACGACGTCGACGGGCGGCGGCGTCGCCAGGACCCGTGGCGACCGGCACCGGGCACGGCCGGCGCGCCCTACCGGTGACGCCACACGAGCAGGGCCTGGCGGGCCTCGTCGCCGCCGACCACGGTGGGAGAAGTACCCCGGCGTGCACATCGTGCACACGTCGGCGTCGACCGCGAGCGTCGAGACTCCGGAGCGTGAGAGCTGACCACGCACCGCGGCGGGCAGGTCGAGCGAAGGGCTCCCCCAGGTCGTGGTGCCGCGCACCTCGGGCCCGCACGACGCCGCCCGAGCGCGTCGAGGTCGCTCTCGGAGAACTCGTAGCAGCACGGTCCGATGCACGGCCCCAGCGCCGGCCACGACCGTGGTGGCGCCCAGGGCCCGCATGGTGTCGACGGCGCGGGGGACGACCCCGCCGCCAGGCCCCGCCACCCCACGTGCACGGCACCGTGGACGCCCTCGGGCGACCCCAGCGCCACCGAGGCGCAGTCCGCGGTCAGGACGGCCAGCGACGAACCCGCTCACCCGAGGCCACCACGGCGTCGCCTCCGGGGGCGCACCGTCGCGCCCCGGCCGCCCAGGGCACGGCCCCGTCGGGAACGGGGGCGTCGACCACCACGACGCCCGCCCCGTGCACCTGGCGCAGGCGGCGCACCACCAGGCCGCCGGGCACCGGCGCAGGAGGCGGGCCCTCGCCGATCGCAGCGCATGGTCCCCGTCGCCAGCGCCCGTCCACAGGGCGTGGACCGGGGTGCCTCGCCAGCGGCGTGGCGCCGTCGCTAGCGGAGGAACGACGGGACGTCGAACTCGTCGTCACCGAGGTCGAGGTCATCGTCGTCGGGCGTGGCGAAGATGTCCTCGTGCACGTTGTCGAACCCGAGCACCTGGCTGCGGTCCTCGGGGCGGGGCTCGCCCCGCCACCGCGACCTTCCTCCCAGCGCTCGAAGCCCGCCGCGATCACCGTGACCCGCACGGCGTCGGTCATGGACTCGTCGATCACGTTGCCGAAGATGATGTTGGCGTCGGGGTGGGCATGGCCGTGGATGATCTCCATGGCCTCGTTCACCTCGAACAGACCGAGGTCGGGACCACCGGCGATGTCCACCAGGATGCCGCGGGCCCCTTCGATCGACGCCTCGAGCAACGGGCTCGTGATGGCGCCGCGCGCCGCGTTGACGGCGCGGCCCTCGCCCGACGCCTGGCCGATGCCCATGATGGCGGTGCCGGCGTTGGCGAGCACCATGCGCACGTCGGCGAAGTCGGTGTTGATCTGCCCGGGCACGGTGATGAGGTCGGTGATGCCCTGCACCCCCTGCAGCAGGACCTCGTCGGCCATCTTGAAGGCGCTCACCATCGACGTCTTCTCCGTCGACACCGTGAGGAGGCGGTCGTTGGGGATGATGATGATGGCGTCGACCTTGTCCTTCAGGTTCTGGATGCCCGTCTCGGCCTGCACCGAGCGCCGGCGCCCCTCGAAGGAGAAGGGGCGGGTGACCACGCCGATGGTGAGCGCACCCACGGACCGGGCGATCTCGGCCACCACGGGCGCGGCCCCGGTCCCGGTCCCGCCGCCCTTGCCGGCGGTGATGAAGACCATGTCGGCGCCCTTGAGGGCCTCTTCGATCTCGACCCGGTGCTCCTCGGCCGCCTGGCGGCCGATCTCGGGGTCACTGCCCGCCCCGAGCCCCCGCGTGAGCTGGCGGCCGATGTCGAGCTTCAGATCGGCGTCGCTCATGAGCAGCGCCTGGCGAGTCGGTGTTCATGGCGATGAACTCGACGCCCTTGAGGCCGGCCTCGATCATGCGGTTCACGGCGTTGACGCCACCGCCGCCCACGCCCACCACCTTGATGACAGCGAAGTAGCTGCTCTGCGCTGGACCGGTCATCAACCCTCCTCGCCACGACCCGAACCTCGAGCCTCATCGTGGAACCCCGCCAGGTGGTCGGGCTGCACAGGCTCCGAGCACCAGGTGACCTCACCCTCGACCACAGCTTCATTGGGATGCGTTCCGGGGCCTGCCGAGGTGCCCTCACGATACGGCGGCACCGCGAACCGGTCAAGCAGGGCTGATGGCCACTCGCGGTGCCCAAACCCAGGTCACCGGCCTCGTGGCCACGGTTCGCGACACCGGCGGCGGCGGCCCCACGGTGGGCTCGTCGGGAACGGTCACGTCGATCACCGCCGGGCCCGACACGTGCGCGCCGGCGAGCACGCTGGCCACGGCGACGAGCTTGGCCTGGAGATCCGTGGTCGATGCCCAGCACGGCGCTGAGCCTGCCGCCGAGGTCCAGCGTGACCATGCCCGTGGGCGTCGACCGCCACCTCCACGACGCGTCCGGCCAACGGCGAGCCGGGAGCGCGGACGCCACCGCCAAGCGCGGGACGGGCCGCGCGCGGCGAGGACCGTGCCGGGACGACCCGGCGTCACGGGCGCCGACGAGGACGAGCCCGGGCGGCGGCGCCGTCCTGCCAGGCGAGGACGCGCCCGGTGGCGTCGACCAGGGCCACCCCGCCTCCGGGCCGGGCCACCGAGCCCAGCGGGACCCGCTCGGTCACGGTGATCGTCACGCTGTCGGGCCAGTCGCCGGACCACCACGGCGTGCGCCACCCACGGGCAGCCGCTCCACGCGCGCGGCGGCGGCCTTGGGGTCCACGTCGATGAGCGGCGGGTCGTCGACGAGCCCGGCGGCCTGCAGCACCGCCTCGGTGCCGGTGTGCTGCGCACCGCGCACCGTGGCGTGGCGCAGGGCGAGCAGCGGGGTGTGCAGCACCAGCAGGGCGACGCACAGCCGCCACCAGGACCGCCACCCCGCCCACGACCCACCGCAGCCGGCGACGACCCTGCTCCCGCAGGACCGCCACCCGTCGCTGCCACACCCGGGGATGCACCACGGGATCCGCCGGTCCGCCGCGCTCGGCGCACCGGTGCCCTCGGGACCGGCGCCGTCGATCGGCGCCTCGTCGGGCACCGGCGGCCCGGCCGACCACCGTCGGGCCCGGCGCCCACCGTCGGCGCTCCTCGCCGGCCCCGGTCCCGCCGTGAGCGTCGGCCTCGCGTCCGGACGGCCCGGCCGTCTCGACGCCGACCCCCGGCGACCCGGAGCCACTGCGGGTCCCGGTCATGACTCTCGACCTCCAGTTGAGGTTGAGGTTGAGGTTGAGGGTGCCCGGGTCCTCCGACCGGCCGGCGGCACCGTCGGCAGGGGCTCGGGGAACCCGACCATGCGGACCTCGGGCACGAGGGCGACGCCGGTGCGCTCCGCACCTCGGCCCGGACGTGCTCGACCAGCCGCCACACGTCGTCGGCCGAGCCCGCCCTGGTCGGCCTGGATGAAGTTGGCGTGCTTGGTCGACACCTGGGCCGTCCCCATCCGCAGCCCCTTGAGCCCCGCCGCCTCCACCAGCCGGCCGGCCGAGTCGCCCGGCGGGGTTCACGAACACCGACCCGGCGTTGGACCCCCCGGGCTGGTTGCTCCCGGCGCCACGCGCACGATGTCGGCCACGGTCCTCTCGGCCCGGCGCGCTCCCCCGCCTGCAGCGAGAACTCGGCCCACACCACCACCTGCTCCGCCGGCCAGCGCCGAGGTCCGGTAGCCGAGGGCGAGGCGCTCGGGACCGGCCTCGACGCCCTCGCCGGTGCGCGAGGTCGAAGACGCGACAGCGCGCCAGCACCGCGGCGATGTCCGAACCGTGGCCGCCGGCGTTCATCCGCAGGGCCCCGCCCACCGATCCCGGCACCCCCACCGCCCCACTCCAGGCCGTGCAGCCCGGCCGCGGCCGACCGCCGGGCCACGACGGGGAGCTTGGCGCCCCCCCGGCCCGCACCGCGCGGCCCCTCGATCTCGACCCAGTCGAAACCCGCGCCCAGGCGGACCACGACGCCGGGGAAGCCGGCGTCGGCCACGAGGAGGTTCGAGCCCTCGCCCAGCACCAGGAGCGGGACGGGCGACGCCCGCGGCCACGAGCGCACGTGCACGGCGACGAGGTCGTCCTCGTCGCTGGGCCTCGACGAGCACCCCGGCGCTCCCACCCACCCGGTAGGTGGTGCGGGCCCCGAGCGGGGCGTGGCGCGTGGCGCGCGGTCGCCGAGCGCGTCGGCGACGGCGTCGAGCACCGCGTCGGGCGCGCCGGCGGCTCGGCGGCGCGCCGGCGCTCACCACGGCGTGGTCGCCTGGAGCTCGTCGGGCAGCGACGTGAGGTCGCCGGCCCCGAGGGTCAGGCACAGGTCGCCCGGGGCGAGCAGGCCGGCCACGTGGGCGCGCAGCTCGGCGCGCCCGGGCACGTAGGTGACGTCGAGCGCCGGGATGGGCCCGGCGCACGGCGTCGGCCACGACCCGGCCCGTCACCCCGGGCAGCGGCGACTCGCCGGCGGCGAACACGTCGGTGACGACCACGACGTCGGCCCCGCTGAAGGCGTCGGCGAACTGCTCGCCCGAGCGCCGCGATCCGGCTGTAGCGGTGGGGTTGGAACACCACCACGAGGCGGCCGGGCGCCGGTGGCCCGGGCCGCCTCGATCACGGCGGCCACCTCGGTGGGCAGGTGCGCGTAGTCGTCGACGAAGCGCACGCCGTTGCGCCTCGCCGCGCGACTCGAAGCGCCGGGCCACACCGGCGAAGCGGGCCAGGGCCCGCTGGGCGGCGTCGAACGGCGCGCCCACCCGCAGCGACGCCGCCACCGCCACCGCCGCGTTGCGGGCGATGTTGGCGCCGGTCACCGGCAGCGCCACCCGCCCGAGCAGCTCGCCCGTGCGCCCGCAGGGCGAACGACACGCCGTCGCCGGTCTCGACGTCCTCGATGCGGTAGGTGGCCTCGCGGGCGGCTCCCCACCAGGTCGGCGCCGTGACGCGGCGCCCAGGCGCGCCGCCACCGGGTCGTCGGCGCCCACGACCGCTCCGCCGGCCCGCGCCGCCAGGAAGCGGTCGAACGCCTCGACGAGATGGTCGAAGTCCCCGTAGTAGTCGAGGTGGTCGGGCTCGACGTTGGTCACCACGGCGATCTCGGGGTCGAGCTGCAGGAACGTGCCGTCGCTCTCGTCGGCCTCGAGCACCATCCACTCGCCGCTGTCCCACACCGCGTTGGTGCCGATCTCGTTGACGTCGCCGCCGATGAGAAAGCTCGGGCGCAGCCCCGCCTCGATCAGGATCAGGGCCAGCATCGACGTGGTCGTGGTCTTGCCGTGGGTCCCCGACACCGCCACGCAGCGTCGGCACGCCGCGATGGCGGCCAGCGCCTCGGCCCGGCTCAGCACCGTCAGGCCCCGCCGGCGGGCCTCGGCGACCTCGGGATTGGTGTCGGGGATGGCCGTGGACACGCGCCACCACCTCGGCCTCGGCCACGTGGGCGGCGTCGTGGCCCACGAAGACCCTCACCCCGCTGGCGGCCAGCCGCTCCAGCGCGGGCGAGGTCTTGAGGTCGCTGCCCGTGACGACGTGGCCCATGGCGGCGAGCACCGACGCGATGGCGCTCATGCCCGCACCGCCGGCCCCCACCACGTGCACGCGTCGGGGCCGCGACAGGTCCGAGGGCGCCCGGCGCCGTCGGCGCGCCCGCCGGCCCGGCCGGGTCCGGTCAGAGGGCATGGGCCGCCTGGGCTCCCCGGTGCGGCGCGCGGGCGTGGGCCCGGGCCAGCGCCGCCACCGCCGCCACGGCGTCGGGGCGCCCCACGCGCGGCGGCCGCCGCGCCCATGGCACGCGAGCCGGCCCGGCGTCGCGACGCAGCGCGTCGATCTCCGCGCGCCAGCCGTGGGCGCGTGCACTGCGGCGTCGGGGACGACCACGCGCCGCCCCGGCGCGCTCGAGGACGGCGGCGTTGGCGCGCTGGTGGTCGCCGGGGGCGCCGGGCAGCGGCACGAGGATCGGCGGGCACCCCCACCACGGCCAGCTCGGCCACGGTGTTGGCCCCGGCCCGGGCGACCACGATGTCGGCCGCCTGGTAGAAGAGCGCCATCCGGTCCTCGTAGGGGACCTGCACGTACCACAGCCCGTCGCGGCCTCGGCCCGCGCCGAGCGCCGTGTCGGCGCCGGCCTGTGCCGCCCACGACCAGTCGCGCCGCCCCACCACGTGGTACAGCGCCACGTCGGCCGCGGTCGCCCACAGCCCGGCCAGCCCGATGACCGCCTCGTTGAGCCGCTTGGACCCCGAGCGAGCCACCCACCGCCGCCACCACCAGCCGGTCCGCGGGGAGCCCGAGCGCCGCCGCGGGCCGCGGCGCGGCTCGGCCGGCGTCGGGATGGGCGCCGTGCCACGATGGCGGCGCGCACCGGCGCGCCGGTCACCACCGACCGCGGCAGGGCGGTGCCCTCGAAGGCCACCGCGGCGGCGCGGGCGAAGCGGCCCACCAGCCGGTTGGCGGCACCGGGCACGGCGTCGACGTTCACGAGCACGACCGGGACCCCGAGGACGGCGGCGGCCAGGGCGGTGGGCACGCACGCGTAGCCGCCCATGGCCACCACCACCGACGGGCGGCGGCGGACGACGACCACCACGGCGGCCGCGAAGGCGGCCACCAGACCCGACCACCGCGCCCACGTTGGCCAGCATCGAGCGGGCGTCGAGACGGCGGGCGATGCCCCGACCGGGCAGCAGCGTGACCGGCACGCCCTCCCCCGCCAGCAGCTCGGCGTCGAGGCCCCGCCGCGCCCCCACCAGCTCGACGGCGCCGGGCCCAGGCCCTCGCCCAGGGCCCGCGCCACGGCCAGGGCGGGGACGAGATGGCCACCGGTCCCTCCCCCCGCCACCAGCGCGTAGCGCCGGGTGCTCACCCGCGGTCGCGGCGACGCAGTGTGTCGATGACCCTGGGGACGGCCCGGCTCGAGCCCGCCGGCACCGCCGCGGCGCCGCGGCGGCCAGGCCCGGAGGTCTCTCGTGCGACGCCACGTTGACGAGGATCCCCGCCGCCACCAGGGTGATGACGAGCGAGGAGCCCCCGAAGGAGATGAACGGCAACGGGATGCCCGTGACGGGCAGCACGCCGATGACCGCGCCGATGTTGATGACCGCCTGGCTCGTGATCCAGCACGTGGCGGCCACGGCCAGCAGGCGCGCCGAAGCGGTCGGGGGCCCGGCTCGGCGGCCCGCAGCCCGTACCACGCCAGCGCGCCGAACAGGCCCAGGACGATGAGCGTCCCGACGAGCCCACCCTCCTCGCCGATCACCGAGAAGATGAAGTCGGTGTGGGCGTTGGGCAGCAGGCCCCACTTCTCCCGTCCGCCGCCGAGGCCCGAGCCCGTAGAGATGGCCCGAGCCCAGCCCCACGAGCGACTGGACCACCTGGTAGCCCGATCCCTTGGCGTGGGCGAAGGGGTCGAGGAACGACAGCAGCCGGGCCCGGCGGTAGGGCTCGGCCAGCCCCACGATCAGGCCGATCGCCGGCCGTCACCCCGAGCGCCTTGACCACCGGGCGCAGCGGCACCCCGCCGGCGTAGAGCAAGGCGAAGGTGATGAAGGCGAGCACCATGGCCGTTCCCATGTCGGGCTGCTTCAGCACGAGCAGGCCCGACACCGCCAGCAGGCCGAGCAGCGGGACCACCGCCGCGATCGGCTTCTCGCAGCCGGTCGGCGCGCCGGGCGAGGAGGTCGGCGGCGAAGACCGCCATGGCCAGCTTCATGAGCTCCGAGGGCTGGATGCGCAGGGGCCCGACGCCGATCCAGCGGCTCGACCCGCCCGCCACCACCCCGATGCCGGGCACGAGCACGGCCACGAGGAGACCCAGACGTCACCAGAGGGCAGCACGATCCGCAGCCGGCGCCACCGGTCGTAGCGGACGCGGAGCGTGCCGACGAAGGCGATGGCGCCGAGGCCCATCCACAGGACCTGGCGCTCGAAGATGTCCACACCGACCCGTAGTACTGCAGCGACGTGTAGGCCGAGGCCGACAGGACCATCACGAGCCCGATGGCGCACAGCGCGACCACCACGCCGAGGACGGCGGTGCGCGTCGAGACGCAGGTCGCGGCGCCCGACGCCGGGCGCCGGGACCCGGCCGACGGCCGTCGTCGCCCTCGACCAGGCGCAGATGGGCGGACGGGCGGCCCGTCGCGACGCGGGCCGCGGCGACGGCGCGAGGGTGGCGCCGGTGCTCACCGGCGACGCTCCCGGGGCCGACGGCGGCTGAAGCCCGGCACGGCGCGCACGCACCGGGCGAAGTCGTCGCCCCGCTCCGCGTAGGACCGGTACCAGTCGAACGACGCGCACGCCGGCGACAGCACCACCGAGTCGCCCGGGCCCGGCCATCGGACCGCGGCGGCCTCGACGGCCTCGGCCATGGACGGCGCCCGCGTCACGGGGACGAGGCCGGCGAAGGCCGCCGCGACCTCCTCGGCGGCCTCGCCGATGGCCACCACCGCCCGCAGGTGCGGGAGCCGCCGTCGGCCAGGACCGACAGGTCGAGGCCCTTGTTGCGCCCGCCGGCGATCAGCACGGCCGGGGCGCACCCCTCCACGGCGGCGAGCACGGCACCGGGCGTGGTCGCCTTGGAGTCGTCGTAGAACCGCACCCCGTTAGCCTCGCCGACCAGCTCGACGCGGTGGGGGAGCCCACGAAACGCCGAGCAGCGCCCGGCGGCAACCCTCGGGGCTCGCCCCCGCCGCCAGGGCGGTCGGCCAGGGCGCACAACGCGTCGACCAGGTCGTGGGGCATCGTCCGGGCCGAGCTCGCCACCTCGGACCACGGCGGCCCCGTCGGGGCCCACGAGCGCGCCGGCCCGGCACGCGTGTAGTCCCCCTGCGCGAGCGCCGAAGGTGCGCACCGCGGCCCCCCGGGCCCGGGGCACGCGCCGACGCCGCCAGCACCACGGGGTCCTCGGCGTTGGCCACGGCCACGTCGCCGGGGCCGCTGTTGGCCCACAGCCTGGCCTTGGCGTCGCGGTAGTCGTCGACCGTGGCGTGCCAGTCGAGGTGGTCGGCCGAGAAGTTCAGCCAGGCCCCCACGGCGGGACGGAACGACGTCGTGAGGGCCAGCTGGAACGACGACACCTCGGCCACCACCACCTCGGCGTCCCCGGCCACGGCGTCGAGCAGGGGCAGGCCGATGTTGCCGGCCGCCACCGCCCTGCGCCCCGAGGCCTCGAGCATGGCCTGCACCAAGCGTGGTGACCGTGGTCTTGCCGTTGGTGCCCGGTGATGGCCACGATCGGGCAGCGCGCCCGGCGCCACGCCAGCTCGACCTCGCCCACGACGGGAACGTCGCCGGTCCAACGAGAACACGCGGTGGCCGGCGGGCACCCCCGGGCTCACGACGATCTCGTCGACGGTGCGGGCCAGCGCCGCGAGCGCGTGGCGCGTCGGGGGCCGACACGAGCTCGACGCCGAGCCCCGCCGCGGCGCGACGGGGCCCGTCCCCGGCGTCGTCGTCGACGGCGACCACCTCGACGCCTTCGGACAGCAGGCGGGCCGCGGTGGCGCGCCCGCTCACGCCGAGGCCGTAGACGAGGATGCGACCGGACGCCACGTGCCGCTCAGTGCAGTCCCGTGACCGACAGGAAGTCGGCGTAGAAGACGCCCGAGCCCGAGGGCGGCGAAGAGCCCGCCGAGGATCCAGAAGCGCACGATCACCGTGGTCTCGGGCCAGCCCACCAGCTCGAAGTGGTGGTGGATGGGCGCCATGCGGAACACGCGCCGACCGAAGACCCGGAAGCTCACCACCTGGATGCACCACCGACAGCGTCTCGATGCACGAACAGGCCGCCGATGACGGGCAGGAGCAGCTGGAGGTTCATCTGCAGGCACAGCGCGGCCAGGCCCGAGCCGATGGCGAGCGACCCGGTGTCACCCATGAAGATCCGGGCCGGCGCCGCGTTCCACCACAGGAAGCCCAGGCACGCACCGGCCAGCGCCACCGAGGCCAGGGCCAGGTCGAGGGCCGACGGCACGTGGTAGAGCGAGTAGTGGCGGAACTGCCAGTACCCGATCACGGCCAGGCAGGCGAAGCAGAACGTGGCCGATCCCGAGGCGAGCCCGTCGAGCCCGTCGGTGAGGTTCACGGCGTTGGCCGTGCCCACGATGATCACCACCGCCCACACGATCCAGCCCACCTGCCCGAGGTCGACCCCGAAGGAGTCCCACCGGGTGAACGACAGATGGGTGTTGACCCCGGCCCAGTGCTCGGCCAGGAGGGCGAAGCCGACGCCGATGACCACCTGGGCGGCGAGCTTGGCCCGCTTGTTGAGCCCCAGGCTGCGGCGGTGGCGGACCTTGATCCAGTCGTCGAGGAATCCCACCACCGCCGCGCACAGCGTCACCCGGATCACGAGCACGCCCGGGCCGGCTGAAGGCCACGTGGGTGCCGGCGTGGCCCATCAGGTACCCCACGACGGCCGCCGCCACCAGGGCCAGTCCCCCCATGGTGGGCGTCCCCGCCTTGGCCAGGTGCATGAAGGGCCCGTCCTCGCGGATCTGCTGCCCGATCCGCTTGCGCGCCAGCCACCGGATGAGCAGCGGCGTCCCCAGGGCGGCGACCCACAGGGCGATGCCGCCCGAGGTCATGAGGCTGATCACCGGGCCGTCCCCGGAGCCTGCTCCCGCCGGCCCCGAGCGCCGGGCCACCGCGGCCGCCGCCACCCGACGGTCGTCGAAGGGCAGCCGCTCGTCCCCGATCTCGATCTCGCGTCTCGTGGCCCTTGCCCGCCACCACCACCACGTCGCCGGGCTCGGCCAGGTCGACGACCAGCTCGATGGCCTCGGCGCGGTCGGGCCGGACCATGACCTCGGACCCCGGCGGGCACGCCCGCCAGCACGTCGGCGATGATGGCGTCGGGGTCCTCGTGGCGGGGGTTGTCCGACGTGACGCACGGCGACGTCGGCGCCGCGCGCCGCCACCGCCCCCATGACGGGGCGCTTGTCGCGGTCGCGGTCCCCCCCGCACCCGAAGACGCACAGCACCCGGTGCCCGGCGGCCAGGCGCGCGGGCGCTGTCGAGCAGCGACCTGGAGCCCGTCGGGGGTGTGGGCGTAGTCGACGACCACGGTGAACGGTGCCGCCGGTGGCGACGCACCTCGAAGCGCCCGGGCACGGGCGCGGCCGCGGTTGAGGCCGGCCACGACGGCGTCCTCGGGCACCCCGAGGGCGGCGGCCGTGGTGGCGGCGGCCAGGGCGTTGGCCACGTGGAACGATCCGGCCAGGGCCAGCTCGACCCGGCGCCCCCGCCACGTGAACGACGTGTGCGCCGCGTCGCGCTCTCGACGTCGCTCACCTCCGCCATCGAGTACCCCACGGTGGGGACGTGCGCCGGGTCCGAGGAGCCGCCGGCCCCAGGGGTCGTCGGCGTTGACCACGGCCAGGGCGGCCCGCTCCGGGGTGAACAGCGACGCCTTGGCGGCGAAGTAGGCGTCGATGGTCCCGTGGTAGTCGAGGTGGTCGTGGGACAGGTTGGTGAAGACCGCCGCGTCGAAGCGGATCCCGTCCACCCGCGCCTGCGCCAGCGCGTGCGACGACACCTCCATGGCCACGGCACGCCGGCCGCCGTCGCGCGCCTCGGGCCAGCAGGCGCTGCAGCACCGGGGACTCCGGCGTCGTGCGGGCCCCGTCGAGAGTGCCGATGACCGTGGTCGGCCACCGGTGGGCCTCGAAGATCGAGGCCAGCAGGTGGGTGACCGTCGTCTTGCCGTTGGTCCCGGTGACCCCCACGGTGAGCAGCGACCGGGCCGGTTGGCCGAAGAACGCGCACGCCACCCGGGCCATGGCGGGGCGGGCCGTGCCCGGCGCCACCACGGCCTGGGTCACGTCCAGGGCCAGGCGGCGCTCGACGAGCAGGGCCGTGGCCCCCCGGGCCACGGCTTGCGCGGCGTGGTCGTGACCGTCCCGCGTGCGACCCGGGAAGACAGCAGAACAGGGCCCCGGGCCGACGCGTCGGCTGTCGAACTCGATGGAGGTGACCTCGGTGCTGGCGGGGTCCCCGCGTGCCTCGATGACCTCGACCTCCTCGAGCAACCGGTCCATGCGCACGGTGGGGGACCCGCCGGGGCGGTCACGGCCTTTCCGTGAGTCTTCCCGGGGGAAGCGACGATCGTAGTCGTCGTGGTGGTGGTGGCTCGGGGTGCTGGTCGGTGGCGGCGGTCTTGGGCGGCGAGACCTGGGGAAACGGCACCGACCAGCGGGCGTCCCGCCCGTCGATCCCGCCGCCCGGGGACGTGGGGATGCCGTAGCGGTGCAGCGCGTACCGCATGATCTGGGAGAACACCGGGGCGGCCACGATGCCGCCGTAGATCGGCGAGGGCCGCTCGAGCACCACGATGGCCGACAGGGCCGGATCCTCGGCCGGGGCGAAGCCGGCGAAGGTGGCCATCGTAGGCGCCCGGGATGTACCCGCCGTGCACGGGGTCGGGGATCTGGGCCGTCCCGGTCTTCCCCGCCACGGTGTACCCGGGCACGCCGGCGGTCACCGCCGTGCCGTCCTGGACCACCTGCTCCATCATCGTGGTGAGCTGCGACGGCGACCTCCTGGGAGAGCGCCCGGTGCGGTGGCCGCCGGCCCGGGTCTTGGTGACCGACCCGTCGGTGGCCACCGTGGCCTGGACCAGTCGGGGCGGGACGAACACTCCTCCGGTGGCCACCGTGTTCACCATGTCGAGGACCTGCTGGGCGGTGACGGCGTCGTCCTGGCCGATGGGCGTGGAGCCGATGTCCGAGACGTGCCACGTGGCCGGGTCGCTCTTGACCAACCCCGCCGACTCGGCCGGGAAGCCGAGCCCGGTGGTGCGCCCGAAGCCCGAGCGTGGCGATCTGCGCCGCCAGCCGACCCTCGCCGAGCTGCTGGGCGATCTCGATGGTCCCGATGTTCGACGACTGGGCGAGGATCGCGTGGCCGAGAGCCGCTCGGTGGGGTGGCTCTCGGCGTCGTGGAACACCCATCCGTCGATGGTGAGGGTGTTGGGGACGGTGAACACCTCGTCGGGGGAGATGATCCCGTCTTGGAGCGCGGCCGAGAACGTCACCAGCTTGAACACCGATCCCGGCTCGTACACCTGGGTGAGGGCGAGGTTCTGCGGGGCCTGGACCACCGTGGTGACCGGTGGGGGGCGGGGGCGGCGCGGTGGTGGTCGTGGTGGAGCGACGGCGTCGAGCCCGCCGGGGTGGGGGCGGCCGGCGGGCTGGGCGCGGGCTTGGGCGCCGGGGGCTGCACCGTCTTGGCCACCAGGTTCGCCATGGAGAGGATGTCGCCGGTGCGGGTGTTCATGACGATGGCGATGCCGCTCTTGGCGTGCGAGGCCAGGATCTCGGCGCTCGAGGGACTGCTCGGTCACGTACTGCAGGGGCTCGTCGATGGTGAGCTCCACACCGGTGCCGGGAACCGTGGGCGAGCTCTGGGTCGTCTTGCCCGGCAGCGGGACGCCGTCGGGCGACACCTGCTCGTCGGCGACGCCGTTGCGCCCCGCCAGCAGCGAGTTGTACTTGTACTCGAGGCCCGACTGACCCGTGTTGGCGGCGCCCACCGGACCGATGAGCGGAGCGGCCAGAGAGCCGGCCGGGTCGACGCGTTCGGTGGTCGGGAGCACGTTGATGCCCGGGCAGCGCCAGCGCCGTCACCTTGTCGGCCACGGTGTCGCCGACGTCCTGGGCCAGGTATCACGTAGCCCGAGTGCTCGCGACAGCTCGGCCGTCAGCGTCGCGCGTCGGGACGCGCGAGCACCGTCGGAGAGCGCGGCCGCCACGACAGCGGGTGCGGGATCAGGAAGTCGTCGGCCACGATCGTCGAGCGCGGCACCGACAGCGCCAGGGGCGCGCCGTTGCGGTCGTAGATGCCGCCTCGCACCGCCGGGTCGCACGACCTTGGTGTCGACCTCGCTTGGCCCCCATGGCCGAGTAACGCCCGCTCGAGAACACCTGGACGCCGACGAGACGCAGCGCCAGCGCCGCGAACACGAGGACCACGACCACCCGCATCACCCCGACGCGCCGCCGATGGCGCTCCCCCCGTGACCGCCACCGCCCGGCGGGGCCGGCGCGGCGGGGAGGGCGCCATCCGTCGCTCGTAGCCCCGCGGCGGTGCCACCGGCTCGGCGCGCCGGTGCCGTCGTCGAGCCTCGAGCCGGGGCGCGCCGACCCGGTCCGCCCGGCACCGGCCGTCGTCGGAAGACCGAGCGCCTTCCGAAGATGGGCGCCGGGCAGTCGGCAACCGCTTGGCGAGGACCGGCCTCGATCCGGTGGGCGAGGTGGTCCCGGGGGTGCCCGCTTCACGGCGGGCGCCCGCGCCGGCCCGATGAGCGGGTCCGGGTCACCGCGGCCACTGGTCGGCGCGTGCCCGCGGCTCGCGCCGGCGAGCGTGTGCCGGTGGCTCGGGTGGTCCCCGACTTGGCGCCCGAGGAGCGTGGCGAGTCGGACCGCGTACGCCGCGGGCGGGGCGCGCCCGGTCCCTGGCCCTTCGGAGTCCGGATCACCGGCCGCCGGTCGACCCGGCCGGCGCGGTCCCGGCCGGCGGGGTCGGCGACGTCGGCGACGTCTTCGGCGTGGTGACCTGGGTGAGGTCGGTCACCTTGCTCGGCGCACGAGGCCGTGGCGCTGGGACTGGGAGACCACGCGCGGAGGGATCGGAGAGCTGGGCCACTCGTGTCCTCGAGGTCGCTGGTGCTGGCCGAGCACCGAGGTCAGCTGCCGCTGCATCCGGGTCAGGCGGACCTGCCCCTGGGTCAGGTAGGCGCTGGCGGCCACCACCATGAGCAGGCTGGCCACGACGATGGCTCCGCACACCGCCGCCGTGCGATGCAAGCGGCCAGCGCGGCCCGCGCCGGCCCGGGGCCTCGACGCCACGCCGGGGCGGTGGGGTCCCGACGGGGACCCGGGCGGGCGCAGCGACGGACCTGACGCGCTCGGGCGCGGTGGCCACGGCCATCAGGCTGCCCCCCGCTCGAAGGCACGCAGCAGGGCACTCTCGGCACGCCGGTTGCGCGCCACCTCGGACGGCGTGGGCCGGCGCGTCCCTCGGAACACGAGCTTGCCCGACGACACCGCACCGCAGGTGCAGGGAAGCCCGGGGGGGCACGAGCACCCGCCCGTCTCGGCCGTGCCGGAAGGCGGCCTTCACGATGCGGTCCTCGCCGGAGTGGTACGAGATGACCACGCAGCGGCCGCCCGGGGCGAGCGGATCGATGGCGACCGGCAGCGCCTCGGCGAGGACCTCGAGCTCTTCGTTCACCGCCACCCGCAGGGCCTGGAAGACCCGGCGCGCCGGGTGGCCGCCCTGGCGGCGCACGGCGGCGGGGAGCGCCGAGCGCACGACGTCGGCGAGGGCGCCGGTGGTCGTGACCGGACGCGCCGCCACGACGGCCCGTGCGATGCGGCGGGCGAACCGTCCTTCGCCGTTGGCGGCGAACAGCCGGGCCAGCTCGGCCTCGGGCCAGGTGTTGACCAGGTCGGCGGCGGTCGGGCCCTCGTCGGGGTCCATGCGCATGTCGAGCGGGGCGTCGGCCCGGTACGAGAAGCCCCGCTCGGGCCGGTCGAGCTGCGGCGAGCTCACGCCCAGGTCGAACAGGACACCGCTGGCCGACCCGGGACTCGACGCCCGATCTCGGCGGCGACCTCGGCGAGGCGGTCGAAGCGGGCCCGGCGCACCATGGCCCGCGTCGCCGAACTGCGCCGAGGCGGTCGGTGGTCGCCGCCACCGCGTCGGGGTCGCGGTCGAGGCACGAGCACGCGCAGATGCGGATGGGCGACCGAGCAAGGCCGCGGCGTGCCCGCCACCTCCCGCGGTGGCGTCGATCACGACACCTGCGGGCACGGGGGCGAACAGCGCCACCACCTCGTCGACCATGACCGGCTCGTGGGTGAACACCTGGCGCATCCGCAGCCCCTCGACTGGCGGGATGCCGTCGGGAGGGTTGCTCCTGCGACTCGGTTGGAAGCGGGCGGAGGAGGAGTCTTCCACCGAACCAGCCGAGGGGCTGCGCATGTTCCTGGTGCTCGTGGTGCTGTCGCGATCGGCTCGACCGGTCGTCCTTCGTGATGCTCCTCTCCTCTCGTGTCGACGCCGTGCGTGCGAGCGCGCCCTGAGCCCGCGCTCAGTCGTCCGCACCCTCGGTGAACCGCAGCTCCTCGGGCCCGATGTTCGCCTGCCAACGTGCCGGGTCCCACAGCTCCACCCGGTCGATCACCCCGACGACGGTCACGTCGCTCTCCAGCGCCGCGTACTGCCGCATCCGGGCCGGGAGCACGATCCGCCCCTGACGGTCGACCTCGAGGTCGTGAGTGTGCGACGCCCACATACGGGCCAGGTTCCGGTCGCTCTTCCCGCTGGCGGCCCGCGCCTGCATCTCCTCCATCTGCCGCTCGAACTCGTCGGGCGTCCACAGCGCCAGGCACCCGTCCCGGTACTCCGTGAGATACCCGCCGTGCTCGAAGGCAGCACGGAACCTCGACGGAAGGATCACCCGACCCTTGCTGTCGAGCGAGTGCTCGTACGTCCCGAAAAACCGTGCCACCGAATCGAGCTCCCACGACGCTCCCCCCGCATGTTCGGCGGGCTCCTCCCCTTTACTCCACTTTGCGCCACTTTAGCCCCCACTCCCCCACAGGTCAATCCCATTGCGCCCCACCACGCCCCACTCGCGCCACCGGTCGCCCGGCGGGCCGCCGCCCGGGGCGCCCACCGCGACCCCCACGCCGGACCACCGGGGCCGCTGCGCCGTTCGACGGACCCGACCGCGGCGCCGCCCGGGCGCGGCTCGCCAAGGGCCGGCGCATCGACAGGCGCAGCGATCCACCGGGCGCGAGCGCGTCGACGAGCGCAGCGCGTCCGCCATGCGCCATGCGCCACGCGCCACGCGTCGATGTACCGATCACCTCGGAGCGCGCACGCCCGATGCATCAGGACGCGCGCGACGCGCCGACGATCAGCGTGGCGTGGGCCGGAAGCCTTGTCGGACGGGTCAGAAGATCGCGCTCAGCAAGGCATCTTCGACCGCAGGGACGACGACGTCGTGGCGGCGCGTCGCACCACGGCGCAGGAAGCGAGCGCGCGCAGGCCGATCCCTGCGTCACCGATGGCGTCGTCGGCGCCCCGGAGACGTTCGGGATCGAGGCGCCAACAGCTCCAGCAGCGCCGCCGGCTCCCACGACAGCGGGGCCATGCGAGTGCAGGCGGGCGCCGTGCGCGCGTGCGGCGCTGGGCGATGCCCACGACCTTCGCCGTCCCCGCCGTCACCTCGCCCGGACCGACACCCGCGAAGCACACCACGTCCGACCAGTCGCGTGTGCACGGCACGCGCCCGGTGCACGTGCAGTCCGCGGGCGCCCGAGTCCGGCCAGGGCCCGCGCCCATGCCTCGCCCAACCACCACGACGAGCGGATGACGTCGTCGTCCCACAGCGGGTCGCCTCGAGGGATCCACACCTCGAGCCACACCTGCGCGGCCGGGCCCACGAGCACCGCGCCACCGCCCGAGCCCCGGCGCACCACCTCCACGCCGCCGGCGCGCGCCCGTTCGCGGTCCGACCACGTCGGCGTCTGTGTGCTCCCGAGCACGAGGGCCCGGGGCCCGACCACGCGTGCACAGCGCCGACGGCGCGGCCGTCGGCGCTCGGCACGGCGCGGGCCACGGCCTCGTGCAGGACGTGCGCCGTGCCGGCCCGCCGTTCGATCGACCAGCCGCCGCCGGGGCGGCGGTCACGCCGTCAGGGACTGCTCACCCAGATACGGCGCCCATTCGTCACGCGCTCCCCCGCTCATGGCGAGGAGCCAGACCCGCTGGCGCGGGGCGGAGGGCTGGGTGCGCAGGACCAGCCCGACCTCGTGGGGCAGCCGGTCCTCCTTGCGGGTGTTGCAGCGGCGGCAGGCGGCCACCACGTTGTCCCACGCGTGCATGCCACCCCGGCTGCGCGGCATGACGTGGTCGATGCTCTCCGCCGCCAGGCCGCAGTACTGGCAGCGGTGGCTGTCGCGGGCGAAGACGGTCCGCCGGTTCACGGCCACGGTGCGGTCGTGCGGGACCCGGACATAGCGGGACAGGCGCACCACCGAAGGCTCGGGGAACGCCCGGCGCTCGGAACGGAAGAACTGGTCGGTGGCGTGGACGAGCTCCGCCTTGGTGGCGAGGACCAGGAGCAGGGCGCGGCGGGTGGAGACGAGCCCGAGCGGCTCGAACGTGGCGTTGAGCACGAGGGCTCGGCTCGTCCCCCTTGGCGCCGGCTTCCCTGGCCAACATCACCGACGAGGCTACTCCCGCCGGCGCGCTTCGCTCCGACGGGTCACGGCGCCGATCACCGTCGGCGCCACCGGCCCATGGTGCTGCACCAGCCGACGAACGACACCACGTCCGCGGCGCTCGGGCACGGCCTCACCGGACCCGCCGTAGGCCGTCTCCATCCGGAACCGCCACAGCGCCTCGTCGGGCACGGGCAGCGGCGGCCACCGGCGCCACCAACCGGGCCGCGCCAGGCGCGCCGCCTCGGCCACCGCCGCGGGCCACAGCCACGGGCGCCGCGACCAGGGCCGCGGCGACGGCGCCGATCGCCGGCGCCGAGGTCGGTCCGCCGCGCCCACCCGGGGCACGGACGCGCCGTCACGGGGCCGGCACGAGATCCCGGTCCGCGGCCCGCCAACCCAGCGCCCCGGCACCCACGACGGGGCCGCCGTCGCCCAGCCCGCTCGGGACGATGCGCGCGCCGGCCGTGAACGACAACCGGGCGCGGGCGTGCAGCTCCGTGTTGGCGGCGGCGAAGAACGGCGCGCCGAACCCGAGCGCCACCGACCCGCCCACCACGACGAGCTCGATGTCGAGCAGGCTCACCACCGACGCCACCGCCCGGCCCACCAGACGGCCCGTCCGCGGCCACCACGTCGGGCGTCGCCTCGGCCGGCGGCCTGCCCGTGACCGCGGCGATGGCCGTGCCCGACGCTTCGGCCTCGAGACATCCCCGGGCCCCGCACGCGCACAGACGGCCGTCGGGCTCGACGATGACATGGCCGATGTGCCCGGCGTTCCCCGACGCACCCGTCGAGCAGGCGGCCGTCGACCACGATGCCCCCGCCCACGCCGGTGGACACCACCATGGCCAGGAAGTCGCGGCGGCCGGCGCGCCGCGCCCGTCCAGCCCTCGGCCAGCGCGAACGCCTTGGCGTCGTTGTCCAGGGCCACGCCCAGGCCGGTGAGCTCCTCCAGCCGGGCCCGCAGCGGGAAGTCGCGCCACGCCGGGATGTTGAGCGGCGACACGCGTCCCCCGGCGCAGGTCCATGGGCCCGCCACAGCCGACCCCGCACACCACCACCGTCGGCTCCCGCGGCGCCGGGCCTCGGCTGTGCTGCAGACGGCGCGCACCTCCCCCACCAGCCGGGCCAGCGCGGCGAAGAGCTCCTCGGCGTCGTCGGTGCGGCGGCGTGGGGACCCGCCGGGCGTCGAGGAGCTGCTCCGTAGCCGGTCGACGAGGCCGGCGGCCAGCTTGGTGCCCCCGATGTCGATCGCCAGGCACAGCTCCACTGGCTACTCCCGGATCACGGAGCGGCACCGTGCCGCCGGCAGCGGGCACAGGACGCCGCGGTCGGGCGGGCGAGCGGCTCAGCGGTTGCGGCGAAAGCGGTCGCGCAACCAGCCGCGGGTGTCGTTGAGGGCGTTGCCGATGCCGTCGGTGCGCAGCGAGTGGCCGATCTCCTCCCACCCCGCCTTGCCCATCCGGCGCACGTTGGTCCAGAAGGTGACGAGGGAGGCGAACATGATGAGCACGCCGAGGAACCCGAGGAACACGTTCGTCGTGAAGAAGACGAGCATGACCGCCAGGCCGACGACGAAGCCGAGCGATGGACCACTTGAGGTATCGGCCCGCGTACCGGTAGACGCTCTCGGATCGGACCCGATCGGCGAACTTCGGGTCCTCCTGGTACAGCGCTTGCTCCAACTCGTGCAGCACACGCTGCTCATGCTCGGAGAGCGGCACGCTCACCCCCTTCCAGGCCCCGTCGCGACGTCGCGCGCGCTCAGTCAATCTTAGGCACGGCGCGAAGGGCAAGACAACGGCGCCTGGCATTCTCCGCCGTGCTCCGTGCCGCTGCCCCGGCCGCCGGTCGAGGCCCTGGTGCACGGGCCGGAACCGGGCCCGCGGTCGGCCCGCCGGAGACGTCGCCGGACCGCCTGCGGCGCTCACCGGTCGGTCCACCGGTCGGCGCGGGCGCGCTCGGGCCCCACTGGGTGTCGCCCCGCTCCTTGACGGCCAGCCCGTCCCGCCCCACGAGGGCGGCGGGGCCCACCGAGGCGTTGCCGTAGCGGGCCCGGATGGCCGACACCGCCGCCTCCACCTCGTGCCAGGCCAGGCTCCGGGTCGCCTGCCCGGCGGCACCCGCCGCTCCGGCCCGGCGCGCCGGCCCCCGTCGCGGCGCCGGGCCCGGCGCCGTGCCACGGCCCGGCGGCACCGGTCGCGCGGTCGCCCGGGAGCCCGGGACGACCGGCTCGTCCTGGTCGTCGAAGGAGAGTTGGCGGGCCGTCGTGTCGGTGTCGACGAGCCCCGACACCGACACCCCGAGGAGACGGACGCCCGGCGACACGTCCACCGCGTCGAGCAGGGCCCCGGCCACGGCCGCCGAGCGCCCGGGGGGAGTCGAGCGGGTGCCCCCACGGTGTGCGACCGGGTGATGGTGGTGCGGTCCCCGTAGCGGACCTTCACCGTGACCGTCCGCCCCGCCAGGCCGCGCCTCGCGCAGGCGCGTCCCCACCGCGTCGGCCATGCGCACGCACGTGGCGGTGCAGGCCGTCGTGGGCGGCGATGTCGAGCGCGAAGGTCTCCTCGTGACCGACGGACTTGGCCTCCCGGTTCGCCTCCACCGCGCCGGGGGTCCTCGCCCCTGGCCAGCTCGCGCGAGCAGGTGCCCGTTGGCGGTGCCGAGCGAACGGCACAGCGTGTCCGTCGGGGATGCGCGGCCAGCTCGCCGATGGTCGTCGACCCCCAGGGCGTCGAGGCGCCGGGCGGTGGCGGGCCCCACGCCCCACAGGGCACGGACCGGCAGGGGGTGGAGGAACGACAGCTCCTCGGCGGGGAGGACCACGAAGACCCCGGGCCCGGGCGGGGCCCCGTCGGGGGTCGAGGACGGGCTTGGCGGCACGCGAGGCCAGCTTGGCGATCAGCTTGGTCCGGGCCACGCCCACGCCGCATTCCATCGCCAAGTCGTCGCGCACCGCCTGGCGGATCGCGCCGCGCCACCTCGGGAGGCGAGCCCGAGAAGCCGCCGTGCCCCGGCGACGTCGACGAACGCCTCGTCGAGCGAGATGCCCTCGACCACCGGTGAGAACCGCCGGAGCACGGCGTGCAGGCGCTCGCTCATCTCCGACGTAGCGGGCGAAACGACCCGGCAGGAACACGGCGTGCGGGCACCGGCGCCTGGCCTCGACCGAGGGCATGGCCGAGTGGATGCCGAAGGCACGCGCCTCGTAGGTGCACGACGCCACCACACCGCGGGCGCCGGCACCGCCCACGATCACGGGGCGCCCGGCCAGCGACGGGTCGTCGAGGACCTCCACCGAGGCGAAGAACGAGTCCATGTCGACGTGCAGCACGGTGCAGGCGTCGGCACCGTCGGACCCGGTCACCTCGGCGCCCGTCCCTCGCGCGGCCGGTCAGCCACCGAGCCGCAGACGCCGGAAGCCCTCGGCGTAGCCCACGCCGGCCCGGCGCCCGTCCTCCTGGGCCCGTTCCCGCACGGCCCGGCGGGCCCATTCGCCCCCGTCGGGGAACTGGCTGCGGTGGCACGACACCGCCGCCACCTTGTCCTCGATGGTGGCGGTGACGTCCACCCACACGGTGGGCTCGAGGGTCCCCGACAGCAGCGCCGTCTGCACCTGGTAGGCGGCGCCCGCTTCGGGGAAGTAGTGCGGAAGGGCCGCCGCCGGCGACAAGCGCGTCGAGCAGCGCGAACCCGGTGGTGCGGTGGTCGCGGTGGTTGAAGTAGTCCTCGCCGAAGAACACCGCGGTGGGGTCGGGCCCGAGAACCGTGAGGGGACGGAGCTCGCGCACCCAGCGCACCAGGGTGCCGCGCAGGGCGGTGTCGTCGACGAGCTCGCCGTCGGGGTAGCCCGAGGAAGTGCTGTCCGGCCACGCCGAGGAGCCGCGCCGCCTCGGCCGCCTCGCCCGCACGGCGATCGGCCAGGACGCCGGGGTCGACGTCGGGGTCGGTCGTGCCCTTGTCCCCGTCGGTGCAGATGAGCACGTGGACCTCGAGCCCGGCCCCGGCCCACAGCGCCAGGGTGCCCCCGCACGACACGTCGGGGTCGTCGGGATGGGCGTAGACCGCCAGCACCCGGTCGGGGACGCCGTCGAGCAGGTCGGCCACCGACGTCAGGCCCTGCGCTTGGGCTCGGTCGTCTTGGTGAGCAGCCCCACCTCGCGCTGGAAGTCGCCGAGCGTCCTCGAATCCCTTGTAGACCGAGGCGAAACGGAGGTAGGCGACGTCGTCGACGTCGCGTAGGCGCTCCAGCACGGCCACGCCGATCTGCTGGCTCGACACCTCGGCACCCTCGCCCCGCAACGCCTCTTCCACCTGCTGGGCGATCTCCTCGAGCCGCTCCTCGGTCACGGGCCGGTTCTTGGTAGCGGCCCTCACGCCCGACACGACCTTGGCGCGGTCGAAGGGCTCGCGTTGCCCGCCCCGCTTGACCACCCACAGCGGCGCCTCCTCGAGGCGCTCGTAGGTGGTGAAGCGACGGTTGCACGACAGGCATTCGCGGCGGCGGCGGATGGCGACGCCGTCCTCGGCCAGACGCGAGTCGACGACCTTGTCCTCGAGACTTTGACACCACGGACACCGCACCGGTCCCACCGTAGTGCCATGCCTCGAACGCGTCAGGGAAGGACCAGCTGCTCCCCGGGGACGACGGTGTCGCCCCCGACCTGGGCCTCGAGCTTCGCCACCACGGGACGGGGATCGCCGGTGGGGTCGAGCCGGGCGGCGATGGACCACAGGGTGTCCCCGGGCCGGACGACGTAGGAGGCGTGGTGGCGCGACCGACTCCCCCGCCAGAGCGGGACCGGGGGTGGCGAGGGAGCCCCCGGTACCGCTCCACGGCAGGGCGAGGGCGACGAGCAAGCCCGCCGCCACCGTTCCGAGCAGGACCCGCCGGCGCCGCACCGCGACGCTGGGACGGGTCGTCCGACCGTCGGTGACGCACCCGGCACGCGTGGGACGCGCCTGGTGCCGCACCGACGGTCGGGCTCGGAGCTGGGAAAAGGCCGGGCCGGGGCCGCACGCGGGCCGGGCCGGGCGGGCCGGGCGGGCCGGGCGCCGGCCGGGGCCTCGGGGGCCACCAGCCGCAGCGACGCCCGGCGGGCGCGGCGACCCGACGGGATCGGCGACAGGGCGACGGCCATCAGCTCCCGCCTCCGATGGACTCGAGTCGAACAGGTGTTCGCCACGCCGCCATCACAGCACGAACAGGTGTTCGTGTCAAGGCCCCGCCCTTGTCCCCGGCACTGCTCCACGATGGCCACCTGGTCAGGCTCCCACGAGGGTGTGACACCGGTTCCGGCCCTGGTGGAGGCGCCCGTGACGAACAGGTGTTTGATCCGGGGCCCGGCGGGGGCTACCGTGTCCCGAACTGGTGTTCGCCTCCCCCGGGGCGGCTCGAGGGCCGACGAACAGGTCGTCGGAGACGGTCGTCGGCCTCGGTCGGGTTCGGAGGTGGGCACCGGGACGGACCAGGACCGGCGGCGGAACGGGACGAGGAGGGCGACATGGCCGAGGCATTGACCGGGAAGCGGCTCGAGATCCTCGAGTTCATCGGCGACAGCCTGCGGGAGCAGGGCTACCCCCCGTCGGTCCGGGAGATCGGCGAGGCCGTGGGGCTGACGTCGTCGTCGACCGTCCACGCCCATCTGGCCGTGCTCCAGCGCGAGGGGTACCTGCGCCGCGACCCGACCAAGCCCCGCGCCATGGAGGTGCGCTTCGACCCCTCCTCCCGGGCCGCCATGGCGGCGAGCCCGGTCCGCCACGTGCCGCTGCTCGGGGACGTGGCCGCCGGCACCGGGGTGCTCGCCAGCGAGAACGTGGAGGAGCTGCTCCCCCTCCCCGAGGACTTCACGGGCCCGGGGTCGGTGTTCATGCTCCGGGTGCGCGGGCGAGTCGATGATCGACGCCGGCATCTTCGACGGCGACTACGTCGTCGTGCGCCAGCAGCCCGACGCCGACAACGGCGACATCGTGGTGGCGGGGATCCCCGGGGACGAGGGCACGGTCAAGACCTTCTCCCGGCGCCGGGGCAAGGTCGTGCTCTCCCCCGCCAACGCCGCGCTCTCCCCCATGGAGTTCTCCCCCGACGAGGTGACCGATCTACGGCCGGGTCGTCACCGTCTTGCGCCGGCTCTGAGTTCGGCAAATGGATGGGACCAGGGAGCGACAGCTTGCTCGATGGAGTGAGAACGTACGCTCCGGCAGCGGTCCTACTCGGTACTGATCCTCTCGAGCCTCTCCAGGCTGGCCGTCATGGACTCGAGCACCGAATTGGTGCTGTTGATCCACTCCCCGCCTTCGCGTAGGAGAGTTTGGCGGTTGTCCTCTGGGCCGCAGTCAAAGGCCTCGGTGACGACCGTGGCGCCGTCACCGTCGGGCGTGAGGCTGAAGCCCCAGCGGTAACCCGCAGGGATGCCGACTTTGGACGGGTCACCGCCAGCCGTAGGGAGGTCCCCCGGAGCGGGTTCCCAAAAGATGCGGCGATCCGGCTCGAACTCCACTACGTAATTGAGCATGTGGTAGTCGCGACCGAGCCGATTCATCTTCATGGTGAAGATGTCGGCGACGTCGGAGACGGGACGATTGACGACGGCTCCCCGGAGCAATGTCGGACCCGTCGCAATCCATGTGGCGTTGCGGATTCGCCAGGATCCCGAACATGCGGGCTGCCGCTGCTTCGATCCTGCGTGACGCTTCGACCAGCTTGCTCTCCTCGGTCATGGTTCAGTCCTCTCCGTGGCTCTGCGCCTGCCTCAGGGCGTGCACCTCGGCAGCTCGAACATTGGACGGTGCAGGTTCCGCAAGTTCATTCACGGGCGCCGGGAGCGTCCCGCCCGGAGCGAGGTTCCCCGGCCCGGGTGATCGGGGAGGGCGATGTTCCGGGCCCGTTCGGCGCGTGGATGTCACTCGGCGAGCAGGACGGTGGCGAGCACGTCGCGGGCGTGGTCGAGCTCGCGGCGCGACACGTGCTCGTCGGGGGTGTGGGCGAGCAGCGGGTCGCCGGGGCCGAAGTTGGTGGCGGGCACCCCGATGCGCGGCGAAGGTGGCCACGTCGGTCCACCCCACCTTGGCCCGGGCCGGCGCGCCCGTGGCGGCCACCAGGCGCGGCCAGCAGCGGGTGCTCCAAGGCCGGGCGCTGCCCCGGCCGCGGCGTCGACGACCTCGAGGCGATCGCCCGCGGACGGCGTCGAGGCTCGTCACCGAGCAGGTCCCGCAGGGCGCGCTCCGCCGACGACGGCGTCGGCCGGCGGCGCGAAGCGGTAATTGACCGTGACCGAGGCCCGGTCGGGCACCACGTTGCCGGCGACGCCCCCTTCGATCCCCACCGCCTGGAGCTGCTCGGTGTACTCACACCCGTCGAGCACGACCCGGCGCGGCTCGTAGCGCTCCGAGCGCGTCGAGGAGCGGCGCCAGGCGGTGCACGGCGTTGACCCCCGTCCAGGGCCGGGACGTGTGGGCCCGGCGCCCGCCCACCGTCACCACCGCCCGCATGGTGCCCTGGCAGCCCGCCTCGACGACGCCGCCGGTGGGCTCGCCGAGCACGGCCGCGTCGGCGGCGAGGAGGTCGGGGTGCGTCGCGGCCAGCCGGGCCAGGGCGTTGTGCGCGGCGCGCCACCTCCTCGCAGGCGTAGAGCACGTAGGTGACGTCCATGCCCGGCGCCGGGACGGTGCGCGGCCAGGTCGAGCAGGACGGCCAGGCCGCCCTTCATGTCCACCGCGCCGAGGCCCCACAGCGTGTCGCCGTCGACACGAGCCGGGCGCGTCGTCGAAGGGCGGCACGGTGTCGAGATGGCCGGCCAGCACGACCCGCCGGGCCCGGCCGAGCTCGGTGCGCGCCACCACCGTGTCCTCGAAGCGCGCGACCTCGAGGTGGCCGGCGCGGCGCAGGTCGGCCTCCACCCGGTCGGCCAGGGCGGCCTCGTGGTGGCTGACCGAGGGGATGGCGACGAGCTCGGCCGTCAAGCGCCAGGAGGTCGGTCATGTCGTGGACAGCGGCCGCGAGCTCAGGTGCCGACCTGGTGCTCGCGCAGCGCCGCCTCGAGCTGGGCCTTGTCGTGGCGCTCGCCGGGCTCGAGCCGCTTGATGACGAGCACGCACGGCAGGAAGAACTCGCCGCCGGGGTACTGACGCCGGCGACGCGACGCGCCGATGGCGACGCTCCACGGGCGGCACCACCCCCCGGCCGAGCTCCTCGCCCGAGGCGGCGTCGATGACGGGGATGCCGGGGTTGAGGATGACACCCTCGGCCAGCACGGCCCCCTCCCCCACCCGGGCTCCCTGGGTCACCATGCACCGGCTCGAGATGTTGGCGTCGTCGCCCACCATGACCGGCGCGGCGTTGGGCGGCTCGAGCACGCCACCGATGCCCACGCCCCCGGCCAGATGGACCCGCGCGCCGATCTGCGCGCACGAGCCCACCGTGGCCCAGGTGTCGACCATGGTGTCGGCGCCCACGCGCGCCCCGATGTTGACGTAGCTCGGCATGAGGATGACGCCCGCGGTCGAGGAACGATCCCCACCGCGCCGAGGCCACCGGGAACCACCCGCACACCCGCCGCCGCGTAGCCGGTCTTGAGGGGCAGCTTGTCGTGGAACTCGAAGGGCCCGACCTCGGTCGGTCTCCATGGCCCGCAGGCGGAACAGCAGGAGGATGGCGGTCTTGAGCCAGCTGTGCACGACGACCTCGCCCGTAGACGGGGTCGATCTCGGCCACACGGGCCTCACCCCGGTCGAGCAGGTCGATGGCCTCGGTGACGATGCCCAGGGCGTCGGTGTCGGCCGGGCTCAGCTCGCCCACACGGGACCACAATTCCTCGATCTGGGACGGCAGGTCGGCCATCGCCGCGAGGTTACCGGCCTGCGCCTGTCGCCGCCCGAGACCGCCGCGCCCGGCGCCGACGCGCGCCCGAGGTGCGGGTGGCCCGACGACGCCAGGCGGCGTGGACAGCCAGCTCGATGCGTTCGTCGGGTTGGACCGCGGCCACCCGCACGAACCCCGCCGCCTGCTCGCCGTAGAACTCGCCCGGGCTCACGAGCATCCCGGCCGCCTCGGCCAGCGCCGTGGTGAGCACCCAGGCTCCGGGCCGCCCCTCGGCCGCGCCCTGCGCGTCGGCCCACGCCGGCACCGGCACCCACAGGTAGAAGCCGCCCGCCGGCAGCGCGCACCTCGAGCCCCGCTCCCCGCAGGATCTCGGCCAGGCGGGCCAGGCGCCGGCGGTAGCGCTCGCGCTGCGCCGACACGTGGGCGTCGTCCTCCCAGCGCCACCACGGCGGCGGCCTGCACGGGCCCGGGCACCATGAGCCCGGCGTGCTTGCGCAGCTCGGCGAGGTACTCGACCAGCACCGGCGTCGCCGGCGTAGAACCCGACCCGCACCCCCGCCAGGTTCGAGCGCTTCGACAGCGAGTGCAGCGCCAGCACCCCGTCGGTGCCGTGCTGGACGACGCTCGCCGGCGCGCCCTCCCAGGTGAACTCGGCGTAGCACTCGTCGGAGAGCACCGGCACGTGCACGCGCCCGGCCCCACGCCGCGGCCGCGCCCAGGTCGGTGAGCGCCCCGGTCGGGTTGGAGGGGCTGTTCACCCACAGGCACAGCGCCCGCTCGGCGTCGTCGTCGTCGACCGCCGACAGGTCGAGGCCCCCGTCCCCGGCGGCGGGCACCTCCACCACTCGGCACCCCGCCAGACGGGCCCCCATGGCGTAGGTCGGGTAGGCGAGCGGCCGGGGCCAGGACGGTGTCGCGACCGGGGGTGCGCAGCCGCAGGAACCACGCCGCGCTGGCCACGAACTCCTTGGTGCCCACGCACGCGGCCACCTGAGCCGGGTCGAGCGACACCCCGAAGCGCCGCTCGCATCCAGTCGGCCGCCGCGCCCCGCAGCGCGGCGCTGCCCGACCGAGGCCGGGTAGCCCCGCTCGGTCCCCGAGGTGCCCAGGGCGCTCGACCACCGCCTCGGGCGGCGGGTCGCACGGCGTGCCCACCGACAGGTCCACCGCCCCGCCGCGGTGGGCCGCGGCGACCTGCGCCGCCGACGGCCAGCCGGTCGTAGGGATACGGCGGCGGCGAGAATCCCGCCGAGGGCTCGGCCGGGTTCACGACGCCACGAACTCCCGGAACCGGGCCCGCCCCGCGTCGTCGAGCACGACGTGGACCACCGTGGCTCCCTCGCCGTGGGACTCGTCGACCACCTCGCCCTCGCGGTGCACCGCGGCCAGCACGTCGCCACGCTCGAAGGGGACGACGAGCTCGACCACCCGGTCGGCGACGCGCAGCTGGTCGCCCATGGCCCGCAGCAACTCGCTCGATCCCCTCGCCGGTGAGGGCGGACACCACCACGGCTCCCTCGTGGGCGTTGGCCATGCCGCGCCGCGGCACGCGGGGCCCGGTCGGCCTTGTTGATCACCAGCAGCTCGGGCACGCCCGCGGCGTCGATCTCCTCCAGCACGGTGCGCACGGCGTCGATCTGGAGCTCGGGCTCGGGGGCCGAGGCGTCGACCACGTGGACCAGGAGGTCGGCCTCGCTGCACCACCTCGAGGGTGGAGCGGAACGCCTCGACCAGCTGGTGCGGGAGCTTGCGGACGAACCCGACGGTGTCCGACAGCAGGACCGTCTCGCCCCCGGGCAGGGCCAGGCGGCGGGTCCGGGAGTCGAGCGTCGAGAAGAGGCGGTCCTCGACGAGCACGCCCGCGTCGGTCAGGCGGTTGAGCAGCGTCGACTTCCCGGCGTTGGTGTAGCCCACCAGGCTCACGATCCGCTGGCGCGAGCGCCGGCGCGACCGGCTCTGGGTCCGGCGGGTGGCCGACACCTGTTTCAGGTCGGCCTCGAGGCGCGTCATGCGCCGCAGCAGGCGGCGCCGGTCCACCTCGAGCTGGGTCTCGCCCGGCCCCCGGGTGCCGATGCCACCGGCCTGCTGGGACAGGCCCAGCCCCTTGCCCCGCAGCCGGGGCAGCCGGTAGCGCAACAGGGCCAGCTCGACCTGGGCCTTGCCCTCCTGGGAGCGGGCGTTCTGGGCGAAGATGTCGAGGATCACCGCGGTGCGGTCGATGGCGGTGCGGCCCAGGATCTTCTCCAGGTTGCGCTGCTGGGCCGGGTGAGAGCTCGTCGTCGAACACCACGGTGTCGGAGTCGAGGGTCAGCGACAGCTCGTGCAGCTCCTCGGCCTTGCCCCGCCCCACGAAGGTGGCGGGGTCGGGCCGGTCGCGGCGCTGCACGACCCGACCCACCACGATGGCGCCCGCCGTGTCCACCAGGAGGGCGAGCTCGTCGAGATCGGCGTCGACAGCGTCGGCCGAGGTCCAGGGGAACACCACACCCACGAGCACGATGCGCTCGCGGAAGCTGCGCTCGATGAGCGTCACTGTCGCGTCGCCACCTCGGTCGCAAGGCCGTCGGATGCTCCGGCGTGGACTCCCAGCAGCTGCGCCTGGAGCGCTTCGCGGTCGCGCACCAACCGGGCCAGCACCGCGTCGTCGACGGTGACGTCGCCGACCTTCTGGGTCGGGCCCGGCCAGCGATGGCCTCGGCCTCGCCGAGCTCGACGTCGAGGGGCCCGCCCGGGGTTGTGCACCCGGACGCGCGTGCCCGGCCTCGCCGTGGGCGTGGGCGGCGCCGCCGCCGCGCAGGTCCCGGTCCCGCAGGCCAGGGTCTCGCCCACGCCCCGCTCCCACACCCGCAGCGTGAGCTCGCCGGGGCCCGGGCCCGGGCCACACGAACTCCACGTTGGCCCCACCCGCGACCGACCGCTCCGAGCCGGGGGCCGACGCCGCGCACCGTCTCGTCGTCGAGCGGGCGCGCCGAACAGCACGACGTGGGGGTTGCCCATGTCGACGCGCTGGCCCCAGCGCACGCCGGCGGGCAGGTCGGCGCCGAGGTCGGCGCCCGAGCACGGCGCGGCCCATGTCCACCTCGGCGTACCCGAGCCCGGCGTCGGGCCCCGACCGGTACTGCACCGAGCGCACCCCGCCGAGGGTCTGCGACGGCGACGGTACCCGGCTCGCACCAGGCCCGCGTCCACCGCCGCCTGGACGAGGCAGCGGATCCCGTTGCCGCTCATCTCGGCCACGCCCGCCGTCGGCGTTGCGCAGGTCCATCGCCAAGCGCGGCGGGGCCGCTCGGCCCACGCGGCACGCAGCACGCCGTCGGCCCCGATGCCCCGGTGGCGGTCGCACAGGGCGCGCACCTCGGCCGCCGACAGGGGCCGGCGGTCGTCGGGGTCGAGCAGCACCAGGAAGTCGTTGCCCGCGCCGTGGTGCTTGGTGAGGCGCAGCGCGGAGCCCATGTCCATCGGGTCAGTCTCCCATCTCCCTGTGCCGGTCGGCGCCGGAGGGGCAGGTCGGGCGCGGCCGTGCTCGGCCCACCTCGGTCCCAAACCTCGAGGAGCTGGGCCGAGGAGATCCCCGCTCGGGGTCGAGCCAGCAGATGCGCGGGTCGCGCCGGAACCACGCCCACTGGCGGCGGGCGAAGGCCCGGGTCCGGCGCACGGCCTCGTCCACGGCCTGTTCGAGGGGCACCCCGTCCTCCACGTGCGCCAGCAGCTCGCGGTACCCGAGCGCCTGGCGGGCCGTGCGCGACAGCCCCCCGGGCCGCCGGGCCAGGGCCCGGACCTCGTCGACGAAGCCGCGTCCGGAGCAGGTCCTCGAAGCGCTCCTCGATGCGGGCGTCGTGGACGGCCGGGTCGAAGCGGATGCCCACCAGCGTGAAGGGCGTGGGCGGGTAGGCGTCGAGCCCGGGCCCGAACGACGAGAAGGGGCGGCCCGAGCCCAGCGTGACCTCGAGGGCGCGCACCACCCGGCGCCGGTTGGTCGGTTCCATGCGGGCCGCGGCCACGGGGTCGAGATCCGCCAGCCGGGCGTGCAGGCGCTCGGAACCCCCCGGGCCTTGCGCCTCCACCTCGAGCGCGGCAGCCACCTCCGGGAACCGCCCTGGCACCGACAGCCGGTCGACCACGGCGCGCAGGTAGAGCCCGGTGCCGCCCACGAGCAGGGCCCGTCTCCCTCGCCTGTCGAGGTCCTCGAGCACGGCGGTGGCCTCGGCCTGGAACCTGCTCAGTGTGAACTCCTCGTCGGGGTCGACGAGGTCCACCAGGTGGTAGGGAACTTCGGCGCGTTGGGCCGCACTCGGCTTGGCCGTGCCGATGTCCATGCCCCGGTACACGCACATCGAGTCGACCGACACCAGCTCGGCTTCCCGGCGTCGCCGCGCCAGCGCCAGCGCCAGTGCGGACTTCCCCGACGCCGTCGGCCCCACCAAGCGCGACGTGACCGGGCGCGCCCGCGGCGCGACGTGGCCGGGCGCCGGGCACGGCCCGCACCTGGGCCCTACCGGGCCGAGACGGGGATGCGGATGCGCCGGCGCGCCGGCGGCGGTGACGCGCACCAGCTCGCCGCGCAGGTGATGTGGCGCGGCGCCCGTGACGCGGACCTCCGCGTAGGCGCCGGCCGCAGGGACATGCACGTCGGGTGGGGCGAAGTGCACGAGCTTGTTCTGGCGCGTCCGACCCGTGAGCATCTCGGGGTCCCGCGTGCTCGGCCCTTCGACGACGACCTCCTCGACGCGGCCGATGCGGGCCTGGTGCCGGGCGAGGGCGGAGCGCTCCACCACCACACGGAGCCGCTCGAACCGCTCGGCCACCACGTCCGTCGGGGACGAAGGACGCCGTCATGTCCGCCGCCCTGGTCCCGGGTCGGGGCGAGAAGATGAACGTGTAGGCGCTGTCGTAGCCGGCCTCGGCCGCGACCTCGAGGGTGCGCTCGAAGTCGTCGTCGGTCTCGCCGGGGAACCCCACGATGATGTCGGTCGTAACCGCCAGGTCGTCGACCGCGGCCCGGGCCGCCGCCAGGCGCTCAAGGTAACGCTCGGCGCGGTACCCCCGCCGCATGGCGCTGAGCACACGGTCGCTCCCCGATTGCAGCGGCAGGTGCAGGTGCTCGCACACCGAGGGCGTCTCGGCCATGGCCGCGATGGTCTCGGGCCGGAGGTCCTTGGGGTGCGGGCTCGTGAAGCGCACCCGCCGGACGCCCTCGACGGCACCCACCGCCCGCAGGAGCGTCGCGAACAGGGGGCGCCGCCGGGTGAGGTCCCGACCGTAGGAGTTGACGTTCTGCCCGAGCAGCGTCACCTCGGTGACCCCCCGGGCACTCAGGCCGGCCACCTCCGCCACGATGTCGTCGACGGGCCTGCTGACCTCGGGGCCGCGCACCTGGGGGACGATGCAGAAGGCGCACGAGTTGTCGCACCCGGTCTGGATGGTCACCCATGCCGTGTAGGGGAGCTCGCGTGCCGCCGACAGCGCCAGGGGGAGGGCGCCGGCGTCCTCCGGCGTCGGGCGCGTCGAGGATCTCGACCACGGGGCCGTCGCGCCGAGCCTGGCGCAACAGGGCCGGGGCACGCGCCAGGTTGTGGGTCCCGAACACCACGTCGACGTGCCCGGCGCGCTGCCGGACCGTGTCGCGGTCCTTCTGGGCCAGGCACCCGCCCACCGCGATCTGCATCCCGGGCCGGCTGTCGCGCAGTGACTTGAGCCAGCCCAGGTAGCCGTAGAGCTTGTTGTCGGCGTTCTCCCGGATGCAGCACGTGTTGAGCAGCACGACATCGGCCTTCTCGACGTCGTCGGTCGGCTCGAGCCCGTCGGCGATCAGCAGCCCGGCCAGGCGCTCGGAGTCGTGCTCGTTCATCTGGCAACCGAAGGTGCGGATGTGGAAGGTGCGGGTCACAGACCGGGCCCCCTCGACGACGAGGCCCTCGACGTCGGGGCGCAGCAGGAGCGTTCGGCCGGGGACGCCGATCTCCTCCATGGCCTCCTCCGCGCCCGCCCGCACCCGCTCGCCGTGCTCGCCGTCGCAGATCCCGAGGAGCGTGGGCCCGGCTCCCGACCAGCACGACGCCAGGGCCCCTGCCTGCACCAGGCGCGACAGCAACTGGGGCGCCTCGGGGAACAGCGGGCTGCGGTAGTCCTGGTGCAGCCGGTCCTCGGTCGCCTCCCGGATCATGAGGGAGCGGTCGGCCAGCCCGGCCAGGAGCAGCGACAGGCGTCCCAGGTTGAACGTGGCGTCGGTGCGGCTCACCTCCTGGGGCAGGGCCTGGCGCGCCTTGGTAGTGGGCAGCGACCGGTCGGGGACCATGGCCACGAATACCAGGCCCCCGTCGAGCGGCATGCGCACCGCCCGCACCGCGCCACGCACCAGCGTGGCGGCGACGAGGCCGCCCACCACCGATGCGGCCGCGTTCTCGGGGTGCCCGTCGACACGGGCCGCCACTCCCAGGGGGTCCCTGGAGCCCGCCGCCGCGGCGGCGGCCACGGCCAGGGCGGCCGAGGAGCCCGAGTCCGCGGGCCACCGGGATGGCCGACCGGACCGTGACAGCGAGCCGGTCGTGGCCCACGACGTCGATGGCCACCCGCGCCGCCAGGTGCATCTCGTCCTCTTCGAGGTCGGCACCTTCTCCTTCGGATCGGACCACGAGGCGGGAGGCCGGCTCCACCTCGACCTCGACATAGAGGTCGAGGGCCACCGCCAGGACGTCGAAGCCGGGGCCGAGGTTGGCCGCCGAGGCTGGGGCCCGCGCGCGCATGACCCTCAGGGTAGTGCCCTGCCCGCGCCGCCCCGGTGGGTCAGCTCACGAACGGGCCAGGCGCCAGCGCAACGACGGTCCCACGAGGGCGTGCGCCACCCGCACCGCCACGCTGGTCCGCTCGGGACCGACGGCCACCGACAGCGTCCCCACGCGGGACCCGGAGCCGAGGCCGGGGTGAAGCGTTCGCAGCGTCAGCGACATGCTCGGCACCTGGCCGGGCCAGGCCAACATCGACACGCCCGAACTCGCCACCAGCGGCACGCGGTGGTGGTTCCACGGGGTCGCGACGCTCGCTACCTCGACGCCACTGGGCGTGAGGGGAACCTCGCGCACTCCCGCCGCCTCCCCGTCGAGCAGCCGGATGTCGGCCTGATTGGCGGTGTCGAGGGGATCGAGGCCCGGCTGTCCCGTCACCGCCGCCAGCACCAGGACGGTGTGCCCCGCCACGGTCCGTTGGGCGGCGAGGACGAGGCATCCCATGGCCGCCTGCGTGAATCCCGACTTCACCCCCACGATCCCCTGGGTGCCGACCGACTGCACGTAGTTGTCGAGCACGCCCGCGATGGGCAGAGTCACCGACCGCTGGTCCACGACGGCGGCGAACGTCGGGATCGCCATGGCCGCCTCGGCGACGCGCAGCACGTCCCCGGCCGTGCTCGTGGTGCCGGGATCGAGCCCGCTCGCGTCCGACGTAGTGGGTGTGGGTCATCCCTAGGGCCGCGGCGGTGGCGTTCATCTTGGCGACGAACGCCGGCACCGTGCCGGCATCCCACTGGGCGAGGACATCGGCGAAGTTGTCGGCCGAGTGCACGAGGAGGCCGTTGAGCATCTGCCGTTCGGTCAACCCCTCCCCCGGCTGCACCGGGACGTTGGTGTCTCCGGCACCCTCCTCGGCCTCGGCGTCGGCCTGGTCGGCGGCGGTCATGACGAGCGTCGGGCCCTGGGCGGTTGGAGCCAGGGGATGGTCGTGCAAGGTGAGGTAGGCCGTCATGATCTTGGTCAGGCTGGCGATGGGGACCGGCGCCTCGGGCCCGGACTGGACGGCCACGCCGAGCTGGGGCACGGCGATGGCGGCCTCCCCGGTCGTGGGCCAGGGCAACGCCGGTGCCTGTCCGGAAACGGCGACGGCCACGGGGACGGTCCGTTTCAGCGACAGCGTCGGCAGGGGACGGCTCAGCTGGACCCCAAGGACCACAGCCAGAACCACGAGCAGCGTGAGGCCCAGCCAGGGCCAGCGCCGACGGCGCGTGCGGAGCTCCGGGCCCGGCTCGACGGCCAGGTGGGCCGCCACGTGGGGCACGGACACGACCGAGGATGCCGTGGACGCGATCGTCGTGACGACGGGAGGCGTCGACGACGCCGGCACGGGGTCCGGTGCCACCTCGAGGATCGCCGCCAGCGTCCCTGAGGCCATGGGCCCGAGGCCTGTGGCCGACCCGCTGACACCCGCCTCGACCGGCTCCGACGGGGCGATGGCCGTGTCGGCGTCGGTGGTCCCGGTGATGCTCGTCGGTACCTCGTCGCGGGCGGATCCCGCGTCGGTGACGTCGGCCCCCGGGCCCACCCCGCGACTGTGCCGGCCTCGGTGATGGACCATGGGGACTACCGGTCGGCGAGTTGCTCGAGCTCTTCGGGTGTCATGAGCACGGCACGAGCCTTCGATCCCTCCGAAGGTCCCACCACCCCCCGGCGCTCGAGGAGGTCCATCAGGCGTCCTGCCCTGGAGAAACCCACCCGGAGCTTGCGCTGCAACATCGACGTGGACCCTAGTTGAGATCGGACGACCAGCTCCATGGCGGCGGGAAGCAGCTCGTCGTCGTCGTCGAGCATGTCCCCGCCGCTCGCCGAGCCCTCCACCCCGGCGATTCCCGCCACGTACTCGGCACCGCGCTGGCGCTGCCAGTGCGCCACGACGGTCCGCACCTCGCTCTCCGCCACCCACGGCCCCTGGATGCGGCGCGCCACCGAGGACGACGCGGTGAGCAGGAGCATGTCGCCCTTGCCGATGAGACGCTCCGCGCCGGGCTGGTCGAGGATGACCCTGCTGTCGGCCAGCGACGACACCGAGAACGCCAGCCGCGACGGGATGTTCGCCTTGATCACGCCCGTGATCACGTCAACCGACGGACGCTGGGTGGCGAGCACCAGGTGGATGCCGACGGCCCGGGCCATCTGGGCGATGCGGCACACCGACTCTTCGACGTCTCGCGCCGCCACCATCATGAGGTCGTTGAGCTCGTCCACGACGACGAGGATGAACGGCAGGCGCTCCCTGTGCACGGTCGGCGACACCGCGGCACGGGATTCGGCGAGGCGTACCGCCACCCGCTCGGCCACGTCGGGATCGATATCCTCGAGGCCCTCCTCGAGGCCCTCGACGTCCCCCTCGAGCTCCGCGTTGAGGTCGTCGCCGACTCCCGGGTCGTCGAGCTCGCCCCGGTCGACGGCCGCGTTGTACCCCGTGATGTCGCGCATACCCGCCTCGGCCAGCACGTCGTAGCGGCGCTCCATCTCGGTGACGGCCCACGAAAGGGCGTTGGCGGCCTTCTTGGGGTCCACGACGACCTGGGTCAACAGGTGCGGGAGCCCGTTGTACTGGCCGAGCTCGACCCTCTTGGGGTCGACGAGAATGAGGCGGAGCTCTTCGGGAGTGGCCCGCATCATGATCGAGGTGATGAGGGAGTTGATGCACGAGGACTTCCCGGCCCCGGTGGCGCCCGAGATGAGGATGTGGGGCATGTCGGCCAGGTTCTCGATCACCGGCCGCCCGGCGATGTCGCGCCCCAGAGCGACCTCGAGGGGGTGGGTGGCCTTGCGCGCCTCCTCCGTGGCCAGCACGTCGCCGAGCGTGACGAGTTGGCGCAGGCGATTGGGGACCTCGATGCCGATGGCCGACTTGCCGGGGATCGGCGCCAGGATGCGCACGTCGGGTGACGCCATGGCGTACGCGATGTCCTTGGCCAGGCTGGTGACCCGCGCCACCTTCACCCCGGGGCCGAGCTCGAGCTCGAAGCGCGTCACCGTGGGCCCGACGGTGTGGCCCAGGAGGCGGGTTTCGACCCCGTGCGCGGCCAGCGCGCTCACCAGGGCCCGGCCCGCCGCACTGATCTCGGCCCGGTCGAGCTCGTGGGCCTTGGACCGCGACAGCATCTTGGCCGGCGGCAGCCGCCACTCCCCGGTGGCGGCTGCCGCGTCCATGGACAGGGACGCACCCGGTCCCGGCGATGCCGTCGAGAGCGCCGCGCTGGGTATCGCCTCCGCCGCCACGGCGTCGGGGACGATGTCGGGCTCGTCGGGGACGATGTCGGGCTCGTCGGGCTCGGGGGCGATCCGGTCTGCCACCACGGGCTCGGGGGGCAGCACGTCGTCGAGGTCGAACAGCACAGGTCGATCGGCGGCCCCGCCCCGTCTCCGGGGGGATCCCGTGGCCACCGCCGCGTCCACGGCCTCGTCGGGGTCGGCGTCGTGGTCGAGAGGGGCAGATTCGCCGTCGAGGTGAGGAACGGCGAGCTGCCACAGCTCGGACCCCACCCGGGCCAATCCCCCCATGGCGGCGCGCAGGGTCACGCCCGTGAACAGCACCAGGGCCAGGGTGACGAGGGCGACGAGGACCACCGAAGCCCCCCAGTCCCCGATGCCCGAGCGCAGGGGGTTCCCCATGGCGGCCCCGATGAGGCCGCCGGCTCCGGCCAGACGATGGGACGACGCCGTGAAGCGCGGCGCACCGCCGGCAAGGTCGGCCAGCCCGGCCACCGAGACCAGGATGAGGGCCAACCCCACCCCGGCCCGCCCGGGCTCGTGACGGGGAAGCCCGGCGACGAGCATCACCCCGGCAGCGGCGAACGCCGGGGGCACCAGGAAGCGACCGACCCCGAGCACGATGCCCAGGCCCTGGCGGGCCCCGTGTCCGACGGGTCCCAGGGCGTTGGCGTACACCGCCAGGGCGGCGAGGATCCCCGCCGTGACCAGCGCGATCCCCCAGGCGTCCTCGACGTGTCCCTCGAGCACCGACAGGGCCGAGGCCACCCAGGTCGAACGGCGTCTCGACCTCGCCGGTGCCTTCCGGCGGCGGCCCGGAGAGGGGCGCTTCGGAGGGCGCGCCCCGCGGGCTCGACCCTTCGTTTTGCTCCGGCGCCTGCCGGTTGCCGACCGGGAGGAGGCGCGTGCGCCTGCCGGGCGGCGCTTCGTCGTCACCACAATGGCCCCAACGCTAACAGCCGCCCCACGTCCATCCGAGGACCGGATCCCGCCGTCGGGGGGTCGGACCGGGAAAGGCCCAGGACCAGGTCAGACGGTGACGACGACGGGAACGATCATGGGACGGCGCCGGGTGCGCTCCCCCACCAGCTTGCCCAGGGCCTTGCGGGCGTGGCGCCGCAGCGTCTCATGGTCCACGGCCCCCTCGGCCATCGCCTTCTCCAGGGCGGCTTTCACCACGTCGCTCGCCTCTCCGAGCAGTGCCTCAGCCTCGGGTGCGTGGATCCAGCCGCGGGTCACGATCTCGGGAGGGCTCACCACCTCGCCGGCGTGGGGGTCGACGGTGGCCACCACGACCACCACCCCCTCCTCGGCGAGCACCCGCCGGTCCCGCAGCACCCCGTGGCCCACGTCACCGACGGTGCCGTCGACATAGAGGAACCCGGCGGGAACCGAGTCGCCCGGGTGCAGGCCGGCGTCGTCGAGCACCACCGAGTCGCCGTCCTCGCACAACAGCGCCTTGTCGTGGTCGACCCCCATCCGAGTGGCCAGCCCGATGTGGTTCACGAGATGGCGGTACTCCCCGTGGACGGGGATGAACCATTGGGGGCGGGCCACCGACAACAGGATCATGAGCTCGTCCTGGCGGGCGTGCCCGCTCACGTGCACGGGCTCGACGCCGGTGTGGATGACTTCGGCGCCGCGCCGGTACAGGCCGTCGATGACCCGACCGACGGCCCACTCGTTGCCGGGGATGGGGTGCGCGCTGATCACCACCACGTCGCCGGGGCGCAGGTGCAACCACTTGCTCTCGCCCTCGGCCATGAGCGACAGCGCCGACAACGGCTCGCCCTGGGAGCCCGTGGACACCACACACACCTTGCCCGGGTCCATGTCGTCGACGTGCTCGACGTCGACGACCTGGTCCGGCGGGAGCTCGAGCAGCCCCAGACGCCGGGCCAGCTCGACGTTCTTCGCCATGGACCGGCCCAGCGTGGCCACTTTCCTTCCCGTGCCGAGGGCGGCGTCGACCACCTGCTGCACGCGGTGAATGTGGCTGGCGAAGCAGGTCACGATGAGGCGCCGCCCGGCACGAGCCTCGAAGAGGCGGCGCATGGTGACGCCGACCTGGGACTCGGAGTCGGTGAACCCGGGCTCCTCGGCATTGGTCGAGTCCGACAGGAGCAGGCGGATCCCGGGCCCCGCCGCCAGCGTCCCGATGCGCGCCAGGTCCGTGAGCCGCCCGTCGACGGGCGTGAGGTCGATCTTGAAGTCGCCCGAGTGCAGGATCACGCCCTGCGGGGTGTGGAATGCGGTGGCGAAGCCGTGCGGCACCGAGTGGGTGACGGGGATGAACTCCACCTCGAAGGGGCCGATCTGACGGCGCTCCCCGTCGACCACCTCGACGAACCGGGCCCGGTCCCCGAGGCCGGCTTCCTCGACGCGGTTGCGGGCGAGGCCCAGGGTGAGGGCGGAGCCGTACACGGGGACCGACAGGTCCCGCAGCAAGAAGGCCAGGCCCCCCGTGTGGTCCTCATGACCATGGGTGAGGACCACGGCTTCGACGGCATCGGCGTGCTCCCGCAGGTACGACAGGTCGGGGAGCACCAGGTCGATGCCGGGCATGTCGGGCTCGGGGAACATGATCCCGCAGTCGAGCACCACGATCCGACCGCCGAGCTCGAAGCACGCACAGTTGCGGCCGATCTCCCCCAGGCCGCCGAGAAAGACGATGCGGACCGATTCAGGCAAGCGACTTGCCCGGGCGTGCAGCGGCGACGGCAGGCACGTCGCGGCCGAGGTTGCCGAGCACCGTACGGGCCCGGTCCTCGAGCTCGGGGGGGGCCGATCCCAGAGGCAGGCGGCACTGGCCGGCGGGGAGACCCAGGACCCGGCAGGCGGCCTTGGCCGGCAGCGGATTCGGGAAGCTCTCGCTCGACTCGAAATCGTAGGACTCGAGCAGCCTGGCATTAGCCATCCGGGCGCCCTCCACGTCGCCCTTGAACCAGGCGGCGGTGATGTCGCTCATCTCCTCACCGGCCCAGTTCGCCGCCACGCTCACGACGCCGACAGCCCCCACCGATAGCAAGGGCAGGGTCAGGGCGTCGTCCCCGCTGTAGAGCTCGAATCCCTCGGGAGCCTCGGCCACGAGCCGCGCCGCTCCCTGGACGCTGCCCGCGGCGTCCTTGACCCCGACGATGTTGGGCACGTCGCGGGCGAGGTGCAGCATGGTGTCGTGCTCGATCTTCCTTGCGGCGCGCACCGGGATGTCGTAGAGCAGCACGGGGAGCGTGGTGGCGCCGGCCACGGCCCGGAAATGCGCCGACAGCCCCGCTTGCGAGGGTCGTGAGTAGTACGGGGTCACCACGAGCGCTCCGGCCACGCCGGCCGCCTCGGCCAGCTTGGTGCACTCGATGGTGTGGCGGGTGTCGTTGGTGCCCGTGCCCGCGATCACCGGGACGGTGACGGCTTCGGACACCGCCTGCCACAGCTGACCGAGCTCGGCATCGGAGAGCACCGGCCCCTCGCCGGTGGTGCCCGTCACCACGAGCCCGTCGCTCCCGTGCTCGGAGAGCCAACGCGCCAAGGTGACGGCCCCGTCGACGTCGAGCCCCCCGGCGTCGTCGAAGGGCGTGATCATGGCGGTGACCACCGCGCCGAATTGCCCAGGCCCGGGAGACGACTTCACAGGCGTCAGGCTAGCCCGCCCGCCGGCGCCCGGCGGCGGGCCCCGGAAGCTAGGCGACGGCGCCGGTGGCGGGAGCCGCCTGCATGCTGTCGTACTCCTCGCCCGTGTCGGTCCAATCCTCGAAACCGATCACGCCGAGCTCGGTGAATCTGTCGCGGAGCCAGCCGTCGGCGGCGTCGAGCAGGCCGAGCTTCTTGCAGTTGGGCACGATCTTGGAGAACAACAGCGACTGGAAGACCTGGCGATCGGGCACCTGCATGAGCAGCGGCACGATCTCCTTGGGGTTGACTCCCATGCGGTCCCACACCTCTTGCTGGAGGAACCGGTCGCGCATGCGCACCGCCGCCTCGAAGGCGAACTCCTGACGCTCGCGGATCTCGGCGCTCGACAGCTGCTGGTAGTACTCCTGCAGGCTGAGCACACCGAAAGCGACGTGCCGGGCCTCGTCCGACATCACGTAACGAAGCAGCTGCTTGAGCAACGGCTCGGTCGTCATCTGGTGCATGAAGCCGAAGGCGGCCAGCGCCAAGCCCTCGACCATGATCTGCATCCCGAGATAGGTCATGTCCCACCGGCTGTCGGCGATGATGTCGTCGAGCAGCAGGCGCAGATGGGCATTGATCGGGTAATGGCCCGACAGCTTGTCGTCGAGGTACTTGGCGAAGACCTCGACGTGCCGGGCTTCGTCCATGACCTGCGTCGCCGCGTAGTACTTGGCGTCGATCCACGGAACGGACTCGACGATCTTGGCCGTGCACACCAGAGCCCCCTGCTCGCCGTGCATGAACTGCGACAGCGTCCAGTTCTGGCTCTCCACACCGAACTGGATCCACTCCTTGTCCCCCCAGCGCTCGAGGGAGGTGCCACTCACGTCGATGCCGTCGCTGAAGCCACCGTTGGCGACGGCATTGGCCACCACCAGCTGCTCCTGGTCGACCTCGGTCTCCCAGGGGAGGTCGGTCTGGCCGTTCCACTGGGTCTTCTTGGCCTTTTCGTAGAGCTTCTCCAGCTTGGGGCGCTGACCCTTTTCGTAGTCCCAGGTGAAGATGGTGTCGTAGACCGAATGCACGGCGTGGCGCTCTTCGTCGACGTCGGTGTTCACGACCGAGAGGATCGCCTCGAGATCGTTGACGTCGTCGCGGCCGATGATCTCGACCGTTTCGCGCATCGGCTCAGTCATGGTGCTTCCCCCTTGCTGGTGGCCTTGTTCGGCTGGACTGCAGAGATCGATCGGCACGGCGGAGTCTGGTGCCCGCTCCCGCCGCGGCCCCGCCCCCCTCGGGCACGCCCAGGGCGCGCACACCGGGAAGGACGAACATTCGCACCAGGCGGCGCACCTGCCCGATGTCGGTGAGGTCGACGCCGTCGGCCGGGCACATCAGGTACGACACGACGATGCGCGCCGCCCACTCGGCGACACGCCGGGACTCGGCCTGGTCGAGCCATCGCCCCAGGAACGGTGTGATGAAGGCACAGGTCACCGCCAGGACCTCGTCCATGCGGGCGAACGCCAGCTGGGACAGCACCAACTCGGGCTCGTGGGCGAGCAGGTACTGCAGGGCGGGGTGCTCGGTCACCTGGACGGCGGCCTCGGTCATCGCGCCCACGAGCACGTCCTCGACACTGGCGGCCCCACCCATGCGCAGGGCGAGCGCGCTGAAGAACCTCGAAACCTCGGTGTCCACGACGGCGCCGAGCACGGCGTCCTTCCCTCCGGGGAAGACCCGGTAGACGGTGGCCCGGCTACACCCTGCGGCGCGGGCCACGTCGTCGAGGGTGGTCCCGCCCACACCGTGCCGGGCGATGCACGCCAGCGCCCCGTCGACCACCCGCAGGCGCACCCCCGTGGCGGAGGCCGGTGGCACCGGGCCCCGGCGCGCCCGGGCCTGCGGCTCCCGGACAAGCTCCAGCGGTGCCACGCTCACGATGAGACATTATGGCTCGAGATGTCTCATTGTCAACGAAGTGCTCAGGGTGCGGCGGGCCTCGACTCCGCCACCACTCCCGCCAGGAGCTCGGTCCGCACCAGGGTCGCCACCTGCTCGGGGTCCCCCAGGTCCCAGTGCCCCGGAGAGGCGATGTAGGAGAGGATCATGCGGGCCAGGAAGTCGGCCGCCTCGTGGACCTCGACACCATCGGCCATGCCGTGCTCGTGCAGGTAGGGCACGAGGAAGCCGGCGATGAGCCCCACCGTACGGTTGGACTCGACGGTGAGCTTGGGCACGAGGACCTCGGGCTCGGTCTCGAGCATCTTCTGGAGCACCTCGTGCTCGAGAAGGGACCGGCGGGCGAAGGCGAGACCGCGGTCGAGCACCTCTTCGAGGGACGTCGCGCCATGGACCTCCTCGTAGAGCCGGACGAAGAAGAGCACGTACTGCCACGACACCACGGCGTCGATGAGCTCGTCGCGACCGCCGGGGAAGTACCGGTACACCGTCGCCCGCGACAACCCCGCCTCGCGCGCCGCGTCCTCGACGGTCGTCTTGGTCAAGCCCCAGCGGGCCACGCACGCGTAGGTCGCCTCGAGGATTCGCTGGCGCGGCCCGTCCACCGCACCCAGGATATCTCCCCGCGCTCAGAACCCGAGGAGGCTGTCGAGCCCGACGGTCAGTCCGGGCCGGCCGGCCACCGCCTTCACCGCCAGGATCATGCCCGGCATGTAGGAAGTGCGGTCATAGGCGTCGTGGCGAATGGCGAGGCTCTGGCCCACGGCCCCGAACAGCACCTCCTGGTGCGACACGACGCCGGGGAGTCGAAGCGAATGGATGCGAATCCCGCCCGGCCCCTCCCCGCCGCGCGCTCCGGAGACCACCTGTGACGCGGTGCGGTCGCCGGGCCAGGGCGCAGCGCCTGCGGCCTGACGTGCCTTGCCCAGGCGCTCGGCAGTACTGAGCGCCGTGCCCGACGGCGCGTCGAGCTTGCCGTCGTGGTGGATCTCCACGATCTCCACCCCGTCCATGAAAGGAGCCGCCAATTCGGCCAGGCGCATCATGAGGACGGCGCCGATGGCGAAGTTGGCCGCGATCACGCAATTCGCCGACGACCGATCGAACAGCGAGCGGAGCTCGCCCATCACGCCGTCGCCGATCCCGGTCGTGCCCACCACGGCGTGGACGCCGTGGGCCGCGCACCACCGCATGTGCTCCACGGCCGCGCCCGCCACCGTGAAGTCCACGGCCACCTCGGCGCCGTTGCGCTCGAGGTCCTCGACGTCGCTGGCCACTTGCAATCCCGCCGCGTCGACGCCGGTCACCTGGCGCAGGTCGATCCCCGCCAACGCGGGGTCGACCGCGGCCACGAGCTCGAGCTCGGGATCCTCGGAGATCGACCGGCACACCTCGCGACCCATCCGCCCCCCGGCACCGATCACCCCGACGCGCATCACCGGCAAACCCTACCGACGTGCCGGGCCCGCCGGCGCCCCGCGTCGCCCCGGCCCGGTCCCTCGTTCACGGCACGTCGGGGTCGAAGGGGCCGACGACCGACAGCGTCCGCGCCTGGGCCGCCAAGGAGCCCGCCACCGCGGCCACGTCTTGCGCAGTGACGGCGTCCACCTTGGCCAGGAGCTCGTCGACCTCGAGGACCTGGCCGTGCAGCAACAGGCTCGACCCGATCCGGCTCATGCGCGCCCCGAGTCCTCGAGCGACAAGAGGGTCTCGGCCCGCAGGTGTCCCTTGGCCACCGCCAGCTCCCGGTCCTTGACCCCCGTCTCCCCCATGCGGTCGATCTCCCCGTGGACGAGAGCGAGGACCTCCCGGACGTTCTCCGGCGCGGTGCCCACGCTCACGGTCACGGTCCCCACCTCGTCGTAGTGCATCCGTTCGGACCAGATGGAGTAGGCCAGCCCGCGCCGCTCGCGCACTTCCTGGAACAGGCGGCTCGAGATCCCGCCTCCGAGGATGTGGTTGAGCACGGCCAGGGGCCAGCGATCGGGCGAGTGCCGCCCCGGACAGCGCATGCCCACCACCAGGTGGACCTGCTCGGTGGGGCGCTCGTGGACCGCCATCGCCTCCACGGGATCGCCCGGGGGGACCCGTGAGGGCGACGTGCCCCCGGACCGGTCGGCGAAACGGGCATCGACCTCGCGCGGCCAGACGCTCGTGATCGACGTCGCCGGCCGCGGCCACGACGAGGTTCCCGGCGCGGTAGTGGTCGTCGAAGAAGCTGCGGATCTCGAGCTGGTTCAACGACGCCACGCTCCCGGGAGTTCCGAGCACCTCGCGCCCCAAGGGGTGGCCGGGGAACATCGCCGCCGTGCACTGCTCCGCGGCGAAGTCCGACGGCTCGTCCGCGTGCATGAGGATCTCGTCCTGGATGACCTGACGCTCGGCTTCGATGTCGTCGACCCGGAGCGCGGGGTCGGTCATGATGGCGCCCAGCACGTCGAGGCCCAGGGGGAGGTCCTCGGCGAGCAGGCGGATGTAGAACGCCGTGTACTCCTTGGTCGTGAAGGCGTTCATGTCGCCGCCGATCTCGTCGACCGCCTCGGCGATGTCCGCCGCGCCCCACTTCGGCGTCCCTTTGAACAGGAGGTGCTCCAGGAAGTGCGACGCCCCCGAATGCTCGTGGTCCTCGTCGCGCGACCCGGTCCCCACCCAGACCCCGACAGTGACCGAGCGCGCGTCGGCCATCGTCTCGGTCACGAGGCGGGCGCCGCACCCGAGCGACTCGGAGCGGATCATGTCCATGGTCCCGAGGCCGGGCCCACCAGCTCCGAGGCCACGCCCGACGGCGGGCTCAGGGTCGGGATGTCAGGCTTCAGAGGATCGACGCGCCCCGCGCTCACCGCCGCCGGGGACGCCGCGACCCACGATCGCCGCCGCGATCGCCGCCTCGGTGGCTGCCGCGCTCGGCGCGGTCGCCTCCCCCGCCGCCCGCGGCCGGTCCGGGGCCGAGGTCACCGAGCTCGTTCACGAGCTCGGCCTCGAAAGCGGCCTCGAACGACGCCACGGGAGCGCCCGTTGCGGGGGCGGCCTCGGACCCACGCGAGCCCGCGGGACGCGAGGACCCTCCCGAGCCGGTGCCGCCCGCCGAGTCCGACGGGCTCGACGACCCGTTTCCGGTGGCGGCGGACGGCTCACCGGCCAGCGACAGCGAGACCTTGCCCTGAGGGTCGATGTCGTCCACCTTGACCTCGACGTCTTGTCCCAGCGAGAGCACGTCCTCGACCCGGTCGACCCGCTTGCCTCCGCCCACCTTCGAGATGTGCAGCAGCCCGTCGCGTCCGGGCAGGATGTTGACGAACGCCCCGAACTTGGTGATGTTGACCACCTTGCCCGGGTAGACGGCACCCACCTCGGCGTCGGGAGGGTCGACGATCAGGAAGATCCGGCGCCTGGCTTCGGAGACCGCGCCGCCGTCCTTGGCCCCGATGGTGACGATGCCGAAGAGCCCGTCGTCGTCCACGGCGATGTCGGCGCCGGTTTCGGCCTGCAGGGCGTTGATGACCTTGCCCTTGGGGCCGATCACCTCGCCGATGCGGTCCACCGGGATCTGGAACGACACGATCTTGGGGGCGTTCTCCGAGACCTCGGGCCTGGGCTCGGAGATGGCGCCGGCCATGACGTCGAGGATGACGAGCCGGGCGTCACGCGCCTGGTGCAGCGCCTTGCCCAGCACGTCGGCGGGGAGCCCGTCGATCTTGGTGTCGAGCTGCAGCGCCGTCACCGCATCCCGCGTGCCTGCCACCTTGAAGTCCATGTCGCCGAAGGCGTCCTCCGCCCCGAGGATGTCGGTCAGGGTGACGTAGTTGCCTTCGTCGTAGACCAGCCCCATGGCGATGCCTGCCACCGGTGCCTTTATGGGGACCCCGGCGTCCATGAGCGACAGCGAGGAGCCGCAAACCGAGGCCATGGACGTCGATCCATTGGACGACAGCACGTCCGACACCAGCCGGAGGGTGTAGGGGAACTCCTCCTGGGAGGGCACCACGGGAAGCAGGGCCCGCTCGGCCAGCAGTCCGTGCCCGATCTCGCGGCGCTTGGGACCGCGCATGAAGCCCGTCTCGCCCGTGGAGAAGGGCGGGAAGTTGTAATGGTGCATGTAGCGCTTGTGCTCGTGGATCCCGATCGTGTCGAGCAGCTGGTTCATGCGGGGCATGCCCAAGGTGGTGACGTTGAGCACCTGGGTCTCGCCCCGCTGGAACAGCGCAGAGCCGTGCGTGGTGGGGAGGATGCCCACCTCGGCCGACAACGGTCGGATGTCCGCGGTGGACCTCCCGTCGATGCGCACACCCTCCTCCACGATCCGCTTGCGCACGATCTTCTTGGTGAGCGACCGCACCGCCGCTTTGATCTCGCGCTCGCGCTCGGGGAACTCCGGACCGAGCTGGGCCATGATCGACGTCGTGACCTCGTCGAGCGCCGCGTTGCGCTCCGCCTTCTCGGTGATGGTGTTGGCCTTGGCGACGGCGTCGGTGCCGACAGACACCACCCGCTCGTAGACGTCGTCGTTGTAGTCGGTGAACAGCTCGTAGGGGATGGTGGGCTTGCGCCCGAGCTTGGACAGCAGCGAACGCTGCAGCTCGATGGACTCCCGGATCCAGGTCTTGGCCGCCTCGAGCCCCTGCGCCAGCACCTCCTCGGTGACCTTGGGCGCACCGGCCTCGTAGTACTTCCACGAGTCCTCGGTCCCCCCGGCCTCGACCATCATGATGGCGATCTCGGAACCGGCGTCCTCCGACAGCGCCCGCCCGGCGACGACGAGCTCGAAGCACGAGGCGTCACCTTCCTGGTAGGTCGAGTGAGGGATCCAGGTCCCCTCGGTGGACCACGCCATACGCACCGCGCCGATGGGGCCGTCGAAGGGGATGCCCGACAGCATCAGGGCCGCCGAGGCCGTGTTGATGGCCAGGACGTCGTGCGGATTGACCTGGTCGGCGGCGACGATCGTCCCCACCACGTGGACCTCGTTGCGAAACCCATCGGGGAACGACGGCCGCAGAGGCCGGTCGATCAGGCGGCAGGTGAGAATGGCCTGGTCAGTGGCACGGCCTTCTCGCCGGAAGAACGAGCCGGGGATCTTCCCGGCCGCGTACATCCGCTCTTCGATGTCCACGGTCAGGGGGAAGAAGTCGCGCGCCCTCGCGCACGCTGCGCGATGCGGTGGCGGTCACGAGCACCATGGTGTCGCCGATGCGCCCCACGACGGCACCGTCGGCCTGAGGGGCGAGCTTGCCCGCCTCGAATGACAATGTGCGGTCGGTCCCGCTGATCGGGCCCGACACGGTGATGGCTTGCGCCATTGGTCTCCTCATTTCTCGAGGACACCGCGCCAGGCCAGTTCCCAGTGGTCGACCACCTCCCGCACGTCGCTCGCCTCCCGACCCGATCGAGGTGATCGGCGTGGGCGCAACGCGGCGCAGGTGACCGGCGACTGGCAGCTGGCCTCCGGCCAGGTGCCCTTCGGTCTGTCGGGCGGTTTCCCCGCCCTCTGCCCGGGCGGGACGTCCCACCCGAGGATGGCTCCCGCTCCGGCCGGTCGGCCGTCCCGGGGGCCGGCTGTTTAACGGCGGATCCCGAGCCGGCCGATGATCGACCGGTAACGCTCGACGTCGTTGTCCCGCACGTAGTCCAGGAGCCTGCGCCGCCGACCGATGATCTTCATCAGGCCCCGCCGGGTGTGATGGTCGCCCTTGTGGACCTTGAGGTGCTCGGTCAGAAGTGAGATGCGCTCGCTCAGGAGTGCGATCTGCACCTCGGGCGAGCCCGTATCGGTCTCGTGCAGGCGGTGTTCGGCGATGGTCGCGGACTTTTCGGGCATATTGGGGGGAACGACCTCGGAGATGCTCGGAGAGGGTCGGGCGAAGCTCGTCCGCCCCGGCCCGGATCCGACCGGGACGGCGTCCCGGCTGGGAACACACTCTAGCAGGGACGATCCTCCGAGGCCCGCGGTCCACCACCGCACTCACCCCCGCCCCGGTGCCCAAGCCCAGGTCGGGCGCTCAGGACGACGGTTTGTCCGAGACGGGGCCCAGCGCGGCGCGAGCCGCGGTCACGTCGTCGGTCATCTGCCTGACGAGCGCCCCGGTGGAGTCGAAGCGGCGTTCTTCGCGCAGATGGGCCACGAACGACACCCGGGCCGGTTCGCCGTAGAGGTCGCCGCTGAAGTCCAGGAGGAACACCTCGAGCACGGGGGCCTCGGCCGAGGGGTGGAACGTCGGACGCCGCCCCAGAGACGCGGCCGCGGCGTACAGCGATCTGTCGGGCCGCTCGTACCAGCAGGCGTAGATCCCCTCGCCCGGCATGGCCACGCCTTCGGGGACCGCCACGTTCGCCGTCGGGAACCCGAGCTCGGTGCCTCCCCGCCCGTCACCGTGCACCACCACCCCCCGGACCTGATGGGGACGGCCCAACAGTGCCGCCGCAGAGGCGACGTCTCCCGCCGCCAGCAGCTGACGGATGCGCGTCGACGACACGACCTCCTCCGACGAGTCCTCTTCCAGGGCCACACCGAGCACGTCGAAGCCGAGCCGTGCCCCCATCTCGGTGAGCAGTGCCACGTTGCCGGCGCGCCGGTGACCGAAGTGGAAGTCCTCCCCCACCACCACCACGCGGGCGTCGAGCGCGCCGACGAGGACTTCGCGCACGAACTCCTCGGCCGTCTCGTTGGCCCGGGCCTCGTCGAAGGGCACCACCAGGGTGCGGTCGATGCCGGCGGACGCCAGCAGCTCGAGCTTCTGCTCGCGGTCGGTGAGGATGGCGGGTGCCGACTGAGGCCGGACCACGGTGGCGGGGTGACGGTCGAAGGTCACCACCACGCTGGCCAATCGGCGCGCGTCGGCTTGTCGCCGGAGCTCGCCCAGCAGATGACGGTGACCGAGGTGGACGCCGTCGTAGGCGCCGATGGTGACGGCGGAACCGCCGGCGGGGGGCGTGCAGTGCTCGGGGCCGTCGACAACCTCCACGGCGACGAGGTTACCCGTGCCCGTCCGTCGCCCCGGGGGTGGAGCCGGTGCTGCGCCCTCGGGGCTCGATCTCTCGCGTCCGGGTCACCCGCTCCCGGCCAGCACGCACAGCGCCACCATGCGATCTGTGCCCGTGCCTTCGTAGACCGCCAGGAGCTCGCCGTGCTCACCCAGAAGGGCCCAGGGCCCGTCGCCCGTGACGCCCACCGACACCCTGTCGAGCGCCAGCCCGTGGGACACCGAGCGTGCCATCTCCGCGTCGAGCTCGATCTGCGGCAGGTCGCGCAACGCCTGGGCCGGTGCGAGTACATGCGATTCGTCGAGCACGTCGAGCGTGTGGGCCTCGTCGAGGCCGAACGACCCCACCCGAGTGCGGCGCAGCCCGCGCAGATGGGCGCCTCCCCCGAGCGCCTGGCCCAGATCAGCCGCCAGCACCCGCACGTAGGTGCCCGTCGAGCAGTCGACCTCGATGCGGAACACCCCGGGCTCGCCTTCGGGACCCGGTTCCACGTCGAAACGGGTGACGGTGACCGGCCGGGGTGCCCGTTCGACCTCGATTCCGGCCCGGGCCAGCTCGTGGAGCCGGCGTCCGCCCACCTTGCGCGCCGAGACCATCGGCGGGACCTGCTCCACGACGCCTGTGAGCAAGGAGGCGGCCTTGCGCACCTCGGTGAGGGTGACACCGGACATGTCCCATGTGCCGGTGACGCTTCCCGAGGCGTCGAGGGTGGACGTGGCTCGACCGAGTACCACCTCGCCTTGGTAGGACTTGGGCAGTCCGGTGAGGAAGCGCAACATGCGCGTGAACCGGCCCAGGCCCACGAGCAGCACCCCGGTGGCATCGGGATCGAGGGTCCCGGCATGGCCGACGCGCCGTTGCGAGAAGATCCGCCGGCACCGGGCCACGGCGTCGTGCGAGGTCCAGCCGGCCTCTTTGTCCACCACCACCATGCCGACGGTGTCCTCCACGGGCCCGCTACCGGGTCGGGGCACCGTCGCCCTCGGTGCCGTCGTGGGGGGCAGCCTGGAGATTGCGCAGGATCTGCTCGACGCGCAACCCGTGGGCCACGGCAGGATCCGGCTCGAATTCGAGAAGTGGGGTGCGCTTCATCCGCACCTGGCGGCCGATGACCCTCTGGATGGAGACCCTCTGCTCGGCGAGCGCCTCGAGGGCGGGAGCAGGAAGAGAGCTGAGGTACACCGTGGCACGGGACAAGTCGGGCGTGATGTCGACGGCGGTGACGGTGAGCAGGCGCAACCGATCATCGGTGTCGGCCAGCCGTTCCAGCACCTCGGCGACCACCTCGCGCAGGACCTCGTTGACCCGAGCCGTGCGCGGGTAGGCCGCAGGGGCCCTCTTCTCGCGCCGGCGTCCGGGCACTGCCACACCTCCTCTGCGCCCACTCTGTGCGCGCCGGTCGAGCATCTCGGTGGAGCACCACACACCCCGGGTGGCGGCGCTCCGGCCGGTCGCGGCGCCATCCCGAACAACGGCCCGGGCTGAGACGGACCTCAGGTCCGGGGGATCTCGCGTTCTTCGAAGGTCTCGATGATGTCGCCGGCGTGGAGGTCCTGGAAGTCCGACAGCCCGATGCCGCACTCGAAGCCGGACTGCACCTCGCGCACGTCGTCCTTGAAACGACGCAGCGAGGTGATGGAGCCCTTCCAGATCACGACACCTTCCCGCAGGAAGCGGACCTTGGATCCGCGCGTGATCACGCCGTCACGGACGTAGCAGCCCGCCACGGCACCCACGCGCGGGACACGGAACACCTCCCGCACCTCGGCTTCCCCGGTGACGACCTCCTCGAACTCGGGCGCCAGCATGCCCACCATGGCTGCCTCGATGTCCTCGAGGAGCTTGTAGATGACCTCGTAGGTGCGGATGCCCACGCCGCGCTCGACGGCCATCTCACGCGCCCGGCGGTCGGGTCGGACGTTGAAGCCGATGATGGTGGCGTTCGACGCCACCGCCAGCTGCACGTCGTACTCGGTGATCCCACCCACCCCGCGGTGCACGAAGCTCAGCTTGACGTCAGGCCGCTCCAGCTTGCGCAGGCTGTCGGTGATGGCCTCCAGGGTGCCCTGCACATCGCTCTTGAGGATCAGGTTGAGAGTGGCGGCCTCGCCTCGCTGGATCTGCTCGAAGAGGTCCTCGAGCTTGGCCCCCGGAGCGGTGGGCGACGGGGCGTGGCCCGCCACGCGGTAGCGGTGCTCGCGCGTCTCGCCGATGGTCCGGGCCGTCGTCTGGTCCGACGTGACACGGAACTCGTCGCCGGCGGCGGGTGGCTCGGAGAAGCCGAGGACCTGCACCGGCGTCGACGGCGGAGCCTCCTTCACCTGCTCGCCCCGGTCGTCGATCAGCGCCTTCACCTTGCCCCACGCCGCTCCCGCCACGACGGAGTCCCCTACTCTGAGCGTCCCGCTCTGGACGATCACCGTCGCCACCGGACCGCGACCGGACTCGAGGTTGGCCTCGAGCACGACGCCGCGTGCCCGTGCTTCGGGACTCGCCTCGAGCTCGGCGATCTCCGCCACCAGGGCCAGCTGCTCGAGGAGGTCGTCGATCCCCTGGTTCTGCAGGGCAGAGACCTGGACCACGATCGTCTCGCCGCCCCACGCCTCGGGGGTGAGGCCTTGTTCGGAGAGCTGTTGCAGCACCCGGTCCACATTGGCGTCGCCGCGGTCGATCTTGTTCAAGGCCACGACGATGGGGACCCCCGCCGCCTTGGCGTGGTTGATGGCCTCGACGGTCTGGGGCATGACGCCGTCGTCGGCGGCCACCACCAGGACCACGATGTCGGTCACCTCGGCGCCACGGGCGCGCATGGCGGTGAAGGCCTGGTGGCCGGGAGTGTCGATGAAGGTGATCCGGTTGCCGCCTGCCTCGGTCTGGTAGGCGCCGATGTGCTGGGTGATCCCGCCGGCTTCCCCGGCCACGACGTTGGCGTGGCGGATGCGGTCGAGCAGGAGCGTCTTGCCGTGGTCGACGTGGCCCATGACGGTCACGACCGGCGGGCGCGGACGCAGGTCCTCCTCGCGCTCTTCTTCTTCCTCCTCGAAGTACTTCGCCTGGAGCTCAGCCTCCTGCTCCTCACCCCGGTCGACGAGGCGGATCTGGGCCCCGATCTCGGCGGCGAAGAGCTCGATCATGTCGTCGCTCAGCGACTGGGCGGCGGTGACGACCTCGCCCTGGAGGAACAGGAACCGGATCACGTCCCCGGCCGACCGGTTGAGCTTGGGCCCGAGCTCGCGCGGCGTGGAGCCCCGCTCCACGATGACCTCGAAGTCCGGCACCGGGGCGTTCGACGGCGTGTAGGTCGTGAGCTGCGTCGGCTCGAGCTCCTCGAGGTTCCGACGGCGCCGTCGGGGGCGGCGTTGGGGAGGACGGCCGCGTCCACCGGGGCCGCCTCGCAATCCGGGAGGGGGCGGGCCTCCGCCCGGGCGTCCCCCGAAACCGCCACCACCACCGCCGGGGCGTCCCCCGAAACCGCCACCACCACCGGGGCCCCCGCGGCCAGGGGCACCACCGCCGGGACGCGATCCCCCCATTGCCGGCCGTCCACCGGCACCGGGACCCCCGCCCGGACGCGGCCCCGACGCGGGCGGGCGCCGGCCCGGCGGCGGGGGGATGGGGCGACCCGAGTTGGCACGGGGAGGACCGGGGGGCGGCGGGATGGGCCGGCCCGACGAGCTCATGGGCGGGCGCACGCGAGGAGGGGGCGGGGAGCCGGGAGCGGGCCGGGGGGGCGCTCCGAGATCGGGCGGGGCCGCCGCGGCCGAGGCGGCCACCGCGGGCGGTGCGGGCCGGGGAACCGGGGGCGCCGGGCGAGCCGCCGGGGCGGGCGCGGGCCGCGGGGCGGGAGGAGGCGGCACCGCGACTTCGCTGGCGGGACGGCTGGTCACGAGCCGTTGCCGGTCGGGGGTGGGCACCACAGGCGGTGCCGAGGTCGGTGCCGGGGCCGGGGAGGCGGGACCCGTCGACGCCGGTGCGGGCGTGGCGGGCGCGCCGGGGGCGGGCGTGGAGGAGCCCGCCACCGCGTCGTCGGGGACCCTGCCCGCCCGTGGCGTGGCGGCTCGGGCCGGCTTCTGCTCGGCCGGCTCCTCGGGCTGGACGGCGCGCCGGAGGCCCTCGCTGTCAGCCTTGCGCCGGACGCGGTCGGCCTGGGCGTCCTCGATCGAGGACGAGTGGCTCTTGACCCCGATGCCCAACGACACGCAGAGGTCGAGGGCCTCCTTGTTGGTCAGGCCGAGCTCACGTGCCAGCTCGTAGACGCGTATCTTCTTCGGCAAGGGCTCCTACGGTCCTTCTCGTTCGTCCGGGGGCGGGCCGGGTAACCGGCCCGACCCACCATCCTCGCACACATGCGCACCGCCTTCGCCGGACGGCGAGCTGCTTCTTATCAGCCTACGGAGGCGGTCGACCGCCGCGGGCCCGACCTCGGCACGCAGGGCCCTCCCCAGGGCCTGGCGACGTTGGGCCGTGTCGAGGCATTCGGGCGAGTCCCGACACAGCCACGCACCCCGTCCTGGCCCCGGCCCCACCACCAGCTCCCCGTCGGCAGCGCGGGACAACCGGATCAACTCGGCCGGGGTGGCGCCCCGCCGGCATCCCACGCAGGTTCGGCGGGGGGCTATGCCGTGCTCTCAGGCTGGCCCGACCCATCGGCGTCGGCGTCGGCGTCGGCCGCATCGTCGGGCTTCTTCTCCGATCCGTCGGGCGCGGGCCCGGCGGCGACGGCCTCGTCGGGCTTGTGCTCGTCGGGCTTCTGTTCGCCGGTTGCATCCTCGCCGGCCCCGGCCGCGTCGTCGGCCCCGACCGCGCCCCCGTTGGCGGCTTCAGCGGCCGACTTCTCGGTCGACTCACCCGAAGCGACACGCGACCACTCTGCGGCCGAGACGGCCTCGCCCCCCTCGGCCGGCTGCCACACCATCTCCCCGGCTTCGTTCTCGACCCACTCCCCCTCGGCCCACTCCTCGCCGTAGCCGGCCTCCTCCTCGGCGAGCTGCGTCTCGCTCTTGATGTCGATGCGCCACCCGGTGAGCCGCGCCGCCGAGCCGCGCGTTCTGGCCCTCCTTGCCGATGGCCAGCGAGAGCTGGTAGTCGCTCACCACGACGGTGGCGATCCCCGTTTCGTCGTCGAGCCGGACCTCGCGCACCCGCGCCGGCTGGAGAGCGGCCTGGATGAACTCGACGGGGTCGTCCGCGAAGGGGACGACGTCGATGCGCTCCCCGCGAAGCTCGTTGGTCACCATCCGGACCCTCGACCCCCGGGCGCCGACGCACGCGCCGACGGGGTCGACGTTGGGGTCATTGGACCACACCGCGATCTTGGTGCGGTGGCCCGGCTCGCGGGCGGCCGCCCTGATCTCAACCACGCCCGACGAGATCTCCGGGACCTCGAGCTCGAAGAGCCGCTTGACGAGCCCGGGATGGCTGCGGCTGACGACGATCTGGGGTCCCTTGGTGGTCTTGCGCACCTCGACGATGTACGCCTTCAACCGGGCACCGTGCTCGTAGCGCTCGTAGGGCACCTGCTCCGCCTGGGGCAGCAGGGCCTCCACCTTGCCCAGGTCGAGCAGGGTGTAGCGGTTGTCGGTCTGCTGCACGATGCCCGTGACGATGTCGCCCTCGCGCCCGGCGTACTCCTCGTACTTGAGGTCGCGCTCGGCCTCGCGGATGCGCTGCAGGATGACCTGCTTGGCGGTCTGGGCCGCGATGCGACCGAAGTCGTCGGGGGTGTCGTCCCACTCGCGGATGACGTTCCCGTCCTCGTCGAGCTCTTGCCCGTAGACGCGGATCTCCCCGGACTCCGGGTCGACGGTGACCACGGCTTCCTCGGCGGCTCCCGGACGGCGCTTGTAGGCGGCGACGAGCGCGTTGGCCAGCGCGTCGAGGAGGGTCTCGACCGAGATCCCCTTGTCACGCGCGATCTGGCCCAGGGCGTCGAGGAATTCGAAGTTGGCCTTGCTCATGGCGTCGCCACCTTCTTCCTTCCCGCGGGCTTCCTTGCCGCCGCACGGGGCGAACCGGCGGCCTGGCGCCCGGACCGGCTCCGGCGGGACGCGGCCGGGGACTGTGATCCCCATTCGAAGACGGTCCTCGCCCGCTCGACCTCGTCGTAGGAGAACCGGCGCTCGCCTCCGGGGAGGTCGCCGGACTCGAGGACGAAGCCCTGCGCGTCGGCGGACGCGAGCCGGCCGGTCACCCGGCGTTCACCTTGGCCTCCCGAGACGGTGCGGACGCTCACCTTCTCTCCGACGGCGCGTTCGAAGTGGCTCGGGGTGCGCAGTTTGCGCTCCACGCCCGGGCTCGACACCTCGAGGGTGTAGCGGTGGCCCGGGAACGGGTCGTGCGCGTCGAGCACCGCCGACACGGCGCGGGTGGCCGCGGCGATGGCTTCGAGATCCACTCCCCCGTTACGGTCGACGACGACGCGGACCAAGGTGGCGCGCCGCTCGACCTCGACGAGGTCGAGACCCAGGGGGGCGACGGTGGACGCGAGCAGGTCAGAGAGCTCGTCGTCCACCTGATCGTCCACCTCCCTCGTCCCTCCGCTGCTCGGCACCTCGCTCTCGGTCGGGCCGGTGAAAGCAGAAGCGTGGGCTGCCGCCCACGCTTCGACGCACCTTCACCCCCCGGACCGATCAGCGCAGCAAGTATATCAGTCGCCCTCCTCGGGCCTCCGGGCAGGGCGAGGGCGCAGACCCCCTCGGAACCGGCGTTTCGCGCCCGGGCCGCCCACGGCCCGGGGCGCCGGCGTCCCGGTGCCCGGTTCCGGGACGCAGACCCCGGCGATCCGCGGATCGCGTCACCCACCGTGACCGGGCGTGCGGGAGAGCGATCCGGAGGCCGTAGCATCCTGGGCGACATGGCACGAAAGAGCGTCCTCACCCCTCAGGCCGAGGACTTCCCCCAGTGGTACCAAGACGTCCTCGCCAAGGCGGAGCTGGCTGACAACGGGCCGGTGCGCGGCACCATGGTCATCCGCCCCTACGGCTACTCGATCTGGGAGCGGATGCAAGCCGAGATCGACACCCGCATCAAGGCGGCGGGCGTGCCCAACGCCTACTTCCCGCTGTTCATCCCCGAGAGCTACCTGCACAAGGAGGCCGCCCACGTCGAGGGCTTCAGCCCCGAGCTCGCCGTGGTGACGCACGGGGGCGGCAAGGAGCTCGAAGAGCCCGTGGTGGTGCGCCCCACCAGCGAGACCATCATCAACGTCTACTTCTCCAAGTGGATCCAGAGCTACCGGGACCTGCCTTTTCTCATCAACCAGTGGGCCAACGTGGTGCGCTGGGAGCTCCGTCCCCGATTGTTCCTGCGCACGACGGAATTCCTGTGGCAAGAAGGGCACACGGCGCACGCCGCCGAGCCCGATGCCAGGGAGTTCGCGCTCGGCATCCTGGGCGACGTGTACGAGGACTTCATGGTCAACGTCCTGGCCATCCCCGTCCTGACGGGACGCAAGACCGAGCGCGAGCGCTTCTCGGGGGCCACCACGACCTGGACGTGCGAGGCCATGATGCGTGACGGCAAGGCGTTGCAGATGGGTACCAGCCACGAGCTCGGGCAGAACTTCGCCCGGGTGTTCAACACCAAATTCCTCGACGAGTCGGGCAACGAGGCGTACGTGTGGCAGACCTCGTGGGGAGCCTCGTCGCGGCTCATGGGAGCCCTGGTGATGGCGCACGGCGACGACGCCGGGATGCGCATCCCGCCCCTGCTCGCACCGGTGCAGGTCGTGGTGGTCCTGGTGCGCGACGAGGACGGTGCCGGCGACAAGGCCGCCGCCATCGAGGCCGCCCTGTCGGATGCGGGGCTGCGGACACAGCTCGACAGCCGTACCGACACCTCTTTCGGCCGTCGGGTGGTGGACTGGGAGCTCAAGGGCGTGCCCGTGCGCGTGGAAGTCGGCCCTCGCGAGCTCGACGGCGGCGAGGCCGTGCTCGTGCGCCGTGACTCGGGCACGAAGACCACGGTGCCGCTGGACGGGCTCCACGCCGCGGTGCGCGCCGCCCTCGACGACACCCAGGAGGCACTGCTGGCCGAGGCGCTCGAGCGGCGCCGGGCGGGCACCGTGGAGGTGGCGACGGTCGCCGAGGCGGAAGAGGCGTCCCGGACCGGTTTCGCCGTGCTCCCTCTCCGGGCCCTCGGTGCCGACGGCGAGACCCGGCTCAACCAGTCCGGCGCGTCTGTCCGCCTGGTGACGAGGCCCGACGGCTCGCTTCCCGCACCGGGTGAGGACGGACCCGACAGCGACCTCGTGGCCGTGATCGCGCGCGCCTACTGACGGCGCCGCCCTCGCCCGCCGGCGACGCTATGCGGGTGGGTCCGTGACCGGCGGGGCGGCCTCGTGGCTCTCGTCGATCGTCTTGCGGATGAGCTCGACCTTCTGCGCGCTGTGGTTGGCGTCGGCGCCCCTGGCCTCGAGCAGCATGCGGCGGTCGGCCTCGGCCTCGGCCTCGGCCCCGGCGTCGGCGGCGGCGAGACGAGCCTCGATCCCTTCGGCCACGAGCTTCTCCGCCTCCTCGACCAGGGCCGCCACCATCTCGTCCTCGGGAACGACGCGGACGATCTTCCCCTTGATGAAGAGGTGGCCGCGTCGGCGGCCCGCGGCGATGCCCAGGTCGGCCTGGCGCGCCTCACCCGGACCGTTCACCACGCACCCCATCACCGCCACCTGGATGGGCAGCTGTCGCGACTCGAGGGCCTCCTGAGCCGCCCGGGCCACCCCGATCACGTCGATCTCGGCCCGCCCGCACGACGGACAGGCGATGAGGTCGACCGACTTGCGCTCGCGCAGCCCCATGGCCTCGAGGAGCTGGCGCCCCGCCTGCACTTCTTGCACCGGGTCGGCCGTGAGCGAGTAGCGGATCGTGTCGCCGATGCCTTCGGCGAGCAGGGTGCCGATGCCGGCGGTGCCCTTGATCAGCCCCGCCGGGGGCGGACCCGCCTCGGTCACACCGAGGTGCAGCGGATGGTCGAAGGTCTCCGACGCCAGACGGTAGGCGTCGATCATGAGGGGGACCGACGAGGCCTTGACCGAGATCTTGACGTCGTGGAAGTCGACCTCGGCGAAATAGGCCAGCTCCATCCGGGCCGACTCGACCAACGCCTCGGGCGTCGCCCCGCCGAAGCGCTTGTAGAGGTCGGGGTGCAGCGAACCCGCGTTCACCCCCACGCGGATGGGCACGCCCCGGTCCTTGGCCTCCTGGGCCACCTGCTTGATCTCGGCCTCCTTGCGCAGGTTCCCGGGGTTGAGCCGAAGACCCTGGACACCCGCCTCCAGGGCGGCGAGCGCCATCTCGTGATGGAAGTGGATGTCGGCGACGATGGGGACCGGCGAGCGGGGCACGATGTGCGCGAGACCCTCGGCCGCCTCCTCCTCGTTGCAGGTGCAGCGGACGATGTCGGCCCCGGCCGACGCCAGCGCGTAGATCTGGGCCAGGGTGCCCTCCACATCCGCGGTCTTCGTGATCGTCATCGACTGCACCGAGATGGCCGCGCCGCCGCCGACGGCGACGGTCCCGACGTGGATCTGCCGGGTGGGACGGCGCGCGGTGGCGACCGGGGTGGGACGGGCCATCAGGTCGCCCCCCTTTCTGTCGGAACGGGGACTCTCGGCACGGCGACTGCGGGAGCGGGTGCTACTGGAACGGGTTCTTCACCGGGTGGGTGATGTCGAGGTACAACGACGATACGACGACGAAGCCCAGCAACAGGACGAAGGCGTAGGTGATGGGCGCCAGCTTGGTGACGTCGGCGTGGTACATCCGGCCTCGGCGGCTGCGGATGCGCTCGTACACGGCGATGACGACGTGGCCCCCGTCGAGCGGCAGCATCGGGAACAGGTTGAGGATCCCCACGAAGATGATGATCAGGGTGAGGACGTAGATGAGCTGCGTGGCGCCGGCCTGCGCGCCCTGGACGGCGAGACGCGCCGCGCCGTAGATCGACTGGGGGCGGTCACCGGTCTTGGCCGCCTGCGACGCCGCCTTGGCGCTGGTGAGGTCGTGGACATAGCTCTTGATCCCGCTGGCCGAGAAGACCTGGCCCATCCCGGCGAACGAGCCCGTGACCATCTCCCCGAAGAGCTGGCCCGCACGTCCCACCGCCTCCACCGGACCGCTGCGGGCCACCGGGGGGCCGATGACGACCCCGATGCGACCGTTGGCACCCGTCGTCTGCGAATCGGCCTGGGGGGTGACGACGACGGTCCGGTCCCGACCGCCGCGCTCGACCACCAGCGTGACGGGCTGGCCGGCCCGGCTCTCGATCACGTGCTGGAGGTCGGTGGCGGAATGGACGGCGGTGCCGTCCGCCCGCAGCACCACGTCGCCCGAGACCAGCCCGGCGGTGCGGGCCGGGTCGACCCCATGGGCGAGCGGGGCGAACCCGCTGACGGCCACGGCGTTGTCCTGGGGAGCACCGATGAACACGAACAGGCCCCACAGCAGCACGAAGGCCATCACCCCGTGCATGGCCGAACCGGCCACGGCCACGAGGAGCCGGTTGTGGAACGGCCGTTGACGGTAGGTGCGGGGCTCGTCGGCGGGGTCGACCTCCTCCGCGCTGGTCATGCCGAGGATCTTGACGTAGCCGCCGGCGGGAATGGCCTTGATGCCGTACTCGGTCTCCCCCCTGCGGATCGACCACAGACGCGGGCCGAACCCGAGGAAGTACTCGGTCACCTTCATCCGTCCCCACTTGGCCGTGAGGAGGTGACCGAGCTCGTGCAGCATGATCATCACGACGAGCGCCACCACCACGATGAGCACCGACGTGGTGTGCGTCACCACCGCGGCGAGCACCACCGCGGCAACGACGACCGCCAGCCGGGCCAAGGCGGCCCGCTGCTGCGGATCGCCCCCACCCCCGCTCGTGAGACCGGGGGAATCGGTGCGCGTGTCGGTGTCGCTCATGCCGCCTGCTCGTGCCGGCGCACGGCGCGCTCGGCCTGCTCCCGGGCTCGGCGGTCCGCGTCCACGACGTCCTCGGCGTCGTTGGCCTCGGCCCCGTCGCGCGAGGCCAGGGTCTCGGCCACCACCTCGGCGATGGCACCCCACCCGATGCGCCCGGCCAGGAAGGCCGCCACGCCGACCTCGTTCCCGGCGTTGAGCCAGGCCGGGGCGAGGCCGCCGGCCCGGCCTGCCTCCTCGGCGAGGTCGAGGCAGACGAACACCTTGCGGTCGGGGGGCTCGAAGTCGAGCCGGCCCAGGGACTCCCAGTCGATGGCACCGAAAGGGTGCGAGAGGCGATGGGGGAACCCGAGCGCGTACCCGATGGGCAGTCGCATGTCTGGCTGGGAAAGTTGGGCCACGGTGGATCCGTCGATGAACTCCACCATGGAGTGTACGACCGACTGGGGGTGAACAATGACCGCGATCCGGTCGTAATCCACCCCGAACAGCTCGTGGGCCTCGATCACCTCGAGCCCTTTGTTCATGAGGGTGGAGGAGTCCACCGTGATCTTCGGTCCCATTCTCCAGGTCGGATGGGCCAGCGCGTCCTGCACCCCGACGGCGGCGAGCTCTTCCGAGCTGCGCCCGCGAAAGGGCCCGCCGCTGGCGGTGAGTACCAGGCGGGCCACCTCGTGGGGGCCGTCGCCGGCACGGAGGCACTGGTGCAGGGCACAGTGCTCGGAGTCCACGGGGACGATCTCGGCGCCCGGCGTCGCCTTGGCCCGGGCCACGACAGGAGCCCCCGCGATCAGGGACTCCTTGTTGGCGAGCGCCAGTCGGCGCCCCGCCGCCAGGGCGGCCAGGGTCACGGGCAAGCCGGCGAAGCCCACCACCGCGTTGAGCACGACGTCTCCCAGACGGGCCACCGCGGCCAGACCGTCGGGCCCGGCCAGGACCTCGGTCCCCTTGGGCACCGCCTCCGACAGCGCCCGCACCAAGGTGGCGTCGCCGATGGCCACGACCTCGGGGCGCAGCACCTGCGCCTGGGCGGCGAGGACGTCGACCGAGCGCCACGTGGCCAGGCCGGCCGCGCTGAACCGGTCGGGCTCGGCCGCCATCACCTCCACGGCCTGGGTGCCGATGGACCCCGTCGATCCCACGAGGCTGACCCTCACCGCCCGCCCCCCCGGCGTCGGGCCCATGTCCGGTCTCGCCCTCCGCCTCCGGCCCTCACCCGAGGTTGAGCACTCGGACGAGGTAGAACGTGGTCGGGAGGACGAAGAGCAGGGCGTCGACGCGATCGAGCACGCCCCCGTGCCCGGGCAGGATCGAGCCCATGTCCTTGAGCCCCAGGTCCCGCTTCACCAGTGACTCGCACAGGTCCCCGATGGGGGCCACCACCGCCACGACGAGCCCCAGGAGCGCCGCCTTCGGAACGGTCCAGGGGTGGACCTGTCCGGTGACCGCCGCGGAGAGGGCCACGGCGACCACGGCCCCGCCGATCAGCCCCTCCCACGTCTTGTTGGGGCTCACCTTGGGGGCCAGGTGTCGCCGGCCCAACCAGCTCCCGATGGCGAGCGCACCCACGTCGGCGCCGATGGTGGCCACGACCGCGCCCAGCAGGAAGGCGATGCCGTGGCGCTGGGGGTACTCGCTGGGCGCCAGCATGAGCGCGGCGAACGAGCCGAGGAAGCCCACCCACAGGAAGCCGAGCAACGTGCTCGAGACGCTCTCCACCGTCGATCCCCGGTCGATGCCGACGAGGCTCCACACCATGGAGGTGATGACCACCAGGAGGAGCACGAGAGGGATGGCGGCGATCCCTTTGGAATAGGTCGCCACCATGATGGCGACCGTCGCCACCAGGCCGAGAAGGGTGGCAGGGCGCTTGCCGCCGCGGCGCAGCGCGGCGTAGCACTCCGCCGCGGCCAGGGCGACGACCAGGGTGACCAGCACCAGGGTGGCGACGGTGCCCGCCTCGAAGCAGAGCACCGCCACCAGCGCGAACCCGACACCGGTGGCGATGGCCACGGGCAGGTTGCGCCCCGAGCGGGGCGCCCCGGCGCCCGGTGGGCCCAATTGGCGCCGCGGCAGGGGGCCGCGAGGGGCCGAGGCGCCCATGTCCCGCTGAGATCGCAGCGGCGAGGAGCTGATCGAGGCCACGCCCCGCTCGACCTCCTCCGGCGCGACGCCGATGTCGGGTGTGGGAGACGCCGCCGGCGGCACCGGGGGCCGCGCCCCGGCGGGAGGCTCGTCGCCGCCGCCTTCCTCCTCCCACCAGCCTGCGGCGCTGGTGCCGGCGTCGTGCTCTGCCTCCCAGCGGTCCTCGTCGGCCACCGCCGCGTTCAGGTCGTCGAACTCCCAGGGCCGGCGCTCCTCGACCGGGGTCTCCTCGAGGGCGCCCACCCGCGTGTCCTCGTCGGCCAGGAGCGAGGGGTCGAACCCACTGTCGTCCCACTCGTGTTGGTGCTCGCGCCATGCCGGCCCGGTGTCGCCGGCGGCGGACCACTGGGTCTCGCCCGCCTCGTCGTCGCCGCGGCGGTCGAGCACGGCGGGGACCTGGCCGGTGGGCGGGTCGGTCCAATGCGGCATGTCGGGCACGACGGTGGTGGGCTCCGACAGCTTGAGGACGTCGGAGCCCGGTTCGAGGGGGTCGCCGCCGTTGCGGCCCGAGGGCGCGGCGCGGCCCGCCTCCTCGCTTCGATCCGGAGGCATCGGTGACGCGGCGCGGACCGAGGCCACGTCCTCTTCGAGATCCTCCTCGACGACCTCGGAGAACAGATCGAACGCCGGAGCGCTGGGCGTCCCCACCCCCGGTGCGGCTGGCGGGGACACGGGCTCGTCGGCCCGCGACGCCTGCGCCGTGGTGTCGTCGTCGAGCTCACCGCTGCCGGCGACGGACCCCGCCGGCTGGGCACCGATGATCCGCACGCGCTCGGTGACGGGCTCCAGGGGAGCCTCGCCTTCGGGCCCGTATTCGTCTCGGTCGTCCACGTCGCCTCCCCGCCGGCCGGGATCGCCCGGGCCGGCACCCTCAGATCTCGAGGAGCTCCTGTTCCTTGTGCGCCAGCAGCTTGTCGATCGCCGCCACCATCTCCTGGGTGAGCTTGTCGAGCTCCTTCTCGACGCGCTCGAGGGCGTCCGACGACAGGTCGCCGTCGTGCTCGAGCGCCTCGAGCTCGTGCCGGGCCGCCCGCCGCAGGTTGCGCACCGCCACCCGGCCCTCCTCGGCCTTGTGCCGCACCACCTTGACCAGCTCCTTGCGCCGCTCCTCGGTGAGCGGCGGGAAGGCCAGTCGGATCACGTTGCCGTCGTCGGAAGGCGTGATCCCGAGGTCCGAAGCCTGGATCGCCTTTTCGATGCTGGCCAGAGTCGACTTGTCGTAGGGGGAGATGACGAGCATGCGGGCCTCGGGGACGCTCAGGCCCGCCATGGTCCGAAGCTCGACCTCGGTGCCATAGACGTCGACCTTGAGGTGCTCGACCAGTCCCGAGGTGGCCCGACCGGTGCGGACGCCCCCGAAGTCCGCCTGGGTGTGGCCCACCGCCTTTTCCATGCGCTCGCGGGTGTCGCTGAGCACCACTCCGGAGAGCTCGTCGTCCATCACCTGATCAGCGTACCGATCTCCTCGCCGGCCAGCGCACGATGCAGGTTCCCGGGCCCCATCAGGTCGAATACGAGCACGGGGAGGCGGTTGTCCTTGCAGAAGGTGATCGCCGTGAGGTCCATGACCCGCAGGTCCTGGTTGACCACGTCCATGAAGGCGAGCTCGTCGTAGCGGTGCGCGCCGGGGTCGAGCTTGGGATCGGCGCTGTAGACCCCGTCGACCCCCGAATGCGTGCCCTTCAGGAGGATCTCGGCCTCGATCTCGGCGGCCCGCAGGGCGGCGGAGGTGTCGGTGGTGAAGTACGGGTTGCCCATGCCGGCCGCGAAGATCACCACCCGGCCCTTCTCCAGATGGCGGATGGCCCGCCGTCGGATATAGGGCTCGGCCACCTCGGCCATGGAGATGGCCGACAGCACCCGGGTGGGCTGACCGTGACGCTCGACGGCGTCCTGGAGGGCGAGGGCGTTGACGACGGTGGCGAGCATGCCCATGGTGTCCGACGTCGTGCGGTCGAGCCCTTGGGCCTCCCCGATGGCACCGCGCCAGATGTTGCCCCCGCCCACCACGATGGCGAGCTCGAGATCGAGCTCGGCGCGCGCCACGGCGATCTCCCTGGCGAAGCGCTCCACCACCACACCGTCGATGGTCTCGTCGGACGCGGACGAGGCCAGAGCCTCACCCGACATCTTGAGGACCACCCGGCGCTTGCCGAGCACACGCTCCGACGCTGGTACCTGGGCCGTCATCGACGCCACCGCGTCGCTCCCGGCGACCTCAGCCGCCGACAACGACCTGGGCGAACCGCACGATCTCCGCGCTCCCGACGAATTGGGCGATCGTGCGCTTCTCGTCCTTGGCGTAGGGCTGCTCGAGCAGGCACCGCTCTTTGAACCACCCGTTCATCCGGCCGTCCACGATCTTGGGGAGGGCCGCCTCGGGCTTCCCTTCGTTGCGCGACAGCTTCTCGATGGTGGCGCGCTCGGCGTCGACCTCCTCCTGGGGCACGTCCTCGCGCCGGAGGTAGGTCGGTCGGGCGAAGGCCACGTGCACAGCGACGTCGTGCGCCAGCTCGTCGGTGGCGCCGACCATCTCCACGAGCACGGCGTTGACACCCCGACCCGACTGCATGTGCAGGTAGGTCCCGACGACCGAGCTCTCGCCCATCTCGAAGCGGGCGATCTCACCCACGGAGATGTTCTCCTTGAGCGTGGTCTTGAGCTCGTCGATGTCGTCGCTGCGATCGGCGACCGCCTGAGGGCCCTTTTCCGCCACGAGCTGGGCGAGCTCGTCGGTGAGGTTGACGAAGCTCTCGGCCTTGGCCACGAAGTCGGTCTCGCACCGGAGCTCGACGATGGCGGCGTTGCGCCCGGACACGGCCAGCGCCACCGCCCCCTGGGTGGCCTCGCGTTCCGAACGCTTGGCCGCGCCGGCCAGGCCCTGCTCGCGCAGCCACTGGCGTGCCTTGTCCATGTCGCCGCCGGTCTCCTCCAGGGCGCGCTTGCTGTCGAGCATGCCCGCGCCCGTGGCCCGGCGCAGCGTCTGGACGTCCTTTGCGGTGAAATCGGCCATGGCTAGCTCTCGTCGGTGAGTGGTCGGGAATCGGTGGTGGCCTCAGCAGGCCCTGACGGGTCCGCATCGCCGGCCGGCGCGTCCGCAGTGGCGGTCGGAGCGGCGTCCGCAGTCGCGTCCGGGGTGGCCGTGATGGCGTCCGACGCGACCGCAGTCGGCGCCACCGGGGCGGTTTCGGGTGCCGCCGCCGCACCGGTGGCGGCACCCGGGGGTGCGGCGGGCGCGGGCTCGTCGGAGGGCGGCTCGGGTGTGTCGGACCCCACCGGCGCACGCGGCGCCCGAGGGGGACGACGCGGTCCTGTGGTCGCCGACGCCGGGGGCGCAGGCGGTGCGGGCCGGTGCTCGGCCACCCAGCGCCCCTCGACCACGGCCTCGGCCATGACCCGGCACATGAGGGCGCCGGACCGGATGGCGTCGTCGTTGCCCGGGATCACGTAGGTGATCACGTCGGGATCGCAGTTGGTGTCGACCACGGCGACGATGGGCATCACCAGCTTGTTGGCCTCGGTGACGGCGATGTGCTCCTTCTTGGTGTCGATCACGAAGACGGCGTCGGGGAGCCGGTCGAGGTCACGGATGCCGCCCAGGTTCCGACGGAGCTTCTCCAGCTCGCGGCGATGGCGCAGGCCTTCCTTTTTGGGCATGGCCTCGAAGTCGCCGGCTCGCTCCATGGCCTCGTACTCGCGCATCTTCCCGACGCGCGACGAGATGGTGGTGAAGTTGGTCAGCATCCCCCCCAGCCACCGCTCGTTGACGTACGGCATCCCGCACGCCCTGGCGTAGGTGGCGATGGGGCCCTGGGTCTGCTTCTTGGTGCCCACGAAGAGCAGGATCCCGCCCTTGGCCACCAGGTCGCGGACGTACCCGTAGGCCTCTTCGAGACCCTCGAGGGTCTTCTTGAGGTCGATGATGTAGATCCCGTTGCGCTCGCCCAGGATGAAACGGCGCATCTTCGGGTTCCATCGGCGGGTCTGGTGGCCGAAATGCATGCCGGCCTCCAGCAACTGCCGAGTCGTGACAACTGCCACGGCTGGTCCTCCCATCGGTTGTCCTTCCCCGGCGCTGCGCTCCCGCAGGGGCGACCGTGGACGCGCCCGGGTGCTTCGAAGTGTTCGTAGTGCCCCGCCGCCTCGGCGGGACGGTGCCATGGTAACCGACCGGACCGTGGCCCGCGACGGGCGACGGCACGTGGACCTCGGGCTCCTGGTCGCGTGCCGGGGTACCCGCAGGAGAGTCCCGGACGGCGAGGCGGGTCAGCCCGTCGCCGCGACGCTCGGGCGCGGGCCGCGCCGGCCCCCCGGCGGCCGGCCCCGGCTCCGGGTGTCGGTCCCGTCCGGGGAGCGGTCGCTCAGGCGGCCCCGCAACTGCAGGACCGCCTTGGTGTGGATCTGGCAGACGCGGCTCTCGGTGACGCCCAGGATCTCGCCGATCTCGGCCAGCGTGAGGCCTTCGTAGTAATAGAGCGACAGGACCGTCCGCTCCCGCTCACCGAGCTGCATGATGGCCTGGGCCAGGATCTCCTTGGACTCTTTGTCCTCGAACAGGGCCACGGGGCCCGCGGCGGCGTCGGGGATGGTGTCGCCGAGCGTCGTGCGGTCGGTGCGGTCACCGCCCACCATGAACACCTCGTCGAGCGCGGCCACACCCACGAAGGAGATCTGCCTGAGGATGTCCTGGAGGTCTGACTCGGACATGTCCAGCTCGGCCGCCACCTCGGCATCGGTCGGCGTGCGCAGCAGGGTCGCCTCCAGCGAGGCGTAGGCCTGCTCCACCGCACGCGCCTTGGCCCTCACCGAGCGCGGTACCCAGTCGATGGCCCGTAGCTCGTCGATGATGGCGCCCCGGATCCGGGGGATGGCGTAGGTCTCGAACTTGACCTGGCGGTCGGGGCTGAACCGGTCGATGGCGTCGATCAACCCGATGATGCCGTAGCTCACCAGGTCGGAACCGTCGACGTGCTGGGGGAGGCCGACCGCCACTCGGGCGGCGACGTACTTCACCAAAGGCGAGTACAAGACGATCAGCTGGTCGCGCAAACGTCGTTCGCCGCTCTTTTTGTACTCGACCCATAGGCGTGCGGTGCCGCCGTCGTCGTCCGTGGTCACGCCTCCCCCTACGCTCGGGGATGGGTCGCCCCGTACACCGAGAGCAACCGGTCCTTGCTGACATGAGTGTAGACCTGCGTGGTCTGCAGACTGGCGTGTCCCAGCAGTTCCTGGACGACACGCAGGTCAGCGCCCCCGTCGAGGAGGTGCGTGGCGAAGCTGTGGCGGAGGGCGTGCGGGTGGGTGGGAACCGGGGACCTGCGGTCGATGACGCGCCGGACGTCCCGGGTCCCCAGGCGTGCGCCCCGGCGGTTGAGGAAGATGGCATGCGGGGGTGACACCTCGGTCACGAGCACCGAGCGGCCCCCGGCCAGCCACAGGTCGATCGCCTCGGCACAACGATCGTGCATCGGGACCCGTCGCTGGCGACGCCCCTTCCCCATCACCGTGACCATGTGGGCCCGCATGTCGACGTCACCGATGTCGAGCCCGCACAGCTCGGCCACACGGAGCCCGCACCCGTAGAGGAGCTCGAGCACGGCGTCATCGCGCGCCGCCAACGCGTCGTGCAGTTCCAGGGACGGCGCCGTCCCCTCGGCGGCTCCGGCCGGCGGGGCCGGGTCGTCGGAGGCCGAAGTGGAACTATCGAGCAGGACGTCGAGATCGGCGTGCTCGAGCACCCTGGGCAGGCGCGACGGCCCTCCCGGTGACGACAGCCGGCGGGCAGGGTCGACGTCGAGGACGCCCCGGCGTCGTTGCCACGCGAAGTAACAGCGGAGGGCGGCGGCCTTGCGCGCCACCGTGGACCGGGCATAGCGGCGTGTGGTGAGGTACCCCAGGTACCGGCGCAAGAGCATCCGGTCCACAGCGCCGGGACCGTCGACCGACGCGCGTTGAGCCCAGGCCACGAAGTCCCTCAGGTCACCCGCATAGGCGCGTCGCGTCGCCGGGGACTGCCCGCCGAGGGATCGGGAGAACGCCTCGGAGTCCCAGGCCATGGCGCCACGCTACCCGTCCCGGCAAGCCTGGTGACGTTACCCGTCCCAGCGGGACGGCGACGCTATTGTCCTCAACGGTGCATGACGCCACCAGGCCACATGCTGCCGAATCGCACCGAAGGGGGTAGGACCGTGCCCGACCACATCGATCGTCGTTCCTTCCTGGTTCGAGGGCTCATCGCCGCCGGAGGCGTGGCCGCCGCCGGTGGTGCGGGCGGCCTGCTGAGCGCGTGCGGCTCGGGCTCGGGCGGCTCGGGCTCGCTGTCGAGCGGGCCCCGCAACGGCATCTCCACCGCCACCCCGCAGAAGGGCGGAGCGCTCGTCTTCGGCGTCGAGGCCGAAGAGCAGGGCTTCGACCCCGCCACCGGCCGTTTCGACGAGACCGGGGTGCTCTATGCCCGGACCGTCTTCGACCCGCTCACCATCATCGCCGCCGACGGCAGCGTCCAGCCCTACCTGGCCAAGGCCATCACCCCCAACGCCGACTACTCGGTGTGGACGATCACGGCGCGTCCCAACGTCCGGTTCCACGACGGCACGCCCTGCGACGCGGCCGCCATCGCCGGGAGCCTCAACCACTTCAAGGACAACCTCCTCGGGGTGACCTTCACCGCCGTGAGCAACATCTCGGCCACGAGCTCGGACACCGTGACCGTCACCCTGAAGCAGCCCTGGGTGCCGTTCCCCGCCTACCTCGCCGGCGGCATCGGGGGCCAGCCGGGCTACATCATCGCCCCGTCGATGATCGCCAACCCCAAGGGATCGGAGCAGCCGGTGGGAACCGGCCCCTTCAAGTTCAAGGAATGGGAGCCCAACGACCACTTCACCGCCACCCGCAACCCGGACTACTGGCGAGGGGGTGGGATGCCCTACCTCGACTCGGTCACCTACCGCCCCATCATCGACGCCCAGCAACGGGCCAACGCCCTGCTCGCCGGCAATATCGACATCATGCACACCGACCTCCCCGAGAGCATGCTGAACTTCAAGGACAACGCCAGCTACGGCTTCCTCGACGACAGCGCGCACATCGTGGGCGAGCCCGACATGAACTTCATCATGTGCAACCTGGCGGACCCCGCCATGAAGGACATCCGTGTCCGCCAGGCCATGGCCATGGCCATCAATGCCAAGCAGTACTCGCAGGTCGTCGACAAGAGTGTCAACCCGCCCACCAACCAGCCCTTCGTGCCCAACACTCCGTACTACCTGACCGACGCGGGGTACCCGGCCTACAACCCGACCAAAGCGACGGCGCTCGTCAAGCAGCTCGAGAGCGAGACCGGCAAGCCGGTGGCGTTCACGCTCCAGTCGACCACCTCCGGGTACTCGATCCAGGTGGTGCAGTTCCTCCAGAGCCAACTCGAGGCGGTGGGCATGAAGGTCACGCTCACCCAGGTCCAGCAGGCCGACCAGATCAACAACGCCCTCGGGGGCCTGTTCCAGGCCACCTCGTGGCGCCAGTTCGCGGCGGTGGACCCCGACCTCAACTACCTGTGGTGGAGCCCCACCGAGATCTTCGGCACCGGCCCGTCGTCGCTCGCCACCAACTTCGCCCGCAACACCGACCCGCTCATCGAGACCTACCTCCAGCAGGGACGAACCTCCACCGACCCGGCGACGAGGGCGACCGCGTACCAACAGGTGGCCAAGCGCCTGAACGCGGACCTGCCCTACATCTGGCAGGACCGGGCGACGTGGGCCATCGTCGCCCGTTCCGACGTCCAGAACTGGAACAACCCCACGACGCCCGAAGGCGCCAAGGCGTACGGCATGATCGTGGGGACGATCTGGACCCCCCAGATCTGGAAGTCGAGCTGAGCCCCGGGCAGGTCCCGACGGGCTCGGGCCCGGTCGGAGGCACCTGCGGTGACCGGTCACATGACGAGGCGCCCGTGAGCGAGCGCCCATGAGCAGCCGGATCCTCCTCGTCGAGGACGACGAACGCATCCGCGCCTCGATGCGCCTGGCGCTCGAGGACGAGGGCTACGAAGTGGACGAAGCCGGCTCCGGTGAAGTCGGGCTCGACCGCTTCGCCGACCAGCCCGCCGACGTCGTGCTCATCGACCTCATGCTCCCGGGCATGGACGGGTTCGAGTGCTGCCGGCAGCTGCGGCGCACCAGCGCCGTCCCGGTGATCATGGTCACGGCGCGCAACGACACCCACGACGTCGTGGCCGGCCTCGAAGCCGGGGCCGACGACTACGTCACCAAACCCTTCGTGGCCAAGGAGCTGGCGGCACGGATCCGGGCGCTGTTGCGTCGTTCCCGGTCGGTGGACACTCCCGACGTCCTCTCCTTCGGCGACGTGGAGGTGCTCCCCGACGAGGGCACGGTGCGCCGGGGGGGCGACGAGGTGCATTGCACCCGCACCGAATTCCGCCTCCTGTGCGAGCTGGCCGCCAACCCCGGCAAAGTCCTCAGCCGCGAACAGCTCCTCGACCGGGTGTGGGGCTACGACTACTTCGGCGACGGGCGGCTCGTCGACGTCCACATCCGGCGGTTGCGCACCAAGATCGAGGCCGACCCCGCCAACCCCCGACACATCCTCACCGTGCGGGGGATGGGCTACAAGCTGGCCACCTGAGGGCCGGCATGCGCGGACTGCGCACGCGCCGCAAGGGATCTGGGGGCGACGCTCCCCTCGAGGGCCGGCGCGGGCGCACGTTGCCGTGGTCGAATCTCGGCCTGCGGTCCCGGGTCACGGTGACCTTCGGGCTCGGCGCGCTGGCACTGTCGGCCACCATGGCGGGGCTCACCTACTTCACGGCCCGGCAATTCATCCTGAAAGAGCGCGAGACCGCCATCCTGCGCCAGGCCTACGTGAACGCGTCGTTGGCGCGCTCGTCGTTGCGGTCGGTGAACCCCAACGTCACGCAGCTGTTGGACTCGCTCGACACAGTGCCGGGATCGCGGTCGGTGCTCGAGCTCAAAGGCCAGTGGTATGCCACATCCATCTCCGTCGGGGAGAACGCCATCCCCGTTGCCCTGCGCAGCGTCGTGCTCTCGGGCACCCCCGCCACCCAGCACTTCGTCCTGGGGAACACCCCCCAGATGGCGGTGGGGTTACCCATCCCCAGCGTGAGCGCCTCGTACTTCGAGGTGTTCTCGCTCGACGACGAGAGCCGGACCTTGAGCATCCTGGCGCTGGCGCTCATCGGCGCCGCCCTGCTGACCACGGCCGCCGGGGCATCGATCGGCCGGTGGGCCAGCGGCCGAGCCCTGCGTCCTCTGGCGCAGGTCTCGCGCGCCGCGGAGACGGTGGCCGGTGGCAGCCTCGACACCCGCCTGGTCGCCGAGGGTGACCCCGAGCTGTCCGCCCTGGCCTCTTCTTTCAACCGGATGACCGACGCCCTTCAGGAACGTATCGACCACGAGGTCCGCTTCACCGCGGACGTGAGCCACGAGCTCCGCTCGCCGCTCACGACCTTGGCGACGTCGCTCGGGGTCCTCGAGTCGCACCGTGACGAGCTCCCGTCGCGCAGCCGCCACGCCCTCGACCTGTTGAGCGCGGAGCTCCACCGGTTCCAGCGCATGGTCGACGACCTCCTCGAGATCAGCCGGGTCGACACCGGGTCTGCCGAGCTGTCCCTCGACGAGGTCGAGGTGGGCGAGCTCGCCCGCCGAGCCGCCGCCGCCGGGGGCGCCCCCGAGGTCCCCGTCGACGTGGACGCGGAGGTCACCGGAGTGCGGCTGTGGGTGGACAAGCGGCGCTTCGAGCGGGTCGTGACCAACCTGGTGCACAACGCCGAGCAGTACGCCGGAGGGGTGACCCGGCTGGCGGTGGAGCCCGGGACCGGCGGTGCCGTGCGGTTCGTCGTCGCCGACCGCGGGCCGGGCGTGGAGCCCGCCGAGCGCGTCCGCATCTTCGAGCGTTTCTACCGCGGCCACGCCGCCGGTCAGCGGGGGGTCACCGACGGCACGGGACTCGGGCTCTCGCTCGTCGCCGAGCACGTGCGGCTGCACGGAGGCAAGGTGTGGGTGGAGCCCGGTCCCGGTGGCGAGAACCGCTTCGTCGTGGAGCTGCCCACCAGGGACCACAACGGGGTCACCACTCCCGACCCCCCTGACGCCGAGCACGAACGCGAGGCGAAAGCCCGGTGACCGTCCCGGCGCGTCCGCTGCGCCGCGCCCCGTCGGTGCGACCCGGACCATGCGCACCGTCGGTGCGACCCGGACCATGCGCACCGTCGGTGCGACCCGGACCATGCGCACCGTCGGTGCGACCCACCCGTCGTCGGCTGGCCGCGGTGTTCGCCACGGTGGCCGTGGTCGTGGGCGTGGCCGGGTGCGGCGTGCCGGTCGACAAACAGCCCTCCGCTCTGAGCCGCCACGGCATCCCCTTCGGGCTCCTCGACCCGACGTCCTCCACGTCGTCGCCGACGGCCACGACGTCGCCCATCGAGGTCCCGGTGGAAATCTTCCTGATCGACCCGACCGACCACCTCGTGGCGGTGGGCCGGGACGTGCCTGTGCACGCTCCGGACCTCTTCACCGTGCTCGGGGCGCTCGTGGCCGGACCCACCGACGCCGAGTCCGCCGCCGGCCTCCAGACCGCCCTGCCCGCCCAGACCACGGTGATCAGCGCCTCCATCGCCGGGGGTGTCGCCACCGTGAACCTCGGCGGCACCTTCGGCCAGCTCGTGGGCCCGCCCCAGATCCAGGCCGTGGCACAGTTCGTGTTCACGGCCTCCTCCCTGCCCGGGGTCACCGGCGTCACCTTCCAGCTGTCGGGCCAGCCGGTGGAGGTGCCGGTGGCGAGCGGCGTCGACGTGCCCGTGGCCAACACCTCGCAGTTCGCCACCCTGGCCCCGACGGCGCCCGGCACCGTCCACTGACCCACGGTCGCAGGGACACGGGCTCCGAGGCCGGCCCGACGGGGCCCGCGACGGAGGGTCAGTCTTCGCGCCTGTGGTCGGACTTGGCCCCGGTGACAGACAGGCGTGGGGCGTTGCCCCACAGTCGTTCGAGGTCGTAGTAGGCGCGTGCCTCGTCCTGGAAGACGTGAACGAGGAAGTCGCCGTAGTCCATGAGCACCCAGGTCAGGTCGCGCAGGCCCTCGGTCGCCCGGGGGGAGCGCCCCGCGGACTGCTTCACCTGGCGCTCCACCTCCTCGACGATGGTCCGCACCTGCCGGGTGTTGGCGCCGCTCGTGACGACAAAGGCGTCGGTCACCCCGAGCAGGTCCCCCATGGCCAGCACGACGGTGTCCTGGCCCAGCTTGGCATCCGCCGCCCGCGCCGCCACCAGGGCGGCTTCGGGCACCTCGGGACGTCCGTTGTCCGCCGATGCCCGCACGGCGGATGCTGTCATGCGGCGGGGACCGCCACGTCCACCTCGGTCAACCCGCCGGGCGCGCCGGTCGACGGCGCACGACGGTCCGAGCGATGTCCGGGCTCCTCATCTGCTGCCAGCGTACAGATTCAGCTGGCGGATGCAACGTATGGCGGCCTCGGGGATGAGGAAATCGACCGAGCGGCCCTCGGCCAGTCGCTCCCGGAGCTGGCTGCTCGAGAGGTCGAGGGCCGGGATGCGCAGCCGCTCCACACGCCAACCCGGAGGGTCCGCTCCCGGGACCGTGCCGCCGCGGTCCACCACCACCAGGGTCACCGACTCACGGAGCTCGTCCACCCGCTGCCAGGTCCCGAGCTCGGCGGCCACGTCGGCCCCGACGATCAGGTAGGGCTCGACGGAGGGAACCGACCCGAGGAGCTCTGCCACGGTGTCGGCGCTGTAGCTGGCCCCGCCCCGCTCGATCTCCATGCGACTGGCCTCGAGCCCCTCCACCCCCGACACCGCCGCCTGCACTACGAGGAACCGGTCCTCGGCCGGGGTCACGGTGCGGGTGCCGGCCTTCTGCCACGGCACGTTGGCCACCACCAGGAGCACCCGGTCGAGGGCGAGCGCCTCGAGCGCCCACGTGGCTGCCACCAGGTGGCCGATGTGGACAGGGTCGAAGGTCCCCCCGAAGATGCCGATGCGGGCGCCCGGTGGCACCGGCCCGTTCCCTTTCCCGCCGGCAGACCGGTGCACGCACCGAGCGTAGGCGCCGAGCCCTTACGCTGTAGCCCCATGAGCCCCGCCGAGTGGAGCCCCCAGCGCTGGCGACAGCTCACGGCCGCGCAACAACCGGACTGGCCCGACGAGGACGAGCTCGAGCAGGTCCTCAAAGAGCTCGCCGGCTTGCCCCCCCTCGTATTTGCAGGTGAGGCCCGACGCCTCGTGGGCTCGCTGGGACAGGTCGCGGCCGGAGAGGCGTTCCTGTTGCAGGCCGGGGACTGCGCCGAGTCCTTCGCAGAGTTCTCCGCCGACGCCATCCGCGACAAGCTCAAGGTCATCTTGCAGATGGCGGTGGTCCTCACCTACGGAGCCGGGGTGCCCGCCATCAAGGTGGGGCGGATCGCGGGCCAATTCGCCAAGCCGCGCTCGTCGCCCACCGAACGCGTGGGCGAGCTCGAGCTCCCCGCCTTCCGCGGGCACATGGTCAACGACGATGCACCCGACGCCACGGCCCGGGTCGCGGACCCGCACCGACTGGTGGCCGCCTACCACCAGTCGGCGTCCACGCTCAACCTCGTGCGCGCCTTCACCAAGGGCGGTTTCGCCGACCTGTCCCAGGTTCACCTGTGGAACCAGCAGTTCGTGGCCTCGAGCGAGGAGGGACGCCGTTACGAGCAGATCGCGGCGGAGATCGACCGCGCCCTGCGGTTCATGGCGGCATGCGGGATCGACCTCGAAGGTGAACAGTCGCTGCACCAGGTCGAGTTCTACACGAGCCACGACGCGCTGATCCTCGGCTACGAGGAGGCGCTCACCCGCATGGACTCGCTCACGGGCGACTGGTACGACTGCTCGGCGCACATGCTGTGGGTGGGCGAGCGCACGAGACAGCTCGACGGCGCGCACGTCGACTTCCTGTCGGGGATCCACAACCCCATCGGGTGCAAGATCAGCGCGTCGATGACACCCGCCGAGGTCGTCGCCCTGTGCGACCGCCTCGACCCCGACCACACCCCGGGCCGCCTCACCCTCATCACCCGCATGGGCGCCAGCGCCGTCGCCGACGCGCTACCGCCGCTTCTCGAGGCGGTGCGCAGGTCCGGGCACCCCGTGGTGTGGGCGTGCGACCCCATGCACGGCAACACCTTCGTGAGCGAGGGGGGTCGCAAGACGCGCCGGTTCGACGACATCCTGGCCGAGCTCAAGGGGTTCTTCTCCGCACACCACCAGGCCGGGACGTGGCCCGGCGGGGTGCACCTCGAGCTCACCGGGGACGACGTCACCGAATGCCTCGGCGGGTTCGGGGACATCCTCGAGGACCAGCTCCACGAGCGCTACACCACGACCTGCGATCCCCGTCTCAACGCGCGACAGGCCATCGACCTCGCCTTCCGCGTCGCCGAGCTCCTCAGAGCCTGAGTCCCGGCGCCCACGGCTTCACACCCACGGCGCCCATCGGGACCGGCCGGCGCGCACCGAGACCCGCGCCGGCGCGCATCGGTGCAGGTGGGCGGCGATGTCGGGGGCGTCGTTGCTTCGCGCCGTCCTCTCCGTGAAAATGGAGCGGAGCTCCGGCCTCCACGACCCGAGTGGACCCGGCACACGCGCCCCGGCGCCAAAGGACCGCAGCAACCACGCCCATGCCCCGTCTTGCACACCACCTGTCGCGCCTGGGGCGCGCCCTGGGCGCGTCCGTCGTGGCCGCCTCCGTCGTGGCCGTCGCCGTTGTGGCGTCGGGCCCGGGCGAGGCGTCGGCCCCACCACTGCGCCCGTTGACCGCTGCCACCCCCGTCTCCGCGCAGGGAGTCCCCTCGTACTGGACGGTGGCCTCCGACGGCGGGGTGTTCACCTTCGGCGGCCTCCCCTTCTACGGGTCGATGGGCGGGATGAGGCTCAATGCCCCCATGGTGGGCATCGCCCCGACGACGGGCATGTCGGGCGCAGACGGCTCGGGGTACTGGACGGTGGCCTCCGACGGCGGGGTGTTCACCTTCGGCTCGGCCCCCTTCTACGGGTCGATGGGCGCGGTGAAGCTGAACAAGCCCATGGTCGGCATCGCCGCCGACCCCGCCACGGGCGGGTACTGGACGGTGGCCTCCGACGGCGGGGTCTTCGCCTTCGGCGCGCCCTACTACGGGTCGATGGGCGCAGTGAAGCTGAACAAGCCCGTGGTCGCCATGGCCGCCACCCCCGACGGCCGTGGCTACTGGCTGTTCGCGTCCGATGGCGGGGTCTTCGCCTTCGGCGACGCCACGTTCTCGGGGTCGCTCGGCAACCTCGCTCTGGCGGCGCCCATCGTGGGCGCGGCCGCTGCCGACGCCGACGGCTACTGGATGCTCGGCGCCGATGGCGGGGTCTTCGCCTTCGGCGACGCCGGGTACTTCGGGTCGCTCGGGGGCCATGCCCTGGTGCATCCCCTGGCGGGGATAGCGGCCTCGGGCTCGGGTGGGTACTGGCTGACCGACAGCAACGGGGCGGTCACGGCCTTCGGCGACGCCGGGTACTTCGGTTCTGCTCCCCAGCACATCGCCGCTCCGGTGGTGGGGATCGCCGACGGGCCCGGGACAGGGGTGGCGGCCAACGGGGCCTACCCATCGGGGGCCTACGGCTACGACGTCTCGAGGTTCCAGGACAATCCCCCCACGTGCAACTCGACCCTCCCGTCGGGGCACACCGTCGGTATCGTCCAGGTGACCGGCGAGTCCAACGGTGCATCCAACCCGTGCCTGGCGCACGAGGCCCAGTGGGCGGGGGGCGGGCTCAACCTCTACATCTTCATGACGTACGGGACCGACGCCACGAACCAGCCGGGGTGCAACGGTGACCCCGCCTGCAACTGGGGCTACGAAGCGGGAATCTTCGCGCTGGACTACGCCCAGGCCCAGGGGGTGAACCCGCTGGTCACGTGGTGGCTGGACGTGGAGACGGCCAATTGGTCGTCGGACACGGCCGAGAACGACCAGGTCATCCTGGGCGCCATCTCGGCGCTGCGCGGCGACGGCATCAACAACGTCGGCATCTACACCAGCCCGCTGACCTGGAACGGCATCGCCGGGACCTTCCAACCCGCGGTCCCCCTGTGGATCGCCTGGTACACGAACAACCCCCAGGGCAACTGCACCAACGCCGTCTCCTACGCGGCGCAGAACGGAAACCTGCTGCCCACCGGCGGCGTGTGGGTGACCCAGTACACCGACCAGGCCAACGGGCAGAGCCTCGACGGCGACTACGCCTGCTGAGGCAACGCCGAAACGCCCCTGGCGTCCCGGGTCAGCACACGCCCGCCCGCAGGTGGGCGGCGTCGTTGTAGCGGACCAGGCGCCATCCCCGCTCCCCCGTCTCCCACTCGGTGAGCGAGGTGTGCTCGGTGGGCAGCCCCAGGCGGGCGCGCCCCGGTGCCACCGGCAAGAAGGCGAGCAGGGTCGACTCGATGACCCCGGCGTGGCACACGATCACGACGAGCTCGCCGCCATGGGCACGCGCCACCCGGGCCACGGCCCCCGAGGCCCGGGTCACGAACGACCGCCAGCTCTCGCCCCCCGGCGCCACCTCGGAATCGGGGTCGGCGTCGAAGTCGGGCTCCCCGTAACGGTCCCGGAACTCGTCCCAGGTGAGGCCGTCGGCCTCACCGGGGTGCAGCTCGCACAGATCGCAATCCTGCACCGGTGCCGTGCCCGCACCGATGCCCCCGGCGACGATGCTCCCCGTCTCGACCGCACGCGCCAGGACGCTGCTGTACAGCGCGCCGGCTCCCGACAGCTCGCCGGTGGCGACGAGCCGGGCTGCCAGCGCCTCGGCCTGGCGTCTCCCGGTGACCGACAGGCCGCTGCACCCGGCCCGGCCGCCCACCACGCCCTCCACGTTGCACGTCGCCTCGCCGTGACGGATCAGCACGACGCGGGTGGTGTCGGGGTCGGTGCCGGGGACGGTGCGAACTCCCCGGGGGGCGCCGGCCCCCGGCGGAGGCGCGCTCACGCCAGCTCGGTCACGAAGTGCTCGAGCTGGCGCAGGTTCCGGCACTCGAAGACGTCGTCACAGTGCACGGCGTACTCGCCCAGGATGGAGTCGCCGGTCCCCCAGTAGGCGCGGGGCTCGGGATTGAGCCAGTACACGTGCCGGGCGCGGTGCCTGATCTCCTGGATCACCCAGGCTTGGGAGGCGTGGTAGTTGTTGCGGGCGTCGCCCAGCAACAGCACGCTCGTGCGGGGCGTGATCTCCTCACCCCACCGCTCCCAGAACACCGACAGGGCGTGGCCGTAGTCCGAGTGCCCGTCCACCCACACCACGTCGGCTTCGGTATTGATGCGATGCACGGCTTCGGCCACGTCGTCGACGTTCTCGAAGAACCGGGTCACCTCGTCGATGCCGTCGATGAACACGAAGCTCCGCACCTTGGAGAACTGCGAGCTGATGGCGTGCACCAGATGCAGCGTGAAGCGCGCGAAGGAGGCCACAGAGCCCGAGATGTCGGCGATGACGATGATCTCGGGCTTGGCCGGGCGGGGGTAGCGGAACTTCGGATCGACCGGCACGCCCCCGGTGGACAGCGAGTGGCGCATGGTGGAACGGAAGTCGAGGGGGCCCTTGCGGCCGTGGCGGCGCTTGCGGGCCAGGCGCACCGCCAGCTTGCGGGTGAGAGGGTGGATGGCGCGGCGCAACGACGCCAGCTCGTCACGCGTGGCGTGCATGAAGTCGATCTCCTCGGGCAGAGGTTTGCGCAGCGATCGCGCCAGGGCCTCGATGCCGCGGTCGGCCACGAGCCGGCGGCGGATCTCGTCCTCGAGCTCGCGGCGCAGCCGGTCGAGGCGGGACTTGAATTCGTCGCGGGCCAGGCGCTCCTCGAGCGGCGTGAGACGGCCCTCGGGGGCTGCGGCGCGCGCGCTGTGCATGAGGCGCTCGAGGACCCCGTCGAGGTCCAGGTTCCGCAGCGTGCGGTACAGGTAGTACGTCCCGCCCACGGGACGGCCCGGCTCCATGCCGGCGAAGCGGCTCACGGCCTGACGGGCCAGGGCGGCGACCTGGGCGTCGTTGGCCGACAGCAGGGCCCGGAAGAGCATCTCGGCGAGCTCCTCGGAGGACAATCCCTCACCGCCCCCACCGCCTTGCCCCCGGCCCTCACCACGCCCTCGGTCGTCGCTCTCGGCGTCGGTGTCGGCGTCGCCGAGCGCGGACTCGTCGTCACCGATGCCGTATTGGGGGCCCCGCATGGAGAAGTAGACCTCGAAGGCCGTCTCGAACGCCTTCCAGTGCGCCGAGCTCTTGACCAAGGTGGCGGCCAGGGCGTACTTGAGCGCGTCGCGGTCCTCGAGGGGGATGTGGTGGACCGCCTCGGCCGCGTCGATGGACTCGGTGAGCGACACCGGCAGCCCCGCGGCGCGCAATTCCCCTACGAACCCGGTGAGGACGTCGAGCACGGACTCTCCTCAGGCCCGGTCCTCCCCGGCCACGGCCAGCTCCTTGGCCGCACGCTCGAGGTCGCTGCGGTACTTGAGCAGCACGTGCAGCGTGGCCTTGGCCTGCTCGGCGTCGATCGACTCCACGCCGAGAACCACGAGGGTGCGAGCCCAGTCGAGGGTCTCCGAGACCGAGGGGTACTTCTTGAGCTCGAGGGTGCGCAGCGACCGCACGATCCTGGCCACCTGATCGGCGAGCTCCTCGCTCACCCCGGGTACCCGGGCGAGGACGATGTCACGCTCGCGTTCCAACGAGGGGTAGTCGAGGTGCAGGTACAGGCAGCGACGCTTGAGGGCCTCGGACAGCTCCCGGGTGTTGTTGGAGGTGAGGAACACGAGCGGGATCTGCTGGGCACGGATCGTGCCGAGCTCGGGGATCGACACCTGGTACTCCGACAGCACCTCGAGCAAGAGCGCTTCGGTCTCGAGCTCGACCCTGTCGACCTCGTCCACCAGCAGCACCACAGGGTCCGGGGACCTGATGGCCTCGAGCAGGGGCCGGGTGAGGAGGAACTCCTCGGAGAAGATGTCCTCCTCGAGGTCCCTCCACGAGCTGTGCTGGTCGTCGCCTCCGACACCGGCCCCGTCGCCCGGCGCCGTCCGGGCCCCGTTCGGGGAATCGCCGTCCACGACTCGCTGCGCCTGGATGCGCAAGAGCTGCTTTTTGTAGTTCCACTCGTAGAGGGCCTTGGACTCGTCGAGGCCCTCGTAGCACTGCAGGCGGATGAGGCGGCTCCCGGTGACCCGGGCCACGGACTTGGCGAGCTCGGTCTTGCCCGTGCCCGCCGGGCCCTCCACCAGCACGGGCTTGGCCAGGCGGTCGGCCAGGTGGACGACTCCGGCGATGCCGTCGTCGGCGAGATATCCCACCTCGGCGAGCCGCTCGCGAACCTCGGTGACCGACGAGAACAGGGGCGGGCCCGGATCGGGGAACCCGAGGAATCCGGGGGCAACGCTGCGTCGGTCGGTGTCACCGTCCTTGTCGCCGGCGGGGCTCATCGCCGCACCTGCCCGTCACCATTGACGACGTACTTCACGCACGTGAGCTCGCGCAGCCCCATGGGCCCGCGGGCGTGGAGCTTCTGGGTCGAGATGCCGATCTCGGACCCGAGGCCGAGCTCGCTCCCGTCGACGAATCGCGTCGAGGCGTTCACCACCACGGCCGCGGCGTCGACCTGGCGGCAAAAACGCTGCGCGGCGCGGAGGTCGGCGGTCACGATGGCCTCGGAGTGCCCCGAGCCGTACCGGGCGATGTGGTCGATGGCGGCGTCGAGGTCCGCCACGACCGCCACCGACAGGACCGGGCCCAGGAACTCCGTGGCGAAGTCTTCGTCGGAAGCCGGTACGGCGGCGGGGAGGATGGCCCGGACGCGGTCGTCGCCGCGCAGCTCGACCCCGGCCAGGGCCCGCGCCGCGTCGGGCAGGAACCGTGCCGCCACCGATTCGTGGACGAGCAGGGACTCGGCCGCATTGCACACACCGGGGCGCTGCGTCTTGGCGTTGACCACGATGGCCAGGGCCATCTCGAGATCGGCGGCGGCATCGACGTAGACGTGGCAGTTGCCGTCCCCGTCGATCACGACCGGAACCGTGGCGTGCTCGCGCACCGACGCGATGAGCGAGTGGCCACCCCGGGGGACCAGACAGTCGATCATGTCGTCGAGCTGCATGAACCACACCGCCGCCTCGCGGCTGGTGTCGGCCACGAACACGACGCCGTCCTCGGGGAGCCCGACCTTGCCGAGCGCGTCGCGCAGGCAGCCCACGATGGCGGCGTTGGAGTCGACCGCGCTCGACGAGCCCCGCAGCATGATGGCGTTGCCCGACTTGAGGCACAGACCCGCGGCGTCGCTCGTGACGTTGGGCCGGTTCTCGTAGATCACGCCCACCACCCCGAGCGGCACCCGGACCCGCTCGACCCGCAGGCCGTTGGGGCGCACCCACCCCTCGACGATCTCTCCCACCGGGTCGGGCAGTCCGGCCACCTGGCGCAGGCTGTCGGCCATGGCCGACAGCCGCGAGGCGCTGAGGCGCAGCCGGTCGAGCTCGACGTCGGTGGCGCCCCGCTCCTGGGCCCGGGCCAGGTCCGCCGCGTTGTGCTCGAGCAACTCGACCCCGCGCTCCTCGACGAGGTCGGCGGCCACACGCAAGGCGCTGTCCTTGGCCGAGCCGCCCGCCACCGCCAGCGCCCGCGACGCCGCCTTGGCACGGCGGCCGAGGTCCACGATGTCCGCCCGGGCCATGCTCCAGGGTACCTCTGCGACGCCACTGTCCCCGCCGTGGCGGGCGAGGCCGAACCTCAACCCAGCACGACGAGGTCGTCGCGGTGCACCACTTCGGTGGCGGCACCGTCGGGCAGCTCGCTGGTCCGACGTCCCGCCCACGAGGCCACCACAGGGGCCGGGTGACGGGCGAGGCCCTTGGCGAAGACGACGCCGTCGGGCCCGGCGATCTCCACCGCGTCGTCGGCATCGAAGGACCCCGTCACCGACACCACCCCGGCCGGGAGCAGTGACGCCTCGCGCTCGACGAGGGCGAGGCGGGCCCCCTCGTCCACCACCAGCGTCCCCGCCGCGGCGACGGCGAAGGCGATCCACAGCTTGCGGGCCGGCAGCAGTCTTCCCCGCGCCCGGAAGACGGTGCCCACCCCGGGCCGGCCCTCCACGGCACCGCGCAGCACCCCGGGCCGGCCGGCATCGGCGATGACGGTCTCCACCCCCGACCACGACGCGATCTTGGCGGCGGCGAGCTTCGACGCCATCCCCCCGCTCCCCACCACGCTGCCCGCGCCCCCGGCCACGCGCTCGAGCTCGTGGTCGACCTCGACCACCTCCTCGATGAGCGAGGCCTCGGCGGTGGTGCGCGGGTCGGCGGTCAGCAGGCCCGCCGTGTCGGTCAGCAGCACGAGCAGGTCGGCGGCGACGAGGTGGGCGACGAGCGCGGCCAGCCGGTCGTTGTCCCCGAACCGGATCTCGTCGTCGGAAGTGGCGTCGTTCTCGTTGACGACCGGGACCACGCCCAGCTCGAGCAACCGGGACAGCGTCTGGCGGGCATGGAGGTACTGATGGCGGTGGATGAAGTCGAGCGGGGCCAACAGGACCTGGCCCGCCGCCAGGGCACGCGCCCCGAGGGCGTCGTCGTAGACGCGCATGAGCTTCGACTGTCCCACGGCGGAGACGGCCTGCAGCGTGGCCGGGTCGGTGGGGCGGGCCCCGCCTCCGAGAGCCGACCATCCCGCCGCGATGGCGCCCGAGCTGACCACGACGACGCTGTGTCCCATGTCCCGGAGCTCGGCCACCTGGGCGCACAACCGGTCGATGGCGGCGCCGTCCACGCCCCCGTCGCCGGTGGTGATCGAGGAGGACCCGATCTTCACGACCACCGTGCGGGTCGCTCCCGGAGCTGGCTCCTTCGCCGCCCCCCCGGTCCGACCCCCGGGGTCGCCCCGAGCAGCTCGAGGCGCGGTCACCGGTCCTCCCCCCGGCCCCGGCGGGCGCTGCGCCTGGGCTCGGGCGGGGGCGCCTCCCCCACCGCGGCGTCGATCCCCTCGTCGCGCTGGTAGGTGAAGCTCAGCGCGCCCAGATGGACCACGTCACCGTCGCGCACCCCGGCTCGCACCAGGGCGCGCTCGACCCCGAGGCGGCGCAGGCGTTGCTGGACGTACTCCACCGCGTCGTGGTCGGTGAGATCGGACAGGGCGACGGCACGAAGCGCGGGGCGGCCCAGCACCACGAAGGACCCGTCGTCGGCCCGGGCCACCTCGATCTCCTCCGACAGCGGTCGGTGGATCACGATCGAGCGGCTCGGCACGGCTTCGGCGGCGCGGGCCTCGGCCACCATCCGGGCCAGGCGGGCCAGCAGCTCGGGGATCCCGGCCCCGGTGACCGCCGAGATGGCGAGCGTCGGTCCGTCGCCCTCGAGCCCCGACGCCACGTCGAGCTTGGAGCCCACGACCAGCCGGGGCCGCTCGAGCAGCTCGGGACGGTAGCGGCCCAGCTCGGCCAGCAGGATCCGCTCCTGCTCCGACGGCGCCACGCCGTCGGCCGGAGCGAGGTCGAGCAGCACCACCAGGGCCCGGGCCCGCTCCACGTGGCGCAGGAACCGATGCCCGAGACCCCGGCCCTCGGCGGCCCCTTCCACCAGACCCGGGACGTCGGCCACCACGAACTCGGTCTCGTCCCCGGGCCGGCCCACGCGCACCACCCCGAGGTGGGGCTCGAGGGTGGTGAAGGGATAGTCCGCCACCTTGGGGCGTGCCGCCGAGATGCTCGAGATCAGGGTGCTCTTGCCGGAGTTGGGCAAGCCGACGAGGGCCACGTCGGCGAGGAGCTTGAGCTCGAGGTCGAGCCAGCGCTCCTCGCCCGCCTCACCCTGTTCCGCGAACGCCGGGGCCCGCCGACGGTTGCTCAGGAACCGGGCGTTGCCCCGACCGCCCCGGCCGCCGGCGGCGGCCAGCCACCGATCGCCGGCGCAGGCCAGATCGGCCAGGGCGGCGCCGTCAGGGCCGCGCACCATCGTGCCCACCGGCACGGGCACGTCGAGGGCCTGGCCCCGAGAGCCATGGCGTCGCTTGCCCTGCCCGTGTTTGCCGTCGGTCCCACGCCGGTGAGGATGGTCACGGAACCCGAGCAACGAGGCCTGGTTGGACGAGGCCACGAGCCAGACGTCGCCCCCGTTTCCTCCGTCGCCGCCGTCGGGGCCGCCGCGCGAGACGTGCGCCTCCCGGCGGAACGACACCGCACCGGCGCCGCCGTTGCCCGCCTTCACGTGGATCTGGGCCTCGTCGGCGAACCCGGACACGCCTGCGATCCTACGAGGCACTGCCCCGCCCCCCGGGCCGGCCCCGGGCGCGTCGGGCCCGGCTCAGGGCTCGGCGCGGACGCTCACCTGGCGCCGACCCTTGCGGGTCCCGAAGCTCACCACGCCCTCGGCCATGGCGAACAGGGTGTCGTCGCCGCCGCGCCCGACGTTCTCGCCGGGATGGAACTTGGTGCCGCGCTGGCGCAGGATGATGGCACCGGCGGGGACGGTCATGCCGTCGTAGGCCTTCACGCCCAACCGCTTGGACTTCGAGTCGCGGCCGTTGCGGGTGGAGCCGCCGCCCTTGGTCTTGGACATGGGATCTCCTCCTGGTGCGCCGCGGTCAGCGGCCCGCCGGGACCGTGATCGACAGGATCTGGACGGTGTCGTACTGCTGGCGGTGTCCCCAGCGGCGCCGGCGCCTGGCCTTGGCCTGGTAGGTGAACCCCCGGATCTTGGGCCCGAGCTCCTGCGCCCACCACCCGGGCCGAGACCACCGCCCCGGCGAGCTCGGCCGGCGTGGCCAGGACGCGGTCGTCGTCCACCACGAGCACGGGGTCGAGCTCGACCTCGCTGCCCTCGGGGACCCCGAGGAGCTCCACGCGCAGCTGCTGGCCCTCGGCCACGCGCTCCTGCTTGCCTCCACTCCGGATCACCGCGTACATAGCCCGGCGATCTTACAGCAGGGACTCGTCGAGCACGATCCCACGCCCGCCACACACGGTGCAGGTGCTCGACAGCGACTCCACCAGGCCCTCCGAGACCCGCTTGCGGGTCATCTCCACCAGTCCCAGCTCCGAGATGTCGAACACCTGGGTGCGGGTCTTGTCCCGGGCCAGGGCGGCGCGCAGGGCGGCCGACACCTTGTCGCGGTTCTCCCGGATCTCCATGTCGATGAAGTCGATGACGATGATCCCGCCGATGTCGCGCAGCCGCAGCTGCCGGGCGATCTCCTCGGCGGCCTCGAGGTTGTTGCGGTAGACGGTCTCCTCGAGGTTCGACTTGCCCACGTTCTTGCCGGTGTTGACGTCGATCACGGTGAGCGCCTCGGTGCGCTCGATGATGAGCGAGCCGCCCGACGGCAGCCACACCTTGCGGTCGAGGGCCTTGTGCAGCTGCTCGTGCACGTGGAAGCGCTCGAAGATGGGCAGGTTCTCCACGACGGGGTCGTAGTACTCGACACGGTCGGCCAGCTCGGGGTTCACCTGCTCGATGTAGTCGCGCACCTGCTCGTAGAGCTCGGCGTCGTCGATGACCACGTTCGCGGTACTCGCGGTTGAACTCCTCGCGCACGATGCGCACCGCCAGGTCGGGCTCCCGGTAGAGCAGGCCCGGCGCGTTCGACCGGTTCGCCTCGGCCTCGATCGCCACCCACAGCGCCACCAGGCGCTCGACGTCGTTGCGCAGCTCGTCCTGGCTCGCCCCCTCCGCCGCGGTGCGCACGATCAGTCCGTGGCCGGCGGGCCGCACCTCGTCGACGATCCGGCGCAGCCGCTTGCGCTCGTTGTCGTCGAGCCGCTTGGAGATCCCGAAGGCCGTGGAGTTGGGCACCATGACCACGAAACGCCCCGGAAGCGATACCTCCTGGGTGAGGCGGGCACCCTTGGCGCCGATGGGGTTCTTGGTGACCTGGCACAAGATGACCTGGCCGGGCCGCAGCATCTCCTCGATGCGCGGCGAGGTGCCCCGGGCCGTCTCGATGTCGTCGAGGTCGTAGCGGACGTCGCCGCGGTACAGCACGGCGTTCTTGGGCGTGCCGATGTCGATGAACGCCGCCTCCATGCCCGGCAGCACGTTCTGGACCCGGCCCCGGTAGATGTTGCCGTCGATCTGGGTGGCGTCGTCGGCGGCCCGTGACACGTAGTGCTCGACCAGGGTCCGGCCCTCGAGCACGGCGATCTGGGTGGCATGGGGGCGGACGTGCACGCACATGAGGTACCGGCCCACCGGGCGCCCACGACGCTCGCGGCCGCTGCGCCGGCGCGATCGTCCGCCTGCGGTCTTGGTCCCGGCCACGTCCTCGGCCCCTCGCTTCAGCCCTCGGAGGTGTCCACCACCGCCACCGGCACCGCGGCGCGGCCCGCGGTCACGGGCACGGCCGGTGGGGTCACGGGCACGGGCGCCACCGGTGCCACCGGCGGGCGCGCCGGCCGGGTGTCGCCGATCCTGGGGCGCTCGACGCCCCGTTTGCGATCGCCGACCCTCGGTGCCGCCGGTGCCGATCCGCCGCCATCGCCCCCGGCCGCCCCTTCGCCCTCTGACTCCTCGGGGCCGGGTCGGGGCCGACTCGGCGCCCTCGCTCTCCTCCTCGACGCGGCTCCGGACGCGGCTCCGGACCGGGCGGGCCCCGGCGGGCCGCTTGCGGCGGCGACGCGCCTCCGAGGACGGGGGCGCGACGCCGGTCCCGGCGCTGCATCGCCGGCCCCGGTGTCGCCGGCCCCAGTGTCGCCGGGCCCGGTCGCACCGGCCGACGTGTCGACTCCTGCGGAGTCGCTAGAGGCGGCGTCGGTGCCCGGTGCTCGGTCCCCGGCCCTGGCGGCGAGGCCGTCGGGGACCCTCCGGAGAGAGGAGTCGACCCCTTCGGGGGCACTGCTCGCCCCGGGGTCTGTGGATGCGGGTGCAGACGGCGGGCCGGTGGGCTCCGCCGCCGGCGGCCCGGCGCTCGTATCGGACATGGGAACGATCCCTTCTCGTACTGCTCACGACGCGCGCTCCCACACGACGGCGGCGCCCGTGGGGTCCGCCATGAGGGGCTCCCAGCGGGAGCCGTCGCGCTCGATCCATTGACATGTTCTTCGGGCAACCCGAGCTCGACTCCCAACGCCTGGGCGAGCTCGGAGGGCGGACGCCGCGCGGCCGGGTGCCGAGCTCCGCCAGGAGCTGCGGCACCGTCCGCGTCGGCGACCGGCACACGAAAGCGCCAGCACCGAGGGACGCAGGTCGTCGACCACCTCGCGCCCCTTGCGCTCGCGCCGACGGGGAGCGACGGCGGCGTCGAGCAGCGCGCCCGATCGCCGCGTCGAGGTCGGCGCGGGTCGACGCCGGGCACCTCGATCTCCCAGGTGCACGAGGACACATCCTCCTGCAGCGACGGTGCCCGGCTCGACGGCACCGCCGCCACGACGTCGACGCCGTCGGGCAACATCGGACCGACCGACGTCGCGCCGAGCTCGGCCGGGTCGACCGGCTCGTCGAGCACGATGTCGAGGTACTCCGCCATCGACTCGAGCCCGGTGGGCAGGGCCAGCCCGAAGCTCACCTGCGGGCGGGGCGTGAACCCTGCCGTGTAGCGCCACCGGCACCCGGCCCGGCGCAACGCCCGCTCCCACATGCGGGCCACGTCGCGGTGGCTGGTCCAGCGGACCTTGCCCAGCTTGGTGAACCGGATCCGGACCTTCACGGGCCGATCGCTCCGCCCACGCCGGCCGAGGCGGCCACGGCGGTCTCCAGGAACCGCACCGGCACCGTGCCGCCCGCGGCCAGGTCCTGGCCGGTGCCCTGGCTGCCGCCCGCGGGCGGGACGGCGAGGCCACCACGTGCTCGAGGCCGAGCCGGTGCACGCCCCGCAGTCGTAGCACGGCGTCCAGCGGCAATCCTGGAGGCCGTGCTCGGCCAGGGCCTCCTGCCAGTCCTGCCACAGGAAGTCGTGGTGCAGGCCGGCCGAGATGTGGTCCCAGGGCAGCACCTCGTGCTCGTCGCGGTGGCGGTACACTACCGTCGGCGAGGTCGAGCCCGGCGGCCGTCGAGCGCGCTCGTCCACAGGTCGAGGTCGAAGTGCTCGGACCACTCCTGGAAGGTCCCCCCGGCCCGCCACACGTGCTCGATGACCGCGCCGATGCGCCGGTCGCCGCGGCTGACGATCCCCTCGGCGAGCGTCGCCTCGGGGTCGTGCCAGCGCAGCGTCACCCCGCGTGCCGCGCGCGGCGTCTCGCAGCAGGCCGATCTTGCGCCGCAGCTCGTCCACGGTGTTCTGGCCGAACCACTGGAACGGCGTGTGCGGCTTGGGCACGAACCCGCCCACCGAGGCGGTGACCGTCACGCTGCGGTGGTAGCGGCGGCCGATCTCCACGCAGGCGCCGGCCAGCTCGGCGATGCCGAGCGTGTCCTCGTCGGTCTCGGTGGGCAGCCCGGTGAGGAAGTAGAGCTTCACCCGCCGCCAGCCCTGGGAGAACGCGGCGTCCACCGCGGCGTAGAGGTCCTCCTCGCGGATCAGCTTGTTGATCACCTGGCGCATCCGCCAGGTGCCGGCCTCGGGCGCGAACGTGAGCCCGGTGCGCCGCACCTTCTGGATCTCGGCCGCCATCCCCACCGTGAACGCGTCGACCCGCAGGCTGGGCAGGCTCACCGACACCTGGCCGGGCACTCGGGGTCGTTGATGATCGCTGGCCACCACGTCCCCGATGCCCGAGAAGTCGGCGCTCGACAGCGACGTGAGCGTCACCTCGTCGTAGCCGGTGCGGGCGAGGCCGTCGCGCACCATCTGGTGCACCTGCTCCGCGGGGCGCTCGCGCACGGGCCGGGTGATCATGCCCGCCTGGCAGAAGCGACAGCCCCGGGTGCAGCCCCGGAAGATCTCGACGTTGAGCCGGTCGTGCACGACCTCGATCGAGCGGGACGAGCTGATGCTTCGGATAGGGCCAGTCGGCCAGGTCCGCGACCGTGCGCTTCTCGACCCGCTCGGGAACGTCGGCGAGCGGGGCGCCACCGCCGATCAGGCGCCCGCTCGTAGCTGCGCTCGTACACGAGGGCACGTACACGCCCGGCACCGTCGGCCAGCGCGCGCAGCAGGTCGCTCGCGGCCGGGCGCCGCCCGCGGCCTGCCACGCGCCGATCACGTCGGTGATCTCGCCCACGACCTCTTCGCCGTCGCCGATCACGAACGCGTCGACGAAGTCGGCCAGCGGCTCGGGGTTGAAGGCGCAGTGACCGCCCGCCACCACGAGCGGGTGCGACGGCGCCCCGATCGGCGTTGCGCACCGGCACGCCGGCCAGGTCGACCAGGTTGAGCAGGTTCGTGTACACGAGCTCGGCCGAGAGGTTGAAGGCCAGGACGTCGAAGTCCCCGCGCCGCCAGGTGCTGTCCACGCAGAACAGCGGCACCGCCGCCGCCCGCATCGCCGCCTCCATGTCGGTCCACGGCGCGTAGGCGCGCTCGGCAACGGCGTCGGGCCGCTCGTTGAGGATCTCGTAGAGGATCTGGAGCCCCTGGTTGGGGAGGCCGATCTCGTAGGTGTCGGGATAGATCAGGAGCCAGGCAACCCGGCCCGGCTCGTGTTGCGGCCGACGCGCCCCAGCTCCCTGCCGATGTAGCGAGCGGGCTTCTCCACCCGGGCCAGGAGCGGTTCGATCCGCGGCCACAGCGAGGTCATGTGCCCGACCGAGTCTAGAGCCGTCCCCGCCCGGGCCGGTGCCGAGCCCGAGCCCCCGGGCCCCCGCCCCCGTCCAGCCCGTGCTCGAAGGGGGTCTAGCCCGGTTTCGACGCGGTGGTCGTGGTGGTGGCGGCCATTTCCATTGAACTGGTTTTCTGAAGAGTTCCTTCTGCCGATTTTGGAACGCCACTTTGAGATATCGAAACCTCATCCACATTTTCACAAGTGGGAGCTTCGCCGGCGTCGCCGTGATCCATTCGCTCGGTTCAACCCGAGCCGGTAATTCTTATTATGGATTGGGCGGCACTATTTGGACCCTGGCGTTGTGCAGTGGGCCAATACCGGGGCTGCTTATCGCTCCGCTGTATGTTCCTTCAACACGTCCAAACAGGTCGCTCGCTGGCGTGTTCATCACAGAGCGTCTTGATCCAGCCGCCACTTCTGGGTAGACCAGGACGACCACAGATCTCGCACGTCCTATAGGCTTCTTCTTGGGCAACGTGGATGCGATCCCGGAGCACGTCGCTCTTTTGCTTGATATAAAACTGCAACCCGCCGAATTTTTCTTTGACCTGTGTTACCTGTCCGTCCCAACCAAGAGACAGGAGATCGTCTACAAGGCGTGCAAGGATCGGATGCCATCCCGGATAGACCTGTGCCTGGATTTCATCAAGAGTCGCTGGAAGTCCAGTCCACGTCCAAGTCACATTCATTGCGCTGTTGTTGAACTACCTAACGGTCTTCAGGTGCTCGGTGGCTCCCGTTTCCATTTGTCCACCACGTCGATCACGCCGTCCACCTTGCCTTCAATTTCATCAAGCCTGAGTTCAATTTTGTCGAACCGTTTATCCGTGCTGTGTTCCAGGGCATCGAAGCGTCTGTCTACAGCATCGAAGCCGTCGTCCAAGCGTCTTTCCATCGCAAGAATGTGATCGCTCATCGCTGTCAACGCCTGTGTCTGAGCTTGAGATGCGGTGTCGTCCATGATGTACTTATCAATCGCATCGAAGCGCCTGTCGATAGCAAGAAGGCTTTTGTTCATTGTTTCGAGTGTGCGCTGTTGATTCTCCATCAGCCTTTCCAAGCGTGATAGCCGATCTTCGTTATCTTCCGTCATTGGGTTAGGTCCGCTTCCCATGACTATTTAGCTTTACTGCCCTTCGCTTTGGCCCACCTTGCCAATACCGCTTTTCGTGCGCTTTCACTTCGTTGTTCAGGTGTAAGCTTTGCTGCCCGAATGGAACCTCCGAGCTTCCCGCCCTTCCGCCCCATCTTTACGAAGTATTCCCGGACATCCGCTGGTAACTGCTTTGACATAGCTACAGTATACGTGACCCCAGTACGCATGGCAAGCATGCTCCATTGACATACGTAACCCCCTAACGTACAATTGTATCGTGAAGCAACAAGCCCCGACCGAGACGCCAATCTCGACCGGGGCCGAAATCCGCACAGCCGAAGCTGTACAGACCTTCCAATCTGATTATCCGGCTTCTGGCTGCTGCGATCAAGGGAGATCGCACTATGACGTGCCACAGTTGCCGGATCGAAGCGGCGAAGTTCGGAAAGCATCGTAACGGGCTTCAGCGCTACCGTTGTGCCCAGTGTCGCAAGACGTTTACAGAACCTCACGAGCGCACTTTCGGGGACATGTATACCAACGATCAGAAGGGTTTGCTGGCGCTCCAACTCCTGCTCGAAGGAAACAGCGTCCGATCAGTTGAACGGATCACCGGAGTCCACCGGGACACGATTCTCCGCCTGCTCCTCGTGGCGGGCGAACGCTGCGAACGGCTGATGTCTGACCGAATTCGGGACATTCCGGTTCGGGACGTTCAGTGCGACGAAATTTGGGGATTCGTCTTTTGCAAGGAAAAGAACAAGCCAGCCGATGCGGAAGAAGGATCGAAGATCGGCGATGCCTACACGTTCGTTGCGATAGAGCGTTATTCCAAGCTCATTCTGGCGTGGCACCTTGGGCGGCGCACGTCTCAGCACACCCAGGAATTCATGGAGAAATTACGCCTCGCCACCAAGGGACGGTTCCAACTAACGAGCGATGGATTCGCTGCATACCCGGACGCCGTTCAATACAGCGTTGGGATGCGAGTAGACTTCGCTCAACTCATCAAGATCTACGCCGCTCCCCGAGATGGCGAACAGCGATATTCCCCTGCCGAAGTAATACGTGCCGTTCCGAAGCCTATTCTCGGGAATCCAAACCCCGAGCAGATTAGCACGTCGCACGTGGAACGTCAGAACCTCACCATGCGCATGCAGATTCGGAGACTGACCCGGCTCACAAATGCTTTTAGCAAGAATTGGGAGGGTCTGAGATCGGCAGTGGCGTTGCATTTCGCCTATTACAACTTCTGCCGGGTTCATCGGACGTTGCGCATCACTCCGGCGATGGCGGCTGAACTGGCGGATCGGGTTTGGGACTTGCGGGATTTGTTGGCGTAAGGAGAAATGCGGCAGTTCATCAGGGGAACAACGTCTTTACCAACTTCCGAATGGCCGATGCGTGCTTCTGTTCTTCCATCCAACCTTCTCGACCAATTGTGATCGTCTCAACAAACGAGTCAAGCTTCTTTCGGAACTCGGCTTCTGATAGCTGCGGGTTTGCGAAGTCGAACATCAGTTTTCTGGCATACTTCTCGTATCCACCAATGTTCTTCTCCGATGTGCTGATTTCCTCGTGTTCGACCGGCGAGAGGGAACCATCAGAGTGGAGCACGATCATTTCCGACTGGCCCCCACAGCCATCGTCGTAGCTCTTCACGGCTGCAAGGGTCTGTGTCGCAAGGATAATCACTTCCGGGAGGCTCATGTCCTGATGGTAAGTCGGCTCGATCAAGTAGTTCGCAAGATATGAGCCTGATCCGTTGCAGTAGTAGCCGTCCCTTTCGACCATAATGCCCTGTCGTGTGGACAACAGCTTTACGCCGTCCCGCTCCGTCCAAATGGCGATTAGAAACTGCGCATCGTCGTCCTGCAAATCATGCTCTTTGAAGAGCCGCCGCAAAGTCTTGCTAATCACTTCTTCGATTTGTTCGGTCGAAGCAAGGAATGAGGCGGAATCCGAAATCGCCCTTTGGCAAGCCTGAATCAACATCAGCGAACAATCTTCGGTACCGGCAAGCGCAAAGGCAACGTTGCCGCCGTCCAATTCCTGTTTGAAGATCTTGGTGGCGTATGACTTTGATGCGCTCGTGTATTTTGTGTCTGCACAAAGCAGGATGCCGTTTTGAACTTTGAATCCAGCCGTAATCGTCATGCGTTTTCTTGCCTTGAAACTCCAAGGATACGACGGCTTACGATCTAACGGCTGATTTCGAGGGTCCGGGTGCAGAGGGCGATTGAGCGGTTCCCGGCGGCGCAGAGGCTCCCGATTCGTCGCTGCTTGTTTTGGTTTGTCAAGTGGTTTGGTCATCGTTTCATACCTCAACGCAGATTTAGGACACTACCCGGCGTTGCGGGTTGCATGCAACGTTCGATATGCTGTGGGATCGTAAGGAAATCACATGAAAACACATCTTCACCCCGTCGTGCTTGTCACCGCGAGCTCTGTCGCTGAGCTTGTCGATCGCCGCGCAAGCGCAACAGCCCCGCCCGTGTGCGGTCCACGGGAACCGAATCTGGATTCGCGGTTTTCCAAACCAAATGCATGGGCTGCCACGGCAATCCTGCCATGGCCGGCCGCGCGCCCAATCCCGCTACGCTGCGGCAGATGTCGCCGGAAAAAATCTATGAAGCGCTCACCACCGGGCCCGATGAAGACCCAAGGGCTCCAGCCCTCACCGACGACCAGCGCGGATGCTGGCGGTGTTCATGAGCGGCCGGACCTTCGGCAGCGCCGAGCAGGGCGACGCGAAAAACATGCCGAACCGTTGCGAAGCGAATCCGCCGATGAGCGATCCGAGCGCCGGCCCGGCGCTGGAACGGCTGGAGCCCGGACGTCACGAATAGCCGCTTTCAGACGGCGAAGGGCGCCGGGTTCACGCGCCGATCAAGTGCCGCAGCCTGAAACTGAAGTGGGCGTTCGGTTATCCCACCGGCGTCTCGGCGTTCGGGCAGCCGGCGGTCGCGGCGGGCCGCGTTTTCGTCGGCACCGACATCGGTTACGTGTACTCGCTGGATGCGAAGACCGGCTGCGTCTATTGGTCCTATCAGGCCAAGGGCAACGTGCGCGGCGGGCCGAGCGTCGGCCCGGTGAAAGGCCACGGGGCGTCGAAGTACGCGGTGTTCTTCGGCGACGCGCACGCCAATGTTTATGCGGTGGACGCGCAGACCGGCAAGGAACTGTGGACCCGCAAAGTGGACGATCATTTCGTCGCGCGCATCACGGCCTCGCCGAAGTTGTATGACGGCTACCTCTATGTTCCGGTATCGTCGTCGGAAGAATTCGCCGCCGCGAATCTCGATTATCCGTGCTGCACCTCGCGCGGCAGCGTGGTGAAGCTGGACGCGAACACCGGCGAAGCAGGCGTGGAAGACATACGTGGTTCCCGAGACGCCCAAGCCCACGCGCAAGAATTCGAAAGGCGTGCAGCAATACGCGCCGGCCGGCGCTTCGGTGTGGAATTCGCCGACCATCGATGCAAAAGCGGCACGCCATCTATTTCGGCACCGGCGATTCGGAGACCGAGCCCGCGGCGAAGATGTCGGATTCCGTGATGGCGGTCGACATGAAGACCGGCAAAGTGCTCTGGTATTACCAGGCGCAGGCCGGCGACGCGTTCCTCGGCGGCTGCACGGGCCCGGAAAAGACCGACAATTGCCCGTCGGAGAACGGGCCGGATCTGGACATCGGCAATTCGCCCGTGCTGCATTCTCTGCCGGGCGGCAAGAGCATCGTGGTGGCCGGAACAAAAGATGGCAAATTGTTTGCGCTGGATCCGGACAAGAAGGGCGCCGTGGTTTGGCAGACGAACGTGGTGGACAATCCGCCCGGAACGCCGATATTCCGCTTGAGCGGCATCGTGTGGGGCGGCGCGTTCGATGAGAAGGCCGCGTACTACGGGCAGACCGGCGGAGGCATCACCGCGATTCAGTTGACCACGGGCGAAAAGCTGTGGCACAAGCATCTGGCCGAGCCCGGCAAGCGCGTCAACAACGGCGCGGCCGCGACAGCGATGCCGGGCGTGGTGTTCATCGCCGGAACCGATGGCGTGCTGCACGCGCTCGCGACCGCGGACGGCTCGGAGATTTGGTCGTATGCCACGGACCGCCCGTTCGACACCGTGAACAAAGTGGAAGCCAAGGGCGGATCCATCGCCTCCATCGGGCCCACGCATCGCGAACGGCATGCTGTTCATCGGATCGGGCTACGGCGTGATCGGCGGCAACACCGGAAACGTGCTGCTGGCGTTCGGCATCGAATAGGTAGTGCAGCCAAGCTCCCCTAAAGTCGAACTGCATCTTCATCTGGATTGCTCGTTGAGCTTACGCCGCCGTGTCGCAGCTGGACGAGTCCATTTCGCTCGAAGAATATCAGCGCGAATTCATCGCTCCGCGGCGCTGCACCAGCCTGGCGGATTTTCTGACGCGCGCGCCGCGCGGTTTTCAATTGATGCAGGACGAAGCCGCGCTGTCGCTGGTGGTGGAGGATCTGTTCGAGCAGCTCGCCGCCGACGGAGTGATCTACGCTGAGATCCGTTTCGCTCCGCTGCTGCACCTGGAGCGCGGATTGACGCCCGAGCAAGTGGTGGCGGCGGTGGATCGCGCGACGGAAGCTTGCATTCGATCGAGCGGCATCGATGCGCGGCTGATTCTCTGCACCTTGCGCCACTTCGATCGCGAGCAAGGCCTTCGAGACGGCGCGACTGGTGGAGCAATTTCGCGGCAGCCGCGTGGCGGCGCTCGACATCGCGGGCGACGAAGCCGGCTATCCGATCGATCGCGCACATTCCCGCGTTTCGCTACGCGATCGAGCACGGCCTCTATCGAACCGCACATGCCGGCGAAGCGCGCGGCGCCGGAAAGCGTTTGGGAAACACTGCGCGAGTTTCAGCCTTCGCGCATCGGCCACGGCGTGCGCAGCATCGAAGATCCGGCGCTGGTGGAGCATCTGATCCGCGAGCGCATTCATCTGGAGGTCTGCCCGACCAGCAATCTCCAGACCGGCATCTCGCGCGATTATGCCGAGCATGCGGTGGACGAGCTCTATCGCGCCGGCGTTCCGCTCAGCATCAGCACCGATACGCGCACCATCACTAACATCACGCTGACGGAAGAATATCGAAACCTGGAAGAGCATTTCGGCTGGACGCGAGGCCGATTTCGCGCGCCTGCAATCAAGCCGCGATCGACGCGGCGTTCGTCGACGAGTCGGTAAAGACGCGATTTGCGAACGCAGCCTCAGGGCTTCTTACAAGTGAAATTCGCGGCGTCGTCGGTGCTGCCGCTGCCTTTATAGGTCGCGATCTCGGGATACGCGCACAGCGGGCGCGTGCGGACCGTCTTGCCGTCTTCGATGCGCGACGCGATCAGATCTCGCCCGGCGCTTTCCTGTGCTCCACCCAGGTCTGCAAAGCCGGGAACAGATCGAAATGGTCGGTGCCCTCGCCTCCGCCGCAATGGCCCATCCCCGGGACCATGTACAAGCGCACTGCGCTCATCGCGGATTTCGCGCCGATGGTCTTCACGACGTTGTTGTAGTAGTTGACCGCTTCGAGCGGAGGCACGCCCGCGTCGTTCCAGCCTCCCGAGAGCATCATCTTGCCGCCGCGCGCGACGAATTTCTTGATGTCGGGATCGATCGCGTTCACCGGCTGATTGCGCGGGCTTATCGGCCAGCGCCACGTCCGAATCAAAATTGATCGGCCGCGTTTTATAGTCCCAGTTCGGATCTTTGAACACGAAGTATTTGAGGAAATCCGTAGCGATGAAGATCGGCTGCATTGCCGGTGAGCTGTCCCCAGCCCAGTTCGCTGCCCGGATAGAGCGGCGGAATAAATCTGCTCGCCGGTGCGCGGATTCTTCGGTCCGGCATAAAGATTGCGCGCGGCTTCCACTTGCGGCGCGGTGAGGCAGGAATCGTTGTCGGCGCCTTTGCACTCGATCACCGCCGGATCGAACTTGCACGCGGGCGGATTCTCGATCACGCCATCCTTCACGCCGTCTTTGGCGTCGCAGGCGGCCAGCGCGGCCGCATGAATGGCGGGAAATTTCGCCGGCGGAATCACGCTCGCCGGCGTCCTTGTGCGTGGCCTGCCAGATCCACATCTGCGCGAACGTGTGATGCGTCAGATGCGCCGCGAACCCGCCCACCACCACGCCGTTATAATCCTCCGGATATTTCTGCGCTTCCTTGAGCGCCGCGATGCTGCCGCCGCCGCATTCGTCCATGTACGAATACTTGGGCGCGCTGCCGTAAAACGCGGCGATGGCGGCCTTGGCGGTGATGGTCATTTCATGCGCGGCGCGGTCGCCGAAGTCGACGATCTTTTCCGGATGATCGAGCGCGTAGCTCGATCCGCCTTCGTGGCCCGTGTTCTCGGCAGCCGCCGCGAAACCGCCATGCATCGCGGTCACGAGTGCCGCCGTAGCTCAAATTTCCGCCCAGTCCGCCGTTGCCGGTTCCGCGGAATCTTCCGTTCCAACCGGAGGCCGGCATCCAGACTTCGATCTTGATCTCCGAATCGCTGGTGGGCCGCGCGGTGGCGGCGACGCGGCAGAACTCGGGGACATCCTTGAAGTCCGGCGTGCGTGCGCCGGGGAAAGCCGGCTGCGCTCCAGCGGGTAGCTTGAATTGGCCGGCGGGAACGGCTTCAGCCAGCGTGATCGTAGTGTGCGGAATGTTCAGCGATGTGAGGCTTTCGCATGTGGCCGCTGCGAGTGGAAGCCCGGCGAATGCAATCATCAAAACTATTGATTTTGTGATCCTGGCGGTGATCATGCGCTGTACATTTTATCCTTTCGCAACCGCGCGTCGATGGAGAAGCGATTTGCCGAATGGTTCGCCAGCAAAAGATAATAGGCAATCGCATAAATCATCTGGATGCCCACCGTGTTCCAGTCGCTGCGCATAGCCGTGCCGAACACCAGCGCGGTGATCAGCAGCCCGCCGAGCGTCAGCGCCCAGCGAGTGAAGAGTCCGAGCGCGAGCAGCGCGCCCAGCACCACTTCGGCGAACGGGAGGACAACCAGGAACGCGTGCACCAGCCCCGCCGGCAGTGCTGTCTTGCTGAATTCCGCCGCCGTGGTGGTTGCGAAGGCTTCCGCGCCTGGCCCGAAGATGCGTCCGGCGCCGTGCACCAGGATATTGATGCCGAGCGTGAGTCGAAACACGAGATAGGCGAGCTGGCCATCGAGCCGCTCCATGGCCCACCAAGTATATGACAGTCATCTGAACTTGACTTCTCTTCGAGACGTGCACGATTCGGTGCAACCTGATCGGGGTAATTTCGTATCAATCCATGCTCAAGGTATTTCTGGCCGAGAGACTGGCGCAAGAGCGGGCGAAGCGCGCAGCTCTTCCATCGAGAGAGGACGGGGGCGTCGGCGGCCGCCCGAGGCTCAGAAGCTGGAGTCCCAGGAGATGTTGAAGGTGCCGTGGTACGGCGACACTGTTGGGCAAGCGTTGGGGTTAGTCGTCAGGAGCAGCTTGGGGCCTCCCCAGGTCTGCTGCTGCCCCACGCAGTCGAGCCAGTAGGAGGCGGTGTCGTCGCTCATCTGCACGTCGTACACGGCCCCGTCCTTGAAGTTTTCGATGTCCGTGGCCCTCCCGCCGGACGTCAGCGTACCGTTGGAGAAGCCGGTCTGGGAGAAGTTCGCGAGCGGTACAAATTGGAAGCCGAAAGGCAGCTCGAAGCCCGGGCGCTCCATAATCCATTCGGCGCTCGAGTCCAGGCACGTGGACGGGCTGCAGGACGCCTCCACCGAGAAGCTCTCCGCTGGGTGGGTGAAGTCGGTGAGCGACAGCGCGTAATAGCCAGCCGGTGTGACGGTCACCGACGCGGTGATCTGGTCGCCGGGTTGCGGGCAGTCGACGTTCTCGTTGATGCAGGCCCGCGTGCCCTCCTCGATGGTGCCGGTCGGGAACATCTCGTACCAAACGTAGTAGTACTTGACCCCCTCGAAGCACTGTGTGGCAGTGCCCAGCTGCTCCACCGTCCCGTTGGTGACGCCGTCGATGCCGACCCACTGCACGTCGATTGTGTCTTGGTATTGGTAGACGCCGCCGGGGCACTGCACGCTCGGGGATCACCCACTCACCGCTGAACCGACGAGACTCTGGTCGAAGCCGCCCTCGACGTCGGTGTAGCCTGACCAGTTCACCGACGGCAGCGACGTGGCGCCTCCGCCGGGGGCCAGCGCCGCCGCGGTGCTGCGCATGAGCGGCCGGTGCGAGGACATTTTCTTGAGGAACGCGGCCCGCGCCCTCGCGACGGCCGACGCGTCGTGCTGTCCGGAGACGGGCGCGCCTGCGGGGACCGGGCCGGCAGCCAGCACTCCGGCCACCGCGACCCCGAGCAGCACCGTAACGACATCCATGAGCCGCCTGCTCCCTTTAGAGGGGCTGGATGATCCGAAGACGTGCGCGTTCGAGAACGTGTGCGCAGCGCGCCCGAGCGGAATCCTGATCTTGTTGAATGACTTCATGTTAATCCCCTTCCACAACCAGCGATTCGAAATAGGCTACCGCTGCAGGGACCTTCGAAGAGTGTCCGAAGGTCAAAGGACACCTAAGCAGCTACATGGGAAGCAAGTATAAGCGACGAATGTCCCGGATGTCTTAGTGGGTACCGGAGACAGTGTCGTTAGTATGTGATTTGTCCGGTCGAGGTAACAAGTGATCTGCCCGCTTTGAAAAAGCGGTGGAGGACTCTGGAGGTTGAACACCTCACAGCAGTGCTTCGCGGTGGAAACGGAGCGGATGATGAAATTACAAGAGGAAGCGCGACGTTCGTCCCTTACTCGAACCGCAGCGCCGACATCGGATCGATGGATGACGCGCGGCGCGCGGGCACTAAACACGCGGCGGCCGCGGCCGCGGCCAGGAGCACGACGCCCGCAGCGAATAAACCCCAACCGCCGAATGTCTGTGAATCCCCGCTGGCGAGCAGATGCGCGGCCAGCACACGCGATAACGCAAGACTTGCGGCAACGCCGATCCCGAGGCCGCATCCCACCGTGATCGCTGTCGAGCTGAGGACCAACCGCAGCACATCTCCCGGCTGCGCGCCCAGCGCCATGCGAATGCCGAACTCATTAGTCCGCTGCGCCACCACGTGCGAAACCACACTGTACAGGCCGAATGCCGCGAGCGCCAGCGCCAGAATCGCAAACGCGGCGAGCAGAATCATGGACAGCCGCGCCCCAACGAACTCGGGCTGGTTGGTGATCCACTGATCCAGATTCCGCACCTGCCCATTCACCTGCTGATCCGGGTCTACCTCGTGCACCTTGGCGCGCACGGCCCGCAGAATCGCCAACGGCTCGCCGCGCGGGCGCACCAGGATCTGTGTCCACATGATCATATTCACTGAATAAGGAATGTAGATCGCCGGCTTGACCGGTTTCCCGATGCCGTCGTCACGTACATCGGACACCACGCCAATAATCTGCATCCTGCTATCGCTCTGCGGCACCGTCACCTGATAGCGCGAATCCGGCTTCAGCTCCGCCACGCGAATTTGTTGCCCTAGCGCATCGCCCCGCGGCCAATAGCGCTGCGCCAGTGTCCGGTTCACCAGCGCCAGACGCGATCCTCGCATCACTTCGCCGTGCGTCCAGAGCCGGCCGGACGCCAAAGGAATGTGCAGCACCGAAAAATATTGCGGATCGACAAAGTTCAGGCGCGTTGCCTGGTCTTGCACCTGGGATTGGCCGAAGATCTCGAAACGCGTGTTCCATCCGTTGGAGGGCGGCGTCGCATTGGTGGATATTCCCGCTGCCACTACGCCGTTGAGGCTCGCGACGTGTTCGCGAAGCTGCTCGAAATACTGCACCCGGTTGGCCCATTGCATGTGCGTGTTGTCATGGACCGGGATGCCGACCGACATCGTGTGGTGGGGATCGTATCCCAAATCGGCGTGCATCAGCCGCACGAACGACGCGATCGCCTGCCCGGCGCCGGTGAGCAAAATCAGAGTCAACGCAACCTGCGCCATCACCAACAACCCGTGTGTTCGCCTGCCGGCGCGCCCGCTCGTAGCCCGCCTGGATCCGGACATCGATTGCGCCAAGCCCGCACGCGAAAGTTGCAGCGCGGGAGAAATGCCGAAAAACACGCCCGTGGCGATTGCAATCGCTGCGCTGAAGAGCAGCACCACCATATTGATCCCGATGGCCGCTTCGCTCGGAAAATCATCCGGGGGCAGCCACATCGCGATCAGCTTTACGAGCAGGAAGGCCAGCAAAACGCCCCCGATAGCGCCGCACAACGAAAGCGCCAGGGATTCGCTGAGCAACAATCGCACGATGCGCGCCCGGCTTGCGCCAACCGAGGCTCTCACCGCCAGTTCCTGAGTGCGTGAGGCGCCGCGCGCCAGCAGCAGAATGGATACATTCGCGCAGCCGATCAGCAGCATGAGAGCCACGCCCGCGAACAGCAGCGTCAGCGTGCCTCCCATGCGCCTCTGGACCCAATCGTTCAGGTCTTGAATTCGTACCCGAAATCCGGGGGGAAAACGGTTGGGAGTTTCCCTGGCGAATTGTTCGAACAGCGGCTGCAGCTCGGCTTCCGCCGTTTTCCTGCTGACGCCCGCCCGCAGCTTGATCGACGATCCGTAAGTGGGCCCGCGCGATGCGTCCAGCTTCAGCGGCAAGTACACTTCTCCGCCTTGCCAGGTAAATCGCGGCGGCATCACCCCCACGATGGTGTACGGCTTGTGAACCAGCCGCAGCGTTCGTCCCAAAACGTCCGGGCGGCCGTTGTAATAGCGCTGCCAGAACTTATAGCCGAGGACAATCACGGACTCCGGATCGCGTCCTTCCGGCGCGTCGGAAGGAAGCAGCGTACGGCCCAGGAGCGCCGGCATACCCAGTTGCGCCATGGCGTCGGGCGTTAAATAAGTTGCCTCGACATCTTGCGGCAGGTCGCCATCCGCTGTGGTGAGGGACCAGCCGTCGAGTGCCATAACACTTTCGAGACCGTGGACCTGGCGAAGCTGTTCAAATTCGCGCGCCGACAGTCCTAATCCACGATTGGTGCCGGACTTATCCACGATCTGCAGATAGCCCAAGCGCGCGGCATCTTTATATGGGTACGGATTCAGGAGTATGGCGTAGACCACACTAAACACCGCGGTGGTCGCGCCGATTCCCAGCATCAGTGAAACGATCGCCGTCGCGGCAAAACCGGGACTCTTGCGAAACTGCCGGAACGCGAAAACCACATCCTGGCGGAGCATCGTCGCTCACTTATGACGTTCGAATTCCGTTTTCGTTCGGGCTTTTTTGGAAATGGGCGCCTATCCGGCTGCCTGCCGCCGGTACACGGCCGGCGAAACCCCCACCTGCCGGATGAACCAGTGCGACAGGTGGCTCTGCGAAGAAAAGCCCGACGACAGCGCCACGTCCACCACCGGCAAATCGGTGTTGCGCAGCAGCTCCTTGGCGCGCTCGATGCGCCGCGCCAGCACGTATTGATGCGGCGATTGCCCGACGGCGCTCTTGAACGCGCGCGCCAGATACAGCGGGCTGATGTCCACTTCCGCGGCCATGGCTTGCAGGCTCAGATCGCCTTCCAGATTGTCCTCGATGAATTCGATCACCCGCCGCATTTTCCAACCGGCCAGCGGCTTGGCGGGAAGAATGCGCACCGGCCGCGAGCGCGAGGAATGCGTGCGCGCCAGATGCACGGCCATCATTTGCGCGATGGTGTCGATGTACAGCCCGTCCTCGGCAGCTGCCGTCGCGCAGCGCGTTGGTGATGGCGATGGCGAGCTGCTCCAGCAGCGGGTCCAGAATCGCAAAGCGCGGCACCAGCTCGGCGCCCGAGCTGTCGCAGCCATAGATCTCGCTCACCGCCGCTTCATAAACCGATTGGCGCAGGTAAACCTGGAGGATTTCCGGGTGCCCGGAGTGCTGCCATTGCGTGGTGGCTTCGCCCGGGCGTCAGGCAAATGCGGCGCGGTCCGATGAGCGCGGTTTCGCGCGCGGCGCCCTCGATTTTGCGCGTCACCTGCGTCGGCCGGCTCAAATGATAGATCAACGACGGATGGCGGATGGGCCGCTCGATGGCATGGAACGGAGCTTCTTCCAGAATCGCGGCGTGCAGCGACCGCCAGCCGGCGTCCTGGCTGTGGGCGATCAGGCGGTTGCCGGAGCGCAGCACGCGGCCGTGGGTTTCGCGAGCGGTGAAAACGGAGTTGGGCGGGACGATCACGGTATCGCATCCCGACCGGTCGGGCACGTCTATCGTTGTGGCTCCATTGTACATCAGGGGGTACGGTTCCAGCATCCGGCCGTTTCCGTTGAGAATTTGGTCTGTCCGCAGTACACTGAATGACAGAACGGTCGAGCGCGGAGAATGCACTCAAGTCTTGACGAAAGCCTGCCGATAACTCATAATGTGGGAACGGTTTGCGATCAGAGCTGTGAAGTGACGGTTCGTCCGGGCGAGGAGCCCTGGCGATAGATGCCAGGTAAAGCCGTGTAACGTAGTAGATTCTAGTAAGTACCCCTATTCTATGCACCAGCGCCTTTTCGTGTCTTCATTTCTGTCGCACTCCTTACTGGCTCAGCCTTTGGAACTCACTACCACCCGCAAGAAGCGCCACCGGGATCGTCCGCAACACCGTCGCGGCGCCAAGGTGCGCCGGTCTCCTATACGCCGACGGCTTCTACCGCCGCCGGGACTGACGTCAGACGCGCGCTCCGCCACTCCATCTCGAGAAGGCGGACCGTCGCCAGCCCCTGGACCTGCCCCACCTTCGCGGACTCCACGGTCGGCGATCTGGTGGATGGCGAGGATTTGATGGCTCGCCGGGCGGCGGTGCAGGCCTTGGGCCGTACAACGGCGCGGTCATCGTCGCCGATCCCAACACGGCCGCATTCTCACGGTGGTCAATCAGAAGCTGGCTTATCAGGGCGCGTACGAGCCCTGCTCCACCATCAAGATTGTCGCGGCGCTGGCAGGTTTGAGCGAAGGCATCATCAGTCAGGAGAACGCGCTTCGGCTGACGCAAGCCGCATCCGTGGATTTGACGGAAGCGCTGGCGCGTTCCAACAACGCCTATTTCGCTTCGGTGGGCGAAAAGCTGGGATACGACAGGATCGTGCAGTACGGCGCAGATGTTCGGGTCTGGGCGAAAAGGCCGGATTGAACATCGATGCCGAGCAGCCGGGCTTGATCGCCGACGCGCCGCCCGCCGACGGCCTCGGGATGATGACCAGCTTCGGCGAGGGCTTTTCGATGACGCCGCATGGAGCTCACCGCGCATCGTCTCGGCGGTGGCCAACGGCGGAACGCTCTATTATCTGCAGCACCCCGGTTCGCAGGCCGAAATCGATCAGTTTGTTCCGCAGGTGAAGCGCCAGCTCAACATCGCCCCGTGGCTCACGGACATCAAGCCGGGCATGGTGGGAGCGGTGGAATACGGCACCGCGCGCCGCGCCGGCTACAGCGCCAGCGAGCCGATTTTCGGCAAGACCGGCACCTGCACCGACAACCGCACGCCCACGCACCTGGGCTGGTTCGGCTCCTACAACGAAATCGCGCGGCCGCAAGCTGGTGGTGGTGGTTCTGCTCACCGGCGGACATGCCGTGAGCGGTCCGGTCGCCTCCGGCGTCGCGGGCGCGGTCTACAAGAATCTGTCGGACCAGAATTATTTCGCGCAGGCGCTGCCGCAGACTGTCGCCCACGGCGCTGATTTCGCAACCACTCCTACTAACTCACAGCGGCGCTTAGAAATACTCTCTGAGATCCTCGAATCGCTTCCACCTTCAGCAGCCGTCCGGGCCCTCCCGCAATTCCGCGCGCTCCAGCGTCCAGGTGCGCTCGTGCGGCACGAACACCGCGTGAATGCCCGCTTCGAGCGCCGGATTGATGTCCGATTTCGGCGAGTTCCCGATCATCCAGGTGTGCGCCGGATCGAGCTCGCGCTCGCGAATCAGCGCCGCGTAGGACGCGCGCGTCCTTCTCCTTCACGATCGCGGTGTGGCCGAAGTAGATCGCCAGGCCCGAACGATCCAGCTTCAGCTTCTGCTCCTCGGGATCGCCTTTGGTGAACAGCGTCAGGCTCGTGCCGCTCCGCCAGGTACTCCAGCGTCTCCTCCACGCCCGCGATAATTTCGATGGGATGATCGCAGGATCTGCTCGGTGAAGCTCATGATGCGCGCGCAGATCGTCCGGCGCCACCTCGCGCTCCACCAGCTTGTGATAGCACTCGGTCAGGTTGCGCGCGAAATTCGCCGTTCCGTAGCCGTGCGTCTTGCTGTTGACGATTTCGATCTCGTCCAGCACGGCGCGCACCTCGGCCGGCGCCAAGCGCGGAGTGCGCGAGAAAATCGCAGAAATCGTCGAACGCGCGCTCGAAGTAGATATTGTTTTCCCAGAGCGTGTCGTCGGCGTCGACGATCAGATTTTGCGTCGCTTCGCGGGATCGCCGGTCACGCCCCGAGCGTCCCCTTGGCGTGTCCGTTAGTGGGCGCCACGGCGCGCGCGTGCTGGATCTGCCGCTGCCGCGAATTGATAGCTGGGGAAGAACTCGGCCAGCCGCCGCATGCGATCCGCTTCCGACCGCGTGGCCAGCAGAATCTGGCGGAAATCGAGATCCGGCACCACTTGCGCCAGTTGAAAACTGAGCTGCGGATCGCTCATCTCCGGCTCGTGCAGCGGCTTCGGAATCCTCGAGCGCGCGCAGATCGTTGTAGGAATCGATCACGCGCTTGCGCACTTCCGGCGGGATCGGGTCGCGCGGCTTCATCGTCGAAGTATTCCACCGCGCCGCGCAGGTACGGCTTTTCGTCGTTCAGCAGAATGATCTCGAAACGCCGGCGGCCCAGGCGTGATCAGATCCATGCGCCCGTCGGGATATTTCTTCAGGACTTTTTCCACCGTCGCCGTGCAGCCCGTATTCACGATGCCTTTTTCGCCGGCCAGCACCACGCCGAACTCGGAGTGGCCGCGCTGCACGTCGGCGATCATCTGCTTGTAGCGCTCCTCGAAAATGTGCAAGCGGCAGCGGGGTCCTGGGAAACAGAACCACTTGGAGCGGAAAAAGCGGCAACAGCTCTTCCTGCATGTGTACTATTATGCGGCTTGCATGCGCCACAGTTGCACGCGTGAACGCGGAAGCTGTGGGACCATTCGTTACGCGGACGTTAGTTGCACCATGCTGCTGAAGCTCAAACGCACGCCCGGTCTTTATCTGGTCGGATTCATGGGATCCGGAAAATCGGCCGTCGGCCGCCTGCTCGCCGACGAACTCGGCTGGTCACTTCGCCGACATCGACGAAGATATCGAGAAGGCGCAAGGCGTTTCGATCGCCGAAATTTTCGACCGGCGCGGCGAGCAGGAATTCCGGGCAGATGGAGCGTGAGGCGGTCCGCAAGCGCGTGCGCGAGGTCGAATGCGGCAGGCCGATGGTGCTGGCGCTGGGCGGCGGCGCGTTCGTCGATCCGGAGAATCGAAAGCTGCTCGAAGAGCGCGGCGTCACCATCTGGCTGGATTGTCCCTTCCCGCGCATCTGCGCGCGCATGGACGGCGCAGATCGCACCGGCCGCTGGCGCGCGATCCCGAAAAATTCCGCCAGCTCTACGACGACCGCCAGGACGCCTACCGCAAGGCCGAGTATCGGATCGAAGCCGACACCGACGATCCCGCCGCGATCGTGGCGGAGATTTTGAAGCTCCCGATTTTCTAGCGTCGATGCCGGTCTCCGCGCGGCCACGCGCTGCGGATCTTTCGCGCCGCGCTTCAGAGCCGCCGACCCGTATCAGGCCGTGCTGCGCCATGTGCGCCGTCGAAGGCGAAGCGCTCATCGCCGGGACGCAGCGCTACGATCTGCGTTCGTTTCGACAATATTTACGTCATCGGCGCGGGAAAGGCCAGCGCCCGAATGGCGTCGCGCGATCGAACGGCTGCTCGGCGCGCGCATTACCGGCGGGCTGATCAACGTCAAGACGGCCATGGCGCTGCGAAACTGCGCCGCATCGAGATCAACGAAGCCGGCCATCCCATTCCCGATCGACGCGGCGTCGCCGGCGCACGCCGCATCGCGCAAATCGCGAGCCAGGCCGGCCGCGGACGATCTGGTGATTTGCCTGATCTCGGGCGGCGCCTCGGCCTTGCTGCCGCTTCCCGCGCCGCGGGATCACGCTGGCCCAAAAACAAAAGATCACTCGATCGTTGCTCGCACTGCGGCGCCACCATTCACGAGATCAACTGCGTCCGCAAGCATCTCTCGGCCATCAAGGGCGGCACAACTCGCGCGCCTGGCTGTAGCCGGCAACTCTGCTCACGCTGATTCTCTCCGACGTCATCGGCGACGATCTGGACGTCATCGGCTCCGGCCCAACCGTTCCCGATCGCACGACGCTCGCCGACGCGCGCGCGATTTGCGCCAAGTATGGCATCGAAGCCGAATTCCCGGAGGACGCGGAAACGCCCGAAGAAAGTTCCGCTGCGCTCAATCGTGATGGTAGGCAGCAACGCGCTGGCCGTCGAAGCCGCGGCCGAGGAAGCCAAGCGCCTCGGCTACAACACCATGATTCTGTCCACCGTAATCCAAGGCGAAGCGCGCGAAGTGGCGCGCGTCACGCCGCGATCGCGAGCGAGATTCACCCATCGGCAGGCCCGTTCCGACGTCCGGCCTGCGTCATCTCGGGCGGCGAGACCACCGTCACCGATTCGCGGCAAGGGCCTGGGCGGACGAAATCAGGAATTCGCGCTGGCGGCCGCGATCGAAATCGCGGGCCTCGGCGACACCGTGATTCTCAGCGCCGGCACCGACGGCACCGACGGACCTACCGACGCCGCGGGCGCGATCGCGGATGGCAACCACGCTCGCACGCGCGCGAAGCGCTCGGCCTCGATGCCGCCGCAGTTTCTTGCGAACAACGATTCGTATCGTTTTTTCGAAGCCACCGGCGACTTGATCAAGACCGGCCCCACCGGCACCAACGTCGCCGACATCCAAGTTGATCCTGGTTCGCTAGCTCTATTCGTGCTCCACCTTCAAGCGGCTTCGGCGGCTTGGGTGGCTCGGCGCGTTCGGCGGGACGGGAGCTGCGGGTTCGGGAACGTCGTTGTCTCGTCCGCGCTGGCCTTGCGAACCGTGATGGATCCCCGGCCGGTCTCGAGCCGCAATTCCGGCCCGCCACCGGTGCTCCCCGTGATGGTCGCGCCGTGATCCGACTCTCTTCGTGCAGCGGATCGCCATATTCGTTGCTCGCATCGCCATGGTCGGTGGACGCCCGCAAATCGAACTTCGCGCCCGGCGGCAGCGCCAGATCGATATCGCCCGGATCGCGTGTGGACTTCCATCTTCGGCACGTTCTTGCCGGGCTTCAGATCGATGTCGCCGCGGTCCAGGGTCAGATCCAGCGACTGCGTGAAATCGGAAAGCTGCACATCGCTCGAACGCGCCCGCAGCCGGATGGGCCCGACGATGTTGTTCCCGGTGAAGTCGCCCCGGCTCATGCGGATCTGTCCCGGCAGCTTCTCGAAACCGACGCGAATTGATGCGGATCGTCCCAACGCAGCGGCTGCGCCAGGTTGCGCAACTGAATCTCGCCGACATACGACCGCGTTCACCGTCACCGGTCCGGCGATGTTCTGCAGTTCCACGATCGTCGCCCCGGCCTTTCAGCTCCACGCTGCCCTTGACGTCCACCGCGCGGATGATGTCGCTCGCGCGCGTATCGATCTGCACGTTGCCGCCCAGGTTCTCCAGCCGCACGCCCGCGTTGTCGCTCGTGATGTTCACGTTGCCGTTGACGCCCTGAATGTCGAAATCGCCATAGCGCCCGTGCGCTTCGATCGACGATCCCGCGGGAACGGTAATATCCAGATCGGCATTGGGCTGCACGCGGTCGCTGGCCTTATCTTGATTGGTCCGCACGATGATCTCGTCGCCTTGCTGGATCAGATCGAGCGGCGTCTGCTTGTTGGCGCTGTCGGCGTCGGATTGCTGGAAGGAGCGAACGGTTTCCTGTCCGCTGGCCTTGACCTGGCGGCGTCGGCGCTGCCGGTGATTTTCGCGTTGCCGCGGAAGCTTTCGATCACGATGCGGCAATTTTTCGCGCAAGGCTTTTCCACCGGCGCGAGCGTATAGTCGTAACTTTCGCCCATGTTGCAGAACGACGCGCCGCCATGCGTGGCCGGTGGGGAACCAGGACGGACGCGTTGTGCGCCGTGTACATGGTGGCGCCGACGATGCAGATGATGAAAACCAGCGTCCATTCGCCGCCCGAGATCGCCATTGCGCGGCAGCGGCTTTTCGGTGATCGCCCAAAACAGAATCTCGATCAGCCGGATGACGCCCCAGGCGATCAGCAGGAACGGCCAAAAGCGCGAGATGAGGTCCACCAGCGGGATCTCGGGCCACAGATTGCGGAACAGGAACAGAACGCCGAGCCCGATCAGGATCAGCGGCCCGATCACCGAACCGCGTCTCATATGGCGTTGCCTCCGGGCCTCATGGCGTTGCCTCCCGGATGTCTGTCCGCCGGATAGGACCCGGGATGGCCGCTAGGTTGGCCACGGTACGGCGGGGCCGGTTTCGCGACCGCCCGCTCCAGCAGTTTCAGCAGGCCGAAGACGATGATCAAAATCGGCCAGGTGCGCCAGAATCCATAGATTCCCGCATAATCGATCGCCACCAGCGCGCCCAGCGTGATCAGCATGATGGGGCCCGCGAATGGCTTGCACGAAGGCGCTAGCGTCGTTCATCGGTCAGCCTCCCGGGCGTGCGGCGCGCGGCGCCGTCGTGGCCGCGGCCGGAATGTCCCGCCAGCCGCTCGTAGAGCATGTACGCGCCCAGCGCAATCAAAGCCACCGGCCAGTAACGCAGCAGTTCGCCGATGCGGATGATGTTCAAATTGTGCAGCAGAAACAAGAGACCCACGGCAATCAGAACCATCGGAGCGAGCGGAAATTGGCTGGGGTGGCCTTGCGCGGCACGATGCTCGAAAATTCGTCCACCGGTTCGCCCAACTGACGTCGTTTCGCCGTATGATACGCCTCAAAAGCCATGTAGAAGACCCACACCGCGATCAACATCCCGAACAGCGGCTCGAGATCGCCGCTCAAATCCTCGCTGCTGGCCAGGCTGATGAGAATTCCGAGCACCACGACGTGAACCAGGCCTTTTACATACTGGCCGTTGTAAATCGCGCCTACGCCCGGAATGAAGCCCAAGCAGAAACGCCAGTCCCGGCGATGTTCCCGCATCGAAGCTATGGCGAGGAGGCGGAGGAGGGGCGGTGTATGGATTCGCCTCCGGCATGGGAGGGGGCGCCGTATAGGCGGATGCCTGCGGCGGAGGCGGAGGGGGTGGCGGCGCGGCGGACCACGTGGTCTCTGAGCTCAAGCCGGCGCTCACTCCGGGCGCATGCACATCGCAATAGATGGTGCCGTTGGCTTCGCGGCGGCACATTTCGCACAGCGCCTTTCCGCATTCCCGGCAATAAGCGACGGCCGGAGCCTCCGGATGATTTGCGCAATTCATTACTGCCTGCCTCTTTCGCTGGCGGACGGCTGGGCATTCGTCCGCCCACTGGTCCGGGTTCCTTGGACCGCGGCACTTTGGGCGGATCCTGATCGGTCCACTCTCTTGAGACGCGACTGAATTTCGATCACCAGCCGCAGATTATCGTAATATTTCATCGCCCGATCGTAGACGCGGTGCGAATGGTCGTCAATCCCTTGCCAGACCTTCACCGGATCCAGATCCGACGGCCGCAGCTGGCGGGGCTCGATATGCGCGAAGCGCGCCAGCATGGAGAACGACAGGATGGTCATCGCCATCCCCATCACGTAGCGCGGCTGCAGCCAGCCCTGGAAGAAACCGCCGAACAACCGCTTGACCCAGGACGGGCGCGCATCGCCGGCCGCCCGCTCGCGCACCGCTCCGGGGCCCATCGGGCGCGTGATGCATGATGCGCGTCAGCAGTTCGGCCGGAGGTTCGGGTGCCGGCACGCGCTCGAAGAAGGCCGTCACACCCGCGACATCCTCGGCCAGTTGCCGGCAAGCCGGCAGCCTGACAGGTGATCTTCGAGGGCGGTCCTCTCCTCGGCGCGGAGCGTACCGTCCACGTAATCGCACAGCAGGATTTCCAGCTCCGCGCACGTCATATGCTAATCTTCTGCCTGCGGAGCGCCTTGGCCAGTTCGGCGCGCCCGCGATTCAATCGCGATTTCACGGTTCCTTCGGGAACGTTCAAAATCTGCGCGATCTCTCGATATTCTAATTCCTCCAGGTCCCGCAAAATCACGGTTTCCCGCAGCTCCGGCGACAATTTTTGTAAAGCCGCCTGCAGCAACTCGCTGGCTTCGCGCCCCGCCAGCATGCCTTCGGTCCGGGCGATCGCGGCCGTGCTTTCTTCGAGCATCGCGGCATGATCTTCTATCGACTCGGTGGATCGATCCATGCGCGTCCGGCGGTAATGATCGATCAGCAGATTTCTCGTCAGCCTGGTCAGCCAGACAATGAAAAGCCCCTCGCCGGCACGGAAGCTCTTGAGGTTCTTGAACACTCGCAGGAACACTTCTTGGGTTAGATCCTGCGCTTCCGAATCGCTGCTGGTGAATCGATAGCAAATCGAATAGACACGCCGGGTATGCACCCTCACCAGGTCTTCCCAGGCGGCTTCCTGACCGCTCAGGCACCGCTCTACAAGTTGAAGATCCGCATCCAAGCTATCGCTCGTCCGGACTTGCGGGTAGGGTGACTGCCAGCTCCATTTCGCCGCCGGAATCGCCACCGTTGCCATGCTGCCTCGTATCTCCTGCTTCCACCAGTGAAAACGAGGATTTATGATAAGAAGTTCACTCGAATCCAAGCCTTACGCCGCGCTTGACCAATTTGCCTCCGGAACCCGTTACAATTCGCTCCCGCCCGCCGCGGACCTTGGTGATCGCCGCTTCGGCGATTTTGTTGTTACTTGTTCTAATAGCTTACCGAACCCGGGGACTATCTTTCCGCTGGAGTTTGTTTTGGTCCACGCTCAGAACGCTGGACTGGCGCTGGCTGTCTGTTTCTATTTCCTTGATATTACTGACGAACGTCGTGCGCGCGGCGCGTTGGCAGGTGATGCTACGGCCATTCGGAAAGCCGCTCGGCCTGGGGAGGCTCACCTGCGACACGGCCATCGGGCTTTCCGCCGGGGCGCTGCTGGGGAGGGCGGGCGAGGTGATCCGGCCCTATCTAATTGCAGTCCAGGCCGGGCTGCCGTTCTCATCGCAGGTGGCGGCGTGGCTGCTGGAGAGAGTGCTGGATCTGCTCGCCGTGCTGCTGGTATGCGCCTATGCCTTCGTGGAACTCCCGGCTTACCATCGCCATCTGGGCGCTAAAATCCAGGATGCGGTGACGGCTGGCGGCTACTCGCTGGCTGCCGCGGGAGTCATCTGCGTGGTGGTTGTGCTGGCGTTTCGCGATCCATCGGGGTGGGCGCAGCAGCGCATTTCTGGCGCGCTCGGCTTTCTCCCGCAACATCAACAGGATCGGGCCGTACGGATCCTGGATGCTTTCTCCAAGGGATTGGAATGCACCCGTGATCCCAAATCTCTAACCCTCCTGGTCGGCTATACCTTGCTCCAATGGGCGATGGTCGTGGGCGGCAGCGCTGCCCTGCTGCGCGGCTTTGCCACGACGCGCCATTTGGAGCTGGTGGATATCCTGGTATTGCTGGCCTTTATGACAGTAGGCAGCGTGGTGCAGGTACCCGGAATCGGCGGTGGAGCACAAGCCGCTATGATTGTTGCACTTACGGGAATCTACGGGCTATCGATCGAGGCGGCGTCGGGGGTGGCGGTGTGGCTGTGGATCGTGAGCACGCTCGCCATCGTGCCTTTCGGCTTGGCCTGCGCCTTCCACGAAGGCCTGAACTGGAGTAAACTTAAGCTACTGTCAGCAAAGCAGATACTGGACCAATCCGAAGTATGAACTGCCCTTTCTGCGGCCACAAAGAGGACAAAGTCATCGACTCGCGCGAGAGCAAGGAAGGCGACGTCATCCGCCGGCGCAGGCAGTGTCTTGGTTGTGAGCGGCGTTTTACTACCTACGAGCGCAGTGATGAAATTCCGTACATGGTGGTCAAAAAGGATGGAAGGCGAGAGAAGTTCGACCGCCAGAAAGTACTGAACGGATTACTGAAAGCTTGCGAGAAGAGGCCGGTCCCCATGGCCAAGCTAGCCGAGGTGGTAGACGCGGTGGAAGCCAAGTTAGCCGACAATCCCGATCGGGAGATTTCGACCGCCGAGATCGGGGAGATGCTCATGGATCACCTCAAAAATCTCGATAAGATCGCATATGTGAGATTTGCGTCGGTCTATCGCGACTTTCAGGATGTGGAGGCGTTTTTGAATGAGCTGAAGAATCTGGTTCTGCACAAACGGTCGTAGGATCCGGGGAGCCGAAGGCGGGCAAAGCCCGAACGGTGGTTTAAAGCCCGGCGGTTTTAAAGATCGTGTAACCAATCCAGAATCGGAACATCTTCTATTTAGGACTTAACTTTGCGATCGGTTCGATGCTATAATCGATTGCTAATTATCTACGGTCGGCACGGTGGCTGAAGGCGCGCCTAAGCTAGTGGTTTGTATACAGGTTAACATGCCCCGCCAGGTGAGAATCAGTACGAAGTGTTGTGCCCGGTTGGGGAGGTGAGCATCCAAGTGGATCAATTCGAAGATCAATTTCTAGCAGAGGGGCACGAGCCGCTGGGGCTTCCGTTCGACGAAGAAGCAAACTTCTTTCATCCCGAAGAGGTTCAGGAAGAGGAGTTTCCTGCCCAACAGGCCGAAGAGTCGAACCTGCCGGTCGTAGTGCTCAGCAGCGATCCTGAGCGAGCATTGGGATGGCAAGAGGTGCTCGCACTGAGCGGGTTTCCGGTCGCGTGCTCAGATCAAGCCCACGCTGACGTGTATCGGACGGGCGCGGCTGCCATTCTCATCTGTGATGTGCACAGTGCCCAATCGTCGACCGCAAGAATGATCCGAGAGCTCCGGGAGCGCGGCAATACGTCGTATCTGCTCGCCTTGACCCCACCGGGGGATGTGGCCGCGTTGACGGCCTGCATTGATGCCGGCGCCGATGCGGTCGCTGCACGGTGTTGCACCCCCAGGGAACTGCTCGCCCGAGTGCGCGCATTGGTCCGACGGAAGCCCCGCGAACACCAATCCGGGGCCTGGCGGATCGGGAGCTTGACGATCGACGCCGCAGCACATGCGGTTACCAAGGGCCCGGTGAGGATTGCGCTCTCCCCCCACGAGTATGCTGTCTTGCTGACTTTGGCCCGGTGCACAGGGTGTATCGTCTCTCGAGCCGAGCTGTTGACGGCGGTCTGGGGCCGGGCTGCAGCGTCTGAATCGCACTGTGTCGAGTCTACCATCAGCGCTTTGCGCAAGAAGATTGAAGACGACCCGTCTCACCCAGCGTCGATCATTACGGTGCGCGGCGCTGGGTATTTCATCCAGGCATGAAAGGGACAACCGCTGCGGCAGAGCGGTCGCAGCCGCATTGTCAGAGTTGAGACAAAGTCGTGGAGAGGTGTTGAGGAACACTTGGCCACAGGGAGCGTCGGGCGCACATTCTACCGGCGCCGCAGGGCCTCCTCCTGAGACAGGAACTAGCGGACATGGCTCGGACTCGTGAACTGTCGCTGCAGGAGCCTCCCGTAGCAGACCGAGTCCCGCGTTGGCCATTCGTCATGCCGCGCGTGTACGTCGGCATCGTGTTCGCGGTCGCTGGTGTCGAGCAGCTGTTAGACCGACCTCCCTGGGTTGATCCCGGTCAAACATGGTCGGAAGCCCTGCGGCACCAACTGTCGACGTGGGCGCCACACAGTGCAATCTGGTATCGAGGGGTCTTGGCGCATGTACTACTGCCGCAGTCGGCGTGGCTCGCACCCCTCGTTGCGATCGTCCACGTCGTACTCGGCTGCCTGCTCGTGTGTGGATGCGCGACTCGGCTGGCTGCGGGGGCCCTGGTGGTCCTCCTCGCCAACTACTTGGCGATGTCGGGCCAGACACCGTACGGCGGCTGGACTACCGCTGCCTACCTCGCGCTCGCACTGACAGTCTTGCTCGCTCGGGCGGGTCGGATGTGGGGACTGGACGTCATCTTTGCCAGAAGATGGCCGCGCTCGCGCCTCTGGTGATTGCATTCAGGCGTGGCCCGATCGGCGCGGCGCCGGCACGGGCGCATGCCATTGGGGCACCGAGACCGGCAGATCCGGCCGACAGCTCGAGCGCAGCGGTGCCTCGCTGGGTGGTCGTCCCTCTCCGGCTGTATCTCAGCACGGTGTTTCTCGAGGCGCTGACCAACAAAGTCGGGCCCCACAAATGGGGGGGCTGGCTGACGTGGATGCCGGGTTATTTGCGAGACCAAACTCCCCACGCCGCGGCGTTCAACCCGC